>CAVXWX010000003.1:0-984401 GCA_963765555.1 uncultured Alphaproteobacteria bacterium
GGTTTCCGCCGCGACCGTGTCATAATCCAGATCGATATGCATATTGGTCAGCACCGCCCGCTTGGGCGCGGCGCGCTCGATCCAGTCCAGCGTTATGTCCAGATGGGCATGGGTCGGGTGGGGCGCGCGGCGCAGGGCATCGACAATCCAGCACTCAAGATCATCCAGAACCGGCCACGATGCGTCATGGATTTCCGCGGCATCGGGCAGATAGGCCAGGTCGCCCATCCGAAAACCCAGTGCATCGATCGCCCCGTGATTGCCAGTGAAGGGCGTAAAGGTCAGTGCGCCACCCGCGCCGGATACGGTGACGTCACCGTCAATCGTGTTCATGTTCAGGATCGGTGGATAGGACGAGCCTTCGGGCTGTACAAACGCATAGCTGAACCTGTCATAACAGCGCATTTTGCGTGGGGCCATCGGCCCAGACGTTCAGCCGTTCGCGCATGTTGAACACGATCATGCGCAGATCATCGATGCCGTGCACATGATCGGCGTGGTAGTGGGTGTAGACCACCCCGTCAAGCTGCCCGACATCCGCCGCCAGCAATTGCGCGCGCAAATCGGGTGAGGTGTCGATCAGAACGCGGGTCGTGCCTGTCGGCGTGATCCGTTCGACCAGCAGCGAACAGCGCTGCCGGCGGTTTTTGGGGTTGTCGGGGTCGCAATCGCCCCAATGTCCGCCCAGCCGCGGCACCCCGCCCGACGATCCGCAGCCCAGGATGGTGAAGCGCATTTCGGCCATCAGGCGTCCGCCTTGTAGCGGGCCGCTTTGGAAAACAGGCGGTCGAAATTGCGCTTCGGTCTGGGCGGCAAATTCGGCGTAGTCCATCCCGAAAATCTCGGCCCCCGCGCGGGCGGTGTGGGCCGTATAGGCGGGTTCGTTGCGTTTGCCGCGATGGGGGGCGGGGCAAGATAGGGCGCATCGGTTTCCACCAGAATCCGGTCCACCGGGGCGGCGGCAAAGATGTCGCGCAGATCCTGGCTTTTGGGAAAGGCGGCGATGCCCGACATCGACAGATAGAACCCCAGATCAAGCGCCGCGCGGGCCAGTTCCGCGCCCGAGGAAAAACAATGCATGACGCAGGTATAGGCCCCGTTGCGGTATTCTTCGGCCAGGATGCGTGCCATGTCGTCATCTGCATCGCGCGCATGGATGATCAGCGGCAGGCCGGTGTCGCGCGCCGCGGCGATATGGATGCGCAGGGATTGGCTGCTGAATGTCCGCGCTGTCGGCGGTGTAGTGGTAATCCAGCCCGGTTTCGCCGATGCCGACAAATTTCGGATGCGCCGACAGCGCGACCAGTTGATCGACGCGTGGCCAACGGTTCGTCGCGCCGCGCTCATCGGGTGGGTGCCTGCGGCGTAAAAGACCGGCTCATGCGCCTCGGCAATGGCGCGCACACTGGGTTCGAGGCGCAGCTTGGTGCAGATCGTCACCATCCGCATCACACCCGGCATCCGGCGTTGTGCGATGAACCGTCGCGATCACCTTCGAAATCGGGGAAATCAAGGTGGCAATGGCTGTCGGTGATCTGACGGGTGTTTCGGTCATCTGACCCCTGTGCGGGGGCTATCCCGCGGCGGTTTGCTGGATTTTGAAAACCGTATCTAGGACAAGCGCGGCGGGGTCAAGGTTAACCGCCCGCCCATGTTGCAGGCGGGCGCTGATTTCCTGCGCGCGACTCGGCCCATGCGCGCGCCTTTTTGTGCCGTGGGGGACAGCCGCGACAGGGTGGCGGCTTCGTCCGCGGTCGCTTCGGGCGGGCGGGTGGCCGGTGGCTCCGGTGCGTGCCAGCCGCGCCAGCGCCAGATCGATCAGGGTGATCAGCAGATCAAACTTGTCATCCGCCCCGCGTGTCGCCGCCGCTTCGGCAAGTTCCAGGGCGCGCGGACGGTCCAGACGGGGCAGCGTATCCAGCAGCGCCATCAGTTCGGCGTAAATCTGGACCCCGCCCAGATTGAGCAGGCGGATCGCTTCGCCCACCGACCCGCCGGACAGTTGCGGCAAGCGCTTGCGGTGATGCGCTTGCGTCTGCACCGGCCTGCGCAAGCGCGTCGGCCATATCCGATGCATTCAGCGGGCCAAGCCGCACTTCGCGACAACGCGAGCGGATCGTGGGCAGGAGCCGCGACGGCTGGTGGCTGACCAACAACAGTGTGGTGCGCGCGGGCGGTTCTTCCAGCAGTTTCAGCAGGGCGTTGGCGGCGCTGGTGTTCATTTCGTCCGCCGCATCCACAATCACGACGCGGCGGCCGCCATCGGCCGCAGACATCGCAAAAAACGATTTCAGGCGGCGCACTTCGTCCACGGTGATCTGCTCGCGCAGTTTTTTGGTTTTTTCGTCATAAGGCCGGCGCAGCACGAACAGGCCCGGTTCGGACCCGCCGCCATGCGGCGGGCGACCGGATGATCGGGATCGATGCGCAAGGATGTGGGCGCGGGGGGCGCGCCGAACATATCATTTGCATCCGCCACAGGCGTGGCCAGCAAAAAACGCGCCATCGCGCCATGCCAGCGTGGCCTTGCCCACACCGCGCGGCCCGGTCAGCATCCAGCCATGGTGCAACCTGTCGCTGGTAAACGCGCTTCAGAAACTCTGACTGCGGCCTTGTCCTGCCCGATCAGGTGCAGGGTTTCGCGCGGGTGCGGCGCGCCGTCGACGCGATCGGGTTCGGGATATACATCATCCGTCATGCAAAGGCGGCTTCTGTCTCGCGGGCGACGGCATCGGCCACATCATCAATATCACGCGCGCCGTCAATCACGCGGAACCGGTGCGGAAATTCCTGCGCCAGAGCCAGAAAACCGGCGCGCATCCGGTCCTGCAAATCCTGCCCGAACTCTTCGAACCGTTCTTCTACGGTTTCACGCGCCAAAGCGCGGCCCAATCCGGTTTCCGGATCCATATCGATCAGCAATGTCAGGTCGGGTTCTATGCCCGATCATCAGGTCGTGCAACTGGTCGACAATTGCGCGCAGATCACCGCGTGACAGGCCCTGATACATGCGGGTGCTATCGGCAAAACGGTCACAGATCACCGTTGTACCGGCGTTCAGCGCGGGCAGGATCGTGCGTTCCAGATGGTCGCGCCGTGCAGCGGTGAACAACAGGATTTCGGTTTCCGCCGACCACCTGTCGGGATCGCCCTGCAACACCAGCGCGCGGATTTCTTCGGCCCCTGCGGACCCGCCGGGTTCGCGCGTCAAAATTACATCGTGCCCGGCATCGCGCAACCGGTCTGCCAATAGGCGCGCTTGCGTGGATTTACCGGACCCGTCGATGCCTTCGAATGAAATAAACCGGCCTTTGGCGCTCACATTGCACCCTCGGGGCTGTCGATGATGCGGCCAAGCAATATCTGCCCCGCTGTGCTGACACGCGACAGAAACCCGCCATGTGGCACCGCCGTTTCGGCCACCAATGGCACGCGTGTGTCGGGCAGACCCTCGCGCGCGATGACCAGTTCGGCAATGGGCTGGCCTTGTTGGATCGGGGCGCTGATCGGACCGGTATACACCACTTCGCCCGAGACCTCTTTGCCCGAAAGAATGGGCATCAAAACAGAGACATCTTCTGCCGCCACCAGCCCGACAGTGGGTTGCGCCCCCATCCAGACATCAGCCACAGCAAACCGCGTTCCGGCAGGTGCCAGCGTACGTTCGGAGAACTGGCGGAACGACCAGTTTACAATCGCTTCGGATTCCTGTGCGCGTTGGGAAACCGTGTCCAGACCGGACAGAACAAAGATCACCCGCCGGTCCCCTTGCACGGCCGATCCCACCAGACCGTAGCCGGCCTCTTGCGTGTGGCCGGTTTTCAGGCCATCGGCACCGATATTCAGGTTCAGCAACGGGTTGCGGTTGCGCGAATTGCCGGGCGCGCGCCCGTCAAATGCAAATTCGGTTTCCGCAAACAGCGGATAGAATTCCGGAAAATCGACGATCAGGCGATTGGCCAGCAACGCCAGATCCCGCACCGACATCAGATGCCCGACCTGCGGCCATCCGTTGGAATTGGTAAATGTCGAACTGGTCATGCCCAGCTTTTGCGCGCGCTGCGTCATCAGACGGGCAAAACCGGCTTCGGTCCCGTCGGGGCTGATTGCTTCGGCAATCACCACACAGGCATCATTGCCCGATAATACGACGATCCCGCGCAACAGGTCTTCGACGGATACGCGATCTGTCGTGTCCAGAAACATCGTTGATCCGCCATAGCTCATCGCATGAGTGGATACCGGCAGCTTTTCGTTCAGCGTGAGCCGCCCGTCACGCAAAGCCTCGAATGCCATGTACAACGTCATCAGCTTGGACATCGAGGCAGGTGGCAACGGGACATCTGCGTTCTTGCTCAGCAAGACGGTGTTGGTCTTCTGATCAATCACAAAGGCCGCGCCCGCCTGGGTTTCAAAGGCCTGCACCGCGCCGGCCATGATGCCCAGCGATATCGCAGCCGCAATGATACGGCGTTTGATCAGGCGGCTAGTTTGTAACAGCGTAAGCATCGGAAAATCCTTCAGCTTTGATCTTTTTCAGCAATTCGTTCAATTCGCCCTTGGTCGAGGCCGGACCCACCAGAACCCGCCAGAACGGTTTTCCGTTGGTCGATTGTTCCTTGACGGTCGGCACCATGCCCGCGCTGCGCATCTGCGTCGCGGTGCGGTCGGCATTTGCTTCGACGCTGAAAATGCCGATCTGGATGAACGGTTTGGCCAGTGACGATTTGACCGGCGTCGGCGCGGGGGCAGGGGGCGGTGGCGCGGCGGGCGCAGCCGCTGCGGTGTCCACCGCCGCAGGGTCGGACGCTTCAATCGCGGCGGCCGCCGCACTGATCGGATCAAGCGAAGTTTCCGAAATCTCGTCCGGGGCTTCAACGGCTGCGGCTTCCGCAACAACCGGAGTTTCTTCTTTTACGGTTTCGCGCCGCAACGCCGTAACATTCAATTCAGACGGGGCCCCCGCCAGCATTCCAAGGGCCGCTGCCGCGTCAGACGAGATTTGCAGCCGTGGCCCGGGAATATCGCGCTCCCGCCGGAACAGTGCCCCGACGACAAATTTGTCATTCGCCGAATTGCGGATGATCACGCGTTCTGGATCCTCCACATCGGGGTGTGCAACCCAGACCCCACCGAGCGACGGCCGCCCGTCCCAGAGACCGGCTTCGGTCACCTGAAACACTTCGGGGGCTTCGACATCGCGTTCCGTGCCTGTGCCGCTGGCCTCTGTTGTGCTGCTGCTTTCTTTTTCAGGGCTCAGCGCCCCCATCGAAAACTGACCGTTTTCGTCACATCCCGCCACGATCAAGGCCAAAACACTGATAAGTGCTGCCTGACTGGTCCGTTGGAGTATACCACTGCCCATTTCCACGCCCTTTGCCTGTTTTCGCGGGCCGCCAAGCCTCGACGTGCCGCGATCGGCCGGTTATCCGGTCCTGATAGAGCAGGCTTTTTCAGCCTGTTTGCGCCAACTCTAGCGCGCTCGCGGTCGCAAGAAAAGCCATCTGCGCCCAAGTCGGCAAAAAAGCCCCGTCTTTTGTGGAAATATTTGTGGTTTCAGAATCAAACCCGCCCCGTTACGAGGGCGTGTCAGGAGGGCTGGCAGAGTGGTCGAATGCACCGGTCTTGAAAACCGGCGTGCGTGAGAGCGTACCGTGGGTTCGAATCCCACGCCCTCCGCCACTTGCTCTCTGTTCATAATGGTTGTTATTTTTCTTGTTATACCGGCCTTTAAAATACCCTCCATGGAAGTTTGGAGCTGAATTAGCTCGTGGCTGCGTAGGAACTCGGGGATTTTGGAGGCTATGTTGAAAAGCCCATTATTTATACTTTGTGCATTATTAGATGCACGCTGAACCGCCTCCTATTTCTTCTCTTTTCCTGCCCTAGTGTGTGCCGAAGGCTATTCATGCTCGGAATGGTCGAATGCAAGCCTTCAGCATCGCGGTCCAATCTCTGTAAATTTCACTGATGATGAACTCGTCTGGAGCAATGGGAGGAACATTTTCAAGGCCGACTTGGCAATCGAAACACTTGCCTATGCAACCTTTGTTGACAAAGCCAGTGTCCATATGGTGTTCGGATTTCGAAACACTGAGATCACTGGTTTGGTAAAGCCAATCATCTTCATTCGTCGCATATACAATACCCAAGGACCGCTGAGAGTGAGCGAGTTGTTCTGTCGTGACAATAGGAGCCTACAATGACTGATGAGAAGCGGTTAGTCGTAGTCGTATGTGCCAAGGTTTTGTGTGTGGGGCGAAGCTGCCGTTTGGATCTGTTTTGCCGATGTCTGCTTCAGTGTTTATCGGCATCCGCGACATTCCATTTAAGCACAAAATTGTAGATCACTTACCCATTAGAACCGATAACAACTTGCGTCTGCCACGTTTGGATTTTTTTTTGCACTCATCCGCCCAACGCCGGTCTTTCGTTCTTCGAGAATGGCAAGTTGCGCCAGACCGTCGTCGGGTTGCGCGGCCCGGTGATTTAGGGTGACAACCTTCTCCAAACCGTTACGATCATTAATGGCGAAATGCCGGTGCCAAGAGAAGATGTCTCGCTTTTCATTGACGTGATAGGCATGGCGCCGACGCCACGCTCCGTCGCCGGTGTGAACGGTCGCGCATACCGACGGGCGGCACTCTAACGGTAGAATCTATGACGGCTTGATAGACAGCTTTGCAGGCAGCATAGCAGCCAAGAAATTAAGGACTTCAAATTGGAGATGTCGAATGAAACGAACACAGCTTAAGCGTGGTGCCGGTGGTACAGGACCAGCCGGAATTCTGCCTGTTGTCTTCGCCGCGGCGATGGTCGCAGGCTCTGCGGCATGGGCGCAAGCTACAGCCACCTACACGGCAGATGTTCCCGCCAAGATCACAACACCCGACAGCGCGGATACCCGCATCGGCACGCTCGATTTCAAGGACGGCGCGCCCGACGACACGACCGTCGAACTGGTCTATGACAACCTGGATTTCATGCGCGGCGTGCAGTCTTTTCTAACCGGGGTTTCCGCCACCTCGATCCGCGCGGCGTGCAATGGATTTGATAGCATTGGCATCAAGACGAACGAAGCCTTCGGCATCACCGAAAATCTCATGGATGCCAAATCCCTGTTTCTGACGCCGAATACCACCACGGTCTATGGTTTCACCTGTTTCGACCTGTCCAAAGGGCCGATGGTGCTGGAGGTGCCGACCGGTGTCCTTGGCCCCGTTGATGATGCGAATTTCCGCTGGGTCAACGATATCGGGCTGACCGGACCGGATGCGGGCAAGGGCGGAAAATACCTTTTTGTGCCGCCCGGCAATACCGATGCCATGCCCGAAACGGGATATTTCGTGCAGAAGCCGCGCACCAACACCTTGCTTCTTTTCTTTCGGGCCTTTGTTGAAAACGGCGACGTGGCGAGCGCTGTCGCTCATGTGAAGGCGGGCACCAAGGTCTATCCGCTATCCTCTGCCGACAATCCGCCATCGACCACGTTCGTCAATGCGTCAGGCCAGCAGTTCAACACGATCAGCGCCAACGACATCAGTTTCTTCGACGAACTGAATGAGGTCGTACAGGCCGAGCCGGCCGATTGGGTCGATCCGGCAACGGTTGGCCTTTATGCTTCGATTGGCATCCGCAAGGGGCAGGACTTTGCCCCAGACGACCGGATGAAGAAAATCCTGACCGAGGCCGCCGCCGTGGGCAACGCCACGGCGCGTACGTTCCTGTTCGCGTCGCGTGACCCATCGGCGAAATTCTACGATGACCGGCAATGGTTCACGACATTCATCGGCGGAAGCTACCTGTTTCAGGACGGGCCAGTGCAACTGATGGATGCGGCCACAATGTTCTTTTACGGGTTTACCGGGATCACCCCTGCGATGACGCTGAAAAAGGCAGGCGCAGGTTCGGCCTATGCCATGACGACCCGCGATTCCAAAGGTGATTTCCTGGATGGTGACACGACTTACAAGATCACACTTCCCGGCCCGGTTCCGGCCAAGGATTTCTGGTCTTTCGTCGTCTACGACAACCAGACCCGATCGCTGCTGGAGACAGATCAGAAGCTGGCGGGTGTAGACAGCAACGACAAGGCGCTGACAGTGAGTGCAGACGGGTCCGCCACCGTGTGGTTCGGCCCCAAGGCACCGCAAGGTCAGGAGTCCAACTGGGTCCAGACCATGCCGGGCAAGGGTTATTTCGTGTTGTTCAGGCTTTATGGGCCGCTTGAGCCGTGGTTCGACAAAAGCTGGAAGATCGGCGATCTGGAACCGGTGGGCGAATGATCCCGGGGCACGTGACAGGCTGTGCCGCTGGCAAGGTCCGCTGCTTCGTGAATTTTGGGTGTCCGGCGTGAGGCCGGACCACCCGACTGCCAGCGGTTCCGAGCGTCTGCCTCTTGCACCACTCAGGTCGTTTGGTAAAAACATCGCAACTAACATTATGCGGTGATCCATGTCCCGTGTCGTGGTCATGCAGGAGTTTTGAAAGCACTGATGAAAAAACTTTGGAAACTCGGCGTTTTCGCCCTGACAATAGCGGCGCTTTTTCCGGCGTCATATGCCTTTGCTGCCGGTGGCGACGGCCCGCGTGCCTATCAGCTTGTTCCGACCGGCACAAAATCAGGAAGATTCCTGTTTATGTCGCTGGACGGCAACCAAACCTTCAGCCCCGGGGCTGTGCTTCAAAACTCCGACATCAACGTGAATGTTGGCGCCTTCCAGTACACGCAAACCTTTGACGTAAACGGAAACTCGTTCGGGGCTTTCTTTGTTTTATCGGCAGGCTCTGTCGAGGGATCGTTTGATCTTGGTGGTGGCGCCCCCGCACGCCTGACCGGCGATCAAAGTGGCCTTTTTGATTTACAGATTGGCGCAGTCTACGGTTTTGTCGGCTCACCAGCCCTGAACAGTCCGGCCGAATTTGCGTCGCACGAACCGGGGCTACAGATCGGCCTGCTTGGCAAAGCGTTTCTTCCGGTTGGGGCCTATGATTCAGATCAGGTTCTGAACACCGGTGCGAACCGGTATGCGTTCCAGATTGGTCTGCCAACAACTTATGTCATGGGCCAGTCTTTGCTGGACCCCAACCGCTCTACGATCGAAGTGCTGCCTTCGGTTACGTTCTTTGGTGACAACAACACCCCTTTCGGAGGATCCGGCAGCACCGGACAAGACCCGATTTTTACGGTTGAGGCCCATTACACTCGCAATTTTGGCGCGTCGTTTTGGGCCTCGCTTGATGCCATTTACGAATACGGCGGAAAGACATCCACCAACGGCGTTTCCAACGACGACAGGCAGGAAGCTTTTTCAGTGGGTCTGTCGGTGAACCACGTCCTGCCAAGTGGTGTAAACCTGCAAGCGTCTTACGGTGAAGTAATCTGGAACAACAACAATGGCCCCGAGGGAAGCCTGTTGAGGCTTTCGGTCATCACCGTTTTTTAGAGCGTAGAAATAGCACCATCAGATAAAGCATGTTCGGCGGGTGGGGTGGTATTCCAGCGCTGCCGCCGTTCGCGTTGCCGTGTCTACGGGCAAGTCGGAGTACGCCGCATTGGTCACGCGTTGCTTTTCAAGGGCTTCACGTTTTCAGGATCGATACAGCTTCGTCCAGACGGGCGCGATCACCTGCCGCCACGATGTTGCCCACCATATCAAATGTCAGTGCATTTCCGTTCCAGTCAGACACGCATCCACCGGCACCTTCGATAACGGCGGCACAGGCATAGACGTCAAAGGGGTCCAGCCCGCCGTCAATCGCCAGATCGGTTTTGCCGGATGACAATACCGCATAGGCATAACAAGAGCCGCCATATTGAACGTATTGTGCCCGTTTGCGGATATCTGCAAAGCGGGTCCGTTCGGCATCAGACATGAAATCGGAATTGCTGCACGTCACCAGTGCAGTTTCCATCGATGCGCAGGGACGCACCCGCACCGGGCTGCCGTTATGCTGGGCGAAACGATGTGAAACCCCGACCCAACGTTCTGCGGTTGCCGGATGGTCGATCACGCCAAGAAAAGGCTTTCCGCGCCATGCCAATCCGATCAGCGTACCATAAACAGGGATGCCCGCGATAAACGGGGCAGTGCCATCTATCGGGTCGATGACCCAGGCAAATTCTGCATCGAGATTTATGTTGTCGAATTCTTCACCCAGAATTCCGTGCGCCGGGTACGTCTTCAGGATCATCTCGCGCAAGGCGGTTTCAACTGCCTTATCTGTTGCGGTCACAAAAGACGCGTCCGCCTTTAGCGCGACATCCGGCGCGGATTGGCGCGCCTTAAGCAACATGGACCGGCTTTGGTCTGCCAGTGTCTCGGCGAAGGCCATAAAGTCGCTGTGCGGGGGCATTTCGGTGGACATTCAGGATACCTTTAATGCGATAAAATTTGGCTGAGGAACAATTTGGTGCGTGCGTTTTTGGGATTGCTAAAAAACTCTTGCGGTTCTGCTTCTTCCACAATCTCGCCGCCATCCATAAAGATCACGCGGTCTGCAACGGAACGGGCAAATCCCATTTCATGGGTGACGCAGATCATCGTCATTCCGTCTTTTGCCAGATCAACCATGACCTCAAGCACTTCGTTGATCATTTCCGGATCAAGCGCCGAGGTCGGTTCGTCAAACAGAATAACCTCGGGGTTCATGCACAGGGCGCGGGCAATGGCCACGCGCTGCTGTTGCCCACCGGAGAGCTGGATCGGGTACTTGTTCGCCTGTTCGGGAATTTTGACGCGTTCCAGATATTGCATCGCAATGTCGCGCGCGGTTTCTTTTTTCGTCTTGCGAACCAGACGTTGGGCCAGCATCAGGTTCTTCAGGATCGTCATGTGCGGAAACAGGTTAAAACTCTGGAAAACCATGCCAACCTCGCGCCGCACCGCGTTCAGATCCTTCAACTGATCGGTCAGTTCGATCCCGTCGATTATGATCGTGCCTTCGTCGTGTTTCTCCAGCCGGTTAATGCAGCGGATCATCGTCGATTTGCCCGATCCCGACGGGCCGCATACGACGATACGTTCGCCTTTGGTGACGTTCAGGTTGATGTCGTTCAGCGCTTTGAAGCTGCCAAAATGCTTGCCTACATGCTGCATCTGGATAAGCGGTTGCGTAGATGTCATGTCAGCCCTCCCTTTCGGTGTAGCGGCCAAGGTATCGTTCGATCC
Organism: uncultured Alphaproteobacteria bacterium; assembly: GCA_963765555.1. GTDB lineage: Bacteria > Pseudomonadota > Alphaproteobacteria > Rhodobacterales > Rhodobacteraceae > JL08. The sequence continues at coordinate 11,172 of CAVXWX010000003.1, forward strand.
GGGCAAGGAATTTCTGAATAAAGAACGTCAGGATCATGTAGACGATCGCCAACGAAACAAAGATTTCGTAGGGCGCAAAGGTTTGCGCGACAATCGTGCGGGCAATGCCTGTCATGTCGGCCAGTGTAATGGTGCTGGCCAGCGCGGTTGATTTCAGCAGGCTGATGATGTCGTTGCCATAGGCCGGCAGCGCCAGTCGCGTGGCAATCGGTGTGGTCAGATAGACAAATCTTTGCGTTTTCGACAGGCCAAGCGCCTCGCCTGCCTCGAGTATGCCGCGATCCACGCCCAAGACACCGCCGCGCAGGATTTCGGACACGTAGGCCCCTGTGTTCAGGGTCAGCGCTACAATGGCACAGCCGAACGGATCGCGGAATATCGGCCAAAGAATGCTTTCGCGAATAAATTCCAGTTGCGGGAACCCGTAATATACGATGAAGATCTGAACCAGAATGGGCGTGCCGCGGAAAACGTAGATGTAAACCTGCGCAGGCCAGGACAGGTACCATTTTCCACTGATCCGCATCAGCATCAGCCCGATGGCCAGCATCAGGCCCAGAACGGCAGACAGCACCAAAAGTTGAAAGGTCAGCCCGATGCCCATCAGCATCTTTGGCAAGGCATCCGCAATCAGGGACAGATCAAAGCTCATGAGCTTGCCCTCATATGGCGCTGCCCATAGCGTTCAAGCGCCATGACGGTCAGTGTAATCACTGTGGAAAACCCCAGATAAATCAGACCGACGACGATATACATCGTGAACGGCTTGCCCGTTGTTCCGATCGCCTGTTTGGCCACGAACAGCGTTTCGTTCAGCCCGATGATCGAAATCAGCGCGGTGTCTTTGATCAGCGACAGCATGTGGTTGCCAAAAGCGGGCAGGGCAAGGCGCCACATCTCGGGCACGCGGACATAGAAGAACGTCTGGAAATTCGACATGCCCAAAGCGTGGGCCGCCTCGATACTGCCGGGTTTCACCCCCAGAAACGCGCCGCGAAAGGTTTCGGTGGCATAAGACCCGACAATCAGCGCAATCGCGATTGTGCCCGCCCAAAAGGGCGGTACATCCAGAAACTTGATCTCGGGGTTGAAGATTTGCGCAATCGCCGTCAGCGTGATGGCCGATCCGAAATACAACAGCAGGATCACCAGAATTTCGGGCGTGCCGCGAAACACAACCGTATATGCCCCCGCGATTTTCTGTGCGACGCGGTTGTCGGACAGTTTGGCCGCGGCCCCGATAAGTCCGAAAATGACCATCAGGACCAGCGAGGCCAGAAACACCTGCGCAACAACCACAGACCCCCAAAAGAAATCATCCCACCATCCTGACAAGACTTCCAATTTTTGCCCTTTCAGTTTCCGGTGGCGCGATTTTGTGAAGAGGTAAGGCGGCGCATTGGATCACTGCGCCGCCTTGTGTCGTGGGTTCAGCTGTCGCCCCATTCTTCGTTATGGATCGGGAATGGGAAATACTTCAGCGCATATTCTGTAAGCTTCCCGTCATTAATCAATTGCTTGATCGCACCGTCCAACCGGGCCTTAAGTTCCGGCTGGCCTTGTCTTAGTCCGATGCCGACACCGGTGCCGAAAAACTCGACCTCGCTGATGGCCGGGCTGATGAACTCAAAGCCACTTCCTTCGTCGGTCGCCAAAAAGCGAAGATGCGCCTTCATCGGATTGGTCATGATGGCATCGACGCGCCCATTGACCAGATCAAGATACAATGGCTCTGATCCGTCATACAGGACGATTTCGGCATCCGGCAGCTTCGCGTTGAACCAGCTTTCGTAGGTCGATGCGCGCTCCAGCCCGATCCGCAAACCGGCAAAATTTTCGGGGATCGGGTTGCCCGACGGATCAAAAAGATTCAGATCCTGATCTGACTTGCCAACGATGCGGCCCACGGAATCCCGGTAGGGGCTGGAAAAATCGATCTTTTCAAGACGGCTTTCGGTGATCGACATCGACGCCACGATCAGATCGAATTTGTTCGCCAAAAGCGCAGGGATCATACCATCCCATTGCTGGCAGACATATTCCAGTTCAGCTCCGATGATCTCGGCCACACCTTTTGCAACGTCGACATCATAGCCCGCAAGTTCGCCCGCATCGGTACGGTAATTGAACGGGGCATATGTACACTCCATTCCGACCCGCAGTTTTTCAGCCGAGGCCGATGTTCCCAAGGCAATTACGGCAAAGGCCGCAGCTAGTAGTTTGTTTACTGTCGTCATTTTCCTATCCTACTCCATGTCAGGGGATGTCCGCCGGTTTCTATCCGGCTTGTGTGACGGTTTTTGAAATCTCTTCCAGCGTACGCTCTACCTCGGATTTAGTATTGTAGTGGGCCAGCCCGACCCGCACGACGCCTTCTTCAATCGGAAGGTTCAGGGCGCGGGCAGGCTCGTATGCGTAATTGTGACCGTGCCAAACAAACATTCCCGCCTGTCCAAGGGCTGATGCAATACGGGCAGGTGGCACATTGGCATGTCTAAAGGACACCGTGGGCACACGTTCGCCAATGCGGTTTGGATTGACGATACCATAGATCGTGACGCCGGGAATGTCCTGTAATCCGGCGATCAGCGAATTGGTCAGCGGCTCTTCGTAGGCGCGGGCGGCTTCATAGGCATGGGCAATCAGGGTACGCCGCGCTCCGCTGCCACCGGTCATCCGGCCCAAGTCTTCGAAATAGGCGACGGTTGCGGACAGCCCCGCCAAAAGTTCGAACTGCGGCGTTCCCGTTTCAAACCGGTCGGGGCAGTCATCGGACACACAGCGGCCTTTATAGGGGTAAAGACCCTGCAGGATTTCCTTTTTGCCCCAGACAATGCCCATATGCGGGCCGAAAAATTTGTAAGACGAACAGGCCAGAAAATCACACCCAAGGGATTGCACATCAACCAGATGGTGGGGCGCGAGTTGCACCGCATCGACATAAACCAAAGCGCCGACGTCGTGCGCCACTTTGACCAGCTCCGGCACGTTGTTGATCGCCCCTGTCATGTTGCTGGCAAAATTCAGTGCAACAAGGCGGGTGCGCGGCCCGATTTGTGCGGCAAGATCCTCGGGTTCGACCTGCCAGCTTTCACGATTGAAATCGACCCAGCGGATGTCCAGCCCTTTGTCCTTGGCGATTTCCAGCCATGGGCCGACATTGCCTTCGTGTTCCATGCGGCTGATCACAATCTGGTCGCCGGGTTTGAAATCGTGGCAGATACTGCGCGACATGTGAAACGTCAGCGTTGTCATGCTTTGGCCGATTATGATTTCAGAGGCCGATGCCGCCCCAAGAAAAACGGCCATGTCTTCATGGGCCTGCAACCAGACACGATCAGTTTCGATGCTGGTTCGGAAATTGCCACCGGCATTGCTGGAATGGTTCAGCAGATAGTGTCCAATCGCATCGACAACCGATGCGGGCACCTGCGTGCCGGCCGGGTTATCCAGATACACCCTGTCCACGTCGCTATCCTGAACAGAAAGCGAAGGGAACAGCGCACGTACTTGCGAAATCGGGAAAGCCATACCCATTCTGGTCCTGCCGTTTTAATGCGATTTTTGCACCCGTTCAAAGTGTCTGCCAAAAATACTCAAAGCCCTATCATCCCAAAGGATGAGACATCGGGCGCGCGCCTGTTTGTGTCTTGCAGCTTGATCGAAAGCGGTTTGTCCCTGTTAATAGGGTGTGACTTTCAGGTTGGGCGTTTCACATCATGAAACACGACACACCGACGGCGGATTATCCTGCGCTAAGTGATGCGTTGATCATTTCCCTGATCGAAATTCTGGGGCGTGACAGTTTCACTCAGGATCTGGCGGACCTGCTGGAAACAAAGTTCGGATACCAACACTTTCATGTGTTCCTGTACCGGAAAAATCTGGCCCCGGCTGTCCTTGCGAATTGTCCCGAACCTACAGGGTATGAACGGGGGCTAAGAAATTATGTGAACTACACATATGTGATCAATCCCGCCTACCGCGCGTTTCGTACGGGAAAAGAGGCAGGTGTTTATCTGATTTCCGACTTTATCCAGAACGACAGGCAAAGCATGATCGATGAACATAACGTCGATGTGCATATCGAAGACACCGAACCCATCGGCTACCGCACGCCGGGATGGCCGAAAAACATGGCCGAGGTCATTGTGCTGATCAACTTGCCGAATGGAACATCTCTGGATTTCAGTTTCATGACACCGCTTGGCAGCCAGCAAACGTTCGAGTGCCAGTCGTCTTTGAACAGGCTTTTCCCAATTCTTAAACAGCATTTTGTTGCGCCAGTTTGATCTGAACCCGTGCAGTTTTGATGCGGAAAATACCGAGTCCGATCAGGAAGACAGGTTTCACGACTTCGGAGGCGAAGCACTGACCGCGCGCGAACAGGAAATCGCACAGTTGATCCTTATCGGTCATAGCAGCAGATCAATCTCGCTGAACTTGGGTATTTCGTTGCCCACTGTCAAAACCCACCGCCGGAATATCTACAGAAAGTTGCAGATATCTTCCCAAGCAGAGTTGTTCAGCCTGTTTTTACTGCATCTGAAGTGACGATGAGGACACTGTCAGACAAAACTGACTTAAGCGGGGTAGAGCGATTTCCTGCCGTTCTACGGTGACCCAAGGGAACTCGTTCCGTTATTTCAGGACCTGGTCTGAGATCATCCGCTTGGCCGGTGATTATGAATGTTCGTTTTCCACCGCCGCTTCGGGATGTTAAAGACCTGCTGCATCAGCACGGCGTTGAAATCAGCCATGAAACTGTTCGGTTCTGGTGGAACCTGTTCGGTCCGATGTTTGCGTCTGAGATCTGGCGAAACCGGGTCACTCGGATGCGTGCGTAGTCAAATTGGTGGTGGCATCTGAACGAGGGTTTTTGTGAAGTTCAACGGCGAGCGTCACTACCTTTGTCGGGCGGGTGACCACGAAGGTGAGGTGCTGGAAAGCTATGTCTCCAAGCGCCGAGATCGCAAGTCTGCTTTGAAAGCCCTCAGGAAATCCATGAAGCGCCACAGTCAGTCGCAGATCATCGCGACCGGTAAACTGCGTTCTTATGGCTTGGCGATGAAGGACAACGGCAACGCCAAAAGGGGAGGAAACCGATCGCTGGCTGAACAACCGAGCCGAGAATTCACACTTGCCGTTTCGACGACGAGAACGCGCAATGCAACAGTTTCGGCGCATGCGAAGTTTGTAGACGTTCGCCGCCGCCCACTCTTCCGTCCATAACCACTTCAATCAGGAACGCGCTCTTCACAGCAGAGACAATTTCAAGACCAGACGAAGCGCAGCTCTCGCCGAATAGCGCCAACTTTGTTCCGCTTCAGTTGCGACGTTTATCGGCAAGCAGAGACTGTTTCGCATTCGTCTGACAGCACCTGCCTGCGTATTCGCGATACTCGGCACTGTGCCGGGGCAAGCAATTTCCGACAAAATACTGCCTGTAAATCTGTTCATCAGGTCCCCCTTTAAGAAGTTCCCGGTCAAGGCTAAAAGTTAAAAAAGCCAGTGTGGGCGGTCTATAGGCCGGCATCTTTCTGCAGAGGAATAGGGGTTTGGCACAACAGGACGCAATACTTGTACTGAACGCGGGCTCTTCAAGTCTGAAGTTCCAGTTATTCGCAGTGGACGGGGAAACACTGACATGCCTGCAACGCGGGCAGTTTGACGGTATCGGGGTGCGCCCTGCGCTGAAAGTGGAAGATGGTGCGGGCGCAATCCTGGCTGATCAGGAATGGACGGCCGCGAAAATTCCGGACCTGCCCACGGCAATTGCGCTCATGGGGGATTGGGTGCGTGGCTTGTCCGGGGTCAGGCTTTGCGCGGTGGGGCACCGGGTTGTACACGGGGGGCCGGATTACGCCGAGCCGGTTCAAATCGATCTGAAGACGCTGGAAAAACTTTCCACCTATCAGGATCTCGCACCACTTCATCAGCCGAACAATCTTGCCCCGATCCGGCAGGCCATGCAGGTGGCCTCGCATCTGCCACAGGTCGCCTGTTTCGATACCGCCTTTCACCGCACCCATCCGGCGCATGTGGATTGCTATGCATTGCCGTTCGCGTTTTACGAAGAGGGGATAAGGCGCTACGGCTTCCATGGTCTGTCCTATGAGTATATTTCCCAGCAACTGTCCTCTGTTGCGCCCGAGATTGCGAAAGGTCGCGTGATCGTGGCTCATCTGGGCAGCGGGGCGTCTATGTGCGCCCTGCAGGATGGCCAAAGTGTCGATAGCACCATGGGTTTTACCGCGCTAGACGGGTTGCCGATGGGCACGCGCCCCGGTCAACTTGATCCGGGTGTCGTGCTGCATCTGATCCGGCACAAGGGCATGAGCGCCGAAGCGGTCTCGGATCTGCTCTACCACGATGCGGGCCTCAAGGGACTGTCCGGAATTTCCAATGATGTCCGCGATCTGCTCGCCAGCAAAGATCCAAAGGCCGCATTTGCGATTGATCACTTTGTCCACAGATGTGGCTTGCACGCGGGCATGCTGGTTGCCGCCCTTGGCGGTCTTGATGGTTTTGTCTTCACCGCCGGCATCGGTGAGAACTCTCCGGAAATACGTGCGCGGATTGTGCGCCGCCTGACTTGGCTTGGCGCGATCCTTGACCCGGTCGCTAATGCAGAAGGGGCGCAAAAAATTTCAACTCCGGACAGCAGGATCGGCCTTTATGTCATTCCGACGGATGAAGAGTTGATTATTGCGCGCGAAACGCTCTCGGTGCTGCGTAACGATGGGTTGATTTGAAAACGGCCGTGACACGAAACACCGCGCGTTGTCCGGCATAAACCTCGTTTGATGTGCATGCGGTGGATCATATCGCCTGTCGAACCGCCGATCATTCTGGGTGGGGCGGTTCTCTGCGTCGCATAAAGGGCAAAGTGCATGGCCGATCAAGGACAGAGTTTGCGTTGGTCTTACAGCTCCTGATCCCGGTGTCGGGCGTCTTGCCTGCGCTTTTTCAAACCCGGGTTCCATACAGGCACTCATGTCCCGTTTCCGTGTGCCTTTGTTTTTGATCAAAAAGCAGCGATCATTCGGAATAATGCAAATTTGATGGCGATTGACAGGCCGCATGGCATTTTGATCAAAACGTGCAACAATCGCGTAGAGGTCCGTCATACAATGTCTAACTTTCCTTCGTTGATCGGCGGCGTTTGCGCTGACCGGCTTTCCGCCTTTGCTGCAGGCGAGGCCAAGGTTTACGCGTCGCGCCGCCCCAAAACCCACGCGACACTTCAAGAAGGGGCCGGGGCCTATCTTGATGATGTCCCAATGCACTGGATGGCGGATTGGCCGATGCCTTTTCCCATGCTGGTCGCGCGCGCCAGCAAGGCCGAGCTGACGGATATCGACGGGAACCGGATTGATGATTTCTGCCTTGGCGATACGGGGTCGATGTTCGGCCATTCGCCCGAGCCGGTGGCACAGGCCATTCAGGCGCAAGCCCGCAACGGTCTGACCTACATGCTGCCAACCGAAGCCGCGCTTGAGGCGGGCCGCCTGTTGTCAGAAACCTTCGGCACATATCTCTGGCAGATCGCCACCACGGCAACGGACGCCAATCGCTTTGCCCTTCGTGTCGCCCGCGCGGTGACAGGACGTCGCAAGGTGCTGGTGTTCCACGGTTGCTATCATGGCACGGTCGACGACGCGATGGTCGAGTTGAAGGACGGCCAAACCGTCACCCGTGCCGGTTTGATGGGCCAGATGAGCGACCTGAGCGAGGGCGCGGTGGCTGTTGAATTCAACGATCTGGCCGGTGTCGAGGCCGCGCTTGCCAGTGGCGATGTCGCGGCGATCCTGACCGAACCGGTGATGACAAATTCTTGCATGGTGCTGCCCGATCCGGAATTCCATGCGGGCCTGCGGCGTCTTGCCGACCTGCACGATACGCTTCTGATCATCGACGAAACGCATACGATGTCCTCGGGGCTTGGCGGATATACCCGGGTTCACGGGTTGACCCCCGATATCTTTGTCGCGGGTAAATGCGTGGCCGGTGGCATGCCGACGGCGGTTTGGGGGCTTCGCCCGACTGTGGCGGAACGATACAAGGCCGCCAATGCCGCCCGCGCTTCGGGCCATTCCGGCATGGGCACGACACTTTCGGCCAACCCGATGCAGTTCGCCTGTCTGCGGGCAACCCTGAGCGAGGTGATGACTGCGGACGCTTTCGAGAGGATGGAACGCGGCGCCGCGCGTCTTCAGGACGGTCTGGCAAAAGCCATCGACGCGCATGGCGCGCCCTGGCATGTCGTGCGGGTCGGCGCCCGGGTCGAGTTCATCTGCGCCCCCGGTCCGCTTAGAAACGGTACCGAGGCGGCGGCAGCCCACTTGCCCGCGCTCGAAGCGGTGATCCATACGGCATTGCTGAACAGGGGATGCCTGATCGCGCCCTTCCACAACATGATGCTTGTCAGTCCGGTCACGACAGACCCACAGATCGACCGCCTGATTGCCGCCTTCGACGAAACCCTATCGCTGCTATTTGAACGGAGCTGACCATGACGACCCAGACCTGCCCCTCCGGGGCCACGCTCTCCGAGGCCGAGGCCTTTCTGGCCGCCCATCCCGAGATCGAAGCGTTTGACATCGTCCTGCACGATTCCAACGGCATCGGACGCGGCAAGGTCATCCGGCGGCACGAGTTGTTGTCGCTCTACGGTTCTGGCCGCCACATGCCGATTTCCATTCTCGGGCTTGATGTCTGCGGCGAGGACGTGGATGAAACCGGGCTGATCTGGGAACAGGGCGATGGCGACCTGCGGGCCTGGCCGGTCCCGGGCACCCTTGTGCCGCTGCACAACACCACCCCGCCACGTGGAGAGGTCTTTCTGTCGCTCTACACGCTTGACGGTGCGCCGATGACATCAGACCCGCGCCATGCGCTGCAACGGCAGGTCGATGCCTTCGCTGCAGACGGGCTGACACCCGCCGGTGCCTTCGAACTGGAATTCTTTCTGCTTTCGAACGAACGCGACGGCAACGGCAACATCATGCCGGCCGCCGACGTGCTGGATGGGCGGCGCAGCCTTCGGACCGAGGTATATTCGGTTGATCACCTGCACGGAATGATGCCGCTGTTTGCCGATATCTACGCGGCCGCCAAACTGGCCGGGATCAAGGCCGAGACGATGATTTCGGAATACGCGCCGGGGCAATACGAACTGACCCTTCATTACCGCGACGGGATCATGCAGGCCGCCGATGATCTGCTGCGACTGAAGCGGATCGTTCGGATGCAGGCGCGGATGCACGGTATCACCGCCTGTTTCATGGCCAAGCCGTTCGAAGGTTATGCCGGCTCTGGCATGCACCTGCATGTGTCGATGCAGGACGGGCAGGGGCGCAACGTATTTGCCGAAAAGACCGAGGGCGAGTATTGCGCCACCTTGCTGCACGCACTGGGTGGCTTGCGAGAGACGATGGCCGAATCCATGCTGGTTTTCGCCCCCCATGCCAATTCCTGGCGCCGCTTTGCCAACCAGAGCTATGCGCCGGTGTCTACCAACTGGGGCACCAACAACCGGTCTGTAGCGCTGCGCGTACCGGCAGGCAGCCTGAATGCGCGGCGGATCGAGCATCGCCCGGCGGGCGTCGATGCCAATCCCTACCTTGTGGCTGCCACGGTTTTGGCCGGCATCCACAAAGGCATGGCCGAAGGCATTGATCCCGGTCCGGAAACAACCGGCAATGGCTACGCCAATCCAGCCGAAGACGACCAGATGCCGCGCGAATGGGGCACCGCGATCGCTGCGGCGCGGGATTCCGATTTCCTCAAACAGGCCCTCGGCGAAGACATGCATCGCACCTTTACCGCGGTCAAAGCCGCCGAATACGCCCGTGTTGCCCGCACCATTTCCAACGTGGATTACGATCTTTACCTGCACACGGTTTGATCGCAGTGCTGCGACGCAGTTTCTGATGTTATGGCTCTGCTTCGCCCAGCAGAAAATCAACCAGCGATGCGGCTTGTTTGGTCAGCAAGTCCCTGTTCTTGAACGCAACCATCAGTTCGCGCCGCGCCCAATGTTCGTCGATCGGGACCATTCTAAGATCGGACTGGCCCAGATAGGGCTCGACAGCCCCGCGTGGCAAGATCGCGATGCCGAGCTTGGCCTGAACCATTCGGCGTACGCCGTCAAAGCTCATGACCTGCACGCGGGTTTGAATGCTTTTGTTCAAATCCTGCGCACGACGTTCAAGGTAGGCCTGGATCGAACTGCCTTGTTGCAAGGCAACAAAATCCTCGTTCAGCAGGTCCTCGAACCTGACGGCATCGCGCTGCCCCATCGGGTGGTCCATCGGGACGGCGACCACCAGCGTGTCGCGCCGGTACAGCTTGCACGACAGGTTTCCCGGATCATCGAACCCCGAATATATGCCAACATCGACAAGACCCGAACGAACGGCGTCGAGTATGTCAGCGCTGGTCTGTTCGGTTAGCTGTATGCGCAATCCGGGCCGTGTGCGCACGAACTCGGCCAGATCTTCGGGCAAGAACTGTGTGATCGAAGAGGTGTTGGCCGCGACACGCACAACGCCACGGCTGCTGTCCGCATGTGCGCCCATGTCGGATTCCATGATTTGCACGGCTTTTTGCAGGCCCCGCGCGTGGCGCAAAAGGTCCGCCCCGGCTGCCGTCAGCTCGATGCCGCGCCTTTGGCGGTAGAAAAGTTGCGAGCCAAGCGCCTTTTCAAGATCCGAGATGCGTTTGCTGACGGCAGAGGCGACGGTGTTGTGGCGTGTGGCTGCACTGGCGATACTGCCGGTGGAGGCTGCAGATTCAAATAGCATTAGGGAATAGAGATCGTAGCGCATGATACTGCCATCATAGTTCGCGATGGCTTAGAAAGCATCCCCCCATGTCGGCCGATCCGCGAACCAGTGGGATGGTTCACGACCGGGGACTGGCGCAGCGCACGTCGGCAATTTGTCATCCAGAAGATTGCCACAGACAATCCTGTCACGTTGCGGTCCGTGAAAGGCGACCGACGCAATGTTGCGCAGTTTTTTGGTGGGCGATGTGTCCAGATGCGGGCGCCCCATGTTTCCTGCGTCAAATGCGGTTTCGACCTCATCCACCCAGTCGTTATGACGTTCGCCCATGATGACCGATAGCCCACCGTCCGGATCTATGCGGATCAGCTCGGACGAGATGATGCAGGCCGCCAGAACACCGCCCTCTTCGTCGATGTCTATGCCATCGACGAACGCGCCACGGGGCATCTGCTTGAAAACCTCGGGCGTTCCGTGCAGTCCGGCCTCGTCCAGCCGAATACGGCTGATCCGTTGTGCCATGGTCTCTGCGATGTAAAGCCAACCGCCCTCGTAATCCGGGCGCACCTCGTTGGTATAGGCAAGCCCCTCAAGTACGACACGAAATTGTCCGTCTTCTATGACCGCGACATAGCCGTTGGCGGTGTGGCGGTTGTAGGCAAGGCTTCGTGGCGAATAGGTCGACGAAACGGTAATCCAGATGCGGCCGGTCTGATCCTGCGTCACGAAATTGACAGGCGGTGGTGTGTCGCCTTCGGTGCAAGTGTGGAACATCCGGACACCATCTGCGTCAAGTTCAAGAAGCCCACCCGCGTCGGAGATGTTGGCAACGAGAAAGCTGCCATCCGGACGCAATGCGATGCCGTTGGGCAGGATCGGAACGCCACCGATCTCAGTCGGTTGCGCCAGCAAAAATTGCTGACCATCTGCGCGAATGCGCGTGACACCGTGGCCGTTATGCGAACAGAAGATGTCGCCTGACGAATGCGTCAGAACTAACTCGGGCCGGCGCAGCCCATGGCCGATATACCCCACGTCAGCGATCATGCGACAAGGCTTTCGACTTCTTTGCGCAGCTTGTAGGCGTCGCTGTTTGTGTCGATCTTTACATCGTCCCACGTCACCGCCGCGCCTTCGGCCACGTCGCGGATCAGCTTGATATTATGCGCCAGACCAAGTGGCACAAATCCGCCCCTGACCGACGCATGCGCAGGGCGCAGGCCACCTGACACGGTGTACCCCCCTTCGCCGTCCAGCATTTCGCCTGCGGTCAGCTTTCGTTTGGCAATGGCCGCAACATCACCACGGAATTCGCGGGCAACGCCGGTCGGTTCCCCCCGAAGGCCAATGGACGCAACGGAATAGGCAAGTTCAAGCCCGATCAGATGCCAGCGACGGGATTCAACCATGTAGCGGCCTGATGGATCGGTCACGACCTTGTATTCCTCAAAACAATTCTTGAGGTATTCGGTATCCGCCTCGAAACAGACCCAGACACCTTTGCGAATATCAAAGGGAATTTGACTGCCATCCTCACGCAGGCACGAGATGACTTCGACCATCCCTTTGTGTTCCAGAACGCCGCCTTCGTTACGGGGGCGGGCCAGTGTCGGGATGTCGTCGATGGAACCGGGCGGAAAGGCGAGCCCACCGGAGGGAGCATCCAATGCGCAGACATTGGCGATCGCCGCGCTTTCGATGGCGGGTTTTGATCCGTCAAGGAAGGCGTTGAACATCTTGGGGTTCAGGCGGCCGCGTTCGGCCTGTTCGGCCGTCAGACCCCAGTGATCCCACACGGTATCGGGGGTGGATTGGCGGTAATGCGGCAGCCATTTGTGCCCGCGCCCCGCGGCCACAACGCTGAACCCGCAGGCGCGCGCCCAATCAACCAGATCGGCCGCCAGTGCAGGCTGGTCGCCGTAAGCCATGGAATAAATCACACCTGCATCCTGCGCCTTGATGCCAAAGCCCGGACCAACAAAGGCGTCCGCCTCGACAGTCACGTTGATGACGTGTTTGCCCGCGCCAAAGGCCGTCAGGATATGGGTGACGGCGGCCATCGGCGCACCGGTGCATTCAATGATAATTTCGACCGCCGGATGGGACACCAGCGCCTGCCAGTCATCGCCCACATGGGTTGTGCCATTCTTGGCCGCATCATCAAGGGACGATGCGCTATAGCGCGCGGCATCCCAGCCCACGAGGTTCAAATTGGATTTCGCACCTGCGGGGTTCAGATCGCAAATGCCGACGACATGAATGCCGCGTTGACGTTCCGCCTGCGCCAGAAACATGGTGCCGAATTTGCCTGCACCGATCATGCCGACGCGGATGGGGCGGCCTTGTTCGGCGCGTTGGGCAAGCATCCTCGCAAGGTTCATCGATCACCTTCCTCGCCCCAGCGGGCCGTACTTTCATGTTGCAGGAAATTGAAATCCGCGCCTTCCGGCGCCTGTGTGACGGTGCGCGCATAAAGCCCGCGATAGCCGCGTTCGGGGTGTGGGGGCGGGGTGTATTCCGCCAGCCGCCGCCGGATTTCGGCGTCGTCCACCAACAGGTCTATGGATTTATTCCGGACCGACAGGCGGATGCGGTCGCCTGTACGCACCGCTGCCAACGGCCCGCCGCGCGCGGTTTCCGGTGCGATGTGCAGCACGATGGTGCCGAACGCGGTGCCCGACATCCGTGCATCCGAAATGCGCACAATGTCCTTGACCCCAGCGCGGGCAAGCTTTTTCGGGATCGGCAGATAGCCGGCCTCGGGCATACCGGCGGCAACGGGGCCTGCGTTTTTCAGAACCATGATATCGTCGGCGGTGATATCAAGGTCGGGATCGTCGATGCGCGCGGCAAGATCTTCAAGGCTCTCGAACACCACGGCGCGTCCCTCTGTTTCGAACAGGCTTTCGGTGGCCGCCGCGCGTTTGAAAATCGCCCCATCGGGGGCAAGGTTGCCGCGCAGCGAGATCAGACCGCCTTGCGCGCTGACCGGATTGTCAAAGGTGCGGATCACGTCGCGGTCGACCCAATCCAGCGGTTCCTCCAGCCGGTCGCCAAGGCGTTGCCCCATCACATCAATGGTATCAAGGTGCAAAAGCGGCTTGAGTTCGCGCAGCAACGCGCCGACGCCGCCCGCATAATGAAAATCCTCGAGATACCCTTTGCCGACTGGCTTGAGATCTACCAGCACGGGCGTTTCATCGCTGATTTCATTCAACCGCGCATCCGAAATGCGGATACCGCGCCGGCCTGCCACGGCGGCCAGATGCACCACGGCATTGGTAGAGCCGGACACGGCCATCAGCGCCCGCATTGCGTTTTCTACGGATTTCTCGGTGATGATTTCGGACGGTTTGCGCGGATGGGTCAGCAGATGCACGGCGGCCTTGCCGGTTTCCTCTGCCGCGACCAGCCTGTCAGCGGTTACGGCAGGGATGGCGGCGGTGCCGGGCAGCGACATGCCCAGAACCTCGGCGATGATGGCCATGGTGCTGGCGGTGCCCATCACGGCGCAGGTGCCTGCGGTTGCGGCCAGTCGCCCCTCGACCACGTCGATCTCGTCCTTTTCAATCTCGCCCGCGCGGAACCGGCCCCAGAAGCGGCGGCAATCGGTGCAGGCGCCCAGACGCTCGCCCTTGTAGCGCCCTGTCGACATCGGGCCGGTCACAAGCTGGATCGCCGGTACATCCGCGCTGGCCGCACCCATAAGCTGCGCCGGTACAGTCTTGTCGCACCCTCCGATCAGCACGACGGCATCCATCGGTTGCGCGCGCACCATCTCTTCGGTGTCCATGGACATCAGGTTTCGGTAGACCATCGAGGTCGGATTGAGGAACACTTCGCCCAGCGACGTTGTCGGAAAGGGACGGGGCAGGGCACCCGAGGCCAGAACCCCGCGCGACACCGCCTCGACCAGTTCCGGCATGCTGCGGTGGCAGTTGTTGAAACCCGACGGCGTCATGGCAATGCCGATGATCGGCTTTTCCAACATGTCGCGGCTTAGCCCCATCGAGCGGGCAAAGCTGCGCCGCAGATACACCGCGAAATCACGATCGCCATAGTTTGTCAGGCCGCGTCGCAGCCCGGTTTCGTCCGTCATATCAGCCTCTTTTTGTGCGGAATTCTGCGCCGACCAGACGTTCAAACACCCTGATCATCGCGCCTTTGTCGCTGTCGCCATACCCTTCTGCCAGCGCCAGTTGATACGTCGCCGTTGCTGCCGCCAGCACCGGCGCGGGAAAGCCGTTCGTCGATGTAACCTCGGCCCCGGCGATCAGATCCTTATAGGCTGCCTGCATCGGATAGCCCTGATCGAAGACACCTTGCAGAATATTGGGCAGGAAGAATTCGCTGGCATAGGACCGTCCGGTGCCGGAGTTTACGATCTCGGCGACCTGGTCCGGGTCGAGGCCCAGCTTTGTGCTGACCGGCAGGATTTCCGCAAGGGCGGCCATATTGATATCAAACAGCAACTGGTTGATCAGCTTGGCCAATTGTCCCGCGCCCACCGGCCCGACATGCAGGATTTTGGATGCCATCGCGCCAAGCACTTCTTCGTGGCGGTTCAGCAAGCCCGCGTCGCCCCCGACCATCATGGTCAGCGCGCCATCTTCGGCGCGTTTTTGCATGCCCGAGATCGGGGCGTCGAGAAACGACAAGCCGCGCGCCTGAAGCAACTCGCCCACACGCACCGCGGTGCCGTGGGATGTGGTCGATGTATCGACGATCAGTGTGCCCTTGCCCAGTTGGTTGGCAAGCGCGCCGGTCCCGAACAGCACGTCTTCGACAGCGGACCCGTTCGGCAGGCACAGAATGACCTGTTCGCACTGCGCCAGACCTGACAGATCGTCGACCGTCTCAAGCGCCCCGGAGGGAACTATCCCCTTGCGGTCGAATGCGATACACTCGGCGACCCGCGACAGGTTCAACGCCATGGGCAGGCCCATTTGCCCCAGTCCGACAAACCCCCAACTCATTCCGTCAGCGTCCGCGCCTTGGTGCGGTTGTTGTCGCGCACCGCCAACCAGACCGACAGCGCAAGGAACATGACCGTCAGAACATAAAGCGTGATGGAAATCGGACTGGCAATCAGGATGCCCCAATCCCCGTCCGAGATAGACATTGCCCGGCGCAGGTTCCGTTCCATATCGCCGCCCAGCAAAAGGCCCAGCACCAGCGGCACAAGGGAAATGTCGAACTTGCGCAGCAGGTACCCCAGTATGCCAAAGGCAATCATCACCTCTAGATCGAAGGTCGAATTTGAAATCGAAAAGACGCCCACAAAGCTTACCGCAGCGACAATGGGCATCAACGCCCATGTCGGCACCGCCATCAGCCGGGTGAACAGGCCGATCATCGGCAGGTTCAGGATCAGCAGCGCGACATTCGCCATGTAGAGCGACGCAACAAGACCCCAGACCAGTTCCGGCTGACGCTCGAACAACAGCGGGCCGGGCTGCACATTCAGCGAAATCAGCATCGCCAACATCACAGCAGTTGTGCCCGATCCGGGTACACCAAGGCTTAGCATCGGGATCAGCGCGCCTCCTGATGCCGCGTTATTGCCTGCCTCGGGGGCCGCAACGCCGCGCGGGTCCCCCTTGCCGAACGTGCCGTCCTTGTCAGAGAGTTGTTTCTCCATCGAATAGGACATAACCGCGCCCAGCGATGCGCCGGCCCCCGGCAAAACGCCGGCGACAAATCCGATGAGAGAGCCGCGCACCATTGCCCATTTCGTCTTAAAGATGGCGCTGAAGTCAGGCAGCCAGCTGTCGATCTCGATGGCCTTTATGATCACGCCCTTGCGGTTGCCCAACATCATCAGAATCTCGGAAATCGCGAACAGCCCGACCAGCGCCACGATAGGTTCGATCCCGTCATAGAGGTGATAATTTCCATTGGTAAAACGCGGGATGCCGGAAATCGGGTCAATTCCCACGGTTGCGATCATCAGACCGATCAAAGCCGAAATCAGGGTCTTGCGCGGATCAACTCCGGCCACGCCACCGATTGTGGCAAAGGCCATGATGTAAAGCGCAAAGTAATCCGCAGGGCCAAAATAGATCGCCGCCTGTGCCAGAAGCGGCGCAAAAAGCGACAGGCCGATCACGGCGACGGTCGCCCCCACAAATGACGCCACTCCGGAAATCGCCAACGCATCCGCCGCGCGGCCCTGTTAACTCATCGGGTAGCCGTCAAGCGTGGTCATCACGGCAGGTTCATCGCCGGGAATGTTCAGCAGGATGGACGAGATGCGCCCGCCATACATGCATCCGAAATAAACGGCAGACAGCAGGATCAAGGACGAGGTCGCGTCAAACCCGAAGGCAAAGGTGAGCGGAATCAGGATCGCGACACCGTTCACGGGCCCAAGACCCGGCAGCGCCCCGATCAGCGTGCCGGAAAAGCAGCCCAGCAGCAAAAGCGCGATGTTGAGCGGGGTAAGCGCAACGGAAAACCCAAGACCCAGCAGTTCAAGCGTTTCCATTGGTCATTTGCCTCCGAAATACGAACCGAAGAAGGCCAGCGGAAGCCCCAGGATCTGGTCGAACAACACCCACAGAAAAAGCGACATAGCAGCCCCAAGGATCACCGCCCGCACGGGTTTGCCGCCAAGGACAATGCCCAACAGCGTGATCAGGAAAAATGTGGCGATCGGAAAGCCGAGGCCCTTCAGCGTAAGCGCATATCCAAACAGGATTGCAAGGGCCGCACCTTGCCGCTGCCACCCGTCACGTTCGGGCCAATCGACAGTGCCCGAAGGGAAAACCACCAGCGACGCCGAAAGCAGCATGGCGGGCACGCCGACGATGATAGTGAAAATGCCCGGCCCAAGGACGTCGCCAAAGCTTGCGGTATAGCCCGAGCCGAACCAGGTATAGACCGCCGCGACCATAAAGATCGCGGCGCCTGCGAGTCTGATGCTCATTAATCGATGACGCCGATATCGCGGGACAGTTCTTCCATCACGTCGCGTTGTTCGCGCACGTAGGCTTCGAAATCGTCACCGCCGCGCCAGATCGGCACCAAGCCGAATTCGACCGCGGCTGTCTGCCATTCTTCGGAATCATACAGCGTTTTGAGCCTGTCGACCCAAGCTTGATACTCTTCGTCCGAGACTTCGCCACCGGTATAGACGCCGCGCCAGTTGTAGCCGGTCACGTCGATGCCTTGCGATTTGGCGGTCGGAATTTCGGGAAATGCCGGGATTGGATCGTCGCTGAGCGCCGCCAGAATGCGGATGTCTCCGGATTCGATAAAGCCTGCGATTTCGCCGATATCGGTTGATACAACGTCGATCTGGCCACCCATCATCTGGGTGACGGCATCGGTGCCGCCATCAAACTGAACCCAGCGCAGATCGCCGAGTTTCTGCAAACCGGCCTCGCGCGCGACCATCAGAAGACGCAAGTGGTCCCAGCCGCCAGCGGCCGAGGAACCGGCGGTCACGATCGATGCGGCGTCGTTGACCATCATCTCGTTGAGCTGCGCAAGGGACTGGATTTCGCTGTCATTGTCGACGGCGATTACACCGACATCCGCACCCAGCATCGCGATATAGCGCATCGCATCGAGCGGAGCGGGATAACGCCCCTGCGCGATCTGCGTAATGCCCACTGTGGATGTGGCAACAAACAGGTCCGCATCAGCCGGGCGTTCAGACGCGACCATCGCATAGGTCACGGCACCGACACCGCCGGGCATATTGGTGACCTGCACGTTACCGTCCACAAGGTTCAGTTCGGTCAGGATGCGGCCGATCGTGCGGCAGGTGAAATCCCATCCGCCGCCGGGGTTGGACGGCGCGATGCATTCGGCCGCCGAAGCGGGCAGGGCTGCCACGGACATGAAGCCTGCCGTGATGAGTCCGAGTTTTGATGTCATGATTGTCGCAAGACGCATATCGATTCCTCCCAGTATCTGCGTTCGCGAAAGGCTAGCGTTTTCAGGCACAACCCTAGCAATGATCTTCCACGACGGCAGACGTCATGATTGGTGATGGCACAATTCCCTTTCGCGTCTGCAGATGCTAAGAATCGACAATCGGCAAATCAGTGAGGGCGCAGGATGCACATCGAACTTACCGAAGTCAGCGCCCGCGACGGGTTGCAGAGCGAACCCCAACCGGTGGCGACGGCCATTAAAGTCGAATTGATCGAACGTGCCATTGATGCGGGCCTGCGCCGCTTTGAAGTGACAAGCTTTGTCTCGCCGCGCGCCGTGCCCCAGATGGCAGATGCCGAACAGGTGCTTGCAGCGGTAGGCCAGCACGAAGGCGTGTTGCTTCAGGCGCTGGTGCCAAACCTGCGGGGTGCGGAACGGGCTGCACGGACAGGTGTGCACGAATGGGTGTGCTTTATGTCGGCCACCGAAAGCCACAGTCAGGCCAACAGCAATTGTTCGGTCGAAGACGCGATAGCGCGGTTTGGTTCCGTGGTCGATCTGGCCCGCGCCGAAGGGAGACGCCCCGTCGCGGCTCTGGCCGCGTCTTTCGGCTGTCCGTTCGAGGGCATCACTCCGAAAGATCAGGTCGTGCGCATCGCGCGGGCACTGGCGGATATGGGCTTTGATGAATTGAAACTGGGCGACACCATCGGCACGGCAACACCAAGCCAGGTCGCGGCGCACGTGTCGGCATTGCAAAAGGCGCTGCCCGGTCTTGGCCTTGTTCTGCACCTGCACGACACGCGGGGGCTTTCACTGGCGAATGTCATGGCGGGCTTGTCGCTGGGTGTCACCCGCTACGAAAGTTCGCTTGGCGGAATTGGCGGTTGCCCTTTCGCGCCGGGCGCGACGGGCAATGTCGCGACAGAAGACCTTGTGCATTTCCTGCACGCAGAAGGCCACGAGACAGGCGTGGATTTTGAACGTCTGGTCCAACACGGGCACTGGCTTTCCAAGCAACTGGGCCGCGCCTTGCCCGCGCGCTTGCTCATGGCGCCCCCTATCGGTGCGACACGGACGCTGGATGGCATATCGCGGGCGATAGGATAACGGTATGAGCCTTTCCGGAACACGTATCATCGATCTGACACGGGTCATTTCGGGCCCGTTTTGCACACAGCAACTGGCCGATCTGGGGGCCGATGTCATCAAAATCGAAACGCCCAAGGGCGATCCGTTGCGCGCACAGGGCAGCAAAATTGGCGGGATGAGCGCTTATTTCGCCTCTTTCAACCGCAACAAGCGGTCCGTTGTGCTGGACCTTCGGCGTGACGAAGGCATGGCCGCATTGCGAACCCTGATTGAAAAAGCCGACGTTGTTGTCGACAATTTCAAACCGGGGACAATGGCGAAAATGGGCCTGTCGGATGTTGATCTGGCCGCACTGAACCCGCGGCTGATTGCATGCCACATTTCGGGCTTCGGGCAGACCGGCCCCCATGCCGAACGCCCTTCGTTCGATTTTGTCGCGCAGGCGATGAGCGGTTTCATGTGGACCAACGGAGAGCAGGGCGGACCGCCTCTGCGCTCTGGTTTGCCGATCAGCGACCTGGTTGCGGGGCTTTACGGGGCGCTTGGTGTGGCGGCGGCCTTGGCAACACTCAAGGATGACCGCGTTTTCAAATCGATTGACGTCGCCATGACCGACAGCATGATCAGTCTGTTGGCCTATATGGCGACGGAAATCTTTGCCACCGGGCATCCGCCGATGCGCGCGGGGAATGATCATCCTCTTGTCGCGCCTTATGGTTTGTTTGATACGTCCGACGGGCATATCGCGCTTGCCGTGGCGAACGATGAAATCGTGGACCGGCTGTTTACGCTGCTTGAGTGCCGGCATTTGTTGGACGATCCGCGGTTCGCCACCAATCAGGACCGCATGCGCAACCGCGACGAAATTCGGCAGGAGATACAAAGCCGCTTGCTGAAGGACACCACCGCGGCATGGATTGCTTGCCTGAATGACGCGGGTGTGCCTGCCGGTCCGGTTCAGGATGTCGCAACAGCCCTGTCAGATCCGCAGACAGTGCATCGGCAAATGGTTCTTGATATGGAGGAAGGGGCGGGCGCAATGAAAATCCTTGGATTCCCTTTAAAGCAATCGATTGACGCCCCATCGCTGCGCCGACCGGCCCCAAAGCTGGGCGAGCATACAAGTGCGGTTTTAGCGGAAATTGGTGCCATTCCCAGCAACGGTTAACGATAAAATCTCGATTGCGCCGCCGGAAAAAGAGCTGCTGCAACTTGGGTCGGACACTGGCCGGGATAGGAATTCGCATATGTGGCCTGTAGGGTCGCAACGCTTTTGCCAAGCTTCATTCAAATACCACGCCGCCTTTGCTTGCGTCCGTTTCGCGGGCGCGGGCCAAATACACAGAAATCGTGAAAAGATCGCTCAAACCGACTTTTCGCTGCTGAACAAGCGGTTCCAGAACGGCGGCCTGTGACCAGTCGGATCGCAGGGAAAACTGCCGCGCGACGATGACGCCCGCTTCGGGTCGGCGTTCTACCAGTTTTTGCACGACGTCGCGGATGGCGGACTTGGTGGCCTTATCAGACAGGTCGTGATGCACGGACATCGCCATGACGATCTGCTCCAGCTTCTCCAGCGGCTGATCAGGGTCCAGCAGCATCGACTGCGCCAGATACGCAACGCCCGATGCCCCTTCCTGTTCGATAAAGGCGGCAGAGAAAGCCCCCAGATTGTTGGCCCAGTTCCAATCCCTGACCCTGTCGATGTACTCATGGATTTCTTGCCGTGCCGACGGTGCTTCGGACAACCCGAGAAGCAAGGCCCGAATTGCCTGATAGGGATACCCATCGGGTGTCCACAGGTCGGCGAGCAATTCATCGCTGGATATCCGAAGGTCGAATTGACGCAAGTCGGCGTAGGGGATCTTGTCAAGTTCGCCGATCACGATCGCCTTGTGCGCGGGTGTCGAACTGTCCTGCAAGGCGCCTATAAAGTCTATTCGGCTTTGCGGCATGCCGGCTTGCCACGAAATACGGTGATCCAAGGCCGCTTGAAGAACGTCGCGAAAGCTGTCATCCAACATTGCTACGCGACGCCAGCCTATTTCTGAGCGATAGGCGAACAGCACCCCCTCCGCAGGGTTTACAGCGAATTTTCGTCGCGTCGCGCTATCAACCAGCTGGTCAATGGGCGGTCTTTCACCTTCCCCATGCAGTACGCGGGTGACTTCAAAGGCAAAAGGATTGGCATCACTTGGGCGTGCCAGCACCAGTGTTTCCGCATCGACGATCCAGTCGATTTGGGTGCGTTCCGGTTTGACCATGTCGAATGCGCACGCCAACGCCGGCCCCGACACAAGCCAGAAAGCCGACAAAGTGACGGCTGCCAGAAACAACACGGTCGATCTGCAATTCAGCATGTCAGGTGTCTGAAACGCTACGCGTGGTCGCGGGAACGAAACTTGCGCATGGACGCGAACAAACCCGCGCCCGCAAACAAGAACCAGAAACTTGCCGGTAGAGGCACCGGTGATACCTCGGGCTCTTCGGGGGCGGGGGGCGCGTAAATGGCATCATCCAGACGGAACACTTCGCTTCCTGTCGACTTCTGGCTTCCGAAGGTAATGAAGTCGAATGCCTGCGAAGATATGAACCCGAAAAACCCGGTGCCCGGATTGGGAAGGTAGGTGGACAGATTTACCGTCTGTCCTGCCGCGGACACCGTCAGGAAAGACCCTGTAACGGCACCGTCATAGGTGCCGCCGAAAGCAACCATTGCTTCGGGAAAGGTGAAATAATGCAGGCCGGACGGTGTTCCGTCCGCGTTGACTTCGCCCATAAACTCGCGCGTTCCGTTGACGTCACCATTGTCTTTGATCAGGGGCTGCCCCTGAAACGGGTCGCCGTTGCCATCATCGGGGCTCCCTTCGTACGAGAAGCGCAACGTGCCGAGCATAGGGGTTTCGCCAGAGAAGATTGTACCCAACGGCGCTGTCGAGAAATCTTCGGTCACGGCATCCGGGCCAGCGGCGGCAAGGAAATCGGCTTTGTTGGTGAACACCTGTAAAGCTGCCGACACGCCATAAGGCGCTGGCAACAAACATGCACACATGACCCAATACATCCGTTTCATTTTGCCCCCCCGGGTTCCGGAGCATCGAAGGTTGTCCAATGATCCGAAACAATTTTAAGCAGAAAATACGAAATTTTGCTACTGGAATTGGAAGAAATCGCAAAAATCGAGGGACCGAACAGCAGGCATCCAAATCGCGCCTTACCTGTTCAAAAACCTGTTAAGGCCATGTTTTCATGCATTAAAGCGCCATAGCGGGCCATCATTTCTATATCTAACCCGTGTTTTGCGGAAACTGTTCGTCACGGGTTTGGAAACAAAAAGGCGGGTTATTTTTCAGGCAGATGCGCCCGATACAGGCATATTCAGGCACGCTCTTTCAGTGGCGGCACCTGTTTGAGAGCCTTGAAATCATCATACCTGCCAGCGATCTTTTCATAAAAATCGACCAGATCAATACCTGTGGCCTCTGCATGGGACATGCAAGCATCGACGCGGTCCTTGATCATGTCCTGACCCAGATCAGACGTGATCGCGTCCACCAAAAGATCGTGGTCGCGTTTGAGCTGTTGGAACTCGTCACTTTGGGCGAATGCGCTGTCACCCAAGACGATAAAAATCCGCGTCAGATCGGTTTTACCTTTCAGATCGACAATGCCGGCAAACAGGCACGCCATATCCGGGGCCATCTGCACGGTCGCGGCTGTGGCGACAATATCAAAACCCACATGGCGGCACGCGGTTTCGACGCGCGAGGCGACATTGACGGTATCGCCGATGACCGAGTAATCAAAGCGATTGCGGGATCCGATATTCCCGACGCAGGCGTTTCCCGAATTGATGCCAATGGCAATCCGAATGGGCGAACAGGCTTTGTTTTGATTGAAGTCCCCGATCGCAGTCCGCATTTGAATGGCGGCCTTACATGCGCGTGCCGCGTGGTCAGGGGTTTCAATCGGCGCGTTCCAGAACGACATCACTAAATCGCCGATGAACTTGTCGATGGTTCCTTCCTGATCCAGGATTTCAAAGCTGAGTTTGTCAAACAAACCGTTCAACAACGCGACAAGGTCCGTTGCCTCGACTGTTTCCGAAAGTGTCGTGAAATCGCGGATGTCGCAAAACATAACCGTCACCGGTTTGGTCACGCCCCCGAGTTCAAGCTGGTATCGGCTTTTTTCGATCTGGTCCAAAACGGTGGGTGCAACATACCGCGAAAAGCTCAGCCTGATCTGGCGTTTGTCGTAATCCGTTATCACGAACTGGTAGCCTGCGACGGTAGCAAACGCCAGAAACCCCCCCACCAGCGGGAATGTCGCGTCAAATAGAATGCCCTGCGTCGCGTAAGCGATCCAGCTTGCGATCACCACAAGAAACGCGCTGAAAAATCCGGTTACAAACGACCAGATAGGGCCGGACAATGTCATGCGGTAAAGAACAATCAGCCCAAGCAGGATCAAGGTGAGAATTTCCACCCCTTGTATCCAGTCGGTGCGTTTCAGATAGGTGCCCAGCAGGATCTGCTCGACGATTTGCGCGTGGATGGACACGCCCGGCACACTTTGCCGAAGGGCCGTGGCGCGGATATCCAGAAGGCCGGCTGCCGATGATCCGACAAACACAATCGTGTTTTGCAGCTTTTCGGCAAGCGCGGGGTCGTATGTTTCATCAAGAACCTGATGTGCCGAAACGTACAGGTCGGGCTGATACGGCCGGAATTTCACCCAGATCTGACCGTCAAACAGTGTGGGAATGTCAATGTCCCCCACGCCCACAGCCTCGATACTGCCGCGTGTGCCCTCGGTGCCCCACAGAATATACGAGCTTTCACCAAGCGCCACACGGAGCGCCTCTAACGCGAGGCTGGGCATCGGGCCTTGCGATCCGTTCCAGATCAAAGGGACCGTGCGAATAACACTGGTCTGCCCGTACCCCTCTACACTGACGCTGCCAACACCGGCTGCCGCGTCTTTCAAAACAGGGATGATCGAAGTGGACGCGCCCATTTTCGGCAACACATCGATCAGGTTGTCGCCAAATTCGATCACGTCCGCCACCGCCGCTTCGGTGGGTTTGTCGGTTTCCGGGGTCTGTGCGGTGCCCAGCACGACAGGAATGTTTGCAAAGGTTTCAGCAAACACCGCGTCGAAATCAATTTGCAGTAGGTGTTCGCGGGCCCCGTCAGGCAAAGCCAGCCCCGAGAATGTATCCCGCTCCATCAGGTTGGACGGTGAATACCGGTCTTTTTCCACGAACAACACATCGAACACGATGACTGCAGCGCCGTAGGATTGCAGTTGGGTCACAAGATCAGCAAGCACATCACGCGGCCATGGCCATTGTCCCAACGCGCGCAAGGATGCTTCGTCAATATCTACAATACGCACCCCGACATCCTGATAGGGTCTGGGTTTTATCTGTTGCAGGCTGTCAAAGTAAAAATCACGCCCCGCCTTGACCGGGTAGGGATCCAGAATTCGGATGACCATCAGGCCAATCAGCAAAACGAACCCAAGGATAAACGGAGTTTTGTTCATGACCTAGAAATCGACCGCGCATAATTCGCCCGAAGGCGTCAATTCTCGTCGGCTCCTTCGTCGTAACCGCCTCCGCGTTCATCCCCGCCTTGTGATTGGTCCCCGCCGCGCGCATCCGGATCGCCCCCGCCTTCAAAACGGTCGCGGCTTTTTTGCGGAACTGTGGTTTGGGTGGTCACTGTCTTCCCGACTTCGCCACAGGATTCAACGCGCACACGGTATTCGCTTGCCAGTGTTTCCTGTGAAAGCACGAACGGAAAGTTTTCCTGTATCAGACTTTTCTTGTTTTCTTCGGTGTCGGGCTGAACGATACGCGCGCGATTGGCTGTGACCACCGCGCATCCACCGGACACCCGAGCGCACGAATTGTTGCGCGTGCAAATTCTGACCTCGCCGGAAAACGTGACCAGATTGGTCAGTCGACTGCGATCAACCGAGAAATCGAACTCTGTGCCGCGAATGCCCATCGTCGCTGTCGGAGTGCGCAGTTCATAGGCAGCTTTGGGGCTGCGACCGGTCAAAAACCGAAACGTGCCGCCCACAGCCTGAACCGCAAACCGGCTGGCCTTTTCACCTGCGGATTGGGTGAATTCCTCGATCTGCAACTCTGATGCCGGGCCGACGACAATGCGTGTGCGGTCCGCAAATACGATCTGCACCTGACCACTGTTGTCCGTTCTGATCAGGTCGCCTTCCCTGATATCGGCCTTTGAAACCAGCCTTTTGGTTGCGTTTGCCTGCGTCACGGTCGCCCCCTGCGAAACGCTGGTCACTTTTCCGATGGCCTGCGCCCAGACGGGAGCAGCACCCGCGCACAGCACGCCCACAAACAGCAACGTAAAAACACGCCCAAGATTATTCATGAACAAACCCCAGTATAACTTCGTCCTGAACCCGAAAATATTCCGATTCTGTAGCAGACGGCCGGAGTGTCAGCAGAACTGATCCTCCAGCCCTAAATGAAATCGGGTCGAAAAATAACTTGTTCTCATATGTACTCGGCGCATGTTGCTTTAAAATTTCTTTATTTGCAAGAGGTTAGTGGTCTGGCGGGGCGCGGCCTGCCAATTTGAATGGCGCGCGGGCAAGGACTGGGTCCGATTCGGGCCTTTCAAAATCCGCAAATTGCATTCGGAATATTCTTTTGTCCTTTGCCCGCATCAGACGGACACCCGAGCCGAAATCGCCTGCGCGCGGTTTCGGGTTTAATCTGTCGGCCACAGTTTTACTCCGTTTCAAAACGGGTATCCTACTGGCCGGTTCTTCACAGAAATCATCCCGATCACGGCCAATAGTATCGGCATGGATGCAAATTTCTTGTAATGCTGCGCGTCTAGACAGCGATAGCTGTCGTCACGATTGCGGGGATCGGCACGGCCCAGTCCGGTCCCGGACCATGGTTTTCCAGCACCTTTGACACAACGGCCGCCCGGA
Organism: uncultured Alphaproteobacteria bacterium; assembly: GCA_963765555.1. Lineage (GTDB taxonomy): Bacteria > Pseudomonadota > Alphaproteobacteria > Rhodobacterales > Rhodobacteraceae > JL08. The sequence goes on from CAVXWX010000003.1 coordinate 37,922, forward strand.
TGGCTGCGGCGCATTCTGCCGGTTGCGGGCGCAACAGCGCGCCGCCCCTTGCGGTTCCCTCAAGGAAGAAGTCGTAAGGTGCACCGGGATCATTTACCTGCCACTGCGACGCGACCATCGACTGCTCGCAATCGGTGAATCCGGCGGCTGCCAGCACGGGAAAAGCCAAATCAGGGTCGGCATAATCATTTGCGCCCGGGCCCGGCGGCAGGGCGATATCCGCAGATCCATATTCAGCAATGGCCCCGAAAACATAGCCGAGTGCGGTATCCACTTCGGGCCCGCACCACACCGAAAACGCAAGGCGGCCACCGGGGCGCAGAACACGGCGCGCTTCGGCTATCACCATCGGGGGATCGGGCACATGCGGCATCCCGAAGCCGATTGTGACGGCATCAAAGGACGCATCTGCGAAACCCAGCGCCATAGCATCGCCTTCGACAAAACGGGCCTGTGGGACGCAAGTGCGTGCGATGTCGAGCATGGCAGGTGAAAAATCCAGCCCCGTTACACGTGCCCCTGCTTTCACCAACCCCGATGCAACATTGCCATGGCCACAACACAGGTCGAGCGCTTTTGTGCCCTTTTCGGCTCTGACGGCGTCGACCAGATATGGCACGACCATATCTGCCGCCTTTGCAAACACTTGGGCATAGGATTTTGCCACATCCGCTTTCGCCCATTCGCGTTTCTCCAAGGCGGCGAAGGTGTCGGATTTCTGATGATTTGGCACAGCTTTTCCCGCTATCTGTTGTTTTCGACGGGCCAACTGGCCTTTACGGCCCACGCTCTTGCGGGCAGGGCGACATGTTCGTGTCGGCCCATTTTTGCGGCCAGATGATCCTTTAACTGCTGCTTGCGATCATCGGGCAGGCTTTTGACGTAACCCGGCGCCGGGCCGGCTCCCAAGGTGAACGGGTGCCAGAACGCATTGAAGTCCGGAAACCGGGTCTCGACCTCGATCGGTGTAATCTGCGCCTGGCCAATCCCTGCATCGCTGCACATCTCGGCCAGCCCGTCTTTCTGGCAGAACGGGAATCGAGCGCTTTCGTCCAGACCGGCCGCGTCGGGGTCAATTTCGGCGGCCGCCTTCCAAAACGCATCTATGAACCCCATACCACCGCCCGGATAATCCCAGACGTAAAAGGCGACCAATCCGCCCGGACGTAACACGCGGCGCATTTCGGCAAATGCAGTTTGCCTGTCGGGGATGAAGTTCAGGACCAATCCGGATGTTACGATATCCACAGATGCGTCCGAACACGGCAAATTGTCGGCGCTGGCAACCTTAAAGGCCGCCCTGCCATCCGTGATCTCTGCTTTGGCATGGGCGACAAAATCTGCGGATTGGTCGGTCGAAAGGATGGAACGCGGGCTTGCTGCCGACAACACGGCTTCGCTCAAAGCACCCGTTCCGCATCCGATTTCGAGCCAGTCGAGATTTTTAGGAGGATCGACCCAGTCGACAAACTTCGCCGCGATCTTGCGGCTCCATCTGCCCATGTAGTGCTCGTAACTTTGTCCTGCGCTCCATGCGTCGAATTCGGATTGTGCCATCATCTAGCCTTCCAGCAGCGCAGGGCGATCGATGCTACGGATTATGCAGCGTCAAAGAAGCATAACACAGACAGGGATCGAGACCTAATTTGCGGTAAAAGCCTTGTGGATGTCTCGTTCGCCCGACGCTGGGTATTTCCCCTCAACACGGCAGCCATGCAACAGGTTCCAGCGAAGGGCGACACTGCAAACCCTTCAACGGAAATTAGGCGCGTGTGCTATGCTGTCGGCAGCTGAAAAAGGGGAATCACCCATGAACGAACAAACACCTCCACACCGCCTGAAAGCTTCCGATTTCGATCAGGAATTGCTCGACCTCTACGACTATTACGCCCACGGAAAGATTTCTAAGCGCGAGTTTCTGGACCGTGCCGGAAAATGGGCTGTCGGCGGTCTGACAGCGGCCGCCATCCTTGGCACGCTTGCGCCGAATTACGCGCTGGCCCAACAGGTGGCCGAGGATGATCCGGATATCATGGGCGAAGATATCACGTACCAAAGTCCAATTGGTACGGGCGAGATCAAAGCCTATCTTGTGCGCCCGGCAGAGATTGATGCAGACCGGCCGCCGGCGTGTGTCCTTGTCATCCATGAAAACCGGGGTCTTAATCCCTATATCCGCGATGTTGTGCGCCGCCTTGCCAAGGCCGGGTTTGTGGCCATGGGGCCTGACGGGCTGTCGTCGCTCGGCGGGTATCCGGGCAGCGATGATCAGGGCCGCGAGATGCAGCGGAGCCTGGACCAGCAAGCGCTTTTGAATGATTTCTTTGCAGGTTTCGAGTATCTTCAGGCACTGGATGGCACGAACGGCAAGGTAGGCGCGACCGGCTTTTGTTACGGCGGCGGTGTGGTGAACAAACTGGCTGTTGCCTATCCCGAAATGGCGGCGGGCGTTCCGTTTTACGGCGCGGCGCCGGAAAACGCTCAGGTCGCTTTGATCGAGGCGCCGCTGATGATCCAGCTTGCCGCGCTTGATCAGCGGATCAACGCAATGTGGCCTGATTTCCAGAAGGCGCTTGAAGAAAATGACAAGCGCTATGAGGCGCATATCTACCCGGAGGTAAATCACGGGTTTCACAACGACACCACGCCGCGATACGACCAAGACGCCGCTATGCTGGCCGAAAAACGCATGGTGGCCTGGTTTCGCACCTACCTTGCAGGCTGATCCGTGCGAAAGGCAGCGGTGTGCAGATAGGCCGACGTTCCCTTTCGGATGGCAAAGGCTGACACGGCAACACATGATTCCACGTCAAATGCCCCGCGGGACATAACGAAGCTGTGATTGCGGGGCACCGCTTGCCGGTTCGAAATCTTGCTGGTTTGCACTATCTTTGGGATCGGAAGAGGCGTTAACGGACAAGTCCATGCCGAGTTAAAGGGAGACAGTTACATGACAGATTTTGTTGCCACCCGCCGTGCTGTCCTTGCCACTGCGGGCGCGTTGTTGACCACAGGCTTTTCCGGTCTGGCCGGTCGCGTCCACGCTCAAAACCTCGCGGCAACGCCGTCGATGCGGGGCGGAGCAAACAATTACCTGCCCGGCGCCCCGATTGTGGAGCGGATCGGTGGGGGCGGGTTCTGGATGACAGGGTCTGTCCTGCGCGCAGGCGACGGCGCGCCGCTTGCGGGCCGACGTATCCAGATTTGGGCGCACACCACCGAAGGCCACGAACGCGACCCGCACAGCCACGGCGCAACGCTGACCGACGAGAACGGGTTGTTCCGCCTTGAGATGCCGCAAATTGTCCCTGCGTTTGGTCAACCCCATGGCCACCTTGCATATGATGACGATGAATTCGAAACCGTTTTCCTGCGTCCCGTGATGCCAAGTGCCAGTGATACCAGCCTGAATGTGAATTTCGTCCTGCAACCGGTCTGAACATGGCGGGCGGCACTGGAACGTACCGTGTGCGAAGCCTGTCTATCTGGGCATGCCTCGCACTGGCGTTATGTGTGCCGACAGCTTTGGCGGGCACCAGCCCGCTGCTGGCATGGCGTGAACCGATCTATATCGCGGCCGGTTTCGCCGGAATTTTCGCGATGTCGCTGTTGCTTGTGCAACCTCTTCTGGCGGGCGGCAACCTTCCCGGTCTAACCGCCAAACGCGGTCGGTTGATACACCGCGCAATCGGTGGCTTGCTTGTGTTCGGGGTCGTGGCGCACGTCATCGGGCTTTGGATCACCAGCCCGCCAGACGTGGTTGACGCCCTTCTTTTCAGATCGCCAACACCTTTTTCGGCGTGGGGCGTCGTGGCCATGTGGGCCGTTTTTGCGTCCGCGTGCCTCGCGATGTTGCGCAGGCGCTTGCACTTGCGTCCGCGTGTCTGGCGTCTTGCTCATACAATGATGGCATCCGTGATTGTGACGGGCACAGTGATCCATGCCCTGCTGATCGAAGGCACAATGGAAACGGTTTCCAAGGCCGTACTTTGCGCGCTTGTGGTTGCTGCAACGCTCGCCATTATCATCAATCGAAATCGGTGGAGCCCAAGGATGGGCACGTTACGGAATGCCAATGTCGACGATGCGCGATAAGGTGTGCGCGACGAGATGACAAAAGCAAACGGACCTGTTTCTCTTTGCATTTTGCTGAGAGGGATTTGATTTTCTCGAGCAGGCGCTGGTCTGGCGGGTGAAGTGCCGCATTTGCAGGACGTGGCTCTGACGACCGGTTTGTGACGTGCTGACCGGCGCGTTGTCCGGATTGCACCCTGCGACCCTCAGACAGGTGTCTGACCATCTGTCGCGCGTTACAGCCGGTTCGATGTGGCTTTGCAAACCAACGCCAACCGCACAAAACCGGTAGAATCCCGCGCAACACCAAAAACCCGCCAACGTGCAAAAGTGCGGCCTAAGATGCGTTGCCGCGCACCCAAGCCAGTATCGCGTTCGGTTGCGGCGCGATCACCGTGGCCTGACCGCCGGTAAACCCGTCAAACGCCGGTTTGCTGGCCTCGCCCAAGCCGACAAGGACAGGAATGCCACGCTCGATCGCGGTGCCAATTGCGCTGCAGAACCCGCGACCGGCCGCTTCTTCGGGGCCGAATTTGTTAAGGATGAACAGATCGGCGTCGTGCAGCGCGCCTGTTTCGACCTCGGCAACGGCTTGGGCAATCGCGCCGGGGTCAAGACGACAGGAATCCGAGCCTGAGCCAAGATCTTGCGTTATTTTGATCACCGGGCCTGCTGGCAAAACCCGCACCTGCATGTCACATCCGTTTTCGAAAACACCGGCATACCCAAAGTCTTTAACGATGCCCGCAAGCGACATGCCCTGCGCCCGTAACCGAGTGGCAATGTCGCAGAGTAGCGCGTCTGTTCCTCCGCGCTCGGACGACGTGACACATGCAATTTTCATATCCGCTCCTGTTCCGCGTCTGGGCCATGCAGGTTTCCCAAATCACGCCATGCCCCGATCGACGACCGGCCAACAATCGGGCGGGTGTGCTGGCGCGTCAATGCGGCGGATCGCATCGGCTGTCTACCCGATACCCTGCCGACATCGCTGGACGCGATGGACACCTTCAACATGTTTCAGGGTAGGGTTTCTGTAGGGCTTTCTGCGCCGTCAAAGCACACTCGCCTAGATCGCCTCGGCTTCGCCCAGTTCTTTTGCAAGACGCTCTTCTTCCGCCTTGCGCGGCTTGGACAACCCGGCCAGCAATAGATAGGCGACCGGTGTCAGATAAAGCGTTGAAATCGTGGCCAGTCCAAGCCCGCCGACAATGACCCACCCCAATGCTTCGCGCGCTTCTGCGCCGGCACCCGATGACAGGATCAACGGAACGCCGCCAAAAACAGTTGATGTCATGGTCATCATCACGGGGCGCAGACGGATTGTAGACGCGTCATAGATCGCGCTGGCCACATCCTGACCTTTGTCGCGCAACTGGTTGGCAAACTCGACAATCAGAATGCCGTTCTTGGCCATGATCCCGATCAGCATGACAAGCCCGATCTGACTGTAGACATTCAGGCTAAGACCCGTAAACAGCAGGGCAAAGGCCGCACAGGCAAGGCCGATTGGCACCGTGGCCATCACCACGACGGCGGAAATAAAGCTTTCGAACTGGGCCGCCAGCACCAGCAATACGACAAGAATGGCAAAGCCGAACGTCAGCAATAAACCTGAATTCGTCTGGTCCAGCGTGGCCGCTTCGGCAAGCGGAACAATCCGGTTTTCTTCGGCAAGCATGCCGTCCGCGATGTTCTGCACTTCCTCCATCGCATCGCCCAGTGACATCCGGGGTGTCAGGCTGGCAGATATCTCGACAGACCGGTTTTGCCCTTCGCGGTTCAGCTCGGGGGCCACCGGGCGCTCTTCCAGTTTCACAAAGCTCGACATCGGCACCATAAGCCCGCTGCCGGTCTGCACGAAAATGTTTTCCAGATCATTCGGGTCGTTGACCGGTGTGCGGGTCGAAAGCATCTGCACATCAAAGCTGGTGTCATCAATGAAAACCGATCCGATGCTGTTGCCATCCAGAACAGCGCGCAAAGCCTCGCCCAGACCCGTGATATCGATCCCCAGATCCGAGGCGAGGGCCCGGTTGATTTCGATGAAGATCTGCGGCTGCGTGGTTTCGTATTCCAGCCGGACCTGTCCCATGGCGTCGTTTTGCTGCAGCCGGGTCACAAGCTGTTCGGCCACGTCGGCCAGTTGGGTGTAGCTGTCACCGGTCACCGCAAAGCTAAGCCCGCGCCCCGCGCCACGGATGCCCAGACTGTTGGGCTGGATCGCAAAGGTCCGCACGCCGATGATTTCGCGAAGCTTCGCATTGATGTCGCCGACAATTTCGCTTTGGGCGCGGGCACGTTCGTTCCACCTTGCGAGGGTAAACACCATAAAGCCGCGATTTTCCGCACCAAATCCGGTGATCGAGAACACGTTGGTGATTTCACCCGAGGCGCGCAACGGCTGCACGGCGTCTTCGATCTCTTGCATCTTTCCCGTTGTATAATCCAGCGACACACCCTGCGGGGCGGTGACACGCAACAGGGCCACGGCGCGATCTTCCGTCGGGGTCAATTCCTGTTTGATGCCATTTGAAACCAAAACGGCTGTGGCCGCGAACAGCGCGGCAATTAGGACGACGACCAAAGGCGCGGCAAGCGCTGCACGCAGGCTTGCGCCATAAAGCGCCACGAGCCTGTTGCCGAGCCAAACCATTGGCCCGTGTTTTTCTGTCGCTTCCTGCGTCAACAGCCGGCTGGCCAGCACGGGGCAAAGCGACAGGGCCACAACCGAAGACAGCATAACGGCAATGGCCAAGGTAAAACCGAATTCGCGGAACAGTCCGCCAGCCTGTCCCGGCAGAAAGGATAAGGGGATGAACACCGCCGCCAGCGTTGCAGTGGTTGTCACCACCGCGAAAAAGACCTGTTGGGTGCCCAGAACTGCGGCCGCCCGCGGCCCCATGCCGTCCGCGCGGCGCCGCACGATGTTTTCAAGAACCACAATGGCATCGTCCACCACCATTCCGGTGGCAAGAACCAAAGCCAGCAGCGTCAGGATGTTGATCGAGAACCCGACCAGATAAATCGCCGCCACAGTCCCGATCAGGGCCACAGGCAGGGTAAGCGCAGGGATCAGCGTGGCGCGTGCATCCCTGAGAAACACAAAGATCACCGCAACCACAATCAGCACCGCAAGGCCCAGTGTTTTCAACACCTCGTCAATGGATCCCTGAATAAAAAGGGCGTCGTCGGATGTTACGAAAATGTTGACGTCATCGGGCAGGGTTTCGTTGAGTTCGGCAACAACCTTGCGCACCGCCGCCGAGATTTCGAGCGTGTTTGACGTCGCCTGCCTGATGACACCCATGCCCAGACCAAGGCTTCCGTTTGCGCGCAGCACGGTTTCATTTGGTGCAGGCCCAAGGGTGACGCGGGCAACATCCCCCACGGTGACGTTGTCGGCCAGCTTCAGGGCCTCGAACGCTTCGGCGGTGGCAACGGTTGCTGTGGTGCGCACGTTGATCGATTGTTGCGAGCTTGACAGGTCACCGGCAGGCGCATCATAGGCCACATCCGCCAGTGCATTTCGCATGTCTGCAAGCGTCAGGCCACGGCTGGCCATTTCCAGCTGGTCGATGTCCACGCGGAAGATGGGCTGCCGGTCGCCATAGACCTGCAGATCGGCGACCCCGTTGATCGAAATCAGGCGGTCCAGCACCCGATCTTCGACGATTTGCGTCAGTTCCTGAGGCGAGCGTCCGGTCGAGGTGACGGCAATGCGCATGATCGGGTCGGCGTTTGCGTCCGCCTTTACGATCTGCGGGTTTTCCGCATTGTCAGGCAGATCGTTCACAATGCGCGACACAGCATCGCGAATGTCAGTGGCGGCCACGTCGATTTCAACGCTTTCTTCGAATTCCACGGTCACACGACTGCGCGCGTAGCGGGAATTGGAAGAGATCGTGCGCACACCGGATACCCGCCCGACGGCGCCTTCGATGCGGCCGGTCAACTCCTGATCCACCGTTTCGGGAGACGCGCCGGGAAAAGGCGTTGTTATGGTTACGACGGGGCGGCCAACATTGGGAAGTTCACGAATTTCGGCACCAAAAAGCCCGGCCACGCCCGCCAGCACAATCAGCGCGTTCAACACGAAAGCAAGGATGGGTCGGCGCACAAAAAGCGCGGTTCCCGAGGCGAAGGCGCTGTTGTTTCCGATGAAGGATGCCATGATACGCGCCCCTGCTAAAGCGTCTTGGACGGCAGGATGACGCCAAGCGCTGTGCTTTGGTCGCTGACAATGATCTCGGTGCCCGGTCGCAGGTTTTGCACGCCTTCCGTCACAACCTGTTCACCGGGTGTCAGCATGCCCTCGATCAGCACCTGATCACTGTTGCGCTGTCGGATCGTGACATTCACTGGCTGGGCCTTGCCGTCGCGCATCACCCAAACGAACGCGCCGTCGCTGGACCACTGCAAGGCAAGTGGATCAACAGACAAAAGCGTCTCGCCCGGAAAGCTCAGGCTGACCTTAAAGGCCATGCCGACCCGCAACAGATCATCCGCGTTGTCAACGCGCGCCTGTACGCGCAGGGTTCGGCTGGCACGGTCTACGACAGTATCGATTGCGCTGATCTCGCCCTGCAAGCTCAGATCCCGCAATCCCAAGGGCATAACCTTGACCGGCAGCCCGATCTTGATGCCGCTGATCACCCTTTCGGGCACTCTGAAATCAATCAGAATGCCGGACCGGTCCGTGATGGATATCAGGGCTTCCTGCGCAGTGACGCGATCGCCGACTTCTATGTCGATCAGGCCAACCCATCCGGACACCGGCGCGATGATACGGCGTTGCCCCAAATCGAACTGGGCTTGTCTCAGGCCCAGTTCCGCAGTCCGTAATGCCAATTCAACTTCGCGCGCACGCACTTCGGTGACCGCGCCCGTGCGTTGCAACTGCTTTACGCGCTCTGCTTCTGAAATCGCATTGTCCAATGTGATCTGGGCGCGTTCCAATGCGATCGCTTCGGCTTCGTTTTCCAGCCGGATCATCACCGCGCCTTCTTCCACCCGATTGCCCGCCTTCAGGGCGATGTCTGTAATCTTGCCCACAGTGTCCGAGCGTACTGTCACGCTGCGCAAAGCGCGCCCGTCCCCGATGGCTGTGACTTCATCAGCCCTGACCGTTGCCTGGACCGGAGACACCTTTACCCGAACAGGCCCCGATGCCGGGCGCGCATCGTCAGCGGATTGAGCCCCTTGCGGCTGTTCGTCTTCGATCCCGAGCAGGGACAACACCCCGATGCGTTCTAGCAATGGTCGGGCTTCGGGGACGTAGCTGATCCAGATGAATACCGCTGCGCCCAAAACCAGAGCGCCCAACAGAAGTTGACGTATCACCGACATTCACATCGCCTCATGAGCCCTGTTCATCGTAAATTTTTAAATAGCACACTCAGCAGGAAGTCACGCGCCAATTCGGCGAAGCGGGTGGAGGCGGAACAACCCTTTGCCGTTGGATCGGGCGATTGGGGGCGGGCAGGGCGCTTTCCGCCGCATCTGGCCTTGCCGTTCACTTCGATGCACAAATCGTGCTAACTCGACCTGCGTATGTCACAGAATGGGCAGCCGTCGTATCCGATCGGGTCATTAATCGCATGGACAAACTTTCTGTTATGCAGGCCTTTCGCCGTATCGTTGAACGCGGCAGTTTCGCACGCGCGGCAGAAGATCTTGGCGTATCACCCGCGCTGCTGAGCCGCGAAGTCAAGCTGCTGGAAGAAAGCCTTGGAAGCACATTGCTGACAAGAACAACGCGGTCCATGTCTCTGACCGACGCCGGCCGGCTTTATTATGATGAAGCGATCACCATACTGGATGCCGTTGGTCAGGTTGAATCCCGTATTCGCGACGGGGCAGGCGCGGTGCGCGGGCATCTCAGGGTCAATGCTCCCAGTTCTTTCGGTCAGATGGTGATCGCACCGTTCCTGCCGCGATTTCTTGATACGTATCCCGATCTCAGGTTGACGCTGTCCTTGGATGATCGCGTGGTCGACATGGTCGAAGGCGGGTTTGACGTTTCGATCCGTATCCGCACCACAATGCCGGATTCCGCGCTGGTTGCGCGCAAAATCGGCACGGTGCGGCAACAGATTTTTGCGGCACCTGCCTATCTGGATCGTCACAAAGTGCCAAAAGATCCCGATGACATCGGGCAACACACAATCGTCGGTTTTCTTTTGGCCGACCACCTTACCTCCTGGACGCTGATCGGACCGTCGGGCACTCGCACGCTGGACCTTGATCCGCTGGTCAGGGTTGGCAACAGCCTTGTGCTGCGTGATCTGCTGATTGCGGGGCACGGTATCGGCACCTTGCCGGATTTCGTATCGAAAGGGCCCGAGGCGCGCGGCGACCTTGTCCGTGTGTTGCCGGACTGGGAACTCAACACGCCCGAAATATTTGCCGTGACGGCATCCCGTTTCGGTATGGATACAAAGGTGGCGGCGTTTCTCGACCATCTCGGGGCGGCGCTGAAGGCCTGACATTCTTCAACCAGCGTAAAGAATGAAGTGAAAGAACGCCGGTTATTCCGGCGCGCGCGATCACCGATCTTGGCAGGCATCACACTTTGAAGCCTGAGAGGATCCCATGACCCGCATTCTTGTACTTTACTACTCCAGCTACGGCCATGTCCGTACATTGGCCCAAGCCGAAGCCGAGGGCGCCCGCAGTGTGGCCGGTGCCCGTGTCGACATCCGCCGCGTTCCCGAAACCGTACCGGACGACATTCGCAGGAAAGCCGGCTTTGCAGCCGATGACACCCCTGTCGCAACACCTGACGATCTTGAAGCTTACGACGCCATCATCTTCGGCACGCCAACCCGGTTTGGAATGATGGCCGGTCAGATGAAAACCTTTCTGGATCAGGCGGGCGGGATTTGGGCGCGCAATGCCCTTGTCGGCAAGGTCGCGGCTGTCTTTGCCTCAACCGGTTCACAACATGGCGGACATGAGGCAACGCTGTTGTCGACCCAAATTCCGCTACAGCACTTCGGAATGCTGATTGTTGGCATGCCCTACAGCTTTGCCGGTCAGACCACAGCCGACGAAATCATTGGCGGCGCGCCTTACGGTGCGGGCACAATCGCTGGCGCTGACGGCGCGCGTGTTCCGACCGAAACCGATCTGGCGGGTGCCCGCTTTCAAGGGGCGCATGTGGCCCGGATCGCTGCACGCCTCGCCAAACCAGACCATCAAAGGGAGGTTGCGTGATGGCGTCCCTTATCCCCAATCCCATCGTCCGAAAGACAGGCACACGCCGCCTCAGCAGCGCACGTCATTGTGCTGCTTTAAAGGAGACAGCGATGTTATTTCCTCTTTTCCGTCTCACCGAACGGCGCTGCCGGCAAATCCGGCGCGCCGCACCGCGCCAAGTTCCGCCCCCGCTGATGCGCGATGTGGGCCTTGAGCAATGGCGCGAGCGCCCGCGCATGCCGTTTCATCTTTTGTGGTGACCCAAGAACAGGAGACATGACATGTCCCGAACACCTGATATTTTTCTCACCGCGCTTGCACCCGCGATCTGGGGCAGCACCTATCTTGTGACCACCGAAATGCTGCCCGACGGATATCCTGTGACACTGGCGGTTTTGCGGGCGCTTCCTGCGGGGTTTTTGCTGATTGCCGTGACCCGCAGTCTGCCACCGCGTGTCTGGCTGGGCCGGACCTTTGTGCTTGGCGGGCTGAACTTTGCCTTGTTCTGGGTTCTGTTGTTCGTGGCCGCGTACCGGCTGCCCGGCGGGGTGGCGGCGACGCTTGGATCGCTTCAGGCGGTTCTGGTCATCGTCATGGCGCGCGGTTGGCTTGGCACTCCGATCACGATCAAAGCTGTCATTGCCGCGATCACCGGCGTGTTTGGTGTATCGCTTTTGCTGCTTGGCCCTGCAGCAGCGCTTGATCCTGTCGGCGTTGCAGCCGGAATCGGGGGCGCGGCTTCGATGGCGGCAGGCACTGTTCTAAGCCGCAAATGGCAGCCCCCTGTCTCGGCGCTCAGCTTCACCGCGTGGCAGTTGACGGCGGGTGGCCTGATCCTGCTTCCAATCAGTCTGTTCCTCGAGCCGCCATTGCCAGCACTTTCAGCCGTTAACCTTGCCGGGTTGGTCTGGCTTGGGCTGATCGGGGCGGCGGTCAGCTATGCGCTCTGGTTTCGCGGGATCGCCCGTTTGGAACCGGGGGCCGTGTCGATGCTGGGCATGATGAGCCCTGTAACAGCGGTCAGCCTTGGCTGGCTGTGGCTTGGTCAATCGCTCAGTGTGCTTCAGATGGTAGGGGCGGCGATTGTGTTCGGCTCGGTCTGGGCGGGGCAGCGCGCAAACCGGCCGCGCCGCTCAGATGCCGATGTGCGAATGGCGATGGCGGGCGGCGTCAGGCAAGGCTGAATAAACGCGGTGCAGACTCTTGTTTCTGAAGGTTCGAAATGCCGGTGAATAAAATAACACTTCACAGATAGTATGATAGTTTGCTAACATTTCAGGCAGGGAACCCAACAGGAGAAAACCCAATGAACACCAGAAAGATAACATCCGTTGCTGTGGCGTTGATTCTTTCGGGGACGGCGCTGTCTGCCCAGGATGCCATCCGAATCGCATCGCCCAACAAGGTTACGGTGCTTGACCCGATCATTTCGGCGGCCGCTGGCAACATCGAAGCTTATGGTCAGCTTTACACTCGACTGCTGCGCAAAGGGGCCGATGGCAAACTGCAGCCCGGTCTGGCCGAAAGCTGGGAGATTTCAGAAGACGGGCTGACCTATACGTTCGAATTGCGCGATGCGAAATTTTCGGACGGAACGGACATTACCGCAGAAGACGCCGCATTCAGCCTGAACAGGGTCAGCAAGGACGAAAACTCCGCCTATCCGGCGGGGTTTGCACCGGTCAAGGAATTCGTCGCGCTGGACGAAGACACGCTGCAACTGACGCTGGAACATCCCAGCGCGCCGATGCTGTCGAACCTTGAAATCTTTAACGCCGGCATCGTCAGCAAAGACGACGTGGAAGCCCGCGGTGAAGATGCATTTACCACCAATCCCGTCGCGTCGGGGCCTTATATGGTCAAGGAATGGAAGCCGAATGATCGCCTGTCTCTGGTCGCGAACCCGAACTACTGGCGCGAAGGTCTGCCCAAGATCAAAGCTGCCGAATTGATCGAGGTCAGCGACGATAACGCGCGCGCCACCATGATCATGGCGGGCGAGATCGACGTGAACCGCTATGTGCCATGGGCGCAGGTGGACGAGGTCAACAATACCGATGGCGTATCTGTGCCGCTGGAACCGTCCACCGTGCTGTATCTGGTGCTGCCAAATCACAACAAGGCCCCGTTTGACAATCTGACGGTCCGCAAGGCCGCTGCCATGGCGCTGAACCGCGAGGCGATCACCAAGGCCGTGACTTTGGGCAAGGCGAAAGTGGCCAACAGTACGTTGTCCAATGCGCTGAATTACTATGACCCGAATGTGCAGCCACCCGCCTATGATCCGGCGGCCGCGCGCCAGTTGCTAGAAGGCGAGGGCCTTGTCGGCACCGAAATCACCATGATGATCACGCCCTCGGCGGAACAGATTGCAACCCTGCTCAAGGCGCAGTGGGATGCGGTCGGTTTCAAGACAACGGTGGAACGTGTTGATGCCGGGCTGTGGTGGTCGAAACTGGCGGAAGGGGATTATCAGGTTACGACATCGTGGTACTACAACGAAACCGAAGATCCCGATCTGGCTGTGCGCTGGGCGCTGTGTGACACATGCGGCAGCAATTCGTACTACACCAACTATCACAACGAAGAGCTGAACGAACTGACCGATCTGGCGCTGCGCGAACGTGACGAAGCCAAGCGCGCAGAGCTTTACAGCAAGATCCAGCAAATCTCGGTCAGCGAACTGTCGCAAATCCCGCTGTACTATTCGCCCTTCACAAACGCGTATTCGGATCGCGTGAAGGGCCTGACGCTGACGCCGGCGCTGCAATGGACGCTGGAAGAGGCCGAGCTGACAGACGGCTGATCCCGTCTGACGCCGGGCGGCCCCTTGGCTTGGGCCGCCCGTCCCGTACTTTTCACCCCGAGGATGTCCAGTGAATACCTTGCGTTTCATAGCCCTGAGACTTGTGCAGGCTATTCCGGTTCTGCTGGGCGTCAGCATCATCACGTTCACGCTGATGGCCGCCACGCCGGGCGATCCGATCCGCCTTTTGGTGGGGGATCGTGCAACGCCGGAAACCATCGCGTTGATCCGTGACCGATACGGTTTGGATGAACCGATTTTGGTGCAGTATTTCACTTATCTGAAAAACCTGCTGTCTGGCGATCTGGGCGCATCCTTGCGCTACCGTGTGCCGGTGTCGCAACTGATTGCCCAGCATTATCCGGTGACGCTGTTTCTGGTGCTATATACCATCGTTCTGACGCTGCCGCCGGTGGTTGTGCTGTCCGTCTGGTCGGCCAAGCGGCAAAACGGATTGGCGGATCAGATCATTCGCGTGATGGGGGTATTGGGCCTTGCCATTCCGGTGTTCTGGCTGGCCCTGTTGTTCGCGCGCTTCTTTGGCGTGACGCTGGGCTGGTTTCCGGTCAGCGGGTTCGGCGAAACGATCCCTGATCATTTCCTGCATCTGTTCCTGCCCGCGCTGTCGACGATGATCTGGGTCGTGCCGATCCTTGTGCGCACCTTGCGATCCGCTCTGCTGGATGAAATGAACCGCGATTACGTGGTCACCGGCATGTCCAAGGGGTTGGGCGAACGCCAGATTTTCCGCACCCATGTATTTCCCAATTCGCTTTTGCCGACGCTGAACCTGTTTGCGGTGATCGTGGCCTATCTGCTGGGCGGATCGGTGATTGTTGAAACGGTCTATGCCGTACCGGGCATGGGCAAACTGATGGTCGACAGTATTCTGGCGCGGGATTATTTCGTGGTGCAGGGGGCTACACTGGTCTTTGCGCTCACAACCATTCTGGTGATGCTGGCGGTCGATCTGCTGTCGGCGCTGATTGATCCGCGGGTGACACCATGAAGCTGTCGCCGATGTTTGTGACCGGCGTAATCCTTGTGCTGGTGTGGTGCCTGATCGCGCTGATCGCGCCGCTTTTGGCCACCCATGACCCTTACGCGATTGATTTCGAGGCCATCCTGCAAGCGCCCGGTGCGCAGCACTGGTTTGGCACCGACAATGTGGGGCGCGATACCTATAGCAGGGTAGTCTATGGTGCGCGGCTGGCGCTTTATATCGGGTTGCTGGGGGTGATCGCACCGATGCTGATCGGCATGACCATCGGGCTGGTCGCAGGATATTTCGGCGGCTGGGTCGATACAATCGCGATGCGGATTGTCGACATCACTGTGCCGTTCCCGTTTTTCGTGCTGGTGTTGTCCATCGTGGCCGTACTTGGCCCCGGAATTGAAAACTACTTTATCGCCTTGGCGCTGGTCGGCTGGGTTGGCTATGCCCGCCTTGCCCGATCCGAGGCACAAGTTTTGCGACAGGCCGAATTCGTATTGGCCGCCCGCACGATGGGCTTTTCACACCCCTATATCCTGTTGCGCCATGTTCTGCCCAATTCCCTTTCGCCGATCGTGGTCTATCTGATGACAGACGTCACACTGGTTATTCTGTTCGGCGCCGCGCTTGGCTTTCTGGGCATGGGCGTTTCGCCCCCGGCAGCGGAATGGGGCGTAATGATTGCCGAAGGCCAGACCTATATTTCCACCGCGTGGTGGATCAGCTTTTTCCCCGGTCTGGCCATGGTGCTGATCGGTGTCGGCTTTGCCCTGATCGGGGATGGGTTGGCCCGCATGCTAAGGATTGAACGATGACCCGGTTGTTGCAAGTCCGCGACCTGTCTGTGCGCTTTGGCCCGACCGTTGCGGTGGATGATGTTTCGTTTGATCTGGAACGCGGCGCGGCGCTGGGCATTGTCGGTGAAAGCGGATCGGGCAAATCGGTGACGTGCCGCGCGCTGTTGCGCCTGCTGCCGCCGACCGCAACCATCACGGGGCAAGCCGCGTTCGAAGGGCGCGATCTGCTGACCTTGCCCGAAGCGGAACTCAATACCGTCCGTGGCAAACGGATCGCGATGATTTTCCAAAGTCCGGCCTCGCATCTGGACCCGTTGATGCGGATCGGCGATCAGGTGGCGGAAACCTTGCACAAACACACCGATCTGAAAGGGCGCGCCATTCGCGACGAAGTGCTGCGCCTGCTCGATGTGGTGCGCATCCCCGAACCGGAGCGCTGGGCGCGGGCCTATCCGCACCAGTTGTCGGGTGGCATGAAGCAGCGGGCGATGATCGCGGGGGCGCTGGCCTGCCAACCCGATGTGTTGCTGGCGGACGAACCGACAACCGCGCTGGATGCAACGGTGCAGAAAAGCGTGCTGGACCTGTTGGCGCAACTGCGGCGTGATCATAACCTGTCGATGATTTTTGTCAGCCACGATCTGGGGGCGGTGGCGCGGGTTTGCGATGACTTGCTGGTCATGCGCCGTTCGAAACTGATGGAAAGCGGGCCGGTGTCACAGGTGATCAGTGCGCCGCAGAACGACTATACCAAGAAACTGATTGCCTCGCATCCCGACCGGTTGCAATTGCAAGGGGTTGCGCCCGCATCCCAAGGCCCGTCCCTGATCGAGGCGCGCGGCATCCAGATCCGGTTTGGCGGGCGGACACTGGCTGATCTGATCACAGGGCGCGAAGGCGGGTTTGTCGCCGTCAAGAACGCCGATTTCACGGTCAGGTCCGGCGAAACGCTGGGCATTGTCGGCGAAAGCGGATCGGGCAAGACAACGCTGGCGCGCTCGCTTGTCGGGCTGGTCAAACCCCACCGCGGCAAGGTTCTGTTCGAAGGGGAACCGGCGCATCCCACAGGGCACGGACGTGTCGCATACCTGCGCAAGGTTCAACTGATCTACCAGCACCCCTACGAAGCGCTTAGCCCGCGCATGACGGTGCAGGCGGCCATTGCCGAACCGCTGCGCCGCCACCGGTTGTGTGCGCCCGAAGATGTGGCGCGCCGGGTTGCGGATTTGATGGCGCAGGTCGATCTGTCATCCGACCTTTCGGGCCGCTTTCCGGCGCAACTGTCGGGCGGGCAGTGCCAGCGCGTTGCCATCGCGCGGGCGCTGGCGTTTGATCCGCGTGTTCTGATCGCGGACGAGGTGACATCGGCGCTGGATGTCACCTTGCAGGCGCAGGTGATGGACTTGCTGCTAAAGCTGCAAAAGGAACGGGGTCTGACAATGATATTTATCAGCCATGATCTGGCCGTGATCCGGAGGTTGTGCAATTCGGTGATTGTGATGCGCCGTGGCGAGATTGTCGAAGCGGGCCCGACGGGCGCGGTTTTTGACACCCCGAAACAGGCCTATACACGCGAACTGATTGACGCGATCCCCCATTTGCAGGGGAATGCGGCATGAAAACCAAAATGACCACGCCCAAAGGTGCCGCCCGCGAACGGGTGACAAACGCGCGCAACCTGTCCAAGGCCGAAAGCGAGGTCGCCCTGTGGGTCGAGCGTAATTTCGACAATCTGCCGTTTGAAACCGCTGCCGATCTGGCCAGTGGGGCAGGGGTCAGCGAAATGACGGTGGGCCGGTTTGTGCGGCGTTTGGGTTATGCCAATTTCAAGGCGTTCAAGGCGGCGGTCAACAGCGAGTTCCGCAAATCGGGCGAGGATGCCAGCAGCCCGCGCGCCAGCCGGATCGCCATTCCCGAAGGCACCGGATCAGAACTGGATGCGCAATTGCAACTGGAACTGGATGCCATCATCGAAGTGTACCAGATGGCGGACACAGACCAGTGGCGTGCCGCGTTGGAGGTGGTGGACGCGGCCGAACATGTCAATGTCACCGGCTTTCAGGGGGTCAAGGGCATGGCCACGGATTTTGCCACGCGCCTGAAATACGTCCGCCCCGGCGTGCGGTTCGCCGACGGGCGCAGCGGCAACTGGTCTGAACTGTTCATCGAAAACCCCGCGACATCCTGTGTCATCATGATCGAGGTCGTGCCCTATGCCCACGAGGCGGTCAAAATTGCCGATATGTGTTTGCGCCGGGATATTCCGCTGATCATGATCACGGACCGCTACAGCACATGGCCGCGCCAATACACGCCGCATGTTCTTTCGGTGGCCACGTCGACCAAGGCGTTTCTGGACAGTACATCGGGCATTTCGGCCCTGCTGGGTCTGTTTCTGAACGGCATTACCGCGCGGGTGGGGTCTGCCGCGCAACAGCGTCTGGCGGCCATGCGCGAACTGTCCGCCCATTTCAATCCGTTTTCCTACGAGCCCGGAAGCCAGATGCGACCGGTGCCGACCCCTGACAGAAAAGACAATGACACATGACACATAACCCCCGCGCCCGCGATATTGGCCTGTCCTTTGACGGCACACCCGGCCCCTGTAACGCAATCACCGACGTGCCGGGGATCACCGTTGGGTACAGCACAGTGATCGAAGAGGCCGTGCCGGGCGTTCATGCCGGTTTGTGCACAGGGGTAACAGCGATCATTCCGCGCGGTGAAAGTGGTGCCATCGAACCGGTGTGGGCCGGGGTGCATTCGTTCAACGGCAACGGCGAACTGACAGGATCGCACCACATTCGCGATATGGGCTGGTTCATGGGGCCTGTGTTGCTGACCAATTCGCACAGTGTCGGCATCGTCAGCCATGCTGCGGTCGGATGGATGATTGACCGCTACGCCGAGACATTTGCCACCGATCATATGTGGTGTCTGCCCGTTGTCGGGGAAACCTATGACGGCACGCTAAACGACATCAACGCGCGCGGCGTAACCGAAGCCCACGCGCTTGAGGCGTTGAACACGGCCACGTCCGGCAGGGTGGCCGAAGGCAATGTTGGCGGCGGTACAGGCATGATCGCCTATGAATTCAAGGGCGGCACCGGCACCGCATCCCGCCGGATCGACGTTGCGGGGCGTGCCTATCATCTGGGTGTGATGGTGCAGGCCAACCATGGCACCCGCAACTGGTTCGAGGTGTCGGGCGTGCCGGTGGGGCGCGAGATGCGCGATGATCTGGTCTATCCGTCTGATCTGGGGTCGATCATCGTGGTCATCGCGACCGATGCGCCGTTGCTGCCCCATCAACTGGACCGGATCGCGCGGCGCGGCAGTATCGGCATCGGGCGCAACGGCACCAAGGGCGGGCATGGATCGGGCGATATCTTTCTGGCGTTCAGTACGGCCAATCCGCAGAAAAACCCATGGCATGCGCCTGATGTAATGACGTTAGAGGCGCTGAAAGACACGCATCTGGATGCATTTTACGCCGCCGCCGTTCAAGCCACGGAAGAGGCGGTTGTGAACGCCATGGTCGCCGCCAAGGACCGGGTCGCAGTGAAGCCCAAGGGCCAGAATGTGCGCGCGATTGATCACGGCCGCTTGCTGGACATTGTGCGCAGCTACCGGCGGACCTAGGAAAAGGAGCGGGACATGGACATCATCGACTGTTTCGGAACGCCGCAAGAACGCGGACATAGCCATGGCGAAACCCTGCGCGACCGGATCAATGCGGCGCTTCAGATGTGGGAGCAGGCGACGATGTCGTCGCGCGGCCCCCGCGCGCCCAAGGATATTGATACCTATTGCGAAACACTTCCTGAACAGAACGACCCTGATCCAGAGTGCGAAACGCATCACACCGGATATTTACGACGAACTGGTCGGCATTGCCGAAGGCGCGGGGCAACCGCTGGCGCGCATTCTGGCCTACAACCTGATGGATGAACAATGGTGGTACGATGCGCGCCCCGATGCGCCGCCGCCGGGGTGCAGCCTGATCGCCACGCCGGTCAGGGGCGGGCACCTGCTGGCGCAGAATATGGATTTGCCGGCCCACATGGCCGGTTCGCAGGTCGTGTTGCGCCTTGGCGGTGCGGACATGCCGCAAACAATCGTGCTCAGCGCGGCTGGCATGATCGGGTTGACCGGCGCCAATGACGCGGGGCTGGCGGTGGGCGTGAACACCCTGCTGATGCTGCACCACGCAGCGGATGGTTTGCCGGTGGCGATGGCACTGCGCCACGCGCTCGGTGCGCGTGATCGCGCGCATGCGCTGGAGCGTCTGTGCGGTGTCGGGCACGCCAGCGGACAGCATTACGCCATGGCTACCAAAGATGGTATTTCGTCGGTCGAATGTTCGGCCCTGTCCTGCAGGCCGTTGCCGGTGCCGCAGAACGGCATTTTGCTGCACACCAATCATCCCCTGATCAATACAGATGTCGATGACACGGCGCAGGCGCGGCTGGACGGGGCGGGGTTCAACAAAAGTTCACGCACCCGTCTGGACTGGCTGCACACCCGCACAGGGGCAATTGATACGGTTGACCGGTTGCAATCGGTTTTCGATGACACCGACGCGCCGATCTGTATGCGCGCCAAAACAAATGGCGGGTCCAGTACATTTGCGTCTGTGCTGTACGAAATGACAGACACGCCAAGCGTCCGTATGCGGCAGGGCATCGCGGGGGATGAGACATGGCAGGCGTTCGCGTTTTCGGATACGCATGTGACAACCTGATTGAATTGACCCAAGGGGACCATGATGAACACTGATTTGCTGAAACGTTTGTGCGAAATGCCGGGGGTGCCGGGGCGCGAAAGCCGCGTGCGCGATTTGATCACATCGGAAATCAAGGGCCTGTTCGATGATGTCGAAACCGACGCGATGGGATCGCTGATCTGCCGGCGTGATGCAAAGGGGAAGGGGCCCGCGCCCAAGGTGATGTTGCTGTGTCACATGGACGAAATCGGCTTTCTCGTCAGCCACATTTCCAAAGACGGGTTTTTATACCTGCAACCGGTGGGCGGATTTGATCCGCGCAATCTGTTTTCGCGTCGGGTGCTGGTGTGCACGGATGATGGCGATCTGAAAGGTGTGATGAACCCGGGCGGCAAGCCGATCCATATTTCATCCCCCGAGGATCGCAAGAAGATACCCGAAGTCGGGGAATTCTTTGTTGATATCGGGCTGGGCGAAAAGGCGAAAGATGTGGTCAAGGTCGGCGATTACGTTGTCATGGATGAACCTTTTGTCGAAATGGGCGACCGGTTCGTATCCAAGGCGCTGGACAACCGCGTGGCCTGCTGGCTGGGCATCGAGGCGATCCGCAAACTGGGCAAAAAGGGGCGTGGTGCGGAAATTCATGTCGCCTTTACCTGTCAGGAGGAAGTGGGCCTGCGCGGCGCGCGCACGGCGGCGTATCGTGTACGCCCCGATATCGGGTTGGGCATCGATACCACGCTGGCCTGTGACACGCCCGGTGTGCCCGATCACATGGCAACCACGCAGTTGGGCCAAGGGTTCGGCCTGCACGTGCGCGACAGCAGCTTTATCGCCGATGCCGAACTGGTGCGCGACGTCGAGGCACTGGCCATTCGCAAGAAAATCCCGTTCCAGCGCACGATGCTGGCCGCAGGCGGGCAGGACGGTGCCGCAGCACAACAGGCTGCCGCGGGCGCGCGCGCGATCGGCATCGTTGTTGGCACCCGCTACATCCACACGGTGACGGAAATGATTTCGAAACGCGATCTAAAGGCCGCGCTCGACATAATAGTGGCCTATCTGGAAGGGTTCGATGGCTGAACCTGTCAGGACTGATCGGCCGATCTTTGCGATTGTCGCGTCAGTCCACGACGGGATCAAGACCCATAAGATGCGTCAGCGGCGCGTGATCATCCGTTAGAACCTGCGCCGTCTTTTGTTGCAGAACGTTATTGATGAACGCAGGGTCCAAAGGCTGAAAACGGGTTCTGTCCGGTGCCGCTGTTTCGATTGCGGAGACCGGACTGTCCTGCGCGCTGGCCAGCAGAACAAAGACACGGCGTTCACCGCGTTCGGGGGCATTGGCGATGGTCCAGACTTCTACGCTGGCAAAGATTTCGCGCAATGTCACGACCACTGCCGATAACGCATCAAGCCTGTCCACATTGTCGATCAGGTTCATGGCAAAGACCCCGCCGGGTTCCAGCCGGTCGGCAACCAGATCAAAAAATTCGACCGTCACAAGATGTTCGGGAACGGCGATGTCGGTAAACGCATCACCGACGATAACGTCAAATTTCCGGGGACTGGAGCGCAGGGCGCGGCGCGCATCGTCATGAAGAATTGTCGCGGTTTCGGGATCGAACCAGAAACGATCTGCGGCCACGGCCGTGACCTCGGGATCGATCTCGGCGATGGTGATGCCGGATATGCCCCGATCCGCCCAGGCCCGCGGCACCGAATAAGACCCGCCACCGATGTGAAATGAGGTGAAATCCGTTCGATCCATACGCATGCGGGGCAAGGCATCCAGCATTGCGGCGTGTTCGGTAAACATCACCCTTGGCGCGTTCCGCCCGCTTATCCCATGCGCCAGATGATCGACCACCATAAGATTGACCGGCGCAGTCGGATCATCGGACATGGCGACCGTCCGAATGCAGTAGTAGCTGCTTTCGCGATCACACACCGCTGGCAGGCCGAAAGCAGCGATGCCGGTCAGACCAACCGCTGCGATCCCGCCAAGCGAAGCGGCCAATTCGCGCGGTGATGCCCCGCCAAGCCAAAAGAGTACGAGTGCCGCAAGCGCATAGATCGCGGCAATGACAAGCAGGGTTGCAACCGACCCCATCCAGGGCACGAACAAGAACCCCGCTGAAAGAGTTCCGACAATGGCCCCGATTGCGCCCGCCGCAAACATCGCCCCAAGGGCCCGTTCAGACCGGTCGCGCCCGCGCATCGCCGCCACTGTGAGAACAGGGGCAGGCACACCTGCAAACAGCGAGGGTAAGAAGAACGCCAACATGCTGAGCGCAGTGATAGCCGCCAGCGGATGCAACAGGGTTTCGATCACCGGCCCCGCAAGCGCCCGCAGCAACAGGGTTGCCCCGGCCGTTGCGCAAGCGGCTGCGATCATGGTCCACCCCGTGATCCGCAGCGCGCGGCCTGTTTCAAGCCCCGCGATCCGTCCGCCCCACCAGTGGCCGACAGAAAAACCTGCAAGAACCACCGCAATAATCGATGTCCAGGTGTACAGGCTCATCCCGACATAGGGTGCAATCATGCGCCCTGCGACAATCTCGACCACAAGGCTGGACGCGGAAATGCCGGCCTGAAGGAAGATCAGCAACCAAAGCGGTTTAAGTAGTTGTTTTGCGGGGTCTTTCATCGAAATTGTCCTGTCAAAGAAAGCGGCGTTCAGTCGGATAGGGGCGATGCCCGTTTTTTATGTTCACTATGCAAATCGCCCCGATCACGGTATTTGATCCATGAAAAGGAAAGGCGATTATTCTGCAAGACATTCTAACCATAACACTCAATCCTGCGGTTGATTTGTCCACGTCGGTTGCGCAGGTCATCGCCGGACCAAAGCTATATTGCGACCCGCCGCGGATCGAACCGGGTGGTGGAGGCGTGAATGTCGCGCGGGCCATTTGCAAGCTGGGTGGCCCGGCCAAGGCCCTGATTGCTGTTGGTGGCGTTTCAGGCGAACGGCTGTTGCAATTGCTGGCGGCTGAACATGTGCCTGTTCACCCCGTGCCGGTCAGCGGGGAAACCCGCGAAAGTTTTGCAGTCACAGACAGCAGCAATGGTGCGCAATTCCGCTTCAGCCTTCCGGGCCAGACCCTGACCGCAGAAGACGGCGACCGCCTGATCGCTGAAATTGTGGCGTTCGGCGGGCGCAGACGCTTACGTCGTCTTAAGCGGTGGCGTCGCGCCGGGGTTGGGCGATGCCTATCCTGAACGCATTCGCGCCGCGTTGTCCCCGCGCACACAAAAGCTGGTGGTCGATACGTCCAAGGGCGCTTTGATGCGTTTGGTTGCGCAGCCGTCGGCCCCGTTGCACATCCTTCGGCTGGACCAGAGAGAGGCGGAGCAGGCGGCCGGTCATCCGTTAGAGACGGCGGCGGATAGCATTGCGTTTGCCCGAAACCTGATCGCAAGGGGTGTGGCCAGAACCATCGTCACAGGGCGCGCCGCAGAAGGTTCGATTCTGGTGAGCAAAGATGCGTGTTATATGTGCCGCGCCCCGCAGGTTCCGGTGGTCAGTAAAATCGGCGCGGGCGATGCTTTTGTCGGGGCACTGACATTGGCACTGGCGCGCGGGCATCCACCGGGCGAGGCGCTGCAATGGGGCGTTGCGGCGGCCAGTGCGACCATGGGCACCGCAGGCACGGGGCTTTGCGATCTGGGCAGCGTCAAGGCGCTGCTGCCCCAGTGCCCGTTGGAGCAGGTTTGACGCGCGGCAGCGCAGGTATCCGGCCCGCATTTCTGCCCAACGCGGGGCCGTTCTGGCAGAAGACCTGCCCCTTTGTGCCAATAAAACGATCAAAAGCGCGGCGGGTCGCCCAATAATTGGGCAATCAGGCCCGCTTGGCTGATTGGGTATCGCTTGTCGATGACACGGTTTGCGGCCTGTGGTGCAACACAATGAACACCGCTTTGAGGGAGCGCCTCCGATCACGCTGCAATCCGTCATACCTGCCTGGTCGGCGACGACACAACCGCCGCGCGCCTTGGGCCGTGTTGACCTGTCGACAAAAAACACGGCGCGGCGCACGGCATTGTCCGATCTTTACCAGTCAGGCGCGCTGAAAATGCTGTTTCCGCGATGCAACAACGACCCGTTACAGGGCATCATCATCAACACCGCAGGCGGGGTGACAGGGGGCGATGCGTTTTCGTTTTCTGCCCACGTGGCCAAGGATACGCATCTGGGGTTGACCACCCAAGCGGCCGAGCGCGCCTACAGGGCGCAACCGGATCAAATTGCGAGCATCCGCAACCGTCTGGTGGTGGCGCGCGGTGCGCGCGCGGATTGGCTTCCGCAGGAAACCATTCTTTACGAAGCATGCGCGCTGGATCGTCGCTTGTCTGTCGAACTGGAAACAGGCGCGTCCCTCTTGATGGTTGAACCGATTGTGTTCGGACGTACAGCCATGGGCGAAGTGCTGCGTGACGCCCATTTCAGGGACCGCATCGAAATCCACCGCGATGGCACGCCGCTTTATCTTGATGCGATCACGCTGAAAGGTGATGTGACGGGGCATTTTGCCCGATCCGAAATTGGGCAGGGTGCCAGGGCAATGGCCACAATCGTCCTTGTGTCCGATACCGCCCGATCGGTTCTGGAGCCTGTCCGCTCTATGCTGCCCACATCGGCGGGGGCGAGCCTGATCGGGCATGATTTGCTGGTGGTGCGCATACTGGCTCCCGATAGTTTTGTGCTGCGCCAGTCCCTTGTTCCGGTGCTGGGACTGCTGAACAACAACACGCTTCCCCGATCATGGATGACCTAGAATGCAACTGACACCGCGCGAAAAAGACAAACTTCTGATTTCCATGGCCGCCGAAGTGGCCCGCAAGCGGTTGGCGCGCGGGGTCAAGCTGAACCATCCAGAAGCGATCGCTTTGATCACGGATTCTGTTGTCGAAGGCGCGCGCGACGGACGCAGCGTGGCCGAAATGATGCAGGCCGGCGCTCAGGTGGTCCGCATTGATCAATGCATGGAAGGCGTTGCCGAAATGATCCCCGAAGTTCAGGTCGAGGCGACGTTTCCCGATGGCACCAAACTTGTCACTGTCCACAATCCGATCAGATAAGGAAAATCCCGCATGAAACCTATCGCACGTCTATCCCTTTTCACCGCAGGTGCGGTGTCTGCAACGCAGGCCGCAGCCCATGTTTCAACCATCGAACATACACACAGTTCGGACGCGACCGGCGTCGCCATTGCGGGGGTTTTCATGGTTACGTTACTGGCTGTTGTGCTGATCCGCAGAACAGCAAAGGCCAGAACATGATCCCCGGAGAAGTGTTTCCGGCAGACGGTACACTGACCCTGAATCCGAACCGCGATGCGACAACCCTGATGGTGGCGAACACAGGCGATCGGCCGGTGCAGGTGGGCAGCCACTACCATTTTGCCGAAGCCAACCCGGCGCTGGAATTTGATCGCGAACAGGCCCACGGACGCCGTCTGGATATCGCGGCGGGCACCGCTGTGCGGTTTGAGCCGGGGCAACGGCGCGAAGTGCGGTTGATCCCGATGGCGGGCGCGCGCCGCGTGTTCGGGTTCAATCAGGCCATCATGGGGGATCTTTGATGCCGGCGGAAATAAAACGCGCCGACTATGCAGCGATGTTCGGGCCGACAACCGGTGATCGTCTGCGTCTGGCCGACACCGACCTGATCATTGAGGTCGAACGCGACCTGACGGCAGAACTGGCAGGGGGTGGCCATCCGGCCTACGGCGAAGAGGTAAAGTTCGGCGGCGGCAAGGTGATCCGCGACGGCATGGGCCAATCGCAGGTCACGCGGGCCGATGGCGCGGTGGATACGGTGATCACCAATGCGCTGATCGTGGATCATTCCGGTATCTACAAGGCCGATGTCGGCCTGAAGGACGGGCGCATTGCAAAGATCGGCAAGGCGGGCAATCCCGACACACAACCCGGTGTGAACATTATTGTCGGCCCCGGTACCGAAGCGATTGCAGGTGAAGGGAAAATCCTGACGGCGGGCGGGTTTGACAGCCACATCCATTTCATCTGCCCGCAACAGATCGAGGATGCGCTACATTCCGGCCTGACCACGATGCTGGGGGGCGGCACCGGGCCTGCCCACGGCACGCTGGCAACAACCTGCACACCGGGGGGCTGGCATATCGGGCGGATGTTGCAGGCGGCGGATGCGTTCCCAATGAACCTTGCCTTTGCGGGAAAAGGCAACGCTTCGCTTCCCGCCGCACTGGAAGAACAGGTGCGCGCAGGGGCCTGCGCGCTCAAGCTGCACGAGGATTGGGGCACCACGCCTGCCGCCATTGATTGCTGTCTGTCGGTTGCCGATGCGATGGACGTACAGGTAATGATCCACACAGATACATTGAATGAATCCGGATTTGTGGAACATACGGTTTCGGCCATGAAAGGCCGCACTATTCACGCGTTCCACACCGAAGGCGCAGGGGGCGGGCACGCACCTGACATCATCAAAATCTGTGGCGAAGACCACGTGTTGCCATCTTCAACCAATCCCACACGCCCGTTTACCGTCAACACGCTGGAAGAGCATCTGGATATGCTGATGGTCTGCCACCACCTTGATAAATCCATTCCCGAAGATGTGGCATTTGCCGAAAGCCGCATCAGACGCGAAACCATTGCAGCCGAAGATATCCTGCACGATATGGGCGCGTTCAGTATCATTGCGTCCGACAGTCAGGCCATGGGGCGGGTCGGAGAGGTTCTGATCCGCACGTGGCAGACCGCCGACAAAATGAAAAAACAGCGTGGGCGATTGGCCGAAGAAACCGGCGAAAACGATAATTTCCGTGTCCGCCGCTACATAGCAAAATACACCATCAATCCGGCCATTGCGCACGGAATATCGGCAGAAATCGGCAGCATCGAAGAAAGCAAACGCGCCGATCTTGTGCTGTGGAATCCGGCGTTTTTTGGTGTGAAGCCCGAACTGGTTCTGCTGGGCGGCAGCATTGTGATGGCACAGATGGGTGATCCGAACGCGTCTATTCCCACACCGCAACCGGTTTATTCGCGCCCGATGTTCGGGGCCTTCGGGCGGTCGGTGGAACATTCTGCCGTCGTGTTCGTGAGCGAGGCCGCACAGGCCGATGGCATCGGCGCCCGTCTGGGCCTTGCCAAACAAACGATCCCTGTTCGCAACACCCGCACCATTGGCAAAAAAGATCTGGTGCTGAATTCGGCGACCCCGAAAATCGAAGTGAACCCCGAAACCTACGAAGTCCGCGCAGACGGCGAAGTGTTGACCTGTGAACCCGCATCGGTGTTGCCGATGGCGCAACGCTATTTCCTGTTTTGAGAGGAGCGACATGACCCATCCTGTAAGCCAGGACATTCATCTTGCGGGCCAGTGGAGTGGCGCGACGGATACGGTGAAGTTAACCTATGACGCGCGGTTTTTGCGCCGCAGGGTGTTAACAACAGTCAAGGGCGCGCCGTTTCTGGTTGATCTGGCGCACACAACCTCGCTGAACCACGGCGATGCTTTTGAACTGGAAGGTGGGGCCCTGATCAAGGTTGTTGCGGCCGAAGAAGAGCTGTTGGAAATCACCGGTTCTGATCTGGTTCGGTTGGCGTGGCATGTTGGCAACCGTCACACGCCCTGCCAGATCGAACCCTCGCGCCTTCTGATCCAGCGCGATCATGTCATCCGCAAGATGTTGCACCAGCTTGGGGCGACAGTGCGCGACGTGGTCGAACCCTTCCTGCCCGAAGGCGGTGCCTATGGCCATGGGCGCACCCACGGGCATGACCATTCCGCCAGCCACAGTCACGATCACAGTCACGATCACGATCCTAGCCACGGGCATGATCATGCACACTGACCCGGTGTTGACGCTCGTTCAGTGGTTTTCACCCGCCTATCCGGTCGGGTCCTATGCCTATAGTCACGGGCTGGAATGGGATGTCGAGGCGAAAGCCGTAACCGACGCACAAACCCTGCGCGCATGGATCAAGGCTGTTCTGCGACACGGAGCAGGGTGGTCGGACGCGCTGTTTCTGGTTGCCGCCTACAAGGCAGACGATCCCGTCCCGATCGATGCAACGGCGCGCGCGTTTTCTGCCTCTGCCGAACGGCTGAAAGAAACCGCGTTGCAGGGCGAGGCATTTGCCCGCGCCACCACGGAAATCTGGGCCACCCCGTTGCCTTGTCTGACCTATCCGGTTGCTGTCGGGCACGCCGCGCGGCTGCACGCCTTGCCGCTGGAACTGACGGTGCAATTTTACCTTCAGGCGTTTTTGACAAATCTGGCCACTGCGGGCATGCGCCTGATCCCGCTGGGCCAAACCCAAGGGCAGGGGGTCATCCGCGCCCTGTCGCCCCTCTGCGCCGAGCTTGCCGCCGCCGCAACGGATGCAACGCTGGATGATCTCACGGCCACGGCCTTTTTAAGTGACATTGCGTCGATGAAACACGAAACCCAGTATTCAAGGATATTCCGGACATGAGACGTTCCAATGGCCCGCTTCGGGTTGGTATCGGCGGGCCCGTGGGGGCCGGCAAGACAACACTGACGGCGGCCCTGTGCCGTGCCTTGCGCGACAGCCATTCGGTGGGGGTGATCACCAATGATATCTACACACAGGAAGACGCCGAGGCGCTGATGCGCATGCAGGTGCTGCCCAATGACCGGATCATCGGGGTCGAAACCGGCGGATGCCCCCATACCGCCATTCGCGAAGATGCCTCGATCAATCTGGCGGCGGTGGCGGAAATGGTGGCCCGACATCCGGATGTTGACGTTGTGTTGATCGAAAGTGGCGGGGACAACCTGTCCGCCACATTCAGCCCCGAACTGGCCGATGTGACGATCTACGTCATCGACGTTGCCGCAGGCGAGGAAATCCCCCGCAAGGGCGGCCCGGCGATCACGAAATCCGATATTCTGGTCATCAACAAAACCGATCTTGCGCCCCATGTCGGCGCATCGCTTGACGTTATGGCCCGCGACAGTGCCCGCATGCGGCCCGCACTGCCAACGGTGTTTTGTGCGATAAAGGCAGGGAAAGGCGTGCCAGACGTGATACAGCACTTGTCGGATATCGGCGGGCTCGCGCTGCAAAAGGAAAGCGCATGACACGCGGATCAGGGGCAAGACCGCAGCACGCGGTTTGCAGGTGTTCCCGTTGTAAGGCAGCGCCTGCTACAAACAATTGCATTGGCGCGGGCACAAAGTGGTATAGCTTTCAACTATGAGCCAGAACACATCCCATTTCAGCGAAATGCTTGCACAAGACGGCGCAAGGCCACCCTACGCCGTTTACAATAACTGGTTTTCGCAACAGGACAGCAAAAGACTTGCCAAGAAATCGCTGGAAGCCGAAGCGTTTTTCCGGCGCACCGGCATCACCTTCAATGTCTATGGACAGACAGATGCCGAAGAACGCCTGATCCCGTTCGATCTTGTGCCGCGCATCCTGTCAAACGCCGAGTGGAGCAAGCTGTCCAAAGGCATCGATCAGCGGGTGTGCGCCATCAACGCGTTCCTGCACGACATCTACAACCGGCAGGAAATCTTGCGCGCCGGGATCATCCCGACGCGGCTGATCGCCGAAAACGCGGCATTTCTGCCCCAGATGATGGATTTTGCGCCCCCCGGAGATGTCTATACCCATATCGTCGGAACAGATATCGTGCGCACCGGCCCGGATGATTTCTTTGTGCTGGAAGACAATGCGCGCACCCCGTCCGGTGTCAGTTACATGCTGGAAAACCGGGAAACGATGCTGCAGATGTTTCCGGAATTGTTCAGCAGTATCAAGGTGCAACCTGTCAGCGACTATCCCAAGAACCTGCGCAGGTCGCTGGAAAACGCGGCACCCGCTTCGTGTGACGGGCGCCCCTGCGTTGTGGTCCTGACGCCCGGCATCCACAATTCGGCCTATTACGAACACAGCTTTCTGGCCGACCAGATGGGCGTTGAACTGGTAGAAGGGCACGATCTGCGGGTTGTGGATGGCCATATCGCAATGCGCACCACACGCGGATACAAACAGATCGATGTGCTTTATCGCCGCGTGGATGACGAATATCTTGATCCGCTGACGTTCAATCCGGCATCGATGCTGGGGGTGCCGGGCATCATGGATGTGTACCGCGCGGGCAATATCACCATTGCCAATGCGCCCGGCACCGGTGTCGCCGATGACAAGGCGATTTACAGCTACATGCCCGATATCATCGAATTCTACACCGGCGAGCGGGCGATTTTGAAAAATGTCGAAACCCACCGATGTTCAGAACCGGACACATTGAAATACGTGATCGACAATCTTGCCGATCTGGTTGTCAAAGAGGTGCACGGTTCTGGCGGGTATGGAATGCTTGTGGGGCCGGCCGCCAGCAAGGCCGAACTGGCCGACTTTACCGCCAAACTAAAGGCCCGTCCGGCGAATTACATTGCGCAGCCGACATTATCGTTGTCGACCGTTCCGATTTTCACCGAAAACGGTTTGGCCCCGCGCCATGTGGATTTGCGCCCCTTTGCGCTGGTGTCGCGCAACGGGGTCAATATCACCCCCGGCGGGTTGACCCGCGTGGCCCTGACCGAAGGCAGTTTGGTTGTGAACTCCAGCCAGGGCGGCGGCACCAAGGACACATGGGTATTGGAAGACTAGGATGCTGGGAAAAACTGCAGGTGGTCTTTACTGGATGTTCCGTTCCCTTGAACGGGCCGAAAACACGGCGCGTCTGATCGAAGCAGGATTCCGGATCGCCCTGACACGATCGACAGATGCAGAATCAGAATGGAAATCCGTGATCGTGACCTCGGCCGCTCAAGCAGCGTATGAGGCGCGGTACAACGGATATAACAGTGTTCAGGTGGTCGATTTTCTGCTGCGCGAACCGGAAAACCCCAGTTCTGTGCTGTCGGTCCTGAAATCTGCCCGCGACAATGCGCGGCTGGTGCGCACGGCGCTGACAACCGAAGTGTGGTTGGCCGTTAATGAAACGTGGATGTTGTTTACCGATCTTTTGTCGCAACCGGTTCCGGACACCGAATTGCCGGCCGTTCTGGCGACCATCCGGCAGCAATCGGCGCTGGTTCGGGGCGCGCTGCATGGCACGATGCTGCGCAATGACATCTATGATTTTTGCCGCTTGGGCACGTTCATCGAACGCATGGACAGCACGGCGCGGATCATCGACGTCAAATATTATTCACTGTTGCCCGCGCCATCCTTTGTGGGCAGCAGGCTGGATAATGTGCAGTGGGAAACGATTTTGCGCTCTGTTTCGGCGCATCGGTCATTCCGCTGGGCCGTAGAGGACGATTTTACCGCACCCGCCATTGCCGATTTCCTGATCCTTGACCGGCGCATGCCGCGATCACTGTCGTTCTGCGCGGCGCAGATCGTGGAAAACCTGCAATTCCTTGATGATGGCTATGCGGAACACACGACGGCCCACACCATGGCCGACGCCTTGAGCGCGCGGCTGAAAAACCGCGATATCGCGGCGATTTTTGACGAAGGTTTGCACGAATTCGTGGGCAGTGTTCTGCGCGATACCGCAAGTCTGGGGCGTCAGATCGAACAGGATTACAGGTTCAATAAATAGATGCAGCTTCAAATTCGCCATACCACGCAATACGATTATGACCAGCCCGTCGATTACGCGCTTCAGAAAGTGCGGCTGCACCCCCTGAGTTCTGCCATGCAGGACGTAACGCAATGGTCGGTGACGGTGCAGGGCGGCAAGGTTGAGGCCGGTTATGTCGACCATTATGGCAATCACACGGATCTGGTCAGCATTGAACCCGGGGGACAATCGCTGACAATCACCTCCCAAGGTGTTGTGACGACACTGAATTCGACAGGCGTGTTCGGGGCAGGGTATGGCCGCGCCCCGTTATGGCATTTCGCACAACCCACCGCAGCAACCCGCGCAGGGCCGGGCATCCGCGCGTTGGCCGACGTGATCGGTAAAAGCGACACGGCGTTAAACGGCTTGCACGCGCTTTCTGATGCGATCCTGAGCGCGGCACCTTACGAGGTCGGGGCGACACACACTGAAACCACGGCCGAAGAGGCACTGAACGGTGGCAAGGCCGTGTGTCAGGACCATGCGCAGATATTCGTATCCGCCGCGCGCGTTTGCGGTATTCCGGCACGATATGTCAGCGGGTACCTGATGATGAATGATCGCGTTGATCAGGATGCCAGCCACGCATGGGCCGAAGCGCATGTTGATGGTCTGGGGTGGGTCGGGTTTGATGTGTCCAACGGGGTGTCGCCCGGACGAACGCTATGTCCGCATTGCGGTGGGCCGTGACGCGCGCGATGCATCGCCGATTGAAGGGCTGCGCATGGGCCCGTCTGACGAGACGATGATTGTATCTTTGCAGGTGCAGCAGTAATCATCGTTCAACCAGACTGTACGGATCACAAACATGACTTATTGCATCGGGATGCGGCTGAACAACGGGCTTGTGTTCATGTCCGATACACGCACCAGCGCGGGTGTGGACAACTTTGCCACAAGCAGGAAAATGTTCTGCTGGTCCGTGCCGGACGATCGCGCCATCACCATCATGACGGCGGGCAACCTTGCCACCACGCAATCGATGATCAGCCTGCTGGAAGAACGCTCAAAAGCGGTCGAGGAGCGCGACCCGAGCATTTTGCGTCAGTCCACCATGTTTCAGGTTGCCCGACTTGTTGGCGCGACCCTGAAAGAAGTGATCGCCGAAAGCACACCGAACGGACAGACATCGGACGACCAGTTCGGCGCTTCGGTGATTGTGGGCGGGCAGATCAAGGGCGGCCAACCCACTGTTTTTCTGATCTACCCGCAGGGGAACTTTATCGAAATCACCGATGACACGCCGTTTTTCCAGATCGGCGAAACAAAATACGGCAAACCCATTCTTGTGCGCGCCTATGATCCGGAAATGAGCTTTGAAGTTGCGGTGAAGCTGTTGTTGGTGTCTTTTGATTCCACAATAAAATCAAACCTGTCTGTCGGTCTGCCGTTCGATTTGCAAATATACGAAAACAACTCGTTCAGCACAGACCGGAAAAAACGCATTGATGCTGATGATCCTGTTTATCAGGCGATTTCAAACAGTTGGGGCGATGCGCTGAAAGATGCGTTCCAACTTTTGCCCAGCTATTCCGTTTAAGCTCTTTCGATCTTTCAGAAACGCCAAACGCGAATGTGCGTGCTTCGGTGGGCCAAACCGACGCGTTGATTCATGGTGCGGTTTACGGCCGCTGGCATTTGCAACCTGTCACATCGGCCCGATCATCTGACACTCGAACAGTACGCATTCGCATTTTTCC
Organism: uncultured Alphaproteobacteria bacterium; assembly: GCA_963765555.1. Lineage (GTDB taxonomy): Bacteria > Pseudomonadota > Alphaproteobacteria > Rhodobacterales > Rhodobacteraceae > JL08. The sequence goes on from CAVXWX010000003.1 coordinate 71,830, forward strand.
AACACTCTCATATTTTTGGTGAAATCGGCACGCGGATTTGGTAACGGGATAAGTGAAAATCGCTGGGGGAGCCACGGAATGAAATCACATGCGACAGTGGTTGTTGTTGGCGGTGGATGTGTCGGGGCGTCTATTCTCTATGGTCTGACGCAGCATGGCTGTAGCGACGCCGTGATGCTTGAGCGGTCTCAGTTAACCGCCGGATCAACCTGGCACGCAGCGGGCCTGCTGGTGACCTTCGTGCGATCGCACAACATTTCCAAGATGACGATGGAGACGATCCGCATTTATGGCGAGGTCGAGCGCAAGCTGGGCACATCGGTCGGATTGCGGCAAGTGGGCCAGTTGCGGGTGGCCAATACGGAAACACGTTGGGATGAATTCCAAAGCTATATGTCTGTGGCCGAAGCAGCAGGCGTGCCCTGTCGTTTGCTGTCGCCTGCCGAAGTGGCCAAGGCACACCCTTTGCTGGTGCAAAGCAAGGATATCCGCGGGGGGCTGCTGCACGATCAGGACGGCTATATCAATCCGGCCGACATCACCATGGGTCTGGCGAAACTGGCACGTGAACAGGGCGCCAGCATTTATCAGAACACCGAGGCGACGGGATACGAGGCGATGCCGGACGGATCATGGAAGGTGTTCACCAGTCAGGATGAAATTACCTGTGACCATCTGATCTTTGCCACTGGAAACTATGCACGTGAAAATGCGCGGCGTGTGGGGCTTGATCTGCCCTGCATCCCGATTGTGCACCAATACTGGACAACCGAGTTGGTGCCCGAACTGATCAGACGCCGCAAAGAGGGGCTGCCGGAATTCCCGATTTTGCGTGACGAGGACTACGGCGCGTATTTGCGCGAAGACGTCGGCGGGTTTCAGTTCGGGCCTTATGAGTTTGAAAAGGACCTTAAGCTTTTTGCCGAAGACCGTGTGCCGCCGACCTTCGGTGCCGATCTTTTGCCGGAAGATTTTGAAGCGGTCGAAACCCAGTGGGAACGTGCGATTGAACGTGTGCCCGCCTTGGGTGAGGTCGGTATCAAATCCAATACGCGCGGCCCGTTCCAGATGACCCCGGATGAATTGCCCTTGTGTGGTCCGGCACCGGGGTACAGGAATTTGTGGCTGGCCGAAGGTGTTCCCGGCGGTATCCTTTGGGGCGGCACAATGGGCGAGCGGCTGGCCCGCTGGATCATCAAAGGCGATCCCGGCATGGATATGTCCGAGATCGATCCGCGCCGCTTTGGTGATTATGCCTCAAAACGCTGGACCATGGACAAGGTGCGCGGCACGTGGGGCACCCATATGCACGCGCATGTTCCGGGTGAAGATTTTCCGTTTGCCCGCCCGATGAAGACTGTCCCGTCTTACGATTTGCTAACCGCAGCGGGCGCTGTCTGGACCACCTTTAACGGTTACGAATTTCCGCGCTGGTTTGCGCCTTCGCCTGAACTGGCCGTGCCCGAAGCGCGGTTTCGTCATACCGAGCATATGAAATATGTTCAGGACGAGGTGAAAACCACCCGAGAAAAGGCCGGCTTTATCGAAATGTCGCCGATGACGAAATTCACCGTTCGCGGCCCGGGCGCTGCTGCTTGGCTGGACGGGATCATGGCCAACAAGCTGCCCAAAACCGGACGGATGGCGCTTTCGGTAACTTGTAACGCGAACGGTGGCATAGATGGTGAATATACTGTCGTGCGCTATGGCGAAAACGATTTTTACCTTGTCAGCACGCCCAATGGACAGGTCTACAACTGGGATCAACTCTCGCGTCTGTTGCCCAACGATGGATCGGTTCTGATAGAGGATATATCAGAGCAGTTGGGGGTGATCGCGCTGGCCGGTCCGCAATCGCGCGACATTCTGCAACCATTGACCGACACGGATCTTTCAAGTGTCGCATTCCCGTGGATGTCCGCCCAGAAGGGGGAAGTGGGTTATGCCAAAGGCGTGCACCTGCTGCGTGTCAGCTATACCGGCGAACTGGGATGGGAACTGCACCACCCGATCGGTTACAACCGGCATCTGGTGGATTTGCTGCTCAAAGCGGGGGTGAAGCCGTTTGGCCTTGAGGCGCTGGAATCAATGCGGTTGGAAAAATCCTATCGCGCGATCAATCGGGAACTGCGCAAGGATATCACACCTTTCGAGGCTGCTCTGGACCGATTTGTGGCATTGGAAGGGCGCGATTTTATTGGTCGGGATGCCTTGGCCAAACAGAAAAAAGCCGGCAAACATCAGGTTCTGGTGACCTTGAAACTGCCCTATGGGGACACGTCGGTTATCGCTGACGAAGGGGTGTATCGGGATGGAACCCTGATTGGGCGCGTGACCTCGGGCGGGTATTCCTACTACTGCAATCACGACATTGCCATGGCATTGGTCCCGCAGGACTTTGCAGCAGACGGGACCGAAGTACAGGTCAAAATCCACAACGAAATGCGCATGGCGCAGGTTGTGGAAAATTGTGTTTACGATCCATCCAGTGCGCGTGCACGCGCCTGATCAGGAGTGTTCCAATGGCCGAAGTCATCAAATCACGGGGCGCGCGCAGTGGCCGCGCCGCGCGCCTGCAGGCCCGCACCAACCCCGCACCCGTCTATTTGCCAACGCTTGAACGACGGATCGGTCCGATTGATCTTCTTGGGCCGGAGGGCGTCGAAAGAATTCACAACGCGGCGATGACGGTTCTTGAAACAACGGGGATCGAATTTCGCGACAAAACCGCGCTGGCCCAGTGGAAAAAGGCCGGCGCAACCGTGCAGGAAAACCGCGTGCGGATCGGGCGCGATATGTTGATGGACCTGATCTCGGATGTACCATCGAGCTACAGGATGCACGCGCGCAATCCGGTTCACACCATAGACGTGGGCGGGCGTCATTCCATCTTTGCCAACGCGTACGGCGCGCCGTTTGTCTATGGGCTTGATGGTGTGCGCCGGCCGTCGCGGCTGGCGGATGCGCATAACTTTTTCAAGCTGGCACAGATGAGTCAGGCGATGCACGTGCCGGGTGTCCTGCCGGTTGAACCGCAGGATATACCTGTGCCGCAGCGCCATCTGGATCTGGTGTCGTCTGCGCTGACCCTGACAGACAAGCCGATTATGGGGGCGGTCCAGTCCGAAACGGCCGCGCGCGACACACTGGACATGGTGCGCCTTGTCTTCGGGGAAGAATTTGTTGACCGGAACGTCGTTCTGACCTCGCTTTTGAATTGCAACACGCCACTGGTCTGGGACGAAACGATGTTGCAATCGCTGCGTATTTACGCCGAAGCCAACCAGCCCTGTCTGCTGACGCCTTTTGTTCTGGCCGGGGCCAGTGTTCCGGCAAGCCCATTGGGTGGTGTGGCGTTGCTGATAGCGGAATCGCTGGCGGGAATGGCCTATTCCCAGATCGTGCGCCGCGGCTGCCCGATGGTGCTGGGCGTGGCGATCATGGGGGTTTCGATGAAAACCGGCGCGCCGATGATGGGATCGCCAGAACCGGGGTTGATGAACCTGCTGGTGGGGCAAATGGCCCGTCACTACGGGGTGCCGTGGCGGTCCTGCAGCATGTGGACCGGATCAAAGTCGCCCGACATGCAAGCAGGCTTTGACAGCGCGAACACCATGTGGCCCGTGCTGTTGGGGGGCTGCAATTTCATCGTGCATGCCGCCGGTTTCCTCGAAGGTGCGCTTGGGGTGAGCTATTCCAAATGGGTTCAGGACGCCCGACAGCTGGATGGTTATCACCGGTTCTTTTCGGGTCTGCAGGATGAAAATCTGGATGCGATACTGGATGACGTCGCTGAAATTGGTCCGGGTGGGCATTTTCTGGGCACTGATCACACCCGAGAGAACCCGATGCAAATCAACCCGCTGCAAAACAATGACAGTTTCGAGCAATGGTTTGACGAAGGTGCAAAAACCGCGGATGAGGCGGGCCGCGAAGAAGCGCAACGCATCCTGAACACCTATGTGCAACCACCGATGCCGCTTGGTCAGGCGGGCGCGCTTGCAGAGTTTGTCGCAAGAAAGCGGCTTCAATACCAAGCCTGAGGAGCATGCCGGAAAAGCCGGTCCGATGCGGGCATGGGGCAGGCTGTTTCTCTCGGGGTGAAAGAGCGCCTATACTGCCAGCTAACATCTGAATTCAGGACCTGTTGCCGCCGTGTCTTTCACCTTTCGTCAGTTGACCTATTTTGTTTCCGTGGCCGAGCACGGGTCCGTCAGTGCGGCCTCGCAATCTTTATCGATTTCCCAAAGCGCTGTGACAGAGGCCATCAAGGATCTGGAAGCCGATTTGGGTGTCAGGCTGTTTGATCGCCATTCCCGCGGATTGCGCATTACGCATCAGGGCCACCAATTCCTGCGGCACGCAACCACGATTCTGTCCGAGGTGTCTCAGGCGCGGCGGGCCTTTCAGAAACAGAATCGCACAACACCGGGAAAATTGCATTTGGGCCTGACCTCGCTTGTGGCGGGGTATGTGATATCCGATTTGCTGGCCAAGTTTTCCCGCGCCTATCCCGAAGTGGAAATCACGGCCATCGAAGAATCTGGCGAATATCTTGAACACTTGCTGATCGGCGGTGAAATGGATGTGGCCGTCATGATGACGTCGCGCATGTCAGACAATTACGCGCTGCATGCCGAGGCGCTGGATGTGTCGCCCTACCGGTTGTGGATGCCTCTGGGACACCGGCTTTTGAAGCAAGACAGCATCAGCCTGTCCGATCTTAAAGACGAACCCCTGATCGTGCTGAATGTGGACGAAATGGAGCAGGAGGCGGTCAAGCTTTTGTCGGTTCTGGGCACCCGGCCCAAAATCGCGTTCCGCACCCGTTCGGTCGAAGCTGTACGGTCTCTGGTTGCGACCGGATCAGGCGTCGCGCTCTTGCCCGATCTTGTCTACCGTCCCTGGTCGCTTGAAGGTGACAGGATCGAAGCGCGGGACGTGTCCGGTTCCTTGCCGGTTGTTCAGGTCGGCCTTGTGTGGCGTAAAGGGTCACAATTGTCTGATGCCGCACACGAATTCGTTGCAATTGCACAGGCACATAAACTGTCTTCCGGGGCTTAATCTTCCGGTATCGGAAAAACCGATAGCATAATTCTGCGAATTGAATTGGCGAAAACAGTCTTTCTGCTGCACGCTTTATCGCAACTGGGTAGCGCCATGCTGCCATAGCGTTCTTGCAGGGGAGATTGCAGATGAATGGTGTGTTGAAATCAAGTGCCGCAATGGCACTTTGCCTGACTGTTGCCGGGCAGGGCATTGCGCAAACGGCATTAACGGAAATCGGTGAAGGTGAAGGGCAGGTGAACATCGTCGCTTGGCCTGGATATCTTGAGCGCGGAGAAACAGTCGCCGAATTTGACTGGATCACCAGCTTTGAGGAAAAGACCGGATGTATGGTCAACGTCAAAACCGCAAACACCAGTGACGAGATGGTCGCCCTGATGAATGAGGGCGGATTTGATCTGGTGACGGCGTCGGGCGATGCGTCCTTGCGGATGATTGCAGGGAAACGGGTGCAGCCGATCAACATCGACCTGATTCCAAGCTGGTCGACCGTAGACGACCGTTTGAAAGAAGCGCCATGGCATTTCACCAACGGAACCCATTACGGCGTTCCCTACATGTGGGGGCCCAACGTGCTGATGTATTCGACCGAGGTCTTTCCCGAAGCGCCGACAAGCTGGGATGTCGTGTTCAAGCCGATGGATCTGCCCGACGGTCAGCCCAACCAGGGCCGCGTTCAGGCCTATGACGGACCGATCCATGTTGCCGATGCGGCGAACTATCTGATGTTTCACCAGCCGGAACTGGGGATTACATCGCCATACGAACTGAACCCGGATCAATATGCCGCCGCGCTGGATCTGTTGCGCGAACAGCGCACGATTGTCAGCCGCTACTGGCATGACGCGTTCATCCAGATCGACGATTTCAAGAACGAAGGCATGGCCGCATCAGGAAGCTGGCCGTTTCAGGTGAACTTGTTGCAAGGGGACAATGCCCCGGTCGCATCGACAATCCCGCAAGAAGGCGCAACGGGCTGGGCCGATACGACAATGATGCATGCCGAAGCGGACAACCCCAATTGCAGCTATATGTGGATGGAGCATTCGCTGGCATCCAACCTGCAATCGGACCTGTCCGTTTGGTTTGGTGCAAACCCCGCCGTACCCGCCGCCTGTACGGATGGCCGTGGCATGCAAACGGCTGAGGGCTGCACAAAGAACGGTCTGGATGATTTCGAACGTATCAAATTCTGGACCACGCCAGTTTCATCCTGCGAAAGCCAGGGCGAATGCGTGCCTTATTATCGTTGGGTGTCTGATTACATTGGCGTAATCGGCGGCCGCTAACGCCACCCCGATACTTGCCCGCCGCCCTTGGTGGCGGGCCATATTTCTGGAAGCTCTATGACATCTGCAATCCGCTTTTCCGGCGTGTCGCGCCACTATGGTGATGTGAAAGCCGTCGATCGTGTCGACCTTGATATCGCCGAAGGTGAATTTTTTGCCATGCTGGGCCCGTCCGGTTCAGGGAAAACCACGTGTTTGCGGCTGATCGCGGGCTTTGAACAACCAACACAGGGCGAAATCCGGATATTCGGTCAGGTCGCGCAGAACATCCCGCCCTACAAACGCAATGTGAACACGGTTTTTCAGGACTACGCGCTGTTTCCGCATCTGAATGTGCGCGACAATGTCGCCTACGGCCTGATGATCGCCGGCCGGCCCAAGGCCGCACGTCACAAGGCCGCAGACGAGGCGCTGGGCATGGTCGCGCTGGGCGGCTACGGCGATCGGAAGCCATCCGAATTGTCGGGCGGGCAGCGTCAGCGCGTCGCCTTGGCGCGCGCGCTTGTCAACGAACCCAGAGCGTTGCTGCTGGATGAACCATTGGGCGCGCTTGACCTGAAGTTACGCGAACAGATGCAGGAAGAACTGAAGGCCCTGCAACGCAGCCTTGGCATCACATTTATCTTCGTGACCCATGATCAGGGCGAGGCGCTGTCAATGGCGGATCGTGTCGCGGTGTTCAACGACGGGCGGATCATGCAGCTGGGATCGCCCGAAGATATCTATTACCGCCCCGCTGTTCCGTTTGTGGCCGATTTCGTGGGATCATCCAATGTATTGCCACCTGAATTGATGCGCGAATTGAAGGGCGTCGACGGTCACGGCAGTGTGCGCCCCGAGGCGGTGCGACTGTCCGAAACCGGACATGCCGCCACGATTCAAAGCGTCAGCTTTCTGGGGTCTGCAACGCGGGTGTCCATGCAGGTGCATGGTGTGGCAATGACGATGCTTGTGCCCAAGGGCGCGGCGCTGCCAAAGGCAGGCGATACAGTCTATGTCGACTGGAACAGCGATGATCTGCACGTGATGGCGGGCACATGAACAACCGGGCGATCATGGCTGATCAGGGCGGCATGCTGTCACGCATTTCGGACGAATTGTGGCGTCGCCCGTCGTTGCTGGTGTTTTTGCTGATCCTGCCGCCTGCACTCTGGCTCGGGATCATCTATCTTGGATCGCTATTCGCGCTGCTGGCCCAAAGCTTTTTTTCGATCGATGAATTCTCTGGCCTGATCCAGTACGAATTCACCCTCAAGACCTATGGCGAACTGTTCCGCCCTTCGAATTTCGACATCATCGTGCGCACCGTTGTGATGGCCACCGCCGTCAGCATTGCGGCAGCGATCATCGGGTTTCCCGTCGCCTATTTTGCCGCGCGTTATGCCCGTGGCAAATGGAAGGCTATTTTCTATCTCGGGGTGATGATGCCGCTGTGGTCCAGCTATCTGGTCAAGGTCTATTCGTGGAAACTGATCCTGGCCAAGGAAGGCATCCTGAACTGGCTGTTTGAAACCCTGCACCTAAGCTGGCTTTTGAACGCCTATCTGGCCATTCCGGTCATTGGCGGAAATTCCCTTTCGGTCAGCGCCACCGGCACGTTTCTGGTGTTTCTCTATGTCTGGTTGCCGTTCATGATCCTGCCGATACAGGCATCACTGGAACGTGTGCCGGTGTCGATGCTGGAAGCCTCCGGTGATCTGGGTGCGCGCCCGTCGCAGACCTTTCGGCATGTGTTGTTGCCCCTTGCGCTGCCCGGCGTGATCGCCGGATCGATCTTTACGTTTTCCCTGACATTGGGGGATTACATCATTCCGCAGATCGTCGGTTCGTCGCGGCGGTTTATCGGACAGGCGGTATATGCCTATCAGGGGACAGCGGGTAATATTCCGCTTGCCGCCGCCTTTGCCGTGGTGCCCATTCTTCTGATGGCGGTCTATCTGTGGATTGCAAAACGGCAGGGGGCATTTGATGCACTCTGATCGCGCACCACGGGGGTTGAAGATCGCGGCGGGATTGGGCCTTGCCTTCATGCATCTGCCGATCCTGCTGATCTTTGTCTACGCGTTCACGACCGAAGACAAATCCTATCAATGGCCGCCCCCCGGCCTGACGCTGAAATGGTTCGCAGTGACGTGGCACAGGCCCGATGTCTGGACGGCGCTGGCCCTGTCACTCAAGGTGGCCGCGATTTCGACTGTGATTGCGCTGGTACTGGGCACCTTGTGCGCGGCAGCCGTCAGCCGGACCAAATTTTTCGGCCGCGAGGCGATCTCGTTGCTGGTGATCCTGCCGATTGCATTGCCCGGAATTATCACCGGGATTTCACTGCGGTCAGCGTTTAATCTCGCGGACATTCCGTTCAGCTTCTGGACGATTGTTCTGGGGCACGCCACGTTTTGCGTTGTCGTTGTCTACAACAATGCGGTCGCGCGGTTTCGCCGTGTTTCAGGCAGCCTGATCGAGGCCTCGATGGATCTTGGTGCCAACAGTTTCCAGACGTTCCGCTATGTCATTCTGCCAAATATTTCGACGGCGCTGCTGGCGGGGGGGATGCTGGCGTTCGCGCTGTCATTTGACGAGGTCATCGTGACGACCTTTACCGCCGGACAGCAACAGACATTGCCGATCTGGATGCTGGAGGAACTGGTCAGACCACGCGAACGCCCGGTGACAAATGTGGTCGCCCTGGTTGTCGTGCTGGTCACGTTCCTGCCGATCCTGGGGGCATATTATCTGACACGCGGCACCGACACGGTGGCCGGACAAGGCAAATAAAACATCAAGACAACAGGACCAAAGGAAGAGACATCATGGAAACCAAGATGCTGATCGGGTCATCATTCGAGGCCGGAACCGATACCGAAGAACACGTTCTGAACCCCCGCACCGGCGCGGTTATTCTGAAGCTGGCCGAAGCCAATCCGGGCCAGATTGATCGCGCCGTGGCTTCCGCGCGCGCGGCCTTCGGGCAATGGGGGCGCACAACGCCGTCTGAACGGTCTGAAAAATTGCTGGCGATTGCCGATGCGATCGAAGCGAACCTTGAAGAACTGGCACAGCTTGAGGCGCTGAATTGCGGCAAACCCATCAACGAGGTGCGCACCGCCGAAGTGCCCGCCGTAGCCGACTGCTTCCGGTATTTTGCGGGGGCTGTGCGCAATATGCACACGTCAGCGGCGGGGGAATACATGGCCGGGCACACCTCGATGGTGCGCCGCGATCCGATTGGCGTTGTCGCGTCAATCGCGCCGTGGAACTATCCGATGATGATGATGGCATGGAAGCTCGCTCCGGCGTTGGCAGGGGGTAATACCGTGGTTCTTAAGCCGTCCGAACAGACACCGCTGACCGCGTTGCGGCTGGCAAAACTGATGGCCGATATCCTGCCGGAAGGTGTTGTGAACGTTGTGGTCGGGCAGGGCGCCAGCGTCGGCAATACGCTGATCAGCCATCCGGATGTTGATATGGTATCGATCACGGGCGATGTGGCGACAGGCAAAAAAGTGCTGCAAGCCGCATCCAGAACGGTCAAGCGCACGCATCTTGAACTGGGTGGCAAAGCGCCGGTGATCGTGTTTGACGATGCCGATCTGGGCCGCGTTGTCGAAGGATTGAAGGCGTTCGGATATTACAATGCCGGTCAGGATTGCACGGCGGCGTGCCGGATTTATGCCGGTCCGAAAATCTATGATAATCTTGTAGCGGATTTGTCAGCGGCAGCGGCCAGTATCGTTTATGACAATGCAGATGACACGCTGAACGAAATCCCACCGCTTATTTCCATGCGCCAGCGGGACCGTGTGGCGAGTTTTGTGGAACGCACACGCGAACACAAACATATGGAAATTGCGACAGGCGGCACATCGCACGAGGGATCGGGTTTTTATTTCCAGCCCACCGTGATCGCGGGCGCGCTGCAAACAGACGAGATTGTACAACGCGAGGTATTTGGTCCGGTGGTGTCTGTCACGCGGTTTACTGATGCCGATCAGGCTGTCGATTGGGCCAATGACAGTGATTACGGGCTTGCGTCGTCGGTCTGGACGCAGGATGTGGGTCGCGCAATGGATGTGTCGGCGCGCATGCGCTACGGCTGCACGTGGGTCAACACCCATTTCATGCTGGTCAATGAAATGCCGCATGGCGGGCTCAAACAATCGGGTTATGGCAAAGACATGTCGATGTATGCGCTGGAAGATTACACCGCCGTGCGTCATGTCATGATCGCGCATTAAGGCTTGCCCGACCTTTCGCGCGGTCTTTGAAACCAGCAAAAATGTGATTTTGATGCCGTCCGCCGCGGCGTCAGGTCACAACAGGTTCCACAGGTCCAACGCGTTTTGATCAAACAGGTCCGGGTTTGCAAACGCCGATATCGTCAGCGAGGCGCACCAACTTTCGTTGCCGATGGGCACCAGTCGCCCGTCTGAAAGCTCGGCCGTGATGGCGGTTTGTGGCATCCATGCAAACCCACCACCGGCCAGCAAACGCCGCTTGATCGCTTCGACCAACCCGTCGACATAGACGGTTTCGACATTCAGGGTTTTCCGGTCCACCGTGTGTTCCACAACCATCCCCAGAAACGATGACCTGTCATAGGCCAGATACGGGATCGGTGATGTGCCGCCTGTGTTCAGGTTCCAGCCCAATCTGTGTGCTGGTTCGCTGGCGGCCACAGGGATCAGACGATCAACCAAAAGGTCTTTGCGTTCAAATGCGGTTTCATCGATTTTAGGCGAAACGGCATGGTGGCAATAGCACAGCAGAATATCGACCGCGCCTTCGATCAGAAGTTCGCAACACGTGCTGAGGGAATTGGATATGACGCGGGTGCGCAGATCGGGAAGCTGATTTTGCAACTCTTCGATCCTTGATGCCAAAAAATTCACCGAAATCGTGTGAAGCACCGAAAACCGGATAAACCGGCTGTCACCATTATCCGCATCGCGCAGCGACTGGCGTGCCTCGGTCAGCTGCGAAATGGCGGCCATCGCGATCGGCAGGAAATTCTGCCCGCTTTCGGTAAGTTGCACAGGGTAGGTGGCGCGATTCACCAGCGGCAATCCCACCCAGATTTCCAAGGCTTTGATTCTGCGGCTGAAAGCGGATTGCGTTATGTTTCTTTCGTTGGCGGCCCGTGTGAAATTCAACGTGCGCGCCAGACACTCGAAATCGCGCAACCAGTTCAGATCCATGTTGTTTTACCTTCGCGCGCCAAGTGGGTCAGCGCCAATATACATGATTATGCAAATTCCGAATAGTTTAATGATTTGTTCGAATTGGCGATCTTGAAACGACTTGATCTAGACTTGAACCCGTGAACCGGACCTCCAAGAAATCCACTGTTTGCGAAATATGCTCGTGAACAATGATCCCGAACTACAAAAAAACTGACGCCATAATCGGCGCGTTCCAACATAGGAGAGAAATATGAAAACGACGATGAAATCACTGGGGCTTGCAGCGGTTGTCGGCATCTTTGCGATGCCTGCACTGGCGTCCGAAGAAGTAAAGATTGGCGTCCCGTCCTGGACAGGTGCGCAGGCGATCGCGCATCTTCTGGGGGCTGTTGTGGAAATGCGGATTGGCGGCAAGGTTGAATATGTCCCCGGCAACAACGCCACGATTTTTCAGGCGATGGATCAGGGCAAGGGTGACATTGACGTGCATCCTGATGTGTGGCTGCCAAATCAGGAAAGCTTTACCAAGAAATATGTCGACGAGGCGGGTACCGTAACGCTGTCGTCCAACCCGTACGAAGGCAATCAGGGCTTTTGCGTTTCAAAAGACTTTGGCGAAGCCAACAACATCACCGATATCGCCGATCTGGGCCGTCCGGATGTAGCCGCGCTGATGGACAGTGATGGCAACGGTCTGGGTGAAATGTGGATCGGGGCCCCGGGGTGGGCCTCGGCCAATGTGAACGAAGTCAAGACACGCGATTACGGCCTGATGGACTTTATCGAGCCTGTGCGCGCCGAAGAAAGCGTCAAGACAGCGCGGATCAAGGACAGCATTGCCAAGGGCGAAGGTTATGCGTTCTACTGCTACAAACCGCATGCTGTCTGGTACATGTTCGACGTCAAGATGCTGACCGAGCCGACATTTGATCCGGCGAAATACGTGATGGTACAGCCTTCGGATGATCCGGATTGGTTCCAGAAATCGAACGTGGCAACCAAGGATGCGCTGAAAAACGTGCAGATTGCATGGTCGAATTCTCTGGTCGACCGGTCGCCTGCCATTGCCGAGTTTTTTGCCAACTTTGCGCTGACCGCCGATGACGTTTCCAGCTTTGCCTACGAAATCAGCGGCAAGGGGCGTGATCCGGCAGAAGTGGCGCGCGAATGGGTCGAAAACAATCCTGATCGCGTGGATACATGGCTGGGTCTGTGATCCGCTGACAGGAGCCAACTGGCGGCACCGGCAAGACCGGTGCCGTTTCTATCCCTGATCCCCAGCCTGGACATAGTGCGCAATGAGCGATGAGACCGTCATAGAAATATCCGACGTCTGGAAGATTTTTGGCGCCAATGCGGGTGCTGCATTGAAGGCCATTCACGAACGCGGGTTGGGCAAGGCCGAGGTGCTGGCCGAATACAATGCCGTGGTCGGCGTGGCCGGAGTAAGCCTGTCGGTCAAACGGGGCGAAATCTTTTGTATCATGGGCTTGTCGGGCAGCGGTAAGTCGACACTTGTGCGCCATTTCAATCGTCTGCTGGAACCGACGGCCGGCAAGATCCTGATCGAAGGAACGGATGTCATGGCCTTGGACCCCAAGGCGCTGCAAACCTTCCGCAATCGCAAGATCGGTATGGTATTCCAGAATTTTGCGCTGATGCCGCACCGTTCGGTTCTGGACAATGTCGCGATGCCGCTTGAAATCCGCCAGGTCAGCAAGAACGAACGCATGCGACAGGCGGCCGCCATTCTGGATATCGTCGAGCTTGGGGCGTGGGGCTCCAAATTCGCACATGAGCTTTCGGGCGGTATGCAGCAACGGGTGGGGCTGGCGCGCGCCCTTGCCGCAAACCCCGATGTGTTGCTGATGGATGAACCGTTCAGCGCGCTTGATCCGCTGATCCGGCGGCAATTGCAGGATGAATTTATCAGGCTCAGCCAGATCCTGAAGAAAACAACCGTTTTCATCACGCATGATCTGGACGAAGCGGTACGCATTGGCGACCGCATCGCCATAATGCGCGATGGTCGTCTGGTGCAGGTTGGCACCGCCGAGGATATCGTGATGCATCCGGCTGATGATTACGTCGCCGAATTTGTTGCCGGTATCTCACGGCTCAAGGTGGTGCACGCGGCGGCGGTGATGCAACCGATCAAGGCGTATTTTAAGGCGCATGGCCCACTGGCCGCTGACGCACCGCGTGTCAACGAAGCCGAAACCCTAAGCACCCTGATCAACCTGGCCATCGACAATGAAACCGCGATCCTGGTCGAATCCGGGGGCGTGGACATCGGCGTCATAACGCGCGCGGATCTGCTGCGCACGGTGATCGAAGGGACAGAAGTATCATGAGCACGACAGCCGTGAACCCGCTTGAGGACACCGATACTGACGCCGCACGCGCCTACGCCCAAGAGCGGCGCGACAATATCCGTACCTTCACCCGCACGCACCCCGATTACTACATTCGCAACTTTGATAAAATCGGTGCCTCGTCGCGGTTTACACCGACCTTTAACGTGATGGCGGGTCTGTTCGGGCCGGTCTGGTTCGGCGCGCGCGGGTTGTGGTCTTGGGCGTTGCCGTTTCTGATTATCGAAACACTGGCACTTGTGCAGATTGCCCGCGGCTTGTTCGGCGATCTGGCAGCCGATGCCATGGCGCGCATCGCCTCGATCGAAGGCACGCTGGACCTTCGGCGCGAACAACTGGCGGCTGCCATTGAAAGCAACTCCGACAAGGTAGATGTTTATCAACGGACCGTGGAATCCCTTGAAGCGAATATCGGCGGCATCCGTGCCGAAGCCGAAGCGTTGGCGGATCAGGGCATCTGGATCGCGCTGGCCGGACTGGTCACGCTGCTGGTGGTCAAGGCAGTGCAGGCAGTGGTGGCCAACTGGGCGCTTGAGGCCAGGTTTTCGGAATGGTTGTCAGACCAGACCATACGGTCGGGCATGCCGGTCAGCCACATCGTTCTTAGCGCCATCTTCATGATCCTGATCGCGGTGGCGGCCATGCTGCACTACAGCTTTCCGGGCCGTATATTCCTGTTAACCGAATTCCCGACTGATCCGGTGATCCGCCTGACGGGCATAACATGGGTTGAAGATTTCATCGCGTGGTGTGTGCGGAACAGCGAAGCGTTTTTTGATGTCGTGACCTACGGTATCCGGATGATGCTGGATACGCTTGAACTGATTTTTGTCAGTACGCCGTGGATCGTGATTGCCAGTCTGATCGTCTTGCTGACATGGCTGACGGCGGGCATCCGCGCCGCGATCTTTTCCGGCGCGTTTCTGGCCTATATGGGCCTTTTGGGCTTTTGGGAAAAAGCGATGACCACACTGGCGCTGCTTGGAACGGCCGCGTGTTTGTCGATCGTGATCGGTATTCCACTTGGGATGTTCGCCGCCCGTCGTCCGCGTTTTTATGCATTTATCCAGCCGATCATGGATTTCATGCAGACCATGCCCGCTTTTGTGTTCATGGTGCCTGTGATCGCCTTTTTCGGGGTCGGCAAACCGGCGGCCGTGATTGTCACCATGATTTTCGGCGGCACACCGGTTGTACGCCTGACAGTATTGGGGTTGCGCGGGGTGCCGGAAAGCGTGCGCGAGGCGGCGATCTCGTTCGGGGCCAACAAGTGGTATCTGTTGACCAAGGTTGATTTGCCGCTGGCCAGCCCGTCGATCCGCGCAGGGATCAACCAGACGATCATGTTGTCGCTGGCGATGGTTGTGGTGGCATCGCTGATCGGGGCCAAGGGGCTGGGCGAAGACGTGCTGGAAGCCCTGCAATATGCAAATGTCGGGCAGGGGATTCTTGCCGGATTTGCGATCCTGTTTTGTGCCATGATCCTTGACCGTATCGTGCAGGGTGCGCGCAAATGAATACGCTTGTGTTGGTCCATGGGTTCATGGGCGGCAGCCTGCAATGGCAGGGGCAGCGCGCGGCGCTTGGGGCTGAATACAACGTGATTACGCCGGATCTTCCCGGATATGGCGAAAACGCGCATCTGACTGCCCCCGACAACATCACGGACTTTGCCAAATGGGTCCTTGCCGATCTCAGCGACAGGGGGATCGAAAAGTTCCACGTGCTGGGCCACTCGATGGGGGGTATGATCGTGCAGGAAATGGCGCGGCTTGCCCCTGCGCGTGTGGCCCGCTTGATCCTGTACGGGACAGGGGCAATCGGTGTCTTGCCGGGGCGGTTTGAACCGATCGGCGTGTCCAAGGAACGCGCCCGCGCCGACGGCCCGCGCGCCACAGCGCGCCGTATCGCCGCCACATGGTTTCTGGAGCGGGAGGCCGCATCGGCCTACGCGCAATGCGCCGCAATCGCCGAGCGCAGCAGCCTGCAAGCGATGGAGAGTGGGTTAACAGCCATGCAAGAGTGGAGCGGCTTGTCCTATCTGCCGGATGTCGGGCAAAAAACACTGGTGATCTGGGGCGATCATGACCGCACATACCCGTGGAGCCAGACCGCGCAATTATGGCAATCCATTCAGGATGCCGATCTTGCCGTGATCCCGGGATGTGCCCATGCGGTGCACCTTGAAAAGCCGCATCTGTTCAACACCGTTCTGGGCGATTTCCTCAAGTCGTGATCCTGCACGCCGCGTGAAAGTGGCCATTGCTAATTTGATGCTCAAAAAACGCAGTTGGCCCTCTCCTGCACAAACGCCACAGATCGCCAAAAATATGGCCAATTGATCCACCTCATGGCGGGCCCGGCCTGACTGTGCTTTCCAGAACAGAGCTTGCGAAACGCAGGAACGAGAGTTTCCGGTGGCGCATAAATTTGCGCGCATTCGGGGGCCAATTCGGGGGCCAAGGGGGACAAGGCATGAAAACCAAAGACTATTTGATTATCGAAAGTGCGACCGGTCTGAGCCGCGCCGAAGTTGGCCGCTTGGGAACGGCGATCCTCTTCATTGTGGCGGTGATGATCTACGCAGGGTCCAAGTTCGCGCATATCGAACAGTCCTATCTGCTGGTCGCCGCTGCCGTCATCGGTGCCTACATGGCCATCAATATCGGTGCCAACGATGTGGCCAACAATGTCGGGCCTGCTGTCGGATCTTTTGCGCTGTCGCTGACAGGGGCCATTGTTATCGCCGCAATATTCGAGGCCGCAGGCGCGATTATTGCCGGTGGTGACGTCGTGAGCACCGTAAAGAAGGGCATTATCGATCCTGCGGATGTTGCCGATCCGCAAGTCTTTGTCTGGGTCATGATGGGCGCATTGACCGGTGCGGCGATCTGGCTGAACGCGGCCACATGGCTGGGCGCGCCGGTTTCGACCACACATTCGATCGTGGGCGGCGTCATGGGCGCGGGCATTGCAGCCGCGGGATGGGATGTGGTGAACTGGGACGCAATGGGCAAAATCGCCGCCAGTTGGGTCATTTCACCCGTCACCGGCGGGATCATTGCGGCCCTGTTCCTGTTCTTTCTGAAGCGGACGATCTTTTTCAAAGACGAACCGGTGGAATCCGCGCGCAAGGTTGTCCCGTTCATGATCGGGATCATGGTGTGGGCGTTTACGACCTATATCGCCCTGAAGGGGGTCAAGAAACTTGTCGAAATCGACTTTTTCAATGCGGTCCTGATTGGCCTTGTCGCCGGTCTTGTGGCGATCATCCTTGTTCGCCCGATGATCAATCGCGCGGTGCCCAATCTGGAAAACAACCGCGAAGGCGTGAACCGCCTGTTCACCATCCCGCTGATTATTTCAGCGGCTCTTCTGAGCTTTGCGCACGGGGCAAATGATGTGGCCAATGCCGTCGGCCCGCTTGCCGGTATTGTGGACGCGCTGACCGCCGGTGAAGGCGGCAGTTCGAAGGTGGCGATCCCGCTGTGGGTGATGGTGATCGGCGCACTTGGCATTTCCGTCGGGCTGGCGCTGTTCGGGCCCAAGCTGATCCGGACTGTGGGATCCGAAATCACAGAACTGGATCGCTCGCGCGCGTTTTGTATCGCACTGGCTGCGGCGATCACCGTCATTATCGCCAGCCACCTGAAACTGCCCGTCAGTTCGACCCATGTGGCGCTGGGTGCTGTTTTCGGTGTCGGCTTTCTGCGCGAATTTCTTGAACAACGGGTCGGAAAAGTGGTCGAGAATGTGTTGCACCAGCATCAAGGCGAACCTGATTTTGCCGAAGCTGAGAAAGTACTGATGAACTTCAGGAATGCGCCGCCCGAAGACAAGCAACGCATCCTGAAGGAATTGCAGAAAATGGGCCCCGAAGCGGTGATTGATGCCGCACAACGCAAGGAATTACAAAAGGCGTTGAAACGGCAACTGGTGAAACGGTCATCGCTTTTGAAAATCGTTTCAGCGTGGATCATTACGGTTCCGGTTTCGGCCGTGTTGGCGGCCTTGTTCTACTTTGTTTTGCGCGGCATGATGCTGCCATAAGGTGCGCGCTGTTATGTTGAACAGGCTATTATTGCCGACCATCCTGCTGGTCCTGTCCATTGGATTCTGGGCCAGTTCCAACTTTCAGGAAATTGCCGCCGGTGTGGCCATTTTCCTGTTCGGCATGATGATGCTGGAAGACGGGTTCAAGCTTTTTAGCGGTGGCCTTTTGGAACGCGCTTTGGAAAGCGCGACGCGCTCGATCCCGAAATCGATCGGTTTTGGCATCTTTGCAACAACGATCATGCAGTCCAGTTCGCTGGTGTCGGTGATCACCATTTCGTTTCTGTCTGCGGGCCTGATCACGCTTTTGGCGGGGGTCGGCATTATTTTTGGTGCCAATATCGGCACGACAACCGGTGCATGGCTGGTTGCCGGCTTTGGCCTCAAGGTCAACATATCGGCCTATGCATTGCCGATGCTGGCCATCGGAATCGTCTTGGTGTTCCAGAAATCAAAATATCTGCGCGGGGCCGGGTTTGTGCTGGCGGGGCTGGGGTTTCTGTTTCTGGGCATCCACCACATGAAAGAAGGGTTCGAAGCCTTTAAAGACCAGTTCGATCTGACCCGGTTTGCACTGACGGGGATATTGGGGCTTGCCGTTTACACGCTTGTCGGGGCGGCGGCGACGGTTGTCATGCAATCCAGCCACGCGACGATGGTATTGGTGATCACGGCGCTGGCCGCGGGCCAGATCAGTTATGAAAACGCGCTTGCCCTGGCGATCGGTGCCAATATCGGCACGACAATCACCGCGATCATCGGATCTTTCACCGCAAATTTTCAGGGCAAACGATTGGCGCTGGCGCATCTGATTTTCAATCTGGGGACAGCCGCTGTGGCGCTGGTGTTCATCATGCCGATCCGCGTTGCGGTTGATTACATCAGCGCGGGCGTTGGTATTGCAGATACCGATTACGCCCTGAAACTGGCGGTCTTTCACACCATATTCAATCTGTTGGGTGTGATATTGATGCTGCCTGTCATTCACCGGTTGGTGGCGTTTCTGGAACGCATCATCGTGCAGCCCAAAGAGGACCTGAGCCAGCCTTTGTACCTGTCCGAAGCCGTTGACGAATTTCCGCAAACCATTCAGGTCGCGATGCGACGGGAAATCCAGCACCTTTATGACAATTCCGTCGAACTGATCCTGCAAAGCCTGAACTTGAATCCCAAACAGTTGCTGGCTGCCAAGGATATCGATGCACTGGTTGCGGCAAGCCATAGCCCGGTCGAGTTTGATTTTGATATCCAGTACGAACACCGGATCAAGACGCTTTATTCGGCGATTGTGGAATTCGCCACCCGCGCGGCTGCAAAAGATATGCCCCCTGACGTGATAGATGACATTTACAGCATGCGCGACGTGGCGGCGCAGATTGTACGTGCGGTGAAATCGGCCAAACACTTGCGCCGTAACGCGTCTAAATACACGCAGGCGCGGCAGGGTGTGATTGCCGATCTCTATAACGGATTGCGCGCCGAAATCGGCCGTATTCTTGTCGAGATTCACAAGCTTGAGCACACCGATCCCGAAGACCGTTCTGGCCTTTGGCTGGATCAGGAACGTATTCAGGTGGAACGCGACGCACAGGAAACCAACACCCGCATCGAGGCTTTGATCCGCGACCGGCGACTGGACGCGACCAAGGCAACATCATTTTTGAACGATTCAAATTACGCCTACAGCTTGATGCGTGATCTGCTGGGGGCCGCACGGGCGTATTATATCGAAACCGAAGAAGCCATGGCCGAGGTCGAGCGCATACTGGCATTGGAAGACGACGAGTTGAGCGACGCGGGCCTTGACGAAGAACCAGACAGCAGGGCAGGGCCAACATCGTGATGTATTTCTTGTTACTAAACTGTTGCATTGCGTTGCTACCTTTCCTTGTCAGCCGGAGGATGAGATGGGACTGAAGAAGATCGCTGAAAAACTGGATACGTATTACAAGCGTCTTGAGCTTGGAAAAGCGGCCAAAATCCAGTCTGGGCATGTGGAAAAGGTGATTGCCAAGTTGCAGGCAAAGCAGGAACAGCTGAAAACTGAACTGTCCGAGACGGAAAAGCCGTCGAAAAAGCAACGGCTTGAAGGCAAGCTGGCAACCGTGGAAGAACAAATAACGCGGTCCGAGTGGCTGTTAAGGGAAATCGGCTCTGTGAAAACACCCTGACCCCGGGCGTTTCCGGGGTTCAGCCAAGTCGGACGGCAACCGGCGCCGATCGCTGTTGCGCTGAAATTTGACAGGTTTGACCGAAATCAAAACAATTTCCGCTTTTCAGGCGCAGAATAAACTGTGCCCCGTATCGGGCCGGGCCCCAAGCGGAAAAGAGCATCGCGATGAAAGTCCTTCCTGCCGACAAGCTGCGCCAGAGTTGCGATCCGGCGCTGCTTGGCTTTGAAACAACGCAAGAGTCCACCGGACTGGTCGAACTGATCGGGCAGGATCGGGCGATGGATGCCATATGCCTGTCGTCCGGCATGACACATCGCGATTTCAACCTTTTTGTCCTTGGTCCGACCGGAACGGGCCGCCACACCGCAGTGCAAAAGATTTTGTCCGAAGATGCGGCCAAGCGGCCGGTGCCGTGTGATTGGGCTTATGTCAACAATTTCGAAGAAGCGCACAAACCCAAGGCGCTGCAATTGCCCTTTGGCACGGCGAAAACCCTGCAAACCGCGATGCAGAACCTGATTGACGATCTTGCCAATGACATCCCAAGCCTGTTTGAGTCAGAAGATTATCAGAGTCAGCGGCGGGCCATCGAAGCGGAGTTTGGCGAAAAGCATGAAGCGTCGATGGCCGATTTCGCCGAGCGCGCCAAAGCCGAAAACATTGCATTGGTCCGAACGCCCGTGGGGTTCATGCTGACCGCCATTCGCGACGGTAAACTGGTCAAGGCCGAAGACTTTGAACAATTGGACAAGGCGGAACAGGAAAAGATCGAAGAACAGATTGCGCGTTTGCAACAAGACCTTGCCAAAATCCTGCGCGAAGGCCCAAAGCTTGAAAAGGAACATCGCACCAAAGTCGAAGAACTTAACGCATCGATGGCGGAACGCGCGGTTTCGGCACGGGTAAGCGAGGTGCAGGCCGAGTTTAAGGATATCGGCCCGATTTCCGGATATCTGGAAGAGGTGCACAAGGACATTATTGCAAATGCCGAACTGTTCCTGATTGCAGCAGGGGAATCCCAGAACGGACCATTTCCAGAAGCCATCAGAAAATTTCACCGCGATTCGGAATTTGACCGCTACGTTGTGAACGTGATGGTGTCTCAGGATGCGAAAACCGCAAACGGCGCACCGGTCGAAACCGAGGATTTGCCGTCGTTGGATCGACTGATCGGGCGGATAGAACATGCATCGCATATGGGGTCTTTGGTCACGAATTTTACGATGATCAAACCGGGTGCATTGCACAGGGCCAATGGCGGCTATCTTGTTTTGGATGCGCGGCGGTTGCTCAGCGAGCCGTTCGCATGGGATGCGGTGAAACAATCTATTCGCAACGAATCCATCACCATCACGTCCCTGTCTGACCGGCTAAGCCTTGTGGCCACGACCACGTTGCAACCCGATCCGATCCCTCTTGATCTGCGGGTTGTTCTGGTTGGTGATCCGTTTCTTTATGGTTTGCTTGTTATGCTGGACCCGGATTTCAACGATCTGTTCAAGGTGCAGGCTGATTTCGAAGATGCCATAGACCGGACAAAGGACAACCTGATCCGGTTTGGCCAGTTGATTGCGGCTTATGTATCCAAGGAAGATATGTTGCCGATGACCGCGCACGGTGTTGCCAGCGTTCTGGACGAATCCACCAGAATGGCAGAAGACACGGAAAAACTGTCCCTGCGCATCGGCGCGTTGGGCGATTTGATCCGCGAGGCCGAGCATTATGCCCGCGCACGATCCAGCCACCATATCGAAAATGGTGATATCGAGCGCGCCGTGCAGGAAAGAGACCGGCGCGCATCGCGCATCAAGGACCGGATGCAGGAAGCCATCGCGCGAAAGACCATTCTGATTGATACCAAAGGCGCGAAAACCGGCCAGATTAACGGTCTTTCTGTATTGGGTATCGGCAGTTACCGCTTTGGGCGGCCATCACGCATCACGGCGCGGGTGCGCATGGGGGCGGGCAAACTGGTTGATATCGAACGCGAGGTCGAATTGGGCGGCCCGCTGCATTCCAAAGGCGTGATGATCCTGTCTGGGTATCTTACGTCGACCTATGCGCAGGATGTGCCCTTTTCACTGCACGCCAGTCTGGTGTTTGAACAAAGCTATGGCGGCGTTGATGGCGACAGCGCATCCTCTGCCGAGCTTTATGCGCTTTTGTCGGCACTTTCGGGGGTGCCGATCGATCAGGGTTTGGCAGTGACCGGTTCGGTCAACCAGCTTGGCGAAGTGCAGGCAATAGGTGGAGTAAACGAAAAGATAGAAGGCTTTTTCGAAACCTGCAAAGCACAAGGCCTGACAGGGTCGCAAGGCGTTCTGATCCCGCAGGCCAACGCCGCGCATCTGATGCTGCGCACCGAGGTTGTTGAGGCCGCACGCGACGGGCAGTTCCGGATTATTCCGGTCGAAACGATCAACGAAGGCATTGCGATCCTGACAGGAACACCCGCTGGCATCCGCGCCGCTGACGGGCATTTTGAACCTGAAACAATCAATGCAAAGGTCGAACAGCGCCTGCGTGACTTTGCCAAAACGCGCAAAGCGTTTGCACGCATGTCAGAAGCGGCGAAAGAACAGGGTGATACATAATGTCCGCACCGGCGTCTTACACACGGATACTGATCGGCGCGGGCTGTTTTGCCGATGCCGAGACAGCAATTCGTCTGGCCGACCGGATCGCGGCAAGTCTGCCGGCGGAACTGGGCGGTGTTCTGGTTGATGAAGGCCTGATGATCGATATCGTCAGCCTGCCGGGGCAGCGGGTGGTTTCGTCCGCGGGCGCGTTGCAGGTGCCCCCCTCTGTCCGTCAGGTGCGCAGCCTGATCGAGGCTGACGCAAAGGCCTTTCGCAGCAGATTGTCGGCGATTGCACGCGCGCGAACGGTGAAGTGGTCTTTTGAACAACGCAGTGGCGAATTGATCAGCGGTCTGTGCGAGGCGGCAAAGGGCTGGGACATTCTGCTCTTGGGTTATCGCGAAATGCACAAACGTCCGGGGCAGGTTGTTGTCGTGTCGTTTGCCGCGCCGCGCGCAGAAAAAGCCAGGAAACTGGCCACTGATCTGGCCCGCGTTTTGAAGGCCGATGTTCTGGAACTGTGTCTTGGCACCGGGCAAGACACCGGGGAAACATCCGGCCCGCGCTGCATCGCAGTCAACACCGAACGCGAATTGCTGTTGCAGTTGGGCCGGATCAATGCGTCGGCTGTGGTCGTCGATCTGGCGGCAAGCCCGCTCCGATCTGGGGATCAGTTGCGGCACGTGCTGGAAGCGGCCCGTTGCCCGGTTTTTGTGCTGGGGGCCGAACAGGGATTTGTCGCGGCACCACAGACCGACCAGCCTGATCTACCTGACGCTGTCCGCACCTGATATCTACGGGATACAAGAATTATGGCACCTGAAACTGATGATCCGTACAAAGTGATCGGCGTTAAGCCCGATGCAACCGATGCCGAGATTAAAAAGGCCTATCGCGCGCTGGCCAAAGAACTGCACCCCGACATCAACCCTGGCAACGCCAAAAACGAAGAGCGGTTCAAGAGGGTTTCGGCTGCATACAACTTTCTGCGCGATCCGGAACAGCGCCGCCGCTTTGACGCGGGCGAAATAGACGCCACAGGAGCGGAAGTACCGCCCCGTGAGTTCTATCGTGATTATGCGGGATCAGGCCAATCCAACCGGTATCAGACAACCGGAGACTTTGAAGATTTCAGCGACATTTTTGCGCGGGCCTTCGGGGGACGCGGCGGAATGGGCGGCGGTGCGAATGGCAGAACGGGCGGTGCGCGCATGCAGATGCCCGGCGGTGATGTGCAGTACAATCTTGAAATCGGGTTTCTGGATGCCGTGAACGGGACCAAATACCCTGTCAAAACGCCGGACGGTCGCAGCCTTGAAATCAGTATTCCGGCAGGTATCGAACACGGACAAACGTTGCGCCTTGCGGGCCGTGGGCAGCCCGGATTCAATGGTGGACCGCCCGGTGATGCATTGGTGCATGTCAGCGTTGCACCTCATCCGCATTTTGAACGTGACGGGGCAGACATCCTGCTTGATCTGCCCATTTCCATTGACGAAGCCGTATTGGGTGGCACGGTGTCGGTGCCCACGATCGCGGGACGGGTCAAACTGCGCATCCCTGCGGGATCAAGCAGTGGGCGTGTGATGCGCCTGAAGGGCAAAGGGGTCCAACCCAAGGGGCGCAAGGCCGGTAACCAGCTTGTCACACTCCGGATCGTGTTGCCCGACACTGTGGATGCCGACCTGAAATCTGCAATCGAAAACTGGCACAAGGCCCACCCCTATGACGCCCGCAAAGGCTGGAAAGGAGAAAGATGATGCTGAGCAAAACAGAAATGCTGTCGCGCATCGACCGGCTGACCAAAACGCGGCTTGATATCTGTATCACGCAATCCTGGGTCACGCCGCATCAGGGCGAAGACGGGCCGGTCTTTGACGCGTTCAATGCCGCGCGCCTGCAATTGATTGTCGATCTAACCGAAGACATGGCCGTCAATGACGATGCGGTGCCGATCATCCTGTCGCTGGTCGATCAGTTGCACACAATGCGCGCCCGTTTGCGGGCACTGGATCGCGCAGTTGCCGATCAGGACGATGCCGTCGCCCATGCCATCGCGACACGTCTGGCCGATTTGATTGATAGCAATCAGGGGTAGCCAAAATCAGGCACCTGCCGCCGCCAAAGTCTGGCGCAAGGCCAGTGCCAGCGTTCGAAGATCGTAAGGTTTGCGCAACAACGGATAGGGGGCGCTGTCCTTATCTGCATCAGCTTCGTCCGGCGCGAACCCCGAGGCAAGAATGATCGGCAGATCGGGGTAGAGTGCGTGCGCGGTCTTTGCCAGTTCATAGCCGTTCATCCCACCCGGCATGGTGATATCCGTCAGCACCAGCCGGATGGCATCTGACTGTTCCAATTGTTGCAGCGCGGCCGGTCCGTTGGCCGCTTCAATCACTGAATATCCCAGATACTCCAGACGGTTGCGTGTCAGGTTGCGCACACGCAGGTCATCTTCGACCAAAAGGATCATTTCGCCGGTTGCTTTGCCTTCCGCAAAGTCAGACGCGCGTTTGTCCGTTTTGCGCGGTTCTTCGCAATCGATTGCGGGCAGGTAGAGCGTCACGACGGTTCCTTGGCCCTCTGCACTGCTTATGGTGACATCCCCGCCGCTTTGGCGCGCAAGGCCAAGCATCATCGGCAGCCCCAATCCTGTGCCTTTGCCTTGTTCCTTGGTTGTGAAAAACGGTTCGAACACGCTTGCCAAAACTTCGGGGGGCATACCGGTTCCCGTGTCGCTTATGGACAGGGCCACATAGTCGCCGTCGTCCAAATCCGCCATTTCGGGTTTTTGACCACTCTCAACCTTCACATTCTGTGCCCGGATGTTCAGCGTGCCGCCTTCGGGCATCGCATCGCGCGCATTGATGGCCATGTTCAATACCGCGTTTTCGATCTGCCCGGGATCCGCCATGACCAGATCAACAGGCCCGTCCAGTTCTGTCCTGATCTCGATCTGGGCCCCCAGTGTTCGTGTGAGAAACGGCAAGAGGTTTTTGACCAGACCGGACAGTTCAAGCTTTTCCGGAGTAAGAGGCTGGCGTTTGGAAAACGACAGCAGCTTGGCGACCAGCAGCGCCCCGAGGTTGGCGGCGCCAAGCGCTTCTTTCAATATCTCTTTGTTGCTGGGGTTGTCAGGGCGCATTTCCAGCAATTCGATATTACCGATAATGACGGTCAGAAGGTTGTTGAAATCATGGGCGATACCGCCTGTCAGTTGGCCCACGGCTTCCATTTTCTGGGCTTGCTCAAGCCGTCGGCGGCTTTCTGTTTCGTCCGTCAGATCGCGGATGATCCCGATGAACTGCCGTTCACCATCAATCATCAACTCGGCCACTTTCAGGTGGATCGGAACAGGTTTTCCGGATTTGTGTTTCGCAACCATATCGCGGCCAAGGCCGATAATCTTGGCATCCCCGGTTTCCAGATAGGACGAAATATACCCGTCATGCGCAGAATGATGTGGTTCCGGCATCAGCATGTTGACGTTGTGCCCGATCATGTCTGAACGGGTGTATCCCAACATCTTTGCCGAAGGCGGGCTGTAACTTGTCACGGTGCCGCTGGTATTGATCGTGATGATCGCTTCGGGCACCGCATTCAGAATGGCGCTGAGCCGGGCTTCTCGATCCAGCAGGGCCTGCCGTGCTTCTTTTTGATCGGTCACGTCTTCCAACGCCAGCAGGATCAGATCGCCGCCAATTTCGGTATCGGCCAGTTTGCGGGCATTCAGCACCACATTCCGTTTGCCGTTTTCCTTGATATCAAACGTCAGGCTGAAGGCTTCGATCGCGCTGTCTTCGGGAAGCACCGAGCCAAGATGGCGGCGCAGTTCAGGTATATCCCACTGCCCGTTGGCCAGTGAAAAAACGCTTTTGCCAATGATTTCTTCGTCTGTTGTGTGAAATGATTTGTGGAACGAGCGGCTGGCCGAAACCATAACCAGATCGCCGTTCAGCACCAGAAGCGGTTCGCGCACCGTGTTGACGATGCTTTCGGCAAAATGCTGCGCTGCAAGGGATTTGCTGAGTTGCTCTTTCAGGGCCGAGACATCGGAAAAGGTGATCACAACACCACCGGCTTTTTCATCCTGCGCGCGACAGGGCAGGATGCGGCGAATGTACCACTTGCCGTCCTTTGTCTGCACTTCGGCCTGTCGCGGCGCACGTGTTGCGCGCACCTGTGCGATATCTTCAAACAGGCTAGGGTCGTGTATCGAACTGTCGATGTCGCGGATCGAACGCCCGACATCCTTGCCGCTCAAGTCGAACAAGGCGCGCGCGGTGGGCGTAAACCGCGTGATCTCTTGGTCCTGGTTCAAAGCGATGGTGGCGACGCCCGAACTGGACAAGACATTGCTCAGATCATCTGAAAGACGCCGTTCGGCCTCGATTTTTATCTGTAGCCGCGCGTTGAGCGCTTTCAGCTCCTCGATCTGCGATTGCAGGTCTGCGTGGGGCGTTTGCTTTTTTGTCATGGGGGTTTTTGACCTTCCTGCAGACGTGTCTACCAAAAAGAACAGATGGGGCGAAACAGCAAACGCAAACCCGGTTCATACTGTACCATTCTGCGCCGCAGGCGGCTCATCATTGTGATTGATCTTCGTCAAAATCTAAAGGCGGAAACGTGGTAACTTCCTCTTGAGAAATGCTTTTTACGGCGGCGGAATGTTTCATACGGTTTCAAACTTTTCCCGTTTTCGAAAAAGGCGTCAGGGCGGGCACAAAAACCGTCTGCGATCAAGTGACCTGAAACAGGAGAATACAGTATGTCCGCCAGAGGATTGGACGTTATCGACCGGACCGTTCAGAAAACCTATGAATGGGTGAATGAACTGCGCGACCGGCTGGATTGGAGCAGTGATCGCGATGCCTTGCGGCTGTTGCGCGTGACTTTGCACCAGATCCGTGACCGGATTCATGTCAACGAAACGGCGCAATTGTCGGCACAGCTTCCGGTGTTGCTGCGGGGGATGTACTTTGAAGGATGGCAGCCGCATCTGGTTCCGCTGTCTGGCCGCCACGCGTCCGATTTCATCGATGCGATTGAACACCATGTCGGGGACGTAATGGAATATCGCGGCAAGCAAGACATTTTTGCGGTTTTCCAGTTGCTGAACAACCGGATATCGATGGGCGAGGTGAACGACATCCGCGCCAACCTGCCCGAAGATATTCGTGCTATGTGGCCCGCGCCCTGATCGGTGCGGTGTCGCCCTCGGCCAGTGCATCAACGGCATTGGGTTGCAGCAGCACGACGTGATGCACACGTTCAATCGCGATTAACTTTGCCTGCCGCAATTCTGTCAGGCTGCGGCTGACGGTTTCCGTGGTCAGACCCAGATAATCGGCAATATCGGCGCGCGACATCGGCAGATCAAACCCGACGCGGCCACCAGCGTGTGTTCCGATACGGTTGCCCAATAGGGAAAGAAAGGCCGCAACCCTGTCGCGTGCGGACACGCAACCAAGCACCATACAATGATCCTGCATCGCCTCGACCTGACGCAGCGCGGCATTCAGCAGCGTGTCGTGCATCTGCCCGCTTTCGTTCAGAAGCATATCGGGGCGATGGCGGATCACTTTTGTTTCGGTGACCGCATCACAATCCGAGATATGGCACTGACCCGCACTGTAGCCCAGAATGTCACCGGGAAAGCCAAAGCCGATTACACAGCGCCGGCCGGCGCGTGTCAGACGGCTGAGCAGCATGACGCCGCTGACAATTTCAAACAAACCGGAACAGTCATCGCCATCGCGAAACAGGTTGGCACCGGCATGTACACAAAAGGGCAACCGGACGTGCAACGTCTTTTGTCCACGCTCGGAACTGGATGGCAGGACCTCTTTGGAAACGTGCGCAAGATGCATTTTGATCTCCTTTCGATTCTGCGGCAGGTCATCGCAGACCCCAATATGGGAAAGGATTGTCGCGAAAGTTTCATTCCGTTTGTATCAAAGTGTATCAGAAGGGTAGAAATATTCGGGTAAATGAATGTTTTTTGGGTGTCAGCCGTTTTTTCCGCTGAATTACCCATTAAGTGTATCTGCAACGGCAGGTGGGGATGTCATGACAGAAGCACATTTATTGGTTGTTGATGACGACGCGAAGGTGCGTACGCTTTTGAACCGATATTTGTCGGGGGAAGGGTTTTCTGTTGTTGAAGCGGAAAACGAACCTGACGCCTTGCAGAAAATCGAAAACATGCGGTTCGATCTGGTGACGTTGGATATCAATTTGGGGCAGGGCGACGGGTTTGAGGTTGTGCGCAAGGTCCGCCAGCATTCCAATGTTCCTATCATTATGGTCACCGGCAAGGACGATGTGATCGATAAGGTCGTCGGGCTTGAATTGGGGGCAGATGATTACATTACAAAGCCGTTTCATCTGCGCGAATTGATGGCGCGTGTCCGATCGGTGCTGCGCCGGGCAAAAACCGCATCGCCATTGGGGCCGTCCGACCAATCAACACCGCCCGATGCGGCGCACGCCTCTGACGTTGATGCGCTGGCGTTCCGGTTCGATGGTATGGTGGCGATCCCCGACAGGTTCGAACTGATCGACCGGAACGGGCAACACTGCGATTTGACCAGTGGTGATTTCAAATTGCTGACAGTCTTTCTTGATCGGCCCAAACGCATTCTGTCGCGCGAACAGTTAATGGATCTGATCGGGGGGCAGAACTGGACGCCACTGGACCGGACCATCGACAATCAGGTGGCGCGCCTGCGCAAAAAGATTGAACGTGATCCGTCAAACCCGAAACTGATCAAAACAGTGCGGGGTATCGGCTATTCTCTGGCGTGCGAAGTCAAGCATTCGGGCGATACCTGATCGCTGTCCCGCTGGCTTTACGCGGGGCGCTGCTTGGCCATACTACTGCCTGACTGGGCGGCAACCTGCATGGACAGCGCGAAATAATTCATCATATCGCTCATCGACACCACGCCGCACAATTGCCCGCCATCCGAGACAAGGAATTTGCGCCTATTGGTCTGGTTCATCAGCTCCATAAGGTCTTGTGCCGTCATGTCCGGCGACACCGTATTGCTGTTATTCTGGGCAATGAACACATCATCAACGCGGGTGGTGACCCAGTTGTCACGCTCGATCCGCACGACGGTGTCCAGATCGACATAGCCCAGCAATGTGCCGTCTTCGACCACCGGAACAAAGCTGACGCGATGGGCCAGAATGATATCGTCGACCAGATCAGCCAGTGTTTTTTCCGGCGGGACCGTGATTACATTCTGCGACATCAGATCACCGACGTTCTGGCCGGTTATGATCTTTGTCATCATTTGTCTCTGGTAGGCGCTTTTGGCGGCCGCCAGTATGAACAGGCCAATTACGATCTGCCAAATACCACCGATCAAGGCCCCGCTGAACACGGAGAGGAACCCCAGACCCATAAGCGCATAGGCAAGGATTTCACCGGATCGCGATGCAATGCGTGTTGCATCAAGCAGGTCGCCGCTGCGATGCCAAAGCACAGCCCGCAAAAGCCGCCCCCCATCCAGCGGAAAGGCTGGCAGCAGGTTGAAGATTGCCAGCACCAGATTGATCAGGGCAAGATATTCAAGCACCGCTGTCACGGGTCCAGCGACACCGAGGCCGGACAAAACCGTACCAAGAAGCCAGAAGGCAAAGGACAACGAAACGCTCATCACCGGACCGGCCAAAGCGGTGAAGAATTCGGATCGTGCGGTTGGTGGTTCCTCAGCGAGTTCGGCCACACCCCCGAAGACGAACAGGGTTATCCCGTTGATTTTCATGCCAAAACGGCGCGCCACAATCGCATGCGCTAGTTCATGCAAAACCAGGGATGCGAAGAACAGCAACATCGCGATCAAGGCCATGAGAAAGTGCATGTTTTCTGATGTTTCGGGCAGGGCATTGGGAAACACCCCTGTCGCAAGACTCCACGTGATCAGGGCGGCTATCAAAAACCAGCTTGGGTCGATTTTCACCTCGAACCCGAATAAAGACAGGATTTTCCTTGACCCTGAAAACATCGTAAACTCCTTGAAGGGCTGATCGAAATGTAATGGCTGCCAGACGTTTGCAATTGATCAATCTCAAATACGGCGGTCTGTTTCATCCTAACATCACCGCTTTGCAGACCCGCCCGCATCCGTTTGGGGCTTTGCTGCCAAAGCCCCGCATAAGCCCGTCAGGAGGACACACCGTTGACAGATAAAGTTGCCAGCCTGATCAAACAGATCAGTGCGCTTGAAGACGAACTGGAGACAGAGTTTGAACGCCGCAGGGCCGCGTTGAATTTCCGGATCGACCATCATCGCGTGGTTTTTGAACGTGAAATCCAGAAACAGCACAAAGCGCTCAAGAAGAAACTGATGTCATATGTGGCGGGCGCGCGGCCTCTGGTTGTTCTGACAGCACCCGTGATCTACGCCATGATCGTGCCATTGGTCCTGCTGGATGTGTTTGTGACCGTGTACCAGATCATCTGCTTTCCCGTTTACAGGATCGAAAAGGTCCGGCGGGGCAATTTCGTGACCTTTGATCGCAAACACCTGTCCTATCTGAACGGGTTGGAAAAACTGAATTGCATGTATTGTTCTTATGGAAATGGCGTACTGGCCTATGCGCGTGAAATTGCAGCAAATACAGAATTGTACTGGTGCCCGATCAAACACGCCAGACGGATGCAGGGCCTGCACCGCCACTATTCCGAATTTGCGGATTACGGCGACGCCGAAGGGTACCAGCGCCGGGTGCTGGCCGCGCGGAACAAGTGAACTTTCCGCGCGCACATTTGGCTGTGTCGCTGTGCCGTGAACCCGGTTAATGCGCCAGAAACACAGGCTGTTTGGTCTGCTGGACCAGGGTGCGCGTGGTGCCGCCAAAAATACCTTCGCGCAATCGGGAATGACCATACCCGCCCATCACGACCAGATCGGCGCCCGCTTCCTGCGATTGCTCAAGAATACAGTCGCCAATCTCGCGGCCGCCGCTGGGAAACTGTTGGACCGTTACGTTGCAACCATGATGGGTAAGCCACTTGGCAACGTCCGATCCCGGATTCTCGCCATCCTGATATTCGCTCATGTCGGGGTCAAAGGTTGCAATTGTGACGGCATCGCTCTGACGCAGGAGGGAAAGCGACTGGTGCACCGCGCGTGCACATTGCAGGCTTGTGTTCCATGCAACAAAAACGTGTTTGGGGGCCAGCGCCCCACCGCCACGATCATTCAGGACAACGCCGATCGGCGATTGGAACAGGATGCCGTGCACAACCTGACGGAAAAGATTGTCTTTCTCGCGCAGGTCGTCGGTGGCAATCGCCAGATCGCATAACATGGCCCGCCGTGCCACCGAACTTGCGGTCAAAGACGGTTCGGAACACACAATCGTCACGTCGCCTGACACGTCATGACGTTTCAACAGCGCTTCGACGACGTCGGTCTTTGCGCGCAGGGCATTCTGTTCTGCCAGTGCATCTTTTTGCCAGTCTTCCGGAATAACCGTGGTGCCATAAGGGGGGGCACCGTAGGAATAAATCGGAATTTGCGGCATCTCTCCGACGATCAAGAAAGCCACGTGCAAAGACTGCGTCCGCGCCGCTTCCAGCAATCTGGACAGATCGGCATCGGGGCACTCTTTGCTGATCGCAACCAGAATTGTGCTGTTTTCCATTCAGTGTTCCTTTGATGGACGATGAAACGCGGTTGGCGGTTCCGGTTTCAGAGGGGTTCGGATTTGCTTGTCTTGGTCGCTTTTTGTGCAATCTCGGTTGTTTCCTCAATGGCTTCAACTTCGTTGGAAACAACCAGTTCGGCACAGCGTGTCATCAGGTCCAGCCCCTCGCGCGCGTCTTCTGCCAGCCGCTCCATCGAATGGGCCTGCCAATCCGCCCATGCCTTCATCGCGGCACTTGGGTCATGCACGCCGTCGGTGGCGGCTACGCTGCTGGCCTTCAACGCGGATTGGGTCGCCTGATGGCGCCGCTTGAACCACGCCGTTGAAAATTTCTGTGCTTCCTCAAGAATCCGGTCCTGCGCCTGCCAGAAATGTTTGGCCTGCGGCCCGAACATAGGGTTCGCGGCCATCATGGAATTTGCAGATTTCATCGCTTCCATCATTCCATTCTGTTTTGTATCTGTCTTTGCCATCAAAGTGTCCTTTCCTGACGCGTTTCAAAACTTCCCGCGCTCAGTTTAGCTGTTCGGCGCACTTCGACATTAACAAGGATCAATTCGCCCCGATTAACCCGTCTGCAGGCGGAAACCCGCCACGCCGACAGGGGGGATTGATCAAACGCAATCCGGCCACGCACCTATCGCCTAGCATGGGGTGATAGCAACCTGGGGGCATGGGATGTTGAAAGCCGAAAAACGCGTTCACGTTGACAAACTGGTTGCTGTGCCAGGGGGCAGCAGGGTTGTACGCAACCTTTTGTTGCAACTGCACCCGCGGCTGCATGAATGTCGGGCCGAAGCCGGTGAAATTATCGCACACGAAGGGGATACGGGCAGCTTCTTCGTCGTGGTGGTACAGGGCTGGATTGCCCTGACCAAAGTTCTGGATGGTGGTGAAACCGCGATCTTTGATCTGATGCTGGATGGCGATGCCTCGCTGATTGCGTCGGGGCGTTCTTGTCGATTGCCTTACAGCGTCGAAGCATTGAACGACGTGCGGTTTTTCATGTTCAATGACAAGATGATTGACGGCCCCGAACCCGAGGCCGCAACCCTGCGCCGTTACATGCGCACCGCAAACACCGCGCTTTTGGCACGCACGTCGGAATTGTTGCTGCGTATCGGGCACGGCAACGCGGAAACCCGCGTCGCCTACGCGCTGATCGAGCTTTTTCTGAGACTGGAAGCCATTGGACAAACCAGGGGATTCCAGTTCCATATCCCGATGACACAAAGACAATTGGGCCAGTTTACCGGTCTGTCAAATGTTCATGTTTGTCGCACGCTGCGCCGGTTCTGTCGCAAGAATCTGGTCAGGACAGAGGGGCGCACCGATATCCAGATCACGGATATCAACAGTATCTGCGCGCTGGCCGGGGTTGATCTGGACGATCTTCGCGATGAAATCTTACCGCGTATGGCGGTGTGACGCGATCTATCTGAACTCGACGATTTCCCCCAATGCCTCACCGGCTGTTTTTTCGCAAACGTCGCGGGCAATATCGCCCAGCGACAGGATGCCAACGATCTGGCCGCCGTCATCACACACAATCAGGCGCCGGATCTGGTAATCGCCCATAATCCCGGCGCCGTAGGAAATGCTGTCATCCGCCCGGCAGCTGATCACCGGCTTTGACATGATCTGGCCAACGGCCATGTCAGCGCCAAAACCGGTCCGGCACATCACACGCAGTACAATATCGCGGTCGGTGACAACACCAATGGGGCGCCGGTCTTCGCACACCGGTAAGAACCCGATGTTTTTGGCCTGCATAAGCGCCGCAACCGCCTGCGCCGATGTGTCGGGCGTGATGATCGTGACATCCGATTGCATGATTTGGTGAACATCGCGCACAGGACTCTCCTCTGGTCATAGCGAACGGTTGCCAAACTAGCGGGATTGGTGGGGCCGGAAATTAACCGCAATCAATGAAAGCGGCTATATCACCGTTTTTTTGGTGAACGGCAGGCGCTGTTGTGCGCCCGGTCATGTGCACATCCGGTTGTATCGTCAAATATACCGCACCCTGGCCCGAGCCTGACGGGTTTTGCCGCAGCTGGCCTGCCTCGATATGCCCGACCCACCCGACAAAGGGTATTGCAGGCGGCAGATGGCTGGCGCATTCAGAAGCGGGCAGAGTCTAAGGCACAGAACAACCGGAGGGGATCATGGCAGGGATTTGGGCAACGGCGCTGGAGGATTTTTGGGGGATCACGGCACAACTGTCGCGTCTGGACGGGGAATACGACCTGAATTTCAAGGCCACGACTGCAGAGGGCACGGCCTATATCGTCAAGGTGATGCGGGCCGGGTGCGACCCCGAACTGATTGATTTGCAGGTGTCCGCGCTGGCCCATACGGCACAGTATGCACCTGATGTTCCGATGCCGCGCGTTGTCAGTGCGCTTGACGGGGCAAACAGCCTTGTTGTGCGCGATGCCGAGGGCAAGGACCGTCTGATGTGGGTGCAAACGGCATTGTCCGGGGGCTGCTACGCGGCGTTCAAACCGCATTCCCTTCCGCTTATTCATGCGCTCGGGCGTCAGACGGGGCGACTTGCTGCAACGCTGGAACAGTTTCAGCATGACGCGCTTGCGCGGGATTTCAAATGGAACCTGACCCAATCAGACTGGATCACGGACAAGCTGGACGTGATAGAAAACCCCGACCGTCGCGCGATGATCAAGGCGATATGTGATGAATTTTCAGCCATAAAGCCGGCGCTGGACCGGCTGGCCGTGCAGGCGGTTCACAATGATCTGAACGATTATAATATCCTTGTTGAGCTGGACGGATCGGTGCCCGCAGTGACGGGATTGATCGATCTGGGCGACATGTGCGCCGCTCCCCGCATTTGTGACCTTGCGATCGCTGCGGCTTATGTGGTGCTGGATCATCCCGCTCCGGAAAAGGCCGCGTCGGCCCTGATCGCGGGCTATCACGCGGAAAACCCGCTGACAGGTGCGGAAATTGATTTGGTCTGGCCGTTGCTGCGCATGCGCCTGGCAAAAAGTGTTGTAAACTCAACCTTGATGGCGCGCGAAACACCCGATGATCCTTATGTCACGATCTCGCAAGCACCGGCGTGGCGGTTTCTGGAACAGGCGGACATTGATGCCGAATTGCTGCGCTGTCGGTTGCGCAGCACCTGTGGTTTGCCGATTGACGATGCGGCGGCGCGCACAGCCGCATGGCTGGCATCCGCGCGCGGTAGTTTTGCCGATGTGATCGGTGTGTCATTGCAGGACGCCCCGATGGGCGCACTGTCGGTTGAAGCATCGACAACACCACGCAACCCGTTCGATCTGGCCCATGCCGAAGCAGCGGCCATTGGCAGTGAAACGTTCGGCCCCGATGACATCTGGCTGGGATACTACGCAGAGCCGCGCCTGATCTACACGGCCCCTGCCTTTCGCAAAGGGAAATGGAAAGCATCGGACCGCCGGACAGTGCATCTGGGCGTTGATGTGTTCGCGCCGGCGGGTACGGACGTGCGCGCGCCGATGGCGGGCACTGTCGCCTACACCGAAAACCGCACCGGCGCATTGGATTATGGCGGGATGGTGATCCTGCAGCACGTCACGCCCAAGGGCGACGTGTTTCATACACTTTACGGTCATCTTGACCCCGCCAGTTGCGCAGATTTGCGCGCGGGCCAAGATGTAGAAAAAGGCGCCGCGTTCGCGCGGCTGGGCGCGGATGATTGTAACGGCGGCTGGGCCCCGCATTTGCATTTTCAGTTGGCGTTGTCCCTGTCGGGCATGGGCACAGACTGGCCCGGTGTGGCCGATCCGGATGAAATGGCGCTGTGGGGCGCGATCTGCCCGAACCCGGCGGCGTTGCTGAACCTTGAAGATGCTCATGTTGCCCATAGCCCGGTTGACAAGGCCCATGTCCGCGACACACGGATCAAGCATTTTGGCGGCAACCTGAAACTCAGCTATAGTGATCCTGTGATGCTGTTGCGGGGCTGGAAACATCATCTGTTTGATGATTGGGGCCGGCCCTATCTGGATGCCTACAACAACGTTCCGCATGTCGGGCACGCCCATCCGCGCATTCAGGCAGTGGTCGCGGACCAGTTGCTGCGGATGAATTCGAACACCCGCTATCTGCATCCCGCACAGGCGGCGTTTGCGGAAAAGCTGCTGTCGAAACTGCCGCCGGAACTGTCTGTCTGTTGGTTCGTCAATTCGGGAAGCGAGGCCAACGAACTGGCCTTGCGACTGGCGCGGGCAGCAACAGGCGGGCGGGCGATGATCACACCGGATCATGGCTATCACGGCAACACCACAGGCGCGATTGACATATCTGCCTATAAGTTCAACGCACGCGGTGGCATCGGCCAACCCGATTGGGTCGAACTGGTCGATATTCCCGATGATTATCGCGGCGCTTTCCGGCGCGATGATCCCGAACGGGGGCCACATTTTGCCGCGCAGGTTGATGCCGCGCTGGACCGGATGGGCAACAAAGGCCACAAGCTGGCCGGTTTCATCGCCGAAACATTTCCCTCTGTCGGCGGCCAGATCATCCCGCCACCGGGCTACCTGCAAGGCGTGTATGACAGGATCCGCGCGGCAGGGGGCGTCTGTATCGCGGACGAGGTCCAAACCGGGCTGGGCCGTCTGGGATCACATTATTTTGCGTTTCAGGCGCAGGGCGTTCTGCCCGATATGGTGGTTCTGGGTAAACCGATCGGCAACGGGCATCCTATCGGTGTCGTGATCAGCACGCCCGAAATTGCCGCCGCCTTTGCCAAAGGCCCCGAGTTTTTTTCGACCTTCGGTGGTTCGACCCTGTCCTGTCGGGTGGGCAAGACCGTGCTGGATATTGTTGATGACGAAGGGCTGATGCAGAACGCGGATACGAATGGGGCGCCGGTTGATGGACGGATTGCACGATCTGGCCGGGCAATTTCCTTTGATCGGGGATGTTCGCGGCATGGGGTTGTTCGTTGGCGTCGAACTGGTCAGGGACCGTGCCAGCCGCGCCCCCGCCACGCAGGCAACGTCCTATATTCTTAACCGGATGCGTGAAGAACGGATTCTGATGGGGCGCGAAGGCCCCGATGATAACATCCTGAAAATCCGACCGCCGCTGACGATCGATGCAGAAGGGATCGATATGGTTCTGGACCGGTTGGGTGCGATCCTGTCCGAAACCGGAAGCGCACCCTAGGGGCGTTTTCCGGTCAGGCCGCGCGCGCAGCAGGTACCGGTGTTGCGGTTGCGAAGGCCTCCCATTCCAGATTGCCGCGATACCGGTGCGACAGTTGGCCAGAGCTGTCCATCAGCAACAGGTGAAGCCAGCGGTTATCAAACAGGGCGCGCACATCTGGATGACGGGCCAGAATATCGGCCACGGCTTGGGCAGGGGCTTCGATGCAAACCGAAAGGCGCAAGGGATCGTGGGCAAACGTGGTTCCGTCATGCACCGATTGCCATGGCAATCCGGACCGCAGCACCCCGCCGTTGCCTTCGACGACGCCAACGCCACCGGTCACGTTGTGCAGCAGCTTGTTGCCCGCCCCGAATACATCGGGCGCAACCACCGATCCGTAATATTGCAGGCTGATCCAGCTGGCCACCACAACCGGTGCAGTCAGGATCAGTTCCAGCACGCCAAACCCGTCGTCCTTTTCCCAATTGTAATCATGCAGGAACGCGCGCCCCCCCAACCCCTTGCCACGGGTGCGTGACCTTGGCGCGGCTATAAAGGCATTGCATCCGGCCAGCGCCCATTCGGGGCGGGTTTCGGCCCAGTCTGTGCTGCGGCTGGCGATTTGTGTGCCATTTGCCGCGCGGGGCAGGCGAACCGCACGTTCTGTCCGCGCAATTTTACCGGCTGCCGCCAACCAGCCTTTGGCTTTGGTCACCAGTGCCGCGTGGGCGCGATGGGCAAGGTCGGATGTGAACAGCGTGACAGCATCGGTTGTTGTATCATGCAATCCGCCCAGAAAAACGGTGTCTTTCGGAATATCGATGCCGTCCTGTGCCAAACCGGCGCGCACCTCGGCGGTGTTCAGCAATCCGGCAAGAAGCCGTGCGTTGACATCGCCGGCATACCCGCCGCACGCGCCGCAATGCAGCGCGCTGGCATGGGGGTTGTTCACCACATTCGCGCCATGGCCCACCAATAATACAAGCGGTGCAAAACCCGATGTCATCGACATTGCCCGCAGGATTGTGCCGGCTGCGGCAATCCTGTCTGTCAGCGGCAGGGCATCGTCCAGATGGGGCTGGTGTGCATCGGTTGCGGATGGCGTGTGGCAACCCAAGCGCATCCCGCACCAGTTTACCGGCATAAACCGGCCCTGTTGCCTCGACAAAGGCGAAGGAAGACACCGCCGCCAGTTTGAACCGCCCCCACGCCCGGGATGTGCGCGCAGTAAGGCGGGCCGATTGATCCGCCTCCTGCGTTTGCGCACAGGTCGACGTGCTGGTCAGCCCCGGATTTAACAGGACGGGCAGGCGGTTTTCATCGACATCCGACGCAAAAGAACGGTGCGCCGGTGTAAGGCCGAAAAACCCGGCAAATCCAAGCGTCTGAATGTTGGGGTCAAGCGATTCCAGCGCCCGCCGAAACACTTCCGAGCGTACATCGATGCAGAACGCAGCCTGAAGTTCGGGCCGGCCATCAGGTGTGTCTTGCCCGTCCTTTGCCAGCGTGTTGGCAAGGCCGCGCTGGGCCGCATGTTCGGCGGCGTCTTGCAGCACCGTTGTTGCGATTTGCCCGGCAGACGCGACCGGCGGCGCGGCGTGGGCCGCGCAGGTATCAGACCAAAGCGATGCGATCTGCGGCTTGTAATGTTCAAACAGGGCTTTGTCCCAGATCAGCCGGATTGTCAGCAGATCCGTTGTGATGGCGTCGGTTGTGCCAGCCAGTTCGGCCTGCCACAGTTTCTGACGCGCAAGTTGCGACCACCCGCCCAGACCCAGCAAAAGCTGGTGGAAATACGTCGGGGCGGCGGCCGGTGTCAAAGCGATGGCATCACAGGCCAGCGGCAGCGCCGTTCTGGCGCGGGCAGGCATCGCGGCCACCGTGGCGGAAAACCCCGTTAATCCCGTAATTTCCGGCGTCAGATCACGGCTGGCGAAAATCTGCCAGCTTTCGAACGCGCCGCGACCGGACGTGGCCTGCCACAACGCCTGTCCTGTATCGAAATACCCAGCCGCCCACGCGCCAAACCGGTCTTCAATCAGGCCGGGCCAGTCGATGCCGGATACCTGTGCGGCAAGGTGGGCAATTGTGGGCAGCGCGCTGGCCGCGTCATCTTCTTGGGCTGCGGCTGTTTTCAGCGCGTCCAGGCTGTCGGGCGCGCCCGAAGGGGCGCGGGCCAGTGCCGCGATCAAATCCTCGTCTGTGATCGTGCCATCCGAAATCCGTGCCTGATACCAACTGCGCGGCATGGTGACCGGCATACCGGCCACCCGACCCATCAGCGCGGACACATCGGCCAGCGTCTGGTTCGTCTGGCCAAGAAACGGATTGACGGCAACCGAAGAAGACAAGGGCCAAAGCGGCGGGATGGCGCGGCTTGCCGCTTCGGAGGCTGCATGAAGTTCAAGGTGCAGGCCGGACGTTCCGCCATGGGTTTCAGGCTTCATTTTGCGACTCCTTTTTTGAAAGTTGTGTAGCGCGACCAGCCGTTCAAAAGGCGGTCTTCGATGGCATTGATGTAAAGGCCATTGGACAGATGGATGCGCAGGCCCTGCGCCGCGGGATGGTGCGACCACAACGGCAATGTGGCTTGCGCCAGCGCCACCATGCCAAAGCTGAACAGCGCCAGCAGGATCAGCGCCCATTCAAGGGCACCGGGTGCGGGTGTCGGCGGCAACGCGGCCGATGTGATCCATTCCGATCCGCGCTGCAGCGCGACGTAGCTGGCGGCGGCGACAAATGACAAGGCTGCGGTGCGGCGGGTCAGGGCGCGCGGTGCGGCATCGGCCAGACCTTGCGCCAAAAGATAGGCGACACCGAATATCAGGATGGCGCCCAAGGCCACCGCTTGCGGTGATTTCGCCCCGAACCCGATGATCCAGCCGGACGTGACATAGACAAGGCCGTAAATGGCAATGGCAAGGCCGAACGCCCGTGCCACGGCGCGCAGATCGGGCACCGCGACAGGGCCGGGTTTGCGGATCGCCGCAACCCG
Organism: uncultured Alphaproteobacteria bacterium; assembly: GCA_963765555.1. GTDB lineage: Bacteria > Pseudomonadota > Alphaproteobacteria > Rhodobacterales > Rhodobacteraceae > JL08. The sequence goes on from CAVXWX010000003.1 coordinate 112,365, forward strand.
TTCAATTGCGCCGCCCGCCGACAAAAAGGCGTGCGCCTTGTAAAGCGAATGGGCGACGATATGCAAAAGCGCCAGCGGAAACAGTGCAAGACCGCATTGCAGGATCATGAACCCCATCTGCGCAACGGTCGACCATGCCAGCGATGCCTTGACCGTGGGTTGCGTCAGCATCACAAGCCCGCCGAACAGCGCGGTAAACCCGCCCACCATGACCAGAACGGCCAAGACCAAAGGCGACAGCAGCAACAGATCGGCAAACCGGATCAAAAGAAACCCGCCCCCGTTCACCACCCCTGCATGCAACAGCGCCGAAACAGGGGTCGGGGCCTCCATCACTTCGGTCAGCCAGCCATGGGTCGGGAACTGCGCAGATTTGAGAAGGGCCGCCAAGGCGATCAGGGCCGCCGCACCCGCTGCCAATGTGCCACCTTCGCCCAACCGTGCAGCGGCCAGTATGTCGGAAATCTGGGTTGTGCCGTAGGCCGCCACCAGCATCAGCGCCGCCGCGATCAGCGCGGCATCACCCGCGCGCGCCGTTACGAATTTTTTATAGGCGGCACGCTGTGCGGCCACGCGACCGGGATAGAACAGCAACAAGCGGTGCAGGCACAGGCTTGTCACAATCCATGCAGCGATAAACTGGATCAGGTTGCCCGATTGCACCAGCAGCAGAACCGCAGCCAAAGTGCCCGCCAGCCAGATGGTAAAATCGGTCTGGCGCTGTTCTCCGTCCAGATAGGTCCGTGAATAGCGCATCACGACCCACCCGATAAAGGCGACCAGACCCAGCATTGTCACGCTGACAACATCCACCCGCGATGACAATCCCATGCCAGCCAGACCCAACAGGGGGCTGTCGCCTGCGCCTTTGACGATCAAGACTGCCAGCGAAAGCACACTGACCGCCAGCGCAACAAGGGCGGCCGCTTCCCCCAGCAGCGCGCCTGCGCGGGGCGGGGTGTCGCGCCGCAGATGCAGCCATAGGGCAACGCCGAAAAGCGCGGCGGGGGCGAGGAGGGGCACGGTATAGATCAGCATCGGATACTCCAACTTGGCAGGGGTGTTGTCCGGCGTGATACACGCAGCAGCATTGTGAAATAAAATTCATTGTTCACAACGTTTCGTTCGTTTAAAGCGAATGATATGCCGGATATGAATTTCAACCACTTGCGGTATTTCTGGCAGGTTGCCCATGACGGGAACCTGACGCGCACCGCGTCGCGCCTGAACCTGTCGCAATCTGCGGTTTCGGTGCAGATCCGGAAACTTGAGGATCGGCTGGGCCACGCCTTGTTTGAGCGGCGCGGGCGGCAACTGCACCTGACCGAGGCCGGGCGGATCACACTGGATTACGCCGATACGATTTTCGGCGCGGGTCAGGATCTGATGGCAACACTTAGCCGCACAGGCAGCCCGCGACAGGTGTTGCGTGTGGGCGCGCTGGCCACGTTGTCGCGCAACTTCCAGATCGAATTTCTGCGCCCGTTGCTGGGGCAGGCGGATGTCGAACTTGTGCTGCGCTCGGGCACGTCGATGGAATTGCTGCAAGGGCTGGAAACGCTCAGCCTTGATGTGGTGTTGACCAATCGCATACCGGCACCGGATGCGCTGACGACCTTTATTGCGCATCCTGTGTCGGAACAACCTGTCAGCGTTATCGGGACGCCGGCGCGCCTGCAGCAGGCCGAAACCTTGCCAGACCTTTTGATGGGGCATCCCATGATCGTCCCGACCAAGGAAAGCCCTGTCAGAACCGGCTTTGATACGCTGTGTGAACGGCTTGGCATTTCACCGGTACTGGCGGCTGAAGTCGATGACATGGCCATGATGCGGCTGCTGGCGCGCGAAGATATCGGCCTTGCGGTTTTGCCACCGATCGTTGTGAAAAACGAACTTGCCTCGGGCTTGCTGAAAGAGGCGGATCATCTGGTCGGCCTGACGGAAAGCTTTCATGCGGTAACGGTCAAGCGCAAGTTTCCCAACCCGTTGCTGGCGGGTCTACTTGCCCCGCCGGATGAAGATACCGGCCTGTGATTTGTTGCAGATACAACGGCCTGCAATAGACCCGTGACAGCAGAGATGGTAGTTCAAGGCCTATGGGTACGATCACATCTCTTTTTGTGCGCAAGGTGGTTCGCGCAGCCGGACAGGATATCGATCGCGCGGCTGTTTTGCGATCTGTCGGGCTTGATCCCGATCGCCAGATCGACGTGACCGAACGGATCACGGATGTTGCCTATTACGACATGTTGGAAACCATAGCGGCGCAGTTGGATGACGCTGTCGCCTTTCCTTTGCGGGTTGGCCAGTCGATGGACGCCGATGATTACGGCGCGTTCGGGCTGGCGTGGAAAACAGCGCCGACATTGCGCGGATCACTGCAACGGGCCGAACGCTATGCGCAGCTTTTGACATCCGTCGCGGCGTACGAAGTGTGTGACACAGATCGGGGCGCATTTTTCAGAACGCACCGGTCAGGGGCCCGCAGGTTGGGCATGCGCCTGTCAAACGAGGCGACGCTGGCCAGTGTCACATCGATCATCCGGCAGGTTTCACCCGCGCCGTTTTCCCCGCTTGAGGTGCATTTCCAGCATCCGGCCCCTGCATCGATTGCCGCGCACGAGGCGTATTTTGGCTGTCCGGTTCACTTTGGGTCGGACGCGGATGAAATCCTGATATCGTCCGTTGATCTGGATCGACCCAATCACCTTGGGGATCCTGCCGTTTCAAGGTTTCTGGATGCGCATTTGCAATCCCAGCTTGCCGCCCAAACCGGGCAAACATCATTTGAAGACGTTATGATGCGCAAAATTTCGGATGCCCTGAGCGAGGGTGTCCCGCGGGCGGCCCGCATTGCGCGCGAGATGGGCGTAAGTGAAAGAACCCTGCATCGCAGGGTGTCCCAACATGGCACTTCCTTCCAGTCCATCCTTGAAAATGCGCAACGTCGTCTGGCCGAAGGGCTTTTGGTTCAAAGTGACCATTCCATCGCCGAGATTGCCTTTCTAACCGGATTTTCCGAACAAAGCGCCTTTACACGGGCGTTCAAGCGCTGGGTGAACGAGACACCCGCCGCCTTTCGTGAAACCCGCGGGGCAACTCGGTAACGCCGGGTCTGGCAGGATCGGTCAAACGACTGGCAGGTACGGTCAATACAAATCCCGGGGCTGTCCTGCAGTCTGGCTGCATCATACCAAAGCAGGAGATTTATGATGCAAACCCAACCTATTCTTGTGATCGGCGCCAGCGGCAAAACCGGCAGCCGGATCGCCAATACCCTGTCCCGGCGCGGCTTTGATGTGCGCAAAGGCACACGCAACGCAGCCATCCCGTTCGATTGGGATGATGAAGCCACATGGGCACCCGCACTTGACGGTGTGTCGGCGGCCTATGTGTCGTATTTTCCCGATCTGGCCTTTCCCGGGGCTGCCGACAAGATCCGCGCCTTGTCCGCGCTTGCGAAATCAATGGGCACGCAGCGGCTTGTTCTGTTGTCGGGGCGTGGGGAAACCCATGCTGAGATCTGTGAAAACATCGTGCGCAATTCCGGCGTCGATTATACGTTGGTCCGATGCGCGTGGTTCGCCCAGAATTTTAGCGAAGGTTACCTGCGTGATCCGGTTCTGGGCGGAGAGATTGCCCTGCCTGCCGGGGACGTGCGCGAACCGATTGTCGATGTCGATGACATCGCCGATGTCGCCGTTGCAGCCCTGACAGAAGACGGCCATTCCGGTGCTCTTTATGAAATCACCGGCCCGCGCCTTTTGCATTTTTCGCAAGCGGCTGCTGAACTGGCCAAGGCGGCGGGCAGACCGGTGCGCTACGTGCCCATTACGCTGGCGCAATTCCACAGTGCCATGACCGAGATCGGTGGCGCATTTATTGCCGATGTGTTCACCCATGTGTGCGAAGAGGCGCTGGATGGGCGCAACGAATGGCTGGGCGACGGGGTGCAACGGGCGCTGGGCCGTGCGCCGCGCGATTTCACCGAATTTTGCAACAGTGCCGCCGCGTCGGGGGCCTGGCAGGAAGCTGCCTGATACCGGCGTACGCCGACATTCAAATCGGGGTCATCTGTGATCCCTTGCGCATCCTGCCCGGCGAAAACGGGGCAGGGTGCCGCCGCCTTGATCTTCAAACCGAAAGGAACTCTCATGTCATTTCCGTTATTCATCCTGAGCCAGTTTTCCGTCATTGCCTTTGCGTTGCTTGGGGGCGTTTTTCTGGTGTTTTCAGACTTTGTGATGCGCGCATTGGGGCGCACCAGCGGATCGGGCGGCGCCGAAGCGATGCAGATCATCAACCGCGAGGTGTTCCGGTCCGCCTTTATGATCCTGTTTCTGGGGATGGTCCCCGTATCGCTGATCATCGTCATATACAGCGCCCTGACCCTGTCGGGGCCTGCAGCCACGATCATGATTTCTGCGGGTATCGTTTATCTGGTTGCGGGGTTCGGGGTGACCGTTGTGTTTAATGTTCCGTTGAACCAGACGCTGGATGGTATGGTTCCGGACGCAGCGGCCACGCGGTCGTTCTGGTCCGATACATACCTGCCCAAGTGGACGTTTTGGAACAGTGTCAGAACCGTTGCCTGTGTCATTGCGTGCGGCCTGCTGCTGGGGGCTCTTACAATGACGGCGACAGATCTTTCAATTTAGGCGCAGGGAAAGGGGGCGTTTACAAAAACAGATTTGCGCAAACGGCTTTCGACGGTACAGTTGCAAAAATCCATCAAGGCCGATGCAATTGAGCACGCGGCAAAAAATACGGTTCGGGGCTGCCACGACACCATGACAGCGAAGAAAACCCAGCCAGATACAACTGCGGATTTTGCGCAGAAGATCCGGTATCTGGAACAGGAACTAAGCGACCAGAAGGCGCGGACAGCGGCGGTTACGGATGTGCTGCGCAGCATCGAGGCGTCAAGGGACGATATCCAGCCGGTCTTTGGCATGATCGCCAAAAACGCGACAGAACTGTGCAAGGCCAAGTTCTGCATGCTGTGGCGCTATGACGGAACGATGATCCATTACTGTGCCAGCCACGGGTTTTCCGATGAATTCATGGAGACCTATCTGGCCAAGTTCCCGATGGTGCCCGATGCGTCCGGCATGGCCTATGCGGCGATCAAGGCCGGGCACGTCTATCATTTGCCCGACGCGCAATCAGATACTTATTTCGATAACGAAACGGCCAAAGTCCATGGCTATCAATACATGGTCAGCCTTCCCATCAATGCGGATGGGCGCATATGGGGCGTCATGGTGCTGGCCTGGCCCATGGCCGAGGCTCCGACAGAGGCGGATGTGTCGCTGCTTGAAACGTTCGTGAGTCAGGCCGCGATTGCCATCCAGAATGCACAAACCTTTGCAGACAAGCAGCAGGCGCTGTCCCACCAGACGGCCACGTCGGACATTCTGCGGGTGATCAGCCAATCGCCCACAGACACGCAACCGGTGCTGGACAGAATTGCGCAAACTGCCAAAACCCTGTGCAATGCGCGGTGGTGCATGTTGTTCCGGTATGATGGAGAAATGCTGCATCTTGACGCGCAGCACGGATTTGATCCCGCGTTTCTTCAGGCGTTTCAGAACGAATTTCCATCGCCGGTACATGATAAATCAATGGCGGCCCAAGTGATCGCCACGGGTCAGCCTGCCCGCATCGACAATGCCATGACAACGGACTGGCTGGACCGTGATATGGCGCGCGCGAATAAGATTGATCAATCTGTTGCGGTTCCGATCGAATGCGCAGGGCGCATCTGGGGCATTATCACACTGGCATGGCCGGAAATGAATGGGCAGCGCGCAGACGAGACTGAATTGCTGGAAACATTTGCAGGGCAGGCGAGCATCGCTATTCAGAACACCCGCCTGTTTCAGGAAACCCAGGAAGCACTGGCGCGTGAAAGGGCAAATGCCGAAATCCTGCAGGTGATCAACGAGGCGACGCCTGACTTGCAGCCGGTCTTTGATCTGATTGCCGAAAAATCGGCTCAACTCTGTGGGGCGCGGTATTGTGTGCTGGATCGCTATGATGGGGCCGCATTGCATTTTTGTGCCCAGCACGGGTTTCCGGCAGACATGGTGCCAGAACTTGTTGCTGACTATCCGATAACCGGGGCCAAGGGCCATATGGCTACCGTTGTGTCCGAAACTGGAAATCTCACACATTTCGAAGATGCGCAGCGCTCTGATTATTACGATCCGGACTATGCCGCTGCTGTGGGCTTTCGTCGCGTGCTCGGCGTGCCGATAAAGACGGACGGTCGGGTTTGGGGCACGATCACTCTGGCGTGGCCCGACACCACACCACCGCCGCCCGCGAATATCGAACTGGTGCAAAGCTTTGCCAATCAGGCCAGTATCGCCATCGAAAACGCACGGCTTTTGCGCGAAACCCAAGAGGCTCTTGCGCGCGAAAAGGCGAACGCGGAAATCCTGCAGGTGATCAACGAGGCAACGTCGGATTTGCAGCCGGTCTTTGATCTGGTCGTGCAGAAATCGGCCGAACTGTGTGGCGCGAAGTTTTGCGTTCTCGACCGGTATGATGGGGAATTATACCATTTCTGCGCGCAGTTTGGGTTCCCGCCCAAGACAGTCAAGGATCTGAAGTCTGACTATCCGTTCATCGGGACACCCGGCCACCTGTCGCCGCGGGTGATCAAGAGCGGCGATATCGTCCAAATTGTCGATGCCCAAACCGATAAGAATTATTTTTCACCTGAATTGGCCGCAAAAGTGGGATTCCGGCGGCTTTTGGGTGTGCCGATCCGGGCGAATGGGCGGATCTGGGGCGCGATCAACCTCGGGTGGCTCGACACCGCTCCTCCGCCGCCGGCAAACATCGAACTGGTGCAAAGCTTTGCCAATCAGGCCAGCATCGCCATTGAAAACGCGCGGTTGTTGCGCGAAACGCAGGAACGCACAGCCGAAGTGACCGAAGCGCTTGAACGTGAAACCGTCACGACAGACATCCTGCGCGCCATCAGCCAGTCCCCGACGGATGTGCAACCGGTGATAGATACGATCGTCAGCAGTGCAACGCAGTTGATCGATTGTGACATGGCGATCCTACATTTGCTGAAGGGCGATCACTATTGGCCGGCGGCGGGGGCGGGGCGCGGGGGCGTGTTGATCACCGAGAAAATCAAGGAAAGCGCGCGCAAACTGGCCATCCGCATTACTGCGGACGGTTTGCCGCTTCAGCCTCTGGCCCCGGACGAGAATTTCCCGTCGCGCGCTATGGCAACGCGCGACGTGCAGCATATCATCGACTGGGAGAATTACGATCTGCCCCCCCACGAGATGGAGCGCGGCAAACAGTTCGGTTTAAAAGGCGCGATCTACATTCCCCTTCTTCAGGGCGGAGAGTGTCTGGGGTCGCTGGCCTTGGGCACATTCACAAGAACTGCGTTTACAGAGCAGGATATCGCGTTGGGAAAATCGTTCTGCGATCAGGCGATCATTGCGCTGCGCAACACGCAACTGTTCATCGAGACGCAAGAAGCGCTGGAATACCAGACAGCCACGTCCGAAGTGCTGGATGTGATTTCAAGATCGCCCAGTGAACTGGATCCGGTTCTGGATGCCATTCTTGAAGTGGCTGTGCGGATCTGCAAACCGCAATATGCTTATGCCGCACTGCTTAACCCGAAGGACGGGCGCTATCACATCGTATCGACAAAGAACGTAGAACCCGATTTCTTTGAGTTCCTGAAGGCCCATCCGATACCGCCGGGGCAGGGCACATGCACGGGCCGCACGGCTTTGCTGGGGCAGACGGTTTATATCGAGGATACGGAACACGACGACAGCTATGAATGGAAAGAGGCCGCCCAGCGTGGCGATTTTCTGTCCACGCTGGGCGTGCCGCTGATCAAGGACGGCGTGACGGTGGGTGTTCTGTCACTGGCTGACGGAAAACGATCGGCGTTTTCTGCCCAAACAGATCGACCTGGTGGAAACCTTTGCGGCACAAGCCGTGATCGCGATCAGCAACGCCCGCCTGTTCGACGAGGTGCAGGCCCGCACCGCCGAAGTGACCGAAGCGCTGGAACAGCAGAAGGCATCGGCTGAAATCCTCAGCGTGATCAGCCAATCGGTTGAGGACACGCAGCCCGTGTTCGAGAAAATCCTTGAAAGTTGTCAGCATTTGTTCGGGGGCGAAGAGCTGGATGTGCTGCTGGTGGATGAACACGGGATGCTGCAAGTCGCCGCCTATCTGGGTGACCACCGCGATACGCTGCTCAAAACCTTTCCCGCCCCGTGGGAAATCACCCCCGCCGGAGAGGCGATCCGCACCAAAAAAGTGACCAATTTTTCCGATGTGCAAAACAACCCCGACACGCCACCGGTTTTGCGGCGTATCGGGCAGGCTGCGGGATACCACTCCGTCGCCTTCGCCCCGATGATCTGGGAGGGCAAAGGCATCGGCGTGGTGGGCGTGGCACGGTCTGCCAAACCGTTTACCGACAAGGAACTGCGGATCATGCAGGGCTTTGCCGATCAGGCGGTGATCGCGATCCAGAACGCGCGGCTGTTCAAGGAAACGCAAGCATCACTGGCGCGCCAAACGGCCAGCGCGAATATTCTGCGCACAATCAGCGCGTCTTCGACCGATACTACCCCTGTCTTTCAGGAAATCGTTAAATCGACGACCCAGCTTATCGATTGCGATATGGCGGTCGCGTTGATCAAGGAACGGGATACGCTGTCACAGATTGCAGTGGCTAACCGTGACGGGTTGGTGGAAAATCCGGCCAAGATATCGGTTCCCATCGATCCTGAACACAACCTGCCATCGCAGGCCATCTTTTCGCGCCAGGTGCTACACACGCCGGATTGGGATAGCGCCGATCTCAAACCTATCGATCAGGAGATCAGAGAACGGTCCGGCATCAAATCCACGATCATGTTGCCGCTGTTGAACGGGGACGATTGCGCCGGAACGCTGAATATTTTCCGGTTCACAAAAAAGGCATTCACCGAAGAAGAGATTGCCGTTGCCCAGACCTTTTGCGATCAGGCGGTGATCGCGCTCCAGAACACAAAACTGTTCAAGGAAACGCAAACCGCGCTTGTCCGGCAGACCGCCAGTGCCGACATCCTGCGGGTGATCAGCGGGGCGCAAGAGGATGCCGGCCCGGTCTTCATGGCCATCGCCGAGGCCAGTCTGGGTTTGCTTGATTGCGACAGCGCGGCTGCATTGATGCGGGTCGGCGATCATTTCATTCCGCAAGCCGGTATCGTGAGGAACAAGGATTCGCGTCTGACGCTTGATCCAACTCCGGTCAAGATCGACCCCGCGTTGAACTATCCGTCCCGGGTGATCGAGACCGGCAAACTGATCCACATCGAGGACTTTGCCACCGAGGATTTGCCAAGGCACGAGATTGACGCGGTTCGGAAATTTGGCATGAAATCGTCAATCTTCCTGCCAATGATGCGGGAAGGGTATTGCGTCGGGGTTCTGATCTTTACCCGCAACACCGTCGCGCGTGCCTTTAGCCCCGAAGAAATCGAACTGGCCAATTCGTTCTGCGATCAGGCCGTGATCGCCATCGAAAATGCGCGCCTGTTCCGCGAAGCGCAAGAGGCGCGCGCCGCTGCCGAAACCGCGAACGAAGCCAAAAGCGCGTTTCTTGCCACGATGAGCCATGAAATCCGCACCCCGATGAATGCCGTGATCGGGATGAGCGGGCTGTTGATCGATACCGAATTGAACGAGGAACAGCACGACTACGCGAAAACCATTCGGGACAGCGGGGATGCCTTGCTGGACATCATCAACGAAATTCTTGATTTCTCCAAAATCGAAGCCGGACAGATGGATATTGAAAACCAGCCGTTCGATCTGCGCGAAAGCATCGAATCCGCGATGGATCTGATCAGTGCGCGCGCTGCGGAGAAGAACCTTGATATCGCCTATATCTATGATGATGACGTGCCGGCCGCCGTCAGTGGTGATCTGACCCGCCTGCGCCAGATATTGCTGAACCTGTTGTCCAATGCCGTCAAATTCACCGACACCGGCGAAGTGGTGCTGTCGGTGTCTTGTGCGTCGCGCACCAAAGACCGTGTGGAACTGGCCTTTAGCGTTCGCGATACCGGCATCGGGCTGACACCTGCGGGTATGAAACGCCTGTTTCAGTCCTTTAGTCAGGCCGACAGTTCGACCACGCGCAAATACGGCGGTACGGGCCTTGGATTGGCGATATCCAAACGGCTGGCCGATCTGATGGACGGGACGATGTGGGCCACCAGCGACGGGGCAGGCAAGGGTGCGACCTTTCATTTCACCATCAAGGTTGGCACGGCCACATTGCCGAAAACACAGGCGCGCAGTCTGGTCGGACAACAATCCGAACTGATGGGCAAACGGTTGTTGGTTGTGGATGACAATGCCACAAACCGCAAAATACTGGCGCTGCAAACAGCAAAATGGGGCACGCAGACGCGCGCCACCGGTGCGCCAAAAGAAGCGTTGCAATGGTTGAAGGACGGCGATCGTTTCGATCTGGCGATCCTTGATATGCACATGCCCGACATGGACGGGGCGCAACTGGCGGGTGAAATACGCAAGATAAATGCGCAGATGCCGCTGGTTCTGTTCAGCTCTCTCGGGATGCGCGAAACGGAAACAAAAACCGGACTATTCAGCGCCTATCTGGCAAAACCGCTGCGGCAATCGCAATTGTTTGACACGCTTGTTACGCTGTTCGCGCCGGAAAAAGCCGATGCCCCCGTCAAGAAAACCGGCGAAAAGCCCAAGGCAGATCCGGAACTCGCGGCGCGTCACCCTTTGCGTATTCTGTTGGCCGAAGACAATCTGGTGAACCAGAAACTGGCCCTGCGCCTACTCGAACAGATGGGGTATCGCGCGGATCTGGCCAGCAACGGGGTAGAAGCGCTGCAAAGTGTGGAACGCCAGACATATGATGTGGTGCTGATGGATGTGCAAATGCCCGAAATGGACGGATTGGAAGCCTCGCGTCGCATCACCGCAACGCGCAAGCCGAACGAACGGCCCCGTATCATCGCGATGACGGCAAACGCCATGCAGGGGGACCGCGAAATGTGTCTGGACGCGGGAATGGATGATTACATTGCCAAACCGATCCGCGTGGATCTTTTGATGGATGCGCTGAAAAATGTGCCTCAACGCAAAAGGAAAAACCAATGACCGATGGCCCGATAGACCCCGCTGTGTTGTCCGACCTTCAGGAAGCGATGGGGGCGGAATTTGCCAGCGAACTGGTGGCAACCTTTCTGGATGAAGGCCCCGCAATGTTAAAGGAGCTGCAAGAGGCGATCACAAAAGGTGACGCCGACGGGTTTCGCCGTGCAGCCCATTCCGTGAAATCGAATGCCAATGTGTTTGGTGCCACCGCGCTGGCCGAACTGGCGCGCCAACTGGAACTTGGCGGACTGAGCGAAAACGCTGAAGCCGACATTGCGGCGGCCAGCGAACTTGAAGCTGAATTCGGTCGCGCCGCTGCTGCGTTGAAGGGCACGTAACATGTCCGCTGCGGCCCGCCTGCTGATTGTGGATGACAACAAGGTCAACCGGCTGTTGCTGTCGCGCAGTGTCGAAATGCTGGGCTATGACGCGTCTGTCGCCGAAAACGGGCGCATCGCGATGGAACAGTTGCGCGCCGCGCCGTTTGATCTGTTGCTGCTGGATATCGAAATGCCCGAAATGGATGGTTTCGAGGTTCTGGAAGCGATCAAGCTTGATCCCGATCTAAGGGACCTGCCGGTTATCGTCACGTCTTCTGTGGAAGGGATCGAAAACATTGTGCGCTGTATCGAACTGGGGGCCGAAGATTATCTGGCCAAGCCGGTCAACAGGGTGCTGTTGCAGGCGCGGTTGACATCCAGTCTTGAAAAGAAACGGTTGCGCGACGAACAGAAAGTGTTGCTGAAACGGTTTGCCACCCGTGAAGTGGCACAGGATTTGCAGGATTCCGGCTTTGCTCTGGGCGGGCGCCGCGTCAATGCGTCGGTCCTGTTTTGCGATATTCGCGGGTTTACGGCCCTGTCCGAAAACCAACCGCCCGAAGATACCATCGAATTGCTCAACATCTACTACACCTTGATGTTTGAAGCGGTTGATTGTCACGGCGGCATCGTGTCCCTGATGGTCGGGGACGGGTTGATGGTTTTGTTCGGTGCACCCCAACCGCTTGAAGAACCCGCACAAAGCGCTGTGAACGCGGCGCAGGACATGCTGGCCATGATGGCCGAATTCAATCTTGAACGTGTCGCCGGCAACAAGCCGGAAGTCCGGATCGGGATCGGTATTGCCACAGGCGAAGTTGTTGCCGGATATGCCGGTACACAAGAGCGTGCGACCTATACGTGCATTGGCGACAAGGTGAACCTTGCCGCACGTCTGGAAGCCCACACCAAGGTTGTTGGATGTGACATCCTGATGGATGAAACGACACGATGCGCGCTGGGCGAACATCCAGGATTGCAGGCGGTCAGACAAGTCCGGTTCAAAGGGTTTTCAGACCCGCAGGACGTACATGCAATCGGGTCCAACCAAGACGGATGAGGCCAAGGGTGCCATTCCAAACGTCCGGCCGCACGGGCAATCCGTAAATTATGCAGTGATGTGCGCGGGTTCTGCTCAGTAAAAAGCTGGAATTTCCGCTTGTTTCAGTACAATTCGGCTCTTGTGATTTCCAGCGTCTGCATATTAGATGTTAATTGTGCATAATTTCCGTAAGGACGTAAAGTTTGCAAAGCATTTGGGAGTCGTTGGGTATCGCCCTTGCGCTGGTTCTGTCCGGTGATGCCGACCTGATCGAAATTGTGGGGCTGTCTTTGCGTGTCAGCCTGACTGCGACGGCGCTGGCCTGCCTGATCGGATTGCCGGTTGGTGCCTTGGTGGCTGTGGCGCGGTTTCGCGGGCGCAGCGCGGTTCTTATCCTGATGAACGCCCTGATGGGGTTGCCGCCCGTCGTTGTCGGCTTGCTGGTTTACTCTGCACCTTTCAGGTCCGGTCCGCTGGGGTTTCTGGGGCTGTTATATACACCCACTGCGATGATCATTGCGCAGACGATATTGATCGCGCCGATTGTTGCCGCCCTGTCGCGGCAGGTGCTGGAAGACCTTTACGCTGAATATGCAGAGCAGTTCCGTTCGCTTTACTTGTCGCGCTGGCAGGTCATTCAGGCGCTGTTGTGGGATGCGCGGTATTCCTTGCTGACGGTTGGTCTGGCGGGGTTCGGGCGCGCGGTCGCCGAAGTTGGCGCAGTGATCATCGTGGGCGGCAATATCGATCATCTCACACGGGTGATGACCACCGCCATCGCACTTGAAACCTCCAAGGGTGATCTTGGGCTTGCGCTGGCACTGGGCATCATCCTTTTGGTGATCGCATTGGGGGTGAATGCGGCCGTGCAGGCATTGCGCCTGACGGCAGTCCGGCAGGCCTATGTCTGACGCGGTGTCGTCGGTTATGCCCCGGGCAAGCGGGCTGGCACAGGTGGCATCGCCCTTGTTGCCGCTGCGGGTGCGTGACCTGACGCTTGGGTTTGGCGATGTGGCGATACTGAAACAGATCAATCTTGATCTGGCGGCAGGGGGCTGCACGATGGTGATGGGCCCCAACGGCGTTGGCAAAAGCCTGCTGCTGAAACTGTTGCACGGGCTTATCCCTGCCACATCCGGCACGATTGACTGGAATGGCACCGCCCTTGCGGAAGCAACCGCACGGCAGGCATTCGTTTTTCAGAAACCCGTTCTGCTGCGCCGCTCCGTCGCCGCAAATATCGACTTTGTGTTAAAGGCGCGTGGCAAGGACAAAGGCCAGTGCGCTGCCCTTCTTGATCTTGCCGGATTGGCCCACAAGGCCCGCCAGCCGGCGCGGTTGCTGTCAGGTGGCGAACAACAGCGCCTTGCCTTGGCACGTGCGCTTGCGACGGACCCCGAGGTGCTGTTTCTGGATGAGCCCACGGCCAGTCTTGATCCCCATTCCGTGCTGGCGATCGAACAGATCGTGCGCAATGCCTGTGCCCGCGGAGTTCGGGTGATCTTTATCACCCATGATGTCGGGCAGGCGCGCCGTCTCGCGGATGACGTGGTGTTTCTGCATCACGGACGCGTGGCTGTTCATGCCGCTGCGTCTGATTTCTTTCCCGAACCGCCCGATCAGGCGGCGCGGGATTATCTGAATGGCAAAATTGTTTTGTGATCGCAAGAATTTGGGAGAATGTGATGATCAACAGAAAAACCGTCTACGCAACCGGTATTGCGCTTGTTTTGGCCTCTGCTCTATCGGCGCAGGATCAATCGATTATCGTCCAGTCGACAACCTCGACGGCCAATTCGGGGCTGTATGATCATCTGTTGCCGATCTTTCAGGACGCATCCGGCATTCAGGTGAACGTGGTTGCTGTCGGGACAGGACAGGCGATCAAGAACGCACAGAATTGCGACGGCGATGTGTTGCTGGTTCACGCCAAATCGGCCGAGGAAAAATTTGTAGCGGACGGGTATGGCACCCAACGCACCGACTTGATGTACAATGATTTCGTCATCGTCGGACCGGTTGCAGACCCCGCCGAGGTTGACGGGATGCAGGATGTTCAGGCCGCACTTGCGCAAATCGCAGAAAAGGGCGCGCTGTTTGCATCGCGCGGAGACGATTCCGGCACCCACAAGAAAGAACGCGCCTTGTGGGCCGATGCGGGCATCGATCCATCTGAACATTCGGGCGATTGGTACCGCGAAACCGGATCGGGCATGGGGGCAACGCTGAACGCGGGCATCGGGATGGGGGCCTATGTCATGACAGACCGTGCCACATGGATCAGTTTTGGCAACAAACAGGATTTTGCAATTCGCGTGCAGGGCGATGCGGATATGTTCAACCAGTACGGTGTGATCCCGATCAATCCTGCAAAATGCCCCGATGTGAATGTGGATGCGGCGCAGGCCTTTGCCGACTGGTTGTTGTCGGATGCCGGGCAGGGCGCGATTGCGGCCTATCAGGTTGACGGCCAACAACTGTTCTTTCCGAACGCACCGAAAAACTGATAGGAAACAGGGGCGGTTCGATCCCGAAACCGCCCCGGGATGACAGGGTGTTATGAACGCGCAACAACACGACACGCATGAATATCTGACGGTTCACGAACTGGCCGATCTTTTGCGCATCAAGGAACGCAAGGTCTACGATCTGGCCGCGTCCGGTGCTTTGCCGTGTTCGCGCGCCACGGGAAAACTGTTGTTTCCCGCATCCGAAATCCGCGACTGGATCGAAGGCGCGAAATCCGGCGGCGCGACGCACAAAGCCCCCCGCACCGATATCGTGCTGGGCAGCCATGATCCGCTGCTGGATTGGGCAATACGGGAATCGCGCTGCGGGCTGGCCACCTATTTTGACGGATCACATGACGGGCTGGGCCGGTTCTGCAACGGCGAAGGCATTGCAACCGGCTTGCACATTTATGATGCAGCGGATCAAAGCTGGAATGCGCCTGCAGGTTCAGCGGGCGGCGGTGGACCAGAACGCTGTTCTGATACGGTTTGCCACGCGGCGGCGCGGAATTGTCCTGCGCCCCGATGCGCCAACTTTGCGCGGGGTCGGCGACCTGAAGGGCATGTCGATCGTGCCGCGTCAGGCCGAATCCGGAACCGCCGGTCTGTTTCGCGACATGATGAAGGCCGCGGGGCTTGATCCGTCGGACGTGGTGTTCACGGATGTGGCGCGGACCGAAGACGAAGCTGTTCAAGCGGTCAGTCGGGGGGAGGCCGATGCAACCTTTGGCCTTGAATCCGTGGCGCAGGTGTTCGGGTTGTCTTTTGTGCCGGTGATCAAGGAACACTTTGATTTGCTGGTCGATAGAAAGGCGTATTTCGATCCTGCGTTTCAATCTCTGGCCGCCTTTTTCACCAGCGAAAAGTTCCTGCGCCGTGCCGCGGGCCAAACCGGATATGACGCATCCGAAGCGGGCAAGATCATCTGGAACGCCTAACCTGTGCCCCATCGGGCGGCAGGCGCGCCGTTAGATGATTGCGCCGCGTACCTTGGCCGAAACCCATTCCGAAATTACCACTGCTGCCAGAATGACCAGCAGGATCAGCGACACCTGAGGCCATGCCAGCACATTGAGCGATGAAGACAGCTGCAAGCCAATGCCGCCTGCTCCGACAAGGCCCAGAACCGTGCTTTCGCGAATGTTGATATCCCAGCGGAAAACGGCGATTCCGGCAAAGGCGGGCATGATTTGCGGCACAATCCCATAAGCCATGACCTGCCAGCGCGAAGCACCTGTGGCGGTAATCGCCTCGACCTGAGAATGGTTGATTTCCTCGATCGCTTCGTACAGCAACTTGGCGCAGAACCCGATAGACCGGATAGCAATGGCGATAACGCCTGCAAACACGCCGGGGCCGATGATCGCGATCAGCAACAGCGCCCAGATCAACGAATTGATCGAACGGGTCGACACGATGATCAAAAGGGCGATCGGGCGGACAAAATATCGAGAAGGGGTTGTGTTGCTGGCCGCAAGGAACGCCACAGGCACCGCAAGAAACAGCGAAATGATGGTGCCCAGCGTTGCAATGTTAAGCGTGTCCCAGATGGGTTTGCCCAATTGCGTGATGTAATCCCACTTGGGCGGGGTTGCGCGTGTCCAGATGTCATCGGCAATGCGCGGCGCATCCCAGACAAAGAACCATGTGGTGGATTTGGATATCTGTTGCCAGCAATAGGCAAAGATCGCGATACCGATCAGCCACAACACCCAGTGGAACAGGCTTTCGCGCCCTGTGCGGCGCTGCCATATCTTCAACCCCTGTGCATCACGTACCGGCATTACTGAACCCTCGCGCGGATCACACCGGACAGATATTCCAGCGCCATGACAATCACGATGATTAACAACAGGATCGCCGCAGCGGTATCGTATTCATAACGATCAAACGCAGTGTTCAGCGTGGCCCCGATACCGCCCGCACCGACCAGCCCAAGGATCGCGCTTTCACGAAAGTTGATATCAAGCCTGTACATGCTGAGCCCGATCAGGCGCGGCATCACCTGTGGCTGCACGCCGTAATTGATCCATTGCATCCAACTGGCACCCGACGCCTTGATCGCTTCGGCCTGTACGCGATCCATGCTTTCGATATCTTCGGCCAGCAGCTTTGACAAAAAGCCGATGGTCGCAAAACTTAGCGTCAGGAAGCCAGCCAGCGGGCCAAATCCGAAAATGGCAACCAACAGGATGGCGACGATGATTTCCTGCAAGGCCCGGCTGATCGCGATGATCGACCGGCAGATCAGATAGATCGGCAGGGGGGCCACATTGCGCGCTGCGCCCAAAGCAATCGGAATGGAAATGGCGATGCCTATAACCGAGGACGCAACCGTCATGATGATGCTTTCGGCCATGCCTTCCCAGATGTCAGAAGACCGCGACGTAAAATCGGGGCTGGTGAACGCCAGAACAAATTGTTTGCCCCGCTCCAGCCCTTCGTAAACCCGCGACCAGTTGACTTCGATCGTCATGAACGACGCAATCAAATAGACGATAAAGCCCAGTATCAAAGTCCAGCGCAGCCACGTCCGCTGGACGAATGGCGGCTTTTTCCAGGGCTTGCCAAGCCGTTCGGAAACATCGAATTCGGCAGCGCTCATAACGCGGCCTCGACGTCGATCTCGTCTTCATCCTCGACTTTCTCGATCGTCGCTTCCCAATCTTCCTCGCCGTAGATCGTCGTTAGAACATCGGGGGTCAGACCTTCGGGCGGGCCATCAAATTCCACGGCACCGAACCGCAGGCCGATCACACGCTGTACGAACATCTGCGCCAGCGCCACATCGTGAATGTTGATGATCGCCGCCAGACCGCGTTCTTTGCATAGCTCGCAGATCAGGCGCATGATCTGGCGGGATGTTTTGGGATCAAGCGAAGCGGTCGGTTCATCCACCAGCAAAAGGGCAGGATTCTGGATCAGCGCCCGGCAGATGCCGACACGCTGGCGTTGTCCGCCCGAAAGCTCATCGGCGCGTTTGTCGGCCATATGGGCCAACCCGACACGATCCAGAAGGCGAAAGGCTTCGTCCACATCCGTTTGCGGATATCGGCGCAGGAAACTGCGCCAGAAGCCGACATAGCCCAACCGGCCCGACAATACGTTTTCCATCACGGTCAGCCGTTCAACCAGCGCGTATTCCTGAAAAATCATCCCCATGCGCCGTCGTTCGCGGCGCAACGCGCCTGCCGACAATCCGGTCAGTTCGACATCGCCCAGATACACATTGCCCGAGGTCGGTTCGACCAGCCGGTTGATGCAGCGGATCAGCGTTGATTTCCCGGCGCCAGACGGGCCGATCAAGGCCAGAACCTGGCCTTCGGGCACGTCAAGATCAACAGCTTTAAGGGCCTGATCGCCAGTTTTATAAGTCTTTACAAGCTTCTCAAGCCGCAGCATGACACCCCCTGCCTCAGTTTTTATTTTTGGAAAGGGCGGGCGCATTCGCCCGCCCGATCATATCTTATTCACACGCGTAGCTGACGCCGTTTGCTGCGTCGATCTTGCGGATCACATCCCAGAATTCCTTGTAGGTCATTGGCAGGAACTGGCCTTCGTTCGATTTCTCGAACTCCGCTTTCAGCGAACTGCCTTCCCATTCAAAGTTGAAGAATGCATTGCGAATGGACTTCTTTCAATTCGGGTGTCAGGTTGTGGGCGGTGCCAAATCCTGTCGTCGGAAAGGTCTGTGATTTGTAGATCGAAACAACCTGATCGGTTGTAATCACTTCCCGTTCTATCATCCGGCTCATCACAGAGTTGGCGATTGCGGCAGCGGGATAGTCTTTGTTGGCCACACCAAGGATCGAATTGTCGTGTTTGCCAGAAAAGACCGGTTCGAAATCTGTTTCCGCGACCAGACCGAAATCAGCCTTGAGAATGGCAGACGGTGCCTTGAAACCTGAATTTGACGTGGGCGATGTAAAGGCCAATTGCTTACCTTTGATATCTGCCGGTGTTTCGATGCCGGAATCGGGATAGGTGATGATTTCCATCTCGTACCCGAAATTGCCATCTTCCGAGGCCATAATGGTGAAGGGGTTAAAGCCCGCGCAGTTTACAGCCAGCGGGTTCGATCCGGTGTTGAACCCTGCGATATGCAGACGTCCCGACCGCATGGCTTCGATTTGCGCTGCGTTGCTTTGAACGGGAAAGAACACCACGGATTTTCCAGTTTCGTTTTCCAGATGCGTCAGGAAATCAGACCATGCTTCCTTGTAGACAGCGGGATCTTCGACCGGCGTATAGGCAAAGATCAAAGTGTCCGGATCAACCTGTTGCGCGGGATCGGTTGGTGTATCCGCAAGCAGATCGCCATCGACGTCGCAAAACATTTTATCAAGATCGCCGCGCGGGCAATCCTGTGCCGCCGCAGGGCCCGCCAGAGACAGGACAAGAGCCAGCGCCGCGCCAGACAAGAGTGTGTTCGAGTGTTTCATGTGTAATCCTCCCAATTCGGACACGCTAGCGTCATGGGCCGGATTCACAAGACAAATTTGCGGTTTTCAGGATGGCAGCAGCCCGTGCTTTGCCCAGGTCGCGAACCGCTGGGCGGCCGGCAAGGGCAGGGGTGGACCGTTGAGATATCCGCCGTCGAACAGTACGAATCTCACCGAGGCGTTGCGCGCGGTTTCATAGTCTACGGTACTGTCACCAACATAGACGACTTCGCCTGCCGTGCATCCCAAAGCGTCTACGCACTGCAAAAGCGGGGTCGCATCCGGCTTTTTCGGCTTGCCTGCCTCGGCACCGGCAACAATGTCGAAATACTGTGACAAACCCATTTGATCACAAATGGCGCGCGCTGGTTCAGCCGGTTTGTTTGTGCAAACGCCCATGCGAATACCGGCTGCCCGAAACGCATCAAGTGCCGCGATAACGCCGGGATAGGGGCGGGTCAGCGTTGTCATGTTGCGGGAGTAATATGCGTGAAACCGGTCAAGGGACTGGCGCAACAGATCGTCGTTGAAATCGCCGGTTGCGCGCAGGCTGCGTTCGACAAGTTTGTCTACGCCATTGCCGATGAACGAAGTCACCGTTTCCAGATCAAGCGGACCACGGCCCAGAGGGGCAAGCGCCACGTTTGCCGCAGAGTGGATATCGGGCGCGCTGTGGATCAGGGTGCCGTCAAGGTCGAAAATAATCGCTTTTGTATTTTGCATGCCGCGTTCTTACTTCGGGGCGCGGGGCAACACCATCCCGGAAAATCGCGTTGTGGCGGGGCTGTTTCGAAGGCTTCGTTCACCGCCGCGCTACAGGGTTCTTGCAATCTGTCTGGCCACCGCCAGGCCGGACTTATGGGCCCCGGCCACAGTGGCCCAATCATCCGTGCTTGTTGCCTCTCCCGCGAACCACAACCGGTCGGCCTCGGGTGCACGTAATTCGGCGCGCGACCACGCCCCGCCCGGTTCCGCCGACGCATAGGCACCTTTGGTCAGCGGATGTTGTGTCCAATCAAACGTGTGGCTTTCGATCGCGGATTTTTCGATATCGGCGCCATAGGTTTTTTTCAGTTCGCCAATCACGAAATCATACATCGCGGCAATGCCCTGTTCCGACATCTGGCGCGCAAAATCGCCCCCCAAATCGCAATAGGTAATGCCGTGCCCACAGGCATCCACCAACGCGGCAAACCCTTTCGGTGCGCCATCGCTGTCTTCGGTGATTTTATAGCCGAAATACCCGTCCTCTCCGATACCGAAGAAATTTTCCTTCAGATGCAGCGCGACGTGATTGTAATGGCCCATTGTCAGGGCGTGAAAAGCATCCTGTTTCTTGTCGGGCAGGGGCGGGTCGAATTTGATATCGCCGCTGGCCAACACGCCGGTGGAAACCGTGATCACGACAGCGCGGGCGCGCAACGTGCCCTTGTTTGTTTCGACCTCAACCCCTTGTCCACCCCAGCGGATAATTTGCGCATATGTGCCAAGGGACACGTCGACATCACGTGCACTATGCGCAAACAGGGTGCCAAATCCTTCGCGGCAGTACCAGTCGGTGCCATCCTCGGCTGTGTACCAGTCGGCACAGGAAAAATGATCGAAATCCTTGGCCATTTCATAGGCACCCGCAAACAGGTTCGTCGTCAGGTTCCAATCGCCCAGATCGGGCACAACCTCTGATGCGGCCACATCCCGCCCGCGCCGACCCGCCGCCAGCATGGCCCCGTTTGCCGCCTCAAGATTGGACCAGTGCGTTTTCATTTCTTCCGCACTTGCGGGGCGATCCCCGATGTAAAGGATTTCGTCCTCGGGCGCGGGATAAAGATCAAACCCGTTCTCCAGGCCATAATCGACAAACGGGTTCGCCTCGCGGTAATGCAGCCAGTGCGCGCCCACATCATAGGGCACACCGAATGTCGTTGTTTCGGAAAAGACGCGCCCGCCGATCCGGCTGTCGGCTTCGATCACCTGTGTGCTGTAGCCAAGGTTTTTCAGTTCCCGCGCGGCGCTGATCCCTGCCGCACCGGCACCGACAATGATAACATCAATATCCGCTGCAACGGCCCGTTTGGCGAACAAGGGCATCGCCAATGCGGCCGTGCCCGAAGAAAGTATGGTGCGTCTAGAAAAGGTCATGGGTGCCTCCAGCGGCAGGGTAGGTGTAAGGTTCAGGGTGGATTTCAGCCATCTTTCAGAACAATCCGCGCAACCGTGGTTGCGGTTTCTGTTCCCGAAAGGTCAGCACCGCCGACCGTGGCCCAAAGATCTTTGTGGCAGGCTTCTCCGGCGAAAAAGACACGCTCTCCAACGGGCGCGCGCAACACATCGCGCAGGGCAAACGCCCCCGGTTCGGCTGATGCATAACAGCCTTGGACATAGGGGTTCTTGCCCCATTCCGTCGCCGCCGCGCCGATCAGGTATCTGTCGACGTCAGCGCCGATCATGTTGCGCAATGTGCCTTTTACGAAATCTATGGCGGCGGCTTCTCCGGCCTGCTCAAGCTCCCTTGCAAACGATCCGCCCGTATCGCAATAGGCCAGCCCCGATCCGCTTGCATTGGTCAAGGCGCCAAATGCCTCATAGCTGTCGTTGACCTTGTGAAAGACGTAGCCGTCTTCGCCCATGCCAAAAATGTCTTGTGAAAAGTGCAGGGCGATATGGTTGTAATAACCCATTGAGATACCCTGAAAGGCCTCTTGTTTTTCAACTGTCAGGGGCGGGTCAAATGCTATGTCCCCCGACGCCAGAACGCCGGTGGACACGGTCACGATCACCGCCTTGGCGTTTATGGTGCCGTTTGACGTTTCCACGACAACGCCGTCGCCGCCCCATTTGATTTTGCTGACCGGCGAGTTCAGCGACACAGGCAAGGTGGCGGCGTAGTTGCGCACCAGTTTGCCGTATCCGTCAGCGTGATACCAATCCACGCTCCCTGCGGAATTCCACCAGTCCGCACAAGAAAACTGGTCCATATCCTTGCCCATGATCCAGGGGCCGGTGTAAAACCATGCGGTGTGTGCCCACGGCATATCGATTGGCGCAACAGAGGCGGGGGCGACGTCCTGATTGCGCTTGCCTGCAGTTGCGATGGCCGTTTGTACCTGTTCGACAGCGGCCCAGAACTCGCCCTGGGCGGCCCCATCGGACGGACCGTCGCTGTTGTAAAAAGAATAGTTTTCGGGGGCTTTGTAAAACCGGCCAGCACCCGCCTGTGCGCGCCCGAAATAGGGATTGCGCTGTTGGTTCTGCACCCAGTGTGCGCCGTGATCAAAAGGCACCCCAAAGGTCGTGGTTTCGGTCACCGCGCGTCCGCCAACTGCAGGGGCCGCCTCAACGTGGACATAGCTGACACCGGATGCCGCCAGAACATGTGCGGCGGCAATGCCCGCGGCACCGGCCCCGATGATCACCACATCGGGGTTCGTCGGGCGATTTGCTTGCGCGCTTGCAAGACCGGGAAAAAATGCACTGGACACGCCCGCCGCCACAAAACTGCGGCGGGTCATGGCGCGGGGCGGCATCGGGCGTGACGTCATGGCGTGGTTCCCCTATCATTCACTCTACGGCATAGAGTTTGAATACTCTACGCTGTAGAGCAAGTCAATCTGACGGGAGCCTGATCAATGAAACCACGCGGAAAACTGACGCAAGCGCGGATTGTCGGCACGGCGTTGGAGATGTTGGATACCGATGATGAAAAAGCGTTCAGCATGCGCAAGCTTGCCACGGCTTTGAATGTCGATCCGATGGCGCTTTATCATCATCACGCGAACAAGTTGGCGCTGTTGCATGCGGTGATGCAGGCGATGATGGAGCAGTGCGATGTGCCTGACCCAAGCGGCAACTGGCAACAGGACATTCGCGATCTGTGCCAAGGCGTGCGCCGGTTGGCCCGCAAGCACCCCGGCGCGTTTCGGATCTATGAAACATACGAACAGTGGGTGCCCGCCGAACACAGGCTGCACGAGGCGTTTCACGCGACCCTGCTGTCGGCCGGGTTTTCGCCAATGGCGACGGTTCGGGCCGTGCGGGTTCTGCTTGCTTATACAGAAGCATTTGCCGTGGACGAAATTTCCGGATGGCTTGATCCGGCGGATCGGGCGGAACTGGCCCAAAGCCTGACACAAGGGCCTTATCCGGTTCTGACAAGTCTGCTTGACGCGATTGGAACGACAGATGCGGATGCCGATTTCGAATTTGGCCTGAACGTTCTGATCCGCGGGTTGGAGGCGGAACAGGGTTAGACGCAGGCCTTGAATTGCGGATCGTGCCGGTACACCATCCGTTTTGTATAGACATAATAACATTAATCGCATAACCAATTTGACATCACCCATTTGAAAGCTGCCCCATGTCCCATTCAGAACCTTATGTTCTAACCGATGCCCGGATCGCGACTCTGGCGAACGGGGGCGATGGATACGGGCTGATCGAAGACGGTGCCGTTGCCGTCAATAACGGTCGGATCGCATGGGTCGGCGGGCAGGGCGCATTGCCGGATGAATATGCGGCGTGGCGTCATCTGCCCCAAAGCGGCAGGTTGATCACGCCCGCCCTGATTGATTGCCACACCCATATCGTGTTTGGCGGCAACCGCGCGCGGGAATTCGAAATGCGCCTGAATGGCGCAAGCTATGAAGAGGTCGCGCGCGCCGGTGGCGGTATCGTGTCCACCGTGCGCGACACGCGCGGCGCGACCGAAGACGAATTGACGTATTGGGCGTTACCGCGACTGGACGCGCTGATCGCCGAAGGCGCAAGCGTGGTCGAGGTGAAATCCGGCTATGGGCTGGATGTTGAAACCGAACTGCGCATGCTGCGTGCGGCGCGCGCGCTGGGCGAACGGCGCGCGGTGCAGATCAAAACCACCTTTCTGGGCGCGCACGCCGCGCCCAAGGAATATGCGGGTCGCGAGGATGCCTATATCGACGAGGTGTGCATTCCCGCCCTGCGCGCCGCCCATGGCGAAGGGCTGGTGGATGCGGTGGACGGGTTTTGCGAAGGCATCGCCTTTTCCCCCGATCAGATCGAACGTGTGTTCAAGGTGGCGCACGATCTGGGCCTTCCGGTCAAACTGCATGCCGAACAACTGTCCCATCAGGGCGGCACCGCCCTTGCCGCGCGTTTCGGGGCGCTGTCGGCTGATCACGTGGAATACGCGACCGACGCGGATGCACAGGCCATGGCGGCATCCGGATCGGTTGCGGTGATCCTGCCGGGCGCGTTCTACACCATCCGCGAAACGCAGGCTCCGCCGATTGACGCGTTTCGCAAACATGGCGTGCCGATGGCGCTGGCCACCGACTGCAACCCCGGATCGTCGCCGCTGACATCCCTGCTGCTGGCGATGAACATGGGCTGCACCCTGTTCCGCATGACCCCGCAAGAGGCGCTGGCGGGCGTCACCTGCCATGCCGCGCAGGCGCTCGGCCTCACAGACAGGGGCGCGCATCGTCGCCGGACATGCGCGCCGATCTGGCGATCTGGGATGTGCAGGCCCCGGCCGAACTGGCCTATCGCATCGGGTTCAACCCGCTGCACAAACGCATTTTCGGAGGCGTGGTATGATCTGTTCTGGAACCGGGCGCGGTGACGCTGGAGATCTTGCACGTACTGTACCGCGAAGGCACACCTGCACAGCTTGCGGACAGCGCGCGCAACGGGGTCGAGGCATCGGCCGCGATGGTGGCCAAGGCCGCAGCAGGGGCGGATGCGGTCTACGGCATCAACACCGGCTTTGGCAAACTGGCCAGCAAGAAAATCGCGCCCGAAGACACGGCTACCCTGCAGCGCAATCTGATCCTGTCCCATTGCTGCGGCGTCGGGCGAGCCGCTGCCCGAAGACAAGACCCGCCTGATGATGGTGCTGAAACTGCTGTCGCTGGGGCGCGGCGCGTCGGGTGTGCGCTGGGATGTGATTGCCCTGATCGAAGCGATGCTGGCGCAGGGGCGTGATCCCGGTGATCCCGTCGCAAGGATCGGTCGGCGCGTCGGGCGATCTGGCCCCGCTGGCGCATATGGCCGCCGCGATGATCGGCGCGGGCGAGGCGATGTATCAGGGCCAGCGCATGCCCGGCGCCGAGGCGCTGGCCAAGGCCGGGCTGGCCCCGATCGTGCTGGGCCCGAAAGAAGGGTCTGGCCCTGATCAACGGCACCCAGTTTTCCACCGCCTGCGCGCTGGCGGGCCTGTTCGAAGGCTGGCGCATGGTCGAAGCGTCGGTGGTGATCGCATCGCTGTCCACCGATGCGATCATGGGGTCGACCGCGCCGCTGATGGCGGAAATCCACGCCTTGCGCGGCCACGCCGGACAGATCGATGTGGCGCGCGCAATGCGCGCTATCATGGACGGATCGGAAATCCGCGAAAGCCACCGCGAGGGCGACACCCGCGTGCAGGACCCCTATTGCATCCGCTGCCAGCCGCAGGTGACGGGCGCCGCGCTGGATGTGTTGCGCGTCGCCGCCGCGCACGCTGCAGATCGAGGCCAACGCCGTCACCGACAACCCGCTGGTGCTGGTGGAGACGGGCCAGATCGTGTCGGGCGGGAATTTCCATGCCGAACCTGTCGGCTTTGCCGCCGACCAGATCGCGCTGGCCCTGGCCGAGATCGGCGCCATCGCGCAGCGCCGCGTGGCGTTGATGGTGGACCCGACGCTGAGCCACGATCTGCCGCCGTTTCTGACGCCCGATCCGGGGCTGAATCGCGGCTTCATGATCGCCGAGGTCACAACCGCCGCGTTGATGAGCGAAAACAAGCATCTGGCCAACCCGTGCGTCACCGACAGCACGCCCACATCCGCCAATCAGGAGGACCACGTGAGCATGGCCGCCCACGGTGCATTGCGTCTGGGGCGGATGACGCAGAACCTGTCGGTCATTCTGGGGGTCGAGGCGATGTGCGCCGCGCAGGGCATCGAAGCACGCGCGCCGCTGGTCACGTCACCCGCATTGCAAGCGGTGCTGGCGATGGCTGCGGGGCCACGTTCCCAGCCTGCAAGAAGACCGCTATCTTGCGCCCGACATAGAAGCCGCCAGCGCGATGGTGCGGGCCGGCGATTTTGCCGCAGCCGCCAAGGTCTGCGGTGCCGTTATGAACGTGGATATCGAAATCACGCGCGGCGACAGCCCGCTGGTTCTGGGCCTGCCGCATACCGGCACGATCCTGCCGGACGACCGTGCGCGCGGGCCTGAATGACACCGGACTGGCGCTGGCCGATACCGACTGGCATATTCACGATCTTTATGACGGGCTGGTTCAGGGCGTGACGCACCGTGCGCACGCCGGTCCATCGCTACGTGATCGACGTGAACCGCGATCCAGCGGGTGAAAGCCTTTATCCCGGGCAGAACACCACCGGGCTGTGCCCGCTGACCGATTTCGACGGCCAGCCGATCTATGCCGAAGGGGCCGAACCGGACGCGGACGAGATCGAACGCCGCCGCGCTTGCCTATCACGCGCCCTATCACGCCGCACTTGAGGCGGAACTGGACCGTGTGCAGGCCATCCACGGTTTTGCGATCCTTTACGATTGCCATTCGATCCGGTCGCACATTCCGTTCCTGTTTGACGGGACGCTGCCGGATTTCAACATCGGCACCAATAACGGCACGACCTGTGATCCGGCCATTCGAGACCGTCGGTGCAAGCACGATGCACCGCCGCCAAATCGGCTATACCGCAGTGCTGAACGGCCGCTTCAAGGGCGGCTGGACCACGCGCCATTATGGCCGCCCCGCAGAGGGGCTGCACGCCATCCAGATGGAACTGGCGCAATCGACCTACATGATCGAAAGCCGCGCCCTGGACCTATCTGCCGGACCGCGCCAAGGCGACTGCGCGCGCATCCTGAAACCCATCCTGACCGATCTGACCCGAATGGAGGCCCGCATGAGCGATCCACGCCACAATATCCGCGATGTCTTTCCCGCCACCGGCACCGAGATCACCGCCAAAAGCTGGCTGACCGAGGCGCCGATGCGGATGCTGATGAACAACCTGCATCCCGACGTGGCCGAAAACCCGCATGAACTGGTGGTCTATGGCGGCATCGGGCGCGCGGCGCGCACATGGGACGATTTCGACCCGATCGTCGCCGTCGTTGAAGATCTGGAAGCGGACGAGACCCTGCTGGTGCAATCGGGCAAGCCGGTGGGCGTGTTCAAGACCCACGAAGACGCGCCCCGCGTGTTGATCGCCAATTCCAATCTGGTGCCGCACTGGGCGAACTGGGACCATTTCAACGAACTCGATAAGAGCGGGCTGGCGATGTACGGCCAGATGACGGCCGGATCGTGGATCTACATCGGCACCCAAGGCATCGTGCAGGGCACCTATGAAACCTTTGTCGAGGCGGGGCGCCAGCACTATGGCGGCGACCTGACCGGCAAATGGATCCTGACCGGCGGTCTGGGCGGCATGGGCGGCGCACAGCCACTGGCCGCCGTGATGGCAGGCGCCTGTTGTCTGGCGGTGGAATGCAACCCCGACAGCATCGATTTCCGCCTGCGCACCAGATATCTGGACGAAAAGGCCGAAACGCTGGACGAGGCGCTGGCGATGATCGACCGCTGGACCAAGGCGGGCGAGGCGAAATCCGTGGGCCTTCTGGGCAATGCCGCGGATGTGTTCCCCGAACTGGTCAAGCGCATGGGCGGGCGGCATCCGCCCCGACATCGTGACCGACCAGACATCGCACACGATCCGCTGAACGGCTATCTGCCGCAAGGGCTGGAGCATGGGCGAATGGCGCGCCAAGCGCGAAAGCGACCCCAAAGCGGTGGAAAAGGCCGCCCGCGCCAGCATGAAAGTGCATGTCGCCGCGATGGTCGATTTCTGGAATGCGGATGTGCCGACACTGGATTACGGCAACAACATCCGGCAGGTCGCGCTGGAAGAAGGGCTGGAAAACGCCTTTGCCTTTCCGGGCTTCGTGCCCGCCTATATCCGCCCGCTGTTCTGTCGCGGGATCGGGCCGTTCCGCTGGTGCGCGCTGTCGGGCGATCCCGAAGACATCTACAAGACCGACGCCAAGGTGAAGGAACTGATCCCCGACGATCCGCACCTGCACAAATGGCTGGACATGGCGCGCGAGCGCATCAGCTTTCAGGGCCTGCCCGCGCGCATTTGCTGGGTCGGTCTGGGCGCTGCGCGACAAACTGGGCCTTGCCTTCAACGAAATGGTGCGCAGCGGCGAATTGAAAGCACCGGTTGTCATCGGGCGCGACCATCTGGACAGCGGATCGGTCGCCAGCCCCAACCGCGAAACCGAGGCGATGAAGGACGGATCGGACGCGGTCAGCGACTGGCCGCTTGCTGAACGCGCTGCTGAACACGGCAAGCGGGGCCACATGGGTGTCGCTGCACCACGGCGGCGGTGTCGGCATGGGGTTCACCCAGCATTCGGGCATGGTGATCTGCTGCGATGGCACGGCCGAGGCCGATGCCCGCATCGCGCGGGTGCTGTGGAACGATCCCGCAACCGGCGTCATGCGCCACGCCGATGCAGGATATGACATCGCGCTTGATTGCGCGCGCGAGAACGGGTTGAACCTGCCGGGGATACTGGATCGTTAGAGGCACGAAGGGGATCGCTATGTTTCTGAAAAACGCGTGGTACGTCGCAGCGTGGGATCACGAGATTACGCGCGATCTGCAACAGATCACTGTCTTGGGCGAAAAGATATGTGTGTTCCGCCTTAAGTCAGGAGAGCTTGTGGGCCTTGAAGATGCCTGCCCGCACCGCAAACTGCCCCTGTCCAAAGGCCGGATCAAGGGCGATCATCTGGAATGTGGCTATCACGGGCTGACCTTTGATTGCGCCGGTCAATGTGTCTGGGCCCCGGGCACCGGGCGCATCCCGTCCGAGGCGCGGGTGCATGCCTATCCGCTGCATGAAAAATACGGTCTGGTCTGGATCTGGATGGGCAACCCCGCGCTGGCCGATGCATCCGACATATTCGAGATTGAGAACTACGACGATCCCAGTTGGGGCATCAATCGCGGCGCCGCGATGGAGCTGGACTGCAACTATCTGTTGATGTGCGACAATCTGCTGGACCCGACCCATGTGGCTTGGGTGCATGAAAGCAGCTTTGCCACCGCCGCGACCAAAGACACCCCGTTGCGCGTGACCAAGACGGACAGTGGCGTGATTGTGCATCGCTGGATGATGGATCATGAACCGGCGCCGTTTTACAAAAAGGTGATCGGGTTTCAGGGCAATTGCGACCGCCTTCAGCATTACGAGGTGCGCTATCCGTCCCACGCGCTGATCAAGGCGGTGTTTACCCCTGCCGGTACCGGTGGGCCGGATGGCCCGTTGGATGATGCGACCTTTGTCATGGACAGCTATAATTTCATGACCCCGACAACCGAAGACACGACGCGTTACTATTGGTTCCAGTTGCGCAACATCCGCCCCGACGATGATGCGCTTTCCAAAATGATGAGCGAAGACGTACAACATGCCTTTGAGGAAGACCGCGCCGTTCTGAACGAAGTGCAAAAAGGCATGGCCAATAAACGCACCCCCCATATTGATCTGCCAATTGACGGTGGCCCGTTGCGGTTTCGCCGCCAGTTGCAGGCGATGATCAACGAAGAACAGCAGGTCGACCGGCAAATGGCCGAATAGCGGTCCGAACCGCGCAAAATCGGCACAAAAATGCCAGCCGGTTGCTCTGGAAGGAAACCTGTTCGCCTTTATGAACGTCCCGCACTAAATCTCCTTTTAGTTGAATGGGAAGGTATGAGTTTTGGACAGAATTCCGCTAATCACATCATTGCCGCCAGTCATTTCTCGGTTGGATGGTGCAGGGGTTGATGTGGGGCCGGACTGGTTGGAAACCTGTGTTCGGTCGTGGGTGAAGCAGGGGTTTCAGCCCATCACTGTGAATTCGCGCAAAGAGGTGATGCCGGATTGCGAACGTCTGTCCGAATTCACCCAAATGAAAGTCGACAAAGACGGGTTGGATGAATTCGGCAAGCGGTATGTGGCGCTCGGTGACATGATTGATTGTGTGCTGCAGCACCATGATGGCCCGATTGCCATCACAAATTCCGATATTGCGCTTGAACTCACAGATGCTGCCCGAACGCGGATCGCCAATCTGCAGCCCGGATCGTGCTTTGTGTGCAACCGGATCGATGTAGAAAACCCCGACTTTGAAAACGGGGTTCTGTATCCGGCGGGGTTTGATTTCTTTGTGTTTCACGCGGACGACCTTAGGAAATTATCGGCAAATAGCATGTATTTCGGTTTGCCGTGGTGGGATTATTTCCTGCCTGTCAATTTGATAAGCCAAGGCATCAGACGCCTGCCACCGGATGGCATAAAAGCCTACCATCTGACCCACGCTGATCGCTGGAAGCGGCGGCTTTGGCGTAAACTGGGGGTTCAGTTCATCCGCGATATACAATCTTTGGGCGCGGCAGGGTGACAGCACGTTTCTGGACGATCTTGGCAAGGCGACGAAACGTAAACGGAAAAGCAAGAACAAAATCCTCGCCAAGATTGTACCAACTTATTTCAGAAGGACCGATTTCTATTCGGTCGCCGATTTGAACGTCGCCTATATTGACCGCGCTTTGGACCGCACGCGGCACTAATCCTTGTTTGGCGGGCGGTTGGCGGTCTGATCGCGCGGGTGGGCCAGCGTTCCGTCCCAGGTTTCGGTCGCAATCTTGGCCTGCTCCGGATCGGCCATGTAAGACGGTGTCATGATCTGAACGGCATTTTCATTGAACACGTCCACGATGTTGCGGTGCAGGTCCGACAATAATTTGGGCAGAATTGATCCGCGCGACGTGTAGGCGTTGATCTGGTAGTTGATTGCGTAATCGGCCAGGCCCGTCCACAGAACAAAGGGTTTGGGCACATTGTTCAAACCGTCAGTGCGCAGGGCCGCTTCGATCAGCATGGCTTCGATCTTGTCCTGCTGCTCTTCGTAACCGATGCCGACGGTCGTATGAACCAGCAACCCGCGCCCGTCGATCTTGCGCGAATAGTTGACCACTTCGGAATTCAGCAACTGGGCGTTCGGAATGCTGATCATCTCGTTCTTGACCGACTTGATCAGGGTTTCCATCAGTTTGATTTCGACAACGTCGCCCACCTGTTCCCCCACCTTGATCCGGTCGCCGATTGTGGTGCTGCGGCGGTAGATCACGAAAAGCCCTGCCATCATGTTGCTGACAACGGTGTTCGACCCAAGCGACAGCATAAGACCCGCCAGCAATGTCAGCCCCTGAAAGGCACGAGAATCCGAACCCGGAATGTAGGGATAGGCAAACACCAGAGCGATCGCGATCACGATGACACGCACGATGTTGAAAGTCGGTCTGACCCAGTGCGGTTCGAAGTTGCGTATCTCGAACGTGCCCGCTTCGACGTTTTCCATGAACACCTGCAAACCCTTGATGGTGTAACGTGTCACGACCGCGATGATGATCAGCGTGATAAAGTTCGGGATGTAGGATGCAAATCCCTTGAAAATCCCGATCAGCGGATCGGTGACATAGGTTAGCAATATCTGGGCAAGGGGACGTGTTTCGGCAAAGGACAAAAGCACAAAGGACAGGTAATAATAAAAGACGAAAAAGTAGGCGACCCACAGGGCCACCTGAACGGCATAGCCCACCAGTTTCGCAACGGCCTTGCCGCGCAGCACTGTTTTTGTGGCTTCTTCAAACTGGGTAAAGCGGGCCTCGGTGAACCGTTCGAACCTGCTGACCAGTTTGCGCCATCGACGCAGGAAAACCAGTGAAAAGACCACAAAAGCAACGGTCCACCCGAATGCGACCAAAGCACTGTCGATGCGGCCCTGTCCGGAGCGGCTTTCGCGGTATTGTGCCACAGCACGCTTGATCACGTTCATTTGCAGTTCGGCAAGACCGTCAATCGGAATGCGTTCGAAATCGGCATCTGCTTGCGTGGCAACGGTGACCATCTGGCCATTGGCCATCACCGCCCGCCCGAATTCATTGACTTGCGTTGAAAACGAAATTGTTTCGTCTTCGGGCAATTCGGCAAGTGCGACAATGCGGTTCCGGATGTTAAGCGCGCGGTCACGGGCGGGCAGGGCGCTGGACCCGCGCACCAGAAACAGCGTTTCCCCGTCAATCACGACGGGGGCCGCAAAAAATCCGTCTGCTTGTTCCATCTCGTTTTGGGGAATATTTTCGGTGCCACCTTCCTGCGCGGAAACCGGCACGGCAGACCACACGAGCAAAGCGCAGACTATCGCCACCGCCAGCACGTTCCACAACATGCGTAAAACACCTGATGCACTGGTAATCTGTGACATTGATTTCCCCTTAAGGTCGCAATCCGGTGCGTCGGGGTCAGTTATGGCGGGCGTTACACAACCACCCGCCGATACGCCCCGCGCATTATCCGGAATAGAGCCATACCTAGACCCAGAAGGGAACAAAAATGCGAATGGTCACGGCGATTTACCAGCCAGAACAACGGTTGACCGGTTCTTGTAGGGGGCCGGGCCAATCGCCACATAGCGGCCCGTTCAACGGGCGCGCAGATCAGATATCCAGCGTGTTGCTGCGTTCCCATTCGCTGAAATGGGCGCAGAAATCGTGCCATTCCAGATGTTTCATTTTCAGATAGGCGGCCGAAAAGTCTGTGCCCATGGCCTCTTTCAATTCCGCATCGGCATCATAGGCCCGCAGCGCGTCCAGCATGTTCAGCGGCAGCTTTGGCGCGTCCTTTACGGTGTGGCCTTCGGCGTACATATCAATATCGTGCCGTTTGCCCGGATCGGCCTTGGAGGCCAGACCGCTCAGGCCGGCGGCGATGATCACGGCCTGCAACAGATAGGGGTTAACCGCGCCATCAGGCAGGCGCAGTTCAAACCGACCTGGGCCGGGAACCCGCACCATATGGGTGCGGTTGTTGCCGGTCCATGTCACGGTATTGGGCGCCCATGTGGCCCCTGATAGCGTGCGCGGCGCATTGATCCGTTTATAGCTGTTGACTGTCGGATTGGTGATCGCAGCCAAAGCGCTGGCATGTTTCATGATGCCGCCCAGAAAATGCTTGCCACGCTCGGACAGGCCCAGTTCTCCGGTGGGGCTGTTGTCTTTTGCACCGGCAAAGACGTTGGTCTTGGCTTTCTTACCCGGCGCATCCCAGACAGATATATGCGCGTGGCAGCCGTTTCCGGTCAAACCTTCGACCGGTTTGGGCATGAACGTTGCGCGATACCCGTGTTTTTCCGCGACCGATTTCGTCACGAACTTGAAAAACGAATGCTTGTCTGCCGTGGCCAGTGCATCGTCGAATTCCCAGTTCATTTCGAACTGGCCATTCGCATCCTCGTGATCGTTCTGGTAGGGGCCCCAGCCCAGATCCAGCATGTAATCGCAAATCTCGCGCACCACGTCATAGCGCCGCATCACGGCCTGCTGGTCATAGCAGGGTTTGGCGGCGGTATCGAAAGGATCGGACAATTCGCGCCCGTCGGGTGAAAGCAGGAAAAATTCGGCCTCGATCCCGGTCTTGACGTGCAGCCCTTCCTTGGCGGCCTGCGCAATCAGGCGGCGCAGGACGTTGCGCGGGGCTTGCGCGACATCTTCGCCTTCCATGATGCAATCGGCGGCCACCCATGCCACTTCGGGGTTCCATGGTAACTGGATCACCGATGACGGGTCCGGCACGGCCAGCATATCGGGGTGGGCAGGGGTCAGATCAAGATAGGTGGCAAATCCGGCAAATCCCGCGCCGTCCTTTTGCATGTCTTCTATCGCCTGGGTCGGGACAAGCTTGGCCCGCTGGCCGCCAAACAGGTCGGTAAAGGAAATCATGAAATACTTGATGTCGTGTTCCTCGGCATACGCCGCGAGATCCTTGGTCATGTCCGTATTTTCCTTTTCCCTGTTGTTGCTTTTTATCCGCCTTTTGCCGTGGCGACCTTGATCTTTCTAAAACCCCGCCTTGCCCGGATACCAGTTTGTCCCCGCCAGCGGAACCTGCGCCATCGCGGCGGCCTCCATCGTCAGGGCAACCAGATCTTCGGGTTCAAGATTGTGCAGGTGGTTCTTGCCGCAGGCGCGCGCGATGGTCTGTGCCTCAAGCGTCATGACCTTCAGATAGTTTTTCAACCGCCGCCCGCCTTCGATCGGATCAAACCGCGCCATCAGGTCGGGGTCTTGCGTGGTGATGCCGGCCGGGTCGCGCCCTTCGTGCCAATCGTCATAGGCCCCTGCGGTGGTGCCCAGTTTGTTATATTCGCTTTCCCATTTCGGGTCATTGTCGCCCAAAGCGATCAGGGCGGCGGTGCCGATGGCCACCGCATCCGCCCCCAGCGCCAGCGCTTTGGCCACATCCGCACCCGACCGGATGCCGCCGGAAATGATCAACTGTACCTCGCGGTGCATGCCCATATCCTGAAGCGCCTGAACCGCAGGGCGGATACAGGCCAGCGTGGGTTGGCCCACGTGTTCGATAAACACATCCTGCGTGGCCGCCGTGCCGCCCTGCATCCCGTCCAGCACGACAACATCGGCCCCGGCCTTGACGGCCAGAGTGGTATCGAAATAGGGCCGCGCGCCAGCGATCTTCACATAGATCGGCACCTGCCAACCGGTGATTTCACGCAGTTCCAGTATCTTGATTTCCAGATCGTCCGGCCCCGTCCAGTCTGGATGGCGGCAGGCCGAGCGCTGATCGATGCCTTTGGGCAGATTGCGCATCTCGGCCACGCGATCACTGATCTTCTGGCCCAGCAACATGCCCCCGCCACCGGGTTTTGCGCCCTGGCCCACGACAATCTCGATCGCGTCGGCCTTGCGCAGGTCGTCGGGGTTCATGCCATAGCGGGACGGCAGGTATTGATAGACCAGCTTTGACGAATGGCCGCGTTCTTCCGGTGTCATGCCGCCGTCACCTGTTGTCGTCGATGTGCCGGCCGCATTGGCCCCGCGCCCCAACGCCTCTTTTGCAGGGCCGGACAGGGCGCCGAAACTCATCCCCGCGATGGTGATCGGGATATCCAGTTCAATGGGTTTCTTGGCAAACCGCGTGCCCAGCGTGACCCGTGTGTCGCATTTTTCGCGATACCCTTCCAACGGATAACGCGAGATGGACGCCCCCAGAAACAGCAGATCATCGAAATGGGGCACCTTGCGCTTGGCCCCGCCGCCGCGAATGTCATAGATGCCTGTGGCCGCGGCGCGCCGGATATCGCTGTTGATGTCCTGTGAAAATGTTGCCGACTGGCGCGGCGTGGTTTGCGGAATGCGGTTGCGCGTGTCGTCGCTCATGGACATGTCCTTAATAGGCCGACGCGTTATCAACGTCGAAATTGTAAAGTTTGCGGGCCGATCCGTAGCGCGTGAACTCTTCGGGTTTTGCATCCGCGCCAGCGCGCGCCAGCAAATCGGTCAGGATCGCGATATGTTCGGGGCGCATTTCCTTTTTCTCGCAATCCGCGCCAAGGCTTTTGACGCTGCCGCGCACGAACAACCGCGCCTCGTAAATGCTGTCGCCCAGTGCGTCGCCCGCATCGCCCAGCACAACCAGATTGCCCGATTGCGCCATGAACGCCGACATATGGCCGATATTGCCATGCACGACGATATCAATGCCTTTCATCGAAATGCCGCACCGCGAACTGGCATTGCCCTTGATCACCAGCAATCCGCCATGGCCGGTCGCACCGGCATACTGGCTGGCATCGCCTTCGATCACAATGGTGCCCGACATCATGTTTTCGCCCACGCCGGGGCCGGCCGATCCGTGAATATTGATCGTCGCCTGCTTGTTCATGCCGCCGCAGTAATAGCCGGTTGATCCCTTCACCGTCACTTCGATGGGGGCATCCAGCCCGACGGCAATTGCATGGCTGCCTTTGGCATTCACGATTTCCCATGCCGTCTGATTTGTATCGCCCGCCTGCGCGTGCAGCGTTTCATTCAGCGCGCGCAAGCCCTGCGCTTCAAGATCAAAGACCTGCATCCTAGTGGCTCCAGAAATAGACGGTTGCGGGTTCGGGTTCCCAGACGCGGGCCGCCTCGATACCGGGCAGGCTGACAAGGGCACGGTATTCGCTGCCGAACGCCACATATTGATCGGTTTCTGCCATCACCGCAGGTTTGCAGGCAATCGGATCACGCACCACACCGAACCCGTCCTTGGTGCCGACGACAAAGGTGAAAAACCCGTCCAGATCATCCAGTGAGCTTTCCAGCGCCTCGCCCAAGGTGCTGCCGGTCTGCATTTTCCAACTCAGATAGGCGGCGCCGACTTCGGTATCGTTTTCGGTGTCGATCTCCATCCCTTGATGGCGCAGTTTGCGGCGCAGGCTGTTGTGGTTGGACAGCGATCCGTTGTGCACAAGACATTGATCCGCGCCGGTGGAAAACGGGTGCGCCCCCATTGTGGTGACAGCCGATTCCGTGGCCATGCGCGTGTGTCCGATGCCGTGGGTGCCCTGCATGGCGTCAATGCCAAACCGGCGTGCCACATCCTTGGGCAGTCCGACTTCCTTATAAATCTCAATCGCATCACCCGCGCTCATGATGCGCAATTCGGGGCGCAGCGTGCGCACGGCATGGCGCGCATCTTTCATTTTGTCAGCCGGGACATCCAGAACGGCGTGGGTGTCCATCTTGCGGATCGATACGGGCGCGCCGATCGCGTCGCTCAAATCCTGATCCAGCGTTGCAAAATCCGCGTCCGGTGCGGGCGACTGCACTGTCAGTTTGGCGGTTTTGGGTGTGCTGCCCCCATAGATGGCAATACCGGCACTGTCAGGGCCACGGTCGGTCATCGTGATCAGCATATCGGTTAACATGCTGCCCAGTTTGGGCTCCAGTGATTTGTCTTTCAGGAATAGGCCGACAATCCCGCACATTGCATTGATCCTTTTCACCACGCGATGAATCGGACGCTAGCATTGTTCAAGATCGCCTTCAACTGACAAGAATAATACTTTCCTGTCAGGGGCGTTGATTAGCCCCCTTGCGGGTACGAGATGATGGACAGATAGCGGGCGGGCAGTTTGACCAGTATTTCAGGGCCATGCGGCGCGTCCGCATCGAAAAACAACGTGTCGCCGGGTTTCAGCGGATAGACCGTGTTGCCATGCCGGTAATCCACTTCGCCCTCCAGCATGTAGATCGTTTCGATCCCGTCATGCTGGAAGGTGGGAAACACATCGGATTCTTCAGTCAGCGTGATCAGATACGGCTCTACGATCACACCACTGGCGTTTGATCCGATGTGGCCCAGCAGGTTGTACTGGTGGCCCGCGCGCGTTCCCATGCGCTGGGTTTCCGCACCTTCACCGGCTTTGGTCAGAACCGCAAATCTGTTTTCCTCGAACCCGCGAAAGAACGATGTCAGCGGCACGCTTAACGCGTTTGCCAGCGCCTGTAGCGTGGTCAGCGAGGGCGAGGTATTGCCGTTTTCGATTTTTGACATCATGCCGACAGACAGTCCCGTTGCTTCGGCCAGTTCATTTACGGTCATGTTCTGTTGCTTGCGAAAGGCGCGCACTTCCTTGCCAATCGCCACCTCAAGCACCTTTTCGCGGGTGTCGCGGACGCGATGGGGGTCTTGGCCCAGTGCGTTTCTATCCGTGGTACGTTTTGCCGGTTCAGATGCCATGGCTGTCTTTCGTGTCTTGCCTTTCGGCAGGGGTGCAAGCTGTACGTCCTGCCAACGGGGAAAGATAAACATGACTTTGAACAAAAGAACACCATGTTCCCAAATGCGCCCTGCATCCTGAAGTGAAGGCGCTGGCCGTTGCGATTTTCAGGACCTGTTCGGCACGGAAATGTGAAGGTAAAAATGTTTGACCCTCCAGCAGGGGGAAGGATTAGATAAGCATATAGCGGGGCATCTGCGCCCACTATTTCGATAGAGAAGGCCCCCGATGAACAGACGACATTTCCTGATGACCGGCAGCGCGCTGGCGGTTCTACCCAGAACCGGTTTTGCCGCTCCCCCGTTTCTTTTGCGGGCCGAACCTGTGACCGCCCAGATTTTGCCCGAGGGCGATGGCGTGACAGACATGCTGGGGTTCAACGGGTCTACCCCCGGCCCAGAACTGCGTGCGCGGCAGGGGGATACCCTGCGCGTGACATTTGAAAACGGAATTGATCAGGACTCGGCTGTGCATTGGCACGGGATACGGTTGAACAACGCGATGGACGGTGTGCCGGGCATGACCCAGCCACCGGTTCAGCCCGACACCCGTTTCGACTATGCGTTCGAGGTGCCGGATGCGGGCACCTATTGGTACCATTCCCATAACAGATCGTGGGAACAGGTGGCCCGCGGTCTGTACGGCCCGCTGATCATCGAGGAAGAAACCCCGCCCGACGTCGACCACGATATAACCGTGATGATCGACGATTGGCGCCTGACAGAAACGGGCGAACAAATGGGCGGTTATGAAAACCTGCACGATTGGTCCCATGCGGGGCGCTATGGGCAATTTCGCGCGCGCCGTGTTTGACGAAGCCGTCTCCCTGCGCACCGGTGACCGTGTGCGCCTGCGCCTGATCAATGTCGCAACCGCGCGGGTGTTTCCGATTGAAGTAACCGGCGTTGAGGGCAAGATCGTTGCGCTGGATGGCATGCCGCTGACCGAACCCGAAGACTTTGGCCAGATCACGTTGGCCCCCGCGCAGCGCATGGATATCATCGCGGATGTCACCGCGCAGGACGGTGTCGGGTTCAACTTTATGACCCGTCAGGGCCCTTATGATCTTGGCATCATCGCCGTGGCCGAAAATAACCCCGCACCGAGAACAGCCGCAATTGCCGCGCTGTCTCCGAACCGCATCGCACCACCCGATATCGAAAACGCCGTTGCGCTTGATCTGCGGATGGAAGGCGGCGCGATGAGCAGTGTCGCCACGCGCGAGGCGATCTGGCTGTTCAATGGCCAGTCGGGCATGTCGGATGATCCGTATTACACCTTTGAACGGGGGCAAACGGCGCGGATCACATTGCACAATGACACACGGTTCGCGCACGGTATCCACCTGCATGGCCACCACTTTCACGAGGTTCAAACAGACGGATCACTGGGGCATTACCGCGATACAACGCTGATCGCACCGGATGAAACCCGCGATATTCTGTGTGTGTTTGACAACCCCGGAAAGTGGCTGATGCATTGCCACATGCTGGGCCATCAGGCGGCGGGTATGAAAACATGGGTCAAGGTGCTGTGAGGTTCGGGGTTGTTCTTGTGCTGGTGTCGGTCAGCCCTGCGGCTGCGGGGCACGAACTGGACAATCGCGATCTGACAAACGGTGCCGCACTTTACGCTCAACACTGTGCCGCGTGCCACGGGGCCGATCTGGAAGGGCAACCCGACTGGCGATCCCCCGGCGCTGATGGCATTTTACCCGCCCCGCCACATGACCGCACCGGCCACACATGGCATCACAGCAATGCGATGCTGTTCGATTACACAAAACGGGGCGGCCAACGCGCATTGGCCGACCTTGGCGTGACAGATTTTACCAGCGGGATGCCCGCGTTTCAGGACCAGATGTCGGATCAGGATATCTGGGATGTTCTGGGTTACATCCGATCAACTTGGCCCGCGCGCGAACAGGCGGTTCAATCCGGCCAGAACCCGCCGCACGACTGATCCATCAAAGACAGCGCTGCCGGACAGCGCGCCATTTGACTTTGATCCCAAATCGCTGTTGGTTCGGATTTTGCAACGCGGGCGATCAGCGGCCTTGAATTGGAGTTTTGCGCATGGACATCAAACCCTTTGGCGTTGAAATCTGGATGAACGAGTTTGAAAACCACTGCGCGTTCAACCTTGCCGAAACCTGTGTCGAATCCCTGACCATCGGGCAGTTGCTGCAAATGTCGGGCAAGAACGACACGCTGGTCAACGATCTGGCACAGATGAAAATGACCTATGGCGCCATCGAAGGGTCCGACCGTCTGCGCAACAATATTTGCGGGCTGTATGAAAAACAGAACCGTGAAAATGTGGTGGTCACGCATGGGGCCATCGGGGCCAATGCGCTGCTTTATGAAACCCTGATCCAGCCGGGGGATCACATCATTTCGGTGCTGCCTACCTATCAGCAGCATTATTCCATCCCCGAAAGCTATGGTGCCGAGGTCGAGGTGCTGCGGCTGGAACCGGACAATGCCTTTCTGCCCGATCTTGACCGGTTGGCGGCCATGATCAGGCCCAACACGCGACTGATCGCCATGACAAACCCGAACAACCCGACAGGGGCGCTGATGGACGCGGCGTTTCTGGAGCGGCTGGCCGGAATTGCACGGGCAGGCGATGTGTGGGTGCTGAGCGACGAAGTCTATCGCGGCACCAACCAAAGCGGCAACGGCTTTGCCCCGGCCATTGCGGATGTATGCGAAAAAGGCATCAGCGTCGGGGGCATGTCAAAAACCTTTTCACTGGCAGGTTTGCGCCTTGGCTGGATCGTTGCCCCGGTTGAGGTGATCGAGGCGGTTTCGATCCACCGCGATTACAATACGATCAGCGTGGGCGTGATCGACGATTATTTCGCCGCCATGGCGCTGGAAGCAAAAGACAAAATTCTGGCGCGCAGCCAGCAGATTACCCGGGATAACCTGAGCACGCTGGACGCATGGATCGCGCAGGAACCGGCGCTGTCTTATGTGAAACCAAAGGCGGGGACGACGGCGCTGGTTAAATTTGATTTCGACATGCCATCGCGCGAGTTTTGTGTGCGGCTGATGAACGAAACCGGCGTGATGTTCACGCCCGGTTCGGTGATGGAGATGGAAGGGTATGTGCGCATCGGTTATGCCAACAATCCGCAGGTTTTGCGGGATGGACTGAAGGAAACCAGCCGATTTCTGGCGATGCTGGAACAGGAGCGCACTGCGCCCAAAACAGAAGGACAGCTGACATGACCACCCCAAGCGAACAGGTGTTGCGTCTTGCCGCGCAATCGGTGGTGGCCCGCAATCGGATCGGACACGCATTGGTGCAAACGCCGTGTTTGCAATCGCGCGCGCCTGTGCCGTCCGGCACGCAGGTGTATTTCAAAACCGAAAATTTTCAGCACACCGGATCTTTCAAACTGCGCGGCGCCATGTCCAAACTGTCGGGCTTGCCCACGGATATGCCGGTCATCACCGCATCATCGGGAAATCACGGCATTGCCTGTTCCCATGCCGCGATGACGACGGGCCACAATCTGACGGTGGTGCTGCCGGAAAATGTGGCAAAGGCGAAGCTGGCCAAGATCGAAAGCTATGGCACCAGAACGATCCTGCATCCCGGCGATTCCGGTATGGCCGAGGTGCATGCCCAATCACTGGCGGCAACGGGCGACTATGTCTATGTCTCGCCCTATAACGATCTGGATGTGATGGCAGGGCAGGGCACCATCGGGCTGGAACTGCTGGATCAACTGCCAAAGATTGACAATGTGTTCATTTCCATGGGCGGGGGCGGATTGATTTCCGGCATCGGGTCTGTGTTGCGGGCGTTTTCACCGGGCACCAAAGTGATCGGCATCAGCGCCACCCATTCCGCGGCATTGGCCGCCAGCATGGCCGCCGGCCACATCGTTGAAACCGACCATCTGGACACGTTGGCAGACGGGTGTGCCGGCGGGGTTGACGAAGACGCGCTGACCCTGCCCATCGCAACCGAAGTGGTGGATCGGGTGATCCATTGCAGCGAAGCGCAGATCGCCGATGCCCTGCGGCAACTGGCATGGACGGATACAATGGTTGTCGAAGGAGCCGCTGCACTGGCGCTGGCGGGGTATCTTTCGGATGCAGAAGCCTTTGCCGGTCAGTGCAACGTAATCCTGCTGTGCGGGGGCAATTTTGACGTTGCCAAAGTGCAGGCGGTGATCGGGGATGTGGCGTCAAACGCCTGACTCACGACCCGAAAATTGGCCCGCTTGCCGAAACAAAGGCAACGTTCTGCCGAACATTGACCACATTTCGGCATCATTGAATCCCCTGACACAGTTTCAGGTTGGTCCCATGAGCATTGCAATTCCGGCAAAACCCCACCCCGCCTCGGTACTGGCCGCGCCGGTCTTTACAGCGACGATCTTCCTAAGCGCATCGCTTTTGTTTTTTGTGCAGCCGCTGTTTACCAAAATCGTCCTGCCCCATATCGGCGGCACACCCGCCGTCTGGACAACGGCGATGCTGTTTTTCCAATCTGTTCTGATTGCCGGATATGCCTATGCGCATTTCAGCACCAAATATCTGAGCGTCAAGGCGCAGATG
Source organism: uncultured Alphaproteobacteria bacterium (assembly GCA_963765555.1). GTDB lineage: Bacteria > Pseudomonadota > Alphaproteobacteria > Rhodobacterales > Rhodobacteraceae > JL08. The sequence continues at coordinate 155,108 of CAVXWX010000003.1, forward strand.
ATCTTGCATCTGTCGCTCTGGGCGGCCGCGCTTGCCTTTCTGCCGCTGACCATTTCGCAGGGCTGGAGCTATGACGCCGCCAGTTCGACCGTATTGCAAACGCTCAGCCTGTTTGCGCTGGGCGTCGGGGTGCCTTTTGCGGTCTTGTCCGCCAATGCACCGCTGATCCAGTCGTGGTATTCCAAAAGCGGCGGGCCATCGGCGGATGACCCCTATTTCCTCTACGGGGCAAGCAATTTCGGATCACTGCTGGCCTTGCTGGCCTTTCCGCTTGTCGCCGAACCCCTGTTCGGGGCCAGCGCCATTGGCGCCGGTTGGGCCGCTGGTTTTGTCGCCTTGGGCGGTTTTTTACTGCTCAGCGGATTGTTCGCGTGGCGCAATGGCAGGCCCGCCCATGTCCCTGCCCATGTCACGCATGTTGACCACAAAGACCCCGCAAAACCCGTGACTGCCGCGCAGATTGGAACGTGGCTGCTGCTGGCCTTTATTCCGTCGTCCCTGATGCTGGCCGTGACCACAAAAATCAGCACTGATATCGGATCATTCCCGCTGATCTGGGCCATTCCGCTGGCGCTGTATCTGTTGACCTTTGTGATGACGTTCACGCGCAGACCGTGGATCAACGACCATTTTGTGCAGTTGTTTTTCACCGTCGGTTTGCTGGCACTGATTTTCCTGATTACGATCTCGACCAAATTCGCGTTGTCCTGGACAACGGCGGCGGCCTTGGTCACCGGTTTTTTCGCCGTTGCCCTGATGTCGCATCGAAAGCTGTATCTGGCGCGCCCGGACGGGCGGCAGCTGACCGTGTTCTATGTCACGATGTCTGTCGGCGGTGCCTTGGGCGGGCTGTTCAATTCCATCATCGCGCCGATTGTCTTTGATGGCCTGCACGAAGGGCGATTTGTTCTTGTTCTTGCCGGATTGCTGTTTTTGCCTGCGCTGATCCTGCCAAAACCGCGCGATTTGGCGGTTGGGGCGCTGGCGGGGGCGGTCTGTTTGCTGGTTTTCGGCTTTGGTCTGGAAACGGGCGATGAAACAACCGGAAACCTTGCGCCCAGCGTGATCGCGGTTGCCTTGCTGGCGGGCATCTGGGCGTTTCGCGAACGCGGATATGCGTTGTTTGCGATGTTGTGCGTAGTCTTGGGCGCATCCCCGTTTTTATTCACCAAACCCGTCCTGCACGAAGACCGCAGCTTTTTCGGCACCCACCGCGTGTTCGAAGAAGATACCGTGCGCAAGTATTCTAACGGCACCACGTTGCACGGCGCGCAGCGCATTCAGGATGACGGACGCAAGCCCTTGCCGTTGTCCTATTACCACCCCAACGGCCCGATGGGGCAGATCATGGCATCCGATCAGGGGCAGTCTGCGCAAAGTGTCGGCGTTGTCGGTTTGGGCGTCGGGTCTTTGGCCTGTTACCGCCAGCCGCACCAGACATGGGCGTTTTACGAGATCGACAAACTGGTCGATGATATTGCCCGCACGCCCGAATATTTTTCGTTCCTGTCGCAATGTGCGCCGGACGCGCCGACGCATCTGGGCGATGCACGCATCGTTCTGGAACAGCAAAACGACGTGAAATACGACATTCTGGTTATCGACGCCTACAGTTCCGATGCCGTGCCCGTCCATCTGAGCACGGTCGAGGCGATGGCGCTTTATATGGAGCGACTAAACCCCGGCGGGCTGTTGGTGTTCCACATTTCCAACCGGTATTACAGCATCGACAAACCATTGGGGCGCGGGGCAAAGGTGCTGGGTCTTGCCGCGCGCATTCAAACCTATCGACTGGGTGAAAACGCGGATGTCGGTGAAACCGGTTCAACCGTGGTTGTGATGTCCCAGACCGATGCACCGCTGGCAGCCTTGGCCGATGATGACCGCTGGCAGGTATTGGGCTCCGATGGCGGGCGCGTCTGGACGGATGATTTCACCAACCTGATGGCCATCCTGCGCTAGGTTAGCATTTGATCTTTTTCATTTCGGGATCGTAAAGCGGCTTTAACGACGCGGTTGCCGCAAACCGGTTTCCCGCAATGTCGATCTGCCACGGCCCATCGGCGACAATGTCGCCGGTCAGCGGCCGGTCAAGCGTGACAAAACCGATGCCCACCGCCCCGCCAAGCGTATGCCCGTAACCGCCGATCTGGATGTATCCGACCTGTTCGTCGCCCAGATAGATCAGTTCGTTTCCAAAAAGCAGCGGATCGGGGTCGGTGATCAGAAACTGCAGCATACGCGTTTTGGGAACACCGCGCGCCTTGATGTCGGCCAGTGCGTCGCGCCCGATAAACCCGCCCGGTTTGTCCAGCTTCACCGCAAAGCCCAGCCCCGCCTCGATCGGGTTGTCGGTGTTGTCCACGTCCAACCCGAAATCGCGGTAGGCCTTTTCCAGCCGAAGGGAATTCAGGGTTTGCATGCCGGCATTGCGCACCCCCAGATCGGCACCCGCCTGCATCAACAAATCATAGGTTTGCACCGCCTGAGTTGCGGGCACATGCAATTCCCAGCCCAGTTCGCCGATGAACGTCACGCGGTACGCCAGCACATCGGCGTATCCGACGTCGATATTGCGCGCTGTCATAAAGGGGAACCCTTGATCTGACAGATCAGCACCGGACACGCGCTGCATCAGCGCGCGCGCCTTCGGGCCATGCACGTTGATCTGCGTGCGCCCCGCTGTCACGTCGGTAATGGTCACGCAGTCCTGTGCGCCAATATGGCGGCGCATGCGCATTTCCGTGTGACCGTGCGAGTTTTCGCCCACCACCACCATAAACTTGTCCTGCGCCAACCGTGTGACCGTCAGGTCAGCCTCGAACCCGCCGCGGGTGTTTGTCCAGGCGGTGTATACCACGCGCCCCGGTTCAACATCGACTTCGTTACAAGACAGGCGGGACATCAGCGCACAGGCATCGCGCCCCTGCACCAGAAAACAGGACATGGTTGTCATATCCATAATCACCACATCCTCGCGCGCTGCGCGGTGTTCTTCTGCGTGCCAGTCAAACCAGTTCTGGCGAAACCAGCTATAGTTTTCGATCTTGGCCTGTTCGGGCGAGGGGGCGAACCAATCGGGTTGTTCCCATCCGTTGCCTTCGCTGAAATAGGCACCAGCAGCCTTGAGCCGGTCATAGAGAACCGATTGTTTCAGATTGCGCGCGGTCTTGGGGCTTTCGTTGTGAAAATGCTGGCCGAACAGTTTGCCCAACAGTTCCGGTGTGCGATCACGGCGAAAGGCGGGGGTGGCTTCGCATTTGGTGAAGCGGTTGACGTTGATGCCGGTCACATCAATTGGCGGCAACCCGTCGACGATCCAGTGGGCCAGCACCATACCGGTGCCCGCGCCGTTCAGAATGCCAAGGGAATTCATCCCGCAGGCCACCCAGCAATTGCGCAATTCGGGCGTTGGCCCGACCAAAGGCGCAAGATCGGGGGTAAAGCTTTCGGGGCCGCAAAACAGTTTCTTGACACCGTAATCCATCGCCTTAGGCACACGGCTGTAGGCGGTTTCGAGATCGGGGCCGACGCGGTCCCAATCGGGTTCGATTTCGCCAAACTGGAAATCATCAGGTATGCCGTTCAGCTTCCACGCGGCGGCACCGGGTTCGAATAGGCCCAGCATCAGGCCGCCCACTTCTTCGCGGTAGTAGGTATAGGTTGACGGATCTTCCAGAACCGGCAGATCACGGGGCAGATCGGGAATGTTTTCGGTGATCAGGTAATAATGTTCGGCGGCTTGCAGCGGCAGGTTGATACCGGCCTTGGCCCCCAGTTGACGCGACCACATCCCACCGCAGATCACCACGTTTTCCGCCGTAATGGTCTGGCCGTCCTGGGTGCGCACGCCTGTTGCGGTGCCATTCTGCGCCAAAATCTCGCTGACACGCACGCCTTCGAATATGCGCGCGCCACCCATCCGCGCGCCCTTGGCCAGCGACATGGTGATATCCACCGGATTGGCCCGCCCGTCTTCGGGGATGTAAAACGCGCCCTTGACATCGGACAGATCGCCGATGGGGAACATATCCTGCGCGTCCTTGGGCGAGATTTCGTGACAGTTGATCCCGAACCGGCGCATGAACGGGGCGATGCGGCGCATTTCGTGCACCCGTTCTTGGTTATTGGCAATCTGCAGATATCCGACATCACGAAACCCAGTGGGAACGCCGGTTTCCTGTTCCAGACGGGCATAAAGATCGCGCCCGTGCGTGTACATTTCACATTCAGCTTCGGACTTCAGCAATCCCGCCACAATCAGACCTGCGGCGTGCCATGTGGTGCCGGAGGTCAGTTGCCCCTGTTCCAGAACAATCACGTCCGTGTGCCCCAGTTTGGTGAGGTGATAGGCCGTGTTCATTCCGATTGATCCACCACCGATGATCACGGTCTGGGCGTGGGAAGGGAGCGTTTTCGTCATGGTGTTCGCCTTAACAGTTTGCGGGTGTTGCACAGTCGATAGCAGCGCGGTGAGGAGAATTCAATTGATTGAATGACCATTCAGTGAGTACAAGGGGTGCAAACGGATTTGTCGATAAAACCCACTCGTCCAGACGCAATCGCAAGAGGAACAGACCGGCATATGACGCAAAAGAAACGACAAGGTGAAACAGTGATGCGCCCGCAGAATACGCTGCCTGTGGACGGTGTTCTGCCCACATGCACATTGGTTCTTGAAACCGCTCGTTTACGGTTGCGACCCATAACACGTGCGGACGAAGATATCGCGTTCAAGGTGCTGAGCGATCCGGAGGTGATGCGCTATGTGTCCGACCCGATGACAGCGCAAGAGGTTGCGGCGCACATGCCTGACGCTGTGCGGCGCGGGGCTGGTGGGCGGATCGGGATCTGGTGCGCCGAGGTGAAAGCCACAGGGGAAAAGATCGGCGATGGCGTTCTGACCCCGATCCCGGTGGAAGGCGAGGACACGGATTGGACGCAAGTCGTGCCGGATGCGTATCCCGACGACCGGATCGAGGTTGGCTACTTGCTTAAACCGTCTGCATGGGGGCAGGGGTATGCCACCGAGATTTGCAAACGCCTGTTGCAATTTGCCTTTGACTGCACCGCCCTGGACGAGGTGGTGGCCTGTACCGATCTTGACAATGCCAAGTCGCAACACGTGCTGAAAAAATCGGGCATGCGTGATTGCGGAACAGGTCGTGCCTATGGTGAAGCGGTCGCTTGGTTTGAAATGACACGGGCAGAATGGATGGCGCAGAAAACAGCGGAGTAATCGCGCCTAGCGCAGGATTTTTGCAATCTTTTTCGCCGCTGATTTTCCGCTGTTATATGCGCCGTTGACAAGGGCCGATCTGGCACCGCCCATGGCTTCTCCGGCAAAGAACAAACGATCCGCCAAAGGTTCTGCCAGAATATCACGTGCACCATCTGCACCCGGACGCACCGCGCCGTAAGCGCCCAGCGTCAGGGGGTTTTCCGCCCAGTCTGTTGCCAGCCCTTTGATGAAATGTTTGCGCGCGTCGCTGCCGACAATGCGTACCAGTTGGGCCAGCGCGTAATCCACCACGGCATCCGGCCCTTCGCGCGACAGTGCCCATCCGAAACGACCGCCGATATTGCCGAACAGGTAGTCATGCCCGCAGGGCCATGCGATGAAAAAACAGGCTTCGCCCGCCGTGCCTTCGGGGATGCGGTAGGTGACCCAGTTGTTTTCGCCCAACCCCAGACGTGCACCGTCAAACAGCATCGGCACCTTGAGCAGCAAGCCCATCGGGATGTCGGCGGCGGCCTGAATTTTGCGATCGGGCAGGGCGGGGACAAAGCGGATTTTATTTGCGTTCAGTACCCCTGTCGAAACCGTCACAAGACAGGCCTTGGCGTCGATTGTACCGCGCGACGTCTCAACCCTGACGCCTTGGCCGGACCAATCGATCTGCGTGACGGTGGTGTCCAGTTTGATGGGCAGGCCTTTGGCCTGCGTGGCGACAACAGTCCCCAGACCTTCTTTGACAAAGGCGCTGGGCTGGTCGTCGGCACTGTCCCAGAATTCGATCGTTGAAACCTGATCGAAATCAACGCCGTAATCCATCGCCCCCATCCATGATTGCACCGTGGCGCTATAGGGCATGTCTTTGATGACACTCGCGGCAGGAACATCCTTGCCCTTTTTTCCGGCCTTGGTCGGCGCACGTTCGGTTTCATGCACGGCGCGACGATAGGCATCCCATTCGGCAGCACTTGCCCGCTTTCCGTCCAGATCGAACAGATCAATTCCCGCATTCGTATGATCGACCAGTGTGAACCCTTTCTTTCGAGCCACCTTCATAAACCGGTTTTTGTCTGATCCCGAAACCCAGGAACACCCATGATCCACCGGGATGCCGAACGAGTCACTCTCGGTATAGGCCCGCCCGCCAACGCGCGGCGCGGCTTCGACAATGACACACGTTATGCCTGCCTTTTGCAGGGTCCGGCCCGCCGCCAGCCCGGCCGCGCCCGCACCAACGATCACAACGTCGGGATTTGTGGGAAGGTTTTGCGCACGCGCATCTTTCCCGTTCTGGCGCGATAGGGCCATGGCTCTATCCTTTGGGACGGATTGCGGGATCAAGAGCTGCATAATACTTGCGCAGATAGCGCGGCACATGCCAGCTGCACACAGTGCCCGCCGGCACAAAAAATACATCTCCGGCCTTGAAATGGTGTTCGCTCCCGTCCGCCTCGCGCAGGGTGACTTCACCCTCAAGTATATGCGCGAATTCGTGGTAACCGAACGGTGCCAGTTCTGTTGACAGGGTTTGAGTGTCCCATAATCCAACCTCGAAATTGCCGTGATCGTTTTCAAAAAACACCCGTTCCCGCTGGGGTGTGCTGGTGTTTTTTAACAGGTCGGCATCGGACAGTTGTGTATCTGGGTCCAGCACAATCACGCCGCCTGCTGCGCTGTCGATCTGCGGGGTGTCGGCGCGCGGATCCATATAGGTGATGTAGAATTTCTTAAGATATCCGTCCTGTTTCCAGCTGGTCGGGATGCCGTTGCGAAAGATCACGTTTTGCCCCGCTTTGGCAGGCACACCTTGGCCGTTTGCGTCGAGCATTTGAAACTGGCCGTCCAGCACCAGAATGAATTCATCACCGGGGTAGGGGCCAAACGCCTCTTGCATGGTGGTCGTGTCCCAGACACCGGCGCTCATCCCCAGTTCGGGATCTTCAAAATAGACATGAACGTTTTGTTCCGACGGCATTGTGTGAAAATCATCCGCATTCAGGTCCATGCGGGTCAGGCCGTTGGGGCCGTTGCGTTCAAATCGAATAATGCCGGTTTTCTGTGTCATTTGGTTGCAATCCTTGTGGTGTGGTGCGGGGCCGTGTTTTCAGTGATGCCTTTTCTTTGGGCGCGTGGCGGAAACATGAAGGCGCGGTACCTAAATTTCTTGACTCAATCCGGTGATTGCTCAATGATTGAATGATCATTCAGTGAATTTCGTGCTAAATGATTTTTGCCAACGGCGCAATGCCGATATGCGCAAACCGGGACTGAAAAAATTCAGAAGGGCCCCCGCCAAAAGGGGCGCCCGCACCAAAGGGAGACTGAACTGTCATGGATGTTGTCGATCAACTAGGCGCTGTGCGCGAAGGAAAACTAAGCCGCCGGGCTTTTGCCAAGGGGCTGCTGGCGTCGGGTGTCGCGATGGCGACCGTACCGGCGGCGTCGCGTCGCGCGATGGCTGCAGCCGAAGATCAGGCATCGTATTTCACGTGGGGGGGCTATGATATCCCCGAACTGTTCCAGCCCTACGAAGCCAAGCATGGCGAGATGCCGAATTTTGCTATTTTTGGCGGATCCGAAGAAGCGTTGACCAAGATGCGCGGCGGGTTCGTTGTTGATGTGGCGCACCCGTGCAATTCGGGCATGCCGCGCTGGGTTCAGACCGGATTGTTCCAGCCGATCGATACGTCGCGGATTTCGATGTGGGGCGATGTGATGCCTGAACTGGTCGACCTTCCGGGCAATAATGCCGACGGTGGCAATGTCTGGATGGCGCCATTTGACTGGGGGCAAACATCGGTCACGTATCGCACCGATTTGTTCGAGCTTGAAGGCGAGGAAAGCTGGGACATGCTGTGGGACAAGCGGTATTCCGGACGGCTTGGTTCGCTGGCATCGGCCGGTGATGCATGGTGGTGCGGCGCAATCAAGGCGGGCGTGCCGATGACCGAGATTGCAACCGAAGAAGCGTTCACCAAGATTGCGGCCGTGATGCGCGAACAGCGCCCGCTGATCCGTGTTTACACCGATGACACGACCACGCTGGAGCAAGCGTTGTCTTCGGGTGAAATGGCGGCGGCGATGACATGGAACAGTTCGGCTGTTCTGCTGCAGTCCGAAGGTATCCCGGTCAAATTTGCGCGGCCCAAAGAGGGCGCGCTGACTTGGGTGTGTGGCGTGATGATCCACAAGGACGCCCCGAACCTTGATCGGGCCTATGACGTGATTGAATCGCTGCTGAGCGTTGAATCCGGCAAGTTCATGATCAACGATTACGGCTATGGGCATTCCAACATCCGGTCCTTTGACGAGTTTGACGAAGAAACCCTTGCCGGGTTGGGGCTGAGCAAGAACCCGAACGAAATCCTGTCGGCGGGTCACTTCCAGTTGCCGCAGACGCAGGAAGTCGAAACCCGCATGAACGAGACGTTCGAACAGATCAAGGCCGGTTTCTGATCCGACCTGTCCAACCCCGCCGGTGCGATCCGCCGGCGGGTTTTTCTGACCCATAGTCAAAGAACCCAAGCGCATGGCCGATACGTCCCTTTCGCAAACGACGACGGATGCCGCCCGCAAGCCACGATCAGGATCGCGGTTGTCGGGTCTGCTGCATCGCAATGAAACGTTGCGCGGCTATCTGCTGATGTCACCCACGATGCTGATCATGACGGTTGGCATTCTGGTGCCCTTCATCATCCTGCTGGTGATGAGCTTCTGGACCCGCGAAGGGTTCGGTTTTGACACGACGATGACGGTCAACAACTACGCCCGCATCTGGAACGAGCCGATTTTCGGGGCGTTGCTGACACGATCTTTCTGGATTTCCGGGCGTCGCCACCGTTGCCACTGTCGCGCTGTGCTATCCGATGGCCTATTACGTCGCCTTCCACGTCCATCGCAACAAGATGATGTGGATCATTTTGATGACGTTGCCGTTCTGGACCAGCTATTTGCTGCGCGTATTCGCATGGAAGGTGATCCTGGGCTACGAGGGGGTGATCAATTCGGGCCTGATGGGGATGGGCTGGATCGAGGCACCGCTTGAGTTTCTGCTGTATAGCCAGACGGCGGTGGTGATCACGCTGGCCCATGCATGGGCGGCATTTGCCATTCTGCCGCTATATGTGTCGCTGGAAAAAATCGACAAATCCCTGCTGGAGGCCGCAACCGATCTGGGCGATGGGCCGTTCTACCGGTTTTTCCGGATCACATTGCCGCTGTCGATCCCGGGCATCATTGCCGCATCCTTCCTGATCTTCATCCCGACCACGGGCGATTATATTACACCCGCCCTTCTGGGCGGTCCGGACGGGGCGATGATCGGCAACTTTATCCAGTTGCAGTTCGGCGCGATCAACAACTGGCCGATGGGGGCAAGCCTGTCGATTGTGTTGATGCTTTGGATTGCCGCAATCGCGCTGGTGTTCCTGTTTCTGACCCGCACGACACAGGAAAAGATCGCATGAGCAACGGAACCTATATCAAAAGGCCCAACCGTCCGTTGCAGATTTACGCCGTGATCTTTCTGATCGTGCTGTATGTGCCGGTCCTGTTCATTCCGCTGTTCAGCTTCAACGACTCGATCTATGTCCGTTTCCCGCTGAAAGGGTTTACGCTGGAATGGTACGGGCAGTTGTGGCTGCGTGAACCGGTGTGGAACGCGCTTTGGAACAGCGTCAAGGTGGGCATTGTCGTTTCGATCATTTCGACATTGCTGGGGGTCATCGCCGCCCGCGCCATCACCCGCTACCGCATGCCCGGGCGCAACGCGATTGTGACATTCATCATGATGCCGCTGGTGATCCCGGGGATCATTTTCGGCGTTGCCCTTCTGGTTTTGATGAGCCGTCTGGGCGTGCCGCTGTCGCTTTACACCGTCACGCTTGGCCACCTGATCGTGTGTCTGCCCTTTGCCGTGGCCGTACTGCTGCCCCGGTTCGAAGGGTTTGATCCTTCGATGGAAGAAGCCTCGGCCGATCTGGGGGAAAACGGTTGGTGGACATTCTGGCGCGTCACCTTTCCGATGGTATTGCCCGGTGTGGTCGCCAGCCTGTTGCTGACATTCACCATCTCTTTCGATGAATTCATCATGGCGTTCTTCCTGACCGGCACGGACCCGACGCTGCCTATGTATATCTGGGGCCAGTTGCGGTTCCCGCAGGAATTTCCATCGGTTCTTGCGCTGTCTTCGCTGATCCTTTTTGTTTCGTTCCTGATGGTTTTCTTCGCGCAGTGGATCGGGCGCAAAGGGTTGGAAAGTGACACATGACAAGGCCAAAACAATGACATCTCCTGACGCATTCATATCCATCCGGAACGTCAACAAGTTCTTCGGTTCGTTTCAGGCCATAGACGATGTGTCGATGGACATCGGGCAGGGTGAGTTCTTTTCGCTGCTGGGCGCATCGGGGTGCGGCAAAACCACGTTGTTGCGGATGCTGGCGGGGTTTGAATCCACATCGGCGGGCGAAATCTATATTGATGGCCAGCCCTCGGCCGATGTGCCGCCCCATCACCGGCCTGTCAACATGGTGTTTCAAAGCTATGCAATCTTCCCGCATCTGAACGTGCGCGACAATATTGCCTACGGCTTGCGCAAGCAGAAACTGCCCAAAGCCAAACGCGCGGCACTGGTCGATGAAATGCTGGACCTGATCAAACTGCCCGGATACGGCGACCGCAAGGCCACCGAACTGTCTGGCGGTCAGCGTCAGCGGATTGCACTGGCCCGCGCCCTGATCCTGCGCCCCAAGGTTCTGCTGCTGGATGAACCTTTGGGCGCGTTGGACAAACAGTTGCGCGAACAGATGCAACTGGAACTGCGGGCCTTGCAGCGCAAGGTTGGCATCACTTTCGTCTTCGTCACCCACGATCAGGAAGAGGCGCTGACCCTGTCGGACCGCATTGCCGTGATGTCGGGCGGGCGCGTGCTTCAGGTGGATACGCCGTCCGGCTTATACGAACGTCCCAAGACCCGCGAAGTGGCCAGCTTTATCGGCAACATGAATTTCTTCAGGGGCACAGTCCGGCGCAACGGATCGGCAATGGCCGCCATCGAAACCGAAGGACTGGGCCATATCCCTGTACCGGCCGAAAACGTCGCATACCCTGACGGCACGCCGGTGCAGGTCGCGCTGAGACCGGAAAAGTTCGCGCTGTCCCAGACCAAACCCGAAGCAGAGCATGCGGTGGCTGGCACATTAAGCAACGCGGCCTATCTGGGCGAAAGAAGCCATTATTATGTGACCATTCAGGGCAAAGACGATCCGGTTGCCGTATCCAGCCCGAACCTGACGCTGATGAACAACGACACGGCCCATCAGACCGGTGCGCCCATGTGGTTGTCCTGGTCGCCCGAGTCGATTGTGGTGTTGGATGAAGGATGAAACGTCTAGGACGAGGGCCGAAACGGAAAACGGAATGTTAAGATGAACCAGACGGTCAGAGCATCAAAGCCAGCGGCCAAGCCCAAGGCGCGCACGGCCTCGAAAGAGGTGCGGCGTGGGCAATTGATCGAAGCCACGATTAAATCGATTTCCAAGCACGGCATCGGTGGCACGACCATGTCGACCGTGACGGAAATTGCGGGTCTGTCTATCGGCATCGTCAACTTCCATTTCCAAAGCAAGCAAAACCTGTTCGAGGAAACGCTGGTTTTTCTGGCCCGCCAGCACCATGATCACTGGCTGAACGGATACAAGGACGCCGGGCTGAGCCCGAAGGACAAGCTGCAGGCCATAGTCGATGCACATTTTCATCCGAAAATTTGTACCCGCAAGAATCTGGCCGTCTGGTTTGCCTTTTACGGAGAGGCAGGGCGCCGCGAAACCTATCGCAAACTGATCGAGGATATCGACGCGGAACGGTTCGAGATATCGGTGGATTTGTGCACCCAGATTACCGAGGACGGAGGGTATAGCGCGATCCCGCCGCACCAGATCGCCAACCTGCTTGAAGCGCTTTATGACGGTCTGTGGCTTGATATCCTGACCTATCCCGGCAGCTATTCCCGCCAGACTGCCCGCGCCCATATCGGGGCGTTCCTGTCAAACGTCTTTCCAAGGCATTTTGATATGCCTGAATTCTGAACCGAACCCGCCACCCGATCCGGTCTGCACCCGATGCGCGTTCATCGGGCCGGATATCCTGCACCCTGGAGGAGCAAAAGTATGACCCGCGATCCACGCTATGATGTCCTGTTCGAGCCGGTGAAAATCGGCCCGGTGACCGCGCCCAACCGGTTTTATCAGGTGCCCCATTGCACAGGCATGGGCTGGCAGCGGCCCCGCACACTGGCCGCGATGCGCGGCGTCAAGGCACAAGGCGGATGGGGCGTGGTCTGTACCGAATACAATTCGATCCATCCCACGTCTGACGATCTGCCCCATGCCTACGCATCGCTTTGGGATGACAGCGATGTGCGCGCGCACAGTCTGATGACGGACGCGGTGCATGAACACGGATCACTGGCGGGGGCCGAATTGTGGTACGGCGGCGCACGGTCCTCCAACTTGATGACGCGGCTGCCCTCGATGGATGTGGATTCCGTGCCCAATCTTGCCGGTCACCCGTTCCAGACCCGCGCCATGGACAAATCCGATATCCGGACCTTTCGGCACTGGCACAAACGGGCCGCCCTGCGCGCCCGCGATGCCGGGTTCGATGTGGTCTATGTCTATGCCACGCACGGCTATCTGATTTCGAACTTTCTGAATCCGCGCATGAACACACGCACGGATGAATATGGCGGATCGCTGGAAAACCGTGTGCGTCTGACGCGCGAACTGATCGAAGAAACCAAGGACGCCGTTGGTGACCGATGCGCCGTTGCGGTGCGCTTTTCGGCGGACGAAGAGATTGGCGAGGACGGTCAGCCCATTCAGGGTGAACGCCGCGACATGCTGGAAATGCTGGCTGATCTGCCTGATCTTTGGGACATCAATATCGCCGATTACTCGCTTGAAATGGGGGTGTCCCGCTTTGTCAAAGAGGCATCGCTGGAACCTTACATGACATGGGTAAAATCGGTCACGTCCAAGCCGGTTGTCACCGTCGGGCGTTTTACATCGCCCGATACGATGGTGTCACAGGTCAAACGCGGCATTACCGATTTTATCGGCGCGGCGCGCCCTTCGATTGCCGATCCGTTCCTGCCCAAAAAGATCCAAGAGGGTCGCCTGTCCGCCATTCGCGAATGTATCGGGTGCAATGTCTGTTATTCCGGCGACAGCCTTGGTGTGCCGATCCGCTGTACACAGAACCCGACTATGGGCGAAGAATGGCGGCGCGGCTGGCATCCCGAAAGCATCGCCAAAAAAGCATCGCAGGCCCGTGTTCTGATTGTCGGGGCCGGTGCCGCCGGGCTTGAGGCGGCGCGTGCCTTGGGCGCGCGGGGTTATGATGTGATGCTGGCCGAAGCCACCCGCGACATCGGCGGGCGTGTGACCCGCGAAGCCAGCCTGCCGGGGATGAGCGAATATATCCGCGTGCGCGATTACCGTGAACAGCAACTGATCGAAATGACCAATGTCGATATCTTCCGCGAAAGCCTGATGGGCGCGCAGGATGTGTTCGCGGTTGAGGTGGACCATGTGGCGATTGCCACCGGCGCGCGCTGGCGGACGGAAATGTTCAACGAAGAGATTTATGTGCCGATTGCCGATGGCGATGCCGCAACGCGCGTCTTGACCCCCGATGATATCATGGAGGGCCGGATGCCCGATGGCCCGACCTTGGTGTTTGACGGCGATGGGTATTACATGGGCGGCGTCATCGCCGAGCGGATACGCGCCGCGGGTTTGGACGTGACCTATTGCACGCCCTCTGACAGCGTATCGCACTGGGCGGGCAACACATCCGAACGCTGGCGCATCCGCACCCATATGATGGGGCTGGGTATCAAAATCGAAACGGCCCATGGGCTGGACAGGTTCGATGGTGAACAGGCCGTTCTGGAATGCGCCTATAGCGGCGCGCAAAAAACGCTGTCGGTAAGCAATGTGGTGATGGTGACGGCGCGCAAGCCGAACGACACGTTGTTTCATGATCTGAAGGCAGCGGCAGGGCCGGATGGCTTGCCGTTCACGCTGACGCGGATCGGGGATTGCGAAGCGCCGGCGATCATTGCCGCGGCGGTTTACGCCGGTCATCGCTATGCGCAGGAACTCGACTGTGAAATCGATGTTGATATGCCGCTGCGCCATGACAGGGTGGATGTCGGGCTTGATACCGGCGCAGTGGCCCCTGCGCGCTGGAAGTAAGGGGTGGGAATGAACACGCCGGAACAGACCTATCTGGATACGCTTTTGCTGTATTACGAAGAGGAAATCGAAGGCGAAGCCTATTTCGCCGAACTGGCGCGGCTGTTTTCACAGCCCGAGCACAAGGAAAAGCTGTCGCTGCTGGCACAGGTCGAAAGCCACGCCGCACAGGCGGTTGCGCCCCTGATTGCGCGCCATCAGCTTGAACCACGCGCGCGCCAAAGCCTGATGGCAAGCGGACGGGATCAGGCGCGCGCCACCGCTGCCGACTGGCCTGCGCTTTTGGCGGAGATGAACAAAACCTATCCGGGATATCTGTCGGATTTTACTGCGCTTGAGGCAATGGCCCCGCCGCCTGACCGCCAACGGCTGGCGTTTCTGACAGAGCATGAGGTTGCCGCCATTGCGTTTCTGGAACGGGAAGGGCAGGGCAATGCCGACAGTAGCGCGCCGCTGATCGAATATCTGGCGGCAGATCCCGAAACGTGGCGCGCGGATGGAAGGTAGGGCTTGATGCTGCTGCGCGTGATAACCGCAATTGCCGTGCTGTCCGCCAGCGCCGCCGGCATGGCACTTGCCCAGTCAAATCCGGAACCGGCCCCGGCCGAATGCCAAAGCTGCACGGCACGCCACCAGAGTTTGCAGGCCCTTCAGAACGCCCGCACACAAAATGACGCCGAAGATTGCGATTCCAAACCTTTGGCCGAAACTGCGGACGATCCGGACATCACGCAAAAAAGCGACTGTATCGCGCCCGATCCAACATCCCTCGTGCCACCTGCGCCGGAGGGGTAACAACCCGGGTTTCGGATTGTCTATGTGATGAAATAGGATGTGATCTTACCCACGCCCTTGACCACATGATCGCGTGCTTGCGCGTGTTGCCCATGCGGGCCAAGCGCATCTTTGGTGGCTTTCGAAATCTGGATATGCCCCGCTTTGCCTGTCGCTTCCAGCCGGCTGGCCAAATTCACGGTTTCGCCCCAGACATCATAGACTGATCGTTTTTTCCCGATCAGTCCGGCAATCACCGGGCCTGTATGAATGCCAACGCGGATTTTCAAACCGGCCTCACTCACGCTCCTGTCCGACATGGCGCCAATAATGTCGCGCGCAAAGATCAGCACAGAATGTGCATGATCCGCCCTGTGGGTCGGGATGCCCGCCGCTGCCATATACGCATCCCCAATGGTCTTGATCTTTTCGATGCCGTGCTGCGTGGCCAGATCATCAAAAGCTGAAAACAGATTGGACAATTCGCGCACCAGATCCGATGCATCCATGCGCGCCACCAAGGGCGTAAAATCCACAATATCCGCAAACAGGATCGTCGCGCTTTCAAAGCGGTCGGCAATGTGGGTTTCCCCGTCGTTCAAACGGTGGATGACAGGGGCGGGCAGCATCGCGTGCAACAAGGCATCGGCGCGGTCTTTTTCAAACTTGATCTGGTTGGTAAATTCAATCTCACGCTCGCGCCAGCGCAACCGTTCCAGACAGGCATCAACACGGGCATGCAGCAACACCGGGTCAATCGGTTTGGGCAGGTAATCTTCGGCACCCGCGCTGATACATTTCACGATGGCGTCGGTTTCTTTCAGCCCCGAAACCATCACCACCGGAATTTCGCGCCAATCCGGTTCGGATTTAAGCCGGCCCAGTACCTCGATCCCGTTGGTGTCCGGCATCAGGATGTCGAGCAACAAAAGATCGAACCGTTCGCGCTCCAACATCTCAAAGGTTTCTTTGGCCGATCCCACCGCCTGCACGCTGTGGCCCTTACGCTCAAGTTGACGGGTCAGGATTTCGCGGTTCATCAATTCGTCGTCAATCACAAGAATACGGCCGATCTGGGCCTCGCGTGTTCCGGTGTCGCGCGACAGACTGCGCGCGAGCCCTTCCGCAATGGCCTGATCGGTCTGCGTGTCTTGTGGGTTTTCGTCTTCGATCTCGGCTCCGGTGATCCCGTCAATATGGGCCGAAATGCGCCGTACCTCGTTCAGAACGGCTTCAATGTCGCGGCGTGCCGCAAGGTTCAGATCGCCGCCAAAATCTTCCAGAACCATTTCGGAATAGCCAAGGATCGCGTTCACCGGAGAGCGCAGATCGTGGCGCACCTTTGCCTGCGCGGCCGGATCGGCGGACAGGTTGTCCGGATAGGCGGCAAGCGCCTGTATCATTTCATTCAACTGCACGGCTGCCTTGAATACGCTTTGAAGATCATCCAGCGCCGCGTTCGGGCCGCTGCGCCGCACCTCTTCCATCAGCAACGCCTGAAATCCCAGAATGGCCTCGGACGGGCCGTTCAGTTTCTGGGCAATCCGGGTGGCATATGCCGGTTTTATCCTGAGCGCACGTTCAGCCATGACCCCTCATTTGTCCAAGAGCCGCACAATGATATCCATCAGTCCGGGAAGTTCGATGGGTTTGGTGTAGAAATCATCGCACCCGGCATCCATGGCTTTTGCGCGGTCGCTTGCCATGGCATGTGCCGTCAGTGCGACAACAGGGATCATGGCCGTTTGCGGGTGTGCCTTGATCTGTCGTGTCGCTTCCCAGCCATCCATTATGGGCAGGCTCATGTCCATCAGGATCAGATCGGGTTTGGTTGCAATCGCTTGTTCGACACCGGCCTGACCGTCACGTGCCGCTTCGATCTGATACCCTTTCCGTTCAAGCCGGCGGGACAACATATCAAGGTTCATGTCGTTGTCTTCTACAATCAGGATCACTGACATCTCTGTTGTCCTTTCCCGTTATCCAAGGCTGTTCAGATGTCGCTTTAACGCCGCAACCAGATCGACTGCGACCGGTTTCGCCCTTGCGGATCACATCGCCGGCATGGGCTTTCAGCCAATCCATTTCATCGCGCGTCAGATCCTTGGATGTTACCACAATCACCGGCAGATCGCGAAGGTCTTCGGTTGCGCGCACTGTCTTTAGAACGTCAAACCCGTCGATATTCGGCATCATGATATCCAGCAGCATCAGGGTGGGCCGGTTGGTTTTCAACTGCTCCAGCGCGCGCTTTCCATCCGATGCCTCGCGCACGGTCCAGCCTTCGCGCACCAGTATGCGGCGGAACAGATTGCGTGTCGCAACATCATCATCAACGATCAGAACCTCGCGGTCATGACCACCGGCAATGGCGTTCAACGTGTCGAGCAGCATCTTGGGGTCGACCGGTTTTGTCAGATGCTCGACCGCGCCAAAGGCCAGACCCATTTCGCGATCGGCCACAATCGTGGCCAGTATGACCGGAGTTTCGCACAAGACAGGGTCGGACTTGATTTCTTTCAGCATCGACCATCCATCGCGTTCCGGCATGATCACATCCAGAATGATCGCGTCAGGCGCATGCGTGCGCGCCAGTTCCAGCCCCATAGCGGCATTGCCCGCCATCAAAACGTCATAGCCTTCGGCCTGCACGATCTTGGCGGCAGCCGATCTTGCGTTTTCTTCATCATCGACAATCAGAACACGGCCCAGTTTCGGGCTGTGTGCCGGATCTGCGGCGTCGCCTTCGGGTATTTGGGATGCCGTGAACACAGCCGGTATTTCAAAGGAAAACGTCGATCCCGCACCCTCTTGGCTTTGCACGGTGATCTGCCCGCCCATCATCCGTGTGAATTGCTGGGCAATCGCAAGCCCCAGTCCGGTGCCGCCGAAATTGCGGGTTGTCGACTGATCCGCCTGCACAAAGGCGCGAAACAGCTTGTCGCTTTGCGCTTGCGTCATGCCGATGCCTTCGTCCCGCACGGCAAAGCGGAACCTGTCTTCCCCGTCCGCCGTGATCCGCGCCACGTTCAGTTCGATCTGCCCGTTTTCGGTGAACTTCGCCGCGTTGGACAACAGGTTGAACAGGTTCTGGCGCAACTTGGTCTTGTCGGTTTCGATGGTATCGTCGTCCGCCTGTATGTTCACAACCAGTGTATTGCCGTTCTTGGCGACCAGAGGCACCACCGTTGATGCCACTTCATCCACCAAGGGTTTCAGATCAAAGGTTTCAACGTAAATCTCCATTTTGCCGGCTTCGATCTTGGACAGGTCCAGAACGTCGTTGATCAGCGACAACAGATGCCGCCCCGAGGCCATGATCTTTTCCAGATCCTCGGTGGCCGATTTAAAGCCCATGTCTTGCGCGTCTTCCGACAGCATTTCGCTGTATCCGATGATCGCGTTCAACGGTGTGCGCAACTCGTGGCTCATCGAGGCAAGGAACTGGCTTTTCGCGCTGCTGGCGGCCACCGCCTGTTCGCGCGCCTCTTCCAGTTGGTCCTGTTTCGATTTGAGATCGGTAATGTCGCTGTAAACCGCAACTGTTCCGCCGTCAGGTGTCTTTCGCTTTGATATCTGAACCCACGTGTCGCCCACGCTGACTTCCTGACGGCTGCCATCCTGTGTCTGGTGATGCTGCAACCGCTCGGCGACCCACACGTCCAACGGCTTGTCCAGCGTATCGACAGCGCCGTGTTCGGCCTGCGCGCGCAATATGTCCTCGAATGGCGTTCCGGGGATCAGGATGTCTTTTACATGGGCAAACATGGACCGGTAGCGTTCGTTCACCAGAACCAGTTTGTCGTCACTGTCAAACAGGGCAAACCCGTCGGGAATGGTTTCAATTGCGGTCAGGATTGTGTTGCGTTGTTCGCGTGCCTCGGCTTCCAGCACGCGGCGTTTTTCCTGACTGTCACGTAACGCACGCAAGGCTTGCGACATGCGCCCCAGTTCATCCTGCCCTTCGGGGGGCAGGGCCACGTCGCGGTCCCCTTTGATCAATCCGCTGATCGCCGCGCTGATCGCGCTCATCGGGCCAAGGATCGATCGCAGAACGCGCCATGTCAGGATCGCCCCCGCCAGAACGATGACAACGCAGGCGATGACCGCGCGGATCAGGGCGCGTTGCGCGGCGGCGGTGGCGTCGCGGCTGCTGCGGTCGGCCTTGGCCGACAGGGTATCGACCAACTCGCCAAGGCTGGTGGCAACAGCATCACTGCCCTGACGGGCCTGCGCCAGCAACGTGTTGCCCAGCACCCTGTTGCCATCGGTATAGGCATCCGCCGCGCTCAGCGCGCTGTTGTAATAGGCTTCGCTGCCCGCGCGCACATTGGCGGCAGCCTCCGGTGCAAAGGCCTCCAATTCAACAAGGCTGGCGTTCAACTGGTCGCGCGCTTCGTTTGCGCGCCGCTCTGACAGGGTCAGCAGGCTGACGGACAGATCGGTCAGCCAATAGCGCATTTCGCCAAAGTTCCGGTCCGCCTCGGCGGCAAGTTCAAGACGGTGAAACCCTTCGTTTGCGCCTTTGATCCGGTCCTGATTGCGGGTCAGGTCTATGGCCATAACAATGGTGCTGATGACCAGTGCAGCCAGCAAAGCCGCCGACAAAGACCCGATGCGCACGGGTATCTTGTTTTGTGACACCCAGCGCCATCGGCTGCCTTCTTTGGCGGGCGTGCTCATTTATAAAGGGTAATGCTGATGGCCCCTGCCAGATCGCCCAACGCGCCGCCTTCTTTGGGAAACCCGGTTACGTCGGTTTCGCCAGCGGGGGCCCCGTGACAGGCCAGACAGGATTCAGAATAATATTCTGGGATCAACATGCGAAACGCGGGTTTGCCAGATACATCCACCTCTTCGAAAAATGCCTCGCCCACAGTCCATTCCGCGGATTGAAACTTGTCTTCGATCACCTGATTTTCCCATGGATCGGGTCGCGACATGCGGTTGCGCACAAGGTTCTTGGGCGCGGTCACTTTGACAACGGCTTCTGTCGCCATTTTGGCCCCGAATTTCTCATTCACCAACCGTGCGAAAACGGCGGGAATAAAACCCTTGAAATCAAGGCCTTCGGCGTTGATCAGATCCTGGTTTTCGTTGATCACCTCAACCATCGCATCCAGCTGGGTTTCGGTCAGCTTGCGTTCTATCGGGCTTAGCGTATCAACCAGCGGCGGTTCCCCGTTCTTGGCAAGATAGGTTTCGATCACCATGGCGCGGAACGCATCCCCCGACAGGCCCTTGTCGGCGATCGAAGCATCGTTGATCAGGGACTGATTATTTGAGACCACACTGCGTCCTGCGCGCAAAACAGCGGCCAACCGGTTTCCCAATTCAACCTCGTGCGGGGTTTGGGCAAAGGATTGCGCCGGAAGGCTTGCAAAACAGATGGCGATGGCCAGCGACAGACTTACAAATAGGTTGGGCATAAATTTTTCCTAAAGTTCGTGTCGTTCAATTTGAAAAGCCTAACAATAAAACTTGTATCTGTCAGACATATTATTGAAGTTCCCTGAACGATTTCCCGATGCTGCCCTGTCCGGACCGGCAGGGGGATCATTTGTTGACTGGAATCATGCAAATTCGGACGCTCAAAACCGGGCCACCAATGTCCAATAGCATCTGCTTGCAAAAACCGGTTTTGGGCGCGAAAATCGGCGACCACAACCGATAGGATAAACCCATGTCATACCAGAAACCCGCCGGTCTTGGCGCGCTTGTCCAGAAATGCAAGCCCGGTTTCGCCTTGCCCCGTGATTTCTACACGCGTCCCGATATCTACCAGCACGACATAAAAACCTATTGGAACGAAAGCTGGATATGGGTTGGGCATGTCAGCCAGATCGCGGAAAAAGGCACGTTCTTTCTGTTTGAATACGGGCAGGAATTTATCATTGTGGTGCGCGATGGGGCGGACCGCGTGCGCGCCTATCTGAATGTCTGCCGCCATCGCGGATCGCGTGTGTGCGTGGAACAGCAGGGCACGGCGCGGGTGTTTTCGTGCCCCTATCATGCGTGGACGTATGATCTGGATGGCAAGTTGCGCGGCGGGCGCGAAATGGGCCCCGATTTCGATCCGGCGCAATACGGCCTGTTCGAGGCACATGTGCGCGTGTTTGACGGGCTGATTTTCATCTGCACCGGTGCCAATCCGCCTGATATTGACGCGGGCCTTGATCAATTGCGCCCGTTGGTCGCGCCGTTTGATCTGGCCAACCTCAAGGTCGCGCATACCGCATCCTATCCGGTGCCCGCCAACTGGAAGCTGGCGATTGAAAATTATATGGAATGCTATCATTGCGCGCCCGCCCACAAGGATTATTCGCGCAGTCACAGCCTGAAAGATCCCGCCTCGATGACCGATGAACTGGTTGGGGCGATGCAGCAAAAGGCGCGCGCGGCGGGCATGGACACCACCGAAATCAGCCTGCCGGAACAGGCAGGGGGCGGGATGAATTTCTATTTCCGCCGATACCCGCTTTATTCCGGCTATGTCACGGGCAGCAAGGATGGCACGCCGGTTGCACCGTTGTTGGGCACATTGGGGGGATATGATGGCGGCACCACCGATCTTCAGGTCGGCGTGCTGAACAATTTCCTGATCTATTCCGATTACGTCGTCGGGTACCGGTTTGTGCCGACCGGCGTGCAAGAGACAGATATTCAGGTGGTCTGGATGGTGCGGGGCGAAGCGCAGGCGGGCCGGGATTATGACCCCGACGCGCTGACATGGCTGTGGCATGAAACGTCACTGGATGACGAACGGATTATCCGCGTCAATCAGGAAGGTGTGAATTCGCACCACTTCGCGCCGGGCCCGTTGTCGCATATGGAATGGGGCATTCAATCGTTTTATGACAACTACCTTGGCATGGTCGCGCCCGCCGTCTGATCACGATAAGGCGGTGATCAGTATCGTGTGCTCATCCGGTATCCGGGCTGGAACGTCATGCGCACAAAGGTGATCGGCTTGCTGCGAAACCACGTTGTCCGCTCAAGCTGGAACAAAGGCGTGCCCTTTGGGGTTGCCAGAAAATCCGCCATTTCGCCGCTGGCCCCGACTGCGGAAAACGTGATTTCAGCGTTGGAAAACGGCACGGCTTCCAGCAACCATTCATTCGGGCCGATGGTTGAAAAATCGGCATCCACCACCGATTTCACAGCATCGATATTGATCCAGCGATCTTCGAATTGAAACGGCTGGTTGTCGGCATAATGCATACAGTTCAGATGCAGGATTTGCGCGCCCTCGGCCACATTGATCTGCGCGCGCAGCCACGCGGGCGCGTCAATGATACTGCGGTGCACCAGCGCATAGCGATAGGTGGCGTTCATGTCTTCTATGGTGCGGCGCACCACTGAAATCTCGAATTTCGCCTGTTTGGAAGGGGTGCTTTTCACGCGGGTGCCGCTTTTGCGTTTGCGATCCACCAGCCCCTGTTCGGCCAGTTCGCGCAAGGCACGGTTCACCGTGGCGCGGGCACAGCCGAATTCTTCAGCCAGTTCCATTTCGGTGGGCAGCAGGCTGCCTTGCGGCCAGACACGGTTTTCAATGCGCGCTTTGACTTCTTCCTTGATGTCGTGAAAGCTGACTTTTCTGTGCAAGGTCATGCCTATTATCCCTTTGGGTGGCCATTTATGATGTGCATAACGGCCAAATGTCCAATATTTATTGGACCGGAAGGGAAGGCGCGATGCGGTTCGATCTGACCACCTGTCCGGCGCAGCCATGGAAAAACGGCGGCGGGACCACACAGGAACTGGCGGTGGGGCGCAAAGGCGATACCCTTCTTTGGCGGTTGAGCATGGCCCAGATCACTGCGAATGGTCCGTTTTCCGTGTTTCCGGGTTTGACGCGTATCCAGACCATTGTGGGCGGGCAGGGCCTGCGCCTGTCGGGCACGAACCAAACGATATCGGTCGCCCCGTTGCTCCCTGTGGTGTTTAACGGGGCCGTACCGTTTGAATGTGCATTGAAGGATGGCCCCTGTCAGGCGCTGAACCTGATGTTTGATCCCGCCCTTGTGCAGGCAGATGTATCCGTTCTGTCTGGACCGGCGACACAGGTGGGGCGCGATGAAACCCTGATTTATTGTGTGCGCGGGTCCGTCCGATGTGGCGATAAAACACTGGCGCAAGGGGCGGGGTTACATTGCGCAGAAGCGTTAGAGTTTGATCTTTCCTCTGACGCGGTCGCGGTGCTGACACATCTCAAGCCGGTCAGATAAGCGCCAACAGGTCCTGCACCGTTGTTTTATAGCGCGCGACGATACGATCACGCTGAATGTGCTGGCCACCTTTCACACAATGCCGTCCCGCACTCCACAGATCGGTGACGGTATCGTCGCCCGCTGCAAAACACAGTCCGTCAAGCAACTGATCATCTTTCAACGCACACAGCGCGGGGCAATTGCTGTCGATTGCCACCAGATCGGCCAGCGCGCCCACTTCGATCCGTCCGGCATCGCGGTTCAGCGCTTGCGCGCCCCCTTGCGCGGCCCCCAGATACAGATAGTCGCCCACCGATCCTGCCTGTGGCACCAGAACATTGCGCGCCAGATCGCGCAGGCGTTGGGAATATTCCAGCATCCGCAACTCTTCGGGCAGGGCAATGCGCACGTTGGAATCCGATCCGATGCCAAACACGCCGCCTGCCGCCAGATAGTCCACACCGTTGAACGGACCATCGCCCAGATTGGCCTCGGTGATCGGGCACAGGCCCGCCACGGCACCGGATTGCGCCAGCGCGCGGGTTTCCGCATCGGTCATGTGGGTGGCATGGATCAGGCACCAGCGGGGATCAACAGCCGCATTGTCCAGCAGCCATTCCACCGGCCGCGCGCCCAGCCACGCGGAAATATCGGCCACTTCCTTGGGCTGTTCGGCCACGTGAATGTGGACAGGGCCATTGTTTGTGTCGGCCAGCACCGCCGCCAGATCTTGGGGGCAGGTGGCGCGCAGGGAATGGGGCGCAATGCCCACCTGCGTATCATCGGGCAGATCACGCGCGGCCCCGTCGCGGGCCTGCGCCACCAGCGCGTTGAACCGGTCGACATCATTTCCAAACCGCAATTGGCCGCCATTCAGCGCAACCTTGCCCGCGCCACCATAGCTGTACAGCACCGGCAGATGTGTCAGCCCGATGCCAGTCTGTGCGGCAGCGGCAAACACACGCCCGCTCAACTCTGTCAGATCGTCATAGGGCTGCCCGCCGGGTTGATGATGCACATAGTGGAATTCGCCGACGCTGGCATATCCGGCCTCTTGCATTTCCATGAACACAAGGGCTGCAATCGCTTCGTAATGATCGGGTGTGATGTGGTCCATAAACCGGTACATCAACGTACGCCATGTCCAGAAACTGTCTTGTCCGGCGGCGCGCACTTCGGTCATGCCAGCCATTGCGCGCTGAAAACTGTGCGAATGCAGGTTGGCGAGTGATGGTAGCAATGTATCGACCGAGATGTCTTCGGATGACACCGCAGCATTCATGTCCACCGCCGTGATACGCCCGTTATCAAGCGCAACACGCACATTCTGCGCCCAACCAGAGCTTAACCGCGCGCGTTTGGCAAAAATTGTCGGCATCGGATCACTTTTGTCTAGACATAAACTGTTTAAGGGCGAGCGGATCGGTAATCAACTGAAATGCGCGCGTCACTGGCGCGGCAGGGCCGCTTCAATCTCGGGCCGGTAGGCGAACAGGGCGGCCAGTCCGCCGGTATGGACAAAAAGAACACGGCTGCCCTGTGCGACCGTGCCGGATTGAACCAGCGCCGGTATCGCCGCAAAGGCTTTGGCGGTATAGACAGGGTCCAGCATCAGCCCTTCAACGCGTGCCATCTGGGCCATCGCATCGGCGGCGGCTGGCCCGATCCGCCCGTATCCGGGGGCTAATGCGTCATCCCAGACGTTAATCCGGTCATCGGGGACAGGCCCGCCCGTATCCGTCAGTTCGGAAAGTGCCGCCAGCACCTTGGACAGGCGCGGGTGTTGCTGGCCCGCATCACGGCGCACACAACTGCCGATGACCCGTGCGTCGTGGCCCGCGCGGTGCAGCCCCGCCAGCAAACCCGCATGGGTCAACCCGCTGCCCGATGCCACAACGATCACGTCAAATCCGGCGTCCTGCGCGATAATATCGTCCGCCGCACGCATATATCCCAACGCGCCCAAGGGCGGGTTTCCCGCCGCCAGCGGGATCACATAAGGCACGCGCCCCGCCTGTCGTTCCTGTTCGGCCCGCGCGCGCAATGCGGCGTCGGCCCCCGCCTCGTCCTCGCCATCGGGGTAGAACATCACCTCGGCCCCCAGAATACGCGACAGCAATACATTGCCGGAATGGTCATAGGTCGCGCCCATGTCCGGCACGCGGGATTCCAGTTGTACAATTGTGCGCATCCCCAACTGCGCTGCCGACGCGGCGGCGGTGCGCACGAAATTGGATTGCACGGCACCGGTGATCAGGATCGTATCGGCGCGAGCGGCCTGTGCGGCCCCCAGATAATACTCCAACTGGCGTGATTTGTTGCCGCCCAACGTCGTGCCTGCCAGATCGTCGCGTTTGACACTTAACGAAATGCCAAGCTGCGCAGACAGGCGCGGCAACGGCTGGATCGGGGTCGGCGGTCCAACCAGACCAGCGCGGGGGTGCGCCATCACACCAGCCCCAGTATCGCTTTGGCCTGCTGTGGTGTTGCAACGGGTCGATCATGGCGCGCGCACAAATCGGCGGCGCGCGCAATCAGGGCGGCGTTGGACGGGGCCAATGTGTCCTTGTCCAGCCGCACGTTGTCTTCCAGACCCGCGCGCGTGTGGCCGCCTGCTGCTATGGCCCATTCGTTCACGATGATCTGGTTGGCCCCGATCCCTGCGGCACACCACGGCGCATCCGGCGCAAGCCGCTGCATCGTATGAACGTAATAATCGAACACGTCCTTGTCGGCGGGCATGGCGTTTTTAACGCCCATGACAAACTGCACATAAAGCGTGCCGTATAGGTGCCCTTCCTTATGCAGGCGCACGGCCTGCAGAATGTGTGACAGATCAAACGCCTCGATCTCGGGCGTGACGCTGTATTTCTGCATTTCGCCCGCCAGCCACGCGACCAGATCGGGCGGGTTTTCGTAAACCCGCGTGGGGAAGTTGTTGGACCCGACAGAGAGCGACGCCATATGCGGGCGCAATGGCAGCATCCCGCCGCGTTCGTGCCCCGCGCCGGATCGCCCACCGGTGGAAAACTGGATAATCACATCGGGGCAATGTTTTTCCAGCCCCGCCTTGAGCTGTGCGAACTTTTCCGGATCGGAGGATGGTGTCTGGTCGGCGTTGCGCACATGGGCGTGGATGATGCTGGCACCGGCCTCAACCGCGGCGTGCGCGCTTTCGACCTGTTCGGCGATGCTGATCGGAACGGCGGGGTTGTCCTCTTTGCGCGGAACCGATCCCGTGATCGCGCAACACAGGATGCAGGGTTTGCCCGCGACGCTTTGGTTCGGGTTGTTCATCTTGTCTGTTCCTTCCTTCTTGCGCGGCGTTTTGGCTATCCCGCCTGACGCGCGGTATCGTGCTGCGCCGGCGCGGTCGACTGGCGCACGACATCTGCAATTCGGGTCAACTCGGCGGCAAGCGGGTTTGTCTTGCGCCAGACCATCCCGATTGTGCGGGCGGGCTGCGGGTCTTTGAACCGCGTCACCGCAACAGGGGCCGAGCGGGTTTCGACCTCGACCGCCATTTCAGGGATCAGCGTTACACCGATGCCCGCGCTGACCATCTGCACCAGTGTCGCAAGCGAACTGGCATCCAGACCTTCGCGTTGACGGCTTGTCTGGATATTGCAGAACGACAGCGCCTGATCCCGAAAACAATGGCCTTCTTCCAGCAACAAAAGTTTCATCTCGCGCAGGGCGTCGCGGTCGGGCACGGGTTTGCCTTCGTCCCCCACAGGGCGCGCCAGTACAAAGTTTTCCGCAAAGAGCGAAACCTCGGTCAGCGACGGTTCGGATACGGGCAGGGCGACAATGGCGGTATCGATGCGCCCATCGCTCAGGTCTTCTATCAGCTTGTGTGTCATGGTTTCGCGCACATGAATGTCCAGCCCTGCATGGGTGTGCGCCAGACTGGTGATGATGCGCGGCAAAAGGTAGGGCGCAATGGTCGGGATGACCCCGATGCGCAACCGCCCGACCAGACGGTCTTGGGATGCACGTGCCAGATCGCCCAGTTCGTCAATTGATCGCAATATCTCGCGGGTGCGCAGGGCAAATTCTTCGCCGAACAGGGTCAGGCGCACCTGTCGCGCGCCCCGTTCAAACAGCACGGCCCCCAATTCCTGTTCCAGTTCCTTGATCTGAACGGACAGGGCAGGTTGCGATATAGCACAGGCCGCCGCTGCGTGCCCGAAATGGCAGTGCCGCGCCAGCGCCTCGAAATAGCGCAGCTGTTTCAGGGTGACGTTCATCATAAGCGCAGGTTATTGCAGCCATCAGTTTTTTCAACTTAAATAAATTGCACCGATTTGATATACGTCGGTCCAGAACGCGTGATATCCGGCAAAATGGTCGGGAATCGCTGCGGATAACCCTATTCAGTCATCACAACCAAAATCGGAGAGCGCCATGGACGGAAATGATATCGGAACCGGGGGCAAATGCCCTGTTATGCACGCAACTTTCGGAACGCGGTCAAACCGCGATTGGTGGCCGAACCAGTTGAACCTCAGAATTCTGCACCAGAATTCGCCGCTGACCGATCCGACCCGCGGGCGGGTGAACTATGCCGAGGCCTTCAAGAAGGTCGACCTGAAGGCACTGAAGCAAGACATCTACGCTCTGCTGACAGATTCGCAGGACTGGTGGCCGGCGGATTACGGCCATTACGGCCCGTTCTTTATCCGCATGGCCTGGCACAGCGCGGGCACATACCGCACCGCAGACGGCCGTGGCGGTGCATCGTCGGGATCGCAACGCTTTGCACCCCTGAACAGCTGGCCCGATAACGGCAATCTGGACAAGGCGCGCCGCCTGCTTTGGCCGATCAAGCAGAAATACGGCAATAGCGTCTCCTGGGCTGATCTGTTCATTCTCGTCGGCAACTGCGCCATTGAATCGATGGGCGGCAAGACCTTTGGCTTTGCGGGCGGTCGCGAAGACATCTGGGAACCCGAAGAAGACATCTATTGGGGCGCCGAAGAAACATGGCTGGCCACAAGCGACAAACCCAACAGCCGCTATAGTGGTGATCGCGAACTGGATAACCCGCTGGCCGCTGTCCAGATGGGCCTGATCTACGTCAACCCCGAAGGTCCGGATGGAAACCCCGATCCGCTTGCGTCTGCGCGTGACATTCGCGAAACCTTTGCGCGCATGGCGATGAACGATGAAGAAACCGTGGCGCTGGTCGCGGGTGGCCACACCTTTGGCAAGGCGCACGGCAACGGCGATGCGGCTTTGGTCGGCGTGGAACCAGAAGGTGGCGATATTGCCGCACAAGGGTTCGGCTGGCTCAGCACGCATGGCTCCGGCAAGGGCGTCGACACGATCACCAGCGGGATCGAAGGCCCGTGGACGCCTACACCGACAGCGTGGGACATGAGCTATTTCGACGTGCTTCTGGGATATGACTGGGAGCTGACGAAAAGCCCCGCAGGGGCCAATCAGTGGACGCCAAAGGCTGGCCAGAACGCAGCCGAGGCACCGCAGGTCGATGGCAACGGCACGGTTCCGCTGATGATGACAACCGCCGATATGGCGATGCGCATGGATCCGTCCTACGAAAAAATCTCGCGTCACTTCCATGCCAATCCGGATGTGTTTGCCGATGCATTTGCACGCGCGTGGTACAAGCTGACCCACCGCGATATGGGCCCGGTATCGCGCTATCTGGGGGCCGAAGTGCCCGCGGAAGAGTTGATTTGGCAGGATCCGATCCCGGCCGTTGATCACGACCTGATCGACGAGTCGGATGTGGTCGCGCTGAAAGAAAAAATTCTGGCGTCCGGCGTGTCGATGTCGGATCTTGTGTCGACGGCATGGGCGTCCGCATCAACCTATCGCGGGTCCGACATGCGTGGCGGTGCCAACGGTGCGCGCATCCGGCTGGCCCCGCAAAAAGACTGGGAAGTGAACCAGCCCGACCAGCTTTCAAAGGTGCTGGGCGCACTGGAAACCATCCAGTCAGACTTCAACACGGCACAAAAGGGCGGCAAGAAAGTATCGCTGGCCGATCTGATTGTTCTGGGTGGCGGCGCGGCCATCGAACAGGCGGCCAAGGCGGGCGGCCATGACGTTCAGGTGCCGTTTGCACCGGGGCGCATGGATGCGTTGCAAGAGCAGACGGATGTTGACTCCTTTGACGTGCTGGAACCGATTGCAGACGGTTTCCGCAATTACCAGAAAGGCAGCTATTCTGTGTCCGCAGAAGAATTGCTGGTGGATCGTGCGCAATTGCTGACGTTGACCGCACCGGAGATGACGGCGCTTGTCGGCGGGATGCGGGTGTTGAACACCAACTTTGGTGGAACAGCGCACGGTGTGTTCACCGACCGCCCCGGTACGCTGAGCAATGATTTCTTTGTCAATCTGCTGGATATGGCGACAGAGTGGAAAGCAACATCTTCCGCCGAGGACGTGTTCGAAGGCCGTGACCGTGCCACCGGCAAGGTCAAATGGACAGGGACCCGTGTTGATCTGGTATTTGGATCAAACTCGCAATTGCGGGCCGTCGCCGAAGTTTATGCCTGTGACGATGCCAAGGACACGTTTGTTCAGGATTTCGTTGATGCATGGGCCAAGGTGATGAACGCCGACCGTTTCGATCTGGCCTGATATTCAAAACGTAAAGATATGGGCGCGGCCAGTGACGGCTGCGCCCTTTTCTATGGCGCGGGGCAGGGGCCCAACGACCCGCGCAGACACAGGCGTGTGTCAAGTTCGATGCTGGCATCCGGCCCATTCCCCGCCACCATGGCGATCAACTGTTTGGCCGCCTGACGGCCCATTTCGCGATGCGGCACATGTACAGTGGTGATTTCGGGATCCAGTACCGTTGCCAATTCGATATCATCAAAACCGGTGATGGAAACATCCTGCGGCACACGCAGACCCATCTGCTTGGCGCGGCGCAACGCGCCGGCCGCCAGCACATCGTTGCCGCACATCACAACCGTCGGGCGGTCCTTGGCCTGCATCAATTCGGCAAAGGCTGCGCCGCCTTCTTCAATGCCATAGGGAACTTCGGCCAGCATCATCATGTCGGGCGACACGCCGTAATCCGCCATCGCGGCGCGGATGCCTTCGACACGGGCGCGGGCGCGGTCGTTTGCGGCCTGTTCCGCTGAAATAACGCCAATGCGGCGATGGCCCATATTCAAAACCGCGACGGCCAGCGATTTCATCGCCTGCTTGTTATCAAACCCGATCGACAGGTTGGGGTGGCCTGCAACATAAACCCATGCGCTTAGCACCGGTACGGACTGGCGTTGCAAGAACCGGTAGATCGCATCATCGCGGTGGTGCCCGATCAGCAATAGCGCGTCGGCCCCGCGCGCCACCAATGTGCGGATTTGTTCGGTTTCCAAATCCTCGCGGTAGGACGAACAGGCCACCAGCAGCGTGATACCGTGTTCGCGCAATTCTTCCTGAAAGGCGTGGATGCCCCGCGCGAAAACCGCGTTTTCCATAGTGGGAATGACAGCACCAATCGTGTTCGTGCGTTTCGCCGCCAGCGCGCGTGCGCCGAAATTCGGTGAATAGTTCAGCTTCTGAACCGCCATCATCACCTTTTTTCGGGTGTGTTCCGCCACCTGATTGGGTGAATTCAGACAGCGCGATACCGTCGCCGTCGAAACGCCTGCCTCGCGTGACACATCTTCCAGTGTGGGTGTTGATATCTTGTTCAATCCCTGACTTTCCCGTTGCCTGCCTGCGCGACCCTACAGCAGCCTTTCACAATTGCGAAGCGCACACGTCACTGCCGGATGATAATGTAAGCGCTTGCAAAAAGAAATGTAAGCGCTTACAGATAGAAAATAGACGACAGCGCGAACGATCGGACAGGGGGGTTAGATTATGTACATGGCAATCGCCGCGATCTTGTTCGGTGTGTATTTCCTGAACGTCACACTCGGTGCCTTCGGAGGAGGAGGGTTTCTGAGTGATGTGCCCGAACTGCTATTGCTGACAGTGTCGGTGCTGTTTTTCGTTGCGGCCATACTGCTGCGCGAAGCGGCGGAGAAAAACAAACCAAAACAGGACTAAACCAAACCGGGAGGAAGACTTTGGACAACGAACTCAAATCGGCATCACGCCGTAATTTCCTGAAACTGACAAGTGGTGGTGCCTTTACGGCGGCGATGGTTGCGGGTGCTGCAGGCACGCTGTGGTCAACCCAAGCGGTGGCCCAGACTGCCAAAGAAGAACAGGACCGCGAAGCTGCCGCAGAACACGTAATGACAATCGCCACGGCCTATGTGTTGGGTGCATCGCGCAGCTATCCGATCCTGCAACTGGACCTCAAGGAAAACATCCAGAACGCCACCAACGGCAAGGTTTACGTCAAACTGGCACCGGGTGGCCAGTTGGGCGCGGGCGGTGCACTGGTGCAGAAGGTACAGGGCGGAACCATTCAGGCCGCACAACATTCGCTGGCCAACTTCGCTGCGTTCGCCCCTGCCGCTGACCTGATCAACATGCCGTATTTCTGCGGCTCGAACCAGCGGTTCACCAATCTGGTGCATTCCGACGCATGGAAAACCGATGTGGAGGCAAACGTCGAGGCCAAAGGGTTCAAGGCGCTGTTCTATGTCGTGATCGACCCGCGGGTTGTGGCCGTGCGCAAAGGTGGCGCAGGGGCCGTGATCACACCTGCCGATCTGGCCGGTGTCAAATTCCGCGTACCCGGATCGAAGATGCTGCAACAGTATTACAAGATGGTCGGCGCAAACCCGACACCGGTCGCTTGGGGCGAAACACCGTCGGCGATCAAACAGGGTGTGGCAGACGCGCTCGACCCGTCTGTCGGCGCGCTTTATGTCTTTGGCTTCAAGGATATCCTGAGCCACGTGACATTCACGCAGGCCGTGCCGGACAGTCAGGTGTTTTCCTGCAATCTGGAATGGTTCAATTCCATGCCCGCCGATGTCCAGGAGGGCATTATGGTCGCGTCGGAAATCACCGGTCACCAGAACCTTGCCAAGGTCCCGTCGGCGCGCAACTACGCCATGGCGGAACTGCGCAAATCCGGTGTTGAATTCCATTCCCTGTCCGATGACCAACTGGCCGAATGGAAGGCCGCAGGCGGCTATCAGCGGTCCGAATGGGATGAATTCAAGGTCGAACTGGCCGGCTCGATGGAGGCCTTTGGCAAGCTGGAAGAAGCCGCTGGCACCCAAGGGCGTTATTACGTCCACGACGCCTGATCGGGGCGCCGCCGGTGGTTTCACACCGGCGGCGCACTTCCTTCTTTAGCAGCAGTGCATGACACGGGCCGTTTGCCCGATCCCGCCTGCGCGCCATGAAAGTGAATGAAATGGGACAATTCCTGAGCAAACTGAACAAGAACGCAGAGCGTTGGGCGCTGCTGTTTTTCTACGTGCTGCTGGTGGTGACGATGTTTGTCGAAGTCATCCGGCGCGAAGTGTTTTCCTATTCGTCGATCTGGGGCGAAGAGATTGTGCGCTATTCTTTCATTTATCTGGCGTGGATCGGCGCAGCATCGGCAGTGCGCGAACGCGCGCATATCCGCATTGATGTGATCATGCATTATGTGTCCCGCCGTACCAAGGCGATGATCTACATTCTGGGCGATATCGTGATGTTCGCCGTCGCCGTGATCGCGCTTTACTGGTCATTCGAAACGGTTCTTGTCTCGCTCAAATTCGGCTCTGTCAGCCACGGTTTGCGGGTGTCGATGGTGTGGTTCCTTGCGGCGGTGCCCATCGGGTTCTCGCTGCTGATCCTGCGCCTTGTCCAATCCTTCCTGCGCGATGTCGCAGACCTTCGTGCGGGGCGGTCCGTCTACGAAGGTGACAAGCTTTTTGATTAAGGGGCGGGGCCATGCTTTTTCCGACATTACAAGACCAGACCGTTGTTCTGGGGTGGGATTTTTACGGACCGGTTCTGCTGTTCGTGGTTCTGTGCGCCCTTGCCATACCAATCTGGGCCTCGATCGGGGCGGCGGCCATTCTGATGCTGCTGCTGTCAGGGGCGCTGCCGCTGTCCTTGTTGGGGGAATCCCTGTTTGATGGCATTGATGCCTTCGCATTGACCGCTGTGCCGCTGTTTATCCTGACGGGTGACGTGCTTGTGCGCACCGGCCTTAGCCGGAAATTCCTGAACGTCGCCGAGGCGCTGACCTGTTGGACCAAAGGCGGGTTCGGATCGGCCACGGTGCTGGTGTGTGGCATGTTTTCCGCCATTTCCGGATCGGATGCGGCGGGGGCGGCGGCCGTCGGGCGTATGACAATCGATCGGTTGGTCGAATCCGGTTATCCGCGCCCCTATGCCTGCGCCTTGGTCGCCGCGGGGGCCTGTACCGGCGTTCTGATCCCGCCATCCATCGCGTATATCATCATCGGCCTTGTGCTGGGCATATCCGCATCGACCCTGTTCATCGCCGCGCTGATCCCCGGTGTCGCGATCCTTGTCGCCATCCTTGTCACCAATCTGGTGATGAACCGGATTTACGCCTATGAGGGCGGCGGCCAGATGACGATGGGCGAATGGGCCGGCAATCTGGGCCGCGCCATCGCCAGCGGATGGTACGCCTTTCTGGTGCCGGGCATCATTTTCTACGGTATCTTTTCCGGTCGCCTGACCCCGACCGAAGCGGGCGCAACCGCGGTGATTGTCACCATCATTCTGGGCTTCATCCTGCGCACGCTGAAATTCTCGGATTTTCCGGCGATGCTGATCAGTTCGGCAAAGGTGAACGGTGTGATCCTGCCGATCATCGCGTTTTCCCTGCCGCTGGCGCAGGCGCTGGCGATCATGGGTGTGCCGCAGGGGTTCGTCTCCTCCGTCTCGAACCTGACGGATGATCCGACCATGCTGATCCTGCTGATGATCGGTATCCTGATCCTTGCCGGTTGCGTGATGGAAACCACACCCAACATTGTGATCCTTGCTCCGATCCTCAAACCGTTGGCGGATTCGATCGGGATGCACGAAATCCAGTTCTGTATCATGATGATCACCGCACTGGGTGTCGGCTTTATCACGCCACCCTTGGGTCTGAACCTGTTTGTCGTATCCGGTATTACGGGGGAATCCGTTCTTCGCATTGCGTCGCGGGTGGGGCCGTTTGTATTCTTTATGCTGCTCGTGACGTTGCTGATTGCCTATGTTCCGGCAATCTCGCTCACGATGCTGCCCGACAATTTGCGATAACAGGAGGCCTGAATGGCGCGTGAATATCTGAAAAAGGCCAAACTGACGGCCAAGTCCGATGCTTCGGATGTGCATCAAACGGTCAGCACGATACTGGCCGAAATCGAAGACGGTGGCGATGCCAAGGCGCTGGAATACGCCGCCAAATTCGACAATTATGATGGGCCTGTCTTGCTCAGCGCCGAAGACATCGCGGCGGCCGCTGACAAGGTGCCGCAACGCCTGAAGGATGACATTGCGTTTGCCCACGACAATGTGCGCCGCTTTGCGCAGGTGCAGAAATCGACGATGAAAGATGTCGAACTTGAGGTCGTGCCGGGTTTGATCGCGGGGCAAAAGGCGATCCCCTGTCAGGCTGCGGGATGCTATGTGCCCGGCGGGCGCTACAGCCACATCGCCAGCGCCATCATGACGGTCACAACCGCCAAGGTGGCTGGGTGTAAACATATCGTGGCCTGTTCCCCGCCCCGCGCGGGCGAAGGCATTGCCCCGGCCATTATCTATGCCGCCAATCTCTGCGGCGCGGACAAGATCCTGTCGATGGGCGGGGTGCAGGGCGTTGCCGCGATGACATTCGGCCTGTTCGGATTGCCCAAGGCCGATATTCTGGTCGGCCCCGGCAACCAGTTTGTCGCCGAAGCCAAACGTATTCTGTTCGGGCGCGTCGGCATTGATATGATCGCCGGTCCCACCGACAGCCTGATCCTTGCCGATGCCAGCGCCGATCCGTTTATCGTGGCCACCGATCTGGTTGGTCAGGCCGAACATGGCTACAACTCGCCTGTCTGGCTGGTCACCGATGACCGTGCGCTGGCGCAAAAGGTGATGGAACTGGTGCCCGGCCTGATTGATGACCTGCCGGATGTGAACCGCGAAAACGCCACCGCTGCGTGGCGCGATTACGCCGAAATCATCCTGTGCCCCGACCGCGAGGAAATGGCCGCAACATCCGATGATTACGCGCCCGAACACCTGACGGTGCAGGCCGCCGATCTGCCGTGGTGGCGCGACCGGTTGCAATGCTACGGATCGCTGTTTCTGGGCGAAGAAACCACCGTCGCGTTCGGGGATAAGGCATCGGGCACGAACCATGTGCTGCCCACATCGCAATCGGCCAAATACACCGGTGGCCTGTCGGTGCACAAATACATGAAGATCGTCACATGGCAGCAATCCACCCGCGACGGATCAAAGCCGGTGGCCGAAGCCACCGCGCGCATTTCCCGACTGGAAGGGATGGAAGGGCACGCCCGCACGGCCGATGCCCGCCTTGCCAAATATTTCCCGGGCGAAACATTTGATCTGACGGGTGTTGAATAACGCCATGGCAGACCTGTTTGATGTTGCCGGTAAAACGGTTTGCGTGACGGGGGCCAGTTCCGGATTGGGACGGGCCGCCGCCACGCTTTTGGCCGCGCACGGGGCCAGTGTTGTAGGGATCGCACGGCGCGCTGATGCCTTGCAGGCATGGCAGGCGGATACGCAGGGAAACACGGCCGCCCTTGTGGCCGACCTGTCGGATCGCGCAGCCCTGGCCGATATTGCAGAGCAGGCGGCGCAGCCCTTTGGCCCACCCGATATCCTGATCAATGCGGCAGGCCTGAACAACCGCGAACCGGCAGAGGATGTGACCGCCGCAGGCTGGGACGCCACGATCAATCTGAACCTCGCAACGCCGTTTTTTCTGGCACAGGCGATGGTGCCGGCCATGACCGCGCGCGGGTGGGGGCGGATCATCAACTTTGCGTCGCTGCAATCGCGCCGCGCTTTTGCCAACTCGATCAGCTATGGCGCGTCCAAAGGCGGGGTGGAACAATTGACCCGCGCCATGGCGCAAGCGTGGTCGCCCCACGGCATCACCGCCAATGCGCTTGCGCCGGGGTTCTTTCGCACCGAACTGACCGGGCCTGTTTTTGACAATCCCGAAATGGCGCAGAAAAACGCCGATCAAACCTGTATCGGGCGCAACGGCGAACCCAGTGATCTGGATGGCCCGTTGCTGTTCTTTTGCGCGGCGGCTTCGGATTACGTCACAGGGCAGGTTTTGTTTGTGGACGGGGGATTTACCGCGAAATGAAAGCACTGGTTTACACCGGCGTTGAAACGCTGGAACAACAGGATGTGGCCCGCCCCGAACCCCAACAGGGCGAAAGCCTGATCCGCATTATGGCGTCGGGCATCTGCGGATCGGATATGCACGCCTATCTGGGCCACGATGCGCGCCGCCCCGCGCCGCTGATCCTGGGCCACGAGGCGGCGGGGATCGTTGTGGGCGGGTCCAAAGACGGGCGCCGTGTGACCATCAACCCGCTGGTCACCTGCGGGCAGTGCAACAATTGCCGGGCAGGGCGGACCAACCTGTGCGCCGACCGCCAGATCATATCCATGCCGCCACGTCCGGGGGCATTTGCCGAATATGTCGCGATGCCCGATGACAATCTTGTGACGGTTCCGGACAACGTAACGCTGGAACAGGCGGCGCTGGCCGAACCGCTGGCTTGCGGGTGGCACGGGGTGCGTCTTGGGCTGGCGGCAGGGGCCAAGGACGGGCACGCGGCGCGCGGATTGGCCATCGGGGGCGGTGCGATCGGTCTGGGCGCGTCGCTGTCGATGAAGGCGCAGGGCATCAGGGATGTTACGATTGTTGAACCCAATGCAACACGGCGCGCGTTTCTGGTTGAAAAATGCGGCTTTCCGGTGATTGCACCCACCGAACTGGCGGACAGCGACAGCTTTGATCTGGTGGTGGATGGTGTCGGCTTTGCCGCCACCCGCGCCACCGCATCCGCGCGCGCCCGCCCCGGCGGTGTGATCGTGCATATCGGGCTGGGCGAAGACACGGGCGGGCTGGATATCCGGCGCATGACCTTGCAGGAAATCACCTTTATCGGCACCTATACCTACACCGCCGAAGATTTCCGCCAGACCGCCGCAGCCATATTCGACGGGCGTTTTGGCGCGCTTGACTGGATCACAACACGCGCTTTGGCCGACGGACAGGCAGCGTTTCACGAGATTAGGGCTGGCCAAGTGGCCGCGCCCAAGACCATTCTGATCCCAGCCCATGCGGCTTCGGGCTGACGCCGGTCGGCATCGCCCGCATACCCATAACCGAGGAATGACCATGTATAAGAAAATCATCATATCCCT
This sequence comes from uncultured Alphaproteobacteria bacterium, assembly GCA_963765555.1. Taxonomy (GTDB): domain Bacteria; phylum Pseudomonadota; class Alphaproteobacteria; order Rhodobacterales; family Rhodobacteraceae; genus JL08. The sequence continues at coordinate 192,913 of CAVXWX010000003.1, forward strand.
GTCGCTGGATCACGGCATCAGCGCGCGCGCCATCGAAGTTGCCAGAACGCTTTTGGCCCCCGGCGGCATCATTCAGGCGGTGCATGTCTATGAACCGATGCAAGGGTCCGTCAGCGCCTATGTGAATGAAGAAGCCGTTGCGCAGGCCATGAAAGGCGCAACACGCGCGCTGGCCAAGCGGGTTGAAAACGCACCCGACGTAGAGCCGGTGATGATCGAGGGCCATTCCGGCCGCGCCATTACCGATTATGCAGGCGATATCAAGGCGGATTGTATCATCGTCGGATCGCACAAGCCCGGATTGCGGGACTTTCTGCTTGGATCGACGGCGGCGCGCGTCGTGCGCCACGCCCCCTGTTCCGTCCATGTCTTACGCTGATTACTGAAACCCCTGTTACAAGGAACCAGACCTTTGTCCATCCACACCAAGATCGTGGATGATTTTGTCGCCAATGGCGTCGATTTCATCACCACGGTACCCTGCAAACAACTGGCGGGCGTCATTGACGAAGTTGATGCCCGACCCGGAATTTATCACATCCCGTCCAACAAGGAAGACGAAGGCATGGGGCTGTGCGCCGGTGCGCATATGGGGGGCAAACGGCCTGCGATCATCATGCAGAACACCGCCATCGGGGTTACGATCAACACGCTGGCGACGCTGATCCAGTATTACCGGATGCCGCTGCCGATGCTGATTTCCTATCGGGGGGAATTGCGCGAACCTGTCGCCTGTCAGGTTGAAATGGCGGTGCACACCAAGGCACTGCTGGCGCAGATGAATATCCCGACCTACCATTTTCACGAAGAAGCGGATGCGCGCGAACTGGATGCGATCCTGAAATACACATTCATGTGCAACAAACCCGTTGCGATCCTGACGGACGCATCCTTTTGGGGAGGCTATGGGGATCAATGATCAGATCTGAAATTCTGCGCGAAATCGCGCCCATCCTGCGGGACCATCTGGTGGTGTGCAATATCGGCCTGCCCAGTCAGGAACTGCATATGATCGACGACCAGCCGACCAATTTCTACATGCTGGGCACCATGGGTCTGTCCTCCAGCATCGGTTTGGGGTTGGCGCTGGCGCAAGATAAAACTGTCGTTTCGATTGACGGGGACGGCTCTGTTCTGACCAATCTGGGCACTTTGCCGACCATCGCCAACAACGTGGCCGACAATTTCATCCTGATGATCGTCGACAATGGCAGCTATGGTTCAACCGGTGATCAGCCGACCTATGCGGGCAAGAAAACATCGCTGGCCGCCGTGGCCACAGCCTGCGGCTGTGACAACGTTGTGGAATGTCGCGATGTCGATACCGGCGCGGCACTGAGTGCAGCGATCGCATCGGGCAAGATGACTATTCTTGTCGTGAAATGCGACAGCGGCAACGTCAAGGTGCCGGTGATCACAATGGACCCTGTCGTGATCAAGGACCGTTTCATGAAAGCGGTACAGCAATAGGCGTGGCCATGTCGCGCGCGGCGCAGATACACTCCTATGACGACGCGCGCCGCCTTGCGCGCCGCGCCCTGCCATGGATGGTGTTTGATTACATCGACGGGGCGGCGGGCACCGGATCGGGCGAGGCGGCCAATATCGCCGCCTTGCAGGCCATCCGCCTGCAACCACGCGCATTGGTCAATGTGGCGCAACGCGCACTTGGCGTGCGCGTGTTCGATCATGATTGCGCGCTGCCCTTCGGGATCAGCCCGATGGGCATGTGCAATCTGTCCGCCCCTGATGCCGATCTGATGCTGGCCCGTCTGGCGGCGCGGCACAAAATGCCGGTGGGTGTGTCTACCGTTGCCTCGACCGCGCTGGAAAAGATGTTCGAAACGGCGCAAGGCCACGCGTGGTTCCAGCTATATTACAGTGCGGATGGCCGTGGCACAGATCGTCTGATCGAACGGGCCAAGGCGGCCGGTTATCGCACCCTGATCCTGACGGTTGATGTGCCGGAAGTGGGCCGCCGCCCGCGCGAATTGCGGCGCGGGTTCAAGATGCCATTCCGCATCGGTCCGCGCCAGTTTGTCGATTTCGCCCTGCATCCACGATGGTCGCTGACCACGCTGGTCAGGGGACGGCCCGAAATGGGCAATTTCACCGAACCCGGTTTCGCATTTGATCGCACCGCCAGCAGGGCCGGCGCCGATTGGGATTTTCTGGCCCGCCTGCGCGAACAGTGGGACGGCAATCTGGTGATCAAGGGCGTGACATCCGTCAAGGATGCGGTGCGCCTGAAATCTGTCGGGGTTGACGCCATTCAGGTGTCAAACCATGGCGGTCGCCAGCTTGATTGTGCGCCCCCACCGATCCTTGCGCTGGCCGCCATCCGCAAGGCGGTGGGGCAGGATTTTCCGCTGTTTTTCGACAGCGGCCTGCGGTCGGGCGAAGACGTGGTCAAGGCCTATGCCATGGGCGCGGATTTTGTGTTTTTCGGGCGTGCCATGCAATTCGCCATTGCGGCCGCAGGGGCCGCAGGGCTGGACCAGATCTGTGATGTGTTCACACAGGAGGCCAGCCTGACACTGGCCCAGATCGGCCGTTGCGACATGACTGGTCTGGAGAAGTGTTTCAGCGAAACCTGATCCGCCCTGACGGGGTTGGACGGGCTGTCAGCCTTTGACGCCTGCGGGGTTTTCGACGTCGCGCCCCAATGAGGCCAGATCGGAATACCGGTCTCCGATGCGGTGATGGGGCCGCCCGCCGGTGGCCGCGCCAAGGGCCACCACCAACTCGTCTGCCGCCGGTGCGTCATAGATTGAAAACTGCACCGTGAGATAATGCGAACGCCGCCCCGTATCGTGTTTGTCCATCAGGGGAATGTTGATCTGTGTGTTGGCCGGCCCGCGCGTGTTGGTGAAGCCCAGATAGCTTTTGGCCCCCACTGCTTCGCGATAGAAATTGCCGAAATGCAGTGTGTGGATCAGGGCCGAGGCATGTTCCAGTTCGCAATCTGTGCCCGCGATGCAGGCCTTGCCGTAGGCTTCGATCGCGTCGCCCGATCCGGCCAGCGCAATCAAACGGTCTGTCAGCATCTGGCCCAAAGGCGGGGCCATGCGGCGGATGTCGGGGGACAGGTCTTCGACATATCCCTGTCCGGCCCACGGGTTCGCCACCACGGCGGCCACGCCGATCATGCGCAGCGGCGGATTGGCTTCGCGCGCGCCTTCGCGGTGGACATCTTCGTCGAAAGTGACGATTTTTCGTAGTTCTGGAAGCATGGTGCAGTCTCTTTTTCTGTCCGGTTAATGTTTTGAAGGTTGGCGCGCCGCGACCTGATGTACCATGCCGGCGGTTTCATCGCCTTGATAGATGCCGAAACTGCCATGGCGAAATTCTTCGCGATAGCGTGCCAGCATACTACGCTGTACGCGGCTTTGGATACGGTCCAGCGGGATATCTTCCAACGCGAAATACGCCATATTATTCGGCGGGTCGCCACTGACGGTGCCATGATAATAGATACCGTGATGCGCTGTTTCACTGTCGCGGTAGACGGCGTACAAATAATCCAGCCGCGCGGTCAGTCCCGATGCTTTCAACTCCGCCACCAACCCGTCCAGACTGTTGCGGCCTTCTGGTGCCATCGGCACGCCATATGTGCCGTCTTTATTGTGCTTCAGCAAAACCTTTTGGTCCCGCTCCATCACCGCGCCGATGGCAATTGTGCCACCCGCGCTGGCCACATCCACCAACGGGTCTTCCAGCCCGATGGAAAAATACGATCCGCGAAAATAGCCCAACGGTTGGCTGTCGGCGACGCCGTAGTCCTCGACCCGCCCGATCAGAACCAGATGGTCGCCCGCATCGACAACATCGTGGCGCGCACACACGAACCGGCTCAGTGAACCGTCCAGAACCGGCATGTCCGCATGTCCGCTGTGCCAGTCGGCCAGTTCGAATTTGTCTGCCGCGCGCGATGCAAACAGGCCCGACACGGCCTTTTGCGCTTCGCCCAATATGTTAATGGCAAAATGCGGCGCGCTGGCGAACACATCGCAGCTATGTGCCGATTTCGCGATGCACACCAGCACCAGCGGCGGGTCAAGCGACACGGACGTAAATGAATTGGCCGTAAAGCCGCGTGGTGTGCCATCGGGCTGGCGCGTGGTCACTACGGTTACACCGGTAGCAAAGGTGCCAAATGCGTTGCGCAGGGCGCGTTTTTCCACCTCTGACATCACCCGATCCAGAAAACCGCGCAAGGGTGTGTTGATCTGTTCGGGCGCTTCGGCCAGTGCCATGTGGCGCAACCCGCGCAGGATGTGCACTTGCGATCCGGCAATCTCGTCCGCGATGGCTTGCGACATTTCCGGCCCGTTGCCGTAATCTTCATCTCCGGTGATCACCAGTGTCGGACAGACAAGCGGCGGGGCAGGGGCGACGATTTCGTCGATGCCATCTGCCAGAACCTTGTAGATCGTGTGGTAAACCTCGATCGGGTTCGCCGTGACCCAGCCGCGCACAAGGTCCATCATATCGGGGTTTTGTGCGCGAAACCCATCTGTGAACCAGCGCTCCAGCGCGGCCTCGACCGTTGCGGCGGGGCCGTCCTGTTTTGCCTGCTCCACACGTTTTACTATGGCGGCCTGTGCCTCGGCACTGCGCGTGTGGGGGGAATGCAGGATCGCCAGTGCGCTGACCCGGTGCGGTGCATCCTGCGCGACCCGCCGCGCGATCATGCCGCCCAGCGAAAACCCGACAATCGCGGCTCTGGACACCTGCAGATGGTCCAGCAGGTCGGTCAGTTGACGCGAAAACAGCGCCAGCGAAGGTGTATCGGGCGGCGCGGTACTTTGGCCGTGGCCATAAAGATCATAGCTTACAACGCGATAGCGGTCAGACAGGGCCGGCACCGCCCATTGCCAGCACGCACGGTTCAGGCCCAGCCCATGCACCAGAACCACCACAGGCGCGTCCGGCGGGCCGACCACTTCGAACGCCGTACCATCCCCTGCCACGCTCATGCGCTGTGGTCCGCCAGAGGGCGGTAGGCGACCACCTCCACCTCGACACGGGCATCGACCAAAAGATCACTGACAACCGCGGATCGTGTCGGCGGTTCGACCGGAAAATATTCGCCGTAAACCGCATTGAAGCCCGGAAAATCGGACCGCTCCCGCAGCCAGACCATCGATTTTACGACATCCTCCAGCGCGCAGCCCGCCAGCGCCAGTGTCGCCTTGATGTCCTCAAGCACCGCGCGGGTCTGATCCTCGATACTGCCGGTGGTCATCGGCACCCCGTCCTGCATCGGAATTTGCCCTGTGAGGAAAACAAAATCACCGGCACGAATAGCGCGCGACAATGTCAGAACACGTCCGTTTATTTCCAGCGGTCCCCCGATGACTTCTTTGCGTTTGGACATATCCGCGCCTCCCTTTGTGCAAGGGTAGACGTGAATTTGGGGCATCGTATGCGCTTTTTTCGCCATATGGTGTCGAATTTACGCACGTTTGTTGTGCTGAACCGACAAGAATGAGAATCACGCGGACGAAGGGAGCAGGCGACATGACAGATATCCGGACCTACAAGATGCTGATTGACGGGGCATGGGTGGAGGCCGCCGACGGTGCTGTATTTGACAGCATCAACCCCACAACCGGTCAGGTCTGGAGCAAAATACCCGAAGCCACTGCAGAAGATGTCGACCGTGCGGTGCGCGCGGCCCATGATGCGTTTCTGACGGGCCCCTGGTCGAAAATGACACCGACAGAACGGGGAAAATGCCTGCGCAAACTGGCCGAATTGCTGGCCGACCAGTCCGAAGGGTTGGGGCGCACGGAATCCATCGATACCGGAAAAATGCTGAAGGAAACCCGCTGGCAGGCCAAATATATTGCGGAATTCTTCCAGTTCTACGCAGGCTGCGCCGACAAGATCAGCGGTGAAACCCTGCCCATCGACAAACCGGATATGTTTGTGTTCACCAAACGCGAACCGCTGGGGGTGGTGGCGGCCGTAGTACCATGGAATTCACAATTGTTTCTGGTGGCGGTCAAGATCGGTCCGGCGCTGGCGGCAGGCAATACCGTGGTATTGAAAGCGTCCGAACATGCGTCAGCCGCGATGCTGGAATTCGGCGCGCTGATCGAACAGGCCGGTTTTCCACCCGGTGTGGTCAACATCGTCACCGGCCATGGTGATCCGTGTGGCCGTGTGCTGACGGGGCATCCGCTGGTGGCGCGCATTTCATTTACCGGCGGGCCGAACGCCGCGCGCCATGTTCTGGAAAATTCGAAAAACAACTTTGCCGAAGTGTCGCTGGAACTGGGGGGCAAATCGCCGTTTATCGTCTTTGACGATGCCAATATCGAAAGTGCAGTGAACGCATCCATTGCCGGTATTTTCGGCGCCACCGGGCAAAGCTGTGTTGCCGGATCGCGTCTTTATCTGCACGAGGATATTGCCGATGAATTTCTGGACCGGATGACAGGGCTGGCCCGCGAGATCAGAATGGGCGACCCGCTGGAAGAAGAAACCCAGATGGGCCCGCTGTGCACCACCGGACAGCTTGACCATATCAAGGCCGAAGTCGCCCATGCCCAAAGCGAAGGCGGCACCGTGCTGACCGGCGGCAAACAACCCGACGGGATGGAGGGGCTGTTTTACGAACCCACGATCATTGATTGCCCGCGACAGGATTTGCGCATTGTCGACACCGAATTGTTTGGCCCCGTTCTATGTGTGCAACGCTTCAAAACCGAAGACGAGGTGATCGCGCTGGCCAACGATACCGAACACGGGCTGGCGGCAGGGATTTTCACCCGCGACAGCGCACGATCCTTGCGGATGGCAAACGCGGTGCGCGCGGGCATCGTCTGGGTCAACACTTACCGTGTTGTCTCTCCGATTGCGGAATTCGGCGGTATCAAAGGCTCTGGCTACGGGCGCGAAAGCGGCTTTCAGGCCATGTACGATTACACCCGCCCCAAAACCATCTGGATGAACACTTCGGACGAACCGATGGCAAACCCCTTTGTGATGCGCTGAGCAGGAGACAGACACATGAAATTCCAACTTGCGATCAATATGGAACGGCTGGACGACAGCGCCGACATGACCGACGTGGCGCGCCACACCCTTGAAATGGTGCAAATGGCCGATCAGGGCGGGTTCAACATTGTCTGGGCTGCCGAACATCACGCGCTTGAAATGACCATCGCGCCCAACCCGTTTTCGATCCTGACATGGTGGGCCGGCGAAACCAACGATATCCGCCTTGGGACCGCTGTGGCCACAGCCGCCTACTGGCATCCGATCAAGCTCGCCGGCGAAGCCGCGTTTCTTGATCTGATCAGCGGCGGGCGGCTGGAATTCGGCATCGGGTCAGGTGCCTACCAGCGCGAATTTGATCGGATGCATCCCGGTTTGCTGCAAACAGACGGCTACAAATACATGCAGGAAATGCTGCCCGCCGTTCTGGCACTGTGGCAGGGGGATTACGCCCATGATGGCGAATTCTGGCAGTTCCCCACATCGACATCGGTGCCCAAACCGCTGCAACAGCCACACCCGCGCATCTGGGTCGCGGCGCGTTCGCCCATCACCTATGATTACGCGGTCGCCAATGATGCCAACATCATGTGCTGGCCGTTCACCCGCCCCCACGCCGAGGCGGAACTTTACAAACGCCAGCTGGACGAAGCGATTGCCAAACAGGGCGGCACGGCCAACCCGATTTTCGCACTGATGCGCCACAGTGCGCTGTACGAAAACGCGCCGGACGGGACGAGGCGATTGCCGCAATCACCCGTGTGCTGGGCCAGTTCGAAAACCTGTACCGCAATCTGGGCGATGTCAAAAACGGCTTTCCCAAGGAGATTCCGCTGAACGAACTGGAAGGGCGCGAACAATATGATCCGGCGATGCTGGAACAGAACCTGATGTTCGGATCACCCGATGATGTGATCGAAAAGATCAAGATTTACGAAGATCTGGGCGTGGACGAATATATCTACTACGCCAGCATGGGCCTGTCGCAAGAGGCGCAGAAACGCTCGCTCAAACTGTTCATCGACGAAGTGATGCCAGCATTCAAATAAAGGACTTTCCCAAATGACAGATGGTGTCACCACCACCCGCAACGGCCATGTGCTCGAGGTCGTACTGGACCGTCCCAAGGTCAATGCCATTGATGTGCCCACCTCTCAGGCGCTGGCGGCGGCTTTTGTAGAATTGCGCGATGATCCGGACCTGCGCGTCGCGATCCTGACCGGTGCGGGCGACCGGATATTTTCGGCCGGTTGGGATCTCAAGGCGCTGAACGATGGCGACATGCAGTTGGACAACTGGTGGGAAACCGACGATTACGGCGAAGGCGGGTTTACCGGCCTGACCGAAAACTGGACGCTGAACAAGCCGGTCATCGCGGCCATCAACGGCCACGCCATTGGCGGCGGGTTTGAAATGGCGATGGGCTGTGATCTGTTGATTGCGGCGGATCATGTCGAATTCGGCCTGCCGGAAATGCCGCTGGGAATCGTGCCGGATGCCGGTGCCCTGCAGCGTCTGCCACGGCGCATCCCGCACAATATCGCGATGGAAATGTTCCTGCTGGGCCGCCGCATGCCCGCGGCCGAGGCCGCGCATTACGGGCTGGTCAACAAGGTGGTTCCAAAGGAACAGTTGATGGACGCGGCGCGCGAATGGGCCGCCTCGATCGCGTGGTCGGCGCCACTGGCCATGCAATCGGTGAAAGAAGTCCAGCGCGAAATCGAATGTGTCCCGCTGCAACAGGCGTTTCACAAGATGCGCACCGATCCGATGCCGGTCTACCGCAAAATGCTGAAATCAAGCGACGCCGCCGAAGGGGTGGCGGCCTTTGTCGAAAAACGCGAACCCAAGTTCAAAGGCGAATAGCGATGTATCCCGATCCGCACTCCATCACCCGCATCGCCAGCATCGGCGGCGGGCCCATCGGCGGTGGCTGGGCCGCGCATTTTCTGGCCCGTGGCTATGATGTCACCAGCTATCTGCATGACCCTGCCGAAATCGGCGCGTTTCGCGCCATTCTTGACACCGCCTGGCGCAGCCTGACCGATCTGGGCCTTGCCAACGGGTGCATCGCTTGATCGCCTGACGATTGTGCACGATCTGGACCGCGCAGTGCGCGATGCCCAGTTCATTCAGGAAAGCGCGCCGGAAAATCTGGCGATGAAACAGGCGCTTTACAAAACGCTGGGCGATCATCGTGCCTGCCGATGTTGTGATCGGGTCTTCGACCTCCGGATTGATGATGACGGATATTCAGGCCGACTGTGCCACGCCCGAACGCTGTGTGATCGGGCATCCGTTCAATCCGCCTTATCTGCTGCCGCTGGTGGAAATTGTCGGTGGCAAGAAAACATCCCCCGATGCCGTGGCATGGGCGGGCCGGTTCTACGAAATTGCGGGCAAGGCCCCGTTGCTGATGAAAAAGGAAATTCCCGGTTTTGTTGCGACCCGCCTGCAAGAGGCGCTGTGGCGCGAGGCCTTGCACATGGTCGCCAACGGAGAGGCGACACCCGAAGATATCGACATCGCCCTGATGAACGGCCCCGCGCCGCGCATGGTGGCCCAAGGCCAGTGCATGGCGTTTCATGTGGCCTGCGGGGCAGGGGGCATGGCCACCAATCTGGATCAGTTCGGTCCGGCGTTGAAACTGCCGTGGACACGGCTGACGGCACCCGACCTGACACCGGAACTGCGCAACCGGATGGTCGATGGCTGCAACGCTATCGCCGGGGATCGACCGTTCGAAGATATGGCCGCCCAGCGGGATCGCGAAATTGTCGCCGTTCTGAATGCGTTGCGCGATGTGCGCTCGGATCAGATGCCCTAGGGCTTGCGTGCCTTCATCAACCGTGTGTTCAGGAATTCCGACAGGGTGCCGGGCCATGTCGGCGCAGCTTCGTTCTGGGGCCACGCCTCGCGGTATTCAGACGGGCGGCGGCCAAAGAACTTGCCAAAGGAATAGGCGAAATGTGACAGGGTGTTGAACCCCGACGCGGTGGCAATCTCGCGCACGCTCAGCTTGGTGGAAATCAGCAGAACACGTGCATTCTGAAGTCGCATCAACAGGCTGAACTGGATCACGGTGCAGCCGATATATTTCTTGAACTGGCGTTCCAGCTGGCGTTGTGAAATCCCCAAGGTGCGGGCAATTTCCGGCACGCCCAACGGCTCTTCTATGTTGCGTTCGATCAGGCGGATGGCCTGCCGCACCACTGGTGCCATGGTTTCTGTGCCTTGCCCCATCGTGCGCCGTTGCGGCGTTGTTTCCGTACGGATCGGATGGTGCAGCATCTGGTCGGCAATCTCTCCGGCAAAGCTGCTGCCATGGGATTTTTCGATCAGCCGCAGCATCAGATCAACCCCGGCCAACCCGCCTGCGCATGTCATCACCTTGTCGCCGATGGTGAACAACTGCTCGCTGCACTCAACAGTGTCGAAACTTTCCTGAAACCCCGACATCCATGACCAATGGGTTGTCGCGGGTTTGCCCGCCAGCAACCCCGCGCGCGCCACGATGTAACATCCCAGTTCGACAGAGCAGACACGCTCGCCTTGCCGCGCGCGTTTGCGCAGCCAAGAAATCAGGGTCTTGTTCGCGTAATGCTCTGTGCCCCAACTGCCCAGTACGAAAATCAGATCGGCCGGACCCAGCGCTTCGACATCTGCGTTCACTTCGGTTTTCATGCCGTTGCTGGCAGTGATCGCGGCCCCGTCAAACGATACGATTTCCCATGAAAACGCGCGATTTGACGACAGATAATTCGCGATGCGCATGGTTTCGATGGTCGTGATCAGGGTCGCGATGTTAAAGCGCGGCACGACCACAAAAATGGCATGGGACTGCCCGCGGACACCGCCGCTTGTGCTGTCGAGATTGATGTTCATGGCGCAGTCCGTTCTTTCAAAATTAGTCAGGTTTTTCGTCACTATGGCGTAAAATAGGTCGAAAAATCGACATTTATTTTGCCTGTATGGCCGCCAAACTGAAAAAAACGGGGAGGCACGGCCAATGAATTACGAAGTGATTGTGACCTGTGCCGTTACGGGCGCGGGCGACACGACAGGGCGCAGCCCGCATGTTCCGGTGACGCCCAAACAGGTCGCCGACGCCGCGATCGAAGCCGCCAAAGCGGGCGCGGCGGTGGCCCATATCCACGTGCGCGACCCTGAAACCGGCAAGGGATCGCGCGACCCCAAACTGTTCAAGGAAGTGGTGGATCGGGTGCGCGACAGCGGCACCGACGTGATCATCAACCTGACCGCCGGCATGGGCGGAGATTGGGTGCCCGACGCCAAGAACCCCGCAATGCCGGGGCCGGGCACAGACATGATCAGCGCCGAAGACCGGTTGATCCACGTGCATGAATGCATGCCCGATATCTGTTCGCTGGATTGCGGTACGCTGAATTTCGGCGATGGCGACAATATCTATATCTCGACCCCGCCCACCTTGCGCCGCATGGCGGAACTGACGCGGGAATGGGGTGTGAAACCGGAACTGGAAGTGTTCGAACTGGGCCATATCCGCTTTGCCCGTCAGATGATTGCCGAAGGCCTGATTGCCGATCCGCCGATGTTCCAGATTTGTCTGGGCATTCCGTGGGGGGCCGATCAAAGCGTGGATACGATGAAGGTGATGAAAGACCACCTGCCAAGCGATGCCAGTTGGGCCGGTTTTGGAATTTCGCGCATGCAGATGCCGATGGCGGCGGCCGCGGTTGCGATGGGCGGCAATGTGCGCGTCGGTCTGGAAGACAACCTGTTTCTGGATCGCGGCGTGCTGGCCAGCAACGGGCAGCTTGTGACGCGCATCGTTGAGATTATCGACCGGATGGGCGCGCGGGCCATCACTCCGCAAGAAGCGCGCAACAAGCTGAACTTGCGGGGGGCAAACGCTTAAGATGTCAGCCACACCAGTCGATCAGGGCAGTTTGCAGGTTCGGGACCTTTCCAAGTATTTCGGTGCCTTCTGTGCCGTCGACAAGGTCAATCTTGAAATCCAGAAGGGCGAGTTTCTGACCCTGCTTGGCCCGTCCGGATCGGGCAAGACAACGCTTTTGATGATGATCGCGGGGTTCTTGGATATCACCTCGGGCGATATTGCGCTGGATGGCAATTCGATCGCCGATGTCCCCGCCGAAAAACGCAATTTCGGCATGGTGTTTCAGGGCTACGCGCTGTTCCCGCATATGAGCGTGCGCGACAATATCGGTTATGCGCTGTCCGTGCGCAAACGCCCCGCTGACGAAATAGCCGCCCGTGTCGACGAGATGCTGGACCTCGTGCAATTGCGCGATTTCGCAGATCGCAAACCGGGCCAACTGTCCGGCGGGCAGCAACAGCGCGTGGCCCTTGCGCGCGCCCTGTGTTTTGCGCCCCCCGTTTTGCTGTTGGATGAACCGTTGGGCGCGCTGGATAAAAAACTGCGCGTCGAGGTGCAGGAACAACTGAAAGACATTCACAACCGCGTCGGAACCACATTCATCTACGTCACCCACGATCAGGAAGAGGCATTGTCGATGTCGGATCGTGTCGTCATCATGCGCGACGGTGCGATTGAACAGGTCGGCACCCCCGTTGATCTGTATGAACGTCCCAAGACCGAATTCGCCGCGAGCTTTCTGGGTAAAAGCAACTTTCTGCACCGCCCCGATGGCGTTTATGCGCTGCGACCCGAAAAGATTGATATCACCCCCGCTGGGCAGGGCCAAACAGCCGTGCGCCTAAGCGGAACAATCAAATCCATCACCTATTTCGGATCGATGCAGCGCATCATCGTGGCCACCACAGACGGTCAGTACCTTGAGGTGGATGTGGATGCATGGCGCAACGAAGCGCCGCTTGAAACAGGCCAGCCCGTCGATCTGACGTGGCGCAAGGGGGCCGCTGTCAAACTGGAACACGGATAAAAGCACGTACACAGAACGCCAGCCAATGGCGTCATTTTCGCCAACGTCCGGCCCCGCGCCGGGCACAACAACAAGGAGAGATATAATGCAAGACAAACAGTTCATGCGCGAAACGTTGCAGGACGGGGCCAAGGCATTCAAAGCCGGAAAAATGGACCGGCGCGCGTTTCTGACCCTGTGCGCGATGACAGGCTTTGCATCGGCCACGGTGCTGGCAGGCAAGGCCGAAGCGGCGGCAGACGAAATCGTAATGTGGAACTGGGGTGGTCAATCCGAAGAATGCCACGGAAACGCCATCGGAAAACCGTTCGAGGCCGCCACCGGCAAGCCGCTGCGCTTTGACACATCCGGCCCGCTTCAGGGCAAGATCAAGGAAATGGTCGACAGCGGCAATGTCACCGCAGATGTCTGTGATGCGGACCTGTTTGATTCCATCGCGCTTGGGCCAACCGGCCATCTGGAAGCGATTGATTACGATGTTGTCAGCAAGGAAAAGACGCTGCCGCAATACGCGCTGGAATACGGCGTTTCGATCATCCTGTACGGTTACGCGTTCGTTTATGATACCGAAGCGTACGGCGATACGCCGCCCAACAGCTGGGCCGATTTCTTTGACACAGCCAAGTTTCCCGGCAAACGGTCGCTTTACAAATGGGCCAACGGTTCGCTCGAAGCGGCATTGATGGCGGATGGTGTGGCCAAGGATGCGCTTTATCCGCTGGATATGGACCGTGCGCTGGCCAAGATCAAATCGATCAAGGATGACAGCCTCTATTGGGGATCAGGCTCCGAGGCCCATTCGATGTGCGTGAACGGCGAGGTCAGCATGGGCATGATCTGGCAGAACCGTGGCAAGAACATCGAAGCGGACACAGACGGGCGTTACAAGCTGGTGATGAACCAGGCGCTGGCCATGCCCGGCGCGTATATCGTGCCCAAGGGCAACCCCGCCGGGCGCGAGGCGATCATGAAATTCATCGCCGTTGCGCAAGAACCAGACGCGCAACTGCAACTGCTGGATTGTCTGGGCATGACCCCGTCCAACCCTGCCGCATTCGCGCAAATTCCCGAAGGGCAGCAGGCCTATGCGATCACGTCGGCGCAAAACATCGACGGGGTTGCGTTTAACGATCCGGTCTGGTGGGGCAACAATTCGGGCGAGGCGGTCAACGCCTTCCTTGACGCCATCAGCTGAACCCTGCGCGATCCGGCGGATTTGAACCCGCCGGATCGCCTGACCCCAACCCTTTGATCGGGCCGAACCACGATGAATGCGCTGCGAAAACACATAAGTCCGGGATGGGTGCTTGTCGCGCCGTTCCTGTTGCTTGTCGTCGCGCTTTACCTTGGCCCGATCGCCAACATTCTGTGGCTGAGTGTGACAGACCCCGAACCGGGGCTGGGCAACTACGCCAAACTTTATGAAAGCGATGCGCTGCCACGCATCATCTGGACCACGCTGCGGATTTGCATTGTGACCACGGTGTTTTCCGTTCTGCTGGGGTATTCCATTGCCTATGCGATGGTGCACTGCCACCAGAAACAGAAAAACTACATGCTGACCCTGTTGCTGGTGTCGTTCTGGATTTCCATCCTTGTGCGCACCTTTTCGTGGCTGATGCTGCTGGGGCGCAACGGGCTGGTGAACAACACATTGGAAAGCATCGGGATTATTTCCGAACCGATCGCGTTCATGCGCAACGAACTGGGCGTTCTGATCGGCATGGTGCATTACATGGTGCCCTATGCGGTGCTGCCACTGCTGGTGAACATGCAGTCGCTGGATACGCGGGTCATGGATGCCTCGCGCAATCTGGGGGCAACCGGCGCGCAAACCTTTTGGCGGGTCTACCTGCCGCTGACGACACCGGGTGTCGTGGCCTCCACATTGCTTGTCTTTATCCTGAGCCTTGGCTTTTACGTGACACCTGCGGTTCTGGGCGGGGGCAAGGTGCTAATGATCGCCGAATATATCTCGGTCCAACTACTTGTGACGCTGCAATGGGGCACGGCGGCGATGCTGGCGGCGCTGATGCTGTTTGGCGTGCTGGCGATGCTTTATATCATGTCCAAATTCATGAAGCTCAGCACCGTGTTCGGGGGCAGCGCGTCATGAAAACGGGGTTTCTGTCACGGTTCAACCGCGTCGGCGCATGGGTGCTGCTGCTGTTTCTGGTCACGCCCGCGCTGATCGCCATACCGGTATCGCTCACCCCCAAACGGTTCCTGTCGATGCCCGGTGGCGAACTGTCTCTGCGCCATTTCGAAAAGCTGTTTACCAGCCCCGAATGGATGTCGAGCTTTTTCCAAAGTGCGGTCATAGGCCTTGCCACATCGTTTCTGGCCACGGTTCTGGGCACATTATGCGCTATCGGATTATGGCGGGTGTCGTCAAAATACAGCGAGGTCGTGCGCGCCTTTCTGTTGCTGCCGCTGATCATTCCGCAGATCATTTCGGCCATGGCGTTCTACCGTCTGTGGATTCCGATGGGCCTGCTGGACAGCTATGCCGGTCTGATCATCGCCCACACCATTCTGGCCGCACCGATGGTGTTGATCACCGTCAGCGCGTCGCTGGCGAACTTTGATCCGAAACTGGAACAGGCGTCAAAAAATCTCGGGGCCTCCAACTGGACAACGATGCGCCGCGTGATCCTGCCATCTGTGCGCCCGGGGGTTTATGCGGGTGCCTTGTTTGCCTTTATCCTCAGCTGGGATGAAATCGTGGTGACCTTGTTTATTTCCAAATTCAACGTCTACACGCTGCCGCGCCGCATGTGGAACGGCATCCGCGAAAACACCGACCCCACGGTGGCCGCCGCCGCCGTTGTCCTGATTGCCATAACCCTGATTGCCTTTACCGCATCTGCCATCATGTCGCGGCGCAAAGCCGCGCAACCCAACCCCTGATAGGAGCGAGACATGAACAGTATCACCTCGCACGAGAACGATCTTTTGCTCAACACGGTGCGCAGCTTTCTTGAGGCGGAAATCTATCCGCATGAAGACCTCGTCGACCGCACTGGCGAAGTGCCAGAAGATCTGGGCCGCCAGATCGAAACGCGCGCGAAAGAGGTGGGGCTTTATGCCTCAAACCTACCGGAATCGGTGGGTGGTGGCGGGCTGAACTATACCGCGATGGCGCTGGTTGAACGCGAATACGGCAAGACAACACATGCCCTGCACAGCTGGATCGGTCGCCCGACCGAACTGTTGCTGGCCTGTCAGGGCGACCAGATCGCGCGGTATCTGGATCCGTGCGTCACAGGCGAAAAACGCGAACTGTTCGCCCTGACAGAGCCCGAGGCCGGATCGGATGTGATGGGCATGAAAACCAATGCGCGCCGCGATGGCGACGATTGGATATTGAACGGGTCCAAGCATTTTATTTCCGGTCCCTGTATGCCCGATTTTGCCATCGTGTTCGCCGCAACTGGCGTGGATGAAACAAAACGCGGCCCGCGCAAACGGGTCACGGCGTTTCTGGTTGATGTCGGCACGCCGGGGTTTGACTGCCGCGAAGGCAACAAATGCGTCAGCTATCGCGGCTACAAAACCTTCCAGCTTAGCTTTGACAATGTGCGCCTTGGGCCGGATCAGATACTGGGCGAAGAGGGGCGCGGGCTGGAACTGTCGGGCAAATGGCTGGGCATGGGGCGGATCTGGGTCGGGGCCACCTGTTGTGGCAAGGCCGAACGCCTGATGGACATGGCCACCGACTGGGCCGCCAATCGCAAACAGTTCGGCAAACCCATCGGCAGCTTTCAGGCGACGGGGTTCCGGCTTGCCGATATGGCCATCGGGTTGCGCACCGCCGATCTGCTGGTGGCAGATGCCGTGCGCCGCGCCGATGCCGGAATGATGCAGGATGCCGATGCCGCCATGGTCAAGGTCTATTGTTCGGAAATGCTGAACAAGGTGGCGGACGATACGGTGCAGATTTACGGGGGCATGGGCCTGATGGAAGAATTGCCGATCCAGCGGTTGTGGCGGGATTCGCGGCTGGAACGCATCTGGGACGGCACCAGCGAAATCCAGCGCCATATCATCACCCGATCCATTCTAAGGCCGCTTGGTGCATGACACCCGCGCAGCGCAGGAACTTTGACAGGTTACTGAACCCGCGCCACATCGCCTTTGTCGGCGGGCGCGATGCCATCACAGCCATCACCGAAGCCCGCCGTCGCGGATTTGCGGGCCAGATGTGGGCCGTAAATCCGACGCGGGCCGATCTGGCGGGCGTGCCCTGCTTTCCCAGCGTTCAAGATTTGCCCGATGCCCCCGATGCTGTCTATCTGGCGATCCCCGCGCAGGCGGCGATTGGCGCCGTGGCGCAACTGGCCGCGATGGGCGCAGGGGGCGTGGTGTGCTACACCGCCGGTTTCAAAGAGGCCGGACAATCAGGCGCGCGGGCCGAAGACGCGCTGAAACAGGCCACCGGCGATATGGCCCTGATCGGCCCCAATTGTTACGGCGTGATCAATTATCTGGGCAACGCGGCGCTGTGGTCCTTTGAACATGGTGGCGCATCGCCCGGTTATGGTGCGGCCATTATCACCCAATCAGGCATGTTTTCATCCGACATCACGATGAGCCAGCGATCGCTGCCGATGGCCTATATGATTTCGGCAGGCAACCAGACCGTATTGGGCCAAGAGGATTTTCTGGATGTCCTGTGCGAAGACCCCCGCGTGCGCGCCATCGGCCTGCACATCGAAGGCTTGCGCGACGTGGCCCGTTTCGAACGCGCCGCATTAAAGGCTTTGGAACACAACACACCGGTCGTCGCCCTGAAAACCGGCAGTTCTGCAATTGGTGGCGCGCTGACGGTCAGCCACACGGGGTCCTTGTCCGGCGCGAACGATTTGTATCAGGCGATGTTTGAACGCACCGGCGTTATTTCGGTGACCAATCCCGCGCAGATGCTGGAAACACTGAAATACCTGTGCGTCGTCGGCGCGCCCAAGGGGCGCAACATTGCGGGGTTCACCTGTTCGGGCGGGGGGGCCACGATGCTGGCCGATCACAGCGAAAAAATCGGCCTGACCTATCCCGGTTTTGACGGTGAAAGCGCGCAAAATCTGGCGACGCTGTTGCCCGACATTGCCACTGTGTCCAATCCGCTGGATTACACAACACCGATCTGGGGCCAGCCCGAACACACCTATCCGGTGTTTGCTGCCGCGCTGCAGGGGCTGGCGGCAGATGCGGCCGTTCTGGTGCAGGATTATCCTGCCGCCGGTCTGGATGCGTCCAAGATCTATTACCAGAATGATGCCGCCGCGTTTGCGCGTGCTGCGGCCGAATGCAACGTGCCCGCTGCAATCTGCGCGACCCTGCCGGAAAATCTGGATCAGGAAACACGTGATGCCCTGATCGCGCAGGGCGTGGCCCCGATGCAGGGCATTCACGAGACACTGAATGCCCTATCGGATGCGGCAGGATGGGCGCAGGCCCGCGCCCGCATACTGGCACAGCCGCCACAGCCCTTGGCGCCGCCACAGCCGACAGGGCCCATGCACATGATATCCGAGGCAGACGGCAAGGCGTGGCTGAAGAAAGCCGGTGTGCCGGTGCCGCGCGGTGTTTGTGCGCCCGCATCCGGACTTTTGGCCGCCGCTGGCGACATCGGCTATCCGGTTGCGCTGAAAATGATGGGGCCAAAGCTCGCCCACAAGACCGAGGCGGGCGCGGTTGCGCTGGGGCTGACATCGCCTGAACACCTGTCCGCCGCCATCTGCCAGATGACAAAGGATGTGGCGGCCCATGACCCTGATGCCGTCACCGATACTTTTCTGGTGGAACAGATGTCGTTGCCGCCACTGGCCGAATTGATCATCTCCCTGCGGCGTGACGCACAGTTCGGCTGGGCGCTCACGGTGGGCAGCGGTGGCATATTGGTTGAACTGGTGGGCGATGCCAGAACGCTGTTGTTGCCTTGTTCAGTGGCCGACATCCAAACCGCGCTGGCTCAGTTGAAAGCGGGCCATTTGCTGGGTGGATTTCGCGGCCGCCCCAAGGCTGATCTGGCGGCAATCGCTGCCGCGCTGCATCGGCTTTGCACTTACGTTCTGGCCGGTCACGATCCCGTAGCCGAGGTCGAAATCAACCCGGTGTTTGTCTATCCGGACCACATCATGGCAGTTGATGTTCTGCTACATCGCGAGGCAAGATAATGGGCAGTTTGCGCACGCATCCTAACCCCGATCTGAGTGTCGGACCCGACAACAAGCAACGCTGGAACCAGCCCGCGCACCGCCGCCACGGCTTTCACAACGCCCATAGTCTGTTTCGCCGCACGATGATGGTACGTTCGCGCAATGTGTTGGCGCTTGATCCGGTGTCGGCGGCGGGGATCAGCACGCCCGCACTCGACAAGCTGAAGGATCATGCGGCCTTTTCCGCCTTTGTGTGCGCACAGGACAACAAGGTTCTGCTGGAACATGCGGCATCCGATTTCACCACGCGCCAGCCCCATTCGATCCAGTCTGTGACCAAGATGCACATTCATCTGATCGTGGGGCGGTTGCTCGAAAAAGGGCTGCTCGATCTCTATAAACCGGTGCGCGACTATCTGCCCGATATCGGATCAGGCTATGCAACCGCACGGGTTCAGGACCTTCTGGATATGAACGTCGCAAACGACTTTTCCGAAGATTACGACGATCCGCAATCGGATTGTTACGCCGAAGAGGTGGCGCTTGGCTGGCGTCTGCCCGAAACCGGCACACCCGAGATCACATTGCGCGATTTCACGCATGCCATAACAGGGGCCGATCTGAAAAACCGCACAGGACACGCCGATTACAAGTCGGCCAATACCGATGTCCTGACCCTGATCTGCGCTGCCGTGTCGCCGGTACCGCTTGCAACGCAGGTTGAAGCCATCGCGGATGCCGTCGGATACGAAGATGCGTTTCACATCAGCCTGTCGCGCGACGGGTATCCGGCATTTTCGGGTGGCGGCTGTGTGTCGGCACGCGATCTGGCGCGATTTGGCCTTCTGTTTGCCCGCAGCGGGCGCGATATCCGTGGCCGCCCCTTTGCCAATGCCGCGTTTTTGCGCACGTCGCTGCACCGCGCCGCGCCTGCGCTGAACCCGCCCCGCGACTGGCTGCGCTATTCCAACCATCTGATGACAGACGGACGGTTTCTGGGCCATGCGGGATATGGCGGCCAGTTTTTGATGGTTGACACTGTGGCACGCACAGCCTGCGCGTTTTTAAGCGTGCTGGAAAACGATGCCGGCTATGACGAAGGGTATATGGTGTCGGTTATTCTGGCCCTGCGCGAAGTGTGCGAAGCCGTGGCGCGAAAACAGGGGCTGGCCTAGACCACGTGGCAATCCGTCAGGGGCTATGGACCTGAGCGCGCTACCAGCGGATGCCCAAGCGCAGCGCGTCATAGATTGCCGCATGGATATTGCGCGATGATACCGCGTCCCCGATACGGTAAAGATCAAACGCGGCGTCGGGATCATGTGCTGGAAACAAGGCCCCTCTGCCTGAAATGACAGCAGCCTGATCCAATTCCCCCTGATTTCGGGACAGAGGTTTGAGCGCGAAATACAGATCGTCCAACGGAATGGTGCCCTGATTGACGATGATCTGGTCGAAAGTGCGGGTTTCGCTGTGATCTGAATAATCGGTTCCGATCCGCGCCAGCAACCGGTTGCCTTGCCGTGTGATCCCGTCCAGCCGCTGCGCGACGGTGAACGTAACGTCTTTGTCCTGCAAGGATCGCATATAGGGCACAAGGTTCATCGCCATCACCTCGGGGGCAAAGCTGCGATCCCTTGTCATCACCTCGACCTTGCCACCGGCTTGTGCAATTACATCTGCCGCTTGCAGGGCAGGGTGGTCGCCCGCATCATCATAAATCAGCACGTCGGCACCCGGCTTGGCATCGCCCGACAGAATATCCCAAGCGCTGATCGCCAGTTCGTTGCCATCCTCAAGGACAGATACCTCGGGCAGGCCGCCAGTCGCCAAGATCACAACATCGGGGGCAAGGGCGATCACGTCGCTGGCTTCGGCAAATGTGTTGAACCTGAATTCTACATCACGTGCTGCGCATTGGGCCATGCGCCAGTCGATGATCCCGATCATTTCCGCACGGCGCGGCGTTTTCGCCGTCAATCGCACCTGTCCACCGGCATCGGGGGCCGCTTCGAACACGGTTACGTGGTGGCCACGTTCCGCCGCCACGCGCGCGGCTTCCAGTCCACCGGGGCCCGCGCCGACGATCACCACCCGTTTGGGTGTTTGCGCAACCGCGATACTGTGCGGCATCGAAAGCTCCCGCCCGGTTGCGGGGTTGTGGATGCAAAGTGCCTCGCCAGCCTGGTAAATCCTGTCAAGACAATAGGTTGCGCCCACACAGGGGCGGATGTCATGTTCACGTCCTTCGGAGATTTTCTGTACGATATGCGGGTCGGCCATGTGCGCGCGCGTCATCCCGACCATATCCAGCAGGCCGGATGCAACCGCGTGGCGCGCGGTGGCCACATCGGGAATACGCGCGGCGTGAAAGGTGGGCATAACGGTCGCGGCGCGCACCTGTCCGGCAAAGTCCAGATGCGGGGCGGACGCCATGCCCTGAACCGGAATAACATCTGTCATCGCCGGATCGGTATGAATACGCCCGCGAATGACATTCAGAAAATCGACCTGTCCACTGGCCTTGAGCCGCCGCCCGATTTCGACACCTTCAGCCGCGGTAATGCCGCCTGTGTGCACCTCGTCCGCGGTATAGCGCACGCCGACTATAAAATCCGGCCCAACCCGTTTGCGGATCGCGTCCAGCACCTCGAATCCAAAGTTCAAACGCTGCTCCAGCGTGCCGCCGTAAGGGGCATCCATTTGATTGGTCAGGGGCGACCAGAACTGATCAATCAGATGCCCGTAAGCCTGCAATTCGATCCCGTCCAGACCAGCCGCCTGCATACGCTCGGCGGCATCTGCGTAATCGGTAATGATGCGGGCAATGTCGAAATCTTCCATCTTCTTGGGAAAGGCACGATGCGCCGGTTCGCGCAAATGCGAAGACGATAGGGATGGCAGCCAATCCCCCTTGTTCCATCCTGTCCGCCGCCCCAGATGGGTCAACTGGATCATAACGGCGCATCCGTGTTCGTGGCATCCGTCGCTTAACCGTTTCATCCAGCCGACAACCTCGTCCTTATAGGCAAGCACGTTGTTGAACACCGGCGGGCTGTCTGCACTGACGGTGGCCGACCCTGCTGTCATGGTCAGCGCAACGCCTGCTTTTGCGCGCTCTTCGTGATAAACGCGATAGCGGTCTTTTGGCATCCCGTCTTCGGGATAGGCCGGTTCATGGCTGGTTGTCATGATCCGGTTTTTGAGCGTCAGGTGCTTTAACTGGTAGGGTTGTAACAGGGGGTCTCGGCTCATGTCGCCTCTCAAAAGCGCGGGTCTGGTCCGTTACTATCACAGCAGAACCCCGCGTTTGGCAAGACGGCTGGATACGCCGAACCTAGCTGCCGCGACCCAACAGAAAATTGCGGACTTCCAGTGCGGCTGGCGGGCAGTTGGCCCGATGCGTCAGGTAATAGCCAAGCCCGGGCCGTTTGATCGCCGGTCCAAGGCGGATAATCTCGCACGACTGGACCCACGCGTCATCCAGACCCGCAACGCCGATGGCCACACCTTCGCCGGACCGCACCATATCCAGAAGGGTGGGAAAATTGCGCACTTCGGGCGTCGGGATCGGGGGGAGGGGAACACCGTGATGGCGGAACCACGATCTCCACGTCATCCATCCCACGTTGTATTGATCTCCGTGATCCAGCAACCATTCCCCGCGTAAACTCTGCGGCAGGTTTTGTGGGTCCAGCGTAGGATGGGCGGCCAGAAACTCCGGCGACGCGATCACATGGGTTTCTTCCTGGAACAACAGATCAGATTGCACACCGGCCCATTGCCCCGTGCCAAAGCGGATCGACAGGTCAACACCCTGACGGTCAAAGGCGTCATAGTTTTCGGACGTCACAAAATTGATCGCTGCACCGCCTGCCGCCATGCGCAATCCGGAAATGCGCGGGATCACCCATAAATGCGCCATGCCAAAGGAGGACCCGATCACCACTTCGGATCGCGGGGCGGCGCGGATCGCGCCCAATCCGACTTCAAGCCGGTCAAGAACCGAAACCGCCAGATCAGCGGCTTGGTGTCCGTCCTTGGTCAGCGATATGGCGTTGCCATGGCGATGAAACAGGGCAACACCCAACCAGCTTTCCAGATTGGCAACATGGCGCGTAACGGCGGGCTGCGCCACTGTCAGTTCCTGCGCGGCGCGGGTAAAGCTGCCGTTGCGGGCGACCGCGTCAAACGCGACCAGAGCATTCAACGGGGGCAGGCGACGACGGGTGGTCATATCTGTGCGTCCATAACAAAAAGGCATGATGCCCAGCCTGTTTTTGCACCTATCAGAAACTGTTCCGGGGCGCTATCGTATCGTCACAATTCCGTTCAATCGAAAAAGGGCGCGCGCGTGCAAACCGTAAAATTCACCCAGATGAAAGAAGGCGACAAGGCGGATTACGATCTGCTGAACGCGCATGAAACCGAATATGCAAGCCACACAGCCACGCGCCTTCTGGACGCCATGGAAAGCCTTGATGCGTCGCTTTCAGGGTATCAGATCACGCGACTGGGCCATTCGCTGCAATCGGCAACGCGGGCGTGGCGCGACGGGGCGGATACGGATTGGCTTGTGTCGGCCTTGCTGCACGACATCGGCGATATCTACGCGCCGTATAACCATGATGAATATGCGGCTGCGATCCTGCGTCCATTTGTGCGCGAACAATGTGCATGGGTGGTGGAAAAACACGGTGATTTTCAGATGCTTTATTACGCGACCCATGTCGGGGCCGATCCGAACAAGCGTGATGCTTACAAGGGCCACGCCTATTATGACGATTGTGCCACCTTTTGCGAACGGTGGGATCAAACCAGTTTCGACCCGGATTATGACACCCTGCCGCTGTCGTTTTTTGCACCGATGGTACATGAGGTTTTTGCCCGCAAGGCCTATGATCCTGACGTGATAAAGGCCGGAGTGCGCGTTGCCCTCCAAAACCCCGAGATTGCCAAAACGCGCGCATAGCGCCAACGCCGAGATCAGATCATGAGTGATGAAACAACCCGAACCGGCGCGCCCCGCGCCGCGCGAAAGATATGGAACTACACGCCGGTCCTGCCGCTCAGGCTCGCCCCGTATTGGGATTGGCCCTTGGCACCTGTCGCGTCACTGAAATACCTTGCCCGCAGTTGGAATCCGGTGGCGCAACGCTTTCTGTTTCTGGTCTGCGCGATCATCACATGGCTATATTTTACACCGGAACTGGCGCGTGCGCAGACATGGCAGTTTGATTGGGTGTTCGAAATCTGGCTGCGCAATCTGGTGATCCTGCTGGCGGTTGCAGGTGGTTTGCATCTGCTGTTGCTGCGGTTTCGCGCGCAGGGTGATGAGTACCGTTATGACATGCGCCCGATGGCCAAGGGGGCCAAGGTTTTCTATTTCAAGAACCAGGTCTGGGACAACATGTTCTGGACCCTTGGCCCCGCGCTTGCGTTCTGGACCTTTTGGGAAAGCCTGATGTACTGGGCCTATGCAAACGGCTGGGCCACGCTGATCACATTTCAGGACAGCCCGGTGTGGTTTTTGGTGCTGATCCTGCTGATCCCGCTTTGGGCGGGGTTCCATTTCTACTGGCTGCACCGGCTGCTTCATGTCGGGCCGCTTTATACGCGGGTGCATGCCTGGCATCATAAGAACGTCAACACCGGGCCATGGTCGGGGCTGGCGATGCACCCGGTTGAAAGCTTTTTCCTGATGTTTGACACGATGATCTTTTTCATCGTCGCCTCGCATCCGGTGCACGTGATTTTTCTGCTGTTTCATCACGGCATCGGCGCGCCCACGTCCCACGCCGGCTTTGAAAACCTCAAGATCGGGAAAACGGGCCGGTTCCAGTTGGGCGATTTCTACCATCAATTGCACCACAAGTTCTTCGACTGTAACTATGGCACATGGGAAACGCCGTGGGATGCGTGGTTCAATACATTTCACGACGGCACCCCCCAAGGCGATGCGCTGGTCAAGGAACGGCGGCGAAAAATTTGGGCGGGCAAGGGGGAATAGCGCCCTTGTTTGCAAGGGCCGGAGATAGAATTTCCCAACAATTATAAAAACCTCTGGTCAATCGGACCTATTGCGGTAACCTGACCGGACGATCACCGGGGGAGTCGCTTGCACAGTGCGGGATTTTCGATCACCGGCCGTGTTTGATGGCCACAATGATGTATTGCTGAAACTGTTCCGCGCGGGCGGACGCTCTGCTGTTGCAGGCTTCTTGACCGGGCGGGACGGCGCGATTGATGCGGTTTCGGCGCAAAAAGGCGGCTTTGGCGGCGGGTTCTTTGCGGTCTACGTGCCATCGGACACAGATCAGGACGTCAAGGTCGACGAGATGACCAAGGCGACTTATGATTTGCCGCTGCCCGACCCGATCCCGCAGCAGGATGCCATGCCGGTTGTGATGAAACAGGCGGCGATCCTGTTTGAACTGGAACGGCAGGGCGCGTTGAAAATCTGCCGGACGGCAGCGGACATCCGCGCCTGTCTGGCCAACGGCACAATGGCCGCGATCTTCCACATCGAAGGGGCCGAGGCGATTGATAAGGACATGCATGTTCTGCATGTGCTTTATCAGGCGGGGCTGCGGTCTATCGGGCCGGTCTGGAGCCGCGATACGATTTTCGGATATGGCGTGCCGTTCCGTTTTCCAAGTTCGCCCGATATTGGCGACGGGCTGACAGATCATGGCAAACGGCTGGTCAAAACCTGCAATGATTTGCGGATCATGCTTGATCTGTCACACCTGAACGAAGCGGGGTTCTGGGATGTGGCGCGTCAGTCTGATGCGCCGCTGGTTGCGACCCATTCCAACGCGCACGCGATCTGTGCACACAGCCGCAACCTGACCGACAGGCAATTGCACGCCATCCGCGAAAGTGACGGCATGGTTGGTCTGAATTTTGCCGTGGCGTTCCTGCGCGAAGATGGCCGCATGCTGGCGGATGTGCCGCTGGAACAGATGTTGCGGCATCTGGATCATCTGATGGAACAACTGGGCGAGGATCGTGTCGGCCTCGGCTCGGATTATGACGGGGCGGTGGTGCCGGATGATGTGACAACCTGCGCGACCTTGCCGAAACTGAAACAGGCGATGGCACAACATGGTTACGGCGATGCGCTGATAGCAAAACTGTGCCACGAAAACTGGCTGCGCGTTCTGGAAAAGACATGGGGGTCATAACCCCGCGCGCCCGAGACAATTGAAACCAAAACAGGAGAGGACAGAACATGACTATGATGAACAAATGGCTATCCAGCGCTGCGTTGGGCCTTGCGCTTAGCGTGACGTCAATGGCGGCCTATGCGGAAACACCGGCCAACATGCTGGTGATCGCCAACCGGATTGATGACATTACCACGCTGGACCCTGCGGAATCCTTTGAATTCGCCGGTTCCGATGTCAGCCGCAACGTCTATAGCAAGCTGGTCAACTTTGACCCGCTTGATCTGGCGGCAGGCTATCAACCCGATCTGGCCGAAAGCTGGGAAGTCAGCGAAGATGGCATGACCATCACGTTCACCATGCGCGAAGGCGTCAGCTTCCATTCGGGCAATCCGGTGCGCGCCGAAGACGCCGAATTTTCGCTGCGCCGCGCGGTGCTGCTGAACAAGACACCGGCGTTCATTCTGACGCAGTTCGGGTTTACCCCCGAAAACATCGAAGACACCATCAAGGCGGATGGCAACAAGCTGATCATCACAACCGACAAACGCTATGCGACGTCGTTTGTGTTGAACTGCCTGACCGCCACCATTGGTGGCATCGTCGACAAAGAACTGGTCATGGCCAACGAAGTTGACGGCGACATGGGCAACACATGGCTGAAAACCAATTCCGCCGGATCAGGTGCCTACAAGCTGGACAGCTGGAAGCCGAACGAAAGCGTCACGCTGTCCTCGAACCCTGATTTTTACAGCGGCGCACCCGCGATGGAACGCGTCATCGTGCGCCACGTTCTGGAAAGCGCGAGCCAGCGCCTGCTGCTGGAACGCGGTGACATCGACATCGCGCGCAACCTTAACCCCGAAGATATTGCAGGGGCCACAGCCGCCGAGGGCGTGAAGATCGTGGACGAATTGAAGGGCCGTCTGATGTATGCCTCGCTTAATCAGGCGCATCCGGTTCTGTCCAAGCCCGAAGTGCGTCAGGCGTTCAAATATCTGGTCGATTACGAAGGTATGCGCGACAGCTTCCTGAAGGGTCAGTATACGATCCACCAGAACTTTCTGCCGCAGACCTATCTGGGGTCGACCGATGAAAATCCGTTCACCATGGACATAGCCAAAGCGCAGGAATTGCTGACGGCCGCAGGTGTTGACGGGCTTGAGATCGAAGTCGGCGTGCGCGAGGCGCAGGAACGCATCGAGATTGCACAATCGCTGCAAAACACGCTGGCACAGGTCGGCATCACGATGAACATCACCGTGGGGACGGCCAAACAAATTCTGGGCCGCTACCGCGCGCGTGAACTGGATGTCTATCTGGGGGCATGGGGGCCGGATTATCCCGATCCGCAAACCAACGCGGGCACATTTGCCTACAATCCTGACAATTCGATGGAAGCACAGGCCACAGGGTTGCTGGCTTGGCGCAATTCATGGGACACCGGCGGCCTGACGGCACAGGTGGACGCGGCGGTGGTTGAAAACGATCGCGACGCGCGGATCCAGATGTACAAGGACATTCAGGCCGAATTCCGCGAAACATCGCCCTTCGTGATCATGTTCCAGCAAATCGAACAGTCCGCCATGCGCGACAATGTCACAAACTTTTCGACCGGACAGGCCATTACATCGGCATCCTACTGGCAAGTCACCAAGTAAATGGCATTGACTGAAAACCAACAAAAGGCGCGCGAAAGCGCGCCTTTTGTGCCGTTGCTCAGGACTGGCGCGCTGACGCTCGGCTCTATCGCGGTCACGATGCTGGGGCTGTTGTTTGTCACCTTTGTGATCGGTCGCGTCATGCCGATTGATCCGGTGCTGGCCATCGTCGGGGAACGGGCCTCTAAAGAAACCTATGATGCGGTCTATACCCAACTGGGGCTTGATAAGCCGCTGATCGTGCAATTCCTTTATTACATCTGGGATGTGATGCACGGCGATTTCGGTATTTCGCTGCTGAACGCGCGCCCTGTCTCCGAAGACATCGCCCGCGTCTTTCCCGCCACGCTGGAACTGGCCACGCTGGGCGTGATTTTCGGCATCGTTCTGGGCGTGCCGCTGGGCGTTGTTGCCGCCGTCAAGAAAGGATCGTGGATCGACCAGATTGCGCGTGTTGTCGCGCTGGTGGGCTATTCGATGCCGATCTTCTGGCTGGGCCTGATGGGGCTGTTGATTTTTTACGGTATTCTGGGCTGGGTCGGTGGCCCGGGCCGTGTGGGCATTTTCTATGTCGATGTGGTGCCCTCTGTCACCGGCATGATCCTGATTGACAGCCTTTTGGACGGCAATTGGGACGTGTTCAAAAACGCGTTCAGCCATATCATTCTGCCGGCATCGCTGCTGGGCTATTATTCACTGGCTTACATAAGCCGCATGACGCGGTCTTTCATGCTTGAACAGCTGAGCGCGGAATACGTGACCACCGCACGCGTCAAGGGCATGTCGGAATGGAACGTGGTCTGGAAACATGCGTTCCGCAATATCCGTGTGCAGTTGATAACCGTTATCGCGCTCAGCTATGCGACCCTGTTGGAAGGGTCCGTTCTGACCGAGATCGTGTTCAGCTGGCCGGGCATCGGCAGCTATATCACCACGGCGCTTTTGTCGGCGGATATGAACGCCGTTCTGGGCGGCACCGTTGTGGTCGGGCTGATCTTTATCCTGCTGAATATCTTTTCCGACCTGCTGTATAAATTCTTTGACCCGAGGGCGAAATAATGGCCGAACCGCAAAGCCTGCGCGCGTGGTTGTTAACCGATACGCCCACATCCCGGCGGCACGCGAAACTGTCGGCGCTTTATCAGGGCTGGCTGTCGTTTCGCAGCAATACGATGGCGATGGTCGGTCTGATCATTCTGGTGCTGTTAGTGCTGATTGCCTTTGCCGCCCCGCTGTTGGCCCCGCATGATCCGTTTGCGCAGGATCTGGGCAACCGTCTGGCCCCGCTGGGCACCGAAGGGCATGTGTTCGGCACGGACAGTCTGGGCCGTGATATCCTGTCGCGGCTGATCTATGGCGCGCGGATTACCCTTTATATTGTGGCGCTTGTGGCGCTGATTGCCCCGATCGCGGGGCTGTTGGTGGGCACGGTGTCGGGCTATGTCGGCGGTTGGACCGATATGGTCCTGATGCGCATCACCGATATTTTTCTGGCCTTTCCGCGCCTTGTTCTCGCGCTCGCCTTTGTTGCGGCACTGGGCGCAGGGATCGAAAACGCGGTGCTGGCCATTTCGCTGACCGCGTGGCCGCCCTATGCGCGGATCGCGCGCGCCGAAACGCTGACGATCCGGTCGTCCGATTATATCAGCGCGATCCAGTTGCAGGGCGCGGGGCCGTTGCGCATCATCACCAAACATATCTGGCCGCTGTGCATTTCCTCGCTCATCGTGCGGGTGACGCTGGATATGGCGGGGATCATCCTTGCCGCTGCGGGCCTTGGGTTTCTGGGGCTTGGCGCGCAGCCGCCATCGCCCGGAATGGGGCGCGATGATTTCCGAAGGCCGCCGTTTCATTCTGGATCACTGGTGGGTTGCCACCATGCCCGGACTGGCGATTTTTACCGTATCACTGGCCTTTAATCTGCTGGGCGACGGGTTGCGTGATGTGCTGGATCCAAAGGCGGGTGAACAATGACCATTCTGGATGTCAAAGACCTGTGGGTCCGCTTTCCCACGCGCAACGGTGTGTTTGATGCGGTGCGCGGTGTGTCGTTTTCGCTGGGGCGCGAACGGTTGGGCATCGTTGGCGAAAGCGGGTCGGGCAAATCCATGACCGGGCGCGCCATCCTGCGCCTGATCCGCCCCCCCGGCATGGTCGAGGCCGCTCACATCGCGCTGGAAGGCACCGATCTGATGGGGCTGAGCGAAAAGGATATGCGATCCGTGCGCGGCAGCCGGATTTCCATGGTCATGCAGGACCCGAAGTTTTCGCTGAATCCGGTGATGACCATCGGCGATCAGATCATGGAGGCCTACCGCCTGCACAATTCGGTCAGCAAATCCGAAGCCTACACAAAATCGGTCGAGATGCTGGAGGCGGTTTCGATCCGCGATTCAGACCGGGTCATGCGTGCCTATCCGCATGAAATGTCGGGCGGCATGGGCCAGCGGATCATGATCGCGATGATGCTGATCCCGAACCCGGAAATCCTGATTGCGGATGAACCGACCTCGGCGCTGGACGTTTCCGTGCAGCGGCAAGTGCTCGATATCATGGACAAGCTGGTCAAGGACCGTGGCATGGGCCTGATCTTTATCAGCCACGACCTGAACCTTGTGGCCGATTTCTGCGACAGGGTGCTGATCATGTATGCGGGCCGCATTGTTGAAGTGTGCGATGCTGACAAACTGCATCAGGCAAAACACCCCTATACCCGTGGCCTGCTGAATTCCCTGCCGCGTCTGGATGCGCCGCGTGACCGGCTTGAGGTTCTGGAACGCGATCCTGAGTGGGCGCTGGCCGACAGTGTCAGCGGGCAGGTGTAGACGATGACGATGTTGCAAATCAAAGGGTTGAATGTCTGGTTCGGATCGGGGCGCGACCGTGTGGATGCGGTCCGTGACGCGACATTCAGCGTGGCCAAGGGCGAAAGCTTTGGCCTTGTCGGGGAAAGCGGATCGGGTAAATCCACGATCCTGCGTGCCATCACCGGATTGGCCCCCAACTGGTCGGGCAGTATCCGCGTGGATGGTAATGACCTGTCCGGCAAACGCCACAAGTCCTTTTTCAAGACGGTGCAAATGGTGTTTCAGGACCCGTACGCATCCCTGCATCCGCGCCATTCTGTGGATCAGGTGCTGGGCGAAACCCTGCACCTGCACGGGTTTGCCGATATCGACACGCGCGTCGTCAAGTTGCTGGATGATGTGGGGCTTGGCCAGAAATTCCGGTTCCGCTATCCGCACCAGTTGTCGGGGGTCAGCGCCAGCGCGTTGCCATTGCCCGTGCGCTGGCCCCCGAACCCGAACTGGTGCTGCTGGATGAACCCACATCGGCGCTGGATGTGTCGGTGCAGGCGGAAATCCTCAACCTGCTGGCAGACCTGCGCACAGATCGTGGCCTGACCTATCTGATGGTGTCCCATGATCTGCCGGTGATCGGGCATATGTGCGACAGGCTGGCGGTAATGAAAGACGGCGAAATTGTCGAAACCATGGACGTCGCCCAATTGCGCCAGATGCAGGCCGTGCATCCCTATTCACAGGAATTGCTTGCGGCGTCTGTTGTTTAGGGATTGCTGCGCTCGCAACCGCTGCAATCCCCCTAATGCGTGGCCGATCAGGGCAGGGCGGCGGTGACGATGAATTCCACCAGATAATCCGGTGTCGCCAGTTTCGCTTCGCCGCAGGCGCGTGCCGGTGTGTGGCCTTGGGGCACCCATGCATCCCACACCGCGTTCATCGCCTGAAAATCGGACATATCCGCAAGCCAGATCACGGTTTGCAAAATCCGCGTCTTGTCGGTTCCGGCCTCGGCCAAAAGCGCATCGATCTGCTCCAGACAGGTTTTGGTTTGCTGGGTCACGTCATCGGCGGCGTTGCCGACCTGACCGGCAAGATACACCATATCCTTGTGGATCACGATCTGGCTCATACGGGGTCCGGTATGTTTGCGGGTAATATCGCTCATCTTGTTTTCCTTTTCATGTCCGGAACCGTTCCGGATGCAATGCGGTCAGGATCGCGGGATCCAGATCACTGGGTTGTCCTAGGCACAATCGGGCGCAAAGCGCCGACAGGGCCGGGGCCGTTTGTACGCCGTATCCGCCTTGCCCCGCCAGCCAGAAAAAGCCATCCGCACCCGGATCGAACCCGACAACCGGCGTGCGATCGGGCGCAAAGCTGCGCAATCCGGCCCAGGAATGCGTGGGGCGGGTGATGGGCATGGTTGTGGCCTGTTCAAAGCGGTGCAACCCTTCGGCCAACACCATATCATCGGGATAGGCATCATGGGGGTCAACGGGGTCTTCCTCGGCGGGGGACACCAGCAATTTTCCCGCATCCGGTTTCGCGTACCAGCTTTCACCGGCGGAGGCGAACAGCGGCCAGCGATCCACATCATGCCCGTCTGGCGCATTCAGCAAAACGGCAGACCGGCGCATCGGCGTCAGCCCGATCCCTTGCACCCCCGCCATCTGCGCCACCCTGTCGGCCCATGCACCCGCCGCGTTGACCATGATCGGCGCGCTGTAGGACGCGTTCGGCGTCGACACCTGCCAGATACCGTTTTCATATGCGATCCCTGTCACGGCTGCGCCGGTGTCAACCTGCCCGCCACGGTCCCGCAGCAGGCGGGCATAGCCCTGCAACATGCGGTCCACATCAATGTCCTGCGCGTCGGGTTCCAGAATGGCCGCCGCGATCCGTTCGCGGCGCAGGATCGGCACTAGCGCCACAGCCTCCTCCGCGCTCAACCGCTCCAGACCGGTGGCCCCGTCGGCATAGGCTTCAAGCGCGTGCAAATCATCTTCGTTCGCGATCAGCATTTCACCGCGCGGCGACAGAAACGAGCGGTCCGAAATCCCGTCGGGCGATTCCAGAACCGGCGCGGCAATCGCGTTCAGCGCGCGCAACACCGCATTGCCGTAATTGCGGATGAACATCGCGGCCGACCGTCCGGTGGAATGATAGCCGATCTGCGTCTCGCCTTCGATCACAAGCACCTTGGCCTGTGCTGCGATGTGGGCGGCGGCGCTGATACCGGCGATGCCCCCGCCGATGATGATCACATCCGGTTGGGTCATGCGTTTTGGTATCCTGTCAGAACATGGGTCAGGTTCGCGCCCAGTGCATCGCACAGATAGCCGCCTTCCTGCACAAACAGGGTGGGGATGCCCAGCCCCGCAATCGCCGCGCCAATGCGGGCAAATCCCGGTGTGGTCACGGCCAGCCCCTTGAACGGATCGTCAATCGACGCATCCAGCCCCAGCGCGATTACCACGACGTCAGCGCCAAAGGCGCGCACGCGCTCCAAGCCCCGCCTCCAGCGCCTTGCAGAAACTCGGCATCTTCGGTGCCCCGTGCCAGCGGGATGTTCAGATTATAGCCCAGTCCGGCCCCCGCACCCCGTTCCTGCGCATGGCCCCAGAAAAACGGATAGAACCGCACCGGATCGGCATGGATCGACACCGTCAGCACATCGTCGCGGTGATAGAAAATGCCTTGGGTGCCGTTGCCGTGATGCACGTCCACATCCAGAATGGCGGCGCGCAGCCCCTTGTTGCGCAACCGCTCTGCCGCGATCGCGGAATTGTTCAGAAAGCAAAAGCCCCCGGCCAGATCACCGAACGCATGATGCCCCGGCGGGCGGGACAGCGCATAGGCCGCAGGTGCACCCGCCGCGATGGCGTCCGCGCCGGATATGGCCGATTGCGCCGACCAGTACGCCGCCTCCCACGTGCCGGATGCGATGGGGCAGGCGGTATCGGCCTGATGGAAACCGGCCTGACCGACAGCAGAGCGCGGATAGCTGTCAGTGCGGTTGGCAGGATGGATATTCGGGATCACCTCGTCCCCGGCACCGTCAATATATTGCCAGCGTTTGTAGATCGTCTGCAGAAACGTCAGATATTCGGGGGAATGAAGCGCGGCAATCGGGCCCAATCCGGCGTCAGCGGGTGTATCAAAGACACAGCCAGCCTCTTGCGCGGCGGCGTGCAGAACCTCGATCCGTTTCGGCTGTTCGGGGTTGGGCAGGATCGCGCCGTTGGCCATGAAGTGTTTGGGATCATGGTGCCATTGGCGATCATCGAAAAACGCTTTCATATCTGTCCTTTCAGCGCATCAAAAGCCGGCCCGCGCAGCAGCATGGTGGTTTCGTCGGTCCGCGCCTCGAATCCGGTGCGGTCATAAAACCGGCGCGCATCTGACGCGTCATGATAAACGGCCAGTTTCAGGTATCCGGCGTTCCAGCGCGTGTTGGCATCCTGCGCGACCTGTGCCAGCAGACGGTGGCCCAAACCGGCCCCCCGCGCGGCGTCCGCCACCCACAGATCAGAGACAAAAACGCCGGTTGTGGCCAGCGTTGTCGACATCGCGGGTGAATACATCGCGGCCCCGCACAGGGCGGCCTGATGGTCTTGGGCAATCAGCGCATAATAGGCAGGTGTCGGGCCAAAGCCCGCCTGTTCCAATAGCGCAAGCCCTGCGCGGATGCGGATCGCCCAGATCAGCCGACAAGGCGCGCAACGCTTTGTCCAGCAGGTGCAGGTCGGCGCGTTCAACGCGGCGGATCGTGATCTCTTGCAGGGTCAAATCGCCGTCCTGTCGCTGCCTTTCAATCCCAGCATTGCGCGGGCCTCGGCCGGGGTGGCCACGTCGCGGCCCAGTTGTTCGACAATGCTGCGGATCTTGGTCACCTGCTGGGCGTTGGTCTGCGCCAGTTCCCCGCGCGCAATCATCAGGCTGTCTTCCAGCCCGACACGCACATGCCCGCCCATCGCCGCCGACATGGTGACCATCGGCATCTGGTGGCGTCCTGCGGCCAGAACCGAAAACATGTAATCATCGCCAAACAGCTTGTCCGCGATCAGCTTCATATGCGTCAGGTTTTCAGGGTCCGGCCCGATGCCGCCCAGAACGCCGAATACAAACTGGATGAACAACGGGGTCTGCACCAAGTCCGCGATCCACAAAATGGCGCAGCATATACAGATGCCCGACATCGTAACATTCAAATTCGAACCGCGCGCCGCGCATCTGCCCCATCTCGGTCAGCACATGGGCCATGTCGCGCGGGGTGTTCTTGAACACCAGATCGTCGGACCCTTCCAGAAACGGCTTTTCCCAATCATATTTCCAGTCGCTGATCCGCTCTGCCGCGGGATAAAGCGCAAAATTCATCGTGCCCATGTTCAGCGAACACATTTCCGGCTCGGCCAGTTTTGGCGCGGCCAATCTGTCATCCAGCGTCATCACCGCGCTGCCCCCGGTCGACAGGTTCAGCACCGCATCGCTGCTTTGCTTGATGCGGGGCAGGAACGCGCCGAAATGGGCGGGAGACGCCGACGGGCGGCCCGTATCGGGATCGCGCGCATGCAGATGCAGAATTGCCGCACCCGCTTCGGCCGCTTCGATCGAATGCCGTGTGATCTGGTCTGCCGTGACCGGCAGATAGGGCGACATCGACGGCGTGTGGATTGATCCGGTGATTGCGCAGGTGATGATGATCTTTGACATACCGCCCCGCTATGCTGCTGAAATTTCGGGCGCGATTTCATCAAAAAACTGCGCCAGCGACCGGTCCAGAATGTCGGTGATTTCGTCCAGTTGGCCCTCGGTCACGATCATCGGGGGGCAGACCAGGAAATGATCGCCCGAAATGCCGCCCCGCGTGCGGCGCGAATAGATGATCAGCCCGTTGTCATAGGCAATATCGACAAGACGGTTATAGGCGTTCATGTCACGCGGAAGCGGTGCTTTGGTCGCGCGGTCCGCCATCAGTTCAAACGCCAGCAACAGCCCCTTACCGCGCACGTCGCCGATCAGCGGATATTTCTGCATCAACCCGTTCAAGCGCGTCGTCAGCGCATCGCCCATCCGCGCGGCGTTCTGCGTCAGATCGTGTTTTTCAATCTCGTCCAGCACGGCAAGGCCCGCAACACAGGCCAGCGGGTTGCCTGCATAGGTGTGTCCGTGGATAAACCCGCCACTGTCCAGCACCGCCTCGACCATATCGGAACGGGCGATCATCGCGCCCAGCGGCATGTATCCGGCCCCGAACCCTTTGGACAGCGCGATCAGATCAGGCGCGCCGTCCCAGTGATCGCCCCCGAAAAACCGCCCCGTGCGTCCGCCGCCTGTCATCACCTCGTCATGGATCAGCAGCACATTGTATTGATCGCAAATCTGGCGGATACGCGCCATATAGCCCGCCGGTGGCACCAGCGCGCCGGTGGATGCACCGCCCACCGGTTCGACAATAAAGGCCAGAACGGTGGCAGGGCCTTCCTGCAGGATTTTATCCTCGAGCATGTTGGCATAAAACAGCCCCGTTGCCGGATCATCCATGTCCAGCCCATCAAGATAGGCGCGCGGGGCGGGGATTTTCGGCATCGTGTGCATCATCGGATCGAACGGCGCTGTCATCGGCGCATAGCCGGTAATCGCCAGCGCCCCCAGCGTTGAGCCGTGATAGCTGGGATAGCGTGAAATCACCTTGGTGCGCTGCGCCTGTCCTTGGGTCAGCGCGTATTGGCGGGCCATTTTCAACGCGCTTTCCACCGCTTCGGACCCGCCGGATACAAAGAACACGCGGTCCAGCCCTTCAGGGGCCAGTGCCGCCGTCTTGCGGGCCAGATCCTCGGACGGGCCGGTTTCGAAATGCAACCGGTAGCCGAATGTCGATCTGTCCATCTGCGCGCGCATCGCGTCCAGCACGGCAGGGTTGGAATGCCCGATATTGCTGACCATCGCGCCGGACGACCCGTCGATATAGCGTTTGCCGGACGTGTCCCACATATAGATGCCTTCGGCGCGGTCCAGTTCGGGGCGGGCCAGTCGGGATTGATAGAACAAATGGTCTGACATCTATCCGGCTTTCTGCGGCAACGCGCTGCATTCTTCGGGGTTCAGGCGCACGCTGACGGTATCACCATCCGAAAACGGGCGTCCGCTGATCATGTTGATGGCCTGCAATTGTGTGTCGCCAATACGCACGAAATAGCGCGCCAACTGCCCCTGATAATCAACCGCTTCCACGACGGCGCGCGCATCGCCTTTTGTGTCGTTTCCTGCGCTCAGATGCAGGTTTTCCGCGCGGATCATCAATTGCGCGGTATTGGCATCGCCTAGCGTTGCAGCGCGTGCGGCAGGCACATGGACCTTGCCGAATTCAGGCGTGTCCAGAACAACGCCCTTGGCGTCACGGCCCGCCACGGTGGCGGGCAGCAGGTTGGACGCGCCCAGAAACGTCGCGACGAATTCGGAATGCGGGGTGTTGTAAACCTCGTCGGGGGGGCCGATCTGTTCAACCTCTCCGGCGCTCATCACCACGATCTTGTCGGACATGGCCAGCGCTTCGGATTGGTCGTGTGTCACGAAAATCGTTGTCACGCCGATGCGGTCCTGAATGGCCTTCAACTCTACGCGCATATCTTCGCGCAGGTTGGCATCAAGGGCCGAAAGCGGTTCATCCAGCAGCAGCACATCGGGTTCGATCACAATGGCACGGGCCATGGCGATGCGCTGTTGTTGCCCACCCGACAATTGCTGGGGATACCTGTCCTCGACCCCGGGCAGGCGCACGATATCCAGTGCGTTCTTCACCTTGTCCTGCGTGTCGGATTTGGAAACGCCGCGATACTTCAACCCGAAGGCAATGTTTTCCCCGATTGTGCGATGCGGAAACAGTGCATAATTCTGGAACACCAGCCCCAGATTGCGCTTGTGAATGGGCACATCGTTCACCCGTTTGCCCCCCACCATGATATCGCCGCTGGTCGGGTCAGCCAGACCCGACACCATGCGCAGAATGGTGGTCTTGCCGCATCCGGACGGGCCCAGAAGTGTGGTGAACGAGCCTTCTTCGAACACGATATTCGCGTTCTTGACCGCTTGGACAAGCCCATAGGATTTTTTGATGTCGATCAGTTCAACACGGGCCATGCGGTGTGATCCTGTGCAAAGGTTATAGGAATGGGGATGCAGGCCGCCCAAGGGTGGGCGACCTGCGGTTCTTCAGATGTGGTTCAGCCGCCTTTTGAGACGCGGTTCCACTGTTTGGTCTGTTCTTTTTCGACCGCATTCCAGACCACAGGATCACGGAACACCAGTTCCGACAATGTGCCTGTCGGATCATAGGCGGGCAGACCTTCGATGATCGGTGTCATCTTGACCTTGTTGGGGTCCAGTGATGGCGGATATTTCTGGCCTTCGGCCACCGCAATCGCCGTGGCCGGATCCAGCATGAAGTTCAGCAATTCTTCGGCTTCGGCCATGGGCGAGCCTTTGAGAACGAACATGCTTTCCATCCATGCCAGACCGTTCGGGGGATCCATATAGGCAATCGGATGCCCCTGCGCCTGCAAAGCAGCCACGCGGCCCGACCATGCTTCGGTGACATAAATCTCTTCTTTCGCCAGAAGATCCATCAACTCGGCCCCGGACGACCAGTATTTCAGAACCAGATCGCGGTGTTCGCGCGCCTTGTCCCAGACGGCATCCCAATCCTGAATGTTGTTGGGGTCCTGATTGGTCTGCAACGCGCCATACCATGCGCGGTTGGCCCAATCGCCACCCCAGCCGCCGATCTTGCCTTTCAGCTCTTTATCCAGAAGCAGGTTCGCACCCAGTTCCTTGGCCTTTTCCTCGGACACATATTTGGTGTTATAGGCGATGCCCGTGGTGCCGTAATCATAGGGAACAGCCGACAATGTATCCGGCGTGATTTTCTTGAACGGTGCGATGATGGATGTCATCACATTGGCCATGTTGGGAATGTTGGCTTCGTTCAACTCGCTCGCGTAACCGGCATCGACCCAGCGTTTGTACCAGCTCACACCGGACGAATGCAGGATGTTGTGGCCATCGGTGTTGCCCGCCGCCTTGATCTTGGTCAGCACTTCGGATTCGCCGCCAAACGTGGCATCGATCACCTTGTTGCCGGTCGCAGCCTCATAGGGGTTGAACGCATTGGCACGCAGCGCTTCGGACACCACGCCGCCCCAGCCTTCGAAGTTCAGTTCCATACCGGCTGCGCGGGCCTGTTTGGCCATGGTTGTCATGACGCCGCCGGTCACACCGGCATAAAGACCTGCCGCGCCCAGAAGGCCAAAGAAAGAACGGCGGTCCATATCGCCATTGCCCATCCTTTCGCGCAGCATTTCATACCGTTTTGTACTGTCTATCTTTTTCATGTGATTACTCCTTGTTGGGGGGGTTAAATTTTCTTGCGGGAAAAATAGCGCGCCAATGCACCCGCCACCAAAGGCACGCCAACGGTGATACAGATCATGACAAATCCCAGCGCGTTGATTTCGGGGCTGACCGAATTGCGCAGCATCCCGAAAATCTGGGTCGGTACGGTCTCCATGCCCGACGGGCGCCAGAATATCGTCGCGGTGATGTTGTCAAAGGATATGGTGAAGGCAAACAATGCACCGGCAAAAACCGCCGGCAGCATCAGCGGGAACGTGACCTGAAAAAACGTCTGGACCGGGCTGGCCCCAAGCGAACGCGCGGCCTCTTCGTAATCCTTGCGGATGCCGGTCAGGCGGGCCTGCACCACCAGCACCACAAAGGGCAGGGCGATGATGGAGTGGCCCAGCAGCAGTAACCCGAAAGACCGTGGCATATGCAGCCAGCGCAGGAAAATCAGCAACCCGACCGCCAGCACCGTTTCGGGCACCAGAACCGGCGAGATCAGGAACGTGGTGATCAGATCCTTGCCGCGGAACTGATAGCGTACCAGCGCCAGTGCGGCCAGAATACCAAGCGTCGTACTGATCACCGCCGTCAGTGCGCCAAGGATCAGCGATGTGCGCAACGCGCGGGTGATCGCCTCGTTTTCATAAAGCTTCACGAACCAGCGGAAACTGAACCCTTCGATGGGAAAGCCGCCAAATTGCGATGAATTGAACGCCAGCACCAGCACCACGAGAATGGGCGCGAACATGAACAGGTAGACCATGATCGTGTAGGTTTTCAAAAGGCTCCAGACGCGCATATCGTGGCCCTACCTGAACGCTTTTGACAGTTGGTTCAGCCCCATCAGACGGCTGTAAAGCACCACAACCAGACCCAGCAGGAACAGCAGGGTGAACGACAGCGTCGCCCCCATCGGCCAGTTCAACTCTGACACGACGGCATCATAAATCAGGTTGCCGAACAGAAAATCACCCGGACCGCCAAGGATCAGCGGCGTGACATAACTGCCCCCCGTCAGAACGAACACCAGCAGACACCCCGCCGCCAGTCCGGGCATCGACAGCGGCAACGTTACCTCGCGAAAGGCCTGCCACGGGGTCGCGCCCAGCGTGCGGGCCGCCGGTTCAAGGTTTTCGTCGATCCCTTCCAGACTGACATAGATGTTCAGGATCATGTAGGGCAGGAACACGTGGATGAACCCGACGATAACGGTGAATTCATTATACATCAGCGACAGCGGCGCATCGGTCAGCCCCAGCATCTGGAACAGCCCGTTCAACGCGCCCTGATTGCCGAAAATGTGGATCCAACTGAGGGTGCGGATGATAAAGCTGATCCAGAACGGCAGGATCAGCAAAAGCAGCAACAGCCATTTGTCGCGGAATTTGGTCATCGCGATGAAATAGGCCGGAATATAACCCAGCACCGCCGCCAGAACCGTGACAATCAGGGACAGGCGCAGGGTTTTCCAGATCGCGGTGTGGTAATAGCTGTCGGTCAGCAATTCGTTCCAGTTGCCGAACTGGAAGGCCACCCGATCCACCGCCAGATCGATGTTTTCATAGAAGGAATAAACCAGAATAAAGACCATCGGGATAACGACAAGCACAGTAATGGCAAACAGAGAAGGCGACAAAAGCAGCCAGGGCCGCGTGTCCGTTGTTTGCGTGGTTTCACCCATCTGTGTGTTTATCCCCAGCGTTTCTTTTACTATTGCATGTGGATCGCGAATTGGACAAATTGATAAGATACATGAACAACATTGATCAGATTAATGCGTTCCGGCAAGGAAGATAAATTCGTCACCCAGCTAGACTGGAACCTGCTGCGCACCTTTGTCGTGATCGTGGAAGAAGCCAGTATCACCCGCGCCGCAACCCGCCTGCTGCGCGGACAACCTTCGGTCAGCCTCGCGCTGCAACGTCTTGAAAGCGAACTGGAATGCCGCCTGATCGAACGCGGGCGCGGTGCCTTTCACCTGACGGCGGCGGGGCGGCAACTCTACACGGAGTGTGTCGACATCTATGGCGGCATTGCGCGGCTGAAAGACATCACATCGGCCGCGACCAAGGAAATTTCCGGTCAGGTCTCGATCCATCTGGCCAGCCATGTGATCACCCCGTTGCTGGACAATCTATTGACCGACACAAAACGCGATTATCCCAAGATCACCTTTTCGATCAAAACCGCAACCAGCGCCGATGTGGCCAAGGCCGTCGTCGACAAGACGGCCAGTTTTGGCATCTGTCTGGTCAATCGCCGCCTGCCGGATCTGACCTATCAGGTGCTCTACCGCGAATTTTTCGGGTTTTATTGCGGCCCGCAACATCCGTTGTTCGGGCGGCGTGATCTGGTGATGGCCGATTTGCGCGATTGCGATATCGTCTCCTTTGATACCGATGATCTGAACGATGCGTTGCGCCCTGTGGCGTTGCTGCGCAAACAATACGACATGGCGCAGCGCATCGTCGGGCGGTCCTCGCAACTGGAAGAGGTACGGCGCATGATCCAGTGCGGTTTGGGCATCGGATCGCTGCCGTTGCATGTGGTCGAACGTGACGTGAAAGACGGGTTGTTATGGCGTCTGCCACCGTTCTACGATCCGCCCGAGGTGGATATCTATTTGCTGACCAACCCGAAAAAACGGCTGAACCGCGCCGAGCAGATTCTGGTGGATCGCCTGCAAAACCAGATCAGAGCCATTCCTCTGGATCAACGCACCTATCCGCCCGTAGATCAGGCCCACCGGCCGATCTCGGGCACGGCTTCCCTTGGCAGCAGGTCACTTACATAAAGACAAGTGCGCGCGAAATCTCAAAGATCGTATCCGCTTCGATCCGGATCGTATCGTCGGCAATCAGATCCGCGCCGGGATAGAATGATCGTTTATAGGCCAGTTCGTGGTGGTTGAACCGCAATTCCATCACAAAATGATCAGCCGCGGGCAGGGAATGCCCGCCAAAATCCGTGCGCAATGCCGCTTCGACACCGGCGCGAATGCGGGCGCAGG
Organism: uncultured Alphaproteobacteria bacterium; assembly: GCA_963765555.1. Lineage (GTDB taxonomy): Bacteria > Pseudomonadota > Alphaproteobacteria > Rhodobacterales > Rhodobacteraceae > JL08. The sequence goes on from CAVXWX010000003.1 coordinate 235,032, forward strand.
ATTCGGCAGGCGTGATCGAAATAACCGATGCACCGTGCCCGTATTTGGTTTCGACAACACCCATTTCCGGATTAACGGCCTGTGCCTGCGCGCACATGGCGGCATCACCCGACAGGAACACCACCGGCACCCGATGGGTCGCGGCCAGCAACGAATTGATACCGAATTCGGACAAAGGCGCGCCGTTCAGGGTGATGTTGGCATAGGTGCCGGTCATCGTGTGCGACAACGGGTTGCCGCCATCCGCCGCGGGCCCGTGCCAGCCCACCATTACCAAGGCGTCAAAACTGTCGTCCAGTTCCTGTATCATCTTATACGGGTGGCCCGACCAGCCGCGAATAACACGCACACCCGACGGCAGGCGTGCGATATCAAGATTGCGCGCGGTTTCATGTGCGTCACGCACGTAAATCTCGTCTGCACCTGCGTTTGCGGCCCCTTCACAGGCCGCGATCGCTTCGTTTGTCATCAGGGTGCGAAAGGCGGGGTAATCCGGTCCGTCATGCAACGCTTCATCCCAGTGGGCGATGCCTGCAATCCCTTCGATATCAACGCTGATATAAACCTTCATGGCGCCCGCCCTCCGCTTTGCCTGATGCTGTCCTATGCAGACAGGCTACACGATGTTGGCGTCCGGACCATAGGGAAAGCCGGTGATGTTTTCTGATGCGTCCTGTCCGACGATCAGAATGTCATGCTCGCGGTAGCCACCGGCACCGGGCTGACCTTCGGGCACCCATAGCATCGGTTCCATTGACACCACCATACCGTCTTCCAGAACGGTATCGATATCCTCGCGCAGTTCCAGACCGGCCTCGCGCCCGTAATAATGGCTCAGGATGCCGAACGAATGGCCATACCCGAACGACCGGTACTGCAACAGGCCTTCGCCCGCGAAAAACCGGTTGATCTCGTCACAGATACCCGAACAGGTCGCCCCCGGTTTGATCAGGCTCAGCCCCAGTTCATGCGCCGCGACATTGGCTTTCCAGATGCGCAGGCTATCCGCGTCCGGTTCGCCCAGAAACAGGGTGCGTTCCAGCGCCGTGTAATACCCTGAAATCATCGGGAACGTGTTCAGCGACAGGATATCGCCGTTTTGCAGCTTGCGGGTTGTCACCGGGTTGTGCGCCCCGTCGGTGTTCAGGCCCGATTGGAACCAGACCCAGCTATCGCGCAATTCGGAATCGGGGTGCGCGCGGGCAATTTCCAGCTCCATCGCGTCGCGCCCTGCCATTGCGACATCAATCTCGCGGGTGCCTTCGCGGATGGCATCGCGCACGGCGGCCCCGCCCACATCGGCAATGCGTGCCCCTTCACGGATCAGCGCGATTTCCTCGGCCGATTTCACCATACGGCTGGCCATTGTGTCGGGCGCGATATCGATCAGCTCGGGCTCTGACAGCATTGTCATCGCGGTGGTGCGGGCCGCCAGTGTCATGTGATCCGCCTCGATCCCGATGCGGCGGGCATTGCCGGCCAGCATCGCAACCGCGCGCCAGTAATTATCACGCTTCCAGTCGGTGAAAATCACGTTGTCACCCACAGATCGCCGCCACGGCTGACCGGCGTCGATATTGGCCGACACTGTGGTGCAGGCATCCTGCGTGACGACACATCCATAAGGGCGGCCAAAGCTGCAATACAGGAACCCCGAATAATAGGCGATGTTGTGCATGCTGGTCAGCAAGACGACGGGAATGTCGCGTTGCGCCATAATGCTGCGCAGGTTCGCCAGACGGCGGTCATATTCGCCGGTGCTAAAGGGCAGGGGGGCCTTTTCGCCATTGTGGCAGGTAAAAAATTCCGGGCGGTTTGAAAGATCTTGCATGGATGTGTTCCTTGTCCACTGCCGGACACACAAACATGCCCGGCCACACACCCCGGCGTTCAGGGCGGCAGGCCTTGCAAAGCAGGACCGTGACAGGGGACCACGGCCACGACGCCATCGCGGCAGCTGTCACAGGATTTCCGTATTGCCGGACAGTGCGCCGGTCAACTGATTTCTTCAGATCAAACGGGCGCGATCAGCTGGGTGTAATACCGCGCAACCGTTCCGACCGGCGGCGCAACAGTTCCACCGTTGTCAGCAGCATGATCGACAGAACAACCAGAATGGTCGCCACCGCCAGAATGGTCGGGCTGATCTGTTCGCGCAAACCGGTGAACATCTGCCACGGCAGGGTTTTCTGACCGGATGATCCGACAAACAACACCACCACCACCTCGTCAAACGACGTGATAAAGGCAAACAGCGCGCCCGAAATCACACCGGGCAGGATCAGCGGCATCTGCACCTTGAAGAAGGTGCGGATCGGGCCAGCACCCATATTGGCCGATGCCCGCGTCAGGCTGCGGTCAAAGCCGACCAGCGTGGCCGTGACTGTGATGATCACAAACGGAATGCCAAGGGCGGCATGGGCAAGGATCACACCCAGATATTCGCCCTGCAGTCCGATGCGCGAGTAAAAGAAAAACATACCCGCCGCAGAAATGATCAGCGGCACGATCATCGGCGAAATCAGGATCGCCATGATCGCACGGCGGAACGGCACGTGATCCTGGCTTAGCCCGATGGCGGCCAGCGTGCCGAACGTGACCGACAATAGCGTCGCCCAGGGCGCGATGATGAAAGAGTTCTTCAGCGCATGCTGCCAATCGGAATTGGTCAGGAAATCCCGATAATGCTTGAGCGAATAGCCTTCGGGGTCCAGCGCCAGCATTTCGGGCGTGAAGGTAAAGAAGTCTTCCGCGTTAAAGCTAAGCGGCATGACCACCACGATCGGCGCGATCAGAAAGAAAAAGATCAGCCCGCAGATCAGCAGGAACGTATTGTGCCACAGCACGTCACCCGCAGTCGCATAGATCGGGACACCGCGCCGGTAATCACCTGAATGCAACCAATAGGCAAACCAGCTGTAGATCAGGCCAAAGACGACCCCGACAATCAGGCCCGACAGCCCCGCCAGAATAAAACCACCCAGCCCCAGAACGATGGCCGTGCCCAAACGTCCGCGTTGCCCGGTTGGGGACCACCTTGATCAGGATGATGGCCAGCAATGCAGCAACGATGATGCCACCGGCCACACCGGCCCAGGAAGCCCCGTTGGCCGTGCCCACAAGGTATCCGCCAAACGCGCCTGCGGCAGCCATCAACGGCATCGTGAAGGTGTTAAAGTCGGGGGTTGCGATCTCTGATCTTAACTTGGCCATTTTTCTTACCCCAACTTCACGTTGTCGATGCCGACAATCTTGTCATACACCCAATAGAGCATCAGAACCGCGACCAGCAGGATTGTGCCCAAGGCCGCCGCAAGCCCCCAGTTCAACGAGCTTGAGATGTGATAGGCGATCCGGTTGGAAATAAAGACACCCTTGGTGCCACCCACCAGTTCGGGGGTGATGTAGTACCCGATGGCCAGAATAAAGACGAGGATGCAGCCCGCGCCGATCCCCGGCACGGATTGCGGGAAATAGACCCGCCAGAATGCTGTCCAGTTGGTCGCGCCCAGCGATTTTGCCGCCCGCACATAGCTGACCGGAATGGTCTGCATCACCGAATAAAGCGGCAGGATCATAAACGGCAGCAGAATATGCGTCATCGCGACGATTGTGCCGAACTGGTTGTTGATCATGATCAGCCGCGCGGCATCATCCACCAGACCCAGCCAGACCAGCGTATCGTTGATCACACCCTGTTGTTGCAGCATCACCTTCCACGCGGATGTGCGCACCAGCAGCGATGTCCAGAACGGCAGCAGCACCAGAATAAGCAGCATGTTCGACGTTTTGGACGGCAGGTTGGCCAGCAGGAATGCAATCGGATAGCCCAGCAACACACAGCTATCCCATGATCATCAGCGACATGAACAGCGTGCGTTTGAACAGGGTGATATAAATCTGCTGGTTTTCGGGGCGCATTTCGACCCCGTCAGCGCCTTTTTGCAGGTCAACCGAGTTCAGGAAGTACCCGTTTGTGTACTTGGCGGAATAGACTTTGAGCGTTTTCCATATATCGGGATCTACCCAATCCTCGTCGATATCGGCGAATTTCTCTTTGAACGGTGCGTCAGCAGTCCAGATCCCAGCGGCCGATCTGACGGCCGGATTTGCGGAACAGCGACGACATACCGGTTTTTTCATAGTTCAGACGCGATCCCAGCCGCGTGTGCAACTTGGCCTCGACAGCGATTTGCATGTCCTGCGCCAGAGCCGCAAACACCGCCTCGTCGGGGGCTTCGTTTGAATCGGGGTCCCAGTCTTGCAGCGCAACAACGGTTCTGGGCAGCGTGTCAGGCACGATCGAGTTTTCGACCGAGCGGAACAGCATGTCTGCGATGGGAAGAATAAATGTAATCAGGATGAACACCAGCAACGGTGCAATCAGCATCAGCGCCCGCAGTTTTTCGCGCCGCAGCGCAATCGCAAGGCTTTTCTTCAGCGGTGTGCCATCTGCCGACAGGACAGGTCCGGTATCGGTTGTTGCATCACTCATGGTGTTCCCCGTTCTGTTTTAGGTCTTGGCCGTTTTCGGCTTCTGGTGGTTCGGGGGCGCAGTGGTCCGCGCCCCCGATAGATGTTTCAGCCGGGCTTATTGTGCCAGCCACGCCTGGAATTTCGCGTCGATATCGTCGCGGTAATCGGCCCAGAACTCGTAGTTATAAAGGAACGTGTTCTTGGCGTTTTCAGGATCGGTTGGCATGTGGGGCGCCATGTCGATACCCAGTTCGGCGTGCTGGCCAACCAGCGGTGCCGAAGACTGACGTGCCGGACCATAGGAAATGTACTTGGCCTGATCCGCAAGACGCTGCGTATCTGTGGCGAAGTAGATGTAGTCCAGCGCTGCTTTTTCACGCTCTGGCGACAGACCGGCAGGAATGATCCAGCCGTCAAGGTCGAACACCTGCGCGTCCCACAACATGGCGACGGGCTGGTTTTGCTCTTCGATCACGCTGAACAGGCGACCGTTATAGGTGGAGCCCATAACAACTTCGCCATCGGCCAGCAGCTGGGGTGTGTCCGCACCGGCCGACCACCAGATCACGTCGTCCTTGATCGTGGCCAGTTTGTCCAGCGCCTGCTGCTGGCCTTCGTCTGTTTCCAGAACGTCATACACTTCGTCCTTGGCCACACCGTCACAGATCAGCGCCCATTCCATGTTGTTGATCGGGCGTTTTTCCAGCGACCGCTTGCCGGGATAGGTTTCGGTGTCGAAAATCGCGCAAACGCTTGTGGGCGGGGTGTCACCCACCATGTCGGTGCGATAGCCGAAAGTTGTCGAATAAACGATCTGCGGGATAAAGCAGTCGGAGACCAGCAGGTCGCCGAAATCTTCGCTGGCCGGTGTGCCATCGGGGGCAGGGGCCAGTTGTGTGTCGGCATCGATTTCCATCGCAAGGCCTTCGTCGCACAGACGGATCGCGTCGGCTGCAACCACGTCGACCACATCCCATGTGATGTTGCCGGCTTCGTTCATGGCGCGCAGTTTCGCAACGGCTTCTGCCGAGCTTTCGTCATTGATGATGTTCACGCCCGGATTGGCCGCCATATAGGGGTCGTGATAGGCGTTTTGCTGAGATGCAGAATACGCACCACCCCATGACACGATGGTCATGTCCTGGGCCAATGCGCCGCTCGCTGCCAATGCGACTGCACTTGCGGTGACGAACAAACTTGTGACTTTCATTTTAGTCTCCCTTTATTTCCCGTAACTTTTACGTCCAGCGTTTCGGGTTATCACTGGATCGTCGGTCGCCATCCGGCACACCGAACCGACAGCGCTAGGCGTCCAGCGCGCGGCAATCTTCTGGCAACCAGCCGATTTCAATCTGCTGTCCCGGTTTCAGGCGGTCCTGATCCGGGGCGTTGCGGGTTTTGATGACGAAATCGTCATTTCCGGCCACCCGCAGACGGGTGCGGAAAATGTCGCCCATATAGATGAACTCCAGCACTTCGGCCTTCAGCGTGTGAGCGCCCTCTTGCAGGCGCTCCTTGTTGGATTCAACCCGTTCGGGACGGATCGAGACCCGCGTGCGTTCGCCCGGCTTGCTGACATTGATCGGCTTGCAATCAATCAGTTCGCCGTCATCCAGCTGGACAATGGCAATCTCGCCCTTGATCTCTTTAACGACGCCTTCCAGCGTATTGTTTTCACCGATAAACTGCGCAACAAAGCTGTTTTCCGGTTCTTCATACAACTGATCGGGCGGCGCCAGCTGCTGGATGCGGCCATCATCAAATACGGCGACGCGGTCTGACATGGTCAGCGCTTCGGTCTGGTCATGCGTCACGTAGACGGTGGTAATGCCCAGTTCATGCGCCAGATGGGTGATTTCGAACTGCATCTTTTCGCGCAACTGCTTGTCCAGCGCGCCCAGCGGTTCGTCCATCAGCACCAGTTCGGGTTCAAACACCAGCGCGCGCGCCAGCGCGACCCGCTGTTGCTGACCGCCTGACAATTGTGCGGGGCGGCGTCCGCCGAATGATCCCATTTCCACCATGTCCAGCGCGCGTTTGACCTTGGCCTCGCGGTCGGACTTGCCGATCTTGCGTACTTCCAGCGGAAAGCTGAGGTTTTCGGCAATCGTCATATGCGGGAACAGCGCATAGTTCTGGAACACCATGCCGATACCGCGCTTGTGCGGCGGGATGTTGTTGATCGGCTCTCCGTCCAGCATGATTTCGCCATGGGTGGCGGTTTCAAACCCCGCCAGCATCATCAGGCAGGTGGTCTTGCCCGATCCCGATGGCCCGAGCATGGTCAGAAACTCGCCGCGCGGAAGCGACAGGTTCAGGTCTTTGACGACAAGCGTTTCGCCATCATAGCTTTTCTGGACGTGCTGAAATTCGACGAATGCGTCGCTGGATGAATCGGCCACGTTGTCTCCCTGTCTTTCTGTTTTATCGGTTGAGGTGCCAGCGAACCGGCCCCCACCGGTTTTGACATAGTAAAAGGCATCAGATGGGCGACATGCAACCGGTTTTTGTTATTTTCTATAGAGTTGCCGGTAAAAAGGCATCAAAGCGGCCCTATTTTGCGCAGTTTTGCACCAAATGCCTCATATGCCACGCCAAGGCCTGATTGCTGGACAGAACGGGTTTGCCCAAGGCCCGTTCAATGGCCGGAATCGCATCATATGTACGCAGATTCGTGCAGCTTAGAAAAACGCCTTCGACTGTCGGGTCGGCCCCCAGTTTCAGGGCCGCATCCACGACAGAAGCCGTGGAAATCCGGACGACCTTGGCCTCTTGCGCCTCGCCAAAGCTGCCAAAGACGGACATATCAACACCGTTCTGTGCAAAGGCCGTGCGCAAAGGTTCGTTCACTTCTTCTATATAGGGCGACAGAAGCGCGATCCGCGACAGGCCGCGCGCCGCGCAGGCCGCAACAGTTGCCCGCAACGGGTTTGTCACCGTGTCCACATCGCACGCCCCCTGTACCAGTTTTTCGATACGGTCCGACCCGATCACCGAACTGGCCGAAGTGCAGCCATACCCGATCACCGGAAAGCGCAACCCCTTGGGCAAAAGATCGGCCGCCGCCGTCAGATCGGTCTGCATTTGCGACAGGGTCGCGTGTGTCACCGTTTGCCCCGACGGGATGCGGCTGACATAAAGCGGGCTGGGATGATCGGCGAAATAGCGTTTGAAATCGGGTTCTATCGTTTCGTCCGTCTGCAACACGATCAGGCCCATGGGCGGCTTTGCAGGGTCGTCGGCATCCAGCGTGTAGGGATAATGGCTCATATCACTTGCATCTCGGCTGTGGCGCGGGGCGACAGGAATTCCGGCGCGCCTTCGGTGATCAGAATATCCTCTTCATGGACCAGAATTTTGCCATTCACCGCAATACCCGGTTCCAGCGTCAGTACCATGCCCGGCGCCAAAAGGGTATCATCGGCAGGAATGAACGAAGGCCATTCGGTCAGCGACATGCCCAATCCATGCCCCAAACGGCCTGCATCCGTGGCACCGGCGCCTTTGCTTAATATGTCGTTCATGGCGTGGAACAGATCGGCCGCCCTGCGCCCGGGTCGGGCAATATCGGCGGCGGCATCTGTGGCGTCGATCAGGGTTTTATAGGCATCCGCCACCGGCGGCGCGACCGGACCGACCGACCAGTTGCGATCATAATCGCAAAAATACCCGTCCCAGACCAATCCGGTGTCCAGCATCAATATATCGCCTTGTTGCAGCGGGACGGGGCGGGCGGGGGAAATCACATCGCTGTATCCGCCCTGTTCCGCACCGCCGGCAAGATAGGGCACCCAATCCGCGCCTTCCTGCAGGCACAGCATCTGGAACTGGCGGAATATCCGGTCCAGCGGCACGCCTTCACCGGCAATTTCGGGCACGCGTTGAAAGGCGCGCGCCGCAACCGCGCAGGCGGCGCGGATTTTGTCCACCTCAAGCGGTGATTTGATCCGGCGCAGATCACGCAGGATCTTTCCGTCGCCGGTCAAGGTCCGTGTCCCCAGATCATGCGTCAGCCGCTTCACATCGGCCCAAGGCATCCGCACATGGGTTTCCGGCCCGTCCGGCAGGCCGATCTTCGCAGCTTTCCGGTGTCAGTTCGGCCAGCGTATCGCGCAGCAAGCGAAATTCCGTCATCCTCCAGATCGGGCGAGGACCACGTGCGAATGTCGCGCACCCATGTCTGCGCCATCAACGCCGCCCCGATCGACGGGATCACCGCAACCGGTGCGCCGCTGGCGGGCACAACCAGAAACCACGGGCGCGTCGGGCTTTCCCAGAACCGTGTCAGATATCCGGTGAAATAGCGCACATCGGTTTCACAGGTCACCAGCAGCGCATCCAGCCCGCGCTGTCCCATCAGGTGCTGGGCCTTGGCAACACGGCCCTGAAATTCGGCATCGGGGAAGCCGCGTGGCGGTGTCGTGTCGCTCATGTGTCGGCCACCTCGGACAGGAAACACAAAACCCGCGCGTTTGCGCCGATCCCGACAGCGGCGCGCGCCTGGTCATCCAGAACCAGCGCGATGCCCGCACCGCCCGATGGTGTGGTGGCCAACCCTGCCTGTTCCATTGCGGGCAGCAGTGGCCGCCACCGCATCATCGGACAGGGTGACAAACCAGTCGCCGTCGCGCGCCAGACCGTTCAGCGCGATAATCGACGGTTCCTTGCAATCCAGCCGCCCCATAATGCTGTCGGGGCCTTTGGTGGTTACGCATGTGCCCGCTTCTATACTGGCCTGCAGGGCAGGGGCGGCATCGGGTTCGACGACGATAATTGTCGGCGCGTCGCCCCAGACCTTGCGCGCATAGGCGGCCACAGCCGTGGCCAGCCCGCCAACCCCCGCCTGCAACACGATATGGGTGGGCACATCCGCGCATTGCTCTGCCGCTTCGGCGGCCATCTGCAAATACCCTTCCATCAGGATGTGGGGCAATTCGGTGTACCCCGGCCACGCACTGTCGGACAGCAGGGTCCAGTTGTTGGCCTTGGCTGCAGCGGCGGCAGCGGCCATGCTGGCGGCATAATCGGCCCCGTCACGCACCACATCCGCGCCCTGATCGCGCAGGCGGATGGCAAAGCTTTCGGGGACTGTTTCGGCGATGTAAACCACTGCACCTGCGCCGAAAATACGCGCGCCTGCCGCCACCGACATGCCGTGATTGCCCGCGCTTGCCGTGACATAGGTGCGCCCCCGCAGGGTGGTGGCGTCAGGAGTATCCGTCAGATCGCTTGCGTGGCGCGCGATCACATAGGCGGCCCCCAATGCCTTGAAGCTCCCCAAATTCATGCGCGCGCGTTCATCCTTGACCCACAGCGCGGCAACCCCTGCCTGTTCGGCCAGACCGGTGGCATCCACCAGCGGCGTTTGCGCCGCTGCGGGGCAAAGTTTCAACAGGTCCGCAACCCTGTGGGCCGCGACACTGGGATAGGGGGCATCGGGCACAAGTTTCGGCGCTGCACGGTGCGGGTTGGCGACAGCTTTCATCGCTTAACCCAACACGTCGGCAACGGCGGCCTTGGTCTGGGCGACAATCTGGTCCGCTTCGGGTTTGGTCAGGCAGAAGGGCGGGGCAAACCCCAAGATGTCGCCCTGCGGCATGGCCCGCCCGATCACACCGCGCGCGGCCAGAGCGGCGGCAATCTGCGGGCCGGTTTTGGCCGCGGCGTCGAAAAACACCCGATCATCCTTGTCCTTCACGAACTCCACGGCGCACAACATGCCTTCGCCGCGAATATCGCCCACATGCGGATGATCGCCCAATGCGGCGTGCATCGACTGGTTCAGATAAGCGCCCACTTCCGTGGCATTGGCGATCAGGTTCAGATCATCGATCAGCTTCAGGTTGGCAACACCCGCTGCGGCACAGATCGGGTGGGCCGAATAGGTCCAGCCATGCCCGATCGGGCCGTTTTCATCAGTGCCCTGTTCCAGCACAGCCCACACCTTGTCGCTGACGATAGATCCCGACAGCGGCGCATAGGCCGATGTCAGGCCCTTGGCGATGGTGATGATATCAGCCTCGATCCCGTAATGGTCGGATCCGAACATGCTGCCTAACCGGCCAAAACCGGTCACGACCTCGTCCGCGATCATCAGGATATCGTGCTTTTTCAACACCGCCTGAATGGCCGCCCAATAGCCCTCGGGCGGGGGCACGATGCCGCCGGTGCCCAACACCGGCTCCCCGATAAAGGCGGCGATGGTGTCGGCACCTTCGCGGGCAATCAGGTCTTCCAGCGACTGCACACATTGCGCGACGAACTGCGCCTCGGTCTGGTCGGCATCTGCGCGGCGATAATAATAGGGCGCATCGGTATGCAGCACCTGCGCCAGCGGCAGATCGAATTTCTTGTGAAACAGCTCCAGCCCCGTCAGCGATCCGGTCACAAGGCCCGACCCGTGATAGCCGCGCCAGCGCGATATGATCTTTTTCTTTTCGGGCCGTCCCAGAATGTTGTTGTAATACCAGACCAGTTTCACATTGGTTTCATTGGCATCCGATCCGCCCAGCCCGAAATAGACCTTGGACATATTCGAAGGTGCGCGATCCAGTATCATCTTGGACAGGGTGATCGACGCCTCGGTGCCATGACCGACATAGGAATGGTAATAGGCCAGTTCGCCCGCCTGCTGGGCGATGGCATCGGTAATCTCGCGCCGCCCGTACCCTGCGTTGACGCAATACAGCCCCGCAAACCCGTCCAGCAACTTGTTGCCGTCGCGGTCTTCGATATGGCAGCCGCTTGCGGTCTGGATGATCCGCGACGGGCTTTCACCACGGGCGTGCTGGGCCAGATGGGTCGAGGGGTGAAAGAAATTGTCACGGTCCCATTGGTCCAGTTGATCGTTGCGCAGCATAATACGTTCCTTTTCTGGTCGAGTGTTCAGTGCATGCCCTGTTTGAACAAGGCATAGGCGTGGGTGGCGATTGCGGTATCTTGTGCGCCTGTTCCGGTCAGATCGCAAATCGTTATGTCGCTTTGGGCGCGCCGTCCGGTTTTGGTGCCGATGACAACTTCGCCCAGTTCGGCGGGCGTGCCCTTGGTCCACAGACCGGCGGCCAGCGCACTGCGCAATTCGCCCAGCACCTCGCACTGGCTGACGCGGTCGCAGATATAGGCGTCAACGCGTTCGAGCGCGCGCGGATCGATTTCGTTCTTGTAATCCGCATCCGATCCCAGCGCGGTGATGTGCAAACCCGGATGCAACCAGTCTGCATCAATCACCGGTGCGCGCGACGCTGTCGCTGTCACGACAAGCTGGCTGTCGCGCACCAGCGTTTGTGCGTCATCAATGGCTGTCGCCTCAATTCCCAAGCGTGCGCGCCAGATCATCGGCGCAGGCGCGGGCCTTGTCCATGTCGCGCCCGTGTACCAGCACGCGGCTGAACGGGCGCACCAGATGCGCCGCCTCGATCTGCATCCGCGCCTGCATGCCGGTGCCGATCACACCGGCGGTGTCCACGGTTTCGGGGGCCAGATGGCGTGCGGCCACCGCGCCTGCGGCAGCGGTGCGCAGATCGGTCAGATATCCGTTGTCCAGCAACACCGCCTCGACCATGCCGGTCTTGGCGGAAAACAACACCATCAACCCGTTCAGGTTGGGCAGGCCAAGGGCGGCATTGCCGTAAAACCCGGTGCTGACCTTCAGCGCGAAACTGTCAAATCCGGGCAGATAGGCGGTTTTGGCATCCAGTTCGCCATTGCTGTCGTGCAGTTCCATCGACATGATCGGCGGCATGATCACGCCGCCCTTGGCCAGTGCGACAAAGGCCCGTTCGGTCAGGTCGATCATGCTGGTGTCCAGCCCGACCAGCGCGCGCAACTGGTCCTCGGAAACAATGGCAATGTCATGCGCCATAGCGGTGTCCTTTCAATGTTATATCGCCCAGTTCTATATCCTGTCCGGCCATGATCCGGTGAAAGACATGCATATCCAGATTGCGCCCCGTCAGGATCGTGGCCACAGGCCCCGCAAGATCGGGCAACTTTCCCGCCAGCACCGCCGCCAACCCGACCACACTGCCGCCTTCGGCGACCAGACGATCCTGATAGAACAGGGTTTGCATGGCGCTGTAGATCTCGGCCTCGCTGACCAGAACGACATCATCCAGCAAGGCGCGGCACAACGGAAAAGATAGCCGGTTCTGCGCCCCGATGCCACCGCCCAGACTGTCGGCAAGGCTGGGATATTCGGGCACCTCCACCGGATGGCCCGCGCGCAACGCGGCCGCCATCGCGGCGCCTCTGTCCATGCTGATGCCGATCACACGCACCGACGGATCAATCGCCTTGGCCGCCAGCGCGACACCCGCCGCCAAACCGCCACCCGACAGGGGCACCAGCAACGTGCGGATATCGGGGCGGGCCTGCATGATCTCGTGCCCGATGGTGCCTTGGCCCGCGATCACATAAGGATCGTCAAAGGGCGAAATCTCGGCCAGCCCTTCGGCCTGCACAAGGCGCTGGCTTTCGGCCAGTGCATCATCCTGCGACTGCCCGACAATCCGCACATCTGCCCCCAGCGCGCGAATGCCATCGACCTTGGCCTGCGGCACCAGATGCGACATGCAGATCACCGCGCGCATTCCGCGCAATCCGGCGGCATAGGCCACGCCGCGCCCGTGATTGCCGGTAGAACAACAGGTGACACCGGCGGTACCTTCAGGCAAAGCCATCACCGCATTCAACGCCCCGCGCAGCTTGAACGCGCCGATCGGCTGGGCAATTTCCAGCTTCATCAGGAATTCGGTGCCCGCCACCGAACTCATGTGGGGCGACGGGATCAGTGGCGTGTGATCGGCGATACCGCGGATCGCGCGCGCGGCGGCTTTCACGTCCGCCAGCGTCAGGCCAGATGCACCTGCCGTGCTGTTTTTGGCTTGACGTGACACCTGTCCCCCCGTTTTGTCAGACCGTCCATACACAAAACAATTGGCCCGCCACGTCAACCGTTCGGGCACAAATTCTCAGGGAGATTGCCGTGGCACATAAAAATCCAGCCTTCAGCCAGACCGAATTCGACCGCCGTCTGGCCCTGACGCGCAGCGCGATGGACAGGGCGGGCATCGACGTTCTTTATGTACAGGACCCGTCCAACATGGCGTGGCTGACAGGCTATGACGGCTGGTCGTTCTATGTGCATCAGGGCGTGTTGGTGTTCGGCGATGCCGATCCGGTCTGGTGGGGACGCAGGCAGGATGCCAACGGCGCGCTGCGCACTGTCTGGATGGGCGATGACCGTGTGCATGGCTATGCCGATCACTATGTCCAATCCACCCTGCGCCACCCGATGCAGGACCTTGCGGGCCACATCCGCGACGCCGGATATGGCGGCAAGCGTATCGGGGTCGAGATGGACAATTACTATTTTTCGGCCAAAGCCTACCAGACGCTGACCACCGAATTGCCCGACGCAACATTTGTGGACGCCACAGCGCTGGTCAACTGGCAGCGCGCCGTCAAATCGGGCGAAGAGATCGCGATGATGCGCAAGGCCGCGCGCATTGCCGAAACTGTGATGGACGGCGTGATCGACCGGATCGAACCGGGCATGCGCAAGAACGATCTGGTCGCTGAAATCTACCGCGACACCATTCGCGGGGTGGACAACGACTGGGGTGATTATCCGGCGATTGTGCCGCTGTTGCCGTCGGGCACCGATGCCGCCGCACCGCACCTGACTTGGGATGGCACCCCGTTCAAACAGGGCGAGGGCACGTTTTTCGAACTGGCGGGCTGTTACCGGCGCTATCACATTCCGTTTTGCCGCTCGGTCTATCTGGGCACGCCGCCTGATTTTCTGAAAAAGGCCGAGGCCGCGCTGGTCGAAGGGCTGGAGGCCGGACTGGACGCCGCGCGCGCCGGAAACCGCGCACAGGATATCGCCAAGGCGCTGGCCGCCCCGTTGGAACGGGCGGGGATCGAACGCGGCGCGCGCTGTGGCTATCCCATCGGGTTGTCCTATCCGCCCGATTGGGGCGAACGCACCATTTCCCTGCGCGAAGAGGACGAAACCGTGTTGCAACCGGGCATGACGTTCCATTTCATGCCGGGATTGTGGATGGACGACTGGGGGCTCGAGATTACCGAAAGCATCCTGATCAAGGACAGCGGCGCGGCGGAATGTTTCTGTGATCGTCCCCGCAAGATGTTCGTGAAACCCTGATGCTGTCCCGCACGATCGACATATTGGACCGGCTGATTGCCTGCCCGACCGTGTCCAGCGACAGCAATCTGGAACTGATTGCCGATCTGTCCGATACGCTGTCCCATCTGGGCGCGCGGGTGATTACACAACTGTCGCCCTGCGGCACCAAGGCAAATCTGTTTGCCTCGCTCGGGCCGGACCGGCCCGGCGGTATCCTGCTGTCGGGCCACACTGATGTGGTGCCTGTCACCGATCAGGATTGGGCGTCCGATCCGTTCACCATGCGCGCCGCCGATGGGCGCCTTTACGGGCGCGGCACCTGCGACATGAAAGGGTTCATTGCCGCCGCGATGGCCATGGCCGAAGGGTTGGAGCCCAACCGCCTGACACGCCCGCTGCATTTTGCGTTCACCTATGACGAAGAAACCGGCTGTCTGGGCGCGCGCCATCTGGTGGGGGAACTGCGCGGCCTTGGCCTGACGCCGGATATCGTGATCATCGGCGAACCCACCGACATGCGCATCATCGAAGGCCACAAGGGTTGTTACGAATATTCAACGCATTTCACAGGTCTGGAAGGCCACGGATCGCGCCCCGAACTGGGGGTCAACGCTGCTGAATATGCGGTGCGCTATGTCGCCCGCCTGCTGGGCCTGCGCGAGGTGCTGAAAACGCGCACCCCGCCGGATAGCCTGTTCGAACCGCCGTGGACCACGATCAACATCGGCCGCGTCGCGGGCGGCGTCGCCCATAACGTGATTGTCGGCAAGGCCGAGATCGACTGGGAAATGCGCCCCGTGCGCACCGAAGACGCCGATCTGGTCAAGGCCGATCTGGATCGCTATTGCACCGACGTTCTGTTGCCTGCGATGCAGGCGGTGCACCCCGATGCCTCTATCACCACCACCACCGTGGGCGAGGTCGAAGGCCTGATCCCGATGCCCCACAACGCCGCGCGCGAACTGGTGGCGGAACTGACGGGCGCGAATGGCTGCGATCTGGTGTCGTTCGGCACCGAGGCGGGCCTGTTCCAAAGCCTTGGCTGCGATGTGGTTGTCTGTGGCCCGGGATCGATCCTGCAAGCGCACAAGCCCGACGAGTTCATCGAACTGTCGCAACTGGAACAGTGTTGCGCCATGCTGGACCGGATGGTGGACAAGATCAGCCAGTAGGCAAGCTGCGCCGGATTATTGCGCAGCGGCGTATTGCTCCGGCGTGGCCAAATTCCTAGCGCCCATGGCTGCGATCATAGGCCGAGCGCGCTGGCTCCACATGTGCGGCGCGCGCGTCCTCGCCCGGATCGAATACGTCGATCAGCAGCGGAAAACACTGCGCCGTGTCCGATGTGTGTTCCGCACTGCAATCGCCGCCGGGGCAGGCGGACAGGCCGACAATCAGGTCAATCTCGGCGAAGAACTCAAGATAGTCACCGGGGCGGACGGGGCTGGCCTTCATGAAATACTGGCCGGTATCGCGGGTGAACCCGGTGCACATAAACACGTTCAACACGTCATGCACATGCGGTTCGGCCTCGGCCATCGGCAGGCCGGTGAAATCAGCCAGCGCACGGGTCAGGTTGGAATGGCAGCAATAGTGATAATCCGACCCGTTCAGCAACCGCCCGGTATAGGGGTCACACCGTGTTCCGATCACGTCATGCACCGACCCGCCGAACGTATCAAACCCGTACCAGTCCAGCGTGTCGGCGCTGATCGTGGCCATGGGCCGCATATTGGGAAAGCTGGACCACATCCTGTCGCCCGTTGACAGGTGCGTGCCATGCAGCGCGCGGGTTTTGCCGGAATAGAACCGCTCGGTCAGGTCATGGGCGTTCCACAGGTTCAGATCACCCACCTGCGATCCCTGCACGGACGAGATGCGAAAAAAACACCCCGCCGGCACCGTGATGCACCGCGCGTCGCGTGGCGGCACTGTCACACTGTCCGTAGCGACCGATTGCGCGCGCAAACCGGACAAACCCGCCAGATCGACGGCGGGCAGCGTGTCGGGCGGATAACAGATCACCGGCACGATGGTTTTGCGGGCGTCTGCATCCTGTGGTGCGGGAAATTCGGGGTGGTCAGGTTTCATGGCGGCGGCCTTTGATTCTGGGTGCTGCCCCACCAAACCAGATATTGACCGCCCTGCAACCCTAACGGGGCAGGGCAAAGCGTTCGTTCAGACAGCCGGATCTGCCACTGCCGCATCAATATCGGCAAGTGTCTGTCGTTCGGCGTCGGATATCTTTTCTCCGCCAAAGCCCAGAAACGTGCCTTCGCGTGCCGCACTGGCGACGTTTTGCGCTGTGTCACGCACAAATTGCGCCAGCACTGCCGCGTCTGCCGGTGCCTTGGTGCGCAGCAGTGTCATGGTTGCCTGCAATTCGGCCACGGCGGCCGCGCTTGCCTCGGCCGGGGTGCGGCCCTTGATCAGCGCCTTCAGGCCCGATTGCGCTGTACTGCGCCCTTCGGAGGTCATGAACGTCGCGGCCAGATCCTTGATCAACGATCCTTCGGGGGCAGACGCCTGCGCGTCCCTGACCGATTGGACCATGGCCGAGCTTTCCTGAACCGCACCGATCAGCCCGCCGGGGTCGGCGGCTGTTACGGCAAAGCCTGCAACAAACGGCGCCCGCATTATTCTGGCCCATTCGTCGTCTGAAAAGCTGTCTCTGATCGTCATGGTGATCCTCCGGTGCTGGGGTAATGTGGTCTAACTATCCGATCTTTGTCACATCGGGTCAACGAATTGCCGTTGACCATGGCGGACACATGCAAACAAATGCACACATGCGTCACGTGTCGGCGCATCTGAACGCAAAAGGGCGCAGCATGGGCAAATCCATTCTTGTGATCGGGGCCGGCATCACCGGTGTGTCATCTGCGGAATGGCTGCGCCGTGACGGGTGGGATGTAACGCTGGTCGACCGGATCGAACCGGGCAGCCGCGATCAGACATCTTACGGGAATGCGGGCCTGATTGCGCGCACGGCGATCATTCCGGTGGCCACACCCGGTTTGATGATGCAGGCCCCCGGAATGGTGCTGAACCCGTCTTCGCCATTGTTTTTACGGTGGGGGTATCTGCCGAAACTGTTGCCCTGGCTGGTGCCGTTCTTCAAAAACAGCACCGAACAGCGCGTCACCGAGATTGCCGGGGCGCTGGCACAACTGACAACGGATTCCGTCGACCAGCACCAGATATTGGCCGCCGGTACACCCGCAGCTGAATTCATCCGGACAGGCGACTATGTCAGCCTTTATCCCGACAGGGCGGCGTATGAGGCCTCACCTCTGACGATAGAATTGCGCCGCGTTCACGGGTTCCATTCGACCTATCTGGACCGCGCAGGAATTCTGGAACGCGACCCCAATATCGGGCCGCGTTATACCTTTGGCACGGTCTTTGGCGATTACGCGTGGCTGTCGGCCCCTGACCGCTATGTCGCGGCGTTGTTTGATCATTTCCGCGCGCAGGGCGGCACCTTTGTTGCCGGTGAAGTCGCCGATATCACGCCGGGGGATATACCGTCGGTGACGTTACAGGGCGGCGCGCGCCTGAAGGCGGACAAGGTTGTTCTGTCTGCGGGCGCGTGGTCTGGCCCGCTGGCCAAGAAACTGGGGCTGCGCATGCCTGTCGAAGCTGAACGCGGCTATCACGTGTCGATGTATGCGCCCAGTTTCACCGCCCCCAACCCCTATATGATCTCGGACGCGAAATTTGTGCTCACCCCGATGGACGGGTTCCTGCGCGCCGCCGGTGTGGCCGAATTTGCGGGGCTGGATGCGCCGATGTCACAGGCCCCGCTGGATTTGTTGCGCCGCCAGATGAAGCAGGTCTATCCGGCCCTGACGTTCGAACGCGATGATGTCTGGATGGGGCGGCGCCCCACAACCCCGGATAGCCTGCCGGTGCTGGGCGAGGCGCGCAATGTGCCCAACATCATTCACGCTTATGGTGGCCAGCATATCGGTATGACAATCGGCCCGCGACTGGGACGGATGGTGACCGATCTGGCATCGGGCCGTCAGATCAATATCGACCTGTCAGGCTACGCAGTCGACAGGTTCTGACGCCGCTAAGGCCAATTCAGGCCGTCCACAAATGCACATCGACGTCGCCGGTGCGCCCGCGCACCTCGACGGTTTTGATCTGTGTGGCTGCGCGATGTGGCGGATCGGTCAGCGCGGCCAGCACATCCGCTGACGCGGCAATCGAGGCCCCTTGCGCCTTGGCAATTTCCATCAGGCGGCTGGCCAGATTTACACTGTCTCCGGTCACGGATACCTGCTGTTGCCGGTCATCCCCCAAGCGGGACAGGACCACGGGACCTAAATGTACGCCGATCCGGCAGCCCAGCGGCACATCCAAACCCTGCGATGTCCCCAGCGCACCGATCGCCGCGACCAGTTCAAACGCGGCTTTCATG
This sequence comes from uncultured Alphaproteobacteria bacterium, assembly GCA_963765555.1. Classification (GTDB taxonomy): domain Bacteria; phylum Pseudomonadota; class Alphaproteobacteria; order Rhodobacterales; family Rhodobacteraceae; genus JL08. The sequence goes on from CAVXWX010000003.1 coordinate 254,087, forward strand.
GCATCATCTGCCGGGTTCGGATGCGTGTCGCGCATCCCGAACACAGCCAGCGCACCATCGCCCATGTAGTTGAAAACAATTCCGTTTTGGTTATGCACTTCGCGGGCCACGACCGAATGGAACCGCTTTAGAAAATCTTCGGTGCCTTGTGGCCCCAGTGATTGTGACAACAGGGTGAATCCGCTGAGGTCTACAAAAAAGATCACCAGATCGCGCGTCACCGGACGGGCCAGAAAATCGGGATCATCGGCGATCATGTCCGCCAGAGCTGGCGACTGGAATTTTTTCAGCGCGACAACCGCGCGGTCTGCGATTGCCGACTTGCGCCGTTCCTGCACATAGCGCAGACCCGCCGCCCCCAGAACCGGCGGCAGGGTGGCCATCAGCGGCAACGCGGCACTTAGCCACCAACCGAATGGGAACGCGAACCAGATCGCCGCAATCCAAAGGCCCAAAAGCCCCAAGGCCAATGTGACGCCCAGCCCAAGCGACAGGGCGAGCACGGTAAAGGTACACAGAAAGGCCACGCCGGTCGCCATTCCTACGTCAATGCGGCGCACGGTGTCGTCCCGCACCAGTCCGGGCCCGCCCAAAAGCTGGGAAATCGCCGTCGCGATCAGTTCGACACCGGGGGTGTTGCCGTCAAACGGGGTTGGAAACCTGTCGCCCAGCCCGGTGCCGGTGAGGCCCAACACGACCACCTTGCCGGTCAATCGCCCCGTCGCGCGCCCTTCTAACACATCCAGTGCGGGCAGGGTGGTGACCGTGCCGCTTGGCCCCACCAGACGCAACGGCATGTGAAAGCCGAAATCAAGCCGCGTTGTTTGATTGCCCAGCCGCAAGATATTGGTGTCAAATTCAGGTGTGTCGGCACGGAACAGGGCGGCGGCGCGCAGGGACAGCGCGGGCTGAATGCCCTGCGATGTCAGGAACATGAGCGGAATGTGACGCGGTGTGCCTGAAACATCGGTGGCAATGTTGACCCATCCGGTGTTTGCGGCATCATTGAAAACGGGCAGGGGCCACAGTTCGTTTTCAAGAACGGGCAGGCCCGAACCGGCCTGCGTAATGGGAAAGGTGCCTGCGGCGGCGATCACGCTGGGCAGGGATCCGATGGCTTGGGCAAGGGCGGTATTGCCTGCGGCATCCCCCGCATCGGCCAGAACAACATCCACTGCCAGTACTTTGGGGTTTTGCGCGGCGATGGCGTTGATAACGTGGGCCAGACGTGCGCGCCCCGACATGACAGCCAGCGCCGGGTCAGCCAGTGCGGCATCATCGATGGTAACCACAACAACATCGCCGGACGGGTCGACAGGGCCAAACGTAGAAAACCGCAGATCGATCAGACCGGATTCAAACCGGTCGAGTATTCCGGCACGGCCCCCAAGATGGGGAAGCGACAGGACAACCGCCCAGATCGCGGCGCACAAGGCCCCGATCAGCGCAATCAGCAACGCGCGCGGACGTGTCAGACCTGTCATCTGCCAAAGCGCGCCAACAGGGCCGCGACCCGCGCAGCCCCCCACGATTTCACCACCAGCGCTTCACCCGGTGTTACGTCGACGCCGTCGCCCGGCCCCAGACCGACGGGGGCCGCGTTATCCGCCATGGCGCTGACATCCACGCGCCCGCGCACCACGAACACTGATGTGGTCTCGTCGCTCACATCCACTGCGTAAACCGTGCCGCGCACGGCGGCGATGGCGTGTGGCGTTCTGATCTGCGGGGCAAACCCGCCCGGCGTGACCTCAATCAGGGCCGCGCCGCCTGTCAGATCAATGATGTCTGCATCGCCATCCCCTGTCGTCAGCCCCATCTGCGCGGCCGCTTCCAGTTCGATCACCAAGCCGCCAGAACAGGTAAATACCTGCCGGTCGGGATCGCTGGCCTGACCCAACAGGCAGTGCGACTGCATTTGGGCAAAGGCCGCTGGGACAGAGAAAAAGATAACAATGCTTGCGGCAAACAGGGCCTTGAAAACACGATGTGCCCGCATTTTGAATACTCCTTAACACTGCCCAAGGTTCTGGCATGTTTTGCCAAAGCAAACAAACATCAATGGCAACGGACGGCACTGTATTTCCCGCCGGCACGCGCGGGGCACCTTGGTTTCAAGGCCTCAACCGATATAGCTTCGATATCACTTTGGCCGCGAATCAAAGCGGTTTTTTGAATATTTGACCGTCTATCCCTTGGGTTGCACGTGCCAAATGCCTTGCAACAGAGAGGGCGAGCAGCGGTGAAACAATCGATGACTTCGTTCACTATTGTTTCGACAATCCCGCGAAAAGTCCGCTTTGCCCTGAAATAGATATACGCACCTGCGTCAAACTGCGACATTCGTACCCACTGTAGTTTAGTGAGTGAAATCTGATGCGGGTCGGGGATTTGAATATCCGGTGACGTGCATCCAAGGGGGGAAATACAATGTCTTTCAAAAGAACCGTCGCAGCGGCCGCTGTGACGATAATGCTGGCGGCCGGATCGGCGACTGCGGCAACATATAAGGCGTTCAGCCATTATGAAGGCGGTCAACCCGAACACAGCGTCTGGTTTTCCGGCGGTAGCAATCCCAGCGGGTCAACCGGTAGCAAGCCCAACCACTTTACCTTTGAAAACGCGCTGCCGGGTCATGGTGTGTTTGCGGTGAACGGCAATACCGCCACGTTGACCGGCAATGTCAGAAACGCAGCCGGAGAAGGGTTTTTTGTTGAACTCTACCTGTCCGAAGTCGGCGATCCGGGAACCTACAAGGATGCGCCCGGTTATGCGGGTGACCGGCTGACTCTGACTGGCGCTTTTTCGAACTGGATGCCGGACAAACCAGCATGCTGACGGCCCTTACCGGAAGCGAAGCGCTGGGCAGCTATGACATGACGCTGCGCGGTGATCCGTTGAAGGTTCAGTTCGGGATCGGCGCAAATGACAAGGACCCGACCCTGTTGGGCCTGTCCACATGGATCGACTTTACCGAAAAGGCGGGGACATGCGCGCAAACCGGATGCCGGTCCTATGCGGGTGACATCAATATCACGCTGTCACAGGTACCGGTACCTGCGGCCCTGCCACTTTTGGCGGCCGGGATCGGTGGACTTGGCTTTGTCGGACGCCGCCGTCGCAGCAAACGCTGACGGCAAGCGGAGTTGACTGAAAAAATCTGCGGCGGTTCCGGAAACGGGGCCGCCGCCTTTATTTAACATCTCGCTTTTTCTGCGAAGCAGGATCAGGTACACAGGCTGAGCCATTTTCAATCTTTTTGGGATGCCCTCGCCGTGTCACCGCATCTTTCATCAAATAACCCGATGCGCAGGGCGATGCGATACCTGTCCCGAACCTTCGCGATTGTGGCCGCTACAATTGCGCCGATGATCGCTGTTGCTGGCAGTGTCAAAGACACCACCCAAGACGGTTTTGAAAGGCGCAAGGCGCTTGAAGCTGTGGCCGAAACGCCATTCGGGTTCGGCAACGGGTCGTTCGTTGTGGCCCCGATCCCGATGCGCAGTCCTATGTTTGGCACCGGGCTTATTCTGGGGGGCGGTTATCTGTTTCAGAGATGATGCGCGATCAAGCACCTCGTTTCTCGGGATTGCAGGGTTAAAGACATCAAACGGGACCAACGGATACGGGTTGGGCGGGAAATTATCCTTTACGGACAATCGCTGGCAATCGACGTTTTTCTTGGGCGAGATCGACGCGTTTTATGATGCTTTCCCGCTGGGCGTGCCTGTTGCAATCAATCAAAGTGGAAGTTTGCGCCTGCTGTCGGGCTCTTACGGGTTTAACCCCATATTTCTGCCGGGTCTTGAGATCAGCCAGTTGGATACACAGATACGCCGCGATGGCACGGGCCTTTTGCCGAACGGTCTGCAACCGGATGCCAATCTGAACATTGTCACGGTCAATCTGGTCTTTGCAGCCGATTACCGTGATGATTCCCTGTATCCCACGCAAGGCGCGCATTTGCAGGTCACAGCCGGGCAGGGCCGAACGGTGGATGGGATGTCGCGCGATTTCGAAAAGGCCGTGATGACCTTTGATCACTATCTGAGCGGGTTCGGCCCCGGTGTGATTGCAACGCGGATTGCAGCTTGTAGCGCAACGAATGATTCGCCGTTTTTCGAAAAATGTTCGATCGGTGGCACGGATGCCTTTCGTGGCTACAATTCCTTCGAAACACTGGGAAACAGCCTGCTGTCGGCGCAGGTCGAATATCGCGGGCAGGTGGGCGCGCGGTTTGGCTACGCCCTGTTCGGAGGCTTTGGGAATACTGCAGATTCGTTTTCAGAACTGGGCGATACGCAACTTAAATACGCCGCAGGCATTGGCGCGCGTTATCGACTGAGCAAGAAATTTCCGATGGACCTGTCGGTTGATCTGGTGCGCAACCAGCAGGGCGAGGATTTCACCTATATCTATGTCGGGCAGCGGTTTTAGCAGATTGGCCCGTCAGGCGGCGGCGGTTTTCAGACCCGCCATCAGATGCTGGAATTTTTCACCCTGAACCGCAACATGATCGCGCAAGGCGCGCGCTGCGCCATCGGCATCACCGTCGCGCAGCGCGCGCACGATCTGGTTGTGTTCGTCCATCGATTGACGCATGCGACCGCGCAGCTTCAATTGCAGCCGTCGGTAGGGCTTCAACCGTCGATGTAATCGCAGTGTTTCCTGTTCCAGAAAGGCGTTGCCCGACTGGGTGTAAATCAGATGATGAAACCGTTCATTTTCAACATAGTATTCATCGGCGTTCTGTTCTGTCACCGCTGTCTGGCATTTCAGATTGGCCTGTTCCAGCTGCTCTAACGCCTCGTCCGAAATGCGCAGCGCGGCAAAGCGTCCGCAGGCCGCTTCAAGCTCGGCCATCACCTCGAACATTTGCAACAATTCAACGGGGCCGGGTTGGCGTACAAACACGCCACGACGCGGCACCTGACTGACCAGACCGGATGTCGCCAGTTTCTGAAACGCCTCGCGCAAGGGGGTGCGTGACACGCCAAAACGTTCCGCCAGCTTGATTTCGTCCAGCCGTTCGCCATCGGTAAATCCCGATGTCAGGATCAACTGTTCCAGTTCTTCGGCAATGATATCAGCACGGCGTTTATCCATAAGGTTTCCTAGCAGCGGCCCATTTAAAATGCAAGTTTCGTATTCTTGTATACAAAAAGGTTGACATGGAATGCACGGATGCGGTTACTTGCACGCAATGGTCCGCACCATTCCGGACCTGTCTATCTGGGAGGATATCATGAAGAACCTATTTGCATCCGGCGTTGCCGCCGTTGCCCTGATGGCGGCCAGCGCCGTGTCAGCCACCGAATTGCGCCTGTCGCACCAGTGGTCCAACAGCGATGTGCGCCACAAGGTGGCCGAGATCGTCGCGACCGAGGTCGCCGCGGCGAATGTTGATCTCGAGATCAAGATTTTCGGATCGAAATCTTTGTTCAAACCGCGCGAGCAGTACAAGCCGCTGAGCCGTGGCCAGTTGGACATGACGGTTTTGCCGCTGTCTTACGCCGGTGGCCAGCAGCCGGCCTATAACCTGACGCTGATGCCCGGCCTTGTGAAAAACCACGACCATGCCGCGCGCCTGTCCAACAGCCCCTTTATGGAAGCGCTTGAGGCCAAGATGGCCGAAGATGACGTGATGGTGCTGGTGCACGGATACCTTGCCGGCGGATTCGCGGGCAAAGACAAGTGTATCACCAAGCCCGAAGATGTGGCGGGCCTGCAAACCCGCGCGGCGGGCAAGGCATTTGAACAGATGCTGGCAGGGGCAGGGGCCTCGATCGCGTCGATGGCCAGCTCGGAAATCTACAATGCGATGCAAACCGGTGTTCTGAACGCCGCCAACACTTCGTCGTCGTCTTTCGTATCCTACCGGATTTACGAACAGGTGTCGTGCTACACCCCTGCGGGCGATGTGGCGTTGTGGTTCATGTACCAGCCGCTGTTGATGAACAAATCAACCTTTGAAGGCCTGACAGCCGAACAGCAGGATGCCCTTCTGGCCGCGTCGGCCAAGGCCGAAGCGTTCTATCTGGAAGAAGCCAAGAAAGAAGATGCGGCATCGGCCAAGGTGTTCGCCGACAACGGTGTTGAAATCGCCGAGATGACGCAGGCCGATTTCGACGCATGGCGCGAACTGGCGAAAACCACGTCCTATGCGAGCTTTGTTGCGGATGTGCCAGATGGACAAGCCCTGCTGGATATGGCGCTTGCCGTTGAATGATCTGATCTGACGTGACGATCACGGATGGGGCCCTGCGGGTGCCCCATCCCTTCCACCACAACGAAATCTAACGAACAACAGGGGGTCGGCACATGTCGGGCCAGCTTTCGACCAGCGTTGCCAAAACGGGCGACAACCGGTTCCTTAGGGGCGTTGCTGCCTTATCCACGGTGGCTGGATGGTGCTCTGCCGCGATGATCGTTCTGGCGGTCGGGATCACCTGTCAGATGATCTTTGTGCGGTTTGTGCTGAACGGTTCAACCGTGTGGCAAACCGAAATGGTGATTTACCTTGTCATTGCCGCCACCCTGATCGGCCTGCCTTATGTGCAGCGCCTGCGCGGCCATGTGAACGTGGATTTGATCCCGCTGATGTTGCCACCGCGCCTGCGGATGGCCTTGTGCATTGTCACATTGTCCACCTCGATCCTGATCGTCGCAGTGATGCTGTATTACGGGTATGACTACTGGCACCTTGCGTGGTCGCGTGGCTGGACATCCGATACGATCTGGGCTGTCCGCCTGTGGATTCCCTATGCCGCCCTGCCGGTCGGCTTTGCCCTTCTGGGGCTACAATTGATCGCTGATCTGGTTGCAGTTCTTCTGAAAATTGACACGCCTTTCGGTCTGGAGGACGCATAATGGATCCGCTCACGCTGGCCGGACTGGTCGCCTTTTTCACCATCTTCGTGCTGTTTTCCGGTGTGTCTGTCGCACTGGGTCTGCTGATCGTATCGGGCGGGTTCCTGATTGTGTTCGACGGCGTGCGCAGCCTCGAGTTGATGCCCGAAATCCTGTTCGGCAAGCTGGACAATTTCGCGCTTTTGTCGATCCCCATGTTCATCATCATGGGTGCCTCCATCGCGTCCACCCGCGCCGGTGCCGATCTTTACGAAGCGCTGGAACGCTGGCTGACCCGTGTGCCGGGCGGGTTGGTGATTTCCAATCTTGGGGCCTGCGCCCTGTTTGCCGCCATGTCCGGGTCCAGCCCCGCAACCTGCGCGGCCATCGGCAAGATGGGCATTCCCGAAATGCGCAAACGGGGCTATCCCGATGGCGTTGCCGCCGGGTCCATCGCGGCAGGGGGCACATTGGGCATCCTGATCCCGCCATCGGTCACGATGATCGTCTACGGCATCGCGACCGAGGTTTCGATCGGGCGTTTGTTTCTGGCCGGCGTCTTTCCGGGCCTGTTGCTGGTGACCCTGTTCATGGCGTGGTCGCTCTATTCCACCGCGCGCTCGGGCAATGCGCAACTGTTGCAATCCACCAGCTACAGCTGGCGCGAAAAATTTGAAATCCTGCCCCGGGTTGTTCCGTTTCTGATCATCATCATCGGCGTTCTGTATGCCATGTATGGCGGTGTCGCGACACCATCTGAAACGGCGGCTGTGGGTGCATTGCTGTGCCTGATCATCGCCATGGTGATCTATCGCCTTTGGAACCCGCGCGATCTGTGGGTTGTGCTGCGCGACAGCACCAAGGAAAGCGTGATGATCCTGTTCATCATCGCCGCCGCCGGCGTGTTTTCCTATATGTTGTCCAGCCTGTTCATCACCCAGTCGATTGCGGAATGGATCGGCACGCTGGATGTGAACCGCTGGGTGCTGATGGGGGCGATCAACGTGTTCCTGCTGATTGCCGGCTTTTTCCTGCCCCCCGTTGCGGTCATCCTGATGGCGGCCCCGATCCTGTTGCCGATCATCACCACCGCCGGTTTCGATCCGATCTGGTTTGCCGTGATCCTGACCATCAACATGGAAATCGGCCTGATCTCTCCGCCGGTGGGTCTGAACCTTTATGTGATCAACGGCATCGCCCCTGATATCAAGCTTAAGACCATCCTGTTGGGATCACTGCCTTTTGTGGCCTGTATGGTCGTGGCGATCATTCTGCTGTGCCTGTTCCCCGGCATCGCGACATGGCTGCCGGATGCGGTGATGGGCCCCGCACTATGAGCCTGCTTGCCGATCTTCTGTCGACCGTCTTTGAACGGGCAACCAAACCGCTGGCCCAGCAGGCCGACAGCGGTGCCCCGCTTGACGAAATGATGCGCGATCTGGTGCGCAATCACGACGAAGTGCAGGGCATGGTGCTGGCCCAGCAAATCCTGAACCGGTATCACGCTATGGAAGACGCTGATAAAAAGGCGTTTTTTCTGATGCTGGCGCAGGATATGGATATTCAACCCGATCAGGTCCGCGCCGCGCTGGACGCGTATGAGGAAGAACGGACCAAAGCGACCTATCGCGCCTTTGTCGAAGCCGCCGAAGCGCCGCGTCAGGAAATGTTGCGCCGTCTGAACCAGATACCGGGGGCGACGGGGCAACTTGTGGCGATGCGTGCCGATCTGTTGAAACTGGTGCGCGCGCATCCCGAACTTGCGCCCGTCGATCTTGATTTCCGCCATCTGTTTGCGTCGTGGTTCAATCGCGGGTTTCTGGTGCTGCGCCCGATCAACTGGGACAGTCCGGCGCAGATACTGGAAAAGATCATCGCCTACGAGGCCGTGCACGCGATCGACAGTTGGGATGATCTGCGCGCGCGCCTGCAACCCAGTGACAGGCGGTGCTTTGCGTTTTTCCACCCGTCCATGCCCAACGAACCACTGATCTTTGTCGAGGTGGCGCTGACCCGCGGCGTGCCCAACTCGATCCATTCGGTGTTAACGGAAGACCGCACAGAACTGCCCCCGCAAGAGGCCGACACCGCCGTATTCTATTCCATTTCCAACTGTCAGGCGGGGTTGGCCAGCATTTCGTTCGGGAATTCCCTGATCAAACAGGTGGCCGGTGATCTGGCGCGCGATCTGCCGGGGTTGAAAACCTTTGTCACCCTTTCACCGATCCCCGGGTTGGCGACATGGATGGAAACCGTGGACAAGAACGAACTGGACCCCGACGCCGAGGTTGATGAAATCGCCGCCGATTTCCTGCTGAACGCAAAACGTCTGGACGGCATGCCGATTGATCCTGTGGCGCGGTTCCATCTGGGCAACGGGGCGATGGTGCACGCCGTTCATGCCAAGGCCGATCTGTCGCCCAAAGGGCAGGCGCAATCCAAGGGCGCAATGGTCAACTATCTGTACGACCTTTCTAAAATTGCCGAAAACGTGCAGGTGTTTGCCACACAGGGCCAGGTGGTGGCGTCGTCCGCCGTCAAGGCGCAGGCGCGCAACGCAACCCGTAAAAAACGTTAAAGACTTCGGAGGCCGCAACATGGCGAACCCGCTATATGACATTTTGTTCGGAACGCATAAGGGCAGCGGCGCGGATTTTCTGCTGCTACCGGATGGTGACGTTTTGAGCTATCGCGATTTTCTGGCGATGACGGCGCGATTTGCCCATGTGTTTACCGATGCGGGGCTGGTCGCCGGTGACAGGCTGGCCGTCCAGATCGACAAATCGCCCGAGGCACTGGCGGTTTATGCCGCCTGCGTGCAGGCCGGACTGGTTTTTCTGCCCCTGAACACCGCCTATAAAGAGGCGGAACTGGCCTATTTCATCGAAAACAGCGGTGCGCGTCTGGTGCTGTGCCCTGATGCGCGGGCGCAAACGCTTGCCCCGATTGCGGCGGCCTGTGGCGCCGCGCTCGACACACTGAACGCGGACGGGACAGGCGGCATCGTGGACAAGGCACAGGCCCGGCCCGACAGCTTTGAAACGGTGGCGCGCAGCGGTGATGATCTGGCTGCGTTTCTATATACATCCGGCACAACGGGGCGGTCCAAAGGCGCGATGCTGACGCAGAACAACCTGCTGTCCAACGCGCAGGCGCTGGTGGAGTACTGGCAATTCACTGACCAAGATGTGCTGCTGCACGCCCTGCCGATCTTTCACACCCACGGGCTTTTTGTGGCCACGAACGTGACGCTTCTGGCGGGCGGGGCGATGATTTTCCTGCCGAAATTCGATGTGGGTCAGGTGGTGAAGGACATGGCGCGCGCAACGTCCATGATGGGCGTTCCGACATTTTACACCCGTCTGCTGGACACGCCTGAATTTACCCGCGAAACGGCGGCCCATATGCGCCTGTTCGTGTCCGGGTCGGCCCCGATGCTGGCGGAAACCCACACGGCGTTTTTTGACCGCACCGGCCACCGCATTCTGGAACGCTACGGCATGACCGAAACCAATATGAACACGTCCAACCCCTATGACGGGGAACGGCGCGTGGGCAGCGTTGGCTTTCCGCTGCCGGGGGTCGAGGTCCGGATTACGGATGCAGACGGCAAGGAAGTAGAGCAGGGGGCAATTGGCCAGATCGAGGTGCGCGGCCCCAATGTGTTCAAAGGCTATTGGCAGATGCCCGAAAAAACCGCGGCAGAATTGCGCGACAACGGATTTTTCCTGACCGGTGATCTGGGGCGCATCGACGAAGACGGCTATATTTACATTGTCGGGCGCGACAAGGACCTGATCATATCGGGGGGCTACAACATCTACCCCAAGGAAATCGAACTGGTGATCGACGACCAACCCGGCGTGCAGGAAAGCGCCGTAATCGGCGTGCCGCATTCGGATTTCGGCGAAGGCGTCGTGGCCATTGTTGTGCCCAAACGCGGCGCGTCCCCCGATCTGGACGGGATCGCACAATCCATCAAAACGGAACTGGCGCGCTTCAAGCATCCGCAAAAACTGATCCTGTTGCCGGAATTACCCAAGAACACGATGGGCAAGGTGCAAAAGAACCTTCTGCGGGAAGAGTACAAAGATATTCTTTCCTTATAACAGATGGTTATGGCGAGAAGGTCATAGATTACATGGCCTGTATTTACGTCTGTTTCCGAGGTTGCCCAAGTCTACTAAAAATTTAGTTTGACAAAAAGCCGGTGTTGGAACCACACTGCATCAGCCGGATGGAGACCGGCACCAAATCTCAAGGGAGGAGACAAGATGCGTAAGTATCTGCTCTCCGCAGTTGCGGCATCTGCCGTGATCGCGGGGTCCACGACAGCTATGGCCGACGAAGCCGCCGCCACACGCTGGATTGATCAGGAATTTCAACCGTCTGTCCTGAGCAAGGACGAACAAATGGCCGAGATGAAGTGGTTCATCGACGCGGCACAGCCCTATGCGGGTATGGAAATCAACGTGTTGTCCGAAGGTATTCCGACACATTCCTACGAATCCGAAGTGCTGACCAAGGCGTTCGAGGAAATCACCGGCATCAAGGTCAACCACCAGATTCTGGGTGAAGGCGAAGTGGTGCAGGCGGTGCAAACCCAAATGCAGACCGGCCGGAACCTTTATGACGCCTATGTCAACGACAGCGATCTGATCGGCACCCATTCGCGCCTGCAACTGGCCTATAACCTGACGGATTTCATGGCAGGCGATGGCGCAAGCGTCACCAACCCCGGTCTTGATCTGGCCGATTTCATGGGCATCCAGTTCACCACTGGCCCCGATGGCGACCTCTACCAGCTGCCCGACCAGCAATTTGCCAACCTTTACTGGTTCCGCAAAGACTGGTTCGACCGCGAGGATCTGCAAGCCGCGTTCAAGGAAAAATACGGCTATGATCTGGGCGTACCTGTCAACTGGTCCGCTTACGAAGATATCGCCGAATTCTTCAGCAATGATGTGAAAGAAGTCGACGGAACCACAATCTATGGCCACATGGATTACGGCAAACGCGCGCCCGATCTGGGCTGGCGGATGACGGATGCGTGGCTGTCGATGGCCGGTGCCGGATCAAAAGGCGAACCCAACGGTGTTCCGATCGATGAATGGGGCATCCGCATGGAAGCGGGCACCTGTAACCCTGTTGGCGCGTCCGTAACACGCGGTGGCGCGGCAAACGGCCCTGCGGCGGTCTATGCGATCCGCAAATGGGATGAATGGCTGCGCGCCTATGCACCCCCCGGTGCGGCGTCTTATGATTTCTACCAATCCTTGCCGGCCCTGGCCCAAGGCAACGTGGCCCAGCAGATTTTCTGGTACACCGCCTTTACCGCCGACATGGTGAAACCGAAATCCGAAGGCAACAACACCGTCGATGACGAGGGCAACCCGTTGTGGCGGATGGCACCATCGCCCGCACGGCCCCTATTGGGAAGAAGGCCAGAAGGTCGGCTATCAGGATGTGGGATCATGGACGATCCTGAAATCCACGCCACTGGATCGCGCACAGGCGGCATGGCTTTATGCCCAGTTCGTCGTGTCCAAAACCGTGGATGTGAAAAAATCCCATGTCGGTCTGACCTTTATCCGCGACAGTTCGGTCAATCACGAATCGTTCACCGAACGGGCGCCGAAACTGGGTGGTCTGGTTGAATTCTACCGCTCGCCGGATCGCGTGGCATGGTCGCCCACGGGCATCAACGTGCCGGATTACCCCAAACTGGCGCAAATCTGGTGGCAGCAGATCGGTGATGTGAACTCTGGCGCGTTTACGCCACAGGAAGCGATGGATCGTCTGGCCGAAGAAATGGATATCACCATGTCACGGATGCAGGCCGCCGATGAGGCCGCCAACATCTATGGCGGCTGCGGTCCGCGTCTGAACGAAGAAAAAGACGCGGAATGGTGGTTTGCCAATGGCGGTGCCAAGCCCAAGCTCGACAACGAAAAGCCGCAAGGCCAGACCGTCAACTATGACGAACTGGTGGCCCGCTGGGCCGCGAACTAAACGGTTCTCCCGATGCGCCTGACCCACCAATCAAGCGCACACACACTGGCCGGGGCCTTCGGGTCCCGGCCGATTTGACGCACCACCACCTAGCCGGGACAGCAACAGGCATGGCCGTAGAGCTTAAGAACATTACCAAAGTTGTGAACGGCACAGTCCACATCAAAGAAACCAGCATGGTGTTGGAGCCGGGCCATTTCAACGTACTGCTGGGGCAGACGGGCGCGGGCAAGACATCGCTGATCAAGATGATGGCGGGGCTGGACCCGATCGCGGGCGGGCAGATCCTGTTTGACGGGGTCGATGTCACGCGGTTGAACACGCAAAAGCGTAACATTTCCCTCGTGCACCAGTTTTTCGTCAATTACCCGCATATGAGCGTTTTTGACAACATCGCCTCGCCCTTGCGGGTGGCGGGCATGGCAAAATCCGAAATTCAGGGCAGGGTGGAACAGGCGGCCGATGTGCTGCAACTGCGCCCGATGCTGGCCCGCCGCCCGCATGAATTGTCCGGCGGGCAACAGCAGCGCACCGCGCTGGCCCGCGCCATCGCCAAGGAAAGCAAGGCGGTGTTTCTGGATGAACCGCTGGCCAACCTTGATTACAAGCTGCGCGAGGAATTGCGCGAACAGCTGCCCGAGATTTTCGCAGGCCGCGGCGCGGTAGTGGTTTACGCCACCTCCGAACCCGAAGAGGCGCTGTTGCTGGGCGGCATGACCGGATTGATGAATGACGGGCGCGTCACCCAGTTCGGCCCCACAGCCCACATTTACCGCGCGCCACAAGACCTTGTTTCCGCGCAGGTTTTTTCCGATCCGCCGATCAATTTTGCCGACCGTGACGAAACAGGGCGATACCGCCCGCCTGACGACGCAAACCGCGTGGCCGTTGACCGGTGATGCCGCCGCCTTGGCCGACGGCCCCTATACCGTGGCCATCCGCCCCCATCACGTCAGCCCCGTGCCGACCCAATCCTGCACCATCGCCCTGAATGGCGACGTGCTTGTGACCGAACTGAGCGGATCGGAAAGCAGCGCGCATTTCCGGATGGATGCGGGTGACTGGGTGTCGCTGTCGCACGGCGTGCATCCGTTCAAGGTGGGGGAAACCCACGCATTCTATCTGGACCCTTCGGCGTGTTTCTATTTCGCACCCGATGGCAAGATCGTGGCGTAAGGGCATAGGATCATGGCAAAAATCACACTTTCAAACCTGCGCCACAGTTACTATCCCAACCCGACAGGGCCGGATGATTTCGCGCTCAAGAAAATTGATCTGGATTGGCAGGATGGCGGAGCCTATGCGCTGCTGGGGCCGTCGGGGTGCGGCAAATCCACCTTGCTCAACATCATTTCGGGGCTTCTTACCCCGTCTGAAGGGCGCATTCTGTTTGATGATCAGGACGTCACGCACCTGCCACCGGACAAACGCAATATCGCGCAGGTGTTCCAGTTTCCGGTGATCTACGACACGATGAGCGTGTTTGACAATCTGGCCTTTCCCCTGCGCAATCGTGGCGTGGCCGAGGCCCGCGTCACCGAACGTGTCCACGAGATTGCCGAGATGCTGGATGTGACCGATATGCTGGGCACCCGCGCCGCCGGTCTGTCGCCCGACAACAAACAGAAAATCTCGATGGGGCGGGGATTGGTGCGCAGCGATGTGAATGTCGTGATGTTTGACGAACCGCTGACGGTGATTGACCCGCACCTGAAATGGAAGCTGCGCAGCAAGCTGAAGGAACTGCATCAAAAGGTACGCGCGACGATGATCTACGTCACCCACGACCAGACCGAAGCGCTGACCTTTGCCGATCAGGTCGTGGTGATGCAGGACGGCGAGATTGTCCAGATCGGCACACCGGTTGAATTGTTCGATCGCCCCGCGCACACCTTTGTCGGTCATTTCATCGGATCACCGGGGATGAATATCCTGCCCTGTGAAGTTCGCGATAAAGCCACTTATTTCAACGGGATGCAGATCGACCTTGAAGGCAGGATCGACGGCGCGGAGACCGGCGAAATGCAGATCGGCGTGCGCCCCGAATTCGTGTCCATCGCGGCATCGGGCATTCCGGCGCGGGTGCGCAAGGTGTCTGATGTGGGCCGCCACAACGTGGTCGAGGCGATGGCCGGTGACACAAAGATCAAGGCGGTGATCGAAGGGGATGTGCCCGAACAGGGCAGCGAGGTGTTTCTGAACCTGACCCCTGAAAAAACCCGCCTCTACCGCGACGGCTGGATCGCGACCCGACCCGACAAAGGAGCAGCGCCATGAAAACGCAAAACCACAAGGCGTGGTTCTTTGTGCTGCCGGTACTGCTGCTGGTCGCCTTTAACGCGCTGATCCCGATGATGACGGTGGTGAATTATTCGGTGCAGGAAACCTTTGGCAACAACCAGTTCTTCTGGGAAGGCCTGCGCTGGTTCGAGGAATTGCTGAATTCGGATCGCTTCCATGCATCGTTGGGGCGGCAGTTTCTGTTTACCGGTCTGATCCTGTTGATCGAGGTGCCTTTGGGCATCATCATCGCGCTGTCGATGCCACGGCAGGGGTTCTGGGTGCCGGTCTGTCTGGTCACGATGGCGCTGCCCATGCTGATCCCGTGGAACGTGGTGGGCGCGATGTGGAACATCTTTACGCTGCCCGATATCGGCCTGCTGGGCTATCTGATGAACCACACGCTGGGCATTGATTACGACATGACGCAAAATCCCTTTGCCGCATGGGCCACGATCATCACCATGGATGTCTGGCACTGGACGTCGCTGGTGGTGCTGCTGTCTTATGCCGGTCTGGTGTCGATCCCCGATGCCTATTATCAGGCGGCCAAGATCGACGGGGCAAGCGCGTGGTCGGTGTTCCGCTATATCCAGTTGCCCAAGATGAAACAGGTGCTGACCATCGCGATCCTTCTGCGATTTATGGACAGCTTTAATATCTACACGGAAGTCTTTGTTTTAACAGGCGGAGGGCCGGGGAATTCGACGACATTGCTGTCAATCGATCTGGTCAAGATCGCGTTGGGCCAGTTCGATCTGGGGCCGGCGGCGGCGATGTCGCTGATCTATTTCGCCATCACATTGCTGGTGTCGTGGCTGTTCTATACGCTGATGACAAAGGATGATGCGAAATGAAAAAACGCAGCCTGATCCCGATCCTCTATATCCTGTTCCTGCTGTTGCCGATCTATTGGCTGGTCGCGATGAGTTTCAAGACCACAAACGAAATCCTGTCGGGCTTTTCGCTGTTCCCGCAAACCTTCACGCTGGAAAACTATGCGGTGATTTTCACCGATCCCAGCTGGTACTGGGGCTACATCAATTCGATCCTCTATGTGTCTTTGAACACGGTGATTTCCATCGCCGTGGCCTTGCCCGCGGCCTATGCGTTTTCGCGCTATCGGTTTCTGGGCGACAAACAGTTGTTTTTCTGGTTGCTGACCAACCGGATGGCCCCGGCGGCGGTGTTCGCCCTGCCGTTTTTCCAGCTGTATTCCTCGGTCGGGTTGTTTGACACCCATATCGCCGTGGCGCTGGCGCATTGCCTGTTCAACATCCCGCTGGCGGTCTGGATTCTTGAGGGCTTCATGCGCGGTGTCCCCAAGGAACTGGACGAAACCGCCTATGTCGACGGTTACAGTTTCCCGCGCTTTTTCGTCACCATCTTTCTGCCGTCGATCAAGGCGGGCGTCGGGGTTGCGGCGTTTTTCTGTTTCATGTTCTCGTGGGTGGAAATGCTGCTGGCCAAAACCCTGACGGCGGTTGATGCCAAACCGATTGCCGCAACGATGACGAAAACCGCATCCAGCGCAGGCTATGAACTGGGCCTGCTGGCGGCGGCGGGTACGCTGACGATCATCCCCGGCGCGATGGTGATCTATTTCGTGCGCAACTACATCGCCAAGGGTTTTGCCCTTGGGCGCGTTTAGGAAAGGGGGCGAAAATGCTGGGATGGATGGCATGGACATGGCCCACGGCGCTGGTGTTTATCGGGATATTCAGCGCCATCGGCATTCTGACGGTGATTGAAATCAAGTATCCCGGCGGGGGCGAACGCAAGGGCGTTCTGGGCCTGACCACAACGCGGGGCGACCGGTTGTTTATATCGCTCTTGGGTACGGTCTACATTTTTCTGGCGTGGCTGGGCATCATGGGCATGCCGCTTTGGGCCCCGCTGGCGATCAGCATCGCGTGGGGCGTGTTCTGTTTCTGGAAGGTCTGAGCGAATGGCCAAATTCAACATTGGAAAACAGCGCGGGATCGGGTCTACTGATCCTATTACATTGAATGGACCAACATCGGGGCGCGGATGAGACCCAAAAAGAAAAACGAATTCCTGACCGAAGTTGAACTGGAGTTCATGACCGAGCTTTGGGCCTTGGGCGAGGGGACAGTCAGGGACGTGCTGGCCAATCTGGATCCGTCGCGCAATCTGGCCTATACCTCTGCCGCCACCATTCTGCGGATCATGGAGCAGAAGGCTTTTGTAACCAGCAAGAAACAGGGGCAGACCTTTGTCTACAAACCCGTGCTGGCCAAGGAAGAATACCAGTCAAAATCCCTGATCGATCTGTCAAACAAGCTGTTTGATGGCACGCCTGCGTCTTTGGTCGCGCGGTTGGTTGATGATCAGGGGATTTCAGAAGAGGCATTAGAGGAAATACGGGCATTATTGGACAAGAGGTTGAAAAATGACACTGATTGACGCCTTTCTGAATGCCTATATCAACGCCAATATTCTGCTGGTCGGGGCCGTTATCCTGTGGATGGTCGCCTGGTCGCTGATGCGTCTTGCCGGACTGCGCCACGCCTTTGGCACGCAATTGCGCCTGATCAACAGCCTGTTTTTTGCCGTTGCCCTTAGCCCGTTCATCGCTGCCGGTTTCCAATACGGGATCAGCGCGGGCGTGATCGGCAACCGCTATGTGCCCAACCTTTCGGATTTCGCCGTCGCCCAGTATCTGGACGGGCGGATCGAAATGAAGGCCACGGCCTTTGCCGACATCATCGGGTTTCGTGACCGGTTGACCCATGATCTGGTCACGCTGAAAACGCCATTGGGCATAACGGCCGCCCTGTTCCTGTTGGGTGGGTTCAGCGTGCTGACGTTGCGGGTGCTCGCCAGTGCGATCCAACTGCGCAACCTGATCCGGCGCAGCTATAAATGGCGCCAGTTCGGCAATGTGCAATTGCGGCTGAGCGATACGATATCCGTGCCGTTTTCAACCCGCAGCCCGTGGCACCGGTTTATCGTCATTCCCACCAAGATGCTTGAAAACAGCGATGATTTGCGCATGGCGCTGGCACATGAATTTCAGCATATCCGCCAAGGCGATGTGGAATGGGAAATCGGGCTGGAAACCCTGAAACCGTTGTTTTTCTGGAATCCGGCCTTTCTGATCTGGAAACGCAGCATCGGGCATTTGCGGGAACTCGCCTGTGACCAGACCATTCTGGCGCGCCACAAGTTCGATGCGAAATCCTATTGTGACTGCCTGTTGCGGGTGTGTCAGGATGGGATCCGCAGCCGGTCGCACCGGTTTATTCCCAATGTCGCCTTTGTGCGCGTTGATCGCGATCCGTTCAGCTCGAACTCTGCGCGGTTCCTGCGCTTTCGGGTGACATCCATGTTGCAGGCGACCCTGCCGCGGGATGGGCGAAAACTGTTCCGTCTGGTGCAGGTGCCTTTGGTCGCCGCGCTGGTCTTTGGCACCATCGCAATCCAGCGCCCCGGCGACTGGAGCCAGGACCGTCTGATGTTGTCCACGATCGTCAATCTGGAACGGCTCGAGGCGCGTAACGCGCCACGCCCGTAACACGCAAAACATCCCCGCGCAACGCTTGCCAAACGGGGGGCATATCCGTTATAAACCGATTAAGTTAGCGCTAACAATTCTTGCACAACAAAGGGCAAACACCATGGCAACGCGGATCGCAATCAACGGCTTCGGACGGATCGGGCGCTGTGTCTTGCGCGCGCTGGTTGAACAGGATGCGACGGATATTCAGGTGGTCGCGGTCAACGATCTGACCCCGCCGGAAACGTTGCTGCATCTGCTCAAGGTCGATTCCGTTCATGGCCGCTTTCGCGGCGATGTCAGCCTGAGCGGCAATACCCTGACCGCCGGACGCCACACCATCACTTTGAGCAACGAAAAACAGCCGGATCAATTGTCGTGGGACGGGGTCGATATCGTCTATGAATGCACCGGCCATTTCACCAATCGCGACGGTGCGGCACTGCATCTGAAAAACGGCAGCAAACGTGTTCTGGTCTCCGCCCCTGCCAAAGATGCCGACCGCACCATTGTCTATGGTGTAAATCACGCCACGCTACAGGCAGATGACCGGATCATTTCCAATGCGTCCTGCACGACAAATTGTCTGGCCCCTGTGGCGATGGTGCTGGATCAGACGGTGGGTATCAAAACCGGATATATGACCACGATTCACGCCTACACCGGCGATCAGCCGACCCATGACAGCCCGCATCGCGATCTTTATCGCGGGCGCGCGGCAGCTTTGTCGATGATCCCGACAACCACAGGCGCGGCCAAAGCCATCGAGCTGGTTTTGCCGCAACTGGCGGGCAAGCTGGAAGGGTCGGCGGTGCGGGTGCCAACGCCCAACGTATCTATGGTTGACCTGTGCTTTGTTCCCGAACGCGCCACCACGGCCGATGCCGTCAACGCGGCGCTGCGTGATGCGGCCAACGGGCCGCTGAAAGGCATTCTATCGTTCGAAACGGATCCGTTCGTATCAATCGACTACAATCATGATCCCCATTCCTGCTGCGTCGCGGGGCCACAAACCGCCGTTACAACAGGCGGTTTGGTCCGCGTTGTCAGCTGGTACGACAACGAATGGGGCTTTTCCAACCGGATGAACGATACCGCCCGCGCGATTGCAGCCCTTTTCTGATCAGCGCAAAATACCTTTCAGATAAACGCCGTATTCGTTCTTGGCGAACATATCAGCGCGTTCTGACAGTTGGTCGGCGCTGATCCAGCCCAACGCATAGGCGATTTCGTCAAGACATCCGGTTTGCAGACCTTGGCGGCGTTCCAGCGTGCGCACAAAATTACCCGCGTCCAGCAGGCTGGCATGGGTGCCGGTATCCAGCCACGCATATCCGCGCCCCATGCGTTTCACCGTCAGCTTGCCCGCGTGCAGGTACATTTCCAGCAATGTCGTAATCTCAAGCTCTCCGCGCGGCGACGGTTTCACGTCGCGGGCCAGGCGGGGCGCGTCGCTGTCCAGAAAATAAAGCCCGGTGACCGCATAGCGCGAAGGTGGCACTGCGGGTTTTTCGACAATGGCCACGGCCTTGTCGTTTTCATCAAAACTGACCACGCCATAGCGTTCGGGATCGGACACATGATAGCCGAATACTGTGCCACCGTCTGTCTGGGTGTCCGCCTCGGCCAACAGTTCGGGCAGGCCGTGGCCGAAAAAGATGTTGTCGCCCAGCACCATGGCCGACGGTGCGCCATCCAGAAAATCCTCGGCCAAAAGATAGGCTTGCGCCAGCCCGTCGGGTGAGGGTTGCACAATATAGGTCAGCGAAATGCCCCACTGGCTGCCATCGCCCAAGGTGCGTTTGAACTGGTCCTGATCCTGTGGAGTGGTGATCATCGCGATATCGCGGATACCGGCCAGCATCAGCACCGAAATCGGATAATAGATCATCGGTTTGTCGTAGATCGGCAAAAGCTGTTTCGAAATGCCCATCGTAATCGGATAAAGCCGCGTGCCTGATCCCCCCGCCAGAATGATACCTTTACGCTGCGACATAACACTTTCCTTAGAACTGGTTTTGGGTCTGCATAGGGGCCACGAAGGGCAACACTGTGGTAGAAATACGTTAAATTCGGATTGGTTGGTATATTGCTTTGGCCTTGCCGCCTAAATCGCCTTCAGGTCAGACAGCACGGACCGCAAAGAAATCTGCCAGTCCGGCCGGTCTATCCCGAAGGTCTGTGCCAGCGTCGAACAGTCCAACCGCGAATTTTTGGGCCGCATCGCGGGCGTCGGATAGGCGCTGGATGCAATATCGGTTACGGCGCACTCAATCCCAGACATATCAAAAATGGCGCGGGCAAAATCGGCCCAGCTGGCATTGGGTGCGCCTGCGTAGTGATACAGGGCAGGGGCGCTTGGGGTGTCGATCAGCGCCTTGGCCATGGTGATACAGGTTTGGGCAATATCGCCCGCCGCCGTCGGCCCGCCGATCTGATCAGCCACGATGTTCAGCGCATCGCGTTCGGCCCCCAGCCGCAGCATGGTTTTTACAAAATTATTGCCATGGGCGGAAAACACCCAGCTTGTGCGCAAAATCGCTGCCGTACCACCCGCGTCCAGAACCGCGCGTTCACCTACCAGTTTGGACCGCCCGTAAGCGCCCAGCGGCGCAACCGGATCGGTGGGGCGCCATGGTGCATGCCCATCCCCCGAAAACACGTAATCTGTTGATATTGTGACAAAAGGAATATCCAGATCGACGCAGGCACGCGCCATTGCACCGGGCGCGTCCCCGTTGATCACTGTGGCCAGCGCCTCGTTCTCCTCGGCGGCGTCAACAGCCGTATAGGCGGCGGCGTTGATCACGGCGGCGGGGGCATGGGCACGAATTGCATCGGCGCAGGCGGCCGGATCGCTTAAATCCGCCTGATCACGGCCCAGCGTTTTCACCGCGTCAAACTTGGCCAGTTCGGTTGCGACCTGACCGGTTTTGCCAAAGACCAGTATCATGCCTTGGTGCCCAACCGTTCACCGACACCGGCGCGTTGTTGCAGGGCGCGCCACCAGTCTTCGTTGTCCAGATACCACTGAACGGTTTTTTCCAGCCCTTGTTGCAAGGTGACCGACGGGTGCCAGCCCAGTTCGGACGCAATGCGCGACGGATCAATGGCATAGCGCAGATCATGGCCGGGGCGGTCGGTGACAAAGCTGATCTGGTCAGCATAAGGCGCTGATTTCGGACGCTTTTCGTCCAGAATGGCGCAGATCGTCCGCACCAGATCAATATTGCGCGCCTCGTTTTCGCCGCCGATATTGTAACTGCGGTTGACCTGACCCTTTTGCAGAACGGTCAGCAACGCATCGGCATGGTCTTCGACATACAGCCAGTCGCGCACGTTTTCGCCCACGCCGTAGACCGGAATGGGTTTGCCCGCCAACGCATTCAATATCACCACCGGCACCAGTTTTTCAGGGAAATGATAGGGGCCGTAATTGTTGGAACAATTGGTCAGAATAACCGGAAGGCCATAGGTTTCGGCCCATGCGCGCACCAGATGGTCGCTGGCAGCCTTGCTGGCCGAATAGGGGCTGCGCGGATCATACGGGGTCGTTTCGGTGAATTGCCCCGTCGCCCCCAGTGATCCGAACACCTCGTCCGTGGAAATATGGTGAAAGCGGAAACTGTCGGGCCGCCCTGCGGCGACCCAATAGGCACGCGCCGCTTCCAGCAGGGTGTAGGTGCCCATCACATTGGTGTCGATAAATGCACCGGGCCCGTCAATGGAGCGGTCCACATGGGATTCCGCCGCCAGATGCATGACAGCATCAGGGGCGTGGGTGGCAAATACATCATCCAGCGCCGCGCGATCGCGGATATCGGCATGAACAAAGGTGTATTTGGGGTCATCCGCAACGCTGGCCACATTGTCCAGACAGGCGGCATAGGTCAGCGCATCAAGGTTGATCACGCTGTGACCATCGCGGATCGCCTGGCGCACCACGGCAGACCCGATAAACCCAGCGCCCCCTGTGACTAGCAGCTTCATGGCCTATCCTTCCCAGACAAAGGGCGTATCGAACGCCCCCAGCATCTGCGCCTTGGCATCTTTATCCGACAGGATCGCAGGCCCGCTTAGCCCCCAATCGATCCCGATGGCCGGATCGTCAAAGCGCACCGCCCCGTCACACTCAGGTGCATAATAATCGCTGCATTTATAGATAATTTCGGTATCTGGCGCGCGCGTTGCAAACCCGTGCAGAAAACCGGCAGGCACTAAAAGCTGTTTGCCATTTTCGGCGCTCAGTTCGATGCCGAACCAGTGCCCGTAGGTGGGCGATCCGCGCCGCACATCCACCGCCACGTCAAAAAGTACCCCGCGCCCGCAGCGCACCAGTTTGGCCTGCGCATGGGGGGGCGATTGAAAATGCAGGCCGCGCACCGTGTTCACGGCGGCAGACAGGGAATGGTTGTCTTGCACAAAATCGATATCAATCCCCTGACCTTGCAGGGTTTTGCGGTTCCAGCTTTCCGAAAAAAAGCCGCGATCATCGCCAAAGCGCGCCGGTTCAAGGATCAAAAGGTCCGGCAGGTCTGTCTTGGTCACACGCACTCGAAAAAAACTCCGCAACATCAATGCGCACAGCCATAGCAAGCACAAAGCGGCGTGTCACGGTCGCAGATTTCGGGTTTTGCCAGCTATGTGCAAGCGTTGCACAAAAAACAGCCCGCCAGAACATGCTGGCGGACCGGACCGTCACAGGCAAGGCGGGGTCTAGCGGCCTAAAGTGGCCAAAGTGATCTGGCGCGTCGCCCCCAGACGGTTTTCGATGTAAAATCGCGGGGCCGCGCCGCTTGTGTCAATTGCCACGCTCAGATGCTCATCGGGTCCGGTTGTGCCGCTCAGCGCGCCGCTGGCAAAGTCCAGCTTTCCTGTGGGGGCCACGAACAGCGGCGTAAAATTGGCCGCGCCCACCAACGGCCCCGTCACCGAAAACAGGAAGCTGTGGCCGGTCAGATCAACCCCCATCCAGATCAGCGCGCGCGACGGATCGGACCACGGAATGTCAAAGCTGTGTGCGCTGTCATCATCCAGCGTCACGTCGGCCAGATAGGTCTGCCCCGATGGCACCTGCAATGCAGCACTTGCGGGATCAATCACCAGTGCGTCGTTGAACGTTGCCCCATCCGCGCTGACCTTGACCGACAGATTGTTTGACCCGGACAGCCCGATTTCGGCGCGCGCGGCCCAGCCCGATTGAAACAGCAGGCTGGCGGTGTCCGCATCGGCGGCCTTGTTGATCTTGAGCTGGTGCCCGCCGCCATCATGGCTGAACAGTGTCGCATCGCTGGCCACAGCCAGACGGTTGGTGGCGTCCGCCGTGGCCTGCACCCCGATTTGTGGCACGTTCTGCAAATCGGGCAGGGCGGCGACCCATGCCGCCCCGTCAAAACGTACCTGCGCGCCGGTCGGGATGATGTCGGCGCGCCATCCGGTTTTCGGCAGCACACAGGTCCAGCCCGTGCCGTCGAATACCGCAATCTGTGTATCCTTTCCGGCCCAGTCACCGGTCGCCCCGGGCGCGATCAGATACCGATCCCCCGTGGCGGGCTGCGCGGGGGGCGCAACGCGCGCGCCGTCCAGCACCGACAGTTGCGTCGCCGCATCCAGAATGCGCAACGCGGCGTTATGGGTCACGTGTTTTTGCGCCTGTGATGGCTGGATATAGGGAAGCGACAGGGCCGCCGAGGTTTCGCCCATGAAATGTTCCTTTCGCAAGGGGTTTGGAGGGAGATCAGACGAAAACTGCGGCTGATATATTGAAAAAAGACAAGTAAGGCGTTCGCCGTTTTGCGCCAGAAGCAACGGCCCGACCCGTAAAATCCGAAATGAGTTCCCCGATTTGAACACAATCGCGCAAAGCACGGTTAGGGTGTTTGCGCCATCCTGCCCAAGGGAAGTGGGAAAGGGTCTGGGATGAAACTGGCGCAGTTTGCGGCAACCGCACCGGTTGTGGGTGCGTCGGAACCGGCATTGGCCGGAATCACCGATATGTATCTTTATGACGGCGGGGCGTCGCCGGTTCTGTTTACTGTCACGCGGGCAGGTGGATGGCTGAGCGCCTACGATGTTTCGTCCGGCGCGGCCGCGCTGTCAGACAGCTGGTATCTGGATGATGTGTTCCTGCAATTGGAAAGCACCGATCTGGCGGTCACTTACGGGCCTGACGGGGCACAGGTGTTGCTGGCGGGGTTGCTGTCAGACGATCTTGTGGGGGTGTCTGTGCCCTCTGCTGACTCAGGTGGCGTCTTCGGGGGGCAATCCTTGTGGCAGACCAGCGGGGTCAGTGGTGCTACATTCACCGATATCGAATGGGTTGAAGGCACGCAATTCGGGCTGGTTTCCCTGCGTTCCGGTGGCTTGATCAGCCTTGATGTGTCGATGACGGGGCAGGCGGCGGCCACGTCCGTGCCCGGTGGTGGAACCCTGTCGGATGCGCGCGTGAGCGCCATGGCCTCTGCCACCATCAATGGCGTGCATTACGGCGTTGCAGGATATGCGCAAGACGACGCACTTGGCCTGTTTCGCCTGAACGACGCCGCCAGCATTGAACCGATTGCCAACATCTTTGCCGGTGCCGATGACGGTTGGTTTGCGGACCCCGCAGCGCTGGCCTTTGCCGAGGTTGGTGGAGAAAGCTTTGTGATCATGGCGGCATCGGGCAGCCAATCGCTGACGGTTCTGCGGTTTTCCGACACAAACGGGTTCGAAGTGGCCGATCATATTCTGGACAGCCTTGAAACCCGCTTTGCCCACGCCTCCTATCTGCAAGTGGTGGAATTCGGCGATATGTCCTTTGTGATCGCGGCCGGCACCGACAGCGGGTTCAGCGTGTTTGCCCTGCTGCCGGGGGGGCGGTTGCACCCTGTCGAAACGGTTGCGGGCAGCCTCGCCTCGCCGCTGAATGGCATCACGGGTATTCAGGCGCATGTATCGGGGGATGATCTGCGCCTTTGGGTGTCAACGCAATCGGCCCCCTACCTGTCCGAATATCTGCTGACCTTTGAAGGGCGTGGCAGCATGCAGATTGCCGATAGCTCTGGCGGTGCTCTGTCTGGCACCGGTGCGGCGGATATTCTTGCGGGTCAGGGCGGGGCAGACGTGATCACTGGGGGGGCGGGCGATGACGTTATACTGGACGGGGCGGGCGCGGATACACTGGCCGGTGGCACGGGGGCGGATGAGTTCGTATTCGTGCGGGATGATCAACGCGATATCATCACCGATTTCGAACGGGGTCTGGACCGGATCGACCTGACGGGTCTGAATCAGCAATGGGATCTGGCCGATCTGATCGTTCTGTCCCGGCATTGGGGTGCCGAACTGCGCTACGGCGATGAGGTGATCGAGGTGCGCAGCCTCACGCAAACGCCCTTGGCTGCGTCCGATTTCGGGCCGGGTGCATTTGTGACGACAGATCGCGTGACCTATACCGGCATTCCGGTCGAACAGATCAAGATTGTCTATGCCCAAGGCACACCCTTGACCGGCAGTAACGCCGTCGACTGGCTGCACGGGGACGACACGAATGATCTTCTCTCGGGCGCTGGGGGGGATGATACGCTTTGGGGTGTGGCGGGGGACGATACGCTTTACGGCGGAACCGGCAATGACCGCATCGAAGGCGGCGAGGGGCAGGATAACCTGTTCGGCGACGCCGGGTTTGACGTTCTGCTGGGCGGGCCCGGAAACGATGTGCTGGAGGGCGGCGCACAGGCCGATGAATTGCGCGGCGGTGACGGCGATGACCGGCTGTTGGGCGGGGACGGGTTTGATACCCTTTATGGCGAAGACGGGGATGACGTGCTGTTGGGCGGTGACACGGTGGACCGCCTGTACGGGGGCGCGGGGAACGATGTTTTGCGCGGCGGCATCAATGTGGGCGACAGTATCGAAGGCCTGTTTGGCGAAGACGGCGATGATCTGCTCTTTGGCGACGGCGGCTATGATCTGCTGGATGGCGGTGCGGGCAATGATGTACTGGATGGCGGCAACCAGGCCGACAACCTGTATGGCGGCACCGGCAATGACATTCTGATTGGCGGCAACGGATTTGACCGCTTGTTTGGCGGCGACGGGCAGGATGACCTGCGCGGAGATGCGGGCACCGACGCGCTGTTTGGCCAAGGCGGCGACGATGTTCTGAACAGTGGGGCCGACGATGACCGGCTTTGGGGCGGCGCGGGTGATGACACGCTGTTCGGGGGCGACGGCAATGACAGTTTGCGCGGGGATGCCGGATTTGACAGGTTGGATGGCGGCGCGGGCAATGATGAGATATGGGGCAACTTCAACGCCGATGTGTTTGTATTCACCGACGGCCACGGACACGACCGGATCATGGATTTCGACGCGCTGAACACCCATGAAAAGCTGGACCTGTCCGCGCTTGGCGCGTTCAACACCCTGTCAGATGTTCAAGAGGCTGCGATGCAGATCGGTGATGATCTGATGCTGCCGACCGGGCCTGACAGCTCGATCCTTTTGTTCGACGTTGTGTTGGGCGATCTGGATGCCAGTGATTTTCTGTTTTGATCCGCGCCGCGCTTATGCCGAGGTCAGGCGTTGCGCCATGGCGCCTTTTCGCAAAAGCGGTTGCACCATCGCGACAAATTCTGCCGCCTGATCGGCATAGCTACGGACGGGATAGACCGGACACGGGTCGGTGCCCTGCGCCAGTATATGTTCGATCTGCGCCCGCAATAGATCCGGATGATGCCCGATCGGGATCAGGGCGTTGCGATCCATCGCGCAATGTTCCGTTGTGCCGCCACTGTCGGTCTGGATCACCCTTATCCCGCGACACAGCGCCTCGCGGATCGCCAGACCAAAGGTTTCCTTCCATTGCGACAAAAACAGCAAGACATCGATTTTTTCATAAAACGCATCCATACCGGCCTGATCAAACCGCGGATGAACCTGCCACTCGCCGCGCAAGCTTGCAAGATCATGGCCTTGCCACCATGTCCCGTTCAGGCTGCCATCACCCAAATAACCGCGCAAATTGCTTTGGGGCAATTCGGAAAACACTTGTCGCACAAGGGGCCAGCCTTTGATCTGGGACGGGCCGCCCAGAAACCCGAACGCAACACGCGGGTCGCGGGCCCGACGCGCGGCTTGCCCCGCGAAGAAATCCGGTTTCGGCAGGGTCACGCCGTTTTCCCACACCACGCCCTTGCCCGGTGCAAATCCCGATTTTTCCGATAGATCCCGCGCAAAGCGGCTGGGATACGTGATCAGATCAACGTCATGCGCACGCCGGCGCAGCACATCCGCGCGGAAGCGCGCGGCAGCGGGGTGTTCCACACATGTGCGGCACACAGACGGGCGGACAACCTGCTGGCCACAATACTGCCCATCAGGGCGGATCATGAATTGCCGATCACACAGCCACCAGAAATCATGCACGCTCAGCACCACGGGCACATTGCGCAGCCTGGCCGCAGCAATCACACCGCTGCCGATGTCCTGCAGGCAATGCGCATGCACAAGATCGGGTTCCAGTTGATCGATCAGACCCGCCAGCAGGCTGGTGACCTGCGGGTTATCATAAAGTTCGGCATAAGATCTGTGCTCCGGCAGGTTGATCAGATAATTCACGATCCCGCGCGTTTGCGTTTTCAGGATGGCATAAGGCACCATGTCGGTGCGCTGGCACACGGAAACGGCCGTGATCCGCCACCCGGTCTGGCGGGCCAGTGCCAGCGCGACCTCGTGCGCGACGATGGTGGCCCCGCCATAGGTAAAGGGCGCAAAGAAAACATTGGCCAGCAGGATGTGCGGTGTGTTCATTGCTGCACCCAATCCAGCAATTCCGGCGCGATCATGTGGGGCATGGCATCACCTGACCAACGGGTTTCAACAGATTTTCGGGCGGCCCGCCCCATGGCGCGATTGGCGGCTTTGTCATCTGCCAGACGGTTCAGCGCTGCGCACCATGCGCCGGCGCCATCTGCAATCAGTCCGGTTTTTTCCGGAACAACAACCTGTGCCATATCGCTGACAGATCCAACAATGGCGGGCACCCCAACCGCTGCGGCGTCCAGCACGCGCGCCGCACTTTTGCACCGGTTAAACACATCGTCCGCCAACGGCATGATCGCGCAATCAGCCTGTGCAAGTCTGTGCAGATAGGGTGCATAACCGCTGAACCCGTGTACCTCTACACGGTCGTGCAGGGCTGCGGGCAGGCGGGTTTTGTCAAAATGCCCCAAGAGTACAAGAACACGGCCGTCCGCCCCGTCCAGAAACGTGATCACATCCTCGCGGATCACATCGAAATCCGCCTCGTGCCCGTGTGATCCGCTGGCGAATGCGATCCGGAACCCGGACGATGCCGCACGTGTTTTCGCGGCCTGCGCCATTGCTTGCCTGCCAGTTTCCAACGTGGATTGATCCGCGAAATTTCGGCGCAGGTAGATCGGACGCGGGCAATAAAAAGCTGCATGTTCTGCCAATGCGGGCGTGGACACAGACACAAGGTCGGCACCGTTCATCATGTCCAGATACCCCGGAGCCTGGGCGACAAATTGCGCCTGCAATGCAGGCCCGACCACGCCCATATTGCCATACCCTTCATAGGCGGACACCGAAAACAGCGGATCATCCAGATCGTACAGCACCGGCAGGCGCAAACGCCGCGCCTCGTACCGGTACATGGTGGTTTCTGCTGTTGTCGTCAGCCGGTATTCTATCAGGTGCGTCGCGTCCTGCAGGGCATGCACACAGCGGGGCACATCCTGATAATGTGAAAACACAAGCTCGACATTGCGCGCACGCCAGAACTGGGCCAGCTGTTCGACACGGTACTTGCGGCATTGCGGCAGGTTCAGATCACCGATCAGCGCGATCTTGCGACGCCGCGACAGAATGGCAGGGGCGCAGGAAACATGAAAAGCGTCCGTTTTCGCCAGCATGCGCCATGTCCCGCTCAGGTAATGCGCGCTTTGCCCGGGCGCATCTGTTTCAGTCAAAGACACAGCGCTGCGCCCTGTTCCACGCCAGATCATCGCACTGTAAATACGCACCTTGTCTAGGGCGCGTGCGATCCCTTCATGGCGCATCGTGGCAAAAAACTTGCACAGCAGCGACCAGCGGAACAGGGCGGCCATCATGTCACACGCCCTGTCATAACCGCCCCCACAAGGCGGCAAGCCACATCATGGCAGTGCCCGCGCGCGTTTGCCGGTGAATACCAAGGCGCCACAAGCCACGCAGTCGAACAGGCAGCGCGCGGCGGCGCAGACCGCTAAACCGTGCCAGAATGGCGCGGTTTGCAGGGCGCAGGCGATGCGCCGAGCGTTCCAGCGCCGCGATATTTACGTCATTCCAGCGTCGAACATCCCCGCGCAACAATTGCCAAAGACGGGCCAACCGCGCGCGCGCACCGTCATTGGCTCCGACCAGATTGCGCGCGTGCTGGCGATAAAACACCAATGGTGTTTTGTCATACAGCACAGTGCCGCCTGTGCCTGTGATCAACTGGTAAAGCCACCAGTCATGCATCACGATCTGGCCTGCTTCATGTGCGGCGGCGCAAACCAGAACAGACGCCGCCGGATTCAGAAGCAGCGTATGTCCGGCGGCGATATTCTGGATCAGCGCATTGGCAAAACTTGGCGGATGTGGCCAGAGCGGGGACAGATGTTTGGGAACAAGGGCTGCATCGGTGATCACCGAGCGGCTGCAAAACAGGGCAGGGAGATCGGCGCGCTGCTGCGACAGGGCAGAAAGACCGGTGCGCAACCGGTGTTGCGCCCACACGTCATCCTGATCACAAAACGCGATTGAAGGGTGCCCGAGGCCCAAGGCGGAAGCGCTGCGTAAAAGGTGCAGGAAATTGGCGGCCGGTCCCTGTTGTGGACCGTTGATCAAGGTCAGCCGATGGCCCGCATCCGCAAACCGCTGCAATATCGCGCGACTGCCATCGCTTGATCCGTCATCGCTGGCCAGTATGTGCCAGTTGGTGTGCGATTGCGCCACGATACTGTCCAGTTGCGCTTGTAAATAGGGCTGTCCGTTATAGACAGCCAAAAGGATCACCACAGGCAGTCCGGTTGACGATGGATTGTCCTCACAAGGACCGGGCCAGGTGAAATCGGTGCGCATGTTCATGCAGCCACCCCGCGTGCCAGAACGGTTTCATGATGGTTCAGGGCCGTTTCGATATCGTTGTGAAAGGTCAACCTCCCCTGATCGAGCACGGCTCCGCAGGTGCAGATCCGGCGGATCATCGGCGTGGAATGGGACACGACAATCGCGCCTGCGGTTGCGCGCCGCGCTTCGAACACGGCGATGCTTTTCTTGCGAAAGGCACCATCCCCGACCGATGTCACCTCGTCCATAAGGTAGGTGTCAAACGGGATGCCCATCGCAATGGCAAAGGACAGCCGCGCTTTCATCCCAGCAGAATATGTTCCGACCGGCATGTGTAGTTGCGCCCCGAGCTCGGTGAAATCATCAACAAAGGCAATCAGGTCCTGCGTGTCGATCCCGTACAGACGGGCCACAAACCGCGCGTTCTGCGCGCCGGACAGGTCGGGATGGAAAGCTCCGGCAAAACCGATGGGATATGACACACGCCCCGTTGCGCGCACCTGTCCGGTGCTGGGGCGCACCCCCCCGGCCAGAATATTCAGCAACGTGCTTTTGCCGGCCCCGTTTGCCCCCAACAGCCCAATCGACATGCCATCCGGAAAGACGGCGCTGATGCGATCCAGCACCACATGTTGGCGTCCGCGCTCGCGGTATGTTTTGCTGACCTGATCCAGAACAATCATGCGTAACTACCGTCTGTCATAAAGACCATAGCCCGCCAGACACAGCACGGCCCACAGCGAAAACAGCGCGGCACTGCACAGAAAAAGCCATTTCAGACGGGTGGGATATTCGGCTTTTTCCGCGCGTGTCGGGCGGATATGGGCGGCCAGATAGCGGCTTTGTTTGCGCGCATCGGCGCGTGCGCCATCATATGACGCCAAAGCGGCCAGATAGGCGCTTTCGGCAAATTCGCGGTCCACGATCAGGCTTTCGTATTCGCCGATCAGGCTGGCAAATACGGCCTCGCCCGGATCGCTGCCGCCCAGCCCCAGTTTGCGCCGTTCTGCGGCAATGCTTTTTTCGATCACGTCGATCCGCCGTTGCGAGCGCAGGATGCGCGGATCATCCTGTCCAGTGGTGCCCTGCAGCAGGTCCGTATCGATAATGGCCGTTGCCAGTTGCTCCTGAAGGGTGATCAACAGGCCCATCTGGTTGCGGGTGTCCAGCGCCGGATCGACAATCTGGGTCCGGTTGCGAAAATCGGTCAGATCCAGTCGCGCCTGTTTCAGTCGCGCGGCGGCACTGCCCAATTCGGCGCGCGCGTGTTTGATCGCATCCTCGCGTGCCTGCGCGGACAGAATATTGATCATATCCTCGCACGCGGCCAGAACCGCCCGTGTTACGGTGCGGGCATCGTCAGGGGTAAAGGCCAGAACCTGCACTTCTATCAGGCCGGATGCAGGATCGTAGACCAGATCGACCATGCGCGCCCAATGGGCCACCACATCTTCTATGGTACCGTTGGGGTCAAGCGCGAAGACAGGGTCCTGTTGATGGGGTATGCGTGACCAAATGGCACGCAAATCCACCGTTTCGTCCAGTTTGCGCACCAGATCCTGACTGCCCAGATAGGCATATAGAATGTCGGCGTCCGATGCGGCATGGGTGGGCAATTCGGCCAGCCCGCCCAGCGTTGAGGCCACCGGCACCAAATTTTCGCTACGCACGGAAAACCCGACGGTTGAGGCGTATTGATCTGCCGCGCGCCCGTAAAGGTAGGCCGCAACCAGCCCAGCGGGCACACAGACCAGCAGCATAAAACTGATCGCCAAGGCCCAATGGCGCCGCTGCATCGCGCCCGCGCGCGCCGCCGGGCGTACGACGCGTTGGGCCGGAAAAGTCAGGGGTGCATGATCCGTCGGGTGCAGCAGGGGGGATGGGGTCGACATGGTTTGTTAAGGCCTTGGCGCGAATGTTCTGAGACCCGCTTATCCGGCAAAGGGGTTACATTTGTGTTGCCGGAAACCGCAAAACCACAAACTGCGAAAGGTTCGTTATGATTTCAGGAAGCCCGCGTCCCACGCGTTTGCCTTTGGCCGCAGGGCGCGCGGTGATGGCGCTGATCCTGCGCGAGGTTGCCACGGTTTATGGCCGCTCGCCCGGGGGGTATGTCTGGGCTGTGCTGGAACCCGTGTTCGGCATTGCCCTGTTAACATTCATTTTTACGATCGGGTTTCGCGCGCCGCCACTGGGCGGCAGTTTCGCGCTGTTTTACGCCAGCGGTGTGCTGCCGTTTCTGGTGTTCACGGATATTACGGCCAAGCTTGGCCAGACCGTGCCGTTTTCGCGGGCTTTGCTGCGGTATCCGCGTGTGACCTTGCTGGATGCGCTGATTGCACGGCTGGTGTTGAACGGGCTGATCCAGATCGTTGTGGGGGTGGTGGTTATGTCGGTATTGCTGGCGCTGACACAGGCGGGCACTGTCATTTCTGTGGGCAGGTTGGCGCTGGCTTATGCGCTGGCCCTTTGCCTTGGTGCCGGGATCGGCACGTTGAACGCGGTGCTGAATGTGGCGGTTCCGGTCTGGCAATCGGTCTGGGCCATCGGCACGCGGCCTTTGTTCATAGCGTCCTGCGTGTTTTTTCTCTTTGATGCGGTGCCGCATCCTTACAGGGAACTTTTGTGGTATAATCCATTGGTGCACGTCACTGGTATGATGCGCAGCGGCATTTATCCGTATTACCATGCAGATTATGTGTCGCCAGCCTATGTGCTGGCTTGCGCGGTGGTGCCCCTGATTGCGGGTTTGTTGCTGCTGAGGCGGCTGGATCGCAGCCAGCTGACACCCTGAGCCAAAAGGGGAGTCACCCCCATTGCGGCGGCAGTTCAAATCCTTCGGCGCGGATTTCGGATTTGATCCGGTCGATGTCCGTTTCGAATAGTTCGGCAAAAAAGGCGGGCATGGGGTGGGTCACGCTTTGCGTCGGGTGCTTGTCCAGTATCTTTTGCGGGTAGGCATGTGGGGGCAGGGACAGAAATTTTTCAATCTCGCGTAGGGCGGTCATCTGGTCCGCATGCAGGATTTCATAGAAGGTTGTGCGCCATGTCTCGCGATCCAGCCCGGCGCGGAGTGTGCGTAAGATCCGGCCATATTCCGCGTTTTGCCAGATAAACGGCTGGCGCACGAAGCTGTCAAAGTCGCACGGGCCCCATGTGGTCAGATTTTCGGCCTGTCCCGTAATCTGCAAATGGAATTTCGTATGGCTCCACAACCGCTTTAACGGGTCGCGCATGGTGAACAGCACCCGCAGCGTGGCGCACTGGCGCGCGATCTGTTGCCAGGCTGCGACAGGCAAATGTGCGTTCAGATTGGAAAAATCGCAGGCAAACGCATGATGTGCGCGGGTTTGAAACAGGGACCGGTACCAGAAATCATCAACCGGATGGTTTAGATAGCTGGCCACCCAATGCAGGTTCATGCGGATCCGGTCGATATTCGCGTGCTCGGGATCGAACCGCAATAGGTACCGTTCACGCGCAGTGTGCAGGCGTTTGCGTTCATTCAGCAGGCTGCTGTCGACATACCGGTGGTAAAAGTAGTGAATTTCCTTTTCCGGTGTGAAATGCAGGTTCGGATGCTGGTCCAGCACCGAATACAGCCATGTCGTCCCCGCCTTCATCGCGCCCACGCCCAGAAACAGGTTTCCAAATAATTTGTCCTGATCCATTGCGCGCCCCCGTGGTGATCCTTTTGCCCTGCGTATCCCGCGCCGGTTAAAAAGCCGTTGCCACGGGGCGGGTGGCGCCGGAATGGAGGGCCATTGCCCATTCCCCTTTGCGCGGCTCTTAACTTGCAAGATGCTGAATTTGTTGATATTTGGCAAATTGCCGCAGGAAAAATTTACAAATGCGTCTTCCTTCGGTGAAAATAATTACAAAAATAATGCGCGTTTACAGATGGATAGTTGATGATTTTCACATTCTCTCTATGAGTTGTTTACAGGGGGAGATTTGCGGTTTGGCGTTTTGTTCTGTCCGATCAGCACCCCCGGATTGCAATCTGGAGGAGAAATGCGATGACTGACACACCCAATGTTGCCCAGGCCAAAGGGCCAGATTTCTCTCCGGATCCGGCGTTCGCCAAAACGGCCCATGTCGACGCGGCGCGCTACAAAACACTATATGAAACGTCGATCAAGGATCCGGATGCGTTCTGGGGCGAACAGGGCAAACGCCTGACATGGATCAAACCGTTTACCAAGGTCAAGAACGTCAATTTCGATCTGGGCGCTGTGTCGATCAAATGGTTCGAAGATGGTGTTCTGAACGTGTCTGCCAATTGCATCGACCGTCATCTTGAAACGCGCGGTGACCAGACCGCGATCATCTGGGAGCCTGACAGCCCCGAAGAAGATGCCAAGCATATCACTTACAAGGAACTGCACCGCAACACCTGCAAGATGGCCAACATTCTGGAAAGCATGGGGGTTCGCAAGGGCGACCGTGTGATCCTGTATCTTCCGATGATCCCCGAAGCCGCTTATGCCATGTTGGCTTGCGCGCGTATCGGTGCGATCCATTCCATCGTGTTCGCAGGGTTTTCCCCCGATGCGCTGGGCGCGCGGGTCAATGGCTGTGACGCCAAGGTGGTGATCACCGCCGATTATGCTCCGCGTGGCGGACGGCAGACACCGCTGAAATCCAATGCGGATGCGGCGCTGCTGCATTGCAAGGACAGCGTGAAATGTCTGGTGGTGAAACGCACCGGCGGCCAGACTACGTGGACGGCGCGTGACCATGATTACAACGAAATGGCACTGGAAGCGGACGATTATTGTGCGCCCGCCGAAATGAACGCCGAAGACCCGCTGTTTATTCTCTATACATCCGGTTCCACCGGCCAGCCCAAAGGCGTGGTCCATACATCCGGTGGCTACCTTGCCTATGCGGCGATGACGCACGAACTGGTGTTCGATTACCACGAAGGCGACGTGTTCTGGTGTACTGCCGATGTGGGTTGGGTGACGGGCCACAGCTATATCGTCTATGGCCCGCTGGCCAACGGCGCGACCACCATCATGTTTGAAGGCGTGCCGACATACCCCGACGCGGGCCGGTTCTGGCAGGTGTGTGAAAAGCACAAGGTGAACCAGTTCTACACCGCCCCCACCGCCATTCGGGCGCTGATGGCGGCAGGCGATGATCCGGTCAAGGCTTATGACCTGTCAGACCTGAAGGTGCTGGGCACCGTGGGAGAACCGATCAACCCCGAAGCGTGGAACTGGTATTTCAATGTTGTGGGCAAGGGCAAATGCCCGATCGTTGACACATGGTGGCAAACCGAAACCGGCGGCCATCTGCTGACCCCGTTGCCCGGTGCGACCAAACTGAAACCGGGATCGGCACAGCAGCCGTTCTTTGGCATCAAACCTGTGGTTCTTGATCCGCAAAGCGGTGTCGAGATTACCACCACCGCCGCCGAAGGTGTGTTGTGTCTGGCCGACAGCTGGCCGGGGCAGATGCGCACCGTCTGGGGCGATCATGACCGGTTCGAAAAAACCTATTTCAGCGACTACAAAGGCTATTATTTCACTGGCGACGGATGCCGCCGTGATGCGGATGGCGATTACTGGATCACGGGGCGCGTGGATGATGTGATCAACGTGTCGGGCCACCGCATGGGCACGGCCGAGGTCGAAAGCGCGCTGGTCGCGCATGCCAAAGTGGCCGAAGCCGCCGTCGTGGGCTATCCGCATGACATCAAGGGGCAGGGGATTTACGCCTATGTCACGCTGATGAACGGCGAAACGCCTTCTGAAGAGCTGCGCAAGGAGCTTGAGGTGTGGGTGCGCACCGAGATTGGCCCGATTGCCAAACCCGATCTGATCCAGTGGGCCCCGGGCCTGCCGAAAACACGGTCTGGCAAGATCATGCGCCGCATCCTGCGCAAGATTGCCGAGGATGATTTCGGCAGTCTGGGCGATACATCCACACTGGCCGAACCTGCCGTGGTTGACGATCTGATTGAAAACCGCATGAACCGGAAGGACGCGTGATGGACGGGGCAAAAGCACCAAACACCGCTCCCATCCTGATCCTTCTTGGCCCGCCCGGTGCCGGCAAAGGCACGCAGGCGCGCATGCTGGAGGAAAAATTCGGCCTTGTGCAATTGTCTACCGGTGATCTGTTGCGCGCGGCCGTGGCCGCAGGCACCCCTGCGGGCAAGGCCGCCAAGGCCGTGATGGAAGCGGGCGAACTGGTCAGCGACCAGATCGTGATCGATATCCTGCGCGACCGACTGGCAGAACCTGATTGCGCCAAGGGCGTGATCCTTGACGGCTTCCCGCGTACCACAGAACAGGCCGAAGCCCTGGACACCTTGCTTCAGGCATCGGGGCAGCGGATCAATGCCGCAATCAGCCTGGACGTTGACGATGTGAAAATGGTCGTGCGGATCGCAGGCCGCTACACCTGCGGCGGCTGTGGCGAAGGCTACCACGATACGTTCAAGGTGCCGAAAACAGACGGTACATGCGATAAATGTGGCGGCACTGATATGCAGCGTCGCGCCGATGACAACGCCAAAACGGTGATGTCGCGGCTGGATGCATACCATGCGCAAACGGCACCACTTATCCAGTATTACCAAGATCAAAATACCTTGCAACGTGTGAATGCAATGGGCAACATCGATGCTATCGGACGGGACATTTCCGATGTCGTGAAGGGCGTAACAGCCAAAGTGTGACCCGCAATTGGGGCGCGCGTTGCGCCCCGGTTGCACATCCTGAAAAACAAAAAGGAGGAGCGCCAAAATGGCGGATCAATCTACACATACAAAGGCGGAAAGGGACGGAGCCGGCTATTGGAAAGCCAACGTCCGGATCATCACGATCAGCCTGATTATCTGGGCGCTTGTGTCCTTCGGGTTCGGCATATTGCTGCGTCCGATGCTGGCGGGCGTTTCTGTCGGTGGCACCGATCTGGGCTTCTGGTTTGCCCAGCAGGGTTCCATTCTTGTCTTTCTCGCGCTGATCTTTTTCTACGCGTGGCGGATGAACAAACTCGACCGTGAATACGGCGTAGAGGAGGACTGATCTGATGGACCAGTTTACACTGAACCTGCTGTTTGTGGGCGCATCCTTTGCGCTTTACATCGGCATCGCGATCTGGGCCCGCGCGGGTTCCACATCGGAATTCTATGCGGCCGGTCGCGGCGTGCATCCTGTCACCAACGGTATGGCGACAGCGGCAGACTGGATGTCTGCGGCCTCGTTCATCTCGATGGCGGGTCTGATTGCCTTTACCGGCTATGACAACTCGACCTTCCTGATGGGCTGGACCGGCGGCTATGTTCTGCTGGCGCTGTTGCTTGCGCCCTATCTGCGCAAGTTCGGCAAATTCACCGTCTCCGAATTCATTGGTGACCGTTTCTATTCCCCAACTGCACGCCTCGTCGCTGTGATCTGTCTGATTGTGGCATCGACCACATATGTGATCGGCCAGATGACAGGGGTGGGCGTGGCTTTTGGCCGGTTCCTTGAAATCTCGAACACATCCGGTCTGTTGATCGGTGCGGCGGTTGTTTTCGCCTATGCGGTGTTTGGCGGCATGAAGGGCGTGACCTATACGCAGGTGGCCCAGTATGTCGTTCTGATCATGGCCTACACCATTCCGGCCGTGTTCATCTCGCTGCAACTGACAGGCACGCCGATCCCGGCCTTTGGCCTGTTCAGCGAAGTATCGGCCTCGACCGGTGGGGAAAGCAGCGTTTACCTGCTGCAAAAGCTTGACCAGATTGTGACCGATCTGGGCTTTGCCAGCTATACCGAAGCGCACAAGGACAACCTGAACATGGTTCTGTTCACGTTGTCGCTGATGATCGGGACAGCGGGTCTGCCGCACGTGATCATGCGCTTTTTCACCGTTCCCAAAGTATCCGACGCCCGTTGGTCCGCCGGTTGGGCGCTGGTGTTTATCGCGCTGCTGTATCTGACCGCCCCTGCGGTTGGTGCGATGGCCCGTTTGAACATCACCAACCTGATGTGGCCCGAAGGCACAAGCGGCGCAGCGGTATCTGTTGAAACCATCGAAACAGCACCCGAATACAACTGGATGCTGACATGGCAGAAAACCGGCCTGCTGGATTGGGAAGACAAGAACGGCGACGGCAAAATCCAGTACTACAACGATGCGTCCGACGCGATGGCAGAAAAAGCCGCAGCAAATGGCTGGCAAGGTAACGAGTTGACCAACTTCAACCGTGACATCCTTGTTCTGGCCAACCCCGAGATTGCCAACCTGCCCGGTTGGGTGATCGGTCTGGTCGCGGCGGGTGGCCTTGCGGCGGCCCTGTCCACGGCGGCGGGTCTGTTGCTGGCGATCTCGTCTGCGGTGTCTCATGACCTTGTCAAAGGTGCGATCAACCCCAACATCTCGGAAAAGGGCGAACTTTTGTCAGCCCGGATCGCGATGGCGGTGGCAATCGCGGTGGCCACATGGCTGGGCCTCAATCCTCCGGGATTTGCGGCGCAAACGGTGGCGTTGGCCTTTGGTCTGGCTGCGGCGTCGATCTTCCCGGCCTTGATGATGGGTATCTTCTCCAAGCGCGTGAATAACGTTGGCGCTGTGGCAGGGATGCTGGCCGGTCTGATCTTTACCTTGGTCTACATCTTCCTGCACAAAGGCTGGTTCTTCGTGTCTGGCACCAACAGCTTCCCTGATACGGTTGACGGTTCGCTGTTTGGCATCCAGTCCACCGCGATTGGTGCGGTCGGTGCGGTGATCAACTTTGCGGTGGCCTATATCGTGTCGATGTCGACCGAGGACACCCCGCAAGAGATCAAGGATCTGGTCGAAAGCGTTCGTGTACCTGCCGGTGCCGGTGGCGCTGTCGATCACTAAGCAAAAGATGCAGGCAGCCGGTTCCGGGTGCCTGCTTCAAATTTCCCCTGTCCCGATCAAGCCGGGGCAGGGACACTCATTTCCGGGATAGGCCCTATGCGCGACGACGCCCTTGCTTTTTTGTCCAACCTGCACCCCTACAATGCGTTTCCGGCAACTGTGCTGGACAAGGTTGCGCAACAGGTAGACTGGCGCGATGTCCGCAAGGACGAAGCTGTTTATGCGTTGGGTGACCCGCTGGCCTGTCTCTACATCATTGCAAGCGGCAAAATCGCCGTCACCGACGCCAATGGCGTTCAGGTGTCGATGCTGGAACGGGGCAATTCCTTTGGCGAACGCGGTTTGCTGCGCGACGGTCTGGCGGCCACATCCGCCAAGGCCGTAGAGGATGCGCGGTTGCTGTGCCTGCCTGCGGCTCTGTTTGCCAGCCTGCGCGCCGAACAGGACCCGTTCCGCCAGTTCTTTGACCGCAACAGAACCGGCGACCGCAGCACCGAGGCCCGCAAATTCGATCTGACAAATGTGCGCGTCGAAACACTGATGATCCCCGATCCGGTGACCTGCACGCCAGATACAACCCTGATCGAGGCCGCGCGCACCATCCGCGACCGCCGCATTTCCTGCCTCTGCGTGACCGAAGGCGATACGCTCGTCGGTATCCTGACAGTGCGTGATCTGACCGGCAAGGCGCTGGCCGAGGCGCTGCCGCTTGATACGCCCGTGCGCAAGATCATGACACCGGACCCGCGTGTCCTGGCACCGTCGGCCATCGGGTCGGATGTGTTGCATATGATGATGGAACACCGTCTGGGGCATTTGCCGATCGTTGCGGCGGGGCGTCTGGTGGGCATCGTCACGCAAACCGATCTGACGCGGTTTCAGGCCTCCAGCACCGCCAGTCTGGTGGCCGATGCGGCGCGCGCCGCGACGGTAGACGACCTGTCCGGCATCACCGCCCGCATCCCCAACCTGCTGGTGCAACTGGTCGCGGCAGGGCACCGCCATGATGTGGTGACACGCATGATCACCGACGTGGCCGATGTGGTGACCCGCCGCCTGCTGGCACTGGCCGAGGAAAAATTCGGCCCCGCGCCCGCGCGCTATTTATGGCTGGCCTGCGGATCACAAGGGCGGCAGGAACAGACAGGCGTATCGGATCAGGACAATTGCCTGATCCTTGAAGACGGAATTGATGCACAAACGCAGGCATGGTTCGCCCCGTTCGCGCAATTTGTCAGCGACGGGCTGAACGCGTGCGGATATGTCTATTGCCCAGGCGACATGATGGCGACCAACCCGCGCTGGTGCCAGCCCGCAGCGGTCTGGCGCGACTATTTCAAGGGCTGGATCGCCCAACCCAGCAAAGAAGCCCAGATGCTGGCCAGCGTGATGTTCGATCTGCGCCCGATCGGTGGCGATGTTACCCTGTTTGCCGATTTGCAGGCGGATACGCTGCGCGCCGCATCGTCAAATTCCATCTTTACCGCCCATATGGCCAGCAACGCGCTGACCCACGCCACCCCGCTGGGGTTGTTGCGCGGGTTTGCCACCATCCGGTCGGGCGAACACCGCAACACGATTGATACCAAACTGAACGGCGTGGTGCCGGTTGTCGATCTGGGGCGGATGTATGCGCTTCAGGGGCGGCTGGCTGTTGTGAACACACGCGCCCGTGTCGAAGAAGCACTGGGTGCCGAGATTATCAGCAAAAGCGGCGGGCGCGATCTGCTGGATGCTTATGATCTGGTGGCCCAGACCCGTCTGGAACATCAGGCCAGACTGATCAAGCAGGGCAAGGCACCGGACAATTTTCTGCCGCCCGCCGCGCTGTCCGATTTCGAACGCAGCCATTTGCGCGACGCTTTTGTCGTGATCAAGACGATGCAATCTGCGCTAATGCAAGGGCGGGGTATTCTGGGCTAGGGTCGCTGCACGTCAAAGGGGAGGGACGGAACGCAATGTTTTTTGAACTGATCGGCACATTTATCGCCGGTGCAACGGCGGCCTTGATTTTCTGGGCTTTGAACCTTGCGTTGAAGGGCCGCTTGCCGTCGTGGTTGATGCCGGTCTGTGCCGGTGGCGCGATGCTGATCGCTGCGATTACCAGCGAATACGGATGGTACGCGCGCACATCGGCCAACATGCCCGAGGGCATGATCGTCGCCCAAACCATTGATGAAAAAGTATTCTATCGCCCATGGACCTATATCAAACCCTATGTCAGCCGCTTTGTTGCTGTGGATCAGGCCACGATGCGCACCCACCCGCAACAGCCCGATCAACGCATTGTCGATCTGGTGTTTTATGGCCGCTGGGCGCAAACCGCCAAAGCACCGGTGTTGTTTGACTGTGCGACCGGCAAGCAGGCTGACATCGTTGACGGTATCGAATTCGGCGAAGACGGTGCTGTTCTGAACGCGCAATGGATTGACCTGCCTGCAGGCGATCCGATTCTGACGACGGCCTGCAAGGAGGTGTGACATGAAGGACTTGAGCCTGCGGATTCGAGTCTTTTTGTTTTTCTGTCTCAGCGCATTGGGCGGCGTGGCTGTTGTTCTGGGGGCGCTGTGGCTGGGGTACCGGCAATTGGGCGAGCCCGATGCGTTTTCGGCCTTTGTCACGGCGGCGATTGCTGCGGGGTTCGGCCTTGTGGCGCTGGCGGTGTTTATCTGGCTGTTGTTCGATGAAAATGTCGCCAAACCGATCGAGGCACTGGCCGCCAGCCTGCGGGTCGGCGCACAAGCCGATATCGGGGCCGCAATTGATCGGTCTGCCGCGCGCTATCTGGGTGATCTGGCCCCTGCCGCGGCGGCGGTGCACCGGAAACTGAGCGAAAGCAGCCGTACCGCCGAAGAAACCGTGGCCGAACGCACCGCGCGTCTGGAACGTGAAAAACAGCAATTGCTGAAAATCCTGTCGGACATCCCGACCGCCGTAATCGTGGCGCGCGCCGATCACCGGATCGTTCTTTATGACGGGCAGGCCGCCGCCCTGCTGGAGGGCGAAGCCCCCCCACGGTTGAACGCGTCGATCTTTGAATATCTGGATCAGAACGCGATCAAAGAGGCGCTGCACACGCTGGACGCAGAAAACAGGGCGCGCATGCCCGTGGTGTTGGCCGGACTGTCGGGCCAGACTTATACCGGCCATATCCGCAAATTCGGGGCGCAGGACGGCTATACATTGATGCTGGAACCGATGGACCCGGATGCCGAACGTCCGCTGTGTTACGATTTTGATCTGCTGGACCGCGCGGTATCCAATGATCTGAAACAGACCAAGCTGCGCGATCTGACCTTTGTGGTGTTTGACAGTGAAACCACCGGCCTGCGCCCCGAAACCGATCGCGTTGTGCAATTGGGCGCGCTGCGCATTGTCAATTGCAAGCCGATCCCGGGCGAGGTGTTTGACACCCTGGTCAATCCATCCGTGCCAATCCCGCCCGCATCCACCAAGGTGCATCATATCAATGATGAAATGGTGGCGGATGCACCCGATTTTGTGCAGGTCTGCAAGAATTTTCATGTGTTCGCCCGCGATGCGGTGATGGTGGCGCACAATGCGCCGTTCGATATGGCGTTTTTACACCAGACAGGCCGTGCGCACGGCTTGGCCTTTGATCATCCTGTGCTGGATACGGTGTTGTTGTCGGCGGTGGTTTTTGGCGGGTCGGCCACCCACACGCTGGATGCGCTGTGTGAACGCCTGAATGTCACGATTGCAGACGAAAAACGCCACACCGCGATGGGCGACGCCGAAGCGACAGCCGCCGTTCTGGTGCGTATGATCACGATCCTTGAGGCGC
This sequence comes from uncultured Alphaproteobacteria bacterium, assembly GCA_963765555.1. Lineage (GTDB taxonomy): Bacteria > Pseudomonadota > Alphaproteobacteria > Rhodobacterales > Rhodobacteraceae > JL08. Next base: position 297,499 of record CAVXWX010000003.1, read on the forward strand.
GGGGGATCGAAACCTTTGGCCAAATTCTGACCGAGATGCGCAAACACTCGCGCCTTTTGGAAGACCAGAACAAAGACACATGACGCAAGTCCTGCAAGGTGGGGTTGCATCGCGGCACCTGCCATTGGTCCGGAAACAAACAAAAAATTCCATTGTTTGATTGACTCAAGCGCCCCTCGCGCGGCAGGCTTTGGCAAGGGTATGCGAAATTCACAGACAAAGGCCGGAGAAAATCCGCGCGCGCACGCCCGTTACATATTTCTCAGGGGGTCTGACCATGAATAAAAATTTGAAACCACTATCGCTGATGCGCGCCACAGTTATGGCGTCTGCACTGGCCCTGTCGCTGCCCGCGCAGGCACAGGAATCCAGCGACCCGATCAAGCTGACATTGCACGACTGGACCGGCCAGTTGATCACAACCCAGTTGATGGGGTCGGTTCTGAAAGAGGCCGGATATAACGTGGAATATGTGCAGGCCGATTATCTGGCGCAATTCGCGGGCCTTGAATCCGGTGATCTGCACATCGCCATGGAAATCTGGGAAACCACAGGTCGCGAGGCGATGGATGCGGCGACCGCCACCGGCAATGTGGTGAACCTTGGGCCAACCGGAATGCAGGCCAAGGAAGAATGGTGGTACCCTGCCTATATGGCCGAACGCTGCCCCGGCCTGCCCAATTGGGAAGCGTTGAAAGACCCGGCCTGCGCCGAGGCGTTTTCCACCGCCGAAACCGCGCCCAAGGGCCGCTATCTGGGTGGCCCAGTGACATGGGGCGGGTTTGATGATGAACGTGTCGAAGCGCTTGATCTGCCGTTCGAGGTGATCCACGCGGGCACCGATGCGGCCCTGTTTGCAGAACTGGAAAGCGCGGTACAACGTCAGGCACCGGTATTGCTGTGGGTCTATGCCCCGCACTGGGCCCCCGCCAAATACGATGGCGAATGGGTTGAATTTCCGGTCTATTCTGCCGAATGCTACAACGATCCATCGGTCGGTCTGAACCCGGATATGGCCTATGATTGCGGCAAACCGTTCGGCGACATCTGGAAGGTGGCGTGGTCGGGGTTGGCCGACAAGTGGCCAGGCGCGAAGATGGCCGTTGAAAAGTTCAACATCAACAATGATGAAATGGGCGCGATGATCACAGCTGTCGATCTGGATGGTGGCACGGTTGAAGGTGTCGTAGCGGACTGGATGGCCGCCAATGAAGGCCGCTGGAAAGAATGGATCGCCAACTGAACAAGTTGATCTGATGCAAACCCTGCCGCCCGTGTCATGCGGGCGGCAACCTGCCTGCGCCGGAGACCGCATTGACCAATACCACCAAGGCCGACCAGAACCGGCCTGACGCCCCCATGTTAGAATGTCGCAATGTCTGGAAACTGTTTGGCGCGCGGGCGGCGGACATTCTTGCCGATTTCGGGCCCGATGCCAGCCTTGAACGATTGCAGGGCGCGGGCCTTGTTCCGGCGGTGCGCGCGGTTGATCTGGCCGTGCACACGGGCGAGATTTTCGTGATCATGGGCCTGTCGGGGTCGGGTAAATCCACATTGGTGCGCTGCCTGTCGCGTCTGATCGAACCGACGGCGGGCGAAATCCTGTTTCACGGGCAAAACCTTCTCAGCGCCTCGCAGGAAGAGATGACACAATTGCGGCGGCACAAGATGGGCATGGTGTTCCAGCATTTTGCATTGCTGCCGCATCTGTCCGTTCTGGACAACGTCGCCTTTCCGCTGGAAATTCAGGGCGTTGCGCGCGCCGAACGCGAAGACCGCGCGCGCCGTATGATCGCCCTTGTCGGGTTGGAGGGGCGCGAGGCGGCCTATCCCCGCCAGTTGTCCGGCGGGCAGCAGCAGCGTGTTGGCATTGCCCGCAGTCTGGCCGCCGATCCCGAACTGTGGTTTCTGGATGAACCGTTTTCCGCGCTTGATCCGCTGATCCGGCGCGAAATGCAGGATGAATTCCTGCGTCTTCAAGGCACGCTGAAAAAGACCATCGTGTTCATCACCCATGATTTTGACGAGGCGATCCGCCTTGCCGACCGCATTGCCATCATGAAAGACGGCATCGTGGTACAGGCGGATACGCCCGAACAGATCGTGCTGAACCCTGCCACCGATTACGTGCGCGAATTTTCGCAGGCCGTGCCGCGTGCCAAGGTGGTGCGTGTGACGTCGGTGATGGAACCTGCCAGCGCGGACACCCCCGATGCGTCCGTGCCCGCCCGCGCCACCGTGTCCGAGGCCGCACCGCTGTTTCTGTCCGGTGCCACCCTGTTGCGGGTGACGGGGGCAAACGGCGAAACGCTGGGCCAGTTGCGCCGCGATGCCGTGATTGATCTGATGTTGGCGGGATAATGATAAACGCTGCGGTACCTAACCGGCCTGTCTGGCACAGTTTCGCGCTTTGGGGCGCGGTTCTGCTGGCGTTTTTTATGCTGATGACATGGGGCCAAACGCTGCTGCCCTGGGCGTTTGAATACCCCAAGAAATGGGTGGTGCCCGCCGCGCGCTGGATATCCGATTTCACCAAATGGCTGCTGAATGACGCGAGTTTCGGCCTGTTCACCTTTCGCGATCTGACGCGGTTCCTGTCCACGCTGGTGGACATCCCCTATCAGGCGGTGGCCGGCATTCTGTCGGGCGGGGTTGACGCGCTGAACCTGCCGCCGCTGTCATGGGTCGGGCTGATCGCGTTGGTCGGGCTGATCGGGCACCGCCTTGGCGGGTGGTCGCTGGCGTTGCTGGCGGCGGGGTGTTTCCTGTTTATTGCCGTGTTCGGGCAGTGGACATCGGCGATGGTTACACTTGCGTCGATCATGATCGCGGTGCCCATCGGGGTTGCGGGCGGGTTGATGCTGGGGCTGGCGGCCTATCGCTGGCGCTGGCTGGCGCGGGCGCTGCAACCGGTGCTGGATCTGATGCAAACCATTCCGGTTTTTGCCTATCTGGTGCCAATCCTGATCCTGTTCGGGTTCGGCCCCACGGCGGCAATTGTCGCCACGGTGATTTACGCCATGCCGCCGATGACGCGCATCACCATGCTGGCCCTTGGCCGTGTGCCCGGTGAAATCCGCGATCTGGGCCATATGGTGGGCTGTTCGCGCCGTCAGATGACGTGGCGGGTGATGGTGCCATCGGCCAAGGACGGGCTGATGGTGGGGGTCAATCAGGTGATCATGCTGTCGCTGAACATGGTGATCATCGCATCGATGATCGGGGCAGGGGGCCTTGGCTTTGATGTGCTGGCATCGCTGCGGCGGCTGGATTTCGGCGCGGGGCTTGAGGCGGGGTTTGCCATCGTTGCGCTGGCCATTGCGCTCGACCGGCTGAGCCAGGCAGCATCGCAATACACCGGCGTTGATGCGCCCTCGGGCTATCTGAAATGGGCGCTGGGTATTCTGGCGCTGACCTTTATTGCCGCGTTCCTTAGCCCCGCCTTGCAAACCTATCCCGACGACTGGGCCATTTCGACGGGCGATTTCTGGTCGCGGGTGGTTGCGTGGATCAACATCAATTACTTCGACACGCTTGAAGCGATCAAGAACACGCTGCTGCTGAATGTGTTGATCCCGACAAAGCGGTTTCTGGTGGGCCTGCCGTGGTTGGGCGTGGCGGGCCTGTTGGCCTTTGTCGGCTGGCGGTTGGGCGGCGCGCGTCTTGCGATACTGGTGGCCGTTCTGACCCTTCTGATCGCCGCCACCGGATTGTGGGAAAAGGCAATGATCACCGTCTATCTGTGCGGGATTTCGGTTGTCTTTGCCATGCTGATCGGCCTGCCCATCGGCATATTGGCGGCCGAAAAGGAACGGCTGTGGGTCTGGGTCAAGGTAGCGATTGATACGCTGCAAACCCTGCCGTCCTTCGTTTATCTGATGCCCGCCGTGATGCTGTTTCGGGTTGGCGATTTCACCGCGATGATCGCCGTTGTCGCCTATGCCATCGCACCCGCCATCCGCTATACCGCGCTGGGGCTGCAAGGTGTCGATGCCCGCCTGATCGAGGCGGGGCGCGCCATGGGCTGCACCGAATGGCAAATCCTGACACGCATCAAACTGAAACTGGCGCTGCCCGAAATTCTGCTGGGGCTGAACCAGACCATCATGTTCGCCCTGTCGATGCTGGTGATCACCGCGCTGGTGGGCACCCGTGATCTGGGGCAAGAGGTCTATATCGCGCTGACCAAGGCGGATGCGGGGCGCGGCCTTGTTGCCGGATTTGCGGTGGCATTCATCGCCATCATCGCCGACCGTCTTATTCAGGCGGGGGCGCAACGGGCGCGGGCGCGGTTGGGGCTGGAGGACGGACACCATGACGCTGCCTGACAAGATACGCGATTTACCCTGCTGGACCGGCACCCCGTCCGGCGCGCCATTATCGGGCGGGCTGTCCAATGAAATCTGGAAGGTTTCGGATGATGCGGGGGATCATGTGGTGCGCTTTGGCACCGATTACCCGATGCACCATGTGGACCGCGCCCGCGAATTGATGAGCACCCGCGCCGCCCACGCCGCAGGGTTTTCCCCGGCGGTCGAATATGCGGCCCAAGGTGTCATGGTCACGGCCTTTGTGCCCTCGCGCACGTGGGAGGCGGCGGATATGCGAGCCAATCCCGACCGGATGGCCGACCTGTTGAAACGGTTTCACACAACCATGGCGCACCATATTTCCGGCACCGCCCATTTTTTCTGGGTGTTCCATGTGATCCGTGATTATGCGCGCACACTGGCCGCAGGCGACAGCCGCTTTGCCGCTGATCTGCCGCGATTTCTGGACCTGTCACAGCAGATGGAAGCCGCGCAGGTGCCGCTGCCGATCGTGTTTGCCCACAATGATCTGCTGCCCGCCAATATTCTGGAGGACGACACGCGCCTGTGGCTGATCGATTACGAATATGCCGGCTATTCCACCCCGATGTTCGATCTGGCCGGTGTGGCGTCGAATTCGGAAATGGGGCCGGACGCGGCGCAGGAATTGCTAACCTGCTATTTCGGGGCTGCGCCCGACGCAGCCCTTTTGCGGGCCTTTGATGCCATGCAATGCGCATCCCTTCTGCGCGAGGCGATGTGGGCGATGGTATCGGAACTGCACCTGAACGCGCCGGGCGTTGATTATGTCGCCTATGCGCATGAAAATCTGGACCGGCTCACTGCCGCGCTCGACCGTTATCATACCACTTATGGAAAAGACGTATCATGACCCTTCCCAGCCACGCACAGGTTGTCGTTATCGGCGGCGGCATCATCGGATGTTCCACCGCCTATCACCTTGCCCGCGATCACAAGGCCGATGTTGTCCTGCTGGAACAGGGCAAGCTGACATCGGGGTCAACATGGCACGCCGCGGGGCTGGTGGGGCAGTTGCGGTCCTCTGCGTCGATCACCAAGGTGCTGAAATATTCGGTCGATCTTTATAAGCAACTGGATGGCGAAACCGGCCTTGATACCGGCTGGAAAATGACCGGATGTTTGCGGCTGGCCACGAACGAAGACCGCTGGACCGAATACAAACGTCTGGCCACCACCGCCGGATCGTTCGGAATGGACATGCATCTGATTTCACCGGACGAGGTGAAAAAGATGTGGCCGTTGATGGATGTCAGCGATCTGGTTGGGGCCAGCTGGCTGCCCACAGACGGGCAGGCCAACCCGTCCGACATCACCCAAAGCCTGGCCAAGGGCGCGCGGATGCATGGCGCGAAACTGCATGAAGGCGTGCGGGTCACAGGCTTTGACATGGACGGCGACCGGATCACGGCCGTGCAGACCAATCAGGGCACCATTCAATGTGATCGCGTGGTCAACTGCGCCGGACAATGGGCGCGCAAGGTGGGCGCGATGGCGGGCATCACCGTGCCGCTGCAACCGGTGAAACACCAGTACATCATCACCGAGGCGATTGACGGCCTGTCGCCGGATGCCGCCACGCTACGCGATCCCGACAGACGCACCTATTTCAAGGAAGAAGTCGGCGGGCTGGTCATGGGCGGCTACGAGCCCAACCCGCAACCGTGGGTGTTGGACGATTTCGGCGGCGATGTGCCCGATGATTGGGAATTCGGCCTGTTCGATGATGATTACGACCATTTCGCCCAGCATCTGGAACAGGCGATCGACCGCATTCCGGTGCTGACGCAAACCGGCGTGAAACAGATGATCAACGGATCGGAAAGCTTTACGCCCGATGGCAATTTCATTCTGGGGCGCGCGCCGGAATGTGCCAATATGTTTGTCGGGGCCGGGTTCAACGCCTTTGGGATCGCGTCGGGTGGCGGGGCCGGTTGGGTGCTGGCCGAATGGGCGATGACGGGCGAGGCGCCGCTTGATCTGTGGGTGGTGGACATCCGCCGCTTTTCGGACATGCACAAAGACCGCACATGGGTCTGCGACCGCACGCTTGAGGCTTATGGCAAACACTACACCATCGGCTTTCCGCACGAAGAATACACATCGGGCCGCCCGCGCATCCTGTCGCCGCTTTATGACCGGCTCAAGGCCGAAGGCGCGGTGTTCGGATCGAAACTGGGCTGGGAACGGCCCAACTGGTTCGCGCCCAAGGGCACGGACCCGAAAGACGTGTATTCCATGGGCCGCCAGAACTGGTTTGATGCCGTGGGGCAGGAACATGCCCATGTGCGCAACGGGGTCGGGCGTGTTTGATCAATCCTCGTTCGCGAAATACCGTGTGACGGGCAAGGATGCGCAGGCCGCGCTGGATTGGGTGTGCGCCAATAACGTCAACAAACCGGTGGGGCGGCTGACCTATACCCAGTTGCTGAACACGCGCGGCGGGATCGAATGTGATTTGACCGTGGCGCGCGTGGCCGAAGATGAATTCTATATCGTGACCGGCACAGGGTTTCGCACCCATGATCTGGGCTGGATCGCCGATCATATCCCCGCAGGCGATGTGCAGTTGCAGGACGTGACCGAAGACTGGGGCACGCTGTCGCTGATGGGGCCCAAGGCGCGCGATGTGCTGGCGGCTGTGACACAGGACGATGTGTCAAACGCGGGTTTTCCCTTTGGCCATGTGCGCGATCTGACCATTGCGGGGCATTCTGTACGCGCCTTGCGCGTCACCTATGTAGGCGAACTGGGGTGGGAATTGCACATTCCGATTGCCGCCACCGGTGCGGTTTACGATGCGTTGATGGCGGCAGGGCAGGGCCTTCGCCCCATCGGCTACCGCGCGTTGGAAAGCCTGCGGCTGGAAAAGGGCTATCGCGCATGGTCATCCGACATCACGCCCAACGACACCCCGTTTCAGGCCGGGCTGGGCTGGGCCGTCAAGATGAAGGGCAACACGCCGTTTCTGGGACGCGATGCGCTTAGCGCTGCGATGGGCGCGCCTTTGGGCAAACGGTTTGTCGGGTTCACGCTGGATGATCCCGATGCCGTGTTGCTGGGGCGTGAAACCATCCTGCGCGATGGCGTGCCGGTGGGCTATCTGACATCGGGGGGGTATGGGTACACCTTGGGCAAAAGCATCGGCTACGGATATGTCCGCGCCGACGATACCAGCGATGACGCATTGCAAACGGGCGATTATGCGCTGATCGTGGCGGGCCAAACCCTGCCGGCGCAGATCGGGCTGCGCGCGTTTTACGACCCCGAAGGCACCCGCATCCGCGCCTAAAGCACGCGGAACGCGATGGCGCGGCTGGGAATTGTCTGGGCTTCGCCCGGCATCGAGGCATAGGGCGCGGTTTCGTCCAGCATTTCGATCTGGCCATTGCCCACCAGTTCGTCGATCCGCAACTGGAACCCGCCGTTCCACACCGTGTCCTTGACGGTGATCACGATCACCCCGCCAATCGCGCAAATGCGGATCAGTTCGTCGAGCGCCTCGGCGCCGACATGTCCGGTGGTGAACACACCGGTCGAAACGATCCCGGCATAGGCTTCGTCCTCGAACGGTAAAATACCCCCCAGCGCCAACTTGTGCAGGGCGCTGTAATGGCCCTTTTGGGCGGCGCGTGCCAGCATGCCTTCGGAAATATCAAGCCCTTCAACCTGCGGATAACCGACAATGCCCAGCCATTCGCCCATCAGGCCCGTGCCCGCACCCGCATCCAGCAGGGGTGCCGCCCCCTTGGGCAGATACCGCGTCAGCAGCGACAGCCCGACCGACGGGTGACGATAGCCTGCCACCGACATTTCCGCGTCATAGGTTTCGGCCCAGCCATCATACAGTGCCGCGACATCTTCCGGAGATTTCGCATCGTAAACCGCGCCCAGATGCCCGTCATGTTTGCCTGTCATGCATGCCCCCGTCTTGCGTGATCCGATCTGTCGGCTTGCCAATCCAATTCCATCGCGCGACAAATATCAAATGAAGAATGCACAATTCGGGGGGCACATGACCGATCTTAGGGCTTTGATGAACACTATTCCGCAGCTTCAGGGCTATGACGGCCCGGTGGAACGGATGGGCGGGCTGACCAATGTTGTGCACCGCGTCGGCGAATACTGCCTGCGCGTCCCCGGCGAAGGGACTGAGGAATATATTGATCGCAAGGCCGAAGCCGTGGCTGCCCAAGCGGCGGCAGAGGCCGGCGTATCGCCCGAATTGGTGTTTGCCGATCCCGACAGCGGCCTGATGGTCACGCGGTTTATTGACGGTGCCACGACGATGACACCCGATCTGTTCGCGCAGGCCGCAGCGGATGACACCCATGCCGTTGTGGGGCGCGCCGCCATTGCGATGCGCGATCTGCATCGCTCCGGTGCCGTGTTTCCAGCCGATTTTGAACTGTTCGCGATGATCGACGAATATCTGGGCCTGCTGTCGACCAAGGATGTTGATCTGCCCGCCGGCTATCACGATGTGGTGGCCGAGGCCGAAACCATCCGCACGGCGCTGGCCAAAAACCCGGCCCCGCGCGTGGCGTGCCATTGCGATCCGCTTTGCGAAAACTTTCTGGATACCGGCACGCGGATGTGGATTGTGGATTGGGAATATTCCGGCATGAACGACCCGATGTGGGATCTGGGCGATCTGTCGGTCGAGGCCGGATTGAACGATGCGCAGGATGCGGCGCTATTGGCCGCATATTTTGACGGGCAGGTGCCCGCGAACGATCACGCGCGCATGGTAATTTACAAGGCGATGTGTGATCTGCTTTGGACGTTGTGGGGGCTGATCCAGCTGGCCAACGACAACCCTGCCGAGGATTTTCGCGCCTATGCCGATGGCCGCTTTGCCCGCTGCAAAGCGCTGATGGCGCGTCCCGAATTCGCCGCCCACGTTGCTACGCTGAACGGGTAAACCACACAGGATCAGGCGGACGCCAGCAGGATATCGCTGGCTTTTTCCCCGATCATGATCGCGGGGGCATTGGTGTTGCCTGACACGATTTCCGGCATGATCGCGCAATCGGCGACCCGCAGGCCCTGAATGCCATGCACACGCAAGGTATCATCGACAACCGCATCTTTGCCGCTGCCCATCTTGCAGGTGCCGGTGGGGTGATAGATGGATGTCGAATTGCTGCGCGCCCAATCCAGCGTGCCGTCATAATCGTCCATATCCAGCGCGGCATCAGGCCGGAATTCTTGCGAGATTTTTGAGGTCAGCGGCGCATGGCGCGCGATCTTTCGGGCGATGTTCACGCCGTTCACAAGCGTTTGGCAATCGGTTTGCGTGGCCAGATAGTTCGGGATGATCTTGGGATAGGTTTTGGGATCAGGCCCGTTCAGGCGGATTTCACCACGGCTTTCGGGGCGCAACTGGCACACCGACATGGTAAATGCCGAAAACGGATGCACGCCTTCACCGGGGCTGTCGGCAGACCAGGGTTGCACGTGGAACTGGATGTCCGGTGTTTCAAGGTCTTCGCGCGTTTTCATGAATCCGGTCGCAAGACTGGCGGCCATTGTCATCGGGCCAGCCCTGAACAATGCGTATTTCAGCGCGATCTTGGCCTGACTGACCAAACTGCGCACTTCGTCGTTCAACGTGGGTTCGTTACACTTGAACACCAGACGCGCCTGCAAATGGTCCTGCAGGTTTTGCCCGACACCACCCAGATCGTGTTTTACCTCGATCCCGTTGTCCTTCAGGTGTGCGGCGGGCCCGATGCCCGACAGCATCAGAATTTGCGGCGATCCGATCGACCCGCCCGATAATATGATCTCGCGGTCGGCATGGGCAGTGCGGGTCTGGCCGGATGCATCCAGATAGGTCACGCCGGTGGCCTTGCTGCCGTCCAACTCGACGCGCTGTACCTGCGCGCGGGTGACGATCTGCAAATTTTCGCGCCCCCGCGCAGGGTTCAGATAGGCCACTGCCGCACTGCACCGCCGCCCGTTGCGGGTGGTCAGTTGGAAATACCCTACACCTTCCTGCTGCGCACCGTTGTAATCGGGGTTGAACGGGTATCCCGCCGCCTGCGCCGCCGCGACCCAAGCGTCGCAGATCGGGCGCTGGATGCGCATATTGGATACCGACAGAGGGCCTTCATCGCCGTGAAACGCATCCGCGCCGCGTTCGTTTCGCTCCGCGCGCTTGAACAGGGGCAGCACATCATCCCACCCCCATCCGGCATTGCCCATCTGGCGCCAGCGGTCATAATCCTGCGCCTGTCCGCGGACGTATAAGCAAACCGTTCAGCGACGAGGATCCGCCCAGCACCTTGCCACGCGGCCAGTCGATAGAGCGCCCGTTCAATCCCGGATCAGGTTCGGTGCGGTAACACCAGTCGACCGACGGATTGTGCATGGTTTTGAAATAACCGACCGGAATATGAATCCACGGGTTCAGATCGCGGCCCCCCGCTTCCAGCAGAATGACGGTGTTCTTGGGGTTCTCGCTGAGCCGGTTGGCCAGAACGCATCCGGCTGATCCAGCCCCGACAATGATGTAATCCGCCCGCAAATCCGCCCCTCCGGTAAGTTTCGTAAAAAAACACTATGCAAAACGAAATAAACAATCTACCCTTTTTTGAAACTAATAGTCTCAATAATTGACAAATGACACCATAAGGGAGGAACCAAAATGGGTGTAGGCAACAAACTGAGCCATATTTCACGGCGTGATCTGTTCAAACTGGCGGGTCAGTACGGGATGAGCTCGACCTTGATGGCGGCGGGCGCATTCGGCGGCGCGATGAGCATCGGCAGCTCTGGCCCGCGCGGCAGAATCCACATATGAACGGCGCTTTTCCAAGCCCGCAAAATTCAACTCTGAAGTTCGGCGCGGCAGGTTTCAACGCCGCGTAACCTGTTGATTGAACGGGCCGGGGCGCTGGAATTCGCCCGCGATCTTGAGGCGCGGACCGATGGCGAAATCCGCATCGAATTTATCGGCGACAACCAGATTTGCGGGCAGTTGTCCTGCGTTGAAAAGACCCAGCAGGGCATCGTCGACATCTATGCCGCTTCCACCCAGAACTCGGCCGGCGGTGCGCCTTATCTGAACGTGCTGGATTACGCCTATATGTTCCCCAGCCGTGCGTCGCAGTACCATTTCCTTTACAGCCCCGAAATCGCAGCGCATCCTGCGTGACCCGCTGGAAGAACGGCACGGCCTGAAATTCCTGTTCAGCCATGCGGAATTGCGCGGCATGCAGATGGGTCTGGGCTGGGAAGACAAACCGATCACCAAACTGGAAGACCTGTTCGGCTCCAAAAACCGTGTGACGGGAACACAGCTGGGCCGCATCGCGATGCAGGCGCTGAACCTGAACCCTGTGCCCGTCGCGTGGGAAGAAACCCTTGATGGCTTGAGTCAGGGCCTGATTGATGGCGCGGAAACATGGGCGTCGGCGGTGGCTTATGCCAACATGTCGCCGGTTGTCAGTCCAAGTCGCGTCGATCTGAAATTCTTCTGCGGCACCGAACATACGTCGATGTCGGCCAAGGTGTTCAACGGCCTTGACGGGTATCTGCAGGACGCGGTTCTTGAATCCTCGTACTGGGCGCAAACCCATGTGCAGGCCGCGAACGAGGCTGCATTGGTCAACACGGTCGGGTTCTCGAACCCGCAATTGCCGGGCACGATCTTTGTGGAAAACGATGTCGAACCGATCTTCCTGCCGGACAGCGAAATCAAGATGGCCGAAGAAATGTGTTCGCCCGAATTCCAGCCGCAACTGTGGGAACAGTGGCGCGAGCGTTTGAACGGCTGGGCCGGTGGTATCGACACCTATCAGGAGATTTACAACATCGCGCGCGAAATTCCGGCCGATATGAAGGCGGAAAACGTCGAACCGCGCCGGTGGTGGAAAGGCTGATCACCCGCTAAACTGAAGTTGCCGGCCCTGTTCACGCGGGGCCGGTGTCTGCACGTCACGCGCAACAAAAAGGCCGCACCATCCTGCACCAAGACAGGGATAGGGCCTGACGGAGGAGGGGACAGATCATGTCGATATGGTCTGATGCGATGGGCATCGTCACGGCCGCATTCAGCGGCGATTCATGGACGCTGAGTTCGGCGCTGAAAACAGAAGGCGCGTGGATCATCGGCACGATTGCCACCGTGATCGGCGGTTATCTGATCATGCGGCTATACCGCGCCGTGCCGTTTATTGACCGGCATCTGGAGCGCAGCATCATGGTGTATTCCTATCTGCTGATCGCCGCGATCATCTTTGTCGAAGTGTTCCGCCGGTTCGTGTTAAGCCAGCAGGCGCCGTGGTCGACAACCCTGCCGCCGGTTCTGTTCCTGATCATGACGTGGTTCGGCTGTTCCTATAACATCCGCTTGCGCACCCATCTGGCATTCAGCGAATTCCGCAGCGCCATGTCGCGCCCGATGCAGATGGCGTGCCTGTCGCTGGATGCGGTGTTGTGGCTGGGCTTTTGCGTCATCGTGGTGGTCACCTCGTCCCGCGTGGCGGCCAATTCGGCGGCCAATTTCCAGATCCTCGCAGGCACCGACAATTTCATGCAGTGGTGGTATCTGGTGCTGGTGCCGGTGGCCTTTGTGCTGATGGCGGGGCGGGTTCTGGAAAACTGGACCGATGATCTTGCCAATTATCGCAGCGGCAAACCGCTGATCAATCAGGCCGTGATCGGGGGGGATACATAATGACCGACGGAACCATTATCACGCTGATATCGCTGGGCGTTACATTCCTGTTCATGCTGGGGGTGCCGGTTTTTCTGATCATTGCCTACTGGGTTGTGGGCACAACATTCGTTCTGGGCCAGACGATGGACAATATCGGCGCGGCCCTGTCGGATGTGTTTACCGACGGCTTTGCCCTGCTGGCGATGCCGCTTTTCATCCTGACGGGCGATCTGATCAACCAGTCGGGCATTGCCAAGCGATTATCTGATTTCGCCTATGCCTGTCTGGGCTGGCTGCGTGGCGGTCTGGCCATGGCGGCGATTGGCGCGTGCGGCCTGTTTGCCGCCATCTCGGGTTCAAATTCGGCCACGACGGCCACAATCGGGTCCATGTTACACCCTGAAATGGTCAAGGGCGGCTATGACGAACGGTTTTCCGCAGCCACCGCAGCGGCGGGCGGTACGGTCGGCATTATCATTCCGCCTTCGATCATCTTTATCGTCTACGGCTTCCTGATGAACCTGCCGATTTCGGACCTGTTCATTGCCGGTATCATCCCCGGGGCGTTGATGGTTGCGGCGATGAGGTCGCGGCCTTTATCATCTGCACGCTGAACGGTTGGGGCCACCTGATCGGGCTAAGTGTTGGCCGTGTGGTCAAAACGGCGTTCGGTGCGTGGCTTGGCTTTTTCGCCATCGGGCTGGTGCTGTGGGGCATTTACACGGGCAAGTTTTCCCCGACCGAAGCGGCAGGCGTTACGGTGGGGTTCTGTATCATCGTCGGGATGATCTGCTACCCGATCAACAAGATGATGAAGAACGATGCCAACACACCGGTCGAGGAAAAAGGGTTTTCCGACATGCTGGTGGTCGAAGGCTTCACGCTCACACAGGTGCCATCCATCGTTGTCCGTTCGGCGCAGATCACCGGTATTCTGGCGCCACTGATCGGGGTTTCGGTGGTGATGCAGCAAAACCTGTCGCTGCTGGGGGCGCAGCAGGTGATTGGCGAATTCGTGACCGGCATGGGCGGCTATTACGCGGTGTTGTTCACATCCATGGCCATCGTGTTCGTATCCGGCATGATCCTTGAATCCCTGCCTGTCACCATCATTCTGGCCCCGATCCTTGCGCCGATTGCCGCCTCGGTCGGCATTGATCCGATCCACTTCTCGGTGATCTTCCTTGTCGGGGCGTCCATCGGGTTTATCACGCCGCCTTACGGGTTGAACCTTTATGTGGCGTCGGGTGTGACGGGTGTTCCCTATTTCAGGCTTTTGAAATACACGGTGCCCTATCTGATCGCACTGATCGGCACATGGTTCATCGTGGCGCTCACGCCGCAGCTTGCGTTGATGCTGGTGCCCGAAATCTAAAGGACGGCCCATGCCAGAGGACACCTCGGACACGACAGGGAACATCCCGACAAATCTGCGGGTTCTGTTGCTGCTGGAAGAGGTTGCAAAATCCGGCGTGCCGATCACCCCGACCGAGGTGAATACAAGGATCGGCCTGCCCAAACCGACAGTGCATCGTCTGTTCGCCACGATGGAGCGGGAAGGGTTCCTGCAACGCGATATTGACGGGAAATCCTACAGCCCGGGGCCACGCCTGCGCCGGTTTTCGATCGATGTTCTTTCGTCTTTGCGGATCAGAACGGCGCGGGTTGCCGTGCTGACCGCGCTGGCCGAGGAAATCGGCGAAACCTGCAACATTGCAACGCCGGATCGCGATTGCATGATTTACCTTGATCGGGTGGAAACCAAATGGCCGCTGCGCATTCAATTGCCGGTGGGCACAACCGTGCCGTTCCATTGTACAGCCAGTGGCAAGATGTATCTGTCTACCCTGCGCCCGTCGCACCTGCGCACCTATATCCGGTCGGCCAAACTGTCGCAAAACGCGCCAATGACAGTCACCGACCCCGATGAACTGGCGGCCGAGATCAAAAGGGTGCAGGCGCGGGGCTATTCCACCGATAACGAAGAATTCATGGAAGGGATGGTGGCCGTGGCCGTTCCGATCAGTGATACAAGCGGGCGGTTGCTGGCCACCTTGTCGGTGCATGCGCCGACCCAGCGGATCAGTCTGGAAAACCTGCAATCGCACATACCTCTGATCAAGAAAACCGCGCATACGCTGATGGGGCTGATCGCTGAGGATTAGGGCCCGCCCCCTAACTGTGGCTGCGGCCCTTGTCACCAGTCGGCGAATAGAACCAGTCATCAGGGTAGGGATACCACCAGTCCGCCTCGCGGGCGCGGGGATTGATGACCACCATTTTGGGCTGGCGGAACGCATCCAGCCCCTGCGTACCCAACGCCCGCCCAAGGCCCGAATTTTTCATGCCGCCAAAGGGCAGCGCATCATTGTCAACCAGCGGATTGTTGACCCAGACCATACCCGCCTTCAATTCAGTCACGCCGCGAAATGCCTCGTCCAGATCGGACGTGAACACACAGGCCCCAAGGCCGAAGTCTGACGCATTGGCCCGCGCCAAAGCCGTATCGAAATCCGGGACACTGATGATCGACACGACAGGGCCGAACACCTCGTCCTGCAACAGGGTCATGTCATCACCCATATCTGTCAGGATGGTCGGTTCATAAAACCAGCCCTTGTCCATATCCGGCGGGATACGCCCGCCCAGTGCCACTTTTGCCCCTTTGCGCACGGCATCCGCGACCAGCGCGATCACCTTGTCGCGCGCGGGTTTGGAAACCAGCGGCCCGATCTCGGCCACCTCCAGCCCGTTGCCGATGCGCAAGCGTTGCGCCCGTTTGACCAGCGCGGCAACAAACCGGTCATGCACATCCTCCACCACATAGACCCGCTCGGTCGAGGTGCAGACCTGCCCAGATTGCAAAAACGCGGCTGTGACAACCCCCGCCGCCGCCACATCGATATCGGCGTGCGCCGAGATGATACAGGGATCACTGCCGCCCGCCTCGATCACTGCCGGTTTCATCTGTTGCGCGGCGGCGACCGCCACGGCGCGCCCTGTCGGCACCGATCCGGTAAAGGCGACCGCATGGGTCAGTTTGCTGTCGATCAGGTGTTTGCCCACCGCCCCGTCACCGGGCAGGCACGCGATCAGATCATCGGGCAAGGCACTGAAATACTGCATGAATTCCATCGTGCACAGCGTCCCCGCAGGCGATGCTTTCAGCACCACACCATTGCCCGCCGCAAGCGAGGCCGCAATCGTCCAGCAGCCCAGGATCAGCGGGAAATTGTAAGGCACGATATGAACCGATACGCCGTAAGGCTCATAGGTTTGATACTGGAACGATCCCGGTTGCATCGGC
The DNA here is from genome assembly GCA_963765555.1 of uncultured Alphaproteobacteria bacterium. Taxonomy (GTDB): domain Bacteria; phylum Pseudomonadota; class Alphaproteobacteria; order Rhodobacterales; family Rhodobacteraceae; genus JL08. Next base: position 313,823 of record CAVXWX010000003.1, read on the forward strand.
CCCGCGATCTTGCCCGCGTCATGGCGCGCCAGTTCGGCATAGTACCGGAAGACCGCCGGAATATTGGCAATCTCGCCAATGGATTCAGGGTAGGGCTTGCCGGTTTCCAGCGTCATCAACCGCGCCACCTGCGTCATGTCCGATGTTTCGATGGCATCGGCGATCCTGTGCAGCACCTTGGCGCGCGATTTGCAATCTGTGGCGGCCCACCCCGCCTGTGCGGCATTGACCCGCGTCAAAATCTTGTCGATCAGCGGCCCGTCCGGCGCGCCATAAACCCCCACATGTTCCAGTGTGGCCGGATTGATCAGGCTGACGGTTTTGCCCGACAGCGCCACATGCACCGGATTGATGAAATAGCTGGCAATTGACGGATCGAACATGATGTCCCTTCTGCTGCGTAGACAGCGGCTTAGCGGATCATATACACCTTTTTGACAGTCTCGTGCACGGTACAGACACCTTTCCAGTCCTGCGGGAAAAACGCAGCCGTATCCGGTGTGATTTCAATCACTTCGCCGCTTTCGTGCACATAGGTACAGCGGCCTTCCAGAAAATGGCAGAATTCGTCGCGGGTGACGTGGCACGCCCATTTGCCGGGGGTGCAGACCCAAAGGCCGCATTCCGATTGTCCGTCAGGGCCCTTGTACAGCAATTTGCCCGAAGTGTGGGAATGGCCCTCGATCATGGTGGGGATTTCGCCCCAATCGGCCAGATCGGTCTGGGCCAGCGGATTGTTCATAACAGGGGTGGTCATCGGCGTTCTTTCTAAAACAGGATGTAGATGTTGCGCATGGTGTCGTGCACTTTGCAGGTGCCTGTCCATCCGGCGGGAAACAGGACGACGGTGCCGGCGGACACTTCGATCACCTCGCCGTCGTCCTTGGTATAGGTCGCGCGCCCCGCCACGAAATGGCACAGCTCGTCCCGCGGGATCGACAAGGCCCATGTGCCTTCTGTGCAAACCCAGATGCCGGTTTCGGGGCGGTTGTCCGGCCCCTTGTGTACCAACCTGCCGCTGGAATGGGACGCGCCTGCAATGGCATCGGGCTGCGGCCCCCAATCCACCAGATCACTGCGGGTCGAGGCCGCGTAAAGATGTGGCGCGCTGCTCATCCCTTGGCTTTCAGGATACCGTCCAGAATGCCGGCTGCTTTGGTCGGGCCATGCTGGGATTGCATCTGCGCCGACGTGGCCGCCAGCTTGGTTTTCAGCGTTTCATCGCTCACGCATGCCTCCAGCGCTTTGGCGAGTTGCTCATCGCGTCCAGTCATAGCGGTGAAAGCCGAACCCGTGGCCGGTTTCCTGCACCCGCGTTGCGTTGTCATGCCCGTCCCAGACATAGGGCATGATGATCGCGGGCTTGCCGAAATACAGGCATTCGGTGAAGGAATTGTTGCCGCCATGGTGGATCACCGCATCGACCTGCGGAATAACGGAAGGCTGCGGATACCAGCTTTGGAGATGCACATTGTCGGGGATGTCGCTGTAATCATCCATGTAATCGCCGACATTTACCAGCGCGCGATAGGGCAGGGTGCTGACGGTTTTGATGATCCGTTTCAAAAGGTCCGTATCCCCCGCGCCCAGCGACCCGAACGAGATGTAAAGCAGCGGTTTGTCATTGTTGGCCTTGAACGTAGGCACGGCATAGGCCTCTTCCTCGCGCACGCAGCCCTCAAGATACTGGAACTGGGCCGGGTCCAGCGGGGTTTCACGCTCGAACTTCGCCGCTTCGGGATAGAGCAGCAGGTTCATCGTGGGCGAGGCCTCAAAAAACTCCCCGATGGGATAGGCCGCCTCGTCATTTTCGGCCAGAAACGCGTTGTAATCATCGTGGATCGGTTTGATCACTTCGTTGAACTTGGCCTCGTACGCTTTGTGACAGGCGGTGTCATTCTGCCCGCATCCCGACAGGTGGGGCGGCACCTTGGGGTCGGGAATTTCGTTTTCCGAGCAGGAAATGATGCGCACCCACGGCACGCCGAATTGCTTGATCGCAGGAAACATGATCACGTTATCCACACAGATCATGTCAGGCTTGATCTTTGCCAACACGCCGGGCAAATCCTTCTGCGCCCACTTGGCGCTGTCTACAATCGCCTCCCAGCAATCGCGCACATAATTGTCGATCTGGTCAATCGGGCTTTTGCGGAAGTTGGGGATATGGCCGTTGATGAAATCCTCCCAGAATTTTGCCATGGCTTCGGGTTCCATCGGTTCGGACAGCGCGACGGGGTGCGCCTCGAACCCGTAGCCTTCATAGACCTCGACAAATCCCGGATCGCTCAGGAACACGGCCTTGTGGCCCAGTTTTTCGCAGGCCTGCGCGATGCCAACGGAATTCAGCGCCGGGCCAAAGGCGGCTTCGGGGAAAAATGCGATTGTTTTCTGTGCCATGTGGTGTCTCCCTAATGTTGTATTTTGGCGCGTCAGGCTGGGGCCAGAACGCGTGAATGTGCTGCGTCCCAGACGCAGTAAACCTGTTTGCCCGTCGCAATGGAAGCAGGATCAAACTGCCCCGCCTGCATCCGCGCCACGATCACATGCCGCCCGTCGCACACGCGCACATGTACCGCCAGATCGGACCCGTGATAGGCGGTGTCGAATATGGTTCCGCCAACCGCATTGCGCCCGTCTTTCGGATCGCTGTCCAGCAGCATCACCCGTTCGGGGCGCACGGCAATAGATGCCGCGCCGCTCGCGTCGTTTGCCCCGCGCAACAGGCCCGCATCCGGCACTTCGACGCCCTGCGGCGTTGCGGTCCCGTCCAGAAAGTTCATTACCCCGATAAATCCGGCGACAAAGCGGGAATTGGGGTGTTCGTACAGGTCTTGCGGCGTGCCGACCTGCGCGAGCCTGCCCGCATTCAGAACCGCCACGCGGTCGGCCATCACCAATGCTTCTTCCTGATCGTGGGTGACAATCAGGAACGTGATCCCCACCTCGGCTTGCAGGCGCTTCAGTTCAAGTTGCATTTCCTCGCGCAGCTTCTTGTCGAGCGCCGACAGGGGTTCGTCCAGCAACAGCACCTTGGGCCGTTTGACCAGTGCACGCGCCAGCGCCACCCGCTGGCGTTGCCCGCCTGACAGCTGATCTGGGCGGCGGTTGGCAAACGCGCCCAGTTGCGCGCTGTCCAGCACATCAGCCACGCGGGTGGCAATTTCGGCGCGTGGCAGGCGTTCCATTTCCAGCCCGTAGGCGATGTTTCTTTCCACACTCATATGCGGGAACAGCGCGTAGGATTGAAACATAAGGTTCAGCGGGCGATTGCGGGCAGGGGTATGGGTCACATCCTGCCCCGCCACAGATCACGCGGCCTGCCTGGGGTGTTTCAAACCCCGCCAGGGTGCGCAGCAACGTTGTTTTGCCGCAGCCCGACGGCCCCAGAAGCGCGAAAAATTCATTGTCTTTGATATCCAGCGACACATCGTCGATCGCCGTCACGCTGCCATAGCGTTTGGTGATGTTTTCCATGCGGATCGAATGGGTCATCTGGTGAACACCTCGCGGTCGGCCCGCTGGGCAAAAAACACCAAGGCGAAGGACACGAACATGACGATGGTCGCCATGGCGTTGATCTCGGGCGTGACGCCAAAACGGATCATCGCGTAAATCTGCATCGGCAGCGTGGTCGATGACGTGCCCGGCCCGGCGGTAAAGAACGCGATGATGAATTCATCGATGGACAGGGTGAATGACAGCAACGCCCCCGCAATCACCCCCGGCAGGATCGCGGGCAGCAATACGCGTCGGAATGTGGTGAATTCGCTGGCCCCCAGATCGGCGCTGGCCTCAAGGATCGAATGATCGAAATTGCGCATCCTTGTGCGCACCACGGCCACGACAAAGGCGATGTTGAACACCACATGGCTTAGAATGATGGAATGCAGGCCCAGCGTGACCGACAGCGCCGAATAGAACGACAGCAGCGCAATCGCCAGCACGATATCGGGGATGATCATCGGCGCGAACAGAATCGCATCCAGCGCAGAAGATTGCTTGCGGGTTTCCACGCCCACTGCCAGCAGCGTACCGATGATCGTGGCCAGCACGGTCGATACCACCGCCACGATCAGCGTATTGCGCGCCGCCGACAGGATCGCCTTGGACTCCAGCAGTTTGCCGTACCATTCAAAGGAAAATCCGGTCCACACCGTGGGCAGCCCCGCACGGTTGAAACTCAGCACCATCAGCACAAGGATCGGGATGTACAGGAACGCGTAAAACAGCCCCAGATGCAGCTTCAGCCCGTTACCCATCCTGCCGCCCCGCATTGCCCGAGGCGCGGTTGGCCAGCACCGCCTGCGTGAACAACAGCGCCATCATCACCGCAATCAGGAACAGCGACAGCGCCGCGCCAAAGGGCCAGTCACGCGCGCTCAGGAACTGGTCATAGATCAGGTTGCCCACCATTTGCAGACGCCCGCCGCCCAGCAGATCAGGGGTGATGAAATTGCCGATCGACAGCACAAAGACGAACACGCCCCCCGCCGCCACACCGGGAACGGTTTGCGGCAGGATCACGCGGCGAAAGGTTGTCCAGCCAGACGCGCCCAGATCCTGCGAGGCTTCGATGGTTTCGCGGTTGATCCGGTTCAGCGATGCGTAAATCGCCAGCACAACAAAGGGCGTATAGTTGTAGACCAGCCCGACCACGATGGCGAAACTGTTGTACAGCAGGGGCAGGGGTTCCTCGATCACGCCGATCCCGATCAGCGAATTGTTGATCAGCCCTTCGCGGTTCAGCATCACGATCCAGGCATAGGTGCGGATCAGATAGTTTGACCAGAACGGCAGGATCACAAGGATCAGCAGAACCGTCTGCCACTGGCGCGGCGCGCGGGTGATGGCATAGGCCGCCGGATAGGCGATCAGGATCGCAATCAGCGTGGCCAGACCGGCGATTTTCGCCGATTGCAGGAAGATCCCCATATAAAGCGGGTCAAATGCGCGGCTGAAATTTTCAAAGGTAAAGACATAATCAATGCCGCCGTAAACGCCCCGTTCAAAGAACGCATAGGTAAAGATCAACCCGCAGGGGATGACCATCAGCAAGGCAAGCCAGCCCAGCCCGGGGCCAAGCAGGATCGCGGATTTAAGGCGAGAATTCATTGTGGTCTGTCTGGCATGTTAGTGCGGGGATACGCGGCGCATGGGGGCCGCGTATCCGCCATTTCAGGACTTATTGCGCCGCCATAATCTCGGTCACGGTGCGCGCGAACGCCTTTTGCCCGTCACCCAGATCGCGCAGCTGTTCGTATTTCAGCATATCGGCCGGGGCCATCGCCATGTTGGGAAAGGTTTCGGCCAAGCGACGGGTCAAGCGCATCCATCGCCGCCTTGTTGGGTGTTTTATACAGGATGTTGCTGGCCACCCATGTGCCGACATCCTCGCTCAGGATATAGTTCACGAACGCATGGGCGGCGTCCTTGTTTTCCGACGCTTCGGTCACAACAATGGAATCCACCCACAGGTCCGATCCTTCGGACGGGATGACGTATTTGATATCGGCGTTTTCGGCGATGCCGTAGTTGCACCAGCCATCCCACGCCTGCACCATCGTGGCCTCGCCCGACACCAGCTTGGCATAGAATGTTGCGTCATCATAAGCCAGCAGATCACCCTTGGTCGCGACCAGCATATCCTTGGCGGCGGCCAGTGTTTCATCCGATGTATCATTCAGCGATTTGCCCATCGCAAGGGCCGCGGCCCCCATCAACCAGCGGTCTGTCGACAGCATGGTGATCTTGCCCTTCAGGTCATCACTGGGTTGCAGCAGGTCTTTCCACGATGTCGGCGCGTCCATCATATCGCTGCGGTAACACAGGCCCGTGGTGCCCCACGCATAGGGCATCGAAAACGTATTGCCCGGATCATGCGCCAGTTCATTTGCTTCGGGGTAAAGGTTGGCGATATTGGGAATTTTGCCGTGATCCAGCGTGGCCGCCAGCCCAAGATTGTGCAGCGCCTCGGCAAAGGGCGAGGACACGAACAAAACGTCATACCCCTTGCCGCCACCGGCAACGACCTTGCCCATGATTTCCTCGTTTGTGCCATGCACCGACAGTTCCGCCTCGATCCCTGTGGCGGCGGTGAAGTTTTCCAGCAGATCAGGGGGCATATAGCCGTCCCAGTTCGAAATCACGATTTTTTCGGCCAGTGCGGGGGTGGCCAATGCAAATGTGGCGCAGGCCAGAACGGTTGTGGCGCGCAGTGTCTTGGATGTGAAATGTGGTTGTTTCATGTGTTATCTCCCTGATCGGCCCGGGAAAGTCACAGCAGCGTCCGGGCTCCTGAAATCAGGCTACGGGCAGAGGCAAAGCCGACACAACAAAAAATTTGTGTCGGCGCTCAAAATCATGGGGAAAATGCAGGCATCGCCTTGGTTTGCCTGATTTTGGCACCATTGTGCACACGCTTAACGTGCGCCTGTCACCGGCCCGTCCGGCGTGATCATGATGTTTGACAATGTGCTGTCGGCATGGGCCATGCGGTGGTTCAGCAGGCGCTGGGTCATCTCCAGCAGGATCGGGGCGGCGTCGGGTCGGGGTGCGATATTGGCCCATTCGCCGTCACCTTCGTGATCAAACAGCAACGGCGGCAAACCGGCATTGAAATGCACCAGCGTGTAGCGCGGCCCCCGCAGGATCGCCAGATTGCACAGATGTGCGGGCAGGTTCAACTCGCGCTGCCACAAGGTCGGGCTGACCGGATCACCGAAATCAAGTTCCGAATAGGAATGGGTGCGCCAGTCGGCGGGGGTGTCCCCCTGCAGGAACGGTTGCAGCGCGCGTGCCGTTCATGGACGATGGCACATCTTGCCCGATCCAGCGCAGAATGGTGGGCGCAATATCCACTGCTTCGGTCAATTCGGTGACGCGGCGGCCATACCCCGCAGGCGCATCCGGATCGCGGATGATCAGGGGTGTGTGATAGGCCGCATCATAACATGACATTTTGCCCCAGGCCTGCCGGTCGCCCAGCATTTCGCCGTGATCGGCACTGATCACGATCAGGGTGCTATTATATTGGCCACTGTCCTTCAGCGCCGTGATGATCCGCCCGATATGCACGTCCACCTCGGTGGCGAGGCCAAGATAGATCGCGCGCAAGGTTTGGATCGTCAGATCGTCATCGGGCAGATCGGCAAAGCCCGACACGGTGTTACGGGCCTGATAATTATCAACGGCGGGGCCGAAAAACGGATGTATCGCAACCTCTTCGGCGCGTCCCAGACGTGCGGGCATCGGCAGGCTGGCCGGATCATACATCCGGTTATAGGGCGCAGGGGCCACAAGCGGCGGATGCGGGCGGATATAGGTGATATGGCTGAACCACGGCGCATCGCCGCGCACCGCCAGGTCGCGCAGGAACGCATTGGTCAGAAACGCCGTATCGCTGTCTTCGGCGCTGTAGAACGCCGGATCGTCAATGCGCAGCGCCGCCCCCTTGGTGGCGACGGGTTTGTAGAAATCCGCATAATCGGGGCACTCATACCCCTTGGCCGCCAGATCGGCGCGCCAGGGAAAGGATTCCTCAAGCCGCATTTCAACCGCTTCGTGAAATCCGCGCATCGGCATTTCATAGGTCGTCAGCGCCGGATCGCCGACAGGGTAGGCGCGCGGGTCTTGGGCGGTGTCGGTATAGCCGAACAGCATCGGCATATAGCCCTGTTTGCGCGCTTCGGTGGCGATGTTTGGGGCATCATGGCGCAGCGGAGAGCCGTTGCGGATGCTGCGGTGGTTCATCGCATATTGCCCCGTCAGCAACGAGGCCCGCGACGGGCCGCACGGATTGGTAACGGAATAGTGCCGCGTGAACGTCACGGCATCGTCCATCAGCGCACGCAGGTTGGGCATATCCACATGCGCGGCCAGATCGCCAAACACCGTATCGGCGCGCAACTGGTCGATGGTGATGAACAACACGTTTCGGTTGCCTGTCATGGCGCGCTCCTGTCTGCCGGTGGCGGCAGATAATCCCGATTTCCCGCGCTGTTCAACAGGCTATTGCGCCAGTTCCTTCCAGCGATGGCAGGCGACATTGTGTTCAACGCCAGCGCTTTCCAGAACCGGTTCCTGGGTGCGGCAAATATCAATTGCAAAGGGGCATCGGGTTTGAAACTTGCACCCCGGCGGCGGGTTGGTGGGCGAGGGGATTTCGCCCTCAAGCTTCTGCGCGGTGCCGCGATCATCGGGATCCAGCGACGGGATCGCGGAAAGCAGCGCCTGCGTGTAGGGATGGCGCGGGCCCGAAAACAGGGTGCGGGTCGGCGCGGTTTCCACCAACCGGCCCAGATACATCACCGCCACATGATCGCAGACATGGGCCACCACACTCAGATCGTGGCTGATGAACAGGAATGTCAGGCCCATATCTTGCTGGATGGCCTTTAACAGGTTCAGAACATCGGCCTGAATGGACACATCAAGGGCCGCAACGCTTTCATCGGCGACAATGAATTTGGGCCCCGATACCAGAGCGCGTGCAATGGAAATGCGCTGCCGCTGCCCCCCCGAAAACGCGTGCGGAAACCGCCGCAGATGTTCAAGGTTCAACCGGCACTTGGCCGCGATTTCGCGCACGCGTGCGTCGGTTTCTTCGCGCGAATTCGTCAGGCCCATCACCTCTAACGGTTCGGCGATGATATCGCGCACCGTCATGCGCGGGCTAAGTGCGGCGTAGGGGTCCTGAAAAATCAGCTGCGCCCGCTTGCGGTAGTCCTTAAGCTCTTTGGCCCCGAGGGATTTGAGCGAATATTCCACCTCGCCATCATCAAAATGCACATCGCCCTGGCTGATCGGTGCCGCCTTGAGCATCGCGCGGCCCAGTGTTGTCTTGCCAGACCCGCTTTCCCCGACCAGACCGAAAAAACTGCCCGGTGCGACATCGATTGTCACGTTTTCAACCGCGCGCACAAACGGCTTTGGCCCGATCAAACCGCCGCGCAGCGGGTAATGGACGGACAGGCCTTGCGCCGAAATCAGGGGCTTCTGGCTCATACGGCACCGCCTTTGGGATCATTCAGATGGCAGGCCACACGGTGGTCGGTGTCGACCTGCGTAAACTCGGGCACTTCGCGCGAACAGCGCGGCCCCAACAGTTCTTGGCAGCGGGTGTTGTAAACGCAGCCCGAAGGCCGCTCCAGCGGCGAGGGGATATCGCCCGGGATCGGCGTCAGAGGGGCGTCAATGTCATCCAGTGTTGGCAGGGCCGCCAGCAGCCCGCGCGTATAAGGGTGCGCCGGTTTGCGGATCACATCGCGCACCGTGCCTTTTTCCACCAGCCGCCCCAGATACATCACCGCCACCGTATCTGCGGTTTGCGCGATCACGCCCAGATCGTGGGTGATGAAAATGATCCCCATGCCAAATTCCGACACAAGATCTTTCATCAGGTCGATCACCTGCGCCTGAATGGTCACGTCCAGCGCGGTTGTCGGTTCATCTGCAATCAGCAGCTTGGGTTTGGTCGACAGCGCCATCGCGATCATCGCGCGCTGCCGCATCCCGCCCGACAATTCAAACGCATATTGCTTGAACCGCGTTCCCGCGTCGGAAATCCCGACCCGGTCCAGCATTTCGATCGACAATTCCTTGGCCTGTGCCTTGGAAAAACTGGTGTGGATCTGCAACTGCTCGACCATCTGGTCCCCGATCGAGATTGCGGGCGCAAAGCTGGCCATCGGCTCCTGAAAGATCAGCGAAATTGCCCCGCCGCGCACGATTTTCATCTCGCGGTCCGTGTGCAAAGACATCACGTCCACCGGACCATCATCCAGATGCAGGGTGATCTTGGTCTGCTCACCGTAAACCGCATTGCGCGGGTTCAGCTTCATGAGCGATTTTGCCGTCACGGATTTGCCGGATCCGCTTTCGCCGACCAATCCCATGACTTCGCCGGCTTCAAGGCTGAATGAAACATTGTCGACGGCGGTAATGCGGCCTTCATCGGTGTCGAATTTCAGGGTCAGGTTTTCGACGTCTATCAGTCTGCTCATTTCTTTGTCTCTCCGTACGGATCGGCCGCATCGCGTAATCCGTCGCCGACAAACACAAAGGCCATGACAAGGATAATGAAAAAGATCACCGGAATGAAATACCACTGGTAGTTCAGCAACACATCGGCGCTGGTGACGTTTTGCAGCATCACGCCCAGCGAATTGACCGGATCTTTCAGCCCCAGCCCGATAAAGCTCAGCGCGGTTTCGGACAGCACCATATAGGGAAACGAAATCACCAGATCGACAATGATGTAACTGGTGAAACTGGGCAGCAGATGCTTGCGGATCACATGGCCCGACGAGGCACCACATAATTGCGCGGCCAGCACATATTCCTGATTGCGTTCGGTCAGCAAATGGGTGCGTACACGGCGGGCAAGCGTCGGCCAGCCGATAAAGCCCAAGATAATGGATATGAAGAAAAACCTTTCTTCCGCGCTCCACGTGTCGGGAATAAAGGCGGCCAGCGCCATGAACAGCGGTATCGCCGGAATCGTTCGGACGGCATCCGTGACCATTTGTATGAAACTGTCGATCCAGCCGCCGTAATACCCTGATATGCCGCCGATGATCAGGGCCAGCACAAAGGCGATGAACACGCCGATCGTGCCCACGGCCAACGATGTGTTGATCGCGTGAAACGTACGCGAGAAAATATCCTTGCCGGTCGAATCCGTGCCGAACAGGTGCACATACCCTTCGTCTACGCCGAACAGGCGGGTCTGGAATGTCATCCCGAACAGTTTGTAGGGGGTGCCTTCGGTAAAGAACTGCAGGTAACGCCGCTTGTCCGTGTTCACGGTGTCGACCCAGCGGAAATTGGTCTGGATCGATCTTTCCCGTTCATAGGTGTAGACAAACGGGCGCCACGAACAGCCGTTGTCATCACAGAACTGCGGGATTTGCGGCGCGCCGTTCAGGTAATCCTTGTCGCGCCCCGCGATCGTCGGGTCATAGGGCGTGAGGAACGGCGCGAACAATCCCGACAGGATCAGGATAACAAGCACCCAAGCCCCCACCATGGCCGATTTTTGTTTCTTGAACCGGGTCCAGATCAATTGCCCCTGCGACGCGGTGAAATAGGCATCCTTGGCGCTTTGGTCGACGGCAGTATCGGGAAAATTGGTGTCAGTCATATCAGTTACCCCAGAATACTGTGACGGATGCGCGGATCAACCAAGGCCAGAACAATGTCTGTGATAAAGTTGATAGCGACGATTGTGCCGGTCAGGAAAAAGATGATCGCCCCTGCAAGCTGCTGGTCGTTGGAACGGGCCAGCGCCTCGATCAGCAAAGATCCGGCTTCGGTCAGCGTCAGGATCAGGGCGACAATCGGCAGCTCGTTGAAAATGCGGTTCAGATCAAAGCCCAGCGAATTGATGATCGGGCTTAGCGCGTGGCGCGCCGGATAACGCATCAGCAAACGGCGGCCTGACACGCCGCGCGCGGCGGCGGCAGTCACGTAGAGCTTGCTGATCTCATCCGACATCAGTGCGCGCACCGTCTGGATGGCAAAGGCCGTGGCCGACCAGCCCAGAATGAACACCGGCAACCAGACATGGCTCATGAAATCCTTGATCTTGTCCCAGTTCCACGGCGCGTCGCGGTATTCCGGTGAAAACAGTCCGGTCAGACTGTCGCCGAACATCACGGTGGAAAACAACATGATCATCAGCGCCAGCAGAAAGTTGGGCAGGGCCAGACCAAGATAGCTGACCAGACGCAGGCCATTGTTCAGGAACGGGTTGCGCGATGTGGCGGCAATGATGCCGACGGGAACGGCAATGGCATAGGCCAGAAGCAGCGAGCCGAGGCAAATTCCGACGCTCAGCCAGACCTTCTGACCCAGCAATTGGTTGATATCGAGCCGCAAAATGCAGCTGTCGCCAAATTCGCCCCGAAAGGCATTGAACAACCAGCTGAGCCAACGCTCCATAAACGGGCGGTCCAGCCCCAGCCGGGCGCGTTCGGCCTCGATATCGGCAATCGAAATCTGCGCCCCTTGCGAGTTTTTGAACGCCAGATAGCGTTCGGCGCAATCGCCGGGCACCAGTTCCATCAGGAAGAAGACGATGAAAGAAACAAGGCAGAGCGTAAAAATAGCGAGCGCGGCACGGATCGTCGCAAACCGAAGAAATTGGACCATTGGTGTTTTCGCGCCCCCGCAGAATGAAACGACCCGTTATCGGGTTCGGATTTTATCGCACGGGCCGCATCAGCGGCCCGTGCAGGTTTTCAGGCTGTCTTGCGACAGGATTATTCAGTCAGGAACCACTGCGACGGACGGTAGGGGTACGTCCGGTAATAGGCATAAGACGCGGTCTTGAACGGTGTCGTATTCTTCAACGAGGTCGAAAAATAGATCGGCTTCTGTTCTTTCACGGTGCCGATGAACAGCAGATTGCCGGTCATGTTCTCGACCAGTTTCAGACCCAAAGCATCCGACTCAGGTGTGCCCACCGGGGTTGCCTGGAACGCTTTGATGTCTTCCATCATCTCGTACACATACTCTGGCGGTTTCACACCGGCGGTGCCTTCGGATTGTACATATTCGCCCCACAACATGGCTGTGCGCATGTTGAAGTAGTTGTCAAACGGGGGAATAAAGATTTCCGCGTTGCCCAGAACAACAGCCAGCGGCACGCTTTTTTCATACATCGTGACATCCAACTGGTTGGAGGACTGCGCCGAACGGTATTCGTCGGTTGTGACCTCTTTCACGGTGTTGTCGATTCCGACATCGCGCCAGTTTTGACCGACCAGTTCGACGATCTTGATCGACATACCTTGGGTCGCGACCTGAAGGTTCAACGTCAGCTTGTCGCCGTTGGGCAGTTCGCGCATGCCATCGCCATCGGTGTCGACCATGCCAACCTCGTCCAGCAGCGAATTGGCCAGATCGGGATCAAACTGCGCATAGTGCTGTTCCCATTCCGCCGGAACGAAATCCGGAGTGGGCGAGAACCCGACATATTGCTGGGGTTCGCCAAGGCCGAACATTGCAACTTCGTTGATCTCGTCACGGTTCATGGCCACAGACATGGCCTGACGGAACCGCAGATCACCGAACACCTTGCGCTTTTCAAGATCGTCGGATGTGACGTTGAAGGCAAAAGTCGGCATTGTGATATCCGGCTTCAGATCGACGACAAAACCGCCTTTTTCCTGATTTTCCAGAAGCAGGGGCACATAGTCGATTTGCAGGGCCTGTGCTTTGTAATCAACTTCGCCGTTGACCAGTTTCAACAGACGCACTTCGCTTTCCCCGACAAAGATCTCGTCCATCTCGTTGATATAGGGAAGCTGGTTGCCCGCCGTGTCGACCATATAGAAATACGGGTTGGCAACGAACTGGCGGCCTTCCGTGGTTTCGGAAATCACGATGTGGCTTTCCAGTGTGGGCGCCGCATCAAGGGGAAGATTGGCAACCTTGTCCGGGTGCGACAACATCGGTGTCGGTGTGTCCATCCAGTCAGAACTGCCGTAATAGGCCTTTACGACATCATAGCCGCTTTCAAAACCGGCGGCCTTGGCCAAAGCATCGGCATCAGGGTTGATGGCGGGGTGGAACTGGCCCAGAAAATGCTTGGGCTGAAAGCCTTGGGCATAATGGTTTGCAAAATGCGCCAGAAAGCCGGGTTTCGGCGACGGCATGTTAAAGCGCACGGTTTGCGCATCAATCACGTCAACCGTCATCGGTTCGCCGCCGGCCAATACGTAATCTTTCGGGCTTTCGATCACATTCGGATCAAGCGCCAGATTTTCGTACCAGAATTCAACATCCTCGGCGCCAAAAGGCTGTCCGTCGGACCATTTGTGGCCCTCGCGCAGGACAAAGGTCAGTTGCGTGAAATCTTCGTTCCATGACCAGCTTTTTGCGACGTTGGGCACAATTGTCGTTAAGATCATCGGCATAGCGCACAAGGTTCACGTGGCGCACCGACATAAAGTCGGATGTCCCTGCTTCTGTCGCGTTGGACAGGGCGTTGAACATGCCGCCATAGGTGCCGATCATTTCATAAGGTGCGACAACCAGCGGTTCTGTGGGCAGGCGATCTGCCAGTGGCGGCATATCCGGATTGCCACGGATGCGGCCGTTCAGGGCTGCGATGTCGGGGTTTTCGGAAAACTCCATCGTGCAGTTTGCAAGGCTTTGAAGCTCGGCCAGTTCGTATTGCTGTGGAAACGCGCCGGCAGCAACACCCATAGGGTCCGCGACGGTCACGGCCGGGCAGGCCGCCATCGCTGCGCCTGAAAAGGCAAACAGCGCCGCACTGGACAATAATAATCTCTTCATCGGTGTCTTCTCCTTGTTGGTTTTCTTCGCACTGTCCTGTCAGGACAGTTCAGGCTTTGCTGCCTTTATTGTCATTAAAAAATGCTGCTTCGATATGATGCGCTTATAGGGAGTTTCCAAAATTTTTGTGACGCAGGTAGATGCCATCCCATTTCGGTTTTGTTCAACGCTTTGGTCAACGCTAAATCTGAGTCTTGTCATGCTGTGCAGTATCCCCCCGGGCATCTTGGAACAGTTTGCCCGAAAATACATCAACTTTTTGTAAGACTTGGGCAGTTTGCGATAAGGGCTTCGAGCGTGGGTCGGCATTTGTCATCGCAGGGCGTTCCGGTTCAGCGCAGGGCAGGAAGGAACGAGCGTCGGCCAATCGCCGACATATGTAAAATCGCTAAAAGATATTACTTGATAGGTTTGACCTATAGAGTGCGGCGGCGCCGCCTGATCCGAACTCAGGATTTGCCTGCGCGATACCATGCCATGATTTTACGGCGGTCTTCGGGTGGCAGATCGGTGATGTTGGCGGGTGGCATCGCGTGGCTGACACCGGCCTGCAAATAGATATCGCGCGCATGTTTGGTGATGTCGGAAGTGGTTTCCAGAAATACGCCCTTGGGCGCCCAGTGCATGCCTTCCCACACCGGTTCGCGCGCGTGGCACATGGAACAGCGCCCCAGCACGATGTCCTGCGCGTCTTCAAACCCTGCGGCATTGGCAAACCGCTGCTTCATACGGCGTCAGCGTGCGTGCCTCGGCCTCTTCATAGCTGTCATGGCCCGGAATGGTGGACAGCCACGCGATCAGGATGAACAGCAGCACCGTCACCGCCCATGTCCAGTGCGGGCCTTTGCCCGTGGCATGCATGGTGTTGAAATAATGCCGGATGGTGACGCCGGTCAGAAAGATGATGCTGGCGATCAGCCAGTTGTATTCGGTCCCGAAGGCCAGCGGATAGTGGTTGGACAGCATCAGAAAGATCACCGGCAGCGTCAGGTAATTGTTATGGGTCGATCGCAGTTTTGCGATCTTGCCGTATTTCGGGTCCGGTGTGCGCCCCGCCTTGAGGTCGGCGACCACGATGCGCTGGTTCGGCATGATGATCAAAAACACATTGGCCGTCATGATCGTGGCGGTAAAGCCCCCAGATGCAGCAGCGCGGCGCGCCCTGTGAAAATCTGGTTATACCCCCATGACATGATCACCAGCAGCACGAACAACAACAGCATCAGAACCGTCGGGCGTTCACCAAGGCCGGATTTGCACAGGTAATCGTAAACGATCCAGCCAATCGTCAGCGACGCGGCCGAAATCAGAACCGCCTGCCAAATCGCCAGATCAACCTTGTTGGCATCAATCAGGTACAGTTCCGCGCCAACCCAATAGACGATCATCAACAGGGCAGCCCCCGAGAGCCACGTCGCATAGCTTTCCCATTTGAACCAGATCAGGTGGTCGGGCATCTGTTCGGGGGCCACCAGATATTTCTGGATGTGGTAAAATCCGCCCCCGTGCACCTGCCATTCCTCGCCATGTGCCCCTTTGGGCAAATGCGGCGTTTTTCGCAGGCCCAGATCAAGCGCCACAAAGTAGAACGACGATCCGATCCATGCGATGGCGGTGATCACATGCAGCCAACGCACAGCAAAGGCCAGCCAGTCCCATATAATTGCCAGATCGTACATGCCTTGCCCTCCGCTTTGGTCCGGCACACCCTAGCCAGACGCGCGTTTATTCTGTATTCCCATATATTACCAAGCTGTATCAAAAATAAACGAACAATGTCCTATCTTGATAACATCCGCACCTTTGTGCGCGTCTATGAACTGGGCAGCATGTCTGCGGCGGGGCGCGATCTGCGCATTTCGCCCGCGGTCACGTCCTCGCGTATTTCCCAGTTGGAAGAACACCTGAGCGTGCGCCTGTTCCAGCGCACCACCCGCAGCCTGACCCCGACCGCGCAAGGGCAGGCGTTTTATGGCGGGGCCTGCGCCGTACTGGAGGCGGTGGAAACCGCAGAGGCGCTGGTGATGGATATGACGGATAATCCCAAGGGATTGTTGCATGTGGCCGCGCCACTGGGCGTCGGGCGGCGGTTGATTGCGCCGCATGTCCCTGAATTCACAAGCGAATATCCCATGGTTGATGTGCGCTTGCGCCTGACCGATCGCAAGGTGGATATCACCGCAGAAGGGTTGGACGTGGCGTTTTTTCTGGGCCAGCCCGAAGACAGCAATCTGCGCATCCGCGCCATTGCCGATTGCCAGCGCGTGCTGTGTGCCGCGCCTGACTACATCGCGCGGCGCGGCAATCCGGCGAACGGCAGCGCGCTGGTCGAAGGCAAACACGACTGTCTGAACCTGCGTTTTCCCGGTGCCACCGAATTCCAGTGGCGGCTGATCACCAAGGACGGACCGCGCAAATTCGCGGTCAGCGGGCGGCTGGAATCCGATGATGGGGATGTGCTGACAGATTGGGCGTTGGCCGGGCAGGGCATCGCCATGAAGCCGGTGTTCGAAGTGGCGGAACACCTGAAAGCCGGGCGTCTGGTGCCGGTGGCCACAGACACGCCACCCGTGCCGATCCAGATGGCGTGCCTTTATACACACCGCCGCCACCAAGACCCCAAAACCCGCCTGTTCATGGAGTATATGACGGATCGCGTGCGCGCCGCCGTGCGCGCATCTGAGGCGCTGTTTCAGCTGCCGCGATAGGTGGAATAGCCGAACGGCGACAGCAACAGCGGCACATGGTAATGGGAAGCCTGCGACATCCCAAAGCGCAGCGGGATCACATCCAGAAAACGCGGGTCTTCGGGCGAGCGTTCCGGTTTCGTCCAGATAACTGCCCGCATAGAACCGCAATTCATAGGTGCCGGTTGAAAATTCGGCCTCGGGCAGGATCGGGCCGTCTGTCCGCCCGTCGGCATTGGTGCGCAAGGTGCGCAGATGCGTCGCGCGATCTTCGTCGATCCGGTAAAGTTCGATGGTCATGCCCTCGGCCGGGCATCCGCGCGCGGTGTCCAGAACGTGGGTTGTCAGATATCCGGCCATGGCCCGCCCTTTCGATGTGGTGCCGCCACTGTGCCAATCCGGACGCCAAAAGGCAAAGCCGCGATTGAATTACAGTGTTTCGCGTTTTTTTTGATAAAAATTCGGATTGTTTTGAAATATGCTAGGGTGAATGCCTGCATCCAAAC
The DNA here is from genome assembly GCA_963765555.1 of uncultured Alphaproteobacteria bacterium. Taxonomy (GTDB): domain Bacteria; phylum Pseudomonadota; class Alphaproteobacteria; order Rhodobacterales; family Rhodobacteraceae; genus JL08. Next base: position 331,320 of record CAVXWX010000003.1, read on the forward strand.
CACGCATCCCAACCACAAGGCCAGACCGGAATGACCACATCCATTCGAATCCAGCCGTTGACCGCCGAACGCTTTGCGCCCTTTGGCGATGTGCTGGACTGTGCGGGGGAACCGGACAAGATGATCAATCAGGGCCTGTGCGGGCGCTATCACGACCGCGCGACACTTGATTTTGGAAATGGACGCGCCGGCATCAGCATGTTTCGCGCTGAAACGCGTGCGCTGCCTTACATTTTGGACATGGTCGAACGCCATCCCGACGGCAGTCAGGCGTTTATTCCGTTGGGGGCCGATCCGTTTCTGGTGATCGTCGCACCCGATCAGGATGGCAGACCGGGCACACCACTGGCCTTTCGCACCGCAGCAGGGCAGGGCATCAACCTGCACCGCAACACATGGCACGGGGTGCTGACGCCCCTTGCGGGCAATGGCATCTTTGCCGTGATCGACCGGATCGGCACCGGCGACAACCTGCAGGAACACTGGTTCGATACACCGTACACCGTTGACTAAAAACAAGTGCGGCCAAAAAGGCCGGACAGAAACCAACAGGGACATACCACATGACAGATACATCCATCGGCACGCCGGAACAGTTGCGCGATCCGAACTATACCCCTGCCTTGCACAAGGCCATTCCGCTGGGCATCCAGCATGTGCTGGCCATGTTTGTGTCCAACGTGACACCGGCAATCATCATCGCGGGCGCGGCGGGGTTCGGGTTCGGATCGGATGCGGGGGCGCAGGGCTTTCCCGACATGACCTATCTAATTCAGATGTCGATGCTGTTTGCCGGTATCGCAACGCTGTTCCAGACCATCGGCATGGGGCCGGTGGGCGCGCGCCTGCCCATCGTGCAGGGCACAAGTTTCGCGTTTATCCCCATCATGGTGCCGCTGGTCGCCGGCAAGGGGGTCGAGGCCTTGCCCGCCCTGTTCGGCGGCGTGCTGATCGGCGGGCTGTTCCACGCGCTGTTGGGCACGGTGATCGGCAAAATCCGCTTTGCCCTGCCGCCGCTTGTCACCGGCCTTGTGGTCACGATGATCGGTCTGGCACTGGTCAAGGTCGGCATCCAGTATGCCGCCGGCGGGGTGCCCGCGATTGACAAACCCGAATATGGCAGCCTGCTTAACTGGTCTGCCGCGCTGGTGGTGATCTTTGTGACGCTCGGGCTGAAATTCTATGCCCGTGGGATGATGGCGGTATCGGCTGTCGTGATCGGGATCATCGTCGGCTATGTCTATGCGCTGTTCATGGGCATGGTCACATTCGACGGGATCGCAACCAGTTGGGGCCGCGCCGCCGCACTGCAATTCCCCGTGCCGTTCAAATACGGGTTCGAATTCAGCTTTGCCGCCATTGTCGGGTTCTGCCTGATGGCGTTCGTGTCGGCGGTGGAAACCGTGGGCGATGTATCGGGCATTACCAAAGGCGGGGCAGGGCGCGAAGCGACGGATCGCGAAATTCAGGGCGCGACCTATGCCGACGGTCTGGGCAGTGCGGTGGCTGGCATCTTTGGCGGCTTTCCCAACACCTCGTTCAGCCAGAATGTGGGCCTGATCGCGATGACCGGCGTGATGAGCCGCCATGTCGTGACCATCGGCGCGATATTCCTGATCCTGTGTGGTTTGGTGCCCAAGGTCGGCGCGGTGATCCGCACCATCCCGATCGAGGTGCTGGGCGGCGGTGTGATCGTGATGTTCGGCATGGTCGTGGCGGCGGGTATCTCGATGCTGTCGGATGTGAACTGGAACCGGCGCAACATGGTGATTTTCGCGATTTCCCTGTCCGTCGGTCTGGGCCTGCAACTGGACCCCAAGGCGGTGCAATACCTGCCCGATGCGGTGCGCATCCTGATGACATCGGGCCTGTTGCCTGCCGCGCTGATCGCCATCGTGCTGAACCTGATATTGCCCGAAGAACTCAGCGGTAAATCAACCGAAGAAGTTTCAGGCGGGTTGGCAGGCCACGCCAAGGGATCAATGAGCGATCACTGACGGGGCGTCGCGCCAAACGCCTGCACGGCATCGCGCGCGGCGCGAAACCGGTTCTGGAACGCGGGGGGCAGCCCCCGCGTTTTGATCGTCTGGCCCTGCAACGGGGTGTCGATCCCGCCACCAACGGCCTCGGCCGCCAGCATGGCGGTGCCTATTGCGGTCAGTTCCGGTTCGTCCGAAACGATCACATCGCGGTCCAGCGCATCGGCCAGAAACGCGCAGAAATAGGGGTTGGCCGACAATCCGCCGTCAATCGACACGGTGCGCGCCAGCGGTTGCAGCGCGTCCATCACCTGCAAAACCTCGGACATGCGAAAGGCCACACCTTCCAGCACGGCCTGCATCATGTCGCCCTTGCTGGTGTCCAGCGCCAGCCCCATCCACGCCCCGCGCGCATGCCGGTCCCAATGGGGGCAGGCAAGGCCAGACAAGGCGGGCACAAAGGCCAGCCCGCGCCCGATTGCGGGATCGGCGGCAAAACTGTTGATGGCGTCAAACCCGTCAAACAGGCCAAGCCCCTGCGCCCAGTTGATCGCGGACGATGCGGCATAAACCCCGCCGTCCAGCGCATAGGTCGGCGGTTCACCTGCCTTTTGCCATGCCACGGTGGGCAATGGCCCACCCGCCGCGCGGATCAGGTCCGGTCCCGTCACGCTAAGGGCAAACGCACCGGTGCCGAACGTGATCTTGGTATCGCCCGCCGCGCGGCAGCGATGCCCGTATAGCGCCGCCTGTTGATCGACGATACTGGCGGTTAGCGTCAGGTCTGTGCCGGTCAGGCGACCCAGATCGCCGTTTGTGGGCACAATCGCGGGCAGGGCGCTGATCGGTACGCCAAACAGATCGCACAGGTCCGGATCCCATGTGCAGGTGTCCAGCGCCATCAGCGATGTGCGCGATGCGGTGGTGGGATCGGTTTCGAACCGGCCGCACAACCGGTCGCGGAAATAGGCATCCGTCGTGCCCAGCCGTAATGTGCCTTTGGCGGCAAGCGCCTGTGCGGCAGGCACGTTGCGCATGATCCAGCCCAGTTTGGACGCGGAAAAATACGCATCAATCGGCAACCCCGCGCGCTGCATGACCAGATCGGCCTGATCCGCCAACGCAACCAGTTCGGGCGCAGTGCGGTCATCCTGCCAGACGATGACGGGGCAAATCGCATCGCCCGTTTCAGCATCCCACGCCAGACAGCTTTCGCCCTGATTGGCCAGCCCCACTGCGGTAATTCCGTCCACATCCTGCGCCGCCGCAAGACAGGCGCGCAGGTTGTCCAGCAATTCACCCGCATCATGTTCCACATGGCCGGGGGCGGGGTAAATCTGGCGGTGTTGTACGGAATGTAACAGCCGCGCCGATCCGTCCTCGGATACCAGCACCGCGCGTGTGCTGGTGGTGCCCTGATCAATGGCGAGTGTGGTCATGGTGTTTCATCCAATGTGATTTCGATCTTGGCGGCGTTCGGCGTGTCCGGATAGGGCAACAGGATACGCCGCTCTGGCAATGTCTCAATCGGTTTCTGCGTTGTGATCTGCCCGTCAACACGCATCACCAGCTTTCCTTTGACCGGGCGGTTGACCCGCAACTGAAACCCCGGCAACGGGGCGGGGCCGCCGGAACCGGCGAACCGGTGCGGCACGCAATAGGCCAGCGCGTCCCCTTTAAGCGTAATGTTGTGTGCTGCCGGATCAGGCAGGGGCTGACGCAGGTCATGGGCCATGATGTGCGCCATGCACGCGCCCTCGCGCCAACTCCAGCCTGCGGTTTCGACCGCGCGCAGCAGGTTTCCGGCGGCGAAATAATCCGGATCACTGCACCGCCCGTACTGGTCAATCTCGGGGCCGCCGCTGTCAGGGTCAATGCGCAGATGGCTGTGCTGTAACACGGCGGCGTCAGGGCGGAACGCGCCGCTGACAATCACCCCGTCACAGGCAATGTCGCGCACGCCTTGGGCATCGCGCACGGACACGGATGTGACGCGGTCGCGCCCGTTGATCGCGGTGATTTGCGTGTTCAGCATCAGCGGAACGCCCGTCAGTTTCGGGAACAGCACAGTGGGCCATCGGGCGGTGGTGCGCGCACCCGGTTCGATCATCGCGACGGGGTGGATGCCCAGATGGCGGCACGTCATGATCGTGGAAAATGACACCAGTTCAGTGCCCAGAATGACAGGGCGCAGAAACGGGCGCTGGCCATGCAGATAGACCATGCTTTGCAGCGTGCCGGTGGTGATCACCCCGCCGGGTTTGGTGCCCCCCAGCAGGCGCGCGGCCCGCGATGTTTCGCGCGCACCGGTGGCCAGCAGCACCCGTCGCGGGGTCAGCACATCGAGCCCCGACGGGCCTGTGACCGAAACGGTAGGGCCGGATGCAAGGCCTGTCACCGTCACCTGCGTGCGGATTTCAACGCCGGCCTCTTGCGCGGTGCGCACCAGATGGCGGGCATAATCGGGGCCTTTCATCAGTCGTTTGAATTCACGCAGCCCGAACGGATAATGCCCGCAATGGCGCGGAATGCCGCCCGCCATTGGTTCGCGCTCCAGCACGATCACGCGGGGCACGCCTAGTCGACGCAAGGCCGTGGCGGCGGCCAGACCGGACGGGCCACCACCCACGATCACAACGGCGTCGCGCAACGTCTCAGCCATCTGTGTCACCGGAAATCGGTTGGTCCAGCCGGTCGCGCGTGATGTCGGCCAGTGGCGCAACACAGTAATTGCCCTGACACCGCCCCATAGTCACACGGGTGCGCCGTTTCAGCCCGGCAAGGCTGGCGGCGGGGAGCGGGCCGGACAGCGCGGTTTCAATGTCGCGCCGCGTCACCTGTTCGCAATGGCAGACGATGCCGCCATTGCCCGCGCATTGCCAATCGCGCGCGCCAGCTTCGGCCAGATTGGGCACCTGCGGCCAGCGGGGCGCGGGCAGGGGTGTGCGTTCAATCAGCTTGGCGCAAAGCCCGTGCACATAGCGCGCCGTCCCCAGCGCCGAGCTTAGCCCGGTGGAACGGATACCCCCGACGCTGATATAGGCCCGATCCGAATGGGCGCTGATCTGGTAATCCTTGAATTCGCTCGCGGGGCGCAATCCGGCATACAGCGCTGTCACCTCATGTCCCGCAAGTGCGGGCAAAATCTCGGCCCCGCGCTGGCGCAGGGTGTTCAGCGTGGCGGGGTCCAGTGTTGCGGTGTCGCGGTCGTCCTGTTCTTCGGCGGTGGGCCCGACCAGCAGATTGCCCCAGATCGTGCGGCAGACCACAATGCCTTTCGTCACTTTGTTGGGCACCGGCAGCAGGATGTGGCGCGTCAGTGCGGCGGCGGGTTTGTCGAACACCACAAACTGCCCCTTGCGCGGGTGGATCGTGAAACCGCTTTGCCCGATCAGCATCGTATCCACGCGGTCGCCGTATAGACCGGCGGCGTTGATCACCACGCGGCCCCGCACCGCCCCGCGCGTGGTGTCCAGTTGCCAGTGATCGACGTCATATGTGCCACCGGTCACGGCGCATCCGCGCACCACATGCGCGCCGTTCACCACCGCCTGCATCAGATAGGCATAAGGCGCGGACCACGGATCAACCAGATATTCGCGCGGGACGCGAAAGCTGGCCCTGACACCGCGGCCCAGTTCCGGTTCCAGATCGCGGGTTTGCGCCGCATTCAGCGGTTCGATGTCTGACACTCCGTTGGCGCTTGCCTGATCCATCAGTGCGGGCAACGCGGCCTCTTCCGCGTCGTTCCACGCAATCACCAGGGCGCCCGCGCGGTCAAGCGGCAGGTTCAGCCGCTTGTGGATGTCGATATACTCGGCGTACCCGTCGGCCACGCATTTCTGTTCCAGCGATCCGGTCGGGGCGTCAAATCCGGTGTGTAAAATGGCGCTGTTGGCCTTGGAAGCGCCATCCAGAATATCGGCGGCTTTTTCCAGCAAGACCACATGCCAGCCTTCCAGTGTCAGGCGGCGCGCGATGGCGCATCCGATCACGCCGCCACCAATAATGATCGCATCGTGGCACAGGTCAGGGGCGGGGACGGTATCGGACATGGACGGATTCCATTTGCGCCCAAAGGCGTGCGCGGTTCTGCCCGAATTCTATGTCACGCGATGACCGTTCAGTCAATTATTTGCATAAATCGTGACCGAATGATCAAGAAAATGCGCAAATACAGTTGACACAGTCATATACCTGCCCGCTAGAGTTGGCACCAGAACTTTGGGGGACGGGCGCTATGACGCCAAAACAACGCCGCACGGAAATTGCCGAAATGGTCGGGCGCACCGGGCAGATCACTGTCGAGGCATTGGCGCAGGCATTTTCCGTATCGCTGGAAACCATTCGCCGTGATCTGGGCAAGCTGGCAGAAACCGGCGCGCTGCAAAAAATCCACGGCGGGGCAAAACCATTGCGCCTGCATGCCGAAGGCAGCTTTGACGAGCGGATGGCAGAAGATGCAGGCGCGAAAATGGCGATCGCGGGCAAACTGGCAGCGCTGATCAAACCGGGGGAAACGATTTTTATCGATACCGGATCGACCACCCTGATCTGCGCCGAGGATCTGGCCAAGATCAACGGGCTGACGGTGATCACCAATTCGGTGCGCGTGGCGCAGGTGATCGCGCAGAATGCCACCAGCACCGTGTACCTGCTGGGTGGAATGTTTTCCGGCGACAATGCGGAAACCGCAGGGCCGATGGTGATCGAACAGATTGGCCGCTTTCGCGCGGATCGTGCGATTCTGACGGTGGCCGCCTTTGATGTCGATGTCGGCGCAATGGATTCCGATTTTGACGAGGCACAGGTGGCGCGCGCGATGATCGCCCATGCGCACCAGACGGTTGTGCTGGCGCATGCATCAAAACTGGGCTTGCGGGCGGCGTTCCAAATCTGTCGACTTGACGAGGTTGATGTGTTTGTCTGTGATCAGGTGCCCGATCAGGCGGTTGTGTCGGCGCTGGATGCCGCCCAATGTGTGCTGCAATAAGGCCGGTTCGAGGTGGAGAATCCCGACAGAATGAGAAATGCAATCAAGTCCTATGTCACCGTTGTGGATCGCCTGTCCGACTATGTCGGCTATGTTGCGATGTACCTGATTTTTGCGATGATCGGCATCCTGTTGCTGGACGCGATCACCCGCAATGTTATCCAGATCCCGCTGCACTGGCCGGTCGAACTGGCCCAGTTCACGTTGGCGGCCTATTACTTCATGGGCGGGGCAAAGACCCTGAAAGACAACAGCCATGTGCGCATGGATCTGTTTTATGACAACCTGTCGGATCGCGGTAAGGCGCGGCTGGATGCCATCACCATCTCTTGCCTGCTGTTCTATCTGGTGGTGATGCTGATCGGGTCGATCAGCAGCCTGCAATACGCCATTGATACGGGCGAGCGGCGGTTTTCGATGTGGAACCCGTCTGTCATTCCGATCAAGGCGTTGATGGTCGCCTGTATCGTGTTGATGATCCTGCAGACCATATCGCTGTTTTTCAAATACATGGCCGCAGCCCGCACAGCGCCCCAAGGTGATCCTTCATGAGTTATGAAATGATCGCGACGCTGATGTTTGCGTCTATGATGGTGTTGCTGATGACGGGGCAGCGGGTGTTTGCCGCCATCGGGTTTGTCGCTGCGGGCGCGGCGCTGTTGCTTTACGGGCAGGGCGGGGTGGAAATGCCGTTCAGTCAGGCCTTCAAGCTGTTCAACTGGTTCCCGATGCTGACGCTGCCGCTGTTTATCTACATGGGCTATGTGCTGTCGGAATCCGGTATTGCCGAAGATCTTTATAAAATGTTGCACGTCTGGTTTGGCCGGGTGCGCGGCGGTCTGGCGATCGGTACGATTTTCCTGATGGTGATCATATCCGCGATGAACGGCCTTTCGGTTGCAGGCATGGCCATCGGGGCCACCATCGCGCTGCCGGAAATGTTGCGGCGCGGCTATGACAAGGTGCTGATTTCCGGTGTGGTGCAGGGGGGATCGTCGCTCGGTATTCTGGTGCCGCCCTCTGTGGTGATGGTGCTATACGGTATGATCGCGCGCCAGCCCGTTAGCCAGTTGTGGCTGGCAGGGATCATTCCGGGGCTGATGATGGCGGCGATGTTCGTGATCTATGTGATCGTGCGCTGCCGCATCAATCCGGCCCTTGCGCCCATCGTTTCGGATGAAGAACTGAACATGCCGCGCCGCGAAAAGCTGGCGTTGCTGCGCGCCGGAATCATTCCGTTCCTGATCTTTTTCTGCATGACGGGTCTGTTTGTCATGGGCGTGACCAGCCTTGTCGAAAGTTCGGCGGTCGGGGCCACGTCGGCGACGCTCGCTGCTGCATGGAAACGCCGCCTGTCCTGGACCATGATCCACGAAACCGCCCGCAAGACGCTGGCCATTTCCTGCATGTTCCTGTGGCTTATTCTGGCCGCGCTGGCTTTTGGTGCGGTGTTCGACGGCATCGGCGCGGTGCGCGCGGTGGAATCGCTGTTTATCACCCGCTGGGAACTGACCCCGTGGCAGGTGATCATCATGATGCAGATCAGCTTTATCATCATGGGCATGTTTCTGGATGATACCGCGATGCTGGTGATTGTCGCACCACTTTACATCCCGCTGGTGAAAACGCTTGATCTGGGGATTGATGGTGCGCTTATCTGGTTTGGGGTGCTTTACACCATGACCTGTCAGATCGCCTATATCACGCCGCCCTTCGGGTATAACCTGTTTCTGATGCGCGCGATGGCGCCCAAGGAAATCGGGCTGATCGATATCTACCGGTCGATCTGGCCGTTTGTTCTGATGATGGCCACCACCATCGCGCTGGTGATGATCTTTCCGCAACTGGCGCTTTGGCTGCCACAGACGTTCCGAGGTTACTAGAGCAACCCAATTCCACAGGCCCGCCAAGAGGCCGATCTTTTTTCAACATAGGAGTGTTACGACAATGACTGACAAAACCAAAACGCAATCGCCCTCTGAAAAGATACTCGAAAGCCGACGCAATTTTATGAAGAATGTGGGCCTTGGCGGTGCTGCGGCCGCAACAACGCTGGCCGCCCCTGCCGCCATCGCGCAGACCGCGCCGATCAAATGGCGCCTGCAAACCTATTCGGGCGCACCGCTGGGCGCGCATGTGATCAAACCGCAGATCGATGCCTTTAACGCCGCCGCCAATGGCGAAATGGAAATCGAACTGTACTACGCCGACCAGCTGGTGCCGACATCCGATCTGTTCCGCGCCATGCAGAACGGCACAATCGATGCGGTGCAGTCGGATGACGCGACAATGGCCTCGCCGGTCGATATTTCCGTCTTTGGCGGCTATTTCCCGTTTGCCACCCGCTACAGCCTCGATGTGCCGGCGCTGTTTAACTACTATGGCCTGAATGAAATCTGGGCCGAAGCCTATGGCGAAGTTGAAAACGTCACATGGCTGTCCTCGGGCGCGTGGGATCCGCTGCACATCTTTACCAAGGAACCGATCAATTCGCTGGCCGACATGAGCGGCAAGCGCGTGTTCGGTGTGCCGACAGCGGGTAAATTCCTGTCGCGTTATGGCCTGATCCCGGTGACCGTGCCATGGGACGATGTCGAGGTGGCATTGCAAACCGGCGAACTGGACGGGGTCGCATGGTGCGGCTTTACCGAAGCCTACGAGGTCGGCTGGGCCGATATCTGCAACTATGCGCTGACCAACTCGGTCACCGGTGCGTGGTTCGGCAGCTATTTCGCCAACACCGAAAGCTGGAACAAGGTGCCGCCGCATCTGCAACAGCTTTACCGGTCGACCATCGACCAGTCGCATTACTATCGTGACGTCTGGTACTGGGGCGGCGAGGCCAAGTTGCGCGTCGAAGGCGAAAAGATGGAACTGACCTCCATTCCAGCCGATGAATGGGCGCAGGTTGTCGCCGATTCCGAAGGTTTCTGGGACGAGATCGCAGCCTCTAGCCCGCGTTCTGCCAAGGTGGTACAGGCGTTCAAGGATTATGCCGCAACGATGACCAAAGCCGGTTATCCGTACCGTTAACAAAACTTCCCGATCGGGGCGGTGCATGGCACGGCCCCGATCACCACAAAGGCCCCGTTTGCGGGCCAGCGAAAGACGTGAAACATGCCTGCCAACCTGACCTTTGATGAATTGAAAATCGCCTTTGAAGCGGGCGAGATTGATACCGTTCTGACCTGCATTGTCGATATGCAGGGCCGCCTGATGGGCAAACGGTTCCACGCCGCGCATTTTATCAATGGCGGCCACACCGAAACCCACGGCTGTAATTACCTGCTGGCCACCGATCTGGAAATGGAAACGGTGCAAGGCTACAAAGCCACAAGCTGGGAAGCAGGGTATGGCGATTACGTCCACAAACCCGACCTGAGCACCTTGCGCATGGTGCCATGGTTGCCCGGTACAGCGATGGTGATGTGCGATTTGCTGGATCACCACACGCACGAGGAAGTCCCCCATGCGCCGCGGTCTGTTCTGAAACGCCAGATTGCGCGTGCCCGCGCCATGGGGTTCGAACCGATGATGGCGACCGAACTGGAATTTTTCCTGTTCGAACAAAGCTATGACGCGTTGAATGACGGCAACTATCAGGGCCTGCAAACGCTGGGCCGCTACAACACCGATTACGCGATTTTCGGCACCACCAAGGAAGAAGGGATCATGCGCGACATCCGCAATGGTCTTTTCGGGGCCGGTATCCCCGTGGAAAATTCCAAGGGCGAGGCCGAAGCCGGACAGGAAGAGGTGAATATCAAGTATTCGGACGCGCTGGACACGGCCGATATGCACACGATCACCAAAAACGGCTGCAAGGAAATCGCCTTTCAGCACGGTCATGCGCTGACATTCATGGCGAAATACGCCACCGACCGCGCCGGATCATCCAGCCACATCCACCAGTCCCTGTGGGCCGATGGCAAACCCGCCTTTCTGGATAAAAAGGCAGAGCACGGCATGTCGGCCACCATGCGCCACTATGTGGCCGGTCTGCTGGCCCATGCCGAAGAAACCACCTATTTCCTTGCGCCTTACATCAACAGCTACAAACGTTTTACCGAAGGGATGTTTGCGCCAACCAAGGCGGTTTGGTCACTCGACAACCGCACCGCGGGCTACCGTGTCTGCGGCGATGGCACCAAGGGCATCCGCATCGAATGCCGTGTCGGTGGCGCCGATCTGAACCCCTATCTGGCCTTGGCCGCGCAGTTGGCCGCCGGTCTGAACGGCATCGAACAGAAGATGGAACTGGAACCGGAAATATCGGGCGATGTTTACCGCGCCGGACAGGCGCGCGACATTCCCAAAACACTGGGGGCGGCGGCGGCGGCCATGCACGGATCAAAAATGCTGCGGGCCGCGTTGGGGGATGATGTGATCGATCACTACAACCGCGCTGCCCTTTGGGAAATCGAAGTACACAACCGCACCGTCACCGATTGGGACATCAAACGCGGATTTGAACGGGCGTAAACCGCCGGAGGACGAACATGACAACAATCAAACTGACATCGCCCGTAGACGGGAGCATCTATGCCGAGCGCGAGGCGCTGAGCGTGGATCAGGCCCACGCCGCCGCCGCACGCGCGAAAGCGGCACAAAAAGACTGGGCCGCGCGCCCGTTGGCTGACCGCATGGCGCTGGTGCAGGCCGGCGTGGCCGAACTGAACAAGATGTCCGACCGCATGGTGCAGGAAATCGCGTGGCAGATGGGCCGCCCGACGCGCTATGGCGGCGAATTTGGCGGTATGAACGAACGCAGCGAATACATGCTGTCGATCGCGCAGGACGCGCTGGCCCCGATGATCGTGGAAGACAGCGACACCATGGACCGGCGGATCGAGCGCGACCCACACGGCGTTATTCTGGTGATCGCGCCGTGGAATTACCCTTACATGACGGCGATGAACACCATTGTGCCGGCGCTGATCGCGGGCAATGCCGTGATGCTGAAACATGCCAGCCAGACGCTGCTGGTGGGTGAAATGATTGCCGAAGCAATGCACGCGGGCGGCATTCCGGCCGATGTGTTCCAGAATGTCGTTCTGGATCACGCGGGCACCGAATCCCTGATTGCGGCGCGCTGTTTCGGCTTTGTGAACTTTACCGGATCGGTCGGCGGCGGGCGTGCGATAGAAAAGGCGGCGGCAGGGACGTTCACGTCCCTTGGCCTTGAACTGGGTGGCAAAGACCCCGCCTATGTCATGGAAGACGCTGATCTGGACTGGGCGGTTGATGTGCTGATGGATGGCGCGATGTTCAATGCAGGCCAGTGTTGCTGTGGCATTGAAAGGATTTATGTCCACGAAAGCCTGTATGACGCCTTTGTGGAAAAGGCCGTGGCCTGGGTGAAGCGCCCTGAAACTGGGCAATCCGTTTGAACCTGAAACCACGCTGGGGCCGATGGCCAATGCCCGCTTTGCCGCCACCGTGCGCGAACAAACCGCCGAAGCGGTGGCCGCAGGGGCCAAGGCGATGATTGATCCGGCACTGTTTCCGGCAGATGATGGCGGCGCATACCTTGCGCCGCAAATCCTGACCAATGTGGATCATTCGATGCGGGTGATGATGGAGGAATCTTTTGGCCCTGTCGTTGGTATCATGCCGGTCAAGAACGACGCGCAAGCGCTTGAATTGATGAATGATTTACCCTACGGCCTGACGGCCTCCCTGTGGACGGGCGATGTGGATCGCGCCTTTGAAATCGGGCGGCAGATCGAAACCGGCACCGTGTTCCTGAACCGTGCCGATTACCTTGATCCGGCGATCTGCTGGACCGGTTGCAAGGACACGGGCCGTGGCGGTGCGTTGTCTGTTCTGGGCTATCACGCGGTCACGCGCCCCAAATCCTATCATCTGCGAAAGGTCAAAACATGAACCTGACTGGCAACTGGTCCTATCCGACCGCTATCAAATTCGGCGCGGGCCGTATCAGTGAACTGGGCGATGCCTGCGCTGCCGCCGGTATGAAACGCCCGCTTCTGGTGACTGATCGCGGGCTGGCGTCCATGGCCATCACGCAAAACGCGCTGGACCTGATGGAACAGGCGGGGCTGGGCCGTGCGATGTTTGCAGATGTCGATGCCAACCCGACCGAGGTGAACCTTGCCGCCGGGCTTGAGGTCTACAAATCCGGCAACCATGACGGCGTGATCGCTTTTGGCGGCGGATCGGGTCTTGATCTGGGCAAGATGGTGGCCTTCATGTCGGGCCAGACACGTCCCCTGTGGGATTACGAGGATATCGGCGATTGGTGGACGCGGGCCGACCCCGCGGGCATCGCGCCCATTGTCGCCGTGCCCACCACAGCCGGCACCGGATCGGAAGTCGGGCGCGCATCGGTCATCACCAATTCGCAGACCCATGTGAAGAAAATCATCTTTCACCCCAAAGTGTTGCCCGCCGTTGTGATCTGCGATCCCGAACTGACAGTCGGAATGCCGAAAATGATCACCGCAGGCACCGGCATGGATGCCTTTGCCCATTGTCTCGAGGCATATTCGTCGCCCCATTATCACCCGATGTCGCAGGGCATTGCGCTGGAAGGGTTGCGACTGGTCAACACGTACCTGCCGCGCGCCTATAAAGACGGCACCGATCTTGAGGCGCGCGCACATATGATGTCAGCGGCGATGATGGGGGCGGTGGCCTTTCAAAAGGGGCTGGGCGCGATCCATGCGCTGTCGCACCCCGTGGGCGCGGTGTTCAATACCCATCACGGCACCACAAACGCCGCCGTCATGTCGGCTTGTCTGGCGTTCAACCGCCCCGCGATCGAAGACCGGATTGCGCAGGCCTCGGCCTATCTGGGCATCGCGGGCGGGTTTGACGGGTTTGCCGCGCGTGTTGTCGAACTGAACGAAATGTTCAGCATCCCCAAAGGCTTGGCTGCCATGGGCGTTGATGCGTCGCATCTGGATGAGTTGACCGATATGGCACTGCAGGACCCCAGTGTCGGTGGCAATCCGGTTGAAATGACCAAGGAGAATACCCGCGCCCTGTTTGACGCGGCAATGTGAGACGGAAAGGCCCCGCCGCAACGCGGGGCCTTTCCGACGACACGGGGTAGGGCGGAAGAATCACTCACCGCCCCCTGAAAACAGCAGGCTGTGCACCCCGCATCACGTCATAGGAACGGCTTATGAAGTGGTAAGAATAATCAATTTTTCTTGTGTCATGAACGTGTAACACTGCACCGATACTGGACGCGCTGTCTGCGTCCCAAAAAGCTGCAAAAAACAACCAACCAAGGAGAAGTATCATGAGACTGCACAAGACGCTTTTAGCCTCGATTGCAGCAGGGGCGTTGTTCGCAACAACGCTGGCTGCCGAAACCGAGGTCACCGTTTATACCGCTGTCGAGGCCGAAGATCTGGCCCGGTACGCCGAAACATTCAACAAATCCCACCCCGATATCAAAATCAACTGGGTGCGCGATTCCACCGGCATCATCACCGCCAAACTGCTGGCCGAGCGTGACAACCCGCAAGCCGACGTGATCTGGGGGCTGGCCGCCACATCGCTGCTGCTGCTGAAATCCGAAGGCATGCTGGAACCTTACGCGCCAGTCGGGGTTGAAAAACTTGACCCGAAATTTGTCGATGATGGCAATCCGCCGGCTTGGGTCGGCATGGATGCCTGGGTCGCGGCCGTCTGCTTTAACACGGTCGAGGGTGAAAAGCTTGGGTTGACCCCGCCAACATCCTGGCAAGACCTGACCGATCCGCAATATGCCGGTCACGTCATCATGCCGAACCCGAATTCGTCCGGCACCGGTTTCCTTGACGTTTCAAGCTGGCTGCAAATCTTTGGCGAAGAGGGCGGTTGGGCCTATATGGACGCGCTGCACGAGAACATCGCGCGCTACACCCATTCGGGATCAGCGCCGTGCAAGCTGGCCGCATCCGGTGAAATTCCGATCGGCATTTCGTTTGCGTTCCGTGGGGCCAAATCAAAGGCTGACGGCGCACCCATCGACATTATCGTGCCCTCCGAAGGCGTCGGCTGGGATATGGAAGCCACTGCCATCGTGGCCGGCACCGCAAATCTGGACGCGGCAAAAGCCATCGTTGATTTTTCGGTGACCAAAGAAGCCAACGAAATGTACAACACCGGCTACGCGGTTGTTGCCTATCCGGGTATCGCCAAACCGGTTGAACATTTCCCCGAAGGTCTGCTGGATGCGATGATCGACAATGATTTCGAATTCGCCGCCAACAACCGCGCCGCCATTCTGGCCGAGTGGCAAAAGCGGTATGACGGTAAATCTGATCCCAAGAACTAGGGGTTTGAGGCGCAGGGGCGGATCAGTCTGCCCCTGCGTGTTCTAGCATTGTGCATCCAACAGATGATGTGCCCACCAGACTGACACCCAAGTACAAGGACAAGCCCCGTGCCGCAGGCCAACGCTGCCCGAACCCCTTATCTGAACATCGAAAACCTTTGGAAAGCCTTTGGCGATTTTCTTGCGCTCAAGGATATCTCTCTCGAAATCGAAGATGGAGAATTTGTCTGTTTCCTTGGGCCATCGGGCTGCGGGAAAACCACGTTGCTGCGCGCGATTGCCGGGCTTGATCTGCAAACCAAAGGGCGGGTGGTGCAGGGCGGCAAGGACGTGTCGACCCTGCCGCCATCCGAACGTGATTTCGGCATTGTGTTCCAGTCCTATGCCCTGTTTCCGAACCTGACGATTGAAAAGAACATTGCGTTCGGCCTTGAAAACACCGGCCGAAACAAGGCCGAGATTGCCAGCCGTGTCACCGAATTGCTGGATCTGGTGGGGCTGGCCGAACAGCGCAAGAAATACCCCGCGCAACTTTCTGGCGGGCAACAACAGCGTATTGCGCTGGCCCGCGCGATTGCCACCAGTCCCGGCCTGTTGCTGCTGGACGAACCCCTGTCGGCGCTGGACGCCAAGGTGCGGGTGCACTTGCGCCATGAAATCAAGGATTTGCAGCGCAAACTTGGTGTAACCACCGTGATGGTAACGCACGATCAGGAAGAGGCGCTTTCGATGGCGGACCGGATCGTGGTGATGAAAGACGGGGTGATCGAACAAATCGGATCCCCGACCGAGATTTACCGCCATCCCGCCACCCTGTTCGTGGCCGGATTTATTGGTGAAATGAACCAGATTGCAGCAAAGGCGGGCGCGTCTGACACGGTGTCCTTTGGCGGTGCCGAGATGAAATGCCGCCCGCACGCATTTGCCAAGGGCGCGAACATCATCGCCGCCATCCGCCCCGAAGATATTATTCCCCACGGCTCAGAGGCCCAAGCGCTTGGGTCGGACGATGTAATCGAAACGCCGGACAACGCGTTCGAAGTGCTGGTGGCGGATATGGAATTTCTGGGATCGTTCTGGCGCTGCCATCTGGAACATGAACGATTTGCGCATGCCGAAGTTTACGCCGATTTTTCGATCAACGCTGTGCGACGGCTGGAACTGGCCAGCGGCAAGCGGATGATGATCGAATTGCCCAAAAGCCGCCTGATGGCCTTTGACAGCGGCAAGGTCTGAGCGGATGAGCAACGTTTCCACACAACACTTGCCCGCAGGTCCCATCGTCAAGGGCAAGCTGAGCCGTGACGACATTATCATGCGCGGCGGTCTGATCGTGATTGCGCTCTATCTGATCGTCACGCTGGCCTTTCCGCTTTATGCGATGATGTCGAAATCGCTGTCGACCTATACGTTTGATCTGTCCACGTTCGAATTTCAGGTCAGCGACGAAGACGGCACATTTTCGGATGAAATTGCCACGGCGGCGGAATTGAACGCTCAACTGGGCGTGCTGACACCGGATGATCTGATCGCCGGATCAGACAGCCGGTTGGGGGTTACGCAGTTTTTCCCCGACTTCAGCTTTCGCAGCCCCGTGAAATACCGCGTGCGCAACCTTGCCGAAGACGGGCGGTTCCTGATCGGGTCCGATCTGGTGGACAGCACCGACTGGGTCGAACTGGACAGCAACACCTTCCGCCGTGTGCAATTGCGCCCGACACAGGCGCGGGGGCTGGGCAATTTTGTCAATTATTTCTCCACCCCCAGCCTGTCAAACTCGATCAAGAATTCGGTTGTGATCGCGACGATCAGCACGATCATCACGGTCACGCTGGCGTTCTGGTTTGCCTTTGCGCTGAACCGCACTTGCATGCGGTTCAAGGGGTTTTTCCGCCTTGTCGCGATGGCGCCTATTCTGGTGCCCTCGCTGTTGCCGGGCATTGCGCTGGTCTATCTGTTCGGCAATCAGGGCATGTTAAAAGAGTTGTTGTTCGGGGCCAGCATCTATGGCCCCATCGGCATTGTGATCGGATCGGTGTTTTTCACCTTTCCCCACGCGTTCCTGATCATTTCTACCGCGCTCGCCATATCCGATGCGCGCCTTTACGAGGCTGCCGTGTCGCTGCGCGCCACCCCGTGGCGTACGTTCTGGACCGTCACAATTCCCGGTGCGCGCTATGGGCTGGTGTCGGCGGCGTTCGTGGTGTTCAACCTTGTGATTACCGATTTCGGCCTGCCCAAAGTGATCGGCGGGCAATTCAACGTGCTGGCCGTGGATATCTACAAACAGGTGATCGGGCAGCAGAATTTCGAAATGGGCGCAGTGGTGTCTGTGGTTCTGGTGATCCCCGCCATCGTCGCCTTCAGCGTCGACCGTCTGGTGCAAAGCAAACAGGTGGCGCTGTTGTCGGCGCGTTCCGTGCCGTATCAGCCCAGCCCGAACCGCCGCGCGGACCGTCTGTTTCTGGCCTATGCCTGCGCCATTGCCGTGTTCATTCTGGGGATGCTGGGGATTTGCCAGTTCGCCGCCCTGATCAAATTCTGGCCCTACGACCTGAGCCTGAGCCTGAACAACTATCAGTTCAACCGCATGGATGGCGGCGGGTGGGCGGCCTATTTCAATTCGATCAAGTTGGGCCTGCTGACAGCCATCATCGGTACTGCGGTGATTTTCTTTGGCGCCTATCTGGTGGAAAAATCCAACGGTTTTCGCACCGGTCGGGCGGTATTCCAGATGTTTGCGATGCTGCCGATGGCCATTCCGGGTATGGTGCTGGGGCTGGCCTATATCTTTTTCTTCAACAATCCGGCCAATCCGCTGAATGCGATTTACGGCACGATGGCCATTCTGGTCGTCTGTACCATCACCCACTTTTATACGGTGTCCCACCTGACGGCGGTCACGGCCCTGCAACAGATGGATCGTGAGTTTGAATCTGTGTCCGCCTCGCTGAAACAACCGACGCTCAAGCTGTTTTCACGGGTGACGGTGCCGGTTTGCATGCCTGCCGTGCTGGATATTTCCATCTATCTGTTCGTGAATGCGATGACGACGGTATCGGCCGTGGTGTTTCTGTATTCGCCCAAGACAGCGCTGGCGTCGATTGCGGTGCTGAACATGGATGACGCGGGCGATATTGCACCGGCGGCAGCGATGGGAATGATGATCTTTTACACCAATGCGGCCGCCCGCATTCTGCACATGATCGCATCCAAGGGTATATTGCGCCGCACCCAGGCGTGGCGTGCGCGTTAAGCACATTCAGGTACGCGCGGTTGCAAACTCCATAAAGGCGCGGATCACTTTCACCTCGCGCCGTTGCATCATGTAAACAAGCGATTCCGTCATGGTCACATTGATCCCGTTAATCGGGATCTGCACCAGACGATCATCATTGCCGAATTCGGCAAGGGATACAAAACCGATGCCCGCGCCCGACGCGACAACCTCGCGCATCGCCTCGCGGCCTTCGGCCTCGATCGCGGGGGTCAGGCGCACGCCCTGTCTTTCGGCCTCGGCCTCGATCTTCTGGCGGGTCTTTGATCCGGCTTCGCGGAAAATCAGGGGCAGGGCCGCCAGTTCCGCAAGGCTCAGGCTTGATTTCCCCTTGGGTGCGGCCCCTTTGGCGGCAAAGGCCACAATCGGGGTGGCCCCCAGATCATGCACCATCAGGTCTGTCCCGGGCGACAGGCTGCCAACCACGCCAATTTCGGCGTTGTAGGATCGTAGCGCCTCGACCACCTCTTCGGTGTTGCCGGTGCGCACACTGACAAACACGCGCGGATAGCGGGCGCGGAAGCGGCTTAGGATATCTGTGATGTGGTGCGCGGAATCTGCGATGATGCGCAATGTGCCCTCAACCGCGGTGCGGGTTTCGGACATATATTCTTCGATCTGCTGTTCGACATCGAAATATTGCTTGGTCAGTACAAACAGCGCGCGCCCTTCACGGGTTAGCGATACGCGCTTGCGATCACGCAGGAACAACAGAACATCATAATCCTGTTCCAGTTTGCGCACCTGTTCTGATACGGCGGGCTGGCTTAGGTGCATCGCTTCGGCGGCGCGCGAAAATCCGCCGTGCAGTGCGACATTATGGAACGCTTTCAACTGGCTTTGACGCATGGTTTGCCCCTGTGAGTGTTTCTATAGGCTGTGCTTATGTAACAATATCTATTAGCAATTTTACATATGGACAAGATTGCCCCACATGATGGGGTATTCCATCGGTGTGTCCGGAGAGAGACAATGACCAATGCAGCCCCGAAAATTGAAGCGCCACGTCTGGGGGAGCCCTATCTGCTGACGCCCGGCCCGCTGACCACATCCTACGCGGTGAAAGAGGCGATGCTGCGCGATTGGGGCAGTTGGGATGGCGATTTTCGCGCCATGACCCGATCCATGCGCGATGCGTTGCTGGCAATGCTGGGGCAGGGCGGCGATGAATTCGATTGCGTGCCGATGCAGGGCAGCGGCAGTTTTTCTGTCGAGGCGATGTTAGGCTCGTTCATTCCGCGTGACGGCAAGGTGCTGGTACTGGCCAACGGTGCCTATGGCATGCGCACCGCGCAAACCCTGCAGTATCTTGGGCGTGATCACATCGTTCTGGACAAGGGCGATTATCTGCCCCCGCGCGGGGACGAGGTGGCGCAAATTCTGGCCGATGATCCGGCGATCACTCATGTTGTTGCGATCCACTGCGAAACCAGTTCCGGTATCCTGAACCCGGTCGAGGAAATTTCCGAAGTCACCTATGCTGCCGGGCGCAAGCTGCTGATTGACAGCATGTCGGCCTTTGGCGCGATCCCGCTGGAGCCATCCAAAATCCGTTACGAGGCACTGGTGTCGTCCGCCAATAAATGCATCGAAGGCGTGCCCGGTTTCGGCTTTATCATCGCCCGCAAGTCCGAGCTTGAGGCGGCCAAGGGCAACAGCCACTCGCTCAGCCTTGATGTGCATGCGCAATGGGCGCACTTGAACAAGACGGGGCAGTGGCGCTTTACCCCGCCCACCCATGTGGTCGCCGCCTTTCTGGAAGCCTTGCGCGCACACAAGGAAGAAGGCGGTGTGGCGGGGCGCGGGGCACGTTACACCCGCAACCGCGACGTTGTTGTGGCGGGGATGCGCGATCTGGGGTTTGAAACCCTGCTGGCCAATCGCTGGTTGTCGCCTATCATTGTTACATTCTTCTGCCCTGCCGACGAAAAATTCGAATTCGACACCTTCTATGAGCTGATGAAAGCCAAGGGCTTTATTATTTATCCGGGCAAGCTGACGGCGGTGGACAGTTTCCGCATCGGCTGTATCGGGCAGATGGACGAACACGTCATGCGCCAGGTCGTGGACGCCGCCAAGGCCTGTCTGGACAAGATGGGTGTCACACATGCCGCGCCGCCCCCTGCGGCGCTGAAAGAACGCGCCAAACTGGCTGCCTGAAAAGAAAAAAGGAATACCGATGACCCTGCAAACACCGATTACGGCAAACGAACGCGTTTACCCGATGCCCAAAGTACCCGCCATCGCGATCTGTCTGGACGGGTGCGAACCGGAATATCTGGACAAGGCCATTGCCGACGGGTTGATGCCCACGCTGAAACGCATGCGCGAAACCGGCACCGACCGTCTGGCCCATTCGGTGATCCCGTCCTTTACCAACCCCAATAACCTGTCCATCGCCACAGGCCGCCCGCCTGCCGTGCACGGCATTTGCGGCAACTACCTTTACGAACCGGAAACCGGTGAAGAGGTGATGATGAACGACGTGCGGTTCCTGCGCGCGCCCACTGTGTTCAAAACCTTTTATGACGCAGGCGCACGTGTGGCGATTGTCACCGCCAAGGACAAATTGCGCGCACTGTTGGGCGCAGGGCTTAAATTTGACGAAGATCGCGCCAAATGCTTTTCCGCCGAAAAATCCGACAGCACAACCGTCGCCGAACACGGACAGGACAAGGCCAGCGCATGGCTGGGCATGCCCCAGCCCGAAGTCTATTCCGCCGACCTGTCGGAGTTTGTATTTGCCGCCGGTGTCAAGCTGCTGCGCGACTGGAAGCCCGATGTGATGTACCTGACCACCACCGATTACGTGCAGCACAAATACGCCCCCGATGACGCCGAGGCGAAATCGTTCTACGCGATGTTCGATAAATACCTGACCGAACTGGACGCGATGGGCGCGGCCATTGTTGTCACCGCCGATCACGGCATGAAGCCCAAACATCTGGCCGATGGATCGCCCGCGGTGGTCTATGTGCAGGATTTGCTGGACGAATGGCTGGGCAAGGCCGCCGCCCGCCTGATCCTGCCCATCACCGACCCCTATGTCGTACATCACGGCGCGCTGGGATCGTTTGCAACCGCCTATCTGCCCGAAGGGGCAGACCACGCAGACATCATTGCCAAGCTGAAAGCAACCAAGGGCATCACCCATGTGCTGACCCGCGCCGAGGCGGTGAAGGAATTCGAACTGCCCGCCGACCGGATCGGGGATATCGTTCTGGTATCGGGTGAGAACATGACCATCGGCACATCCGAAGACCGCCACGATCTGGCCGCGCTGAACGAACCGCTGCGCAGCCACGGTGGCCTGACCGAACAGGAAGTGCCCTTTATCGTGAACCGCGTGCTGGATCTGCCGGAAAAACCGCAATTGCGCAATTTCGACGCTTTCTTTTACGCCACCACAGCGGCAGCCCTTTGATATGGACGGAGCGAAAATGAACAAGAAAATCGAGATCCGCCACGAAGGCATGCGCATCGGCGGCGAGGTGGTGTTCACCGACGATGTGGTGAACGTGCATTACCCCTATACGGATGAGATCATCGGCACCGTACCCGCCGGAACAGCCGAACACGCCGCACGCGCCTTTGATATCGCCGCCGCCTACAAACCCAAGCTGACGCGCTATGAACGCCAGCAAATCCTGTTTCGCGCAGGCGAGTTGATCAAGGAACGGCGCGACGAACTGGCCTATTGGCTGACGCTGGAACTGGGCATCTGCCAGCAGCATGCGCTATATGAAACGGGCCGCGCCTATGATGTGTTCACGCTGGCCGGACAATTGGCCATTCTGGATGACGGCGAGATTTTTTCCTGCGATCTGACACCGCAAGGAAAGGACCGCAAGATTTTCACCAAACGCGAACCGGTGGGCGTGATTTCGGCGATCACACCGTTCAACCACCCGCTGAACATGGTCAGCCACAAGATCGCGCCTGCGATTGCCACCAACAATTGCGTGGTGTGCAAACCCACCGAACTGACACCGCTGACGGCGCTATCGTTGGCCGATATCCTGTATGACGCGGGCCTGCCGCCCGAGATGTTTCAGGTGGTGACAGGCAATCCGCAGGACATCGGCGAAGAGATGATCGTGAACGATCATATCGATATCATCACCTTTACCGGCGGCGTGCCGGTGGGCAAATTGATCGCGTCCAAGGCGGGGTACAAACGCACCGCACTGGAACTGGGCGGGAACGATCCGCTGATTGTCCTGAACGATCTGTCCGATGCCGATCTGGACAAGGCCGCAACCATCGCCGTTGCGGGGGCCACCGGCAATTCGGGCCAGCGCTGCACGGCGGTGAAACGTATTCTGGTTCAGGAAAGCGTGGCCGACAGGTTTGTGCCTTTGGTTCTGGAAAAGGCCAAGAAGATCAAATTCGGCGATCCGATGGACCCCGAAACGCAACTGGGCTGTGTGATCCACGCCCAAGCGGCGGAAACATTTGAACGCCGCGTGTTCGATGCCGAAAAGGCGGGCGCGAAAATCCTGTACCATCCGGGCCGTCAGGGCGCGTTGCTGCCCCCGATTGTGGTGGATCATGTGCCCCATGACAGCGAACTGGTGATGGAAGAAACCTTTGGCCCTGTCGTGCCCATCGTGCGCGTGCCCGACAATGACGAAGAGGTGATGGCGATTTCCAACAGCACCGAATTCGGCCTGTCCTCGGGCGTGTGCACCAACGATCTGCACCGCGCGATTGCCTATGTGAACGGGCTGGATGTGGGCACCTGCAACATCTGGGAACAGCCCGGGTACCGGATTGAAATGTCGCCCTTTGGCGGCATCAAGGACAGCGGCAACGGCGTCAAGGAAGGCGTGTTGGAAGCGATGAAGTTCTTTACCAACGTGAAAACCTATTCGCTGCCTTGGCCGCGCTAGGTCGTAAATTTCCCCAACTGGCGGGGGCTTTACGCCCCCGCCGTCCATTTTTGAACGGGACGATCACGTGACCAAACCGGCCTTTCATACCGAAGGGGAATCCAACACATCGGCCCTGCGCCAGCGCTGGCTGGACAAATCCATCGGGCCGCACTCTGCCCCGTTGTTAAAACGCGATGGCAACGCGTTCCTGCATCAAAGCCTGTCCAGTCCCTGTGTCAGCACCATCGCCAAGGCAGAAGGCATCTGGATCGAGGATAAAGACGGACGCCGTTATATGGATTTCCACGGAAATTCGGTGCATCACATCGGCTATGGCCACCCGCGTCTGGTGGCCGCGATCAAGGCGCAACTGGATGATCTGCCCTTTGCGCCGCGCCGCTTTACCTGTGATCCGGCGGTGGAACTGGCCGAAAAGCTTGCTGAAATCAGCCCCGGTGATCTGTCAAAATGTCTGTTCACCACGGGCGGGTCGGACGCCAACGAGGTGGCGCTGAAAATCGCCCGCGCCGCGACGGGCCGGTTCAAGACCGTGTCGTTCTGGGATGCGTTTCACGGTGCGGGCTTCGGCTCTGCCTCGGTCGGGGGCGAGGCGACGTTCCGGTCGCACATCGCGGGGCCGCTGGTGCCGGGGGCCGAACACGTGGCACCGTTTGCCTGCTATCGCTGCCCTTACAACCACGCAGGGCCGGATGTGTGCGGGCTGGCCTGCGCCAAGATGGTTGACTACGTGCTGGAACGCGAAGGCGATGTGGCGGCCGTTATCGCCGAACCGATGCGCGCGGTGCCCTATGTGCCGCCCCCCGGCTTCTGGAAGGCCGTACGCGAGGCCTGTACCCGCCATGGTGCCTTGCTGATCCTTGATGAAATTCCGACCGGTCTGGGCAAGACCGGCAAAATGTTCGCCTTTGAACATGATGACATCCAGCCCGATATCGTGACCATCGGCAAGGCGCTGGGGGGTGGTATCCTGCCCATTGCTGCCTGCATCACAACGCCGGCGCTGGACGTCTGCGGTGATTTCGCAATCGGCCACTACACCCACGAAAAAAACCCCGTGACCAGCCGCGCGGCGCTGACCACCTTGCAGATTATCGAAGATGAAAACCTTGTGCAGCGGTCCGCCGAACTGGGGGCCTACGCAATGGAACGGTTGCAAAACACCTTGGCTGACTGCCCGATTGTCGGTGACATTCGGGGCAGGGGGCTGATGTTCGGGGTGGAAATCGTGGCCGATCGCGCCACCAAAGAACCGGGCTTCGATCTGGCGGAACGGATTTATTATCAGTGCCTTGAAGCAGGGTTAAGCTTCAAGATCAGTCAGGGCTGTGTGCTGACCCTGTCGCCACCACTGACCATCGCGCAAGACGATCTGGAAACCGCGCTTGGCATCGTCGAAACGGCGATCACCGGACAAGCCGCTTGAGCGTTACAACCTTTGGCATCGTCCTGTTTGCGGCGTTTCTGCACGCCTTCTGGAATGCGGTGGTCAAGGGGGCGGCAGACAAGACAATTGTTCTGGGCCTGATCGCTTTGGGCCATGTGATCCCCGGAATTGCGATGGTCGCCTTGTCGCCTGCGATTACCAGTGCTGCCATTCCGTTTATTATCGCTTCTACTGTGATCCACTGGGTCTATTATTACCTGCTGAATGTTGCCTACCGCGTGGGTGATCTGAGCATGGTTTACCCGATCGCGCGCGGGTTGGCACCGGTTCTGATCGCGCTGGGGGCGCAAGTGTTCGTTGGCGAACGGTTGCCCGCAGTGGCGTGGGGCGGCATTTTTTGTGTCTCCCTTGGTATTATGGTGCTCACCCACGGCGTGTTCCGGTCCGGATTGCCGGTTCTTGGTTTGGCGGCCGCTGTTGGAACCGCGATGGCAATTGCATCCTATTCCATCGTGGATGGCGTTGGCGTGCGCCTGTCGGGAAGCGTTCTGGGCTATATCGGGTGGCTGTTTGTGGCGGAAATAATTGTTGCCGTTTACATCTTTGCGTCCCGTCGCGACAGGGTGCGGGCAATGAGCCGTCAAACGATCATTCTGGGCATTGCGGGCGGCGTGATTTCGGGCCTTGCCTATGCGCTTGTGCTTTATGCGAAAACGCTTGCGCCGCTGGGTATCGTATCGGCCTTGCGCGAAACCTCTGTGATTTTTGCCGCCTTGATCGGGGTGATCTGGTTCAAGGAAGGTCCGCGCCGCCCACGACTGATCGCAGGGTGTGTCGTTGCCACGGGTATCGTTCTGATCGCAACGGCCGGCCATCAGTAAAAACAGTGTGGGGTTTCGTGTTAAATCTGCAATTGTCATCAAAAACCCACATTAAAACACAAAACCTGATCGACTGTCCTGCGCATTTGTGGCTTTATAGGTGTTTAGGGAGCAGCGATGTCCAAGCCACGCAATAATCGGTCGACCCACCGCGAAATCGAACTTCTTGATGCGTTGCGCCGCGTCGGAGGATCGGCGCGTATTGCCAATCTGGCCGAGGTTATGGGCGTGTCCGAAGAAACCATTCGCCGCACATCCAAGGCGCTGGCCAAGGCCGATCTGGTGCGCCGTGTGCATGGGGGTGTGTTTCTGGCCAATGCCGAGGCCGAAAGCAGTGTTCTGTCACGGCTGGGGCAACGATCCACGGAAAAGCGCAAGATCGCGCAGGCCGCCGCCGATCTGATACCCGACGGCGCCTGCGTGTTTCTGGACGTGGGATCAACCACGGCTTTTGTGGCCAATGCATTGCACAAGCACCGCAAGCTGACCGTCGTGACCAATTCGCTGAACGCAGCGCAGGCAATGCTGAACCAGAGCGACAACCGGGTGTTTCTGGCGGGCGGAGAATTGCGCCGCACCGAACGCGGGGCATTCGGTGCGGACACATCGGCATTCCTGCAGAAATTCTATTTCGATTTTGCCATTCTCAGTGTCGACGGGATTGACGCCAAAGGCGGATTTTTCCTGCTGGGCGCACAAGAGGCGGCGATTGCGCAGGATGTGGTGCAGCGCACCCGCCACTGTATCGTCGTTGCCGATCACCTGAAATTCGGCCAAAGCGCCCCGCTGGTGGTGTGCCCGCCCGACCAGATCGACAGTTTCGTGACAGACCGTCCGCTTGCGCCGGTCTATCGCAAGAAATTCAGTGAATGGGGCATCAAGACCATTCACGTAGACAAAAGTGCGTTGATGTAATGACAACAGATATTGTTCAGGATTGTGCCGAAATTTCGGCTTTGGCGTCCACGGCCGCGATGAAGTTTTTTCGCCAACCGCTTGGCGTTGATTTCAAATCAGATGACAGCCCGGTCACACATGCGGATAAAACCGTGGAGTCGCTGGTGCGCGCTGAAATCGCGCGGCGCCATCCCGCCCACGGCATTCTGGGCGAAGAACACGGACAAGAGCGTGCTGGCCACCCCGACCTATGGGTTGTGGACCCGATTGACGGGACAAGATCGTTCATTTCGGGGTACCCGCTGTTCGGGTTCTTGCTGGCCTATCTGCACGATGGCCAGCCACAGGCTGGTGTGATCGCGATGCCCGCACTGGATGAAACCTATATCGGCAGCACCGGGCAGGGCGCGACCCTGAACGGCGCACCGATCCGCGTGTCGTCGCAAACCCGGCTAGATGATGCCATTGTCTATATCAACGAAGGCGACAAGATATTTGCCGATCACCCCGATCTGTTTGCCGTGCTGATGCGCACCGGCCAGACGCGGCGTTTGTCTTATGATTGCTACCCGCACGCGCTGTTGGCGGCGGGGCATGTGGATGTTGTGGTGGATTACGATCTTAAGCCCTATGATTTTCTGGCCCTGCGGCCGGTCATCGAAGCCGCAGGCGGGTGCCTGACCGATTGGGAGGGTAAAATACCGCGCGCGGACTATGAGGGCGCGATTGTTGCCAGTGCCACACCTGCATTGCATGATCAGATGCTGGCGATCTTGCGGAGCGCCCAGCCATGACAATTCTGTGGTTTCTTGTGCATCTTGCAGGGGCAACAATGCTGTTGCTGTTCGCGGTCCGCATGGTGCGCACCGGCATTGAGCGCGCTTTCGGGGCCTCGTTCCGGCGCGCGGTAACACAAACGCAAAGCCCGATACGGTCTGCCGGAACCGGCATTGTTTTGGCGATTGTCCTGCAAAGCTCTGCCGCCGTGGCGTTGCTGGTGTCCGGATTTGCGGGCACGGGGACCATTCCCTTTGGTGCCGGACTGGCGATGGTGCTGGGGGCTGATCTTGGTTCGGCCCTGTTGATCCAGGTGCTGTCCTTCGATCTGGAATGGCTGCTGCCGATCCTGCTGGCGTTGGGGGGCGGGTTTTTCATCAAATCCGAAGGCCGCAAGCTGAAACAGGCGGGCCGGATTATCATGGGCATCGCGTTTATACTGATCTCGCTGCGCTTTTTGCGCGAAACGATGGAGCCGATCCGCGACAGTGCCTTTCTGCCTTCGCTCGCCGGATATCTGGAGCGGGACTTTGTCACCGCCTTTATCGTCGGGGGGGCTTTGGCGTTTGTCATGCATTCAAGCGTTGCGGTGATCCTGATGTGTGTCACCCTTGTGTCAATCGGGGCCATTCCGGTGCAGGCGGGCATATCGTTGGTGCTGGGGGCCAATCTGGGCAGTGCCCTGATCCCGGTCTGGCTGACGCGGGGCATGTCGGCATTGTCGCGTCGCATACCGGTGGCCAACCTGATGTTGCGCGGCAGTGGCGCGATGATCGCGCTGTTGGTGATGAACAAACTGCCGATCCTGCCCTATTTCGAAGATATCCGCCCGGCACAAACACTGGTTTACGTGCATATTCTGTTCAACATCGCCCTGTTGAGCGCGTTGCCGTTCTGCACACTTCTGGCTGGCCCGCTGCAACGGTTGCTGCCCGATCATGACCTGCAAACCATGGATGTGCTCAGCCGCAATATCAGTGTGCTGGATGATGCCGTTCTGGATCGCCCGCAACTGGCACTGTCGACGATGAAACGCGAAGTGTTGCGGATGGCACAGGTGGTCGAAGGCATGATGCGGCCCGTGATGGACCTATATTCGCATTACGACAAAGATGTCGCGTCCGCGATCAAGGCGCAGGACAGCATCGTGAACACGGCGCTGGATGACATCCGGCGCTACACGGCTGCAATGAATGCCGAAAAGATGCGCAAATACGATCAGAAACACGCGCGTGAATTGACCGAATATGCGATTGCCGTTGAAACCGCAGGTGACATCATCGTCAAACGCCTGCTGCCCATGGCACGCGAAAAGGCCGATCAGAACATCCGGTTTTCCAAGGCCGGCGCGGACGAGCTTGAGGCGATCCACGATCGGGTGATGGCAAACATGGCGCTGGCGTCCAATGTGCTGATTTCCGATGATGTGGAAAGCGCGCGCCTGTTGCTGGAAGAGAAAAGCGAAATGACCCGGATGGAGCGCAAAAGCCGCAAACGCCATCTGCAAAGGCTAAGCGCGGGGGCGCAGATCAGCTTTGAATCCAGTGACATCCATCTGGAAACCGTCAGTGCCTTGCGTGAATTCAACAGCCATATTTCCGCTGTCGCCTATCCGATCCTGTATCGCAACGGGCAATTGCTGGAAACGCGTCTTATCCAGGGCATCGGAAAAGAAGAGGTCGATGCCGACAATTAAGACGTGCTGATTTGTGGTTCCATACCTACAGGATCGGCCCGATTGTCGCGATCACGTTGTTCCAGATCCGGTTGTGATAGGGCCAGTTCAGAACATCGCTCAGACGCACTTCGTCCGATTGCGACAGGTAATGGGTCTGGCGGGTCATGATATCGGCCGTGATGGCGCTGTCTTGTAGCAGAATGTTGTTTTCATAATTCAGATCGAAACTGCGCAGGTCCAGATTGGAGGATCCGATCAGGCTGATGCTGTCATCCACAGTCAGGGTCTTGGCGTGCAGCAATCCGCCCTTGAACTCATGAATACGCGCGCCCGCCGTCAGTAGTTTCTTGTAATAACTGCGGCTGGCCGCGGCGACGATCCATGAATCGTTCTTTTCAGGAAAGATCAGCGTCACACGCACACCGCGATAGGCCGCGCTGCACAGCGCTTCGAAAACCGTGGCATCCGGCACAAAATACGGTGTCGTAAGGGTAATGTGGTCACGTGCGCAATTGATCAGCGTGGCAAACAGTTGCGGCGTTGCGCCCATGCGTTCTGTCGGGCCGTCGCCCATCACAACGGCGGCAAACCCGTCTGGGTGGGCGGTGTTGTCCCATGTGAAAATGTCGAAACTTGCATCTGTGGCCTGCATCCAGTCGCTTGCGAACAGCAACTGGTTCTGCGCCACAACCGGCCCTTGAAACCGCAGCATGATGTCCACCCACGGCGCGTATTTCGGTTTGACCCGAAATTCGGGATCGGCGCAGTTCTGGCTGCCGCAATACCCGATTGCCCCGTCAATCACGGTGATCTTGCGGTGGTTGCGCAGATCCAGACGGCTGGTGATCATGGTGTGGAACACATTGCGGAACGGCAGGGCGATGGCAAGGTGAACGCCGGCTTCTTTCATCTCGCGCCAGAGGGGCGAATGGATCATCGCGCGTGATCCCATGCCATCGGCAATCGCACGGCAGGTTACACCGCGCTGCGCGGCACGGATCAGGGCCTTGCCCAATTCGGTGCCGGTATCGTCATTCAGCCAGATATAGTACAGCACATGCACATGGTCGCGCGCGCCGTCAATGTCAGCAATCATGCGCGCGCGGGTGTGCGCGGCATCCCGCATCACCTCGGCCGTATTGCCTGTGACGGTCTGAAACCCGTTGATGGAGGCCGCATAGTGAAAGGCGGGGCGGTAAGGCAACGCAATGGTGTTGTCCGTGACAGTGCCCGTGCCGATGGCGTCGGCCGCCTTTTTGCGGATCTGGTCGAAAATACGGGTGTGGCGCGCATCGGCGGATTTGCCCAGATTGACCTCGCCGAACAGGAAATAGACCAAGGTTCCGGCATAAGGCAGCAGCATCAGAACGATAAACCACGCAAGGCGGGTGGTCGGCACCAGATCATCGCGCAACAGAATGCGAATGGTAAAAGCCGCCACAATCAGAAAATGCGCGAGAACAAGAAAGGCAACAATCATGCCGACGCGTCCGCCTTTGATTGACGGGCTATCTTTGACAGATCGATATCGGCGTACACCGGCAAATGATCCGACGCACGGCGCGCCAGCGGCGATGTGTGCACGCCTGCGGAAACCGACTGGGTAAAGCTGTAAAACACGAACCGGTCCAGTGCCGCAATGGGGCGCGCACTGTGAAAACTGCGCCCCGGGATCACAACGTCGAAATCGGGGCCAAAGCCTTCGAACACACGCCCGTAGGTTTTCCATTCGTTGAAATCCGCTGCCACAATCGTTGGCATCGGGCTGTCATGGATATGGGTGCGCAACGCTTTGACCTGCTTGGCGCGCATACCCCCTGACAAGGCCAGATGGGTGCCGATCACGCGCAATTCACCCGCTTGCGGATGGGTGAAAGTTGCCGCAACAGCGCCGCGCGGTTCGATTGATGGCAGGATCAGTCGCTGGGTTTGCGACAATAGAAAGGGCGGGCGAAACAGGATCGCGTTGCCATGCCAGCCGTGGCTGTCAATACGCGTGGACACATCGGCAAATTCATAGCCGCATTCGCGGATCAACCGTTCGGCCGGCAACGTCCCTGCGCGTGATCCGGTGCGTTTGTCCGCCTCTTGCAGGACGACGACATCGGCATCGATTTCGGACAGGACATCAACAATTCGATCCGGATCGCGGCGCCAGTCCAACCCCACGGATTTTCGAATATTGTAGCTGGCTATTCTCATACCGGTTCAAATTTTCCTTTCTGTCAAAGAAACGGCCCCGCCGTGAAACTTCAAGGGGCAATGTGAAAAATTGCACCACGCACCTGCGCAAACCATCTGTCCATTCCAAGGCGTATCGCGTATGACACGCAGGATGAGAAACGCGCATTTTTCAACGCAAAGCGACGGGCTTGATCCGGCAAACCTGATCGTATGCCCCAGCTGCGATGCCGTGTTTACCGTGCATGTTCCGGACAAGGGCGAACGCTCGGTCTGTAGCCGGTGTCACACGGTGCTGATCGCGCCGCGCAAGCGTGCCGGTATGCATATTATCACGGTGTCGCTGGCGGTGGTGATCCTGATTTTTGCGGCTGCGGTGTTTCCGTTCATGTCGATCGATGCGGCGGGCGCGCACAATCAGGTGTCAATTCTGGACGCGGCACTGGCGTTTCAGGGCGGGCCGCTGTTTGTGGTGTCTTTGCTGACGGCGGCGATGATCCTGTTCATTCCCATGTTGCGGATGTTGCTGGTGATTTACGTGCTGACGCCATTGGTGTTCGATCGCCCGCCAGCGCGCAACGCCAAGGCGGCCTTTCAGGCGTCTGAACGGTTGCGGCCATGGTCAATGGCGGAAATATTTGTGTTGGGCTGTGCGGTGTCGCTGATCAAGATCAGTGATATCGCGGATGTGGCCCTTGGCCCTGCCTTCTGGATGTTTGCAGTGTTGGTGGTGTTGGTCGTGGTGCAGGATACGTTTATGTGCAGGTGGTCGGTATGGAACGCGCTGGAACAGCCCCGGACATCGTAACGGCCCGCGAACTGGGCGTAATCGGATGTCAGAATTGCAGCCATGTCTGGCGCGCGGGCACCCGCGAATGTGCCCGATGCGGGGCGTCGTTGACGGCCCGTGATCCGCTGTCGCTGCAACGGGTGTGGGCGTGGTGGCTGATCGGGCTGATCTGTTACATTCCGGCAAACATGTTTCCGATGCTCAGCACCCGAACCTTGTTCCTGACCAGCGAAGACACGATTGTGGGCGGTGCGGTTACGCTGTTCGCACACGGATCATACGGTATTTCGATTGTCATCATTGTGGCCAGCGTTGTGATCCCGATCGGAAAGTTTCTGGCCATTGCCTTTCTGGCAACCAGCGTGCAGCGGCGATCACTGGTGCCCCAATCCCAGCGCCACGCCTTGTACGAAATTGTCGAATATATCGGGCGGTGGTCGATGATCGACGTGTTTGTCGTTGCCATTCTGTCGTCTCTGGTTCAATTGAATACGCTGGCATCGGTGACACCGGGGCCAGCCAGTTTGTTTTTTGCCCTGTCCGTGATTTTCACGATGCTGTCGGCACAAAGCTTTGATTCCCGACTGATCTGGGATCTTGAATCGGACGCGCAGAAAGGATCTGGTCTTTAATGGCCCAAACTCCGCCAGAACCATTGACCGAACCGGCCCGCCGTGCCTTGTGGCAACGCGCTTCGATTGTGTGGATCCTTCCGTTTCTGGCGCTGATCATCGCGCTGGGTGTGGCGTGGCAAACCTATGTGGATCGTGGCCCGCTGATCGAAATCGAATTCGAAAGCGGGGCAGGGGTAACCGCGGGCACCACGGAATTGCGCTATCGTGATGTGACGGTCGGTGTTGTCGAAAAGGTGCGTTTTTCCGACGGGCTGGGCGCGGTCGTGTTTTCTGTTCGGCTGGACAAGGATATTGCCCCGTTTGTCGATGCGGGATCACAGTTCTGGGTGGTGCGTCCCGAAGTGACAGCGCGCGGCGTGACCGGGCTGGACACAGTCCTGAGCGGGGTTTTCATCGAAGGATCGTGGGACAGCACGGTGAATGAACCGCAAACGCAGTTTCGCGGGCTGAACGAAACGCCCCTGATCCGTCCGGGCGAGGTGGGGCTGCAAATTGCCCTGCGCACCACCGCGGATAGCAGCCTGACAGACAACGCGCCGATCCTTTATCGCGGCATCGAAGTGGGCCGTGTGGGGCGCGCGCGGGTTTCCCCGCGCAGCGGCATGGCCGTGGCCGAAGCGATCATTTATGAACCGCACCACCTTCTGATCACGGATGCCACGCGGTTCTGGGATGCCTCGGGCTTTGATGTGTCCCTGTCCACCAGCGGTGCGGAAATCAACTTTTCCTCGCTGGCTTCGCTCGTGTCGGGCGGAATCACCTTTGATACAATCGTGTCGGGCGGCGACACGGTGCAGGATGGCGCGGTGTTTCAGGTCTATGCAGAAGAAGCGGATGCGCGCGAAAGCATCTTTAATGCGGGCGAGGTCGACGCGCTTTTGCTGAGCGTCGTGTTTCGTGACAACGTGGCCGGCCTGACTGTCGGGTCACCCGTCGAACTGCAAGGCATCCGCATCGGCGAGGTCAGCAACCTTGCGGGCACCGTCAGTCGCGATGACACCGGCAGGCGCGAGGTGCAGTTGAATGCCACCCTGTCGATCCAACCCGCCAAACTGGGGCTTCCGGGGGATGCGGACGCGCGGTCGGCACTGGCGTTCCTGCAAGAGCAGGTGCGATCCGGCCTGCGTGCGCGACTGGCCAGCGCCAGCCTTTTGACCGGTGGATTAAAGGTGGAACTGGTTGTGTTGAATGACATGCCAGAGGCGCGGATTGATACAACCGCAGAGCCGTTTCCCGTGCTGCCCAGCATCGAAGGCAACCTGTCGGATGTGGCCGCCACCGCCGAAGGTGTCCTGACCCGGATCAACAACTTGCCAATCGAGGAATTGTTGGCCAGCGCCATTGATTTTCTGGATGCCACCAAGGGCCTGATCGCCAACGAGGACCTGCAAGGTGCCCCCGCCGAATTGCGCGCGTTGCTGGGCGATGCGCGTGCCTTTGTCGGGTCCGACGCGATGCAGCAGGTGCCAGAGCAATTGTCCGCTACATTGGTTCGGCTTGAAACGCTGATGGCGGAAATCGAGGCGCAAAAAACGGTCGAGCGGTTGCTGGCCGCGGTTGATTCAGCCGCCGCCGCCGCAGGCAGCGTGGAAACCGCTGTGGCCGGTGCCCCCGCCCTGATGTCGCGGATTGAAGCGGTCGCGGCCAAGGCCGAAAACCTTAAGCTGGAAGAACTGGTGAGCGAGGTCACAAGCCTTGTGGATGCGGCTGAGGCGCTGATCGGGTCCGAAGATACCGCCGGTTTGCCCGCCGCGTTGACCGCTGCCCTTGTCGAGGTTGAGGCAACATTGGCCGAACTGCGCGAAGGCGGCGCGATTGACAACGCCAACAAGGCGCTGGCCTCGGCCCAATCGGCGGCAGATGCGGTGGCCGTTTCGGTGCAGGATTTGCCCGCGTTGATGGACCGCATGTCACAGGTGCTGTCGCAGCTCAGCACGACATTGGCAGATTACGATGAAAATTCGGCGCTGAACCGCGATGCCCGTGCGGCCCTGCGCGAGATCAATTCAGCCGCCAAAGCGTTTGAATCCCTTGCCCGCACCATTGAACGCAACCCCAATTCGCTTTTGATAGGACGCTGACCCATGATGTTGAAAACGCTTGCTGCGGCCCTTTCTGTTGCTTTTGGTCTGTCGGCCTGTTCGACACCCACAACCTTTGTGCAGGTGCCGCCCGCCCCGGTGACCGAACGCGTGAACATCGCGTTCCCGTCTGTCGAGGTG
The DNA here is from genome assembly GCA_963765555.1 of uncultured Alphaproteobacteria bacterium. Taxonomy (GTDB): domain Bacteria; phylum Pseudomonadota; class Alphaproteobacteria; order Rhodobacterales; family Rhodobacteraceae; genus JL08. The sequence continues at coordinate 366,202 of CAVXWX010000003.1, forward strand.
CGCGCGGTGTCGCTGCCAACCTATGCCGCATCCGAAGAGATTTACGGGCAGGGCGCGGATGGCGTTCTGGCCAGCGCGACAAGCGCGCGGTGGGCCGATGTGCCCGAACGCGCCATCACGCTTGAACTCAGCCGCAATCTGGCGGAACTGACCGGCGCGCGCGTGGCACCTGAACCGTGGCCCTTTGATGCGCGCCCCGCTGCAACGGTGGACGTGCGGTTCGAAGATTTGCTGGCCGGTGCAAACGGGGTGTTTCGCACGTCGGGGCAGTATTTTGTGTCTTCCGAAAGCGGGCGCGAACGATCGGGCCTGTTCCGGCTGGACGTGCCTTATGACGTAGCGGCGGGGCCGGATGCCATCGCGCAGGCGCGTGCGCGCGCGATCCTTGATCTGGCAACCCTGATCGCGCGCAAGGCGCTTTAGGGGCGCGCATCCGTCAGGTGCAAGGGAAAGCTGCGCGGCATTAGACCGGCCTGAAACCAACAGGCAAAGCTGTAGATGGAATAGACTGGCAGGCCCGTCAGGCGGCGGATGTCGTCGGCATAGGGCACCATGTTGGTGCATTCCAGCACGATGGCCCCCAGATCGGGATGCGTCCGTGTCAGCGCCAGTGCGGCGGTACACAGGTCTTCGCGGCATTGGGCGAAATCCATGTCCGGTTCATCCCGCAAGACCCCGCGGGCAAATTGCGTGTCTACAGGCGTGCCCATCACCGGCGTGTCGGGCGCGACATTGGCCGCTTTCAGATGGGCCGCTGTCAGGGTGTCGGGCGAAATCGTCAGGATACCGACCCGTTTGCCGGGGGGCAGGGTGGCGGCCACCATGGGCACCTGCATCAACGATGAAGTGGCCACCGGAACGTTCAGCGCCGCCGCCAGTTCACCCTGTAACAACGACAGAAATCCGCAGGTGGTTGTGATCCCGTCACATCCGCTGTCCACCAGTTCGCGCCCCGCCGCGATGAACCTGTCCAGCAGGGCCGTGGGATCGTTCAGCACCACCTTTTCGGGGCTGGCATCACGCACGATGCGGTACTGCACCGGAAACGGCCATGTCTGTGCGTTGCCCGTATCACCCGGAATTCTGGGAAAGCGGGTGTCGAGCATCAGAATGCCCAATGTCGCCCCGTATACCGTCTTGCCGCCTGAAAATGTTGTCATCCGGTTTGGCCTTTCGTGCCCGATCCTGCGCGGCCCATGGAAAACCGGAACCGGCGGAATTTCAACGGGTGATATCGCGAAGGGGGGTTCTAATACGCGGTGGCCGCGCGCGATGCCTGATCATATTGGCCCGACATCAGCCGCAACAGCGCCGACAGATCGCTCACGCGCTCAGGCTCGACCCCCAGATCGCCGATGGCGCGCAGCAACAACGCCTCGCGGATTTCGCGATACCGGTCACAGGCGGCGCGGCCGGTTTGTGTTGTCGTCACTGATTTTTCCTTGCCCTTGCGCACATCCTGCACAAGCCCCGCGCGGGTCAGTTTCTTCAGCGCATAGTTGACGGTATGGGTGTCTTCGATGTTCAGCACATGGCAGATATCGGCCAGCTTCTTGGCGCGGTCGCGGTGGCGGATTGTGTGCAGCACCAGCACGTCAAGCGCGGACAGATCGGGATAGCCTGCGGCAGACATGGCGCGCACAACCCAGCGGTTGAACGCATTGCCTGCAAGGATCAGGCCGAATTCGAATTCGGACAGTTCGGGAAACGCGCCTGTGGCAAGATGCGCGGATGAAACGATAGGGCCAAGATCATGTTCAGACATATCGCATAATCCAACTTGTCGATAAAATGTCAACAAAATGTTGACTTGTGTGCGAATCCGGTCAGTGTAGGGGAACAATTGGAATTGCGGGGGGCAATCCCGGTGGCGAACCATGTGATCATTATCGGGGCAGGCATCGTTGGCGTTTCAACCGCCATCTGGTTGCGCCGCTATGATGTCAACGTCACCTTGGTGGATCGCGCCGCACCGGGGCAGGGCACATCCTATGGCAACGCGGGCGTTCTGGCGGCCTGTTCCATGGTGCCCGTCACCGCCCCCGGTTTGATCGGCAAGGCGCCGGGGTTGCTGATGAACCCCGAATTCCCGCTGTTCCTGCGCTGGCGCTATCTGCCCAAACTGGTGCCGTGGCTGCGCAAGTATATGGCACACGCCAATGATACAGACACCCGCCGCATTGCGGCCGGATTAACCCCGATCGTCGCCGACACGGTCGAACAACACAAGGCACTGGTGCAGGGTACAAGCGCGAAAGACTGGATCACCGACAGTGATTACAATTTTGCCTATGCCGACAGGGCCGCGTTCCATGCTGACAGCTATACATGGGGCCTGCGCGCGCAGGCAGGGTTTGAACCGGTCCTGATCGAAGGGCGCGATGTGCAGGACTATGAGCCCAACCTGTCGCCCGACATCACCTGCCTTGCGTCGATGAAAAACCACGGCTTTATCCGCGATCCGGGCGGGTATGTGGCCGCACTGGCGCAGGTGTTTACCGATATGGGCGGGCAGGTGCGGCAGGCCGACGTGCTGGATTTCGAATTTGAAGGCGACCGGATTTCGGCGGTGCTCACAGATCAGGGTGCATTGCCCTGTGATCACGCGGTGCTGGCATCGGGGGTGTGGTCCAAACCGCTGATGGCCAAACTGGGCCTGAATATTCCGCTCGAAACCGAACGCGGCTATCACATCGTGTTCGAGGGCGCAGAAGGCGGCCCCAAGGCACCGACGATGGTCGCCAGCGGAAAATTCGTCGCCACCCCGATGGCGGCAGGATTGCGCTGTGCCGGCATTGTTGAATTCGGGGGGTTACAGGCAGGCCCGTCCAAGGCCCCACTGGCCTTGCTGCGCCGTCAGGTGGCGCGCGTGTTTCCCAATTTGACCGCCAAATCCGAGTTGGAATGGCTGGGCCACCGTCCGGCCCCCAGTGACAGCCTGCCGCTGATTGGCGAAGTGGGCACAAAAGGCGTCTATACCGCCTTTGGCCACCATCACATCGGCCTCACAGGCGGGCCTAAAACGGGGCGATTGGTGGCCGACATTCTAACCGGGCGCAGCCCGAACATTGACTTGCACCCCTACGCGCCGCAAAGATTTGCGTCATAACAAGATCAAGAATAACCGAAAATCCAACACTCAAAGGGAGAACGACCAAATGAAAACAATGAAAGCAACAGCCGCATTGATGGCGGCCACGGCGCTGACAGCCACTGCCACGATGGCCGAAACATGGGACATGCCGCTGGCCTATTCGGCAACCAATTTCCATTCCGAAAACGCGGCCAAGTTCGGTGAATGTGTCACCACCGGCACCGGTGGCGAGATCGAGATTGTCACCCATCCGTCCGGATCGTTGTTCAAGGGGGCCGATATCAAACGTGCGGTCCAGACCGGTCAGGTGCCGATTGGCGAACGCCTGTTGTCGGGTCACCAGAACGAAAACGCCGTGTTCGGATTTGACAGCGTGCCGTTCCTTGCCACGTCTTTCGATGCCTCGGGCAAGCTTTATGAAGCCGCGCGTCCGGCGCTGGACAAAATTCTGGCCGACCAGAACCTGACCATTCTCTATTCCGTGCCATGGCCGCCCCAGGGCCTTTACTTCAAGAAAGAGGTCAATTCCGTTGCCGATATGGCAGGCATCAAATTCCGCTCTTACAACAACGCCACCGCGCGTCTGGCAGAATTGACGGGCATGTTGCCGGTGACCATCGAAGCCGCCGAAATTTCGCAGGCCTTCGCAACGGGTGTCGCGGAATCGATGATTTCGTCGGGCGCCACCGGCTATGACCGCAAGGTCTGGGAAAGCCTGACCCATTTTTACGAGGTCGACGCCTGGCTGCCCTATAACCACGTGATGGTAAACAACGATGCGTGGGCCGGTGTGAGCGATGCCAACAAGGCCGTGATCACCGACTGCGCGGCAACCGCCACGGCTGATGGTCTGGCCGCGTCCAAGGCCTATACGCAGTTCACGATGGATGGTCTGGCCGAAGGTGGCATGACCGTTGGTCCGGCAGGCGAAACCCTTGTGAACGAATTGAAAGAGATCGGCCAAACCATGACCGCCGAATGGCTTGAAGCCGCGGGCGAGGATGGCGCGGCCATCGTTGAGGCGTTCAACAACTAGGCCGAAACAGAAGAGCGGGCGGTTCCACAGGGACCGCCCCAATTGCTTTAACCGGGGGACATTCCGATGACATTCATGCGCGGGCTGCGACGCACGCTCGATTATCTCTATGCACTGTCGGGCGTTCTGGCGGCCCTTAGTCTGGTGGCCATTCTGCTGTTGATCGTGGTGCAGATGCTGGCCCGCTGGACCGGAGAGGTGTTTCCCGGCGCGCCGGATTATGCCGGTTATGCAATGGCGGCAGCATCGTTTCTGGCCTTTGCCAGTGCGCTGAACAAGGGATCGCATATCCGCGTGTCCATCCTGTTGAACGCGGTGGGGCCCAAGGCCAACCGGTTTCTGGAAATCTGGTGCTTTACCATCGGCACGGCAGTGGCGTGGTATGTTGCCTATTATTCATGGCGTTTGATCGGGTTCGCGATCAAATTCAACGACGTCAGTCAGGGGCAGGATGCGACGCCTTTGTGGATTCCGCAAATGCCCATGCTGATCGGCGCGATCATTCTGGCCATCGCGCTGACCGATCACCTTTTGCAACTTATCTTCACCGGCAAACACGGCATCGTTCGTGATCTGGCCGATCAAAGCCACGGAGAATAACAGATGCAGGAAACCTATATCATCATCCTGTTCCTGTTCGTTCTGTTCACGCTGCTGGGGTCGGGCGTCTGGGTTGGCCTTGCGCTGATGGGCGTGGCCTTTGTGGGGATGGAACTGTTCACCACCCGCCCCGTGGGCGACACGATGGCCACCACGATCTGGTCGGCCTCGTCATCGTGGACATTGACCGCGCTGCCGATGTTCATCTGGATGGGGGAAATTCTGTATCGCACGCGATTGTCCGAAGATATGTTTCGCGGGCTTAGCCCGTGGCTGGCACGGCTGCCGGGCGGGCTGGTGCATACCAATATCGTCGGCTGCACCGTGTTTGCCGCCGTATCGGGATCATCGGCGGCCACGCTGACCACGGTTGGCAAGATGTCGATCCCCGAATTGCGCAAACGCGATTATCCCGAAACCATGGTGATCGGCACATTGGCCGGCGCGGCCACGCTGGGCCTGATGATCCCGCCATCGCTGACGCTGATCGTGTATGGAGTCACGATCAATGAAAGCATCACCAAACTGTTCTTTGCCGGTATCCTGCCGGGGTTGTTTCTGGCGTCGATGTTCATGGCCTATGTGGCAATCTATGCGACAGTGTCCAAACGCTGGAACCCAGCGGTAGAACCGAAAATGACCTTTGCCCAAAAGGTATCGAATTCACGGTTTCTGATCCCCGTGATCCTGCTGATCACGGTTGTGATCGGATCGATGTATCTGGGCATTGCCACCGCGACCGAGGCGGCGGCGTTTGGCGTGATCGGATCGCTGCTGCTGGCGGCGGGGCAGGGATCACTGTCGTGGCGCACCTTTACCGAAAGCCTGATGGGGGCCACCCGCACCAGCGCGATGATTGCCCTGATCCTTGCGGGCGCGGCGTTCCTGTCACTGTCGATGGGCTTTACCGGCCTGCCGCGCGGCTTGGCCGATCTGATCGCCACGCTGGAACTGACGCGGTTTCAACTGCTGATGGTGTTGCTGGTGTTCTACATCATACTGGGCTGTTTTCTGGATGGTATTTCGTCTGTCGTGCTGACCATGGCCGTGGTCGAACCGATGGTGCGCGAAGCGGGGATTGACCTGATCTGGTTCGGTATATTCATCGTTGTCGTCGTGGAAATGGCGCAGATCACGCCGCCCATCGGGTTCAACCTGTTCGTGCTGCAAGGCATGACTGAACACGAGATGAGCTTTATCGCCAAGGCGGCGATCCCGATGTTCCTGATCATGGTGCTGATGGTGTTCGTGCTGATCGCCTTTCCCGAGATTGCGACATGGCTGCCCGACAATCTGCGCGCTGGTCCGAACGGATAGCGCGCGAACGGAATGGCCATGATTGCAGGGTTGGGTCATATCGCCCGCCATGGCCGGATCGGCCTTGTGCTGGGGTTGCTGGCGGGCGTGCTGTTGCCGGATGTGGCGCTGATGCTGCGCCCGTGGCTGCCCGAAATGATCGGTCTGTTGCTGTTTCTGACAGCGTTGCGGATCGGGGCAACACAGGCTGTCGGGTCGATTGGCGCGCTGGGGCAAAGCGCGAAAATCGTCTGGTCTATCAGGTGGTCCTGCCGGTGCTGGCCTTTGGTGCGTTCTGGCTGTTCGGTCTGGCGGCCACGCCGGTGGCGCTGATTGTGGTGCTGGCCCTGTCTGCCCCGCCGATCACCGGCAGCCCGAATTTCACCCTGTTGCTGGGCCATGATCCGGCCCCGGCCTTGCGTCTGCTGGTGTTGGGCACGGCGGCGTTTCCGCTGACCGTTTTACCGGTGTTCTGGCTGTTGCCGGTTCTGGGCAGCGCGGGGGCCGCGTTTGCCGCCTCGGCGTGGCTGATGGCAGTGATCGCGGGATCGGTCGGCGCGGGCTTTGCCGTGCGGCGGGCGTTTTTCCGTGCCCCGAAACCCGATGTGATCGCGGCGATTGACGGGCTGACCGTCATCATGCTGGCGGTGATCGTGGTCGGGCTGATGTCGGCGCTGGGTCCGGCGATCCGTGGCGCACCGTCTGTGCTTGTGGGATGGCTGGCCTTGGCCTTTGCGTTGAATTTCGGAATGCAGATGCTGGCCCATACCGCGTTGCCGGAAACATCCGCGCGGGTGCCAGTGGCGATCATCGCGGGCAATCGCAATGTGGCGCTGTTTCTTGTGGCCCTGCCGTCTGATATCACCGACCCGCTGTTGATCTTTATCGGCTGTTACCAGTTGCCGATGTACCTGACGCCCATACTGCTCAAGAGGTTTTATGTCAGACCCGCGCCATAACCCAGATCCCGGATATCCACGGATTGCCAGCCTTGGTGTGACGGCCATGCTGGTGCAGTTCGGCGCGGGGATGAGCGAGGCGGCAAACCGCGCGGCTTTGGCCCTGCGCGCGCGCCTTGAACGCGACGGGTGGGACGGGGTTGAAGAAACATCAACCGCGCTGGTGTCGGTCTTTGTGCGTTTTGACCCGCTGCATCTGAAACACGAAACACTGGTGCAAAAGCTGCAAGCGTTGCTGGATGAACAGGATTGGTACGCGGCCCCGCTGCCCACGGGGCGGCGGCATTTTCACATCCCTTGTGTGTTCGGCGGGGATACGGGGCCGCAACTGGACGAGGCGGCGCAATTGGCCGGGCTGGACGCAGGTGCGGCCATTGCCGATCTGGCGGCGCAGACTTTGCAGGTTCTGACCATCGGTTTTGCCCCGGGCCAGCCCTATATGGGCAGCCTGACGCCCGATTGGGATATTCCGCGCCAGACCGGCCTGACGGCCAAAGTGCCCGAAGGCGCGCTGGTGGTTGCGATCCGACAGTTGATTATCTTTGCCGCAGATGCCCCGACCGGCTGGCGCCATATCGGGCAAACGGCGTTTCGCTGCTTTCGCCCCGAACAGGACCAGCCCTTTGCCCTGCGCCCGGGTGATCAGGTGACATTCGATCCGGTGGACGCCGATACGATGACAGCGATCCGCGCCAAGGATCAAAGCGGCGATGGCGGCGCCCGCATCATGGAGGTCACATGAGCGTGCTGCTGAACGTGATCGAGGCCGGACCGTCCGTTCTCATACAGGATCTGGGCCGCCCCGGTTTTCTGGTCGAGGGCCTGTCACAGGGCGGCGCGGCGGACCGTCTGGCACTGCATGAAGGGGCGGCCCTTCTGGGGCAACAGGCGATGTCGGCGGCACTGGAACTTGGCGGGTATGGCGGCGCGTTCAGCGTCAACGCGCCGGTGCGCTTTGCCGTAACAGGTGCGCCGATGCAGCTAAGCGTTGATGGTGCCCCGATCCTGATGAACGCCACCTACACGCTGCACCCCGGCCAGACGCTGCGCATCGGGGCGGCAAAATCCGGCGTCTACGGCTATCTGCATCTGGGCGGGGGGCTGGACACGCCAACGCTGCTCGGCAGCCGAGCGGCCCATCTGGGCGCGGGCATCGGCAAGGCGGTTGTGGCGGGGGATACGTTGCCATTGGGCGATGATCCGCATCCTGACCGCACAGGGCACATTCTGGATGTCACAGATCGCTGTTCCGGCGGCACCCTGCGCATGGTCGCCAGTGTCCAGACCCGCGAATTTGCCGATGCCGAACTGGACCGGTTCCAGCAGATCACATTTCAGCGCGATGCGCGTGGCAACCGGCAGGGGGTGCGCCTGTCAGCGGATGCCGCCCCGTTCACCGTGTCTGCGGGGTTGAAGATCGTGTCGGAAATGATCGTGCCGGGCGATATCCAGATCACCGGCGACGGCGCACCCTATATCCTGCTGGCGGAATGTCAGACAACCGGCGGCTATCCCCGCATCGGCACGGTTATTCCCTGCGATCTGCCGCGCGTGGCACAGGCCAGCCCCGGCACACCGCTGCGTTTCGAACTGGTCGATATGGAAACCGCACTGGCGCTCCATGCGGCGGATCACAAGGCCATCGCCGGTCTGGCGCGTCAGGTGCGCCCGCTGGTGCGCGATCCCCATGACATTGCCGATCTGCTATCCTATCAACTGATCAGCGGCGTCACCGCCGGACATGACCCGATTGCAAAGAACGAGGACACAACATGAGCCAATCTGTCGATCTGAACGCCGATATGGGCGAAAGCTTTGGTCCGTGGAAGATGGGCAATGATGCGGCGCTGCTGGATATCGTCAGCTCGGCCAATATTGCCTGCGGCTTTCATGCCGGTGATCCGGATGTGATGGCGCAGACGATGGCGCTGGCCGTGAAAAACGGCGTGGGCATCGGCGCACATCCCGGTTTTGCCGATTTGCAAGGCTTCGGGCGGCGCAAGCTGCACCTGTCGCAGTCTGAAGTGGCGCATCTGGTGCAATACCAGATCGGGGCCGCGCAGGCGATGGCGCGCGCCGCAGGCGGGCAGGTGCGGCATTTGAAACTGCACGGTGCGCTGTCCAACATGGCCTCGGTGGATGCCGATCTGGCGCGTGCCTGTTACAGGGCGGCGCTGGACGTGGCGCCCGACATCATCATCATGGTGCTGGCCGCCACCGCGATGGAGGATGTGGTACGCGATCTGGGCTGTGCCTATGCGGCCGAAATCTTTGCCGACCGGGCTTATAACGATGATGCAACGCTGGTGGACCGTGCCCTGCCGGATGCCATGATCCACGACGCGGAGTATGCGGCCAAACGCATTGTCGGCATGGTGCAGGCGGGCGCGATCATCGCGCAATCGGGCAAACATATCCCGACGCGGATCGATACGATCTGCCTGCATGGCGACACCCCCGAAGCGGTGGATATTGCCACGGCGGTGCGGCGCGAACTGAACGCCGCGCAGATTGACATCAAGATGTTCTAGGCGGGCAGGGGCGCACGCTGCCCACGCCAAAGAAAAACCCCGCCGTTTCCGGCGGGGTTTGATGTTTAATCTCCGTAGGCGACAGATGGCAGCCATGTCACGAGCTGTGGAAACTCGAACACGATGAACAGGCCCAGCAATTGCAATCCGACAAAGGGAATGATGCCCTTGTAGATGTGGCTAAGCGATATTTGCGGCGGGCATACCCCTTTGAGGTAGAAGAGCGCAAAGCCCACAGGCGGCGTCAGGAACGAGGTTTGTAGCGTCACCGCCACAAGGATCGCGAACCAGACCACCGAAGGATCACGCACCTGATCAAAGCCGGGAATGGCCAGTTCAAGGCCCAGAATAATCGGCAGCATCAACGGCATGATGATGATGGTGATTTCGATCCAGTCCAGCAGGAAACCCAGCAGGAACACGATGAACAGGATGAACACCACCGTCATGTAGGGATCATCAAAGGCCGACAGCACCATGTGCTGCACAATCTCGTCCCCGCCATAGCGGCGCAGCACGAAGGCAAAGAAGTTGGCGGCCAGAAAGATACCGACGATATAACCGGCAGTGTTCAGGGTCGACCGGCTGACTTCCTTCAGAACGGTGTAGTTCAGCTTGCGGTTCGTGGCCGCCAGAATGGTCGCGCCCAACGCGCCCAGACCGGACGCTTCCGTCGGGGTGGCGATGCCTGCAAAGATCGATCCCAGAACCAGCAGGATCAGGAACATCGGTGGCACAACGGCGAGCAGAACCTCTTTGATCACCGGCCAGCCGACAGCTTCGGTTTGTGCGGGCGGGGGCATCGCGGACGGGCGCACCAGCCCGTAGATGATGATGAAGATGATATAAAGCGCGCCCAGGATCAGGCCGGGAAACAGCGCGCCCATGAACAGATCGCCCAAGGAAATCGCCAACTGGTCCGACATGATCACCAGCATGATCGACGGCGGGATCAGAATGCCCAAGGTTCCCGCGCTCGCAATCGTACCGGTTGCGATCGGCTTGGAATAATTCTGTGCCATCATCGCGGGCAGGGCCATCACGCCCAGCAGGGTGACGGACGCCCCGATCACACCGGTTGACGCCGCCAGAATGATCCCGATCAGCAGCACGGTCAGCGACAGGCCGCCGCGCAGGCTGCCAAACAGTTTCTGCATCGAATGCATCATCCGCTGCGCCACGCCGGACTGGTCCAGCATCAGGCCCATAAAGATGAACATCGGCAGCGCCACAAGAACGGGGTTCTTGACGATATTGCCGAACAGACGCCCCGAAAGGGCCTGCAGTTTCTGGTATTCGATGCCGGTACGATCAAATTCGATGATGTCGCGGAACGTGCCGCGGAACGGATCAAGAAAGAATTCGGCAATCAGCACAAAGACAAGGCTGACCCCGACAAGGGACATGGCCACCGGAATGCCGCGAAACAGCATCCAGATAAACGTGCCGAACATCGCCATCACGGCAATTTCGTTCAGGGTCAGAAACTGCCCGATAAAGCTAAACATATGCGTGGTCCTACCCTTGGCTGCGCGCAGAGCGGTCAAAGGCCCGCACAGCAGCGATCACGGCAATGGTCAGGACCAGCGTGATCATGATGGTGTATTTGATGTCGTAGGCGCCAATTTCCATTTCATCGAAAATTGCGTGCCGCCCGACGTCGCGGGTGGTCATATCGGCAGGGCTGGTCAGGTAAACGCCCCACCAGAGCACATAATAGACCACCAGATTGATCAGGAACATTGTGGACGGAAAGGCGAACAGAAGTTGCTTCCACAATACAGGGCGGGTCATCACGGACAGATTGCGCACATAAGCCGCCCATGTCGCGATACCGATAAAGATAAAGCTGACGTTCATGAACACTTTCAGGATCCACAGATTGTGCAATCCGTTCGGGCTGTCTGATCCTTCCCACGCCGTCACAGACGAAATCGCATAGCTGAGCGTTACATCCCAGCACAGGATGATGAACGGCAAAAACAGCCACGCCAGGGCAAAGATTTCGATCCGCGTTTTCTTTTCGATGGGAAAACGATCGTACAGGATGTCAACGCGCACGTGGCTGTTCGTGGTCACGGCATAACCGATGCCGATCAGAACCGCCGCGCCGTAAAGCCACCACTGGAAATCATCCAGCCACGCCTGGTTCATTCCGATATAACGCAACACGACCTGCGAACAGATGGCGATCATCAGAAACGGAAACAACCACGCAAACACATTTGATACTGCAACAATAAACCTGTCTCCGCGGTTATGGGTTTCACGCCCCACTTCTCCCGGGTCCGAGATCGCAATAATCTCGTCTGTTGTTTTCATGGTCCTGCCCCCCAAAATCGAAAAAACACCGGTTGTTTATCCTGCGGTGTCGGGTGTGCCGGGGCAAATTCAATCGCCCCGGCATTTGTCAGATGATGCGTCTATCAGTTGCGCGGACGCGGCAGATAGATGGTGTCACCCCATGTTTTATATCCGGCGCGGAATTCCTGAAGATCGGCCCAGACTTCTGCAAAATAGGCATCTTCGGCAGCCAGTTCAGCAGCCACTTCGTTCCAAGTCGCCTCGAACGTGGCCAGGATTTCAGCATCCCAGACCTTGATGTTCACACCGTTGTTTTCGGCATTGTCGATCATCGCGGCATAGTTCTTGGCTTCGCCTTCGGCATAGTTGGTGGTGATGTTGGCAAGGCAGGCCACTTCGATCTGTTTCTGGCTGCGTTCATCCAGACCATCCCAGACGTCCTTGTTCACCAGCAGTTCGAACAGGGTTGCGGGCTGGTGCCAGCCGGGGAAGTAGTTGTATTTTGCGATATTGTGAAAGCCCAGACGCGCATCGATCAGCGGCATCGAGAATTCCGTTGCATCAATCGCGCCACGTTCAAGCGCGGGGAAGATATCGCCCGCGGCCAGCAATGATGTGGACACACCAAGGCGCTGCATCACTTCGGCACCAAGGCCGAAAAAGCGCATGTTCAGACCTTCCAGATCGGAGATCGAATTGATTTCGTTCTTGAACCAGCCGGAGGTTTCCGGCGCGATGATGCCGCAAGGCAGAACATGCACGTTATAGCCGGCTTCGTCATACATGCGCTGGAACAGCGCGTGGCCGTCATCATACAGCATCCACGCAAGGAATTCGCCGGCTTCGGGGCCGAACGGAACGGCCGCAAACAGCGACGCGGCGGTGATCTTGCCCTGCCAGTAGCCGGATGTGGCGTATGAGGCATCAACCGATCCGTTTGATACGGCATCCAGCGCTTCCAGTGTCGGGACCAGCTCGCCCGGATCGAAATGTTCGAATTCGACGCCTTCGGAAATGCTGTTGATCTTTTCGACGAAATCAACGCCGGCGGTGCCAAGGATCGGCAGGTTTTTCCCGAAAGAGGACGTCATTTCGATGACCTCTTGTGCCGAAGCGGCGCTTGCGACCGACAGGGCGGCAACGGCTGTCGCGGTGTAAAGATGGTATTTCATGGTGTCCTCCCAGACGTTTCGACTCTCGCAAAGAGTCATTGGTAAATTATGTTTACCAGTTTATGCACTATCGGTTGCTCCCGATTTTGTGAATACCCAGTAGTGGGTAGAATGCGCAGGCTGATCGGGCGCAGGGGCTATGTCAATGAAAAAGGGCGGGGGGCGCGTCTTGTTTTCGCACGGTTTTCCGCGCGACGCAGCGCGCGCGTGCGCGGGCGAAAAAAGCACCCGAGATATACCAGAATCGGGAAGGGGCGGCACCACCACGCCAGACATTGAAGGTCCTGTCAGCCTGTCAAACTGGTAAGCAAGCGCCAATCCGATCGTTGTGGACACGCCGGATGCAGGACCGTTTGCACCCAATGGTCGCCCGTCGTGATGATCATCGCGTTGTCAGGTTTGAGGCCAAAATGTTCGAAGTTGCGCCCCGCACGAATGTCCGATCTTCAACAGCGGTAGAAAAAGTTCCAACACCGAACTGAGTTTCGCCATTGGTTTGTGGCTCCTAACTATCCGATGACTCTGGTGAAAGAGTGGTCAGTTACAAAAAACGTCCACATTGCAAGCTCTATGGAAAGTTGACCACAACCCAAGCATGTTATTAGCTAGCCTGTACGAGGCTTGCTCCGGGTGCATTCTAAATTTTGTTAGGCCATTGAAACGAAAAATCGGAAATCGCAGGATATTCAATTGCAGTGCTTTTGCTTGGCTAGCTACCAAACAACAAAGATGAGGTGAAAATGCGGTTTGCTGTCATACTAGCGTGTTCACTCGGTCAACTTTGTCTTCTGACTACGGATGCGGACGCGGAGCGTGTGACCTTCTTGTGCACAACAAAAGTTGAAGGTGGGGATGGTACGGCATCAAACGTCAAAATGTTCGTTGATACTCAGAAGATGGAGATCAAGTGGGGCTATGGTTCAAGCGTTCCGATAACTAGAGTTGTTGACAGGTTAATCTTCGCTGAGGACTTCCCCACGGTTGAAGTTCCGGGTCAATTTTTCCGAACTGAAACCATAGTACTCGACCAGGCAACCGGTCAGAGTTGGAAATATGGCTTGGGGTATAATTGTGCGGGCGACGACGGAAGTTGTGGTTATCGTCTGTTTACTGTCGAAGCAAACTGCAAAAAGTGGTCATTCTAGTTAGGGTGCCTAGTAAGACAGACTCTATTTTCAGTTTTAAGCAGTCTTGCAAATTCCAACCGAAATCGACCGATTTTGACAGCTCATAACCCTCCAATGCATTGCCGCTGCCGGAACTAAAGCCCGCTCTGTCCCGCTCAGCGCCCCTTAAACACACCGACCGCAATACTCCGTTCCAACTCCGACCTTCGATCTGCTCTGCCGTAGTGCCCGGACATCACCCCCCTGACCGCGGCCTTAAAAGCCCTTAACCCCCGCGAAAAAAGGCTCCGGCGCGCCGGAGCCCTTTTCCACACTCATTACCAACACACCCCTTTAGACAGCGATCTTGCCGCCGCCCTGTTTTGTCACGACCACAACAGACGGGCGGGGCGGCATGCCGTCCTTAAAATCGGGCCAGCGTGTCGCCGGATCCTCAAAGGTCGACTCCCGTTCGAACCCTTTGAAATCCTTGGTGCCGTCGGTGCCCGGATGCTGCACCGCCAGAAACAGGGTTTCGCTGTCGTCGGTAAAGTAGGGGCCGCACAGTTCCGCGCCCACGGGGCAACGGAAGAACAGCTTGGAATGGCCGCGCAAATCGCCTTCTGTCTCAAGGCCGTAAAGCCCGTCGGATTTCATCGTCTTGCCCCAGCTTGATCCCTGATCGGTGGAAATCCAAAGCCGCCCATCGGCATCAAACGCGCAGTTGTCGGGCGATCCGAACCAGCCGTTGGCAGATGTTTCGGGATTCCACTGTGCGCCCACCTCGGCAATCGACGGATCACCGCATTTGACTAGGATGGACCATGTGCCTGTCGGTGGCGGCATGGTTGCCGTCGGCCTCCTTGATTTCGATGATGTGGCCGAAACTGCTGTCGGCGCGCGGGTTGGCGGCGTTGACCTGTTCGGGGGTGCGGCGGGTGTTGTTGGTCAGCATGATATAGGCCGTACCATCGCCGCGCGGTTGGGCATCTTCGGGGCGGTCCATCGGCGTCGCGCCCAGCAGGTCGGCGGCCATGCGCGCATCAATCATCACGTCGCCCTGATCGTTGAACCCGTTTTCCGCCGTCAGCGGGCCGGTGCCGTGCACCAGCGGCAACCAGGTGAGTGTACCGTCCTCGTCAAAGCGGGCCACATATAATGTGCCATCCGACAGCAGCGTGGAATTGGCTGCTGCATCATCGCTGACCGTACCGGCCGAGACATATTTGTACTGGTAATCGAACCGGTTGTCGTCGCCGGTATAGATCACCAGATGGCCGTCGCTGGATATAGTTGTTTCGGCCCCTTCATGGCGGAACCGGCCCAGTGCCGTGTGTTTGACCGGCAGCGCGTCGGGGTTGCGCGGGTCGACCTCGACGATCCAGCCAAAGCGGTTGGCCTCATTCGGGTCCTTGTCGATGTTGAAACGGTCGTAGTACTTCCCCCACGCGTACCACATGCCCGGCACGCCATAGCGTTTCATGGATGCCGCCTGCGGTTGGGCGGACAGGTCCGGCTTGCCTTCGGCGTCCAGCGTGTCGGTCCAGAAATAGCCGTGGAAGTTTTCTTCGGCCATCAGATAGGTGCCCCACGGTGTCATACCGCCAGCGCAATTGTTCAGGGTTCCGATGACTGTCATGCCATCCGGATCGGCGCTGGTTTTCATGCGGTCATGGCCTGCGGCAGGGCCGGAAAGGGTCATGTCCGTGTTCAGCGGGGTAATGCGGCGGTTGTAGTGTCCGTCGCGCACAACAGTCCACTTGCCGTTGCTGCCTTTAGCAATTTCGACAACAGTGCCGCCATGTGCGGCCATTTCGATATCCACCAAGTCCTTGGTCATACCGGCGAAATCCTGTGTGTCCTGACGGCCAAGACCGGGAAACATCACCTCTTCATTGGTGTATTCATGGTTGACGCATAACAACCCGCGCCCCGGTTCCAGTTCGGTATATCCGACGTAATCATTGTTATAGCCGAACTGTTTCAACTGCGCCTCGACCGTTTGGTTCAGCGGGTCGAAATCGGGCGCATCCGCTGTGATCGGATCGCCCCAGCGCAGCAGAACATCGGCATCATACCCTTCGGCGATGTGATGGGTTTCGTCATTGCCCCATGTCAGTTCGTCAAAGGTGTAACGGCTGGCCTTGGACATGGCAGAGGCCTGTTTCGGGGCGATCATCGCGGATGTGCCGAACAGGGCGGTCGTGGCCGATACCCCCAATATCCCTTTAAGCATATCGCGGCGACCATAGCGCGCATTGATCACGTCACCGATGGTGCGGGTCAGATTGGGGTTTGTCGGGATATCGTCGAAGGCTTCGAAGGCTTCGGCTTTGTTTCCGTGCTGGGGATCGTTGAGAATGGATTTACGGCTCATAAGGCACCTTTTGCTGGCTGGCGGTCCGGCAGATCGGACCGGATGGAATCGCCAGCAATCTGACTGTCAGAAATGACAGGGCGGTGACGCGCGTGTAACACCGGTATTATTCTGCCAGTGAAAACCCCGTTATCAACTGGCGCAATCCCAGTGCGGCACCGGCAACAATTGCGATCATGGTCACTGGCGCGCCAAAGGCAAGGACACTGAACGCCGACAGGCCCTGACCTACGGTGCACCCCATGGCGATCACGGCACCGGCGCCCATAATGGCGGCCCCGATGATCTGGCGGCGCAATTCACGCGGATCATCGCAGGCTTCCCACCGGAAATGCCCTTTGATCAGCGATCCGATAAACGCGCCGATCCACACGCCGGCCACTGACCCGACCGCAAAGGATATCGTGCGTGTGCCGCCTGTCATCGCATAAAGAATGGTTTCGCCCAACGGCGCGGAATAGGAATGCGACACGACCTGATTGGCCTCAAACCCATTGGCGGCGACCCATGCGGTGCCCGCCCATCCGCTGACGATGGCCAGCCCGACGATGGCGGCCCAGATGACAGAAGACGGGGCCGCGCGAAACGCTTGCGACATCAGCGCGCCCGCGCACAGACACAGCCCGACGGCAATGCCGATGGCGGTGACGGACAGGCCGGACACCTTGGCAAGCGCATGGGCTATTCCGGGGGGCGTGTTGCCCACAACCGGCGTCTGGTGGAAAATCCAGTCACGCAACGGCGCCAGTGGCCCCGCCAGAACCACATAGGTGGAAATGCCCATCACCAGCACGATCACGAAAGACCGCAGATCGCCCCCGCCCAGACGGGCAATGGCGCCAAACCCGCAGTTGCCCGACAGCGCCATGCCATAGCCGAACATCAGCCCGCCGATGACCGACGCCATCGGCATCCACTGGATCGACAGGTAAAACGTATCCGTGCCGTTCAGCCATCCGGCCCCCATCAGGGCAAAACTGCCGGTGATCGCAACCCCGATGGCCAGCACCCACATGCGCATACGCACATCCGATCCGCCATACAGCATGTCTTCGATCGCGCCCAAGGTGCAAAACCGGCCCAGCCGTGCGGCAAGGCCCAGCAGCACGCCGCCCACAAGGCCGACAGCGGCCATCCATTGAGGTTCAGAAAAAAGATCAAACATCGCCGTGGTCCTCCCCCAGACCGTGAGCCGAATGTATGTCAGTCCGTGGCACAGAACAATTCGTACACCACTTCCAGAATTTTACGAGGCCGGTCATCTGCGAGACGGTAAAAAATCGTTTTTCCGTCCCGCCGGGGGATAACCAGCCCCTCAAGCCGCAGGCGCGACAATTGCTGGGACACAGCCGCTTGTCGCGCGGACAGCAGATCTTCCAGTTCGGTCACGGATTTTTCACCCGACACCAGATGGCACAGGATCATCAGGCGGCCTTCGTGGCTGATCGCCTTCAGGAAATTGGACGCATTGGTCGCGTTTTCGACCATCTGGTCCATTTCTTCATCGGAAATGTCCGCGGAAAATTCCGGCAATCCCATGGCTATCTTTCCCTTGTCGTCATTCGGTGCGCCCTAGAACGCAATCTGGTCCTCAATCGCGTCAATTCCAGCCTGAGCACATTCATCGTCGAGGTCAGGGCCCGGAGCGCCGGAAACCCCTATACCAGCCACCATGGAACCGCCACCTTCATAAACAACAAGGCCGCCGCCCAAGGGTAACGCTTCTGTGAGGTGGCGAATGCCGGAAGAAATTTCGCCCGCCTGGGTTGTGACGGCCAGTTCGGTTGTGCCGGTGCGGAACGATACGGCCGTCCACGCCTTGCGCCGCGAGGTTTCATAAACATGTGCTCCGGCAAAGCGGTCGCGCACAAACACCTGCGGCAGCCCGAACCGGTCCACCACGGTCACGCCGACCTGATAGCCCATGGCGCGGCACGCCAACATGGCGGCGTCCGCCATTTCTGCCGCCACTTCGGGTTTCAGAACCTGAAATTCGACAAAGGCGTTTGTGTCGTCGGCAAGGGCGGGGGCTGCACATGTCAGCGCCACGGTTAAGGCCAGTGTTTTTTGAGCAAGTGTTTTTTTCATGATCCTGTCTCTCCTGTGTAATCTGTGTGGGCGCGCAACATGTCGTTCAGCAGCGGCCAGAAAAAATTTTCGCCGGGATAACCTTCGATCCGCGCCAGTTCCTGTCCATCCCGGATCAGCACGAATGTCGGCGTGAATGTCACACGGCGCGCATAGGTGAAATCGTCCGGTTTTGTGCGCAGATCTATGCGGCGCAGCGGGGCAAACTGGCCTTCGGGTGTGTTCGGATAGGCGGGGCCAATCTCTTCGTTCCAGGCCTGGCACCAATGGCAACCGGGTTGTTCGACCATCACCAGTTCAAATGCCCGCACAGCCCCTGCAGCGATCACCAGAACCGCGACGCATAAGGTGGTTTGAAGAAATTTCATGATGCGGCCAAATAGCGATTGCGTTTTATAATACATAATTTGAATATGTGAATAGATCAAGCTGAACAGTGCCAGCCTGAGGGGGAACCATGTTTGATATTACATTTGCGGGGGCAATGCTGGCAGGGTTGCTAAGCTTTTTCACGCCCTGCATTTTACCGATGGTTCCGTTCTATCTGTCGTATATGGGCGGTCTGTCTGTCAGCGAATTGCGCGAAGACGGCGCCATTGCTGCAGGGGCGCAGCGGCGTCTGTTTGCATCGTCGGTTTTTTTCGCGCTTGGCGTAAGCACGATTTTTGTACTGCTCGGGATGGGCGCGACCGCGCTGGGGCAGGCTTTTGGCACCTATCTGGATCAACTGACCTATGTCGCGGCTGCGATCCTGATCGTGTTCGGCCTGCATTTTCTGGGCATAATCAAAGTGCCGTTTCTGTACCGCGAGGCAAAACTGGAAAGCAGCGCCGCGCCCAGCACGGTCATCGGGGCCTATCTGATGGGGTTGGCCTTCGGCTTTGGCTGGACCCCCTGTGTCGGGCCTGCGCTGGCCTCGATCCTGATGATTGCCAGCGGCATGGGCGACATCTGGCGCGGCGGATTGCTGTTGCTGGTCTACGGCCTGTCAATGACCGCGCCGTTTGTCATCGCAGCATTGTTTGCAAAGCCGTTTCTGGCGTGGGTGCAGCGCAACCGCCGGTTCATGCCCTATGTTGAAAAGGCAATGGGGATCATGCTGATCGTTTTTGCCATACTGATCCTGACCAACACGGTGACAGTCATCGCGGATGCGATGATCCGCTGGTTCCCGTGGTTCAGCACACTTGGATAACGCAACACCACAAGGAGGAAGAAATGAAACATCTTTTTGCCGGGCTGCTGGCCCTGATCATGGCCCTTCCGGTCGGGGCTGCCGAACTGGGCGATGATGGCCTGCACAAAACGCCGTGGATGCGTGACACCTTCAAAGACCTGCGCGAGGATCTGGACGAGGCCAACGCCGAAGGCAAACGGCTGGTTCTGTTCTTTGAACAGCGCGGCTGTATCTATTGCACCAAGATGCACAAAGAGGTGTTCCCGCGCGAGGAAGTGTCCTCTTACATCGAAGACAACTTTTTTGTCGTGCAGCTGAACCTGCATGGCGACATCGAAGTGACGGATTTTGACGGCGAAACGCTGTCGGAAAAAGACATGGCGCGCAAATGGGGGATTCTGTTCACTCCGACCATCATGTTCATCGATGAACAGGTTGCAGATGGTGCGCCCGCAACGCAGGCCACTGTCGCTGTCATGCCCGGAGCCTTCGGGGCAGGGACCACATTGGACATGTTCACATGGGTTGCCGAAAAGCGCTATGCCCTTGACGGGGATGAAGATTTTCAACGCTACCATGCGCGCCGCATTCAGGAACGCAGCAATGGCAGCTTTGATTGACAGGCCGCTTGATGCGTAAAAAATGCTCATTCATTCACATCAATGAATTTGTTGTTGCATCCTGAACGTCCGGTAGCCTACGGTATACACATCGCTGTCACAGCCATCCAGAACAGACAGCCAAGGGAGGGACTATGAGGTTTTCATCTTTGACACTTGCGGCCTGCATCGCAGCGGCAGGGGCCGTATCTGCGGCAGAATCGGTTGCACCGGCCGATGTGGCCTATGAAGACGGTGCCGTGGCGGCATCGCTCAGCGGGGCCGCGGGAAATGCGGAAAACGGACGCGCGGTCATGACAAATCGCGGGTTGGGCAATTGCGTGGCCTGCCACGAAGTCACCGCATTAAAAGACGCGCCGTTCCACGGCGAAGTCGGACCACCGCTTGATGGTGTCGCGGATCGCTGGAGCGAAGCGGAACTGCGCGGCATCGTGGCCAACGCCAAGATGACCTACGAGGGCAGTGTGATGCCCGCGTTTTACAAGACCAGCGGTTTTATCCGCCCCGGTGATGGCTACACCGGCGACGCAGCCACCGCGATCGAACCGATTCTGTCGGCACAAGACGTGGAAGATGTTGTCGCCTTTCTGATGACCCTGAAGGAATAACAGCGCCTCTCATGCAGGCGCAAAGCTAACCCGAGATTAAGGAGACGAGATATGAATCTCTCACGACGCGATACACTGGCATTGGGACTTGGCGCTGTTGCGCTGACGATTATGCCATACCGCGCCAATGCCGCAGCAGATGATCTGATTGCGGCATTCACCGGCGGGGCCGAGGTGACGGACGGCGGCGTAACGCTGACCGCGCCGGAAATTGCCGAAAACGGCAACACCGTTCCGATCGAAGTCAGCGCTGATGGCGCCGAGGCGATCATGGTGCTGGCACTTGGCAACCCGACACCCCCTGTGGCCACCTTCAAATTCGGTCCGTTGGCCGGCGCTCAGGCTGCCAGCACCCGGATCCGTCTGGCCGGTACACAGGATGTCGTGGCGATTGCCAAGATGAGCGACGGCAGCTTCAAGCGGGCGTCGTCCACGGTAAAAGTTACAATTGGCGGCTGCGGCGGCTAACCCGAGAGATAAGGAGATACGAACATGGCAGACGGTGTAAAACCCCGCGTCAAAGTCCCGAAAACAGCGGCCGCTGGCGAAGCGGTCCAGATCAAGACCCTGATTTCAGCACCAGATGGAAAGCGGTCAGCGCAAGGACAAGGAAGGCAATGTGATCCCGCGTTCGATCATCAACCGCTTTACCTGTGATTTCAACGGCCAGAACGTCATTGACGTCACGCTGGAACCGGCGATTTCGACCAACCCGTATATCGAATTTGCGGCCACCGTGCCGGAAGCCGGTGAATTCAAGTTCACATGGTACGACGATGACGGGTCGGTCTACGAAGACGCAAAAGCGATTGCCATCGGGTAATCACCCGGTTGCCCAACAATTCAGAATGCTCCCTGTGCGCGACTTCACCGGTCGATGTCACAGGGGCGCATTTAAGGGAGGATACGCGATGACATTAAAACCAATAACAGCGGCAATCGCAGTGCTGGCAGGAACGTCGACACTGGCGTTTGCCGATGAAAGCGCCAAACTGGTCGTAAACGGCGAGATCGAAATGGTCACGCAGACCGACGGCACCAGAGCACGCTGAAAACCTGACGGAAATCTATTCCGGCTGGGTGTTCCGGACAGACGAAACCCAGGCCTTGCAGATGGATGATTTCGACAATCCCGGCATGGTGTTCGTCGATCTTGGGATGGACCAGTGGAATGCCGTTGAAGGCAGCGAAGGCAAATCCTGCGCCAGTTGCCACGAAGATGTGGAAACCAGCATGAAGGGCGTGCGCGCCGTTTATCCGAAATGGAATGAAACGGCGGGCGAGGTGCGCACCCTTGCGCATCAGATCAATGATTGCCGTGAAAACCAGATGGGTGCCGACAAGTGGAAATATGACGGCGGCGATATGGCCAACATGGAAGCGTTGATCAGCGTCCAGTCGCGTGGAATGCCGGTGAATGTGGCAATCGACGGTCCGGTTCAGGCCGCATGGGAAGCGGGAAAAGAGATGTATTACACCCGCTTTGGCCAGCTTGAACTGTCCTGTGCAAATTGCCACGAAGAAAACTATGGCAACATGATCCGCGCCGATCACCTGAGCCAGGGCCAGATCAACGGATTTCCCGTGTACCGCCTGAAAAACGCCAAGCTGAACACATCGCACGCACGCTTCAAGGGCTGTATCCGTGACACGCGCGCCGAAACGTTCAAACCCGGCAGCCCCGAATTTGTGGCATTGGAACTTTACGTTGCAAGCCGCGGAAACGGGTTGTCGGTTGAAGGGCCGTCAGTTCGTAACTGACTGTTATAAAATCAAGAAACACACTTGCCCCTTCCGCATCAGCGGAAGGGGACAGGATATTTGAATTCAAAACCCACCTGACGGAGCCTGATGCCAATGATTTCTCGCCGTGATTTTTTGCAAGTTGGAATGGCCGCATCGGCCCTTGTGGGGGCGTCCGGTTTTGGCAACTGGGCCCGTCTGGCGGCGCAGCAATCCCTGACGCAGGATCAACTGCTTGAATTCGACACGTTCGGCAATGTGTCCCTGATCCACGTGACAGATATTCACGCGCAACTGAAACCGATCTACTTCCGCGAACCCGAGGTCAACATCGGCGTCGGCCCGAACAAGGGCGAGGTGCCCCACGTCACCGGTGCGGAGTTTCGCAAGCTCTACGGGATCGATGACGGCAGCCCGTCGGCCTATGCGCTGACCCATAATGATTTCACGTCGCTCGCGCAGGGGTATGGCCGCGTCGGGGGGCTGGACCGCGTATCGACAGTGATCAACGCGATCCGCGCCGCACGCCCCGATGCATTGTTGCTGGATGGCGGCGATACATGGCACGGCAGCTATACCTGCTATCAGACCGAAGGGCAGGACATGGTCAACGTGATGAACGCGTTGAAACCCGATGCGATGACCTTTCACTGGGAATTTACCCTGGGGTCGGCGCGGGTGCAGGAAATCGTTGAAAACCTGCCCTTTGCCGCGCTGGGGCAG
The DNA here is from genome assembly GCA_963765555.1 of uncultured Alphaproteobacteria bacterium. Classification (GTDB taxonomy): domain Bacteria; phylum Pseudomonadota; class Alphaproteobacteria; order Rhodobacterales; family Rhodobacteraceae; genus JL08. The sequence continues at coordinate 389,636 of CAVXWX010000003.1, forward strand.
AATATTTTCGATGCCGAATGGGATGAACCGGCAGAACTGTTCAAGCCCTACCAGTTCTTCGAACGGGGCGGGGTCAAGATCGCCGTCATCGGACAGGCCTTTCCCTATATGCCGATCGCCAACCCCGGCTGGATGTTCCCCGAATACAGCTTTCGGCATCCGCGATGAAAACATGCAGGCAATGGTGGACGAAGTGCGCGGCATGGGCGCGGAACTGGTGGTCTGCCTGTCCCATAACGGTTTTGACGTGGACAAGAAGATGGCGGGCCGTGTCAGCGGGATTGATGTGATCCTGTCAGGCCACACCCATGATGCATTGCCCGAACCGGTGCTGGTCGGGGATACCATTATCATCGCCTCGGGCAGCAACGGCAAATTTGTCAGCCGCGTCGATCTGGATGTGCGCGACGGGCAGATGATGGGCTTCCGGCACAAGCTGATCCCGATCTTTTCCGACGTGATTGCCCCCGATCCGGTGATCACATCCCTGATCGACGAACAGCGCGCGCCCTTCAAGGCCGATCTGGAACAGGTCATTGGCCAATCGGAATCGCTGCTGTACCGGCGCGGCAATTTCAACGGCACATGGGATGATCTGATCTGTGACGCGCTGATGTCGGAACGCGATGCCGATATCGCAATGTCGCCCGGTGTGCGCTGGGGTCCGTCGATCCTGCCCGGTCAGGACATCACCCGCGAAGACATCTGGAACGTCACGTCGATGACATATGGCAAAGCGTACCGCACGGAAATGACAGGGGAATTCATCCATGTCATTCTGGAAGACGTCGGCGACAACCTGTTCAATCCCGATCCCTATTACCAGCAGGGTGGCGATATGGTGCGCATCGGCGGCATGGGCTACCGCATTGATATCACCAAGCCGCAGGGCGAACGTATCACCGATATGACATTGCTGAAAACCGGCGAGGCGATCGATCCGGCCAAAACCTATGTGGTTGCTGGCTGGGCGTCGGTCAACGAAGGCACCGAGGGGCCGCAAATCTGGGATGTGGTGGAAAACCACATCGCCAAACTGGGCACCGTCAGCGTGACACCCAATACATCTGTCAAAGTCGTAGGGGCCTGACCGCCCGCGACGGTTTGACGTGTTTTTTATTCCATCAAATTCATTAAAGTGAATTTGATTGTTCAAGAAGGAGACAATGGCATGCGTTTCAGCGCGAAGGGCAAAACACCATCCCGGCGCCAGTTTCTGGCAGGTGCTGCGGCTGCGGGGGCCGGGGCAGTCACGGCCAGCGCCGCAAAGGCCGAAGGTGATCCACTGATCACAGAAGTGCAGGATTGGGCGCGGGGGCTGGGCGACGGTGTGGACGAAACACCCTATGGCCTGCCGATCGAATTTGAATCCGATGTGGTGCGCCGCAATGTGGAATGGCTGACGGCTGACACGATCAGTTCGATCAACTTTACCCCGATCCACGCGCTGGACGGAACCATCACGCCACAGGGCTGTGCGTTTGAACGCCACCACTCCGGCGCGATCGAACTGGCGAAACAGGATTACCGGTTGATGATCAATGGCTTGGTCGACACACCTTTGGTGTTCACCTATGCCGATCTGGAACGGTTTCCGCGCGAAAACCACGTGTATTTCTGCGAATGTGCCGCCAATACCGGCATGGAATGGGCCGGTGCGCAGTTGAACGGCGCGCAGTTCACCCACGGCATGATCCACAACATGGAATATACCGGCGTGCCGCTGAAAACCCTGCTGAACGAGGCGGGTGTGCAGACGACCGGAAAATGGGTTTATGTCGAAGGGGCCGATGCATCCAGCAACGGCCGGTCGATCCCGCTGGACAAGGCGCTTGAGGATGTTCTGGTAGCCTTCAAGGCCAATGGCGAGGCCTTGCGCAAGGAACACGGCTATCCCGTGCGTCTGGTCGTGCCGGGTTGGGAAGGCAACATGTGGATCAAATGGCTGCGCCGGATCGAAGTGACCGATCAGGCGATCGAAAGCCGCGAGGAAACCAGCAAATACACCGACGTTCTGGAAAACGGCATCGCCCGCAAATGGACGTGGGAAATGGATGCGAAATCGGTTGTGACCAGCCCCAGTCCGCAGGCCCCGATCACCCACGGCAAGGGGCCGCTGGTGATTTCCGGTCTGGCATGGTCGGGCAGGGGTGCCATCACCCGCGTCGATGTCAGCAAGGACGGTGGCAAGACATGGGAAACCGCCCGTCTCGCCGCCCCGGGCCAAAGCCGCGCACTGACACGGTTCTATCTGGATACCACATGGGACGGTGAAGAAATGCTGCTGCAAAGCCGCGCCATCGACGAAACCGGTTACGTGCAACCGACCAAGGCGCAACTGCGCGAGGTGCGCGGCCTGAATTCGATCTATCACAATAACTGCATCCAGACATGGTGGGTGAAAGCAAACGGAGAGGCGGAAAATGTCGAAGTCTCGTAATCTTCTGACGGGTGCAACACTGGCCGCGACACTGGCGGCGGGCCCCGCACTGGCCGAAAAACTGGGCCTGGGGCGTCCGGCCCTGCCCGAAGAGATCGCCGCATGGGATCTGGATGTCAGCCCCGATGGCACCGGCCTGCCGGCCGGATCCGGCGATGTCTGGACGGGCGATGAACTGTTTGCCGAACATTGTGCGGTTTGCCACGGCGATTTTGCCGAAGGTGTTGGCAACTGGCCCAAGCTGGCCGGTGGCTTTGACACGCTCGACCGTCAGGATCCGGTCAAAACGGTGGGATCGTACTGGCCCTATCTGTCCACCACTTGGGATTACGTCAACCGGTCAATGCCGTTTGGCAATGCCCAGTCGCTGGAACCGGACGAAGTATACGCGATTGTGGCCTATATCCTGTATTCCAACGATCTGGTCGATGACGATTTCGTGCTGTCCAACGAAACCTTTCTGGACGTCGAAATGCCCAACGCCGACGGGTTTATTATTGACGACCGTGCCGAAACCGAACTGGCACAGTTTTCGGGTGAACCTTGCATGACCGATTGCAAGGACAGCGTTGAAATCACCATGCGTGCCGCAGTTCTGGATGTCACGCCCGAAGAAGACACAGAAGAGGCCGCAGCCGCTCCTGCTGCGACAGAAGAACAGGCTGCTGTGGCGGAAGAACCGGTTGTCGTCGCCGCGCTGGACCCCGAATTGGTCGAAGCGGGCGAAAAGGTGTTCAAGAAATGCAAGGCCTGCCATCAGGTCGGCGCCGATGCGAAAAACAGAACCGGCCCGATCCTGAACGGCATCGTCGATGCGCCCGCCGGTGCGGTGGCCGATTTCAAATATTCCAACGCACTGATCGAGGCGGCAGGCGAAGGTCTGATCTGGGACGAGGCCGCATTGACCGCATTCCTGACCAAACCCAAGGCGTTCATGAACGGCACCAAGATGTCATTTGCTGGGCCTGCGCAAGGAAGACGATATCACGGCGATCCTTGCCTATCTCAGATCCTATCAGGAGTAAGCAATGCGTTCCGTTCTGTTGACGTTTGGCCTGTTGGTGCTGCCCCTTGGCGGCGCCGTTCAGGCCGAACAGGAGGTGCAACAGATCGGCGATGCGGCGCGCGGCGAAACCCTGTTTTCGCAGTGCAGCGGATGCCACAAGGTCGGGGCCGGCGCACAAAGCGGCATCGGCCCGCATCTGAACGGTATCTACGGGCGCAAGGCGGCGGCCATTGACGGGTTCTTTTATTCCAAGGGCATCGAACGCGCCGCCAAGGATGGCCTGATCTGGGAACTGGCAACCCTTGATGCCTATATCGAAAACCCCAAGGCGCTGGTCAGCGGCACAAGGATGAGTTTTCGCGGCATCAAAGACCCGCAAGACCGCCACGATGTGCTGGCCTATTTGCGTCTCTTTTCCGACAATCCCGCCAACATCCCCGAGGCCGCGCCGACCGCGCAGGCGCGCGAGGTGGACCTGCCACCCGATATTCTGGCGATTGTCGGCGATCCCGAATACGGCGCGTACCTGTCCAGCGAATGCAGCACCTGCCACCAGATTGATGGCAGCGATGCAGGGATTCCATCCATCACGCGCTGGCCATCGGAAGATTTTGTCGTCGCCATGCACGCCTACAAACAGAAATTGCGGCCCCATCCCGTCATGCAGATGATGGCGGGCCGCCTGTCGGATGAAGAAATCGCAGCCCTTGCTGCATATTACGGAGCGTTGGACTAGCCGCGCTCTTTCACGGGAGGAGAAGGCAATGACATTGAACAGACGTGATTTTATCGGGTCGTCCGCAGCGGCGGCAACGCTGCTCAGCGCGCCGATGGTGCAGGCCGCAAGCCATGGGCGGCCCAAGGTTGTCGTGATCGGCGGCGGCGCAGGCGGGGCCACCGCGGCCCGCTATATCGCCAAGGACAGCAAGGGCGAAATTGATGTCACGCTGGTCGAGCCGTCACGCAGCTATTACACCTGCTTCTTCTCCAATCTTTATATCGGTGGCTTCCGCGATATCCAAAGCCTTGCCCATTCCTATGGCACATTGGCGTCCGATTACGGCATAAACGTCGTGCATGACTGGGCCGTCGGGCATTGATCGGGATGCCAGAACCGTCACCCTCGCGGGCGGATCGGTGCTGCCTTATGACCGGCTGGTTCTGTCACCCGGTATTGATTTTGTTGACGGTGCCGTCGAAGGCTGGGATTTGTCCGCACAGAACGCGATGCCGCACGCCTATAAGGGCGGGTCACAAACCGAACTGCTTAAGGCGCAGATCATGGCGATGCCCGAAGGCGGCACATTCGCGATGGTCGCCCCGCCCAATCCCTTTCGCTGCCCACCCGGACCTTATGAACGCGTGTCGATGGTGGCGCACCTGTTAAAGGCCAACAACCCGACGGCCAAGATCATCGTCGCGGACCCCAAGGCCAAATTCTCCAAAATGGCGCTGTTTCAGGAAGGGTGGGGCACGCATTATTCCGGCATGATCGACTGGATCGGCGAGGATTTCGGCGGTGGCAACGTATCGGTCAACCCCGATGCAATGACCGTGACCATTGATGGCGAAGAAACGCAGGTTGATGTGTGCAATGTCATCCCCGCGCAAAAGGCGGGGCGCATCTGCGAAATGGCGGGCATCACCGAAGGCAACTGGGCACCTGTGTCAGGCCACACGATGCAAAGCCGGCTGGATGAAAACATCCATGTTCTGGGCGATGCCACCAATCAGGGCGATATGCCGAAATCGGGCTTTTCCGCCAATTCACAGGCCAAGGTCGCGGCCATGGCCATTCGCGGGGCGTTGACCGGATCATCGGTGTTTCCGGCCAAGTTTTCCAACACCTGCTGGTCACTGATTGATACCGATGATGGCGTCAAGGTCGGGGCGACATATGAAGCCACTGACGAAAAGATCGCCAAGGTGGACGGCTTTATCTCGCAGACCGGCGAAAGCGGCGACCTGCGCAAGGTGACGTATGAGGAAAGCCTTGGCTGGTATGACGGGATCACGTCCGACATGTTCGGATAGGTCGGGCGCGCAACGCTCCTTGGGAAACGCCCGCGGGTTACAGCGCGGGCGTTTTTTTGTCTGGTAAGCCCGAGATCCTTCAACAGGTCAGGGATGCGGTCGCGGAACTTGAAAAACCCGCGCGTCGCGTGTGGCCACGCGGCCCCATCATAGGGGCGCAGCATCCGGATCACCGGAATGTCGGGGCGTTGTATTTCAACTTGGCGCAACGCATCTGCGACCGGCCCGACCGGCGCATAGGGTGTGATGATCTGGGCCAGATCGTTTGCATCGATCCAGTCGATCAGGGCGTCGGGCGGGCAGGGGCCGGTCACATCGCCCAACCTGTCGCGCCACCGCTCGCGCACATCCTGCATTGCGCCTTGATTGAACTCCGCAACATGCGGCGCAACGGCCAGCGGACTAAGACCGCCGGTTGCGTCCAGAAACATCGTCGCAGCGGGCGACGCAGTCTGCGGGCAGCATAAATCCGGGGCTCAGATCATCGCCGTGCAGGATCAGCCCTGTGCGCTGCGTTTGATCCCGTTCCTGTGGTGGGGGCGTCCAATGCGGCGGCGGATCGGGCGGGGCATCCACGGGAACGGCGATCTGCGCCAGTTGTCCGTGCGGGGCAAACCGCCCGTCGGTGTATTTTTCGATATTGTCGGCGCGCGCCAGATAGGTCTTGCCCTTGGTCTGTGCGCCCGCCACCCAGCGCCAGCCCAACGTGTTCGACGCCGGATCACCGTCCAGCAGGTGGCGCAAAAAGAAATCCGCGCCCAGCACCCATGGCAGGCGCAGCGTAAACACCCAGATCGACGCGAACCACATCCGCGCGTGATTGTGCAGATACCCTGTTTGCACCAGTTCACGCGCCCAGTGATCGAAACAGGCAATGCCGGTTTCCCCCAGACACGCGGCCTGCCATTCGGTGCGCAGACCTTGCGCGGTTTGCACGTGATCCAGCGCGCGCGCCAGATCGGCGCGGTACTGCGCCCAGACCGCAGGGCGCTGTTCCAGCCAGCCTTTCCAGTAGGTGCGCCAGAACACTTCTTGCACGAATTTTTGTGCGGCGGCGGGCGAATGGCGCGCCAGCGTCGCCTCCAGAACCTCTTGTTCGGTGATCAGGCGGGTGCGCAGATAGGGCGACAGGGTCGACACGTGGGTGTGCGATCCGGCCCCCAGATCATAATTGCGCAGGCGCGCGTAGTCGCCCCCGCCTTGGGCGCAAAGCGCGCCAACCGTTCCAGTGCGGCGGTGCGTGTCGGGGGAAAAACATCTGTCATGAGGCGCGATCTAGGGTGGGGCCCGGCCCCTTCAACCCTGTCAAACCGCGCCACCCCCCCTTGCAGCCCCCCAAGGGCGACACTAAGACTCTGCTAACAGTTCGTCGGGTATGGTCCCGACACATCAAAGCAGGCAGGCCGATATGCACGATCCTATCGATACCTACATGAACACCTTGTCCCGATGGTTGTTGAACAGACCAGCCGGGGCGAACGCGCCTATGACATCTTTTCGCGCCTGCTGAAGGAACGGATCATTTTCCTGTCAACGGGCCGGTGCATGACGGCATGTCATCGCTGATCGTGGCGCAGCTGTTGCATCTTGAGGCGGAAAACCCGTCCAAGGAAATCAGCATGTACATCAACAGCCCCGGCGGCGTCGTGACCTCGGGTCTGTCGATCTATGACACGATGCAATACATCAAACCCAAGGTCAGCACGCTGGTGATCGGGCAGGCGGCGTCGATGGGGTCTTTGCTGCTGACGGCGGGTGAAAAGGGCATGCGGTTTTCGCTGCCCAACAGCCGCGTCATGGTGCACCAGCCCTCGGGCGGGTATCAGGGGCAGGCGACGGATATCATGATCCACGCGCAGGAAACCCAGAAGCTGAAAACGCGGTTGAACGAAATTTACGTCAAGCCACACCGGCCAGACCCTGAAAAAGGTCGAGGCCGCGCTGGAGCGTGACAATTTCATGTCGCCCGAAGAAGCGCAAGGACTGGGGCCTGATCGACGAGATCGTCGAAAGCCGCCCGAAAGGCGATGATGAAGACAGCTAAGCAATCGCTGCCAGGCGTGATGCAGGATCACATCGTGTGGTCCTGCCATCGGCGCAAAGCGCATTTTGCGATTGTGGTGCTCAGAGTGCTGGCCTAAGCTGGCCAAATCAGGACGTATCCGGCCCGTGTTCCGGCCGGACGCGACACAGTAAAGCCTGAAAGGTTTGACATGGCGACGAATTCAAGCGGCGACAGCAAAAACACACTTTACTGCAGCTTTTGCGGCAAAAGCCAGCACGAGGTGCGCAAGCTGATTGCGGGCCCGACCGTGTTCATCTGCGATGAATGTGTCGAACTGTGCATGGATATCATCCGCGAAGAAACCAAGGCCAGCGGCCTGAAATCGACCGACGGCGTGCCAACCCCCAAGGAGATTTGCGGCGTTCTGGACGATTATGTGATCGGGCAGGCCACCGCCAAACGGGTGTTGTCGGTGGCGGTGCACAACCATTACAAACGTCTGAACCACGCCCAGAAGGCGGGCAATGACATCGAACTGGCGAAATCCAACATCCTGCTGATCGGTCCGACCGGCTGCGGTAAGACCCTGCTGGCGCAAACGCTGGCGCGCATTCTGGATGTGCCGTTCACGATGGCCGATGCCACCACGCTGACCGAAGCGGGCTATGTCGGCGAAGACGTTGAAAACATCATCCTCAAGCTGTTGCAGTCGTCCGAATACAACGTCGAACGCGCGCAACGCGGCATCGTCTATATTGACGAGGTCGACAAGATCACCCGCAAGTCCGAAAACCCGTCGATCACCCGCGATGTGTCGGGCGAAGGTGTGCAGCAGGCGCTGTTGAAGCTGATGGAAGGCACCGTTGCGTCTGTGCCACCACAGGGCGGGCGCAAGCATCCGCAGCAGGAATTCCTGCAAGTGGACACAACCAACATCCTGTTCATCTGCGGCGGGGCCTTTGCGGGGCTTGACAAGATCATCGCCGCGCGCGGCAAGGGCAGCGCCATGGGCTTTGGCGCCGATGTGCGCGACAATGACGATCGCGGCGTGGGTGAGATCTTTACCGATCTGGAACCCGAAGATCTGCTGAAATTCGGCCTGATCCCGGAATTTGTCGGCCGTCTGCCGGTTCTGGCCACGCTGGAAGATCTGGACGAAGACGCGCTGGTCACCATTCTGACCCAGCCGAAGAACGCATTGGTCAAGCAGTACCAGCGCCTGTTCGAACTGGAAGACACCGCAGCTGACCTTTACCGATGACGCGCTGAGAGCGATTGCCAAACGCGCGATCCAGCGCAAAACCGGTGCGCGGGGTCTGCGCTCGATCCTGGAAGATATCCTGCTGGATACGATGTTCGATTTGCCCGGGCTTGGATACCGTGACCGAGGTTGTGGTGAACGAAGAGGCGGTGAATTCCGATGCCGCGCCGTTGATGATCCACGCCGATGCCGAAAAGAAACCCGCCACGGCGGGCTAGCCATGGCGGGCGATCCGGCGCATTTCTTCCGGCGGGCCTTACGAATCCCGAATCGGATATTGCCGTGCCACCGTGGCAAACGGCATGGTCTTCGTGTCCGGCACGGTTGCGGGCGGACCGGATGTGCCAACCGATGTTGTCGAACAGTGCAAATCCGCGCTTGCCATCATCGGCGGCCCTGAACGAGGCGGGCGCCGGTTTTGCCGATGTGGTCCGCGTCAACTATATCCTGCCCGATGTCAAAGATTTCGAACCGTGCTGGCCCCTGTTGCAGGCGACATTCGGGGAAAACCCGCCAGCGACCATGATGATCGAAAGCAATCTGATCGACCCGAAATACAGGATCGAGATCGAAGTCGACCGCCTGCCTGCCTGTCGCGCAATAGATCGCCAAGACACGCGCCCTTGTCACTGGACCTTTGGCTGGCTTTGGTTCATATCTGATCCAACAAATGTCGGAGGCCTGCATGGGCATCGTGAACAAAATCTTGCGCCTGTTTACCTGGTGGGACGGGCAAACCCTGAACACCCAGTTTTTCACGTGGCGCAAGGGCAAGCGCGTCGGCGAAGATGATCAAGGCAATATGTTCTATACCAATGCTGACGGGTCCAAACGCTGGGTGATTTTCAACGGCGAAGCCGAGGCAAGCCGCATTTCGCCCGATTGGCACGGGTGGTTGCACCGCACATGGGATGAACCGCCCACAGAAAAACCACTGGCGAAAAAGACATGGGAAAAGCCGCATCAGGAAAACCTGACCGGCACGGCTATGGCTTATGCGCCGGCCGGATCGATCCGGCGGGCAGATCCGGCGAACCGCGTCGGATTACGAGGCGTGGACACCCGAATAGGGGCACAGAACATGGCAGAAAACAGAACCGAAGTCTTGGTCGGTGGTGCGGTATTGGCCGCAGCCATCGCGTTTATGGTCTACGCCGGTCAGGCGACCGGCTTTGGATCAACCAGCGCGGGCTACCCGCTTTCGGCCAGTTTCCGATCTCTGGAAGGCGTCGGCGTCGGCACGGACGTGCGGCTGGCCGGTGTCAAGATCGGAACGGTCACCGACGTAACGCTTAACCCTGAAACCTACCGCGCCGACACGACAGTCAGCGTGATCAACGGTATCGAAATTCCGGACGACAGCGCAATCGTGGTGTCCTCCGAAGGGTTGCTGGGCGGAAATTTCGTTGAAATCGTCCCCGGCGGGTCGCCGTTTTTCTACGAAGCCGGGTCCGTGATTGAAGACACCCAGGGCGCGGTCAGCCTTGTGTCGCTGCTGTTGAAATTCGTTTCAGGCAGTGACGAGTGAAACGAGCTTGCGTTGATATTGTCGCTGGTGGCCGGGTCTGCCAGCGGCCAAGAGGTGACAAACGGCACAGGCGTGATGCTGCGTGGGCTGGACAAAATCGACGGGTTCCATTCGGATATTGAAATCAGGGCGGGCCAATCGGCATCGTTCGGGCAATTGAACATCGAATTGCAATCCTGCCGCTATCCTGCCGGCAATCCGGCAGGCGATGCCTTTGCCTATCTGGTTATCCGCGAAAACGATGCGGCAACACCGATCTATTCGGGTTGGATGATTGCATCATCTCCGGCGCTGAATGCGCTGGATCACGCGCGTTACGATGTCTGGGTCATGCGCTGTACCACATCCTGAGCGTTTGCCGGATCAGGGGCCAGAAAATCGGCCTGACCTTTCAGGGCAGCATCCAACAACGTGTGATAGGCCGCGCGGCTGATTTCGATCGCCCCGAGTGACGCCAGATGATCCGTTAGAAACTGCGTGTCAAACAGGGTGAACCCCGCAGATCGCAACCGGTCCACCAGATAGACCAGCGCAACTTTTGATGCATCGCGCTGGCGGGAAAACATGCTTTCCCCGAAAAATGCCGTGCCCAGCGTCACGCCATAGACCCCGCCCACCAGATCGGGGCCGTTCCAAACCTCAAGCGAATGGGCGCGGCCCGCATCGTGCAGCGCCAGATACAAACGCCTGATTTCGTCGTTGATCCATGTTTCCGCACGATCCGCGCAGCCATCCACCACATCCGCGAAACTCTGGTTGATGGTGATCGAATAATCATCCTTCAGGATCGTCTTGCGCAAAGACCGCGACAAATGAAACCCGTCCAAAGGCATGATCCCGCGTCGTTTCGGATCAACCCAGAACACTTCGGAGTCACCCGCATGATCCGCCATCGGGAAAATGCCGATGGAATAGCCATGCAGCAGCAGATCAGGGGTCAGCGTCATGTAACAAGTGCCCACCCCGTGCCCTGCAAGACTAGCCGTTCAGATGGGTCAGCAGCCATTTTTCCAGCCAGTGAATATTGTAGTCTCCACTGTTCACATCCGGATCTTGCAGCAACTCGTGAAACAGCGGCACAGTGGTGTGCACCCCGTCCACGATCAATTCGCCCAAGGCGCGGTTCAGACGTGCCAACGCTTCGGGGCGGTCGCGGCCATGTACGATCAACTTGCCGATCAGGCTGTCGTAATAGGGCGGGATCGAATATCCGTCATAAAGCGCGGAATCCATCCGCACGCCCAACCCGCCGGGGGCGTGATACTGGCTGATCCGGCCGGGGGACGGCGCGAAATTCGGCAGTTTTTCCGCGTTGATCCGCACTTCGATGGCGTGGCCATTGATCTGCAGATCGTCCTGTTGAAAGGACATGGGCAGTCCGGATGCGACGCGGATTTGTTCGCGCACCAGATCGACGCCAAAAATCGCTTCGGTCACAGGGTGTTCGACCTGCAGGCGCGTGTTCATCTCGATGAAATAGAATTCGTTGTTTTCAAACAGGAATTCGATGGTGCCCGCGCCTGCGTAATCGATCTTGGCCACCGCATCTGCACAGACCTTGCCGATCTTGGCGCGCAACTCCGGTGTAATGGTCGGGCCGGGGGCCTCTTCAAACACTTTCTGGTGGCGGCGTTGCAGGGAACAGTCACGCTCGCCCAGATGCACGGCGCGGCCCTTGCCATCGCCAAACACCTGAATTTCGATGTGGCGCGGGGTTTGCAGATATTTCTCGATATAGACTTCGTCATTGCCGAAGTTTGATTTGCCTTCGGCCCGTGCGGTCAGAAACGCGCTTTCCATATCCTTGGCGGTTTGGGCCACTTTCATGCCGCGCCCGCCACCGCCTGCCGTGGCCTTGATGATCACCGGATAGCCGATTTCTTCGCCGATACGTTTTGCCTCGTCCAGCGATGGCACACCGCCGTCACTGCCGGGCACACAGGGCACACCCAGCGCCTTCATCGTATCTTTGGCGGTGATCTTGTCGCCCATAACGCGGATATGTTCGGCTGTGGGGCCGATAAACGTCAGGCCGTGATCCTGCACGATCTGTACGAAATTCGCATTTTCCGAAAGAAAGCCGTATCCGGGATGGATCGCTTCGGCCCCGGTGATTTCGCAGGCGGAAATAATTGCGGGCACCGAAAGATAGCTGTCCGTTGCCGAAGGCGGGCCGATGCATACGCTTTCATCGGCCATACGCACATGCATCGCATCGCTGTCAGCGGTCGAATGGACGGCGACCGATCCAACGCCCATTTCACGCGCGGCGCGGATAACACGCAGAGCAATTTCCCCGCGATTGGCGACCAGGATTTTATTGAACATTGCCAACGCCTTATTCCAGGATCACCAATGGCGCACCATATTCGACGGCACCCCCGTCTTCGACCAGAATGCGTTTGACGGTTCCGGCGCGGGGGGCGGGAATGTGGTTCATCGTTTTCATCGCTTCGACAATCAGCAACGTATCGCCTTCGGCCACTTGCGCGCCCACCGAAATGAACGGGGCTGCACCGGGTTCGGCCTGCATATAGATCGTGCCGACCATCGGGCGAGGTGACCGCGCCGGGGTGGCTGGCCGGATCATCCGCGGCTTGTGCTGCAGCGGCGGGGGCGGACGCTGGCGCTGCGGCGGCCGGGGCTGCGGCTGTGGCGGCGGGCGCTGCTGCAACCTGTGTGACCACCTGTTGCGGGGTCATCCGGCTGACGCGAACGTTCAGGCGGTCATCCTCGCCGTATTCGCGTTTGACCTGCAATTCCGTCAGATCGTTTTCGCGCAACAATTCCGCCAGTGCCTGAATAAAGGCAACGTCTGCATCGTGATTGCTTTTTGTCATGGGATCCTCGACCGCTTCGTTTGGTCCGTCTTGCTGCGAACCGTTTTGATGTTGACGCCGCTTATAGGTCATGCGCGCGCACATGAAAAGAAGCGACGTTCCTTCCCGATCAAGAAGGCGTGGCGCTTGGGGATCAAAAAAGGCACATTGCCTTGCATTCGATCATGGACCCGACCGCATTCGCGCGTAAACTTGTAAGGATCAACACCGCAACACGGCGCAAGGACGCAGGTTATGAATATCGGATTTTGGCTGCATCGCCGCGCCCAGACGCATGGAAACGATCCGGCGCTGTTTCTGGGGCGTGAACTGGTCGCGGATTATGCCGGGTTTCATCGCAGGGCGGCGCAGGTTGCGGCGTGGTTGATGGCGCAAGGCGTCCAACCCGGTGACCGGGTGGCGATTTTCATGAAAAACTGCCCCGATTACCTGATTGTGCAATACGGTATCTGGTATGCGGGGGCGGCGGCGGTGCCGATCAACGCCAAACTGCACCCGCGCGAGGCCGCGTTTATTCTGAGTGATTCCGGCACAGGCATTGTGTTTTCATCGCCCGGCCTTGCCGAACCTGTGGCCGATCTTTGCCCGGACACGCGCGTCATTGATGTTACAGACGCCGCCTATGCCCAAATTTCTGCGCTGCCGCCTTTGGGGCATCTGGCACCTCGTGCGCCGGATGATCTGGCATGGTTGTTCTATACGTCCGGCACCACCGGACAGCCCAAAGGCGTGATCATCACGCACCGCATGCTGACCACCATGTCGCTGTGTTACCAGACCGATTGCGAACCGGTGGCGTCCGATCACACCACGCTCTACGCCGCCCCGATGAGCCATGGGGCAGGGATTTACAACATGATGCATGTGCGCGCCGGCGCGCGCCATGTCTGCCCCGTATCCGGCGGATTTGACGAGGCCGAGATTTTCGATCTGGCGCGCCATTACGGCAATGTGCAGATGTTTGCAGCCCCCACCATGGTCAAACGGATGACGCAGGTGGCACTGGCAACGGGCGAAACCGGCACCGGCCTGCGCACGATCATTTATGCGGGCGGCCCCATGTATCTGGCCGATATTGTCGAAGCTGTAGATCATTTCGGCCCTATATTTGCGCAGATTTACGGTCAGGGCGAATGCCCGATGGGGATTACCGCACTGGCACGCGCCGATGTGGCAGATCGTGCGCACCCGCGCTGGCGTGAACGCCTGCAATCGGTCGGGCGCGCGCAATCCGCGGTCGAGGTGCAGATCGGCGACGCCGATGGCACACCGCTGCCCGTAGGCACCCATGGTGAGATTATGGTGCGCGGCGACACGGTGATGCCCGGCTACTGGAACAACCCCAAGGCCACCGCAAAGACGATCGTGAACGGCTGGTTGATGACGGGGGACATGGGGTTCATGGACGAAGACGGCTATGTCACGATGCAGGACCGGTCCAAGGATATGATCATTTCCGGTGGGTCAAACGTCTACCCGCGCGAGGTCGAGGAAGTGTTGTTGATGCATCCCGACGTTGCCGAGGTGTCGGTTGTCGGGCGCACGCATCCCGACTGGGGCGAGGAGGTGGTGGCCTTTGTCGTGGGCCGCGCTGATCCGGCTGCGCTGGACCAGTTGTGCAATGACAATATCGCCCGTTTCAAACGGCCCAAGGCCTATTTCACCGTGCCGGACCTGCCCAAGAACAATTACGGCAAGGTGTTGAAAACCGAACTGCGCAAACGGCTGGAGGAGATTACATGACCGATCTGACAGGAAAAACCGCACTGGTCACAGGATCGGTGCAGGGCATCGGGCTGGCCGTGGCGCGGGTGTTGGCGCGCGCAGGGGCTCGCATCGCCGTGCACGGGCTGGCGGGGGATGCCCAGATTGCAGACGTCTGTGAAACGCTGGAAAACGACGGGGCCCCGCAGGCCGAGTTTTTCCATGGCGATCTGCGCAATGCCGACCGGATCGACGAATTGATGGCCGCCGTGCAGGCATGGGGCGGCGCCGATATTCTGGTCAACAACGCAGGTATCCAGCACACGGCCCCGTTGGCCGATATGCCGCGCGAAAAATGGGATGCCATCCTGTCGATCAACCTGTCGGCGGCGTTTCACACCATGCAAAAGGTATTGCCGCAAATGGCCGCGCGTGGCTACGGGCGGGTGATCAATATCGCGTCGGTGCACGGTCTTGTGGCATCAAAGGACAAGGCGCCCTATGTCGCCGCCAAATTCGGCCTTGTGGGCCTTAGTCAGGTGGCCGCGCTGGAATATGCGGCCAGCGGCGACCGGGCCAAAGGGGGCGTAACGGTCAACTGCATCTGCCCCGGATGGACGGAAACCGCTATTATTGCACCCCAGATTGAACAGCGTGCGGCCCTGCATGGCGGGGATCGCGCGGCGGGTATTGCCGATCTGCTGCGTGAAAAGCAACCCAGTCAGCGCCTGTCAGACCCGTCTGAAATCGGCGAACTGGCGTTGTGGCTGTGCAATCCTGTGGCGCATAACGTCACCGGCACCTCAATCCCGATTGATGGCGGCTGGACGGCGCAATAGGGCGGCGTTGGTGTCTTGGGCCTGACGGTCCAGCTTTTCCGCCTGCTCGGCCAGCAGCGTTTCAATTTCGATCTGGATGGCAGACGGGGGTGGCGCGGGTTCGTTTTCTCGTGACCAAGGGGCAGGGCGTGGCACATCAGGAGCGCGGAACGGACCGTTCCCAGAAGCGGTGCCAGCGGGATTGAGCGGCGCAATAACGGGTTTGGGTTTGC
The DNA here is from genome assembly GCA_963765555.1 of uncultured Alphaproteobacteria bacterium. GTDB lineage: Bacteria > Pseudomonadota > Alphaproteobacteria > Rhodobacterales > Rhodobacteraceae > JL08. The sequence goes on from CAVXWX010000003.1 coordinate 405,505, forward strand.
GAGTTTGGGGCAGGGACCAGGGATGGCCGGTGCTAAGCGGGGCCTGAACCACAGGCGGTATCGCGATTTTCATAGTGACTCCGTAACCTGATCGGAGCCCTCACCCGTATTGAGTGTAAATTAACCGGCGTTGACAGAGTGTTAACGTGATGGAGGCACATCACTAAAATCCGCTGTATCCTGTGGCGGGGCTGGGCGCCCCGCCGCAGAACATATCAGATCGCCAGATATTCGGCGCGCAACTGTTCGTTTTGCAGAACCTCATCAGCGCTGCCGTCAAAGACAATGCCGCCGGTATCCAGAATAACCGCGCGGTCCGCCAGTTGCAGCGCGCGCACCGCATTCTGTTCCACGATCACGGTGGTGATACCCTGTTCCTTGATAATCATCAGTGTCTTTTCAATCTCGTCCACGATGACCGGGGCCAGACCTTCGTAAGGTTCATCCAGCAACAGCACCTTGATGTCACGCGCCAGCGCGCGCGCGATCGCCAGCATCTGCTGTTCGCCGCCTGACAGGGTTGTACCTTCTTGCGTGCGGCGTTCGCCCAGACGCGGGAACAGTTCGTAAAGACGGTCAAGCGACCAGCCGACAGGCGGCGCGATTTGCGCAAGCTTCAGGTTCTCTTCGACCGTGAGGCCGGCGATGATCCGTCGGTCTTCGGGGACAAGACCCAATCCGACCGATGCCGCCTCATAGCTTTTCATTTTGTGCAGGGGTTGGTGATCAAGCCATATTTCGCCCTTGGCCAGCTGCGGATTGTCCAGCCGCGCGATGGCGCGCAAGGTCGATGTCTTGCCTGCACCATTGCGCCCGAGCAGCGCCAGAATCTCTCCTTCGTGCACGTTAAAGCTGATGCCCTGCACGATATAGCTTTCGCCGTAATAGGCGTGCATGTCCCACACCGACAGAAAGGCAGGCGCGGTCGAGGCCATATTGGCGTTCTTGGAAAAGTCCGGTTTGACGTTCATGGTTTTGTCCCTTTCGCCGCTTACGCGCTTTCGCCCAGATACGCTTCGCGCACTTTGGGGTGGCCCTTGATGTTTTCGGGCGAATCTTCGACCAGTGGGGTGCCCTGGGCCAGAACGGTGATCCGTTCGGCCAGTGAAAACACCACATGCATGTCATGTTCGATGATGGCGATGGTGATATCGCGTTCATCCTTGATCTGTTTCAGCAGATCGATGGTGTTGTTGGTGTCCGCGCGGGCCATACCAGCGGTCGGTTCATCCAACAGCAACAGACGCGGCTGCTGGCTAAGGCACATCCCGATTTCAAGGCGGCGTTTATCCCCGCGCGACAGTGATGCTGCGTGCATGTGCCGTTTGTCGATCATGTTCATGTCTTCCAGCATGCTTTCGGCTTTTTCGATCAACTCGCGCTCGTTATCGACAGTTTCGATCGCGTGCATGCGAAATGCGCCATCCCGTTTGGCAAAACAGGGGATCATCACGTTTTCGAACACGGTCAGATCGCCAAAGATTTCCGGCGTCTGAAACACGCGGCTGATGCCCATCTGGTTGATCTCGTGCGGGGCACGGCCCAGCACGGACTGACCATCAAACATCACCGATCCGGTGTCGGGGATCAGTTTGCCGACCAGACAGTTCAGCAGGGTAGATTTGCCCGCACCGTTCGGCCCGATGATCGCGTGCACCGTGTTTTCCGCAACGCTCAGGTTTACATTGCCAAGGGCCTGCAAGCCCCCGAACCGTTTGTTGACATCTTTGACTTCAAGAATACCCATGGCCCGTCTCCTTATTCCGCAGGCTGCTTGGCAGCAGGATCGTCGCCGTCTTCGGCCTTTTTGCGGCGAAACAGGTTCATGATTTTCTGTCCGCCTTCAACCAGACCACCGGGCAGGAAGATGACAACCAGCATGAACATGATGCCCAGTGTCAGGTGCCAGCCTTTGCCGATGAACGGGTAGACCAGTGCAATCAGCAAATCCTCGATCCCGTCGGGCAGCCAGTAGAACCACTGGTGCAGGATGTTTTCGTTGATCTTGGAAATGATGTTTTCCATGTATTTGATGAAACCCGCACCCAGGATCGGGCCGATCAGCGTACCGGCACCGCCCAGAATGGTCATCAGAACAACCTCGCCGCTTGCGGTCCAGAACATACGTTCCGCGCCCACCTGCGTGTCCATCGCGACCAGCAAACCACCCGCCAGACCGGCATACATGCCCGAGATCACAAAAGCGGCCAGGGTGTAGGGTTTGGGATCAAGCCCGGTATAGTTCATCCGCTGCTGGTTGGATTTGACCGCCCGCAACATCATGCCAAAGGGCGACCGGAAGATGCGGATCGACAGATAGAAGGCCATCAGCATGATCAGTCCGGCAAGGTAATAGCCCACGTTGAACGTGAACAGCCAGCTGCCAACTTCCATTTCGTAGGTCGATGTCATTTCCAGCCCGAACAGGTTTGCCTTGGGCGTTGCACCGGATTCCAACGGGGCATCCAGAATGCGCGGATCGAACACTTTGGGCTGCAAACCGGTTTCGCCGCCCGTGATCGGTGTCAGCACCGAATAGGCCAGTGAATAGGACATTTGCGCAAAGGCCAGCGTCAGGATCGAAAAGTAGATGCCTGAGCGGCGCAGCGATATCCAGCCGACCAGCAGGGAAAACACACCGGCCACCGCGACAGAAACGAGGATCGCGGGGATCACGTTCATCGTCAGCAGTTTCATCATCCAGATACCGGCATAAGATCCGACACCCAGAAACGCCGCGTGTCCAAAGCTGAGGTATCCGGTCAGGCCGAACAGGATGTTGAACCCGATGGCGAAGATGCCAAAGATCACGAACCGCTGCATCAGATCGGGATAGCCCGCGTTGAATTGCGCCAGTTCGGACCCTTCAGGAAAGGGGTTCAGGATAAAGGGGGCCAGCACCGTCAGGGCGATGACAACCATGAAAAGACGAAGATCGGATTTGTTCAGTCCAAACATGGGTCAGTCCTCCATCACGCCCTTGCGGCCCATCAGGCCACGCGGACGCGTCAATAGAATGATAATGGCGATCAGGTAGATGATGATCTGGTTGATACCGGGCAGGAACGAAACAACCTGCGCCATGGACGCAAAGCTTTCGACGATCCCCAGCAGGAAGCCGGCCAGAACCGCACCGGGCAAGGACCCCATGCCGCCCACAACAACCACAACAAAGCTCAGCACCAGAAAATCCATGCCCATGTGGTAATTGGGCGAATTGATCGGCGCGTACATCACCCCGGCAAGGCCCGCAACACAGGCGGCGATGGCGAACATGATGGTAAAGCGCTTGTCGATGTTGATGCCCAGCAGGCCAACGGTTTCACGATCTGCCATACCGGCGCGCACGACCATGCCGAAGGTGGTGAATTGCAAGAACGCAAACACCGCACCGATGATCACCGCCGCAAAGGCAAAATAGACCAGCCGCCAGTAGGGGTAGATGATGGTTCCGGCGTCAAAACCCATCATCACCCCGAAATCAAAGCTGCCGCGAAAGGCATCGGGGGCAGGGGTAGGGATCGGGTTGGCGCCGTAAAAATACTTGATGATTTCCTGCAAAACGATGGCCAGACCGAAGGTCACAAGGATCTGGTCGGCGTGGGGGCGTTTGTAGAAATATTTGATCAGGCCGCGTTCCATTGCAAAACCGACGCCAATCATGATCGGGATGGCAAAAAGAATGGCCAATGGCACCGACCATTCGATCAGCGATGCGCCCATTTCGGGGCCGAACCACTTTTCAACATACGGTGTCTGGATTTTCGACGGGTTGCCCAGAAAATCAAGCTGCGTTTCGTCGATGGTTTCGACCGACAGGGTCAGTAACTTGTTCAGGGTCACGGCACAGAATGCCCCCAGCATGAACAACGCGCCATGCGCAAAGTTGACAACGCCCAGCGTGCCAAAGATCAGGGTCAGACCCAAGGCAATCAGCGCATAGGCGCTGCCCTTGTCCAACCCGTTAAGGATTTGCAGAATAATTGCGTCCATGACGACACCCCGTCCCGTAGTGATGCCCGTATTTTCGGGCGTGTTTGACCGCGCGAAAACAATCGCGCGGTCTTTTTTCTGATCAGATCAAAAGGATCAGGCGCCCGGGTTACACTGACCCAGATCGCCACCGGCAACCTGCGGGTGATCGGGTTCGTACCAGACCTGAGCCGCCGGAGTGACTTCGACGATTTCCAGAAGGTCGAATTCTGAGGTCGGGTTTTCTTTACCCTTCACAACCAGAACGTCTTTGAAGCACTGGTGATCCGCATTCCGGTACAGGGTCGGGCCGTTGCCCAGACCGTCGAACAGGAAGCCGCTATTGGCTGGGCTGTCGATACCCGGCATGGAATCTCCGGCACCTGTCAGGGCTTCGCCAACCGCACAGGGGTTGAAGCTGCCCGCACGTTCCACAGCATCCGCATAAAGCAGCGCCTGAACATAGCAGGTATGTGCCGCCTGGCTGGGCGGGAAGCCGTATTTGGTACCAAAGGATTTAACGAACGCTTTGGAGCCTTCATCCTGCAGCGACCAGTGCCAGTTTGTCGAACCGAAGATGCCTTTAACGTTTTCGCCGGCACCTTTGGCCATCAGACGCGAGTAGAGCGGCACGATGATTTCGAACTTCTTGCCGTTGACCATACGATCGCGTAGGCCGAACTGCACCGCGTTGGTCAGCGAGTTGACCATGTTGCCGCCGTAGTGGTTCAGAACCAGAACATCGGCATCCGATTGCAGAACCGGCGTGATGTAGGAGCTGAAGTCGGTCTGTGTCAGCGGCGTTTTCACCGTTTCAACAGTTTCCCAGCCCATGGCCTCGGTCGAGGACCGGACAGCTTCTTCTGTTGTGTAGCCCCAGTTGTAATCCGCTGTCAGGTGATAGGCCTTGCGGTCTGTTCCATAAGCGTTTTTCAACACGGGTGCGAGTGCGGCACCGGACATGTAGCTGTTAAAGAAGTGACGGAAGCCATTGGCTTTCTTGTCTTTTCCGGTTGTATCGTTCGAGTGGGTCAGACCCGCCATGAAGATAACACCGGCCTCTTGGCACAGCGCCTGAACGGCCACGGCCACACCCGAAGACGAACCACCGGTGATCATCACCGCGCCGTCTTTTTCGATCATCGACTTGGCCGAAGCACGGGCCGCATCCGATTTGGTCTGCGTGTCGCCTGTGACGTATTCGACCTTTTTGCCCAAAATACCGTTGCCTTGCAGCGCCTTAGAGCTGAAAGTGTTCATCATGCCGCCGTCGCCGCCACCGTTCAGGTGTTCGACCGCAAGCTCATAGGCGCGCAGTTCGTCTGCTCCTTCGTCTGCGTAAGGGCCCGACTGGGGCACGTTGAAGCCAAGTGTAACAGTTGATCCTGTCGGCTCGTTCGTGTGGGCCGAGACAGATGACGCTGTAAAAATTGTCGGCAGCGCAAGACCGGCACCAGCCACAGCGCTGGTTTTCATCAAGCCGCGACGCGTAAAGTTTGATTTGGACATTAAATCCTCCCATTTCGTGAAGTGCGCAGCGGGCTCCCTCTCCTCGCAGCGCGGGCACAGTTTGTGCAAAGTCATTATCACCCCCTTGATGAAAATTGCGCAACAAGTCCCTTGAAGCGCACGATAATTTTGTAAATAATTGCACAAGGTACAGGGACGGTTTGTAAATTTCATTATGTTGCGGTGCAGAAAGCCCTTGATAAGCTTTGATAATCGCTGCGGCCAGGAAGGTGACAGATATGGCACGTGATACACTGACCGGCAGCCGCATCCGCGAACGGCGCATCATGGCGGGTTTGCGGCAGGCCGATCTGGCGCGCCAGATCGATATTTCCGCGTCCTATCTGAACCTGATCGAACATAACCGGCGCAGAATCGGCGGGAAACTGTTGCTGGATATCGCGCGCGTTCTTCAGGTGGAACCTTCAATGCTGGCCGAAGGGGCCGAGGCGGCGCTGATCGCGATCCTGCGCGAGGCGGCGGCAGATGCCAAATCGGTAACGGCGGAAACTGACAAGGCCGATGAATTTGCCGGCCGGTTTCCCGGTTGGGCAGAGGTTCTGGCGAAATCCCATCGCCGTGTCGCATCCCTGGAACGCACCGTGGAAACCCTGACAGACCGGGTAACGCACGATCCGCAACTCGCGGCCTCCTTGCACGAAGTGCTGTCGACCGCAGCGGCGATCCGTTCGACTGCATCCATTCTGGCCGAAACACAGGAGCTTGAGCCGGAATGGCGCAACCGCTTCCACCGCAACATCAACGAAGACAGCGCCCGATTGGCCGAAAGCAGCAAGGCGCTGGTCGGCTATCTGGATTCGACGGATGCGCAACAGGATGATCTGATTTCGCCGCAGGAAGAGGTCGAAGCCCTGTTGGCCGATCAGGGCCATTTCTTTGCCGCGCTGGAAGTGGACGCGCCGGATATTCGCAAAATCATTGCGGACGAACCGCGCCTGACATCCCCGGCGGCCCGCCATGTGGCGCGCGGCGTGATGGAACAATATGCCCGCGACGCCGCCGCCATGCCACTGGATGAATTCCACGCGGCCCTGCTGGAAATCGGGATGGACCCTGTCGCGCTTGCGCGCCGGTTCGGTGTGCCTGTCCAGTCGGCGTTGCGCCGTCTGGCCGCCATGCCCGAAGGTACACCGGGGGCCAATACCGGCCTTGTGGTCTGTGACAGTTCGGGGGCCATGTTGTTTCGCAAGGCGATCGAAGGCTTTTCCGTGCCGCGGTTTGGAACATCCTGCCCGCTTTGGCCTCTGTTTTCCGCATTCAGCCGCCCGATGACGCCGATCTGCCAACGGGTCGAGCAGATCAGCAGGGATGCATCGCAATTTGATTGCATCGCAATTGCGCACCCCATCGGCGAACCCGCCCTGAACATGGACCCGATTTACCATTCAACCATGCTGATTGTGCCGGCCAGCCAGACCGTGTTACCTGCCGCAACGCCGGTGAAACCGGTGGGCAGTACGTGCCGCGTGTGCACGCGCGAACGCTGTATCGGGCGACGGGAACCATCGATCCTGAATGAAGGGTTTTGACAGCATCGCCAAAACTGGGGATAGTCCTGAAACGGCGCGACACAAAATCCTGAACAAACAGGATTAAAGCGCACTGCGGACCTTGGGGAGGGGATCGCTGATATGAACCGACATGTTCTGTTGATCGAGGATGAACAAAACATCATCGAAGCGATCCGGTTTCTGCTGTCGCGCGATGGCTGGCGGGTTGATACCCATTCCAACGGCCACGATGCCGTGGATGTGATCCGTGCCGCGCGTCCTGATCTTGTGATCCTTGATGTCATGTTACCGGGCAAGAGCGGCTTTGATATTCTGACCGAACTGCGCAGCAAGCCCGACACGCTGAAACTGCCTGTCCTGATGCTGACCGCGCGCGGCCAGTCCCGTGATCGTGAAATGGCGGAAAAGGCCGGGGCCAGCCGGTTCATGACCAAACCGTTTTCAAATGCCGAAGTGCTGGACGCCGTGCGCGAGCTTGTCGAGGTTTGAAACGGCGCGCGTCCGCAACTGCGCAAGTCTAGGGACAGGGAATGACCCAAACAGACAAAGCCGCACCGCCCCCCAAACGCGGTAAACGCGTTTTTCTGGAACCCCAGACCTATCGGCGGCGCCGGTTGATGGACGGTGCCCGCATCCTGCCGGCTTTGGGTTTGCTGTTGTGGATGGTTCCGGTGTTGTGGCCGACCGGATCAAGCCCTGAAACCGAGCCTGTGATGCTTTCCAATGCAATGCTCTACATTTTTCTCGTCTGGCTGGGCCTGATCCTTGTGGCTTTGGGTATCTGGATCAAGGCGCGGGGTGTGCTTGAGGATGAAATTGACCCGCAAGACGAGCCTTTCCCGCTGACGCCCGCGCATATGGACGAGGACAGCTGATGGCAACGCTGAACCTGCTGATCCTTGCCTGTCTGGGATATGTTGCACTGTTGTTTCTGGTGGCGTTCGCCGCAGAACGTGCGGCGTTGCGCGGGCAGGGCGGCTGGCTGCGCTCGCCCCTTGTTTATACGCTGTCGCTGTCGGTTTACTGTACGGGCTGGACGTTTTATGGCGCGGTTGGTTACGCCGCGCGTTCCGGCATGGAGTATGTCACGATCTATCTGGGGCCGACTCTTGTTGTCATCGGCTGGTGGTGGTTGCTGCGCAAACTGGTACGGATCGGGCGGGCGCAACGGGCCACATCCATCGCCGACCTGATTTCGTCGCGCTATGGAAAATCCAACTTGCTGGCGATCGTCGTGACGTTGATGGCTGTGGTCGGGGTGACGCCGTATATTGCCTTGCAACTGCAATCCATCGCGTTGTCGATCACCGCATTTTCGCCCTCGGCCGGACCGGACGCGATGGCCATTGATCGCGAATCCTCGGGGTTTTGGGTGGCCTTGGGGCTGGCCTTGTTTGCCATTCTGTTCGGCACCCGCAATCTGAACGCGAACGAACGCCACCACGGTGTTGTCATAGCCATCGCGGTCGAGGCGGTGGTCAAACTGCTGGCGCTGCTGGCCGTGGGCATATTTGTGGTTTGGGGTGTTGCCGGTGGCGTCAGCCAGATCATGACCCAAATTGATGCCTCGCCCATCGGGGAATGGAATATGGATCGCAGCCGCTGGTCTACATTAACGCTGCTGTCTGCCATCGCGTTCATCTGTCTGCCGCGCATGTTTCAGGTTCTGGTGGTGGAAAACGATGACGAACGTCATTTGCACACCGCAGCATGGGCCTTTCCGCTGTATCTGATGTTGATGAGCCTGTTTGTGGTGCCCATTGCCGTGATCGGGTTGCAGATCATGCCCGCCGGATCGAACCCCGACCTGTTTGTTTTGACGGTGCCGCTGGCACAGGGGCAGGATGGTCTGGCGTTGTTCTCTTTTCTCGGCGGGTTCTCGTCAGCCACATCCATGGTGATCGTGGCCACGATCGCGCTGTCAACCATGGTGTCCAACCATATCGTGATGCCAATCTGGTTCAGTTTGCGCAGTGGCGGTGCGTCGGTGTCGGGGGACGTGCGCAATGTGATCATACTGGCGCGGCGCCTGTCGATCTGCGGGATTCTGGCGCTTGGATATGCGTACTACGTGTTCTCGGGCGGCAGTTCGGCACTGGCCGCAATCGGGTTGATCTCATTCGCGGGGGTGGCGCAGTTCATGCCGGCCATGCTGGGCGGCATTTTCTGGCGCGGGGCGACGCGCACCGGCGCGACCGCGGGGCTGATCACCGGCTTTGCGTTGTGGTTTTACACCATGTTGTTGCCCAGTTTCGGTGCCGGTGCGTTGCTGTCGGCCGAGGTTTTTGAAAACGGGTTGTTCGGCTGGATGTGGCTGCGCCCGCAGGCCCTGTTTGGCATTACCGGCATTGACCCGACCGTTCACGCGGTTTTATGGAGCCTGACCCTCAATTCGGCGGTGTTCTTTCTTGTGTCGCTGTTCAGTTTTCCCAGCCCGCTGGAACGGTTGCAAGGCGCGCAATTCGTCAACGTGTTTGCCCATTCCGCCAGTCCGCAAAGCTGGACCGGGTCCATGGCCCAAAGCGAAGACCTTTTGATCATGGCGCAACGCCTTGTCGGCGCATCCGAAGCGCGCGCCTTTTTCCGCGCCGAGGCTGCGCGGCAGGGCGGGCACGGCCATTTGCCCGAACCGTCCCCCGATTTCCTGCAACGGCTGGAACGTGAACTTGCCGGATCGGTGGGGGCGGCGACGGCGCATGCGATGGTGGGGCAGATTGTCGGCGGGGCCAGCGTGTCTGTGCACGATCTGATGGCGGTGGCAGACGAATCCGCGCAGATGCTGGAATACTCCAGTCAGCTTGAGGCCAAATCGGGAGAGTTGGCGCGTACAGCGCGCAAATTGCAGGAAGCGAACGAAAAGCTGACTCAACTGAGTGTGCAAAAGGACGCGTTCCTGTCCCAGATCAGCCATGAATTGCGCACGCCGATGACGTCGATCCGCGCGTTTTCTGAAATTCTGCGCGACACCAAGAAAATCGGCCCCGACGAAAAAACCAAATACGCGTCGATCATCCACGGCGAGGCGATCCGCCTGACGCGTTTGCTGGATGATTTGCTGGACCTGTCTGTTCTTGAACACGGACAGGTCAGCCTGAACATCCAGCAGGGTCGCCTTGCCGATGTTCTGGATCAGGCGGTGGCGGCAGCTTTGGCCGGCAAACAGGACGCGCTGGAGATCCAGCGCGATCCCGTGGCCGAAGAGGTCGAGCTGAAAACCGATCTGGACCGGTTAAGTCAGGTGTTCATCAATCTGATCGCCAATGCCCGCAAATATTGCGACGCCGACACCCCGCAACTGAAGATTTCAGTGTCGCGATCCGGCGGATATGTGACGGTTGATTTTATCGACAACGGGTCCGGCATCCCGAAAGACGCCCAAACCCTTATTTTTGAAAAATTTGCGCGTGTCAGCGACCAGAAAGGCAAGGGTGCGGGGCTGGGGCTCGCCATTTGTCGCGAGATTATGTACCGGCTGGATGGCGATATTACCTATCAACCCAAGGCAAACGGCACCGGTTTCCGTGTGCGATTGCCCCAATCGATGGCGCTGGCCGCCCAATGATTCAACTGTAAATCCAATCGTAACCATATGGGCTTTAGGCTTGGCGCTAACCGCTTGGCGAAAAAGGCATTTGGAATGAACACAGCCGCAAGGCGCACGGTGCTGCAACGCAAGGTTGATGCAGCCCGCGACGACCAATTCGCGCGCGCCATGTCGCTGCGCAAGGCGTTGCGCCTGACATTGCCCAAAGTGGCGGATGATTTGTTCGGTCTGCCTGTTTCGGTGATCGGGATCACCCAGACCTTGGTGCCCCAGACACGACTGGCTGATCTGTTTGATCCAACATCATTGCTGGTGTTGCTGGATGGGCCACACGGCGCGATGGCGGCCGTTACACTGAACTGCGATCTGGTGGGCGCTGTCATCCAGCAACAGACCACCGGCACTGTAACGCCGCCGCCCGCTGCACCCCGACCCCTGACACGAACGGATGCCGCCCTGTGCGCTCCGATGCTGGATGCGGTTCTGGCACGCAGCGCCGCCCTGCTGGACATTGACGCGGACAGGCGCGTGTTTGACGGGTTCAAGTTCGGCGCGCGGGTGGAAGATGTGCGCACCCTCGGGCTGGCACTGGACGCGCCGGATTTTGCGGTGTTCCACCTGACGCTTGATCTTGCCGGGGGCACACGCCAGGGCGACATTCTGTTCTGTATGCCCAACCCTGTCCCTGTGGTGCCTGCCGGTGCGCCGCCCTTGGATGAACAGGCAAATGCGGCGCAGCTTGGGCCGGTGGTTTTATTGGCGCCGACCGAATTAACCGCCGTCCTGTGCAAATTGCGCATGCCGCTGTCTAAGGTGCAGGCATTGGGGATCGGGGATGTCGTGCCGGTGTCGCGTGCGGCCTTGCGCGATACCGGCGTGCACGTTCAAAGCGGCCGCAGGATTTGTGTGGGTCAACTGGGGCAAAGCAGCGGCTATCGCGCGTTGCGCCTGCGGCTTGGGGGTGCGGCGCAACCGCAACTGCACAGTGTCGAAACCGGATCTGATCCTGATCCGGACCCCGCACAAACCCACGCGCCCCAACCGAGTGATGATGGTGATATCCCTTCTGTTCCCGCACCTGCCGCCGCCAAGGCAGACGGGCCGGCCGCCCCGTTTGCGCCCCTGTCCAAAACAGACGCAGATCGCGCATCAAGCCTGCCGGAACAGACACATAATGCATCGTTTGAATAGGGGCGGGTCTTATCCCTGCTGGGCCAGTGCCTCTAGCGTCGGGCGCAACCCGTCCAGATCATACCCGGCTGCCTTGGTTGCTGCCAGAATGTCATTCGCAGATTGCGTATGCGCTTGTGACAGCGCCCAGACCACCGAACTGCGCGTGCCGGACGCACAATAGGCCAGCACTGGCCCGTCCGCCGACGCAATCAGATCGCCTTGGCGCTGCACATTGTCCGGTGTCATGGTCGTATGTGTCAGCGGCAGGAACGCGAAATCAATTCCTGCGCTGGTTGCAGCCTGTTGCAGCCTGTCATGCTGCTGGTCAGGCCCGATTTCGGAATCGGGCCTGTTGCAGATGACCCGTTTGATCCCGGCTTTCGCCAGTTCTGCAAAGTCAGCCGCGTCAATTTGCGGTGAAACAAAATAGGTCGGGGTGATCTGTCGCATGTTCATACCAATGTCCTTTAGATCGCGTTTGCAAGTCTGTCCAGTCGCGTGCGAACGGCAGGTGCCCCCCACATGCCCAGCAGCATCGCGATCAGAAACACCACCCCGCCAATACCCCCATAGCTGAGAGAGGCAATCGCCGGTCCGGGGCACAGCCCGGCCAGCCCCCAACCCATCCCGAACAGCACGGATCCGACAATCAGCCGGTGATCGATCAGGGACAGCGGCGGTTCCGGGAACTGCCCGCCGACAAAGGGTTTACGTCCAATGGTCAGCCGCCACGCCACCGCCATCGGTAGGATCGCGCCGCCCATCACAAAGGCCAGCGTCGGATCCCAGTTTCCAAATAGGTCCAGCCAGCCGATCACCTTGCGCGTGTCGGTCATGCCCGACAGCATCAAACCCAACCCGAACAAAGACCCCGCCAAAGCCGATATCACAACACGCATCACAAGCCCCCCAACAGGAAACGCACCGACACCACAGTTGCGACACCTGCCAGAATATAAATCAGGGTGGCCACGATGCCGCGCAGGGACAAGCGGGAAATCCCGCACACCCCGTGCCCCGAGGTACAGCCATTTGCTATTCGGGTGCCCACCCCGACCAGCAGCCCGGCGATCACCACAATCAAAAGGTTACCTGTCAAATGGGTTTCCATTCCGGTCACGAACAACGACGCAACCGCCGGCGCGCCAACCAGCGCCGCAAGAAAGACAACACGTTCCGTCGCCTGCGATGATCCGCTGCGATCGACCAGCGCACCGATAATGCCGCTGGCCCCCATGATGCGCCCGTTGCCAAGCAAAAACACGGCCCCGCCAAGGCCGATCAAAAGACCGCCCAGAAGGCCCATTATCCAGCTTTGTTCCATGAAATAGACCTTAGAGTTTGTTGATTGGAACCTTCAGGAAAACATCACCCTTTTCATCGGGTTCGGGCATGTGCCCGGCGCGCATGTTGACCTGTAGGGACGGAATGATCAGTTTCGGCATGGCCAGCGTTGCATCGCGAGCATCGCGCATCTTGATGAAATCTTCGGCCGGTTTGCCACCCCCGATATGCACGTTCAGCGCCTTTTGTTCGCCGACAGTGGTTTCCCACGCATATTCATCACGTCCGGGTGCCTTGTAATCATGGCCGACGAAAATGCGTGTGGCGTCGGGCAGGGCCAGAATTTTCTGGATCGACGCATAAAGCGCCTTTGAAGATCCCCCGGGAAAATCACAGCGCGCGGTGCCGAAATCGGGCATGAACAATGTGTCGCCCACAAAAGCCGCATCGCCGATCACATAGGTCAGGCAGGCCGGTGTGTGCCCCGGTGTGTGCAGCACATCGCCGCGCAGTTGCCCGATATGGAAACTGTCACCTTCGCGAAACAGTTGGTCGAACTGGCTGCCGTCGCGCTGGAATTCCGTTCCTTCGTTGAAGACCTTGCCAAATGTGTCCTGCACCACCTTGATCTGGTCGCCTATTCCGATCTTGCCGCCCAGTTTTTCCTGAAGATAGGGCGCGGCAGACAGATGATCGGCATGGACATGGGTTTCCAGTATCCAATGCACATTCAGATCGTGTTCGGTGACATAGGCAACGATGGCATCTGCCGATCTGGTATCCGTGCGCCCCGAGGCGTGATCGAAATCCAGAACGGAGTCTACAATTGCGCAGGCCTTTCCCTGAGGTTCGCGAACAATATAGGAAATCGTGTTGGTGGCTTCGTCAAAAAAGGCATGGACAAAAGGTGTCATTGCGTCGTGCTCCCACTTGGTTTTTAAACAGATAACATTTTCTGCATATGTTTCAAGATTTTTGCACCAGCTTGACGCATATCAAGGCAGGGCGGCAGGTGTTGGAATATCCTTAACCTTAAGCAATGTTCGACGATTTGGGTGAAATATTTGGCAGCTTTGCGCCGATAGACAGGATTTCGGATTTTTCGGGCTTAAAATGGCGGTCCGGTCATACAATATTTACACCGTGGGTGTTGCCTGCACCTCAACAAGACCATTCAAACTGGGAGGATAAAATGTCAGAATTTCCAACATGCCAGAATGCCGAGCAACTTGGGGCCCGGATCATGCGCGCCAGTGAAGATAAACGTCTGCTGTTGCAGCCCGAATTCAACCGCTTGCTAAGCAAGTTGAAGGCGGCGGGTGTGCGTGTACCAGCGCATCTGCGCGAGCTAGATGAAGAATTGCACGATGAAATGGTCGAGGCGCAATTCGACAACATGCCCGTCTGATCCGTGGAAACAGGCGGCTTTTTCAGCTTAGAAAAACGCCGATAACAACCAGCATTAACCCCAGAACAGACAAGAACAGCGCGCCCATATTGATCGGAACAACCGATTGTATTGCGGCGCGCAATTCGTCGTCCGACAGGTTGGCGCGTTTGGCGCGCGCCACGCGCACGATACACCAGACCAGACCCAGCAATCCCAACACGGACAGGCCCGCGCCGGTCCAGACCAGTAGTTCCAATAATGCCATGGTTCGATCTCCTTGGGCGCTGCGCTAGCCCAGAACGTCCTGTCCTGCAACCCTATCGCACGAAACTCAGCGACAGGCTGAAATCATAGGCGTCATCGCCCAGACCCTTTGGCGCGGCGGCAAACCGGCCCGCGCGCTGAACCGCGCGGATGGCCGCCTGATCAATATCCGCATCCCCCGACGACCGGATCAACCGCACCGCGCGCAACTGGCCGGTGCGGCTGACAGACAGCGCCAGTTTGGCGGTGCCACCGGCGCTGTTGCCGCGTGGAAAGATCATGTTGCGCTGGATCTTGCGATGGATGCGTGCGCCCCATTCTGCCCGCAACGCGGTGCTTTGCGCCGGTGCCTGCGATTGGGTTTGCGCCGCCCCGGCAGTGCCTTTGGCGGCAGTTTGGCCCTGACCCGCGGCTTGCTTTGCGGGCGACGGGGCCGCAGCCTGTGCAGGGCGCGCCTTGGGGCGGGTTGCGGGCAACGGTTCTGTTTGTGGTGCTGGCGCGGCCTGTTGAACGGGCGGCGGGGGCGGCGTGCTGTCCACATTCGGTGCTTGGATCGCGGCGGGCGGCATCAGCGCTTGAACGCCGGGGCGCACCACGGGCGGGGGCGCGGGTTGCGTGATTATGGCAGGGTCGGTTGTAATGTCCGGAGCGGGCTGTGCAACAGGGGTTGCCTGCGTCACTGCGGGGGCCGTTTGCCAAGCCTTGACCATTGCCGCCTGGCTGGCGCTGGCCGCAACCAGGCTGGCACGGTGCGCGCCCTGATCGCCGCTGGCGCTGCTGCCCAGATCACCGGGGGCCGCGTACCAAAGCCCCACATGCACACCCGCCGCCAGTGTTGTGAACACGATACCTTCGATAAACCGCATCATGGCGCCCCCGTGATCAGGGATATATCGGTTAGCCCCAAACCGGCCAGCCGTGGCAGCATCGCGGCCAGAACCGACCCCTGCAATCCACCGTCCGCGCGGATCATCAGCGGGGTGTCGGGCGCATGCCCAGCCAATGCCAGCCCACGCGCCATCGCCCGTTTCACCGGCATAGGAAACGCTGCCGTCTGCGGCGACAAACAAGGTATCACCGGGTACAGGTGTTTCTGCCCCCGTGGCCTGCGGGGGAACAATCTCGAACGGGTCGGGCGGGGCGATTTGCGCGCTCATCAAAAAGAAGATCAGCAACAAAAACACCACATTGATCATCGGAACGATGTTTTCCCGTGGCGGGCGTTTGGGGGTAGGGCCAAAATCCATCCGACTACTCCACCAGAACCAGTTGCGTGAAACCGGCATCCTGCAAGGCCTCGATCACCGTTACGATGCGCTGCAAATCCGTGCCACCTTGCGCGCGCAGCAGGATCGGATCGCTGCCCGATTGCATCAGTGCGGGCAGGGCGGCAACAAGGCTGTCCATATCCTGCGGCTGCCCGTTAAGCGACAGCCCGGCCGGTTGCACATCCACCAGACGTGGCGGCCCCTGATAGGGCGTGCCGGTGCCCGCCGCAGATAATGGTACGGCCATGTCATGCCCGAACCGCGCGGCCAGCATGAAAAACACCAGCAGCAAAAACACCACGTCGATCATCGGCGTGAGGCTGGGGGTGCGTTTCGCGTGGGGGGGCGCAAAGCTGAACATCAGGCGCTTGGGGTTCCCCGAATGAATATCTGCGTTGCGGTGTCTTCCATATCGGCCTGCAAGCGCGCGGTGATGCTTTCGAACCAGACCAGCGCCATGGATGCGGGGATCGCCACGGCCATGCCTGCGGCGGTGGTCAGCAACGCCTCCCATATGCCGCCCGCCAGTGCGGCGGGATCGGCGCGGCTTCCGGCCTCTTGCAGGGCCTGAAAGGCGGCGATCATGCCCAGAACCGTGCCCAGAAGGCCCAGAAGCGGCGCAATGGTCGAAATCAGTTCCAGCGCGCGCAATCCGCTGCGCGCCTCGGCCAGATCGGCCTTGGCATGGCGCGCGGTTTCTTCGCGTGCGGCGCTTTCGTTCAGTTTGGGATCGCAGCGCGCCGAGATTGCGACCAGTGCCAGACGGGCCCGCAGTGACGCGCGCCCCGCCAGCGCATTCAGCGCGCCATCGCGGTCCCCTTGCGCCCACAGCGCAACGGCGCGTTTGGTCGCCGCGCCGCTCCACGCGCCCATGCGCGCCAGACGCCAGATTTTCCAAAGGATCAGCGCCAGCATCACCACGCTCAGCGCCGCGATCAGCCACAGCGTCGGTCCGCCGCGTTCCAGAAATTCGATCAGCGCCTGTGGCATCATGCGCCCCCCTTGGTTGCGCCCCACAGCGCGGTTTCGATTGCGTCCAGCCCATCGCTCAGCGCGGCCGGTCCGGGCTGTAATATCAGGGGCGACTTGATTTCGTAAATCCGGTTCTGCGCAACGGCGGGAATGGTGTTCCAACCGGGGCGGGCGCGGATTTTTTCGGGCCGCACCTTTTTCCCGCACCAGGACGCAAGGATCACATCCGGGGCAGCGGCAATGATATCGGACGGGTCCAGAATACGCGCCTTGGCCCCCTGATGCGCACGCAAATCGGCAAATACATCACTGCCGCCCGCAATCTCGATCAGTTCGGACACCCACGCGATGCCCGAAATCGGCGGGTCATCCCATTCCTCGAAATAAACGCGGGGGCGGGTCGGGCGCACTTTGCCCTGCATCGTTCTTAGGCGCGTGGCATATCCTTCGGCCAGTTCATTTGCCTGCGCCGCACTTCCGGTCAACGCGCCGATCATCCGGATCATATCGAGTATTTCCGCGACAGATCGCTGGTTGAACGCGTGCACGTTGATCCCTGCGCGGATCAGGTCGGCGGCAATATCGGCCTGCAGATCGCTGAAGGTCAGCACCAGATCGGGGGCCAGCGCCAGAATTTTCGGCACATCCGCCGATGTAAACGCCCCCACACGCGGCTTTTCACGGCGCACCTGCGGCGGGCGCACGGCATAGCCGGTAACGCCGACAATCCGGTCCTGCTGGCCCAGAAGATACAGGGTTTCTACGGTTTCTTCGGTCAGGCACACGATGCGTTCGGGGGGATAGGCCATCAGAATACCCCCGCGCGGCGCACGTTCTGCATCCAGTCCTGCCCGCCGGCCAGCACGGCGGCGTAAACGCATGCGCCAATCGCCTCGCCCACGTCCGTGTGCAATCCGGCGAACGGAATGTCACCGGCGGGGGCGGCCATGGCGACGCAATCGGTGCCGGTGCCGGTGCTGATCCCCGTGGGTAAAGCGTGCCCCAGCGCGATCACGGCTGCGGTGCGGGCCTGAACCGCGATGCTCAGCGCTTCGATCAGGGCACCATCGCTAAGTGCGGCAGACACCTGCACCGCCACGTTGATCGTGCCCCAGTCGCGGCCGGACCGATCCATGCGCGTCCCAACGCTTTCGGCGTTGGACAGGCCCACGGTCGCGACACATCTTGCATCCACATCGCCCACACGCACCGCAGATGTTTCAAACGCACGCACATCGCGCGAGGTGAGGAACGCCACCGCGTCCGCGTTGTCGCGCGCGTCCAACGCATCGCACAGCCATGTTTTCACGTCGAAATCCTGCGGCAGATCGGCATTGCGTACCTCGCGCCACAGGATCGTGTCGGTCTCGACAAATCCGGGCCGGTTCAGCGCCCAGCTCGAGCACGCGGTGCGGCGCGCCCAGCGGCAGCGTCAGCCACGGGCGGTCCAGCACGATATCACCCCAGCCTGTCATGTCAGCACCTTGAGCGGTTGAAACACCGGCCCGTCGGGCGTGTCCTGGAAATAGGCATCAATGCCGAACACGCGGTGCAGATTGTCGGGGGTCAGCACATCACCGGGGGTGCCATCGGCCACCAGACGCCCGCGATCCAGCAGGATCAACCGCGTGCAATGGCGCGCGGCCAGCCCCAGATCATGCATCGAGGCGATAATCGCGTGTCCATCGCGCGCCAGATCGGCAAACACCTGCATCGTCGAGATTTGGCTGGCGGGGTCCAGCCCCGCGATCGGTTCATCGGCCAGCAGCAGCGGCGTATCCTGTGCCAGCGCGCGCGCAATCAGCACGCGGGCCTGTTCGCCGCCCGACAATTGCGTGGCGGTCCGGCCCAGATAGGGGGCCAGCCCCATACGCTCTACCGCGCGATCAATCGCGGCGCGGTCCTCGGGCGACAGGCGCGCGCCTTTGGGAAGGTGCGGGATACGCCCCAGCGCGATCAGCGTCGCCACATCCACCGGCCACGCGATTTCGCGGGCCTGCGGCATCCACGCGGCGGCGCGCGCACGGTCCCGCGCGGGCAGTTGGGCAAGCGAGGCGTGCCCTTCATGGGGCAAAAGCCCAAGCGCGGCGCGCATCAGCGTGGTCTTGCCCGCGCCATTGGGGCCGATCAGCCCGATACATTCACCCGCCGAAACGCGCAGCGAAACGGCATCGACCACCGGGCATTGCCCGCGCCGCACCGTCAGGTTCTGCAACTCCAGCAGGCTCATGCGGTTTCCGCCCGTGTCTTGTAGATCAGGTGCAGGAACAGCGGCGCGCCGACCAAGGCCATCAGCACGCCCAGTTTCAGATCACGGTCGGGGAACACGACGCGCACGGCAATATCGGCGGCCAGCACCATCGCCGCCCCGCCAAGGGCCGACGCCCACAACAGATGCGACGGGCGCGCGCCCACAAAAGGGCGCAACAGATGCGGCACCACCAGCCCGACAAAGCCGATTGCCCCGGCCACGGCTGTGGCTGCGCCAACGCTGGCCGCGGTGCCCACGACCAGCGCAAGGCGCACGCGGGGCAGGCGGATGCCCATCGCTTCGGCGGCATCTTCGCCCAGGGTCAGCGCATCCAGCCCGCGCCCGAGGCCGATCAGCAACACCCAGCCCACCGCCATGAAGGGCAGCGCCAGCCAGACGTGATCAAACGACCGGTCCGCCAGCGAACCCAGCATCCAGAACACGATTTCGGCGGCGGCAAAGGGATTGGGCGACAGGTTCAACACCAGCGACGTCAGCGCCGAGGCCAGCGCAGATATCGCGATCCCCGCCAGAATAAGCGTGATGGATGATCCGCGCGGCCCCGCCAGCGCAAGGATCAGGCCCACGGCCAGCATCGCCATGGTCAACGCGGCCAGCGGCAGCGCAAGGGCAAAGGCCAGTGCCGCGCCTGACTGGATCGCCAGCACGGCCCCCAATCCGGCCGAGGCCGACACCCCGATCAACCCCGGTTCGGCCAAGGGGTTGCGCAGATATCCCTGCATCGCCGCACCGGCAAGGCCCAGCGATGCGCCCACCATCACCGCCAGAAGCGCGCGGGGCAGGCGGATATCGCGCATCACAACGCTGAGCGGGGTGCCATCATCAATCACCAGTGCGCGCAGGCTGGCAACGGGCGAGGCGACGGAATACCCGGTAACCAGCGACAGCCCGAACAACAGCGCGCAGATCACAACAAGGGCCAGCGCCAGTTTCATTGCGTGTCCCCCATGGCCGCGCGCAGATCGCGCATGGCGCGGATCGCGTTCAGCACTTGGGGCGTGCCGCAAATCCAGTCGCGGTCTGTCAATTCGCCCGCCATCACGGTGCCTGTCAGCGCACGCAGCGCGGGATGGTTGAAATTATCCTCGGCGCGGGACTGTCCGGGATAATCGCGCCCCTGAATGATGATATCGGGGGCCAATAGGATCAATTGTTCAAGTGGCAGTGTTCCGATTGTGGATATCCCGGCCTGCGCAGCCGCATTTTCAAAACCGGCGGTGCTCAGAATATCGCCCGCCAGCGATTTGTCACCCGAGGTATAGCTGTTCACATAGTAAAGCGCGGCGCGCGGACGGTGCGCAGGCGCATCGCGCAAAGTTGCAAGCTCGGCGTTGAAATCCGCAATCATTTGCGCCGCCGCATCCTCGCGCCCCAATGCCGCACCCATCTGTGCAATCCGGTCGGGCACGTCGGCCAGCGATTGCGCGGGCGCAAACAAAACCACGGGAATGCCCAGATCACGCAGCATGGCAACGGTGGCGGGGTCGGTAAACGTGCCGGCCAGCACCAGATCGGGGTTCAGCAAATACACCTCTTCCGCGCCCGATCCGTTGGTGGGCAGGGCCAGCGCCTGTTCCACCCGCGCCGAACTTTGCGGATCATGCGCCAGCTTGGACACCGAAACCAGTTGCCCCGGTGCCGCCAGATCCAGCGCAAGCTGATCCGTGCACAGATTGATCGACACCACCCTGTGCGGGGCATCGGCCTGTGCCGCCGCGCCGGTGATCCCCAGCGCGGCCAGCAGCGTTATGACCCTAAAACGTTGCACGGACACCAAAGTAAAAGGCGCGATCCGATGTGCCAAAACCGGCTGATGTCTGATATTCTTCATCCAGAAGGTTTTCGATGCGCACATAGGCGGTGGCGGCATCCGTCAGGCTGTAGGACAGTCCGGCATTGACCAAGGTGTAATCAGACACCGGACCCGATGGAAAGCCGTCCAGCCGGTCAACCACGCGGTTAAGCGTTATAACACCGCTCATCCGGTCGCCGATCTGCGCGTTCAGCCCCAACACGAAATCATGATAGGGCACCCGGCTTAGTCGCGCGTTATTCTGATCGCGCGCATCGGTGTAGGTGTAATTGGCAAACAGGTTTATCCCCTCGCTCAGCGGGACATCGGCCGCCAGTTCCACGCCCTTGGACACGGACGTGCCGGGGATTTGTTCATACTGGTTCACCGGATAGGAAATCAGGTTGTCGATTTCCGTGTAAAACGCCGTGGCCTTCAGAACCGTGCCGCCCGCCAGCGCCTGTTCAATGCCCAGTTCGGCGCTGCGGCTTTCTTCCGGTTCCAGATCGGGGTCTGTGGGGCCGAAATTGAACGGGCCGAACAACTCGTTCAAGGAAGGCGCGCGAAACCCTGTTCCGATCGAGGCCCGCACAATTGTACCCGCCGCAGGGCGCCATGCCAGCGCGGCCCGCGCCGTGGGTTTGGTGCCGTATTCGGAATGGTCATCGACGCGGAAAGATGTGGCCAGATCCAGCGTGTCGCTCAGTTCAAACTGCGCCTCTCCGAACAATGAAAAGATTTCGTAGGATGCCGTGCCGGTGCCAAAATCCGCAGTTTCTTCGGAATAGCTGCCGCCAAAGACAAGGCCGGTTCCGCCGACAAAGGCGCGCCCTGTATACAGCAGTTCGGTGCGATCCCCGACAAAGGTCGGGCTGCCGAACGGTGTCAGCGGATCGGACCGTTCTGTTTCGAAATAGCTGAGCGCCAGTTCATGATCGATGGCGTCGCCATCGAATTCCGCATAAATACGCCCGCCTTTGCGGTCGGTGTAAAACGGGCGGTCCGCGTCGCCGCCGGGGCCGCCGAAGGCATCGATGTTGGTGTCTTCATTCTGATAGATCAGGTCAAACCCCAACCGCAGTTGATCGGTGGCCTCGTATCCGCCTGACAGCAGGGCAATTGTGCCTTCGTATCCGTCTTTTTCAGTGTTGCCGTCATTTTCGTCGGCGGCGGAAAACCCGTCACTTTCCACGCGTGACAGGGTCAGCGCGATGTCGCCACGCTCGGCCTTGCTGGCGATCGAAAGATCACCGCGCACGGTGTCATAGCTGCCAACCTCGACGCCGACGGAATAGGTTGTTCCGGGTTCGGTTGCACGCAATGTGGTGATGTTGATGGCGCCCGCAATCGCTTCGGATCCGTACAGCGCGGATTGTGATCCTTTCAACACCTCGATGCGCGAAATGCCCGCGGTCGTCAGCCCGCCCCAATTGTAAGAGGTTTGAACAGAGGACGGATCGCTCACATCAATGCCGTTGATGCGGACCGAAACATAGCGGTCTGACAGGCCGCGGATGCGCAATGTGGTGGATTTGCCCAATCCACCATTCGCGCTGGACGTGATGCCGGGCAGGGTGCTCAGATAGTCGGCAACGCGGGTTTCCGGTGTGCTTTCCAGATCTTGCTGCGTCACAATTTCCACGGTCGATCCCGACCGGTTGGTTGCGGTCGGGGTCTGGTTTGCAAACACCGTCACCTCGCCCAGATCAAAAACATCATCGGCACGTGCAGGGTGGGCGGCGATTACGGCCAAGGCTGAGGCGGTTGCCATCAAGTGTTTCAAGTTTATGTCCCTTCAGGATCAACAGGGTGTATCGGCACCCGATTTTTATTGTTGTTCTTGGAAGGGCATGCGCCCGCCCGCCAACGGTGAAACGCCACCACTGCGGACAGACCGCCGACATCGGCGCGCCCCGCGCCCATATCCGGGTGATCACTCTGGCAGGTCTCCTGACTTGCGGGTCAACGCTTGGCCAAACCTTCCCGACCCATCTGGGGCCAGTGGTATATTTTGGCGACGCTCACCGCTTACAGTTGCGGGGGCAGTCCCGGCATTGGGCAAATCGCCCGCACCGGTGTTCCCTTTAACGACGGTTTTATCCGCCGAACCAAAGTAGGTTTGGCCTACTCCCGAATGGCGCGCGGATCAAGATGCATTTGCGACCCCGATGGCAGGGTTTGCGCCAAACCTGTCCTTTGTCCAAAGCGGTCTTGCAGCTTGACGGACCGCGCGATAGTCACGGCTGACCCACATCACAAACGCCGAAGGACAAACCAGATGAACGATTCCGTTACCGATGCCAGCTACCGCGTCACCGCAGACGAACTGCGCCAGTTCATCGAACGGATCGAACGTCTGGAAGCCGAGAAAAAAGATCTGGCCGACGCCCAGAAAGAGGTGATGGCCGAGGCAAAAGGCCGTGGCTATGACACCAAGGTCATGCGCAAGGTGATCGCCCTGCGCAAACGCGATGCGAATGACATCGCCGAGGAAGAGGCGGTGCTGGAAATGTACAAAGAAGCATTGGGCATGAGCTGAGCGTGATCTGTCGGGTGCGGACCCGTGCCCAGGAAAACGCCGCTAAACAGGTGCGCACCGCCGCAGAATGCGCCAGAATGACCTTGATCGTCTAAAAAACACCGCGTACCTAACAAAACATGCCCCCGCGGCAGATGGCGGGGCATGGGCAGGCGCAAAACGCGATGCGCCTGAATGCGGCACACAGACCGGCAGGAGCAGACATGGCACAAAAGACACCCAGCGTTGCGGACACTTTGAAGGCTGCAAATGCAGCGCTCAAAGCGGGTGAACGACAGCGCGCCGCGACGCTGTATCAATCCGTTTTGCAGCGCTTTCCCGGAAACGCCAAGGCACAGGCGGGCTTGAAGAAATCCGGGCCTGTTGACGCAACGCCCAAACAGTCCCTGTTCGCGGTGCCGCAAACGCCGCAAAAAACAATTGCCTCCTTGGGGCAGCTTTCAGACATCGAAGACCCGATCGAGGCGGCCAAACGCGCCATGCGCGGCATGCCGGTGATGGAAAAAACCAATGATCTGATGGCCGCCACCAGCGGATCGTACCAAAGCAAATTGCGCATCAAGGAAACCGAGGACGAATTCGCCGGAAAATCCGCAGAAGAACTTGTCCAGATGGCGCATGACGCACTGAATTCGGCGCAACCCAACAGGGCGATCAAACTGTTCACCCGCCTGCACGAACTTGTTCCGGAAAATTGTGATTTTCTGAACGGTCTGGGCCTTGCCATGCGCGCTGCGGGGCGGCTTGATGATGCGCTTGAGATATTTGACAAGACACTGGCCATCGATCCCGGGTTCTTGTCCGGCTACAGTAACAAGGGTCTCGTTTACACGGACAGGGAAGAGTACGAGCAGGCAATGGCTGCTTTTGCGAAAGCGTTCGAGATTGATCCCGACTATGCGTTGGCGCGGCGTAACATGGGGCTTTTGCACATGCAGCGCGGCGAAATGGCCGAGGCCGAAGCCTGTTTTTACAAAGCCATAGACGCCGATCCCGACCTTGGAGCGAGCTATCTTGACCTCAGCACAGCGCGCAAATTCAAGGAAGGCGACCCGCTGATCCCCAAAATGGTCGAGATACTGAAGAATAAAGACCTGAGCGATGGCGAACAGATCCCGATGTGTTTTGCATTGGGCAAAGTGTTTGGCGATGTCGGAGACACTGAAAATGCGTTTCGCTATCTGTCGCAAGGCAATGCTTTGGTCAAAAAAGTACGGAACTACACCATCGCCACAGACCGGTTGCGGTTTGAATTGATCAAATTGCAGTTCAAGGCGGCAAAACCGCTCGAACTGTCACCGCAAGAGGCATCTTCTCATACCGTCAAGCCGATCTTTATCGTTGGTATGCCACGCACCGGCAGCACGCTGATCGAACAGGTGCTGTCCAGCCATTCCAAGGTCTATGGCGGCGGAGAGTTGGGATTTTTGAACCCGACAATCAACGCGATCCTGCGCAAGGCGGCGCTGACCCCCGAACAGGGCTATGACAAAGCGCTGTTACAACGTGTCCGCGACAGTTATCTGAAAAAGGCCGAAGGTCTTGCCGCACCGTCGGAATACATGACCGACAAGAACCTGCTGAATTTCCGGTTTATCGGCTATATTCTGGCCTCCATGCCCGAAGCGGTGGTGATCGATCTGCAGCGCGATCCGATGGCAACCTGCTGGTCGATGTTCAAGCACCGCTTTCTTGGATCGGGCCTGTCTTTTACCTTCGATCTGGATGACATCGCCGAGTATTACAAAATGTACAAAGATATGATGGCGTTCTGGCACCGCAAATATCCGGGCCGGATCGTTTCGGTGAACTACGATGCCTTTACCCAGGATCAGGAAGGTGAAACGCGCAAGCTGTTGAAAAATTGCGGTTTGACCTTTGAACAAGGCTGTATCGATTTCCACAAGAACAAGCGTGCTATCAAAACCGCGAGTGTGACGCAGGTGCGCAAAAAGGTTTACAAAGGCAGCAACGAAGAATGGCGCAGATTTGAACGCTTTCTCGAACCTTTGAAGGAAAAACTGGGCGTTTGATGATTTGGAATGGCCCGGCATGTCGCACCGGGCCAGTACCATCGCGGCGCTATTGCAGATAGACGGCCATCATCGTCATCAACGGCGCGCCATTTTCGTCTTCAAGCGTCAAAATCTGGCCATCGATTTGCCAGCGCGCCACCTGCGGCAGCACGGATTTCAACGCGGCTTCGGCCGCATCCAGCGGCGGTAGGCAGGCCATCATCGTTGACATGCCCACGCCCAACGTCAGCGCAGTGCCGTCCACCTCGTACCCGCCATTGATCTGGTTGCAGCCCACCGTGGCGCTATACCCCGGCGTTTCGCCGATGCGCAGGATCATATGGGGTTCCCGCTCGCCTTCCAGGACGCGCAACCTGTCATCCTTGATGGTCAGGATTTTCCAGTATGTGTTGAGCAGTTCGGCATCGACCTTGGGGGTGTCGCTTTGTGATACCTGCTGCAACAGCAACTCGACCTGTGAACCGGCACCACGCGTCAGCACAGGGTACATTTGCGTTGTTGTCATCAAAAGCTTGCCCTCGCGCCGGATTGTGGCGCGCACCGCATAGGTCATGCGATCATCGATATCGGCGGGGTCATATTCCAGTTCGAACGCAAAAGGCGGCGCACCGGGATCATCGGCGCGATAGGTCGCGATAATGTCCGCAGGCGCATCCGCGCGGCTCACGTCTTCCAGCGTCACCTCAAGCGTTGATCCGGGCAACAGCATCATCCGCTGCAAATAGGTGGCCGTTCCGGTGACGGTTTCGGCATGTGCAAACGCAGGAAAGGACAGCATCAGCGACAGGCACATGGATTTCACAACGTTCATTTTACGCTCCGTTCAGATCATCAAAACAGTAAGACGCACGTGCGCGCGCGATCCTTGGGAGAAAATGTAAAATAATTGGCGCTGTGTTTCCAGACACTCTGAAAGAAAAGCGAATTCAGTCCTTTAACTTCATCATCGCCACACCGCTTTCCCCCAATGGTACCACCGCAAACGGCCCGCCCTGACACATATCGCTGGGGTTTTGCGGGTCCATCGGCGGGTCGGCGGCAAAGATTTTCTTAGCAAACACCTCGCCATTGTCGCGGGGGCGGTAGCCCAGATAATTGGCCAGCGTATTGTCCACCGGCGCGCGGTCATTGTTGGACACGCCGTAAACCACAGTAAATCCGGTCACGGGCGTATCAATCGCGCGTTCCACCAGATGGGCCAGATCCTCGTAAGACAGCCACGACCCCACAGCGCGCGCGTTTGTCACGCCGGGGTTGCACGACAGGATGCGCATACATACGGATTCAACGCCGCGTTTTTCCCAGTAAAGCCGCCCCAGATCTTCGGCAAAACATTTGGACAGCCCGTAAAACGTATCGGGGCGATGGGGCACATCGGTGCCGATAAATTCGGTTTTCGGATACATCCCGACCGCGTGGATCGAACTGGCATAGACCACGCGGCGCACCTTGTTGCGATAGGCGGCCTCCCAGATGTTATAGGCGCCGACAATGTTGGAGCTTAGAATATCGTCAAACGGCGCTTCGTCGCCAATCGCGCCGAAATGTACAACCATATCAGCGCCTTGCATTATGTCGTTGACAGCCGACAGATCGGCAAGGTCCGCCTTGATATAGGTTTCGCCCTTGAACAGCGTGCCGACGTCATCGGCCAGATCGGTCGACACCAGCGTATCCGCCATGTCCGACAGGGATTTACGCAGATACCCGCCCAGTTTTCCGGCGGCACCGGTCAGCACAATCTTTTTCATCTGTTCTCTCCGTTTTCTGTTCCTAAGCGCCCGTTCCGGGCGTTTCATCCCTGACCTGCGCAAGCAAGGCATCCGCGCCCTTGGCCAACAGGCCGATATCACTGCCGCAGGCGACAAAGGTAAACCCGTCGGCCAGCAGTTTGCGCGCAAATGCCGCATCCGACACCAGTGTGCCGACCGGCACACCCTGCGCAATCAGCTTGTGCGCCACGGCCCAGATCGCCTCCCACACGTTCGGGTCCATGTGCTGGCCCAGCAGCCCCATATCGGCGGCAATGTCGGCGGGGCCGAAAAACACGCCATCAATGCCGTCAACGGCGGCAATATTTTCGGCCTGCGCAAGGGCTGACAGCGTTTCAACCTGTACGATCACGGTGGTTTCATCCTCGATCCCGCTGAAATAGTCGCTGATCCGGCCAAACCTGTTGCCGCGCATCGTACCGCCGACCCCGCGAATACCGCGTGGGGGATAGCGTGTGGCGGCGACCGCCTGTTGCGCCTGTTCCACATCCTGAACCATCGGAAACAACAATCCCGGCGCGCCCATGTCCAGCAGCCGTTTCACCTTGACCGGATCGTTCCAGTCGGGGCGCACGATGGCGGTGGTGGGGTAGGCGGCAAAGACCTGCAACTGCCCAAGGATTGATGTGTATTCGGACGGGGAATGTTCCATATCCAGCAACACCCAGTCAAAGCCCGCGGGTGCGACGACTTCGGCGGCAAACGGATTGGCCAGACTGATCCAAAGCCCGATCTGTTTTTCCCCCGACCGGATCGCACGGGTAAACGGGTTCGGGTCCAGCTTCATATCACAGCCTTTTCGTCAAAGGGTTCACCCTTTTCGATGCGGTCATACTGGAACGGGGTCAAATCCAGCGTGCGATAGGCACCATAGACAATGCGTTCTGCCATGCCACGCCCCATCGCGGGGGATTGTTGAAAGCCGTGGCCTGAAAACCCGTTCACAAACATGAAATTCGCCACCTTGGTGTGCGGGCCGATAATCGCGTTTTGATCCAGTGTGTTATAGGCATAGTGCCCGACCCATGAATTGACCAGTTTGATCGCCTCGAACTGGGGCACGCGGTTTGCGACGGCGGGCCAGACCTTGTCCTCCCAAATGCTGTGATCCATCGCAAAATCATCATAGTCCACCGCCACATCGTGATCGGGCGGGCATCCGGCCATGTAATAGGTTCCGTCGGTGCGCATATGCACGCCGACTGGGGTCGATCGTCAGCGGCAGATCGCGGTCCAGCGGTGTTTCGGCGGCAAAGATGAACGTGTAGCGTTTGCGCGGTTCAACGGGCAATTCGATGCCTGCCATGCGCGATGTGCGCACCGCGCGCGGGCCCGACGCGTTGATCACGGTGCCGCACGCCACCACATCGCCCGATGCCAGCGTGACACTGTCCACCTGTGTGCCTGCGCGTTCAGCGTCATCGCCACAACTTCGTTGGTCAGGTATTCCACACCCTTTTCGCGTGCCGACCGCTTCCACCAATCAAACATGCGTATTGCCGTCGAAATACCCCTCATCAATCAGGTTGTGGTTGGCGGCGATGATATCGTCCAGATTATAGAACGGATAAGCGCGCGCGATGTCATCACGGCTCAGGTGCTTTGTGCCTGCACCACACGCCGCCTGTAGTTTCTGACTGTCGCGCAAGACCTGCGCGAAGTTCGGGCGTGTCGGCCATGATACATATACCCGAAAGCTGTGCAGCGTAATGTCAGGCACGCGCGGATCATCGCCCAGAAAGTGGCGGAAATTCTTGATAAATTCGACCCCGAACTGCGATACGCGCACGTTGATCTCGCGGCTGAACTGCTGGCGGATGCAACTGTTGGTGTGCGCGGTCGAGGTGAATTCATAAGTCGGGTCGCGTTCCACCACCAGAATACGGCCGTCAAAATCGGGGTTGTCGGCCAGAAACCACGCGACCGATGATCCGTACATCGCGCCGCCCACAATCACCACGTCATAGGATGTTGCCTTGGGGCTCTGCCAGTTGGGCGTCATGCGATATCCTCTCCGGTCCTGACGGCGTGCAACACGGCATCCACCGCGTCTTTGTCCATGCCGTAATCGTCCTGCGCAGTTTGCGCCGAAATATACCCCCGCGCCAGATCGCGCCGCACCAGCGCCGGATCACGATCCTGTTGCGGGGCCGTATCCCGCGCCCCCCGGAAAGGCCAGCATCACGCGCCGCCCATGGGCAACAGAATTGTTTGCCCTTGCCTTGCATCGGGGTGCCATCATCCTGTGCGATTGTCGTGGGCGCGCCATTTGCCCCGCCTTGCCGCCCGCGTGCGGGGTGATCCACACGGTCAAACATGGCCGAAAAATCGAATTCGTGCCCTTCTGCGGCGCCCACTTCCATATACTGGCCCAGTCCGCCGCGATACTTGCCCGCGCCGCCGCTATCCGGGCGCAGTTCCTTGCGCCAGATGATCACCGGGCCGGTATGTTCGGTGGCCTCGATCGGCATCGTCATCACGCCCGAGGGAAAGGCGGTGGCGTTCAGCCCGTCCACCGTCGGGGCGCGCGCCCGATCCGCCGGAATTGAACGTCAGCACCTCGGCGCGCACGGCATCTTTGGGGGCAGGGGCATCGCGTGCGCGGGCGCAGCGACACCTGAAAATTGCACAGCGTTCCGGCCCCTTCGGCGGGCACCAGATCGGGCAGGAACTGGTCCAGCGCATCATAGACCGTGTCGGGGATCATGTGGCCGATGACATGGCGCAGCGCCACCGGCGCGGGATGCACCGCATTCACGATTGTATCGACCGGTGCGGTCACCTGGAACGGTGCCAGCGACGCGGCGTTGTTCGGGATCTCGGGCGCGATGGCGCATTTCAGCGCATAACAGGCATAGGCCTTGGTATAGACCAGCGGCACGTTGATGCCCTTCTTGTCCAAACCCGAGGTGCCGGTAAAATCGCACAGAATATGATCTTGTTCGATGTCGAGCCGCACCTTCAGGATCGATCGGGGTGTCGTATCCGTCGATCCGCATCGCGCCGTTGGCGCTGTCCGCGGGGCAGGGCGGCGATCCGTTCCAGCGTGGCGCGGCGCGAATTGTCCAGGATGAAGGCTGCGATGCCGTCCAGGTCGTCCAGGTCGAATTCGGCCATCATTTCGATCAGCCGGCGCTGGCCGATTTCGTTGCAGGTGGCCAGCGCATAGATATCGCCGACAAGCTGATCGGGTTCGCGCACATTGCCGCGCACGATCTGGATCAGCGTTTTGTCCACCTCGCCGCGTTCGGCGAACTTCATGATCGGGATGTACAGGCCCTCTTCGTAGACGCTGTTCGCATCCGCCCCAAACCCGCGCCCGCCGATATCGACGACATGGGCGGTGCAGGCAAAAAAGCCCGACGAAGCGGCCGTTGTGAAACGACGGGGTGACAACGGTGATGTCATGCAGGTGGCCGGTGCCTTCCCACGGATCGTTGGTGATATAGACATCGCCTTCGAAAGATATTGTCGCGCCCGATGCGGCGGATGAAATGCGCGCACGGCATCGGCCATCGCGTTCACATGGCCGGGCGTGCCGGTGACGGCCTGCGCCAGCATCCGCCCCTGTGCGTCATAGACCCCCGCCGACAGATCGCCCGCTTCGCGCACGGATGTGGAAAAGGCCGTGCGCACAAGGGCTTGCGCCTGTTCCTCCACCACCGAAATCAGGCGGTTCCACATCACCTGATAGGCCACATCCGATGTTTTGGTGTCGTGTGTCATGCGCTGTCTCCTGCCGATTTCAGGATCACATCGATTGTGCCGTCGGGCTGCGCCACGGCGCCTGCGGCTTGACGGCACGACGATCGTGGTTTCATCTTCGGTGATCACGGCGGGGCCGCTGACCTGATCGCCCGGTTTTCAGGCTGGCGCGGTCGACCACATCGGCGCACCACCGCGCGCGCCAGTGCCGGATCAAACACCTCGCGCGTGCCAGCAATCGGCGGCATCGCTGAAGGTGCGGGCCGGTTCAATGGCCTGAACAGGCTGCGGCGGGGCGTGGTGGCATTGACCGCCCAGACGGTGATTTCGATATCCATCCCGTCCACCGCGCGGCCAAACAGCTTGGCGTAGTCTTCTTCGAACAGGCGCTGGAATGTGTCCGCGTCAGGGTTTGCGGCCTGCTGCGGCGTCAGCACGATCGGGAATTTCCCAGCCCTGGCCGGTATAGCGCATATAGACCTTGAATTCGGGCAGGATGTCGGCGTTCGCATCGCAGGATGCGCACGAAAGCGGTGGCTTCGCGCTTGCAAATCGGCCAGCAGCATCGCGGATCGTGCCGCGCATCGAAATCCGACAGTTTCATATAACAGACTGCGCGTTCGCCTCGAAGCTGAAGGGCGCGCGCAGGAACCCGATGGCCGATCCGACGCCGGCACCGGTCGGCACCAGCAGGCGGTCCACGCCCAGCTTTTCACACAGCCGCCCCGCATGAAGCGGGGCCGCGCCGCCAAAGGCGATCATGGTGTATTCGGCCAGATCCTCGCCGTTTTCCACCGCATGCACGCGCGCGGCGTTGGCCATGTTTTCGTCCACCACTTCGGCCAGACCAAAGGCGGCGGTTTGCGCATCCATATCCAGCGCGCTCGACCCAGTTCGCGTTCCAGTGCGCTGCGCGACTGATCCGGTGTGCAGCGCGATGGACCCGCCCGCGAAATTGTCCGGGTCGAGCTTGCCCAGCACCAGGTCGGCATCGGTGACGGCAGGGCGTTCCCCGCCGCGCCCGTAGCAGGCCGGTCCGGGTTCTGATCCCGCGCTTTCGGGGCCGACACGGATCTGGCGCATCGCGTCCACATGCGCCAGCGATCCGCCGCCCGCGCCGATTTCCACCATGTCGATCACCGGGATGGAAATCGGCATGCCCGATCCCTTTTTGAACCGGTAGGTGCGCGCCACCTCGAACACCCGCGCGGTTTTCGGGCGTCTGGTTCTTGATCAGGCAGATCTTGGCGGTGGTGCCGCCCATATCGAACGACAGCACCTTGTCCAGCCCGTAGCGCGCCGCGATGTTGGCGGCAAAGACCGCGCCGCCTGCGGGGCCGGATTCCACCAGCCGCACGGGAAATTCCGCAGCACTTTCGATGCGAGATGATGCCGCCGCCCGAATGCATCAGGAAAATCGGACAGCGCACGCCGGCCTCGCGCCAACCGCCCCTCCAGCCGGCCCAGATAGGATTTCATCAGCGGCTTGATATAGGCGTTGGCGACGGTGGTGTTGAACCGCTCATATTCGCGCATCTGCGGCGACACTTCGCATGACAGCGACACCATGACATCGGGCAGCATGTCGGCCAGCACATCGCGCACCATGCGTTCATGGCTGTCGTTCAGATAGGAATGGATCAGCCCGACGGCGACGCTTTCATAACCGTGCCGCGCGCGATATCATCGGCCAGCGCCTCGATCTCGGCGCGGTCCAGCGGGATCAGCACGCTGCCCTGCGCATCCATCCGTTCGTTCACCGTAAAGCGGCGTTGGCGCGGCAACAGCGGTTCGGGCAGCTTCAGGTTCAGATCGTATTGTTCAAAGCGGCGATTCCGTGCGCATTTCGATCACATCGCGAAAGCCCTGCGTGGTGATCAGCGCGGTCTTCGCGCCGCGCCGTTCGATCAGCGCATTGGTGGCCAGCGTGGTGCCGTGGATGATCTGCCCGATTTCCGACGGATCGATGCCCGCCTTGGCGCAGACCTGCGCGGTGCCGTCGAGAATCGCATCTTCGGGCGCGGCGTAGGTGGTCAGCACCTTGGTGGAAAACTGCCGGTCGCCCCGTTCCAGCACCACATCGGTAAAGGTGCCGCCGATATCCACGCCCAGCCGTATCAAAGATGCATCCATGCCCAAGCGGCCCTTTTCCCGAAATCAGAATTCAGGGGCAGAGTAGACACAAGTTTAAAATAGGTTCCAACTATTTAATTCGATAATAAGGATCACATAAATTTATGCTGTGATGCCATGTGCCGCGTTGAACTCGGCCGCGACGGTGCGGGCCAGCGTGGCGGCGGTTTGGACAAAATCCATCGCCTTTTGCGCGTCGTAACGGGCAAAAAACTGCAAGGGTTCCGGCACCCAGTGATAGGGAACAGCCACCAGACGACCGGCGGCGATTTCGGCAATGACCATGGCAGCGGGTACCGTGACAATGCCCATCCCGTTCACCGCCATGTGCAGGCAGGCGGCCAGCGAACTGGATGGCACCAGCCGTACCGGCACATCGCGCTGCTGCCCGAAATGGGCTGCGGTCTGGGCATAAAGCGGTGTATCGCGCCCATGGGTCAGAACCGGATGGCGCGCCAGATCGTCCAGTTTCACAGGATCGATATCCTGCAAACCCAGCGATGGCGCGGCAACCCAGATCAACGGATAGGTGCCCAGCGGAATTTCACCGCTGACCGCGCGATGAAAGGGGGCGTTTTGCAAGGCCAGATCCAGCGTACGTTCGGCAAGCTGTTTTTCAAGGCTGACCGCCATGTCGACCGTCAGTTCCACCTGAAGCGTGGGGAACCGTGTTTTCAACTGGGCCAGAAAATCGGGCAGCCACGTGTGCACGATCATTTCCGTCACCCCAAGGCGCAATGTCCCGTCATATAGCGCCGCTTCGCTTGCCGATTGCACCAGCGCCTGTGTCGCGTTCAGAACCTGGCGCGCATGGCCCAGCACGTCCTGCCCCTTGGCCGTCAGGCGCACAGATCCCGCATCGCGTTCCATCAGGCGCACCCCCAGCAGGGTTTCCAGCCCCGCAATGCGGGCGGAAATATTGGGTTGCGTGGTGTTCAGACGGTCTGCCGCTTTTCGAAAACTGCCCAGATCGGCGACCCAGATCAACGCTTCTAACTGTTTCAGGCTGGGGCGCATCGCGGGCTTATCCTGTGTTTCGCGCGCAAATCAATCTGCATCAAACGGCTGGAACCGCCCGTACTGGCGCTGGTCAAAGGCAAGGCCCGCACCGTCGCGCCGGTCCGCGCGCAGAACCTGACCGACGATAATGGTATGATCGCCCGCGTCATGACGCCCGTAAGTGCGGCATTCAAACAGCGCCAGACGATCCTGCAACACCGGCACACCATCGTCATTATGCGCCCAGTCGAACCGGTCAAACCCGTTGCCATTGGCGGCGAAATGCAGGGCCACGTCTTTTTGCGTGTCGTCCAGAACGTGAATCGCAAAGTGCAGCGCGTCAAAAAACGGCTGGTAACGGCGCGATGATTTGGCCACCGACCACAGCACCAGAGGCGGGTCCAGCGACACGGATGAAAACGAATTGGCCGTCATCGCCATCGGCCCGTCCGGTGTAGCCACGGTAATGATGGTCACGCCCGATCCGAAACAGCCCAGAACATCGCGATAGGCGCGCAAGGTGTCGGGTCCGGGGACGAAAGAAGAAGCCATAGGGGTGCCGCCTGAAGAATTTTGCATCAGGTGCCACGCTTGGCGCGCGTTGTCCATGACCCGCGCGCCATTCCCTTTGCCCAAAGGGGCGCGTTCAACCGGTGGCGTTGGCCACCATCGCCTGCAATCGCGATGCAATATCGTCAATATCGCCCATCGCGTCGATCTTTTGTAACGCGCCCTTGGCGTCGTAATAGCTGATCAGCGGGGCGGTCTGGGCATGATAGGCCTCAAGCCGCGAGGCGACGGTTTCGGCATTGTCATCGGCGCGGCGTTTCATATCGGTGCTGCCGCACTTGTCGCATTGCCCAGCACGGCGGTGGGTTTGAACGTATCATGATACCCTTCTCCACAGCCGCCACAGGTAAAGCGCCCCGAAATCCGCGTGACCATCGCGGCATCGTCGACTTCCAGACTGATGGCTGCGTTGATTTTCTGCCCGCTTTCGGCCAGCAGCGCGTCCAGTGCTTGCGCCTGCACCGTGGTACGCGGGAAGCCGTCGAGGATCACGCCCTTGGCGCAATCAGGCTCTGCCAGACGGTCGCGCAGGATATCGA
This sequence comes from uncultured Alphaproteobacteria bacterium, assembly GCA_963765555.1. Taxonomy (GTDB): domain Bacteria; phylum Pseudomonadota; class Alphaproteobacteria; order Rhodobacterales; family Rhodobacteraceae; genus JL08. The sequence goes on from CAVXWX010000003.1 coordinate 440,770, forward strand.
TCACGATCTGGTCGCTGACCAGTTCGCCCGCTTCCATCACCGCCTTGGCGGCCTTGCCCGCAGGGGTGCCTGCGGCCACGGCCGCGCGCAACAGATCACCGGTGGACAGTTGCACCAGCCCGAATTTTTCCTCCAGCATGCGCGCCTGGGTGCCTTTTCCGGCGCCGGGCGGGCCCAGAAGGATCAGAACAGCAGCGTGCGTTTGTGTTGTCACAGACATCAGGAATTCCCCCGGTTTTCGATCAGATCATCCACCACCGAAGGGTCGGCCAGTGTCGACGTGTCACCCAGACTGCCAAAATCGTTTTCCGCGATTTTACGCAATATCCGGCGCATGATCTTGCCGGACCGTGTTTTCGGCAGGCCCGGGGCCCACTGGATCACGTCAGGGCTGGCGATCGGGCCGATTTCGGTGCGCACCCAAGTGCGCAGTTCCTTGCGCAATTCATCCGATGGGGTTTCGCCGTTCATCAGTGTGACATAGCAATAAATGCCTTGTCCCTTGATGTCATGCGGGTAGCCGACGACGGCGGCCTCGGCCACTTTGGCATGCGCGACCAGCGCGCTTTCCACCTCGGCCGTGCCCATGCGGTGGCCCGAGACGTTGATCACATCATCCACGCGCCCGGTGATCCAGTAATCGCCATCCGCGTCGCGTTTTGCCCCGTCTCCGGTGAAATAATAGCCTTTGTAATCGCTGAAATAGGTTTGCTGGAACCGGTCATGATCGCCCCAGACGGTACGCATCTGACCGGGCCAGCTTGCTTTCAGGCACAACACGCCCTCGGCAGGGTTGGAATGGATTTCAACGCCGGATTGCGGATCAAGGATCACCGGTTCGATGCCGAAAAACGGTTTCATCGCCGATCCCGGTTTGGTCGCATGCGCACCGGGCAGGGGGGTCAGCAGATGGCCGCCGGTTTCGGTTTGCCACCATGTGTCGACGATCGGGCAGCGCCCGCCACCGACGACCTGATCATACCAGTTCCACGCCTCGGGGTTGATCGGTTCACCCACGGTGCCCAGAATGCGCAGATCGCTCAGATCGCATTTCTTCACCGGTTCGTCACCATGGGCCATCAGCGCGCGAATGGCTGTGGGGGCGGTGTAGAACTGGTTCACCTTGTGCTTTTCACACACCTGCCAGAACCGGCTGGCATCCGGATAGGTCGGCACGCCTTCGAACATGATGGTTGTCGCGCCATTGGCCAGCGGGCCATAGACGATATAGCTGTGGCCTGTGACCCAACCCACATCGGCAGTACACCAGAATATATCGCCTTCGTGGTAATCAAAAACATATTCATGGGTCATGACTGGCGTAGACCAGATAGCCGCCTGTGGTGTGCACAACGCCCTTGGGCTGGCCGGTGGAGCCGGATGTGTAGAGGATAAACAGCGGGTCTTCGGCATTTATTTCCGCAGGCGCGCAATACTCGTCCGCCTCCAGCGCCATTTCGTTGTAATCATGGTCACGCGCCGTCCACGTCGTTTGTCCGCCGGTGCGTTTCACCACCAGACATTTCACGCTGTCCTTGCAATGCAGCAGCGCCGCATCCGCATTGGATTTCAGCGGTGTCTGCCGCCCGCCGCGCGGGGCATAATCGGCCGTGATGACAACCTTGGCGTCGCAACCATTGACCCGCGCGCCCAGCGCATCGGGGGAAAATCCTGCGAACACGATGGAATGGATCGCGCCGATCCGCGCACAGGCCAGCATGGCATAGGCGGCTTCGGGGATCATCGGCAGGTAGATCACCACACGGTCACCCTTGCGCACGCCAAGGCTCTCCAGAATGTTGGCCATCTTGCAGGTGTTGCGGTGCAGTTCTTTGTAGGTGATGTGCTTCGCGTCTTCTTCGGGGCTATCCGGTTCCCAGATGATCGCGGTCTGGTCACCGCGCGTTTCAAGATGGCGGTCGATGCAGTTGGCAGACACGTTCAATGTGCCATCGCCATACCAGTTGATCGCAACCTTGCCATGTTCGAACGTCACATCCCTGACGGTGGAATAAGGCTTGATCCAGTCCACCCGCTGCCCCTGTTCGCCCCAGAACGCCTGCGGGTCCTTGATCGACGCCGCATAAAGCGCATCGTATTTCGCGGCATCGATCAGCGCGTTTTTGACAATAGCCGCCGAAGGGGCGTGTGTTTTCACGCTCGCAGGTGCGGTGTTTTTTTGTTCGGTCATCTTGGGTCCTCCCGAATGTGGCATGGCGCGCCGGTTCGTTCCGGTGGCGCGGGCCTCCTCTTGCCCGTAATGCGCCCCGTCCGGAACCGGAGTTGTGATGATCATACCCGCAACTGAAAAGAAAGAAATAAGCCACGGGAAAACAACGTTTTCGGTGTAAAGTTTTTTCCCCGCAGGCCGCAATACCTGTAAACACAACGCGGCCAAGCGGGAAAAAGCCTATATTTCGCGGCGATAGGTTGTAAATTGCCATACCGGGCAGGCGCGGCGTTGCGCCTGATCCCGCCGTTAATCCTGCTTTTGGCGCACGCAATCGGGTGTGACATATTGTTTCGGCGCGTCGCGCGCAGGCGACATATTCGCAAACATGCCCGCGTGCGCGGATCGCTTACAGCATGCCCTTTTCTTCCAGTACCTTGCGCGCAACGCGAAAACATTCCAACCCCTGCGGCACGCCGCAATAGATCGCGACCGCATGCACCGCAGCCCGGATTTCTTCGACGCTGACCCCGTTGGTAATCGCGCCGCGACAATGGATTTCCCATTCGTTCATTTTGCCCAGCGCCCCGATCATTGTCAGGTTCATCAGGCTGCGGGTTTTCGCGTCAATCGCATCGTCGCCCCAGCCAAAGCCCCAGCACCACGCGGTCATGGCCTCTTGAAAGGGACGGGTGAAATCATCCGCCGCCGCAAGGTTCTTTTCCACATAAGCGTCGCCCAGCGTCGCTTTGCGCCGCTCCAGCCCCTTCAAAAACAGGTCTTCATCCATGTCGGCCCTTTCCGTGTCCTGATATGTTTCACTGCATACAAGTGCAGCGTGGCCCTGCCAATGGGCCGTGGCCCGCACCCCGCCGCAAGACAAAAGCGCGCCAAACCCTGAAAAAAAGTCGTCAGCTCAACAATCGTCGTCGCGCATAGACAAACGGTTGTGAGGAAATCGGCCTTTTTGATGGTCAACCGCTGCAAAGTCGCCAAATGTATCAAGCACCGATGACCGCGCCGGAAACCGCGACAGGAGGGCACAGTATGACGATCCCCGAAACGATGAACGCCATGGTGCTGACAGCGCATGGGGATATGGATGTTCTGCAGTGGAAGACAGACTGGCCTGTGCCGCAGGTCGGTCCGACAGATGTGCTGATCCGTGTGGGTGCCTGCGGGCTGAACAACACCGACGTGAATACGCGCACCGGGTGGTATTCCAAGGCGGTGAAAGAGGCCACTTCGGGCGGGGCCTATGACGGTCTGGATGATGCCGACCCGTCCTGGGGCGGGGCGCCGATCGGGTTTCCGCGCATTCAGGGCGCGGATACCGTCGGCATCGTCGTGGCCACCGGCGCCGGCGCCGATCCTGCGCTGATGGGCAAACGTGTCATGGTCGATTGTTGGCTGCGCGATTGGAATGATCCGCTGGACAAGACCAAGACCGGCTATTTCGGCTCTGAACGGGATGGTGGATTTGCGCAATATGCATGCGTGGATTATCGCAACGCCGCGCCAATCAACAGCCCGTTGTCAGACGCCGAACTGGCCACGTTCCCCTGTTCGTATTCCACCGCCGAAGGCATGCTGAACCGGGCAGGTGTGGGGGACGGGGACAGCGTGCTGGTGACCGGTGCGTCGGGCGGTGTGGGCTCGGCGCTGATCCAGTTGGCCAAACGGCGCGGCGCGCGGGTTGTGGCGCTGGCCTCCGAACACAAACACAGCGCCCTTGCGCCGTTCGGGGCAGACGCCCTTTTGCCGCGCAATCCCGAAAACCTGCGCGCGGCCCTTGGCGCGGCCCTCGGACAGGACAGCGTGTCGGTGGTCGCCGATATTGTAGGCGGGGCGTATTTCCCGACACTGATCGACGTCCTGGAACGGGGCGGTCGCTATACCTGTTCAGGTGCAATCGCCGGGCCGATGGTGGAACTGGATCTGCGCACCCTTTATCTGCGGGATCTGACCTTTACCGGGTCCACGGTTCTGCCGCCGCACGTCTTTCGCGATCTTGTCGGCTATATCGAAGCCGGGGAAATCCGCCCGGTTCTGGGGGCAACCTATCCGCTGCACGATTTGCATGCGGCGCAGCAGGCGTTTATCGACAAGGCCCATGTCGGCAACATCGTGGTGACCCCGTGACAGACCCGCATTTCCAAACCCTGCTGGAGCACGCGCGCACAGCCCTGCTGTCCCACCCGCAAACGCAGGCCTTTTGTGCCTTTCCCGACGATATCACGCCGCAACCCGTGGTGCCGTTCCATGCGCCCTGCGCAGAATATCTTGCGCGGGAAACCGGTTTGTTTTCGGATTGTTACGCAGAGTTGCGCGATGCTTTCGTCGCCGCAGGTCCGGTGGCGACATGGCGCGAAACCTACAAGGGCACAGGCATCGGCAAGCACTTTATGGACCGCTTCGGATGCTATTGCCTGATCGGCAGGGACGGGGCCTATATCAGCGCGCAGATGTTTGCATGGGTCGTCTATATGCCCGCGCATCTGCATTACCCTTTGCATCATCACCCCGCAGAAGAACTATATCTTGTAATCGCGGGCGAGGCCGAATTTATGCGTCAGGGCGAACCGACCCAGATCCTGCGCGCCGGTGACACCTGCTTTCACGCCAGCAATCAGCCGCACGCGATGGAAACCCATGATCACCCGGTGATGGCCCTTGTCCTGTGGCGCAACGGGTTTGACACGCCCCCGGTTCTGACACCGCCCGCGCAGGCAGGTTAGCGGCGCCCTTATCCCCCGCACGTCAAAGCGCATTCCGGTATCGCTTCTTTTTGCCAGAAATACGGAAAATCCGACAGGGCAGCGCGCGCCCGGTCTGGCTGGTGATCGGGCCGGTCGTCACACGGACAGGGGGCCGTAATCCGTGTTGGTGTGAACCAACGGAGCGGATCGTATCTCTAGGGTTGGCACCACGCGCCGCACAGGCTAGGTTTAGCCCAAGCGCCCCGGGGAAGAGGGGTGCACAACGGGAGAGACTTATATGAACAAGATGTTAACCGGAGCCGTTGCGGCGGCTGTCAGTGTTGCTTTTATTTCCGAAGCGGCAGCAACGGAATGGAATGTGTCGGTCTGGGGCAAGCGGCGTGCCTTTACCGAGCATGTTGAAAAACTGGCCGAACTGGTCAGCGAAAAGACCAATGGCGAATTCACCATGAACGTCAGCTATGGTGGCCTCAGCAAACCGCGCGAAAACCTTGACGGTATTTCGATCGGCGCGATTGAAATGGCGCAGTTCTGCGCAGGATATCACGCCGACAAAAACCCGACGATCACGGTGCTGGAACTGCCGTTTCTGGGCGTGAACACGCTGGAAGAAGAAGTGGCCGTAAGCCATGCGGTTTATGCGCACCCTGCGGTTCAGGCCGATCTGGCACGCTGGAATGCCAAGCTGCTGATGACATCGCCCATGCCGCAATACAATCTGGTCGGTACCGGCGATCCGCGCACCACGCTGGGCGCATTTGACGGCATGCGCGTGCGCGCCACCGGCGGCATCGGCAAGGCCTTTGAAAGCGTTGGCGGTGTGCCCACATCCGTGCCCGCAACCGAAGCCTATAACGCGATGGCCAGCGGTGTTGTCGATACTGTGGCCTTTGCCCAGCACGCGCACCTGTCCTTTGGCACGATCAACGAAGCCGACTGGTGGACAGCCAACCTCAACCCCGGCACGGTCAACTGCCCTGTTGTGGTCAACACCGATGCCTATGCCGCGCTGAGCGATGAACATCGCGCCGCGCTGGACAGTTCGGTGGACGAGGCGATTGCCCACTATCTGGCAAACTACGCCGAACTGCTGAAGCGCTGGGAGGCTGTTCTGGCCGAGAAGGAAGTGGAAAAAGTCGTGATCTCGGATGACGTGATTGCCGAATTCCGCGCCACCGCCGCCGATCCGATCCGCGAGCAGTGGCTGGCCGACATGAGCGCACAAGGCCTGCCGGCACAGGAACTGTACGATCTGGTGATGTCGACGCTGAAACAGGCGCAGATGTCGAACTGATCAAACACGCGGGCGGTTCCACAGGGACCGCCCGCTGTTTTTGATCCCTTTTTCCTGAACCAAAGGACACCCGCATGGCCGGAACATCCGCTGTGCTTGTCGATGACAGCAGGCTAAGCCGCTGGGATCGCGGCCTTCTTAAACTCGAACGCCAACTGGCGCTGATCAGCGGGCTTGCGGTGTTTTCGCTGATGTTTCTGGCTGTTTATTCCGTGGGCGGGCGCAAGTTTTTCAATGCGCCCTTGGCAGGTTATGTCGACTGGATCGAACAGATCATGCCGCTGATCGCCTTCATGGGCATCGCCTATACCCAGCGCGATGGCGGGCATATCCGCATGGATATCCTGATCGGGCGGCTGAAGGGGCGGGCGCTGTGGGCGGCGGAATGTGTCTCGATCATACTGATGCTGGTGCTGATGGTCGCGCTGGTCTGGGGCAGCTGGGCCCATTTTCAGCGCAGTTTCGATTTTTCCGCCCCATTGTGGAGCCGCGACAGCTCGATCGATATCGGCATCCCGATCTGGCCCGCCAAGTTGCTGGCGCCGGTCGCGTTTTCAGTGCTCTGCCTGCGTCTGCTTCTGCAATTGTGGGGCTACGGGCGCGCGCTGGTTCTGGGGCTGGACAGCCCCGTCGCGGTGCCGATGATTCAGGATATTGCAACCCAGGCCCGCGCCGAGGCCGAACAGCTTGACGGGCGGGACTAGACTGATGGAACCAATCGAACTTGGGCTTTGGGTGTCCGCCGGTATGCTGGTCATGGTCGTGCTGGGCATGCGTGTGGCTTTCGCCGCCGGTCTGGCAGGGCTGGTCGGGCTGGTGCTGATCTTCTGGGCGAAACGCGATTTCGGGATGGAGCATCTGGGCTGGGCGCTGACCGTTGGCATCAAGACGGCGGGGCAGGTGCCCCATTCCAAAGTGTCCTCACAGGCGCTGTCGCTGATCCCGACCTTTATCCTGATCGGCTATCTGGCCTATTACGCGGGGCTGACCCGCGCGTTGTTCGAGGCGGCCAAACGCTGGATCGCGTGGGTGCCGGGCGGTTTGGCGGTGTCCACGGTATTCGCGACCGCTGGCTTTGCCGCCGTGTCGGGCGCATCGGTGGCCACAGCGGCGGTGTTCGCGCGCATCGCCATCCCCGAAATGCTGAAAATCGGCTATAACAAACAATTCGCCGCCGGTGTGGTGGCCGCGGGTGGCACGCTGGCCTCGCTTATTCCGCCTTCGGCCATTCTGGTGATCTATGCGATCATCGTGGAACAGGATGTGGGCAAACTGCTGCTGGCCGGGTTCATTCCGGGTGTGTTTTCAGCGATTGTTTACGCCATCCTGATCATCGGCATCGCGGTGATCTTCAAATCGGTCGGCCCGCCGGTGCGCGGGTTCACGTGGAAACAACGCTTTCAATCACTGCCCCCCGCATTGCCGATCGTGGCGGTTGTCGTGATCATCATTTTCTTTGTCTACAACCCCTTTGGCGAGGCATGGGGCACCCCGACAGAAGGCGGCGCGGTGGGCGCGTTTATCGTATTCTGCATGGCGCTGGTGCACGGGATGCGCTGGACCGAATTGAAATCCGCCCTGTTGGAAACCGCCAAACTGACAGTGATGATATTCACCATCATCTGGGGCGTTCTGATCTATGTCCGGTTTCTGGGCTTTGCCGAACTGCCATCTGCCTTTGCCGATTGGATTTCATCGCTGACCGTATCGCCGATGCTGATCCTGATTTGTATCCTGCTGGCCTATGCCGTGCTGGGCATGTTCATGGACGCGATCGGCATGCTGCTGCTGACCCTGCCGGTGGTCTATCCGGCGGTCATGGCGCTGAACGGCGGCGAATATGTCAGCGCGGCAGACAGCGCGTTCGGCATGTCGGGGCCGATGTGTGCCATCTGGTTCGGGATACTGGTGGTCAAAATGGCCGAATTCTGCCTGATCACACCGCCCATCGGGCTGAACTGTTTTGTGGTGGCAGGCGTGCGCGACGATCTAAGCGTTCAGGACGTGTTCAAAGGCGTCACACCGTTTTTCATCGCAGATGGTGTGACCATCGCGCTGCTGGTCGCGTTCCCAAGCATCGTGTTGTGGCTGCCCTCGCTGGCGTAAGGCGCGCGCCGGATTTACTCGGGGCGTTGGGGTGGTGCCAAGGTGCGCCCGATTTGGTAGCTTTTTTCTAAAAGCGCATGTCTGCGCTTTTCTGAACCGGTCGAGCCGTGGAGCATTTCCAGCTTGCGTGGGGACAGGCCAAAATACCCGAACGTGCCCTTTATCCATGCGGTATCCAAAGCGGCAAGATATCCCGCGCTTTCCATTTCGTCTGATCGCGCCCCTGCCGGTATCAAAAGAACGCCGGAACGGGATTTAAGAAGCGAATGATCCGGATCATTCAACTGATCATAGGCCCACCCCCACGACCACACACGATCAACCCAGCCTTTGGTCATGGCGGGCATCCCCCACCAAAACAGGGGGAACACTAGGCAAATTGCGTCTGCCCGTTCGATCCGCGTCCGTTCTTTTTCAAGGTCCGCGTCGATGCCCGTGCCGGCATCCGCGGCAACATCCAACATGGACCACCGCGGATCAAACCCTTCGGCATGCAAATCCGCAAGTTCCACCGTGTGACCAACCGATTTTGCACCTTCCATGAAACGCGCGGCGACGGCGGCACTGAAAGAGGCGGGATCAGGATGATCGAGAACTGTTAAGACGTGCATGCGCGACCTCCGTCAAAATGTGTTTTCGAACAATAGACCCGACCGCACCGGACAGAACAGTTTTCGCCCGACACATCAAAGCAAGACCAGACCACGTGTTCAAAGCGGTTTGTGCAGGGTAAAGGCCACTTGAGGTCAAGCAAAAAACATGCGCGCGTGCCATTTTGCGATGCGGTGGTTCCAAATTTTGTCTTGTCGCTGACGTAAGGCGGACAGGGGCAGGGGCGCTAGCCGTCTGACACCGGTTTCGGGGGCAGGGGCGGTTCGATCGAGGCGGCCATGATACCTTCCATGATCACGAAATCCTCGTTCGTGCGACGGTCTGGCGTGGCGGCCAGATCGGACACAATCATCACCATTCCCGGATGCATGCGCTGCGCCATGGCGGCGCGGAAATCGGCGGGCGCGCCCAGACGTGTCATCACATCGGTTTCCGGCCGCAACGGATGTTCAGGGTTCAGGCGGTGGGTCAGCCCGACCCAGGCCATTGAACTGTCGTCGGCGCTGCGCAGCACAAAGACGTGTTCGCCCAGTGTCCCGTCACCTGATAGGCTCAGCGGGGCCTGCGCGATGATGTTGCCGTCTTCAATCAGGGTCAGACTGCGATCCTCGGCGGTGGCCAGAACGGTTGTGACCGGATATTCGGCCCCGTCTGTCCAGTCTGACGGGTGCGATTTCGCGTCCAGCGCATCAACGGCTGTTTTGAATTCAGCCTCGCTTGACCCGGCCAGAACAAAGCCGGGATGCGTCAGTTCCCACGGATCGCTGTGATCACCGGCGATGATCACCGGCGTGCCAATATGCGTGACGGTGAACAGGTTTTCCGAAAACTCCAACGGCAAACGCACACAGCCGTGTGAGGCGGGATAGCCCGGCAGGTTTCCGGCATGCAGCGCAATGCCGCCCCATGTCAGCCGGTTCATGTTGGGCATCGGCGCGTTATTATAGGTAGAGGAATGGTGGTGTTTGTCTTTTTGCAGAACGGTAAACACCCCTGTCGGCGTTTCATGCCCCGGCTTACCGGTGGAACAGGTCGAGACACCGATGCGCACGCCGTTGCGATAGACATGCACGCGCTGTTCGATAAGCGACACAATCACCGCCACCGATCCCTCTGGCGCACGTTCGGGGTGCCAGCTGAATTCACCCGGCAGCATCTTTTCAACATCCAGAACCGTTGTATTTGCGTGGATGCCGGTGCCCGTCAGCACCAGTGTGGCCCCTGCAGCGGCAATCAGCCCTCTGCGGTTCATATTGTTCTGTGTCATCATCTGCCCCGTTGTTGATTTGCTCGGTATCACAATAGTGTAAAGCGCGCGTTTTCCAAATCAAACGGGCCGTTTTTGACGTCGCTGATCTGCGTCAGGCCGGCCCGCCGCACCGCCGATCTGACAGGTTTACGCGCGAGGCAGATTGCGGGGCGCTTGCGCAGGCGCTAGGCTTGCGGGCACATCAAATTCAAAAAAAGGTGCGCGCAATGACATCCGTTTTCCCGATCCGCACAGTTATTCCGTTTGTTCTGTTGGTTTCGGGCGGGGGGGCCGTTGCGGCCACGCCGTCCTTTGACTGCGCTAAGGCGGACAGCAGCACCGAAGAGGCGATTTGCGCCAGTGATGCGCTGGCCGAACTGGATATCGAACTGGCCCGTTTGTACCGGCTGGCGGTGAAGGACGATACGTTGGGCGCGGATCGTCTGGCCGAGTTGAAGGCCATGCAGCGCGGCTGGATCAAAGGGCGCAACGATTGCTGGAAGTCCGATCAGGACATGGAAACCTGTGTCGCCAACGCCTATGCCATTCGCATCCACGATCTGCGCGAAGGCTATAGCGCAACACGCAGCGCCGATGATCAGGGCATATCGCTGGGGCCGGTGGCGTTTGACTGCCCTGATTTGCAGGCCGGTGTCAGCGCTGTGTTCATCAACGGTGACGCGGCGATGGTGTCGCTCAGATGGCTGGACAACGTCATTGCCTTGCCTGCCGTGCGGGCCGCATCGGGTGCCAAATACGAAAGCGATATCTGGGCCGGTGGGCCGTCCATGTTGTGGACACAAGGGGACGAGGCGATGTTCGCCCCGCCCGGCGGGCCGGAAATGACCTGCAAGTTGGATGAAATCGGCTAGGCGGGTTGCTGCGGCGCGTGGGCGAAATTGCCGGGTGCGCCGTTTATCAAGAACCCACCCGACAATTTTCACATCACGACGATATTGCCACGCTTGTGCCCGGTTTCCATGTGCCGGTGCGCTGCAATCAGATCGTCCAGCGGATAGATACGGTCAAAAACGGGCGCAAGCGCGCCGCTGTCTGCCATGTCAATCAACTGATCCAGAAGGTCGCGCAACAGCGCGGGGGGTTGAAGGCCTGCGGCCGAAAATCGCGCTTTTTGTGACCCGAACAGCGATGTGCGCAAAAGCGCCCCCAGCAATCCCAGCGACAGGACAGGGCAGACGTAGCGCCCCCCCGGCGCAAGGCTGTTGCGCGCACGCTTGAACGAAGCGATACCCAGCGTATCATAGATCACGTCATATCCGGCGGCTTCAGCCAGAGCATCTTCTTGGCCATAGTCAATCACACGGTCGGCCCCCAACGCGGCCACAAGGCCTGTGTTGCGCGCACTGCATGTTGCCGTTACAGATGCACCCATCGCAGCAGCGATTTGCACGGCGGCACTGCCCAGGCTGCCGGATCCCCCAAGGATCAGCACCCGTTCACCGGCTTTCAAGTTGGCGACGGTTTTCAGAAAATGCAGCGATGTAAGCGGGCCGTCACACATCACGGCCGCGTCTTGATGTGACATGCTGTCGGGCTTTTTCATCAGGGTGCCATTTTCTTCCAGACATATGTGGGTGGCGTTTGCACCAAAGCTCAATCCGGTTTCGCCGAAAGCCGCATCGCCCACTGCGAAACGGCGAACGTCGCGCCCCACTGCGATCACCTCGCCGGACAGGCCTGTGCCGCTCAGATTGTTGCGGGGGCGTCGCAGGCCCAGAAACGCACGGGCAAAGCGGGGTTTGCCCGCCCGCATCATGCCGTCGGCGCGGGAAACCGCAGATGCGCGGATTCTGATCAGGATATCTGTCGGGCCCGGTGTCGGCATCGGGCGTTCAACGGGTTCAAGCTGGTCGGGTGTGCCATAGTTGCGGATGCTCCAGGCGGTCAGTGTGGCGGTCATGTCGGTATCTCCTTGGGATCGGGCGGTGTCATGACGCTGATCTAGTGTATCAAAATAGGTCTGAATATTGACTTTTATTGCCCGGTGCGGTTCAAAATCGTTCCACGATGATGGATTGGAAATCTCTTCCCGCTTTTCTGGCTGTCGCGCGCAGCGGATCGTTGCGTGGTGCGGCTGAACAGACAGACGGCACCCACGCCACGATCAGGCGCCAGATCGAGGCGTTGGAAGCGCGTCTTGGCTCTCAACTGTTTCGCCGTGGCAGCGATGGCCTGCGCCTGACCGAGGCCGGTCGCGCGCTTTTGCCCCAGGCGCTGGAGGCCGAGGCGGCACTGCTGAAAGGCTTCAACGCCGTGCAGGGGTTGGACCGCGAGGCGTCAGGGCGCATTCGCCTGTCGGCTGATCCGATGACGGCGTATTTCCTGCTGGCCCCGGTGTTGGCCGAATTCGCGCTTCTTTATCCCGAGATTGATATCGATCTGAACCTTTCATATGGCATCACGTCCATTGCGCGGCTGGAAACCGACGTGTCGATCCGCCATACCCGCACGGTCGAGGATGATGTGGTGGGCCGCAAGCTTTTCCCCTTGGCCATCGGGACCTACGCAGCGTCCGAGTATCTTGACCGAATGCTGCCCAACGCGGGGCCGCAAGGACAGGGGCTGACGTGGATCGGGTATGGCGAAGTGCCCGAACTGCTGGCCCACATTCAGGCCTCTCCTTACCCGAAGGCGCGTGTCCGCCACACCATTGCGGACCCTGCCATGCACTTGCATATGGCGCGTGCAGGGGCGGGGATGACGGTGCTGGCGGCTTGGGTGCAGGCGCGGTTTCCCGAATTGCAGCGCGTGCCCGGTACCGCGTTTGATACCAGCAGATCGACATGGGTTTTGCTGCACGGCGATCTTCAAAGGGTGCGGCGTGTGCGGCTTTTCGTTGATTACCTGTGCGCCGCGCTTGGCGAACGGCGGGCCGAATTCATCGGGCGCTGATGCAGGCTGTGGTGTTCGTTCTGGCTAGGCACGCTGAAAAAATTGGTGATACTGGGCCAATCCGCTGACCGGCCCTGATGCCATCCGGTCCCGTCACAAACAACTCAAACCGGAGAGCCAGCATGAGCTACGCGCTTTACGTCGGCAAGAACCACAGCCGGACAGGTCACGCATGGATGGCCGGTTATGGCGATGAACCTTCGTCGCACTGGCTTGAAATCGTGCCAGCGGCCGATCACGCGGCAGACGCGAGTTTTGAAGCCGGTATTGGCCCTGACGCGGATATGCCCGGACACAGAATAACGGTACCGCAAGCAGGCCATACACTGCGTCATATGCGGGTCAGCTATTCCTATTATCTTGGCGTGCCCGCCCCGATCACCAATGGCGGGGTGAACGAAGCGGGGGTGGCGGTGCGGGATGTCTGGTCGACCTCGCGCGCTGAACTGCGCGACATGACGACAAAGGATCAGGCGGGGCTGAATTACAGCGATCTGGCCCGCTGCGCGTTGGAACGCGCCAGTTCTGCGCGGGGTGCGGTCGAGCTGTGCGCGTCCCTGATCGCCCAGCACGGAGAGGCGACATATGGCGGCAATTCCCATATCTTTGCCGACAGGGACGAGGCGTGGGTGATGATCCAGTTCGCGGGCGGTCAGGGGCTGTGGGTGGCGGAACGGTTGGGGGCGGACAGTATCCGCGCGTCGCGCCCCGGTTATGTGCTTGAGGTTCCTGTTGATGACCCCGACCATCCCGATTTCCTGTATTCACCGAATTTCGTCAGCTTCGCGCGCGAACAGGGCTGGTACAAGGGCGGTCCGTTTGATGCCAACGCGATCTACGGTGATGGCAAGGGCCGCTGGGACGGCATCAAATGGATCGAAACAGAGATGCAGGCCCGCGCGGCGCGGCCTGAAAAAATCGGGCTGGACGATATGATCTGGGCGGTCCGGACCGAAAAACTGACGGGTGACACGGCAGGGTACGGGCAGGTTGTACCGCTTGCTCCCGTCACCGATCCGGCCCTGATCCTGATGTGGCATGCCGCCTGTGGCGCACTGGCCGCGCCGTTTTCACCGGTCTTTCTGGGCCAGAATACGATCGCGCCGGAATACGGCCCGCACCGCTATCTGACAGCCGGGGAATCCCACCGCTTCATGGATATGCGCAAAGCGGTCAGTGGTGGTGTCGATACTGTCTCGCTTGTGCCGCAGCAGGCCGAAACCACAGTGGGGGCGTTTCAGGACAGCAAGCGCCTGATGTACCTGATGCAATTGATCGGACCGGAATCAATCGCATCGGTACATCCGGCCTTTGTCAGGCGCGAAACACATTTGTCCGACCTGACGGCGGCCTTTATGCGCGTCGCCGAAACAGCCATTGATGCCGGACGCGGGGCGGATGCCGCCGCGGTGTTAACAGACTTTTCCAATGGCGAACTGAAGTCCGGCTTGGCCCTTGTGCGGGATCTTGTCACCGGATTATCGGTTCAGGCCGCTGGACAAACCCGCGCGGTTCAATCGGACAAACCAGCGGGCTTTCACCAGATTTGGTAGCGGATTACTGATTGATACCTCACAGACATCCGGCAAGGCTGGACGCAAGATTGCGCATCAGTTGCGGATAAAGCGCCGGACCCGGTTCGATATCTGATCCGAGAGGATCAATAACGGCCGTATTGGCCTGCGTTCCATCCAGTACGGTCGCCACCATGTCCGGATTGAATTGCGGTTCGGCCAGTACACACTCGATGCCTTCTTGTGCAATACGTGCCTGAATTTCGCTGATCCGCGCAGGGCCGGGATCAGAGGCATCGCCAATTGAAATCGCACCGGATGCCGGGAAATCGAAATCCGTTTCGAAATACTGGTAGGCATCATGGAAAACAATAAAACGTCCGCCACGAACGGGGGCGAGCAAAGCCATGATATCGGTGTTCAGGGTCTCGATTTCGGCACGCGCTGCGGCGGCGTTTGCAAAATAGGCCCCTGCATTCTCCGGGTCTGCGGCAGACAATTGTCCGGCGATCACGTTTAGCCAGTTTGCGGCATTCTGCGTTGAAAGCCAGGCATGAGCGTCATAGTCGCCATGCGCATGGTCATGATCGTGTTCAGCGTGCTTGTCGTCGTCATGTGCCTTGTGTTCGTCGTCATGGGCATGGTTTTCATCGCCATGTTCATGATCATCCCCGTGATCGTGCTCCTCTTTTCCGTGATCCTTGTCATCATGCGTGTCTTCGCCGCCATGTGCGTGCGCTTCAAAAAGCGCGCCTTCGCGAAACCCGAGCCGGATCGTCCCGTCCGATTCCAAAAGCTCTGTCACGGCCGCATCTGTCGCAAGCGTTCCAACCGCATCGTGCATCCAAGGTGTGAGGTCTTTGCCGATCCAGAACACAAGATCGGCATCTTGCAGGGCTGATGCCTCAGAGGGGCGCAGGGAATATTCGTGCGGGCTCGCGCCGGATTGTACAATCAGATCGGGTACGCCAACCCCCTGCATGACCCGTGCCACCAGCGAATGGACCGGCGCGATATCAACGGCAACGCGCGGCACATCGGCAAGGGCGGTGCCGCCGAGCAAAACACCCGAAAGCGAGAGGGGCAGGAGTATTCTGGACATCGCGTCCTCCATGTGATTGTATAACGTTGCATTCCTCATATTGGAAACGTGATAACATGACAAGTAGCTCCGGCTCTCAAAATGCGCCGCACGACGCGGCCACACCTGTGGGGTTCGTGCGTCACGACCACGCCAGTTGCGTGGCGGACGGGCTTGCCGCGGCCGAACTGCGCTGTGCCGAAGACGGTCTTAGGTTTACGCCGGTGCGCAGAAAGGTCTTGGAAATCCTGTTGCAGGAACACCGTGCGCTTGGCGCCTATGTGATTCTTGACCGCCTGCGTGACGAAGGGTTCGGATCACAGCCGCCGGTGGCCTATCGCGCGCTTGATTTTCTTGTGGCCCACGGGCTTGCGCACAAGATCGAACGTCTTAATGCCTTCGTTGCCTGTGCCCATCCCGGCGAAACCCACGCGCCTGCCTTCATGATCTGCCGCCTGTGCGAATCTGTGGCCGAAGCGCAATCGGCACCGGCGCGCGGGGCTTTGGGCGCTGCCGCGCGAGCCACCGGTTTTCGGATCGAACGCACCGTTGTCGAGGCCGAGGGCGTCTGCCCCACTTGCGCAGAAAAGGCCGACGCATGAGCCTTGTCGAAGTTGACAACCTGAGCGTCAGCTATGGTGCGAAAACGGTCTTGTCCCATGTAGCGCTGACAATCGAACCGGGCGAGATCGTCACAATTGTCGGCCCGAACGGGTCTGGCAAAACCAGCCTGCTGCGCGCGATCATCGGCGCGGTCAAACCATCGCGCGGGCGGGTCACGCGTGGCCGCAATGTCAAGTTGGGATACGTGCCCCAGAAATTGCATATCGATCCGACCCTGCCCATGACGGTGGCGCGCTTTTTACGACTGCCGGGGGGTGTTGCCGCGGGCGATATCAAAGAAGCACTGGCCAAGGCGGGCGTTCCCGACCTGTCGGGCACCCAGATGTCCGAATTGTCGGGCGGACAGTTCCAGCGGGTGCTGTTGGCCCGTGCGCTGATCGGACGACCCGACCTGTTGTTGCTGGATGAAGCGACACAGGGGCTGGATCAGCCCGGATCGGCCGCGTTCTATCGCCAGATCGAACAGGTGCGCCGTGACACCGGTTGTGCCGTGCTGATGATCAGCCACGAATTGCACGTTGTGATGAGCGCATCGGATCGGGTGATTTGCCTGAACGGCCACGTCTGCTGCGAAGGCACGCCCGAAGTGGTTGCATCCGCGCCGGAATATCGTGCGCTGTTCGGGTCGGGCACGCTGGGCGCGTTGGCGCTATATCGTCACGATCATGACCACAACCACGATCACAATCACGACCACGGCCACGACCACAGTCACGATCACAAAAAAGACCATACGGAAGCCGCCGAATAATGCTGGACGATTTCATGATGCGCGCGACACTGGCCGGAATTGGCGTCGCGCTGGCTGCGGCCCCGCTGGGATGTTTCGTGGTCTGGCGGCGTATGGCGTATTTCGGCGATGCGACGGCCCATGCCGCGATATTGGGTGTCGCCTTGTCTTTGGCGCTGTCGATTTCGGTGTTCGCCGGAGCGATGGCAATCGCGCTTTTGATGGCACTGACGGTCAACCTGCTGACCGGTCGGGGCTATGCGATGGATACTCTGCTTGGGGTTCTTGCCCATTCTGCACTGGCCTTCGGGCTGGTGGCTGTGTCCTTCCTGTCCGGTATCCGGATCGATCTGATGGCCTATCTGTTCGGCGATATCCTTGCCGTATCGCGCGTGGATCTTGCGGTGATCTGGGGTGGGGCCGCGCTTGTCGTGGCTTTGATCGGATGGCGCTGGTCGGCACTTCTCACCGCGACGCTGAACGAGGATCTGGCCCATGCCAGCGGCATTGATCCAAGGCGCGAACAGCTTGTGCTGACCTTGGCGCTGGCCATTACCGTGGCGGTCGCGATCAAGGTTGTCGGCGTGCTTTTGATCGCCGCCATGCTGATCATCCCCGCCGCTGCCGCACGACCGTTAAGCCGCACGCCCGAACGCATGGCATTGGTCGCGGCAGGTATCGGCAGCCTGTCGGCAGTGTTGGGGCTGCGGGCGGCCTACATCTTTGACACGCCTGCGGGGCCGTCCATTGTCTGTGTTGCCGCGTTGATCTTTGCCACGCTCAGCATCGCAGGGCGCGTTCGCGCTGTCCCATAGCACCAAATTTACACCCCTGACCCAAACACGGAGAGACCGAGATGAATAAAACATCCCTGATAATCGCCCTGATGGCGCCCTCTGTCCTATTTGCACAGGAAACACGGGAACTTGGGGCGCATGAACACGGGCATTCCGCGCTGAATATCGCCATCGAAGGGGGGCAGGTCGCTATGGAACTGCAAGCGCCCGGCGTCGATATTGTCGGGTTCGAGTATGAGGCAAAAACAGCCGAAGACCGCGCCAAACTGGACGCCGCGATTGCCGCATTGTCAAAGCCGCTATCGCTGTTCGTCTTGCCGGCTGCCGCTGGCTGCACTGTCGCGGCATCAAGCGCGGGTCTGATCGATGAGCATCACAAAGAAGGCGAAGATCACGCGCATGATGATCATGATCATGACGATCACGATGATCACGCGAAAGAAGACGGGGCCGAACATACCGAGTTTCACGCGGAATATCTGCTGAACTGTAGCGATCCAGGCGCGATCAACCGGATCGAATTCGCATTCTTTAAAACCTTTCCCAACGCGCAAGAGGTCGATGTACAGATGATTTCCGACAGGGGCGCACAGGGGTTCGAGGTTGAACGGGATGCGCCGGTTCTTGACCTGTCGGGATCGATCTGACGAGGGCAGGGGTGAACGATAGCCAAAACTACGACGCACTGGCGCTTGATCAGGTTGAATTTCAGTGGTCCGGGCGCGATGCGTTCGCCCTGAAGGTCGATGATTTTCGCATCGCGCAGGGCGAACGTGTGCTGTTACTGGGGGAAAGCGGGTCGGGCAAATCGACCCTGCTGTCGCTGATCTGCGGCATCAACGCCCCGCAAAGCGGGGCGATCCGCGTGGATGGCACTGATTTGGCCACATTACGCCCCGCCGGGCGGGATCGTTTTCGGGCGGAAAAGATCGGCATCGTGTTCCAGCAATTCAACCTCCTGCCCTATGCCGCGCCGATTGATAACATCGTGCTGCCGCTGCGCTTTGCACCGGCGCGACGGGCCAGTGCGGGCGATGCGCGCGCCGCCGCGCTTGCCCTGACAGACGCGCTTGGCCTGTCGCGTGATATCATAGAAACCTCCACCGCCGACCGTCTGAGCGTGGGTCAGCAACAGCGGGTTGCTGTCGCGCGGGCCTTGATTGGCGCGCCGTCCCTGATTGTGGCCGACGAACCGACATCGGCCCTTGATGCTGGCGCGCAGGCGAACTTTCTTGATCTGCTCTTTGCGCAATGCGCGGCCGCAGGCTCGACCCTGTTGATGGTCAGCCATGATGAACGCCTTGCCCCCCGCTTTGATCGCAGTGTTCGCATGGAAGATATCGCCACCTTGTCGCGCGAGGCCGCGCTATGATCCTGTTGCGCCTGTCCCTGCGCAGTTTGTTTGCGCGCCGTTTGACCGTGGGCCTGACGATTTTCGCGGTTGCCTTGTCAGTTGCGCTTTATCTTGGGGTCGAAAAGGTGCGGACAGGGGCCAAGGCCAGTTTCGGCGATACGATTTCGGATACCGATCTGATTGTCGGGGCGCGGTCCGGTTCGGTGCAGCTTTTGCTGTATTCGGTGTTTCGCATTGGCAACGCCACCAACAACGTGTCCTGGGAAAGCTATCAGGATATCGCCGCGCGCCCCGAAGTGGACTGGATCGTGCCCATTTCGCTAGGAGATTCGCATCGCCAGTTTCGCGTTATGGGCACAACGGCCGAGTATTTTCTGCGCTATAAATATCGAGGTGGCAGGGCGCTTGAGTTTGCCCAAGGGCGCGCGTTCGACGATCTTTTCGATGCGGTGATCGGGGCCGATGTTGCGGTAACGCTGGGGTATTCCACGGGCGATCCGCTTGTCGTGGCGCATGGCCTTGCGTCTTTTTCCAATCACGAAAACCAGCCGTTTCGGGTTGCGGGCATTCTGGCCAAAACCGGCACGCCGGTGGATCGCACGGTGATTGTCAGCCTTGAAGCGATCGAGGCAATTCATGTCGACTGGCAGGGGGGCGCGCAAATTCCCGGTCAGGTGACAACGCCGGATGAAATCAGGCAGATGGATCTGAAACCGGCCGCCATCACCGCCGCCATGATCGGGGTGAAATCGCGGCTTCAGGTCTTTGCCCTGCAACGCAGTATCAACCAATACCCCGAAGAACCACTTTTGGCTGTCCTGCCCGGTGTGGCGCTGCAGGAACTTTGGGGCATTGTCGGCATCGCCGAAACCGCGTTGATCGCCGTTTCCGCCATGGTTGTGGCCACGGCGCTTTTGGGCATGGCGGCGATGATTTTTTCGGGCCTGAACGAACGACGCCGCGAAATGGCGATCCTGCGCGCGGTGGGCGCGCGCCCGTTGACCATCATGGGCCTGTTGATGCTTGAGGCCGTGCTCATGGCTACGATTGCAGCCCTGCTCGGAATTGCGCTTCTTTACACGGGTTTGTGGGCGCTGCGCCCTTACGTCGATGCCGCTTTCGGGTTATACTTGCCGATAGAACCACTCTCATTAAGGGAAGGGTTTGTGGTGGCTGCGGTTATACTGGCCGCAGCCGGAACAAGCCTTTTTCCGGCGTTCAGGGCATATCGCCTTTCCTTGAGCGATGGCATGACCGTCAGGAACTGACTGCAACAGGAGGCAGGCACAGATGCAGATGACACGTCGCACAGCGTTGCTTGGGCTGGCCGGTGCGCCCATGGGTATATCGCTGTCACCGGTCTGGGCGGCCGCGCCGCGCGAGATCACGTGGGAAGATCTTATTCCGGCAGGGGTGCCGTATTCAGAGATTATCGGCGAAGGCAGCTATGATGAGGCCAACGATACATGGCTGCCGGATTTCGATGGCAACGCCTACAAGTTTGTGGATGCGCTGGATGGCGCGCGCATCAGGATGCCGGGGTATATGCTGGCGCTGGAAACCGGCGGCATGGGCGTGACGCAGTTCATCCTGACGCCCTATGTCGGTGCATGTATCCATGTGCCGCCGCCACCGCCAAACCAGCTTGTATTTGTCACGTCGGTGCGGCCATGGCGCAGCGAAGGCATGTTCGAGGCGGTTTGGGTGACGGGCACCATCAAGGTGAACCACATCAGCACCAATCTGGCGGAAATCGGGTATGATATGGTCGCGGACGAGATCGAGCCATACGTTTGGGAGTGAGAAGACCAGTATGTTCAGCATGTTGAACAGACGGGCGTTCCTGCGCCTGACCGCGATCATCCCTATGATGCCCGCCCTATCCATGGCCGCCGAAGAGGTTATCGAGCTCAACTGGAGCGATATGGTCCCGCCGGGCGGTGAAACGGTCACGCAGCGGCTTCAGGGCCTTGGGATCATCCCGCATGATGAAATGTCGACGCTGCGCGCGGAACAGCCGCCGTCTTCAGGCGTAAGAACCGATTTTAACGGAAAAATCGTGCGCATTCCGGGGTATATGGTGCCGCTTGAAACCTCCGGCAGCGGAGTCACGGCATTCATTCTGGTGCCCTATGTCGGGGCCTGCATCCATGTGCCACCGCCACCGGCCAACCAGATGGTGTTTGTCACCACGGAAAAACCCTATGAAAGTTCCGGTTTGTTCGAGGCCGTCAATGTTACCGGAATGTTTGGAACGGCATCGGTCAGCACACAGCTTGCCGATATCGGCTACGCACTTTCGGCTGATGTGATCGAACCTTTTTACCCGTGAACACGCGTGTTTCATGCGGAATTGCCCATCCCCGAATTGGGAACGGGTTCGCATCATGTATCGATAGCGGGCACCCGATTACAGCCGTTCATGTGTCGATACCCACGGCAGGGTGGCAGAAAAAATGCCACCTGCGTATGGTGTACGATGCAGGTTTGTTATAGGCGACGCCCGACCAAGGGAGACCACTGAATGCCATCAAACGCAGCCACGAGGGCCGCGCGTTTATCCGTAGCACCCATGATGGATTGGACCGACCGCCATTGCCGGTATCTGCACCGGTTAATGACGCGTCAGGCGTTGCTGTATACCGAAATGGTGACGGCCCCCGCACTGGTGCGCGGCGGGGCGCTGCATTTGCTCGAGCATGATCCAAGCGAACATCCCGTTGCGCTACAACTCGGCGGGTCCGATCCGGCCGAACTGGCACAGGCGGCGCGGCTTGGCGAACAGGCCGGATATCACGAGGTTAACCTGAATATCGGCTGCCCGTCGGATCGGGTGCAATCGGGGTGTTTCGGCGCGGTTCTGATGGAACGGCCCGCGCTGGTCGCCGATTGCGTCAAGGCGATGCGCGATGCCGTCAGCGTCGAGGTGACGGTGAAATGCCGCATCGGTGTGGATGATCAGAACCCCGAAACGGTCCTGCCCGATTTTCTGGCGCGGGTCAGTGCGGCGGGGTGCAATCGCTTTGCCATCCACGCCCGCAAGGCATGGTTGCAGGGGCTAAGCCCCAAGGAAAACCGCGATATCCCGCCGCTGGATTACGATCTGGTGCAGCGGATGAAGGGGCTGTTTCCCGCGCTGCATCTTTCGGTCAACGGCGGCATAACCACGCTGGATCAGGCACAGGCGTTTCTGGATGCGGGGCTGGATGGCGTGATGATCGGGCGCGCGGCCTACCATGATCCGTCCTCGGTTCTGTGTGCGGCGGACCGGCGGATATTCGGCACCGGCGTTGATAGCGATCCGGTCACCGTGGTGCATGACATGCTGCCCTATATCGAAACGCATTTGCACGCGGGCGGGCGTTTGAACCAGATCACGCGCCACATGCTGGGCCTGTTCACCGGCAAACCGGGCGCGCGCGCATGGCGGCGCACCCTGTCCGAAGGCGCGCATAAAGACGGGGCAGGCCCCGAACTGGTGTTGCGCGCGCTGGATCATATCACCGCACTGGCCCCTGTGCCCGCGCCGGTGTAAGCACGGCGCGAACCACCCAAAGGACACCCGCCATGCACGATCCCGCCCTTCTGATGCAGATGTTCGCGCTGTTGCTGGTGATCGGCGCATTTGCAGGCGTGCTCGCCGGGCTGTTGGGCGTCGGGGGCGGCATCGTTCTGGTGCCTGCGT
Organism: uncultured Alphaproteobacteria bacterium; assembly: GCA_963765555.1. Lineage (GTDB taxonomy): Bacteria > Pseudomonadota > Alphaproteobacteria > Rhodobacterales > Rhodobacteraceae > JL08. The sequence continues at coordinate 463,619 of CAVXWX010000003.1, forward strand.
TTTTCTATGCCTTCCAGACGCTGGGCTATGACGGTCCGCAACTGATGCAGGTGTGCCTTGCCACGTCACTGGCGACGATCATCGTGACCTCGGTGCGCTCGGTTCTCAGCCACAACAAAAAGGGCGCAGTGGATTGGGATATTCTGCGCACCTGGGCACCGGGTATTGCAGTGGGTGCAATCCTTGGCGTGCTGGTTGCCGCAGCGTTGCGGTCCTCGACCTTACAGGGGCTGTTCGGGGTTCTGGGCATTGTTATCGGCCTTTATATGGGCTTCGGGCGCAGCGAATGGCGGCTGGGGCAGGCGATGCCGACGGGCATACGGCGTGCGCTTTATTCGCCGGTCATGGGGTTCATGTCGGTGCTGATGGGCATTGGCGGCGGCAGTTTCGGCGTTCCGTTGATGAGCCTTTATAACGTGCCGATCCATCGCGCCGTTGCGACTGCCGCAGGCTTTGGCGTGCTGATCGCGGTGCCGTCTGTGATCGGATTTCTGATGCTGGATATCGCGCCGGAAACGCGCCCGCCTTATACGATCGGGGCAGTCAATCTGGTGGCGTTTGCCATTGTCGTGGCGATGACGCTGATGACCGCACCCTTGGGCGTGAAACTGGCCCATGCGATGGACCCGAAACCGCTCAAACGCGTGTTTGCGGTGTTCCTGACGCTGGTGGCGCTGAACATGCTGCGCAAGGCGGTCGGGTGGTAACGGCGTTCGCACAAAACGGCTGGGCGCGGTTCGCATTTGATCCGCATGTGGCGCATTGGGCGCAACATGCTTTGGGTGCCGCACGTCGCGCGGTGGTAGACCCCGAACTGGCCCACTGGCACCAATGTCAGGGCACATGGTTTGTCGGTGTCGATGCGCTGGACAATGACGCGGCGGGGGGCATTGACGGGTCCGGCCCGCTGACCGGCGCGGCGGTTGAGTTCATTGCGGATCATATCGGATCGGTGCCGCCGCTGCACCGCGCACAATTATCCGTCATGTATTCGGGCTATCCCAAACCCCGCGCGGGCGAAGGCGATGCCGCGTTCCGTTACCGGCTGAACCGCGATGCGGCGCATGTGGACGGGCTGATCGCTGTCGGGCCGGACAAACAGCGCAAGGTGCAGGAACCGCACCAGTTCATTCTGGGCCTGCCGCTGAACGACGCACCTGCCGATGCCGCGCCTCTGGTCGTGTGGGAAGGCAGCCATATCATCCTGCGCGATACGTTTCGCGCCGCGCTGGCCGGGTATCCGCCTGATCAGTTGCACGACGTGGATATCACCGCCATCTATCAGGCCGCCCGCCGCACCGTGTTTGACACCTGCAAGCGCCTTGCCTTGCCCGCCAAACCGGGCGAGGCGATTGTTCTGCACCGGCATATCCTGCACGGCGTCGCGCCCTGGGCCGACACAGTCAGCGCCCGGCCCGAAGGCCGTATGATCGCCTATTTCCGCCCCCAAATGGCGGGCGGCGTGGCGGCATGGTTGGCCATGGACTAGCAGCGCGCGGTGGTGGCGTTTGAAAAAGTTATTCAAGGGCGCTCCGATTTGGTATTCATCGTCTGAAACCGGCGACCCAAAAATCGGCTAATCCACAGTTTTCACGTCAGGAGGGCACCATGAAAGCCGTCGTGTACGAGGCCTTTTCCAGACCGCCCGAACTTACCACCTTACCCGACCCCGATCCTGTCGCGGATGGTGTCGTTGTTCAGGTCAGAGCAACCGGCGTGTGCCGCAGCGACTGGCACGGATGGGTCGGGCATGACGGGGATATTACTTTGCCCCATGTCCCGGGCCACGAACTGGCCGGTGAGGTGGTGGCGGTGGGGCGCGATGTGCGCAACTGGGCCGTCGGTGATCGTGTGACCGTTCCCTTCGTGGGCGGGTGTGGCGTCTGCCCGCAATGCGCGGCCGGTCAGCATCAGGTCTGCGACAGCCAGTTCCAGCCCGGGTTTACCCATTGGGGATCATTCGCGGAATTTGTGTCGATTCACCATGCCGACACCAACCTTGTCGCTCTGCCGCAGACTATGGAATTTGCAACAGCGGCCAGCCTTGGTTGCCGGTTCGCAACCTCGTTCCGTGCTGTCGTGGATCAGGGCAAAACCGCGCCCGGACAATGGGTTGCGGTTCATGGTTGCGGTGGTGTCGGGCTGTCGGCTGTCATGATTGCAAAGGCGTGTGGTGCCAATGTGGTGGCGGTCGATATCTCTGATCAGGCGCTTGCACTGGCGCGCGATATGGGCGCGGTCGCCACCGTCAATGCCAACGCGGTAGCCAATGTCGCCGAAGCCGTGAAGGATCTGACCGGCGGGGGCGCGCATGTGTCAATTGATGCGCTCGGGCATCCGGCAACCTGTTTCAATTCCATCAGCAACCTGCGCAAGCAGGGCAAACATGTGCAGGTGGGGTTGATGATGGCCGACCAAAGCACACCGCCCGTCCCGATGGACAAAGTGATCGCGCACGAGCTTGAGATTCTGGGCAGCCACGGGATGCAGGCGCACCGCTACGGCGCGATGATGACGATGATCCAGTCAGGTGCCTTGCGCCCCGATCAACTGGTCGGGCGAAAAATCAATCTGGGTCAGTCGATTGATGCACTGATGAACATGGACAGGTTCGAAGGGGCAGGGGTGACGGTGATCACCGAATTCTGACGTGCCAACCACGCCGGTCCGTCCTGCCGGTCACGAAATCGGCGGCCGTGCGAAAGCGAAATGTCTTTGAAACCGAAGGCCCGATCGTGCAAGCTGATGGCTCAATTGAAGCCAAGGATATGTCGATGCGCCGCTTTTACTGGACGATCTTGCCCTTGCTGGGTGTACTTGCAACACAGGCCCCTGCTGATCCGACGCTGGAATGCAGCACGGATGCCGGCAGTCAGGTTGAAATAGGCAACTGCGTGGCACAAATGGAAGAAGCGGTCGATGGCGCGCTCGTTTCCGCGCTTGGCTTTGCGATGACAGCCGCCAAGGAACTGGATCAGATTACGGAAAGGGACGTCGCCGTGCCTGCGCTGGAACAGGCCCAATCGGGATGGGAAACCTATCGCGACACGCATTGTGATTTCGTCGGCGCGACATACGGGGGCGGGTCCGGTACCGGGATTGCAATCCAGTCCTGTCGCGTTGAACTTGGTCGCGCACGGATCGCCGAACTGTTGCGTTACGCAGGCTGACAACAAGGGGCGACATCGGGAAGGCGCGTGCCTTGGCACATCTGTAACCTGTGTGACCGCGTTGTGAATATCGTCACCAGAAACCGAAAAGGACAGACCATGATCGAACATCTTGCCACCCGGTCGCCCGACCAGATCGAATTCCGGTTTTCGGGTGATGTGAAACAATCGGATTATGAAACGACCCTGATCCCCGCGGTCGAAACCGCGTTGGAGACACAGGACACGATCCGCATTCTGGTGATATTTGACGAAAGTTTTTCCGGTTTCGATCTGGGGGCGGCATGGTCGGACACCAAAATGGGCCTGTCGCACTGGCGCGGCTTCGATCGGGTGGCGGTGGCGACCGACCTGGGATGGCTTAAAATCGCGATGCAGGGCTTTGCGCCGCTTGCGCCGTGTCCGGTACGCAGTTTCCCGCTGGATCAGGCCGATGATGCGCGCCGCTGGCTGCGCGAATCCCTTGGCGCGGTGCATATCACCGATCTGGGTGGACCGGCGATACAGGTGCAATTGCTGGGCCAGCTTGATCCCGACGCGATCAGGGCCGCAGAGGGCGAGCTGGACCGCCATATTTCAGAGCGCGGTGGTTTCCGCCTGTTGCTGGACCTGCGCGAATTTGACGGCTGGCAAGGGGTGTCCGCGCTTGGCGCGCATTTCCATCTGGTGCGCACCCATGCGGGTGACGCCGACAGGATCGCGGTGGTGGGCGACAAGACATGGCAGAACATGGCGCAACGCATGGCCGGGCGTATCCTTGATGTTCCGACACAGTTCTTTGAACCGGCCCGGATCGACGCCGCCAAGGTCTGGCTGGCACAGGACTAGCAGGGGCGGCGCGCTGCAGGCTAAGAAACGGCAACTTTCGTCAGGGGCCACCTTATCGCAGGCTGCAAAACGCCTGAACGAAGCCTTCCATACTACGCGCGGTGCCATCGTGCGCAGGCGGACAGCACGGATCGCTTGAAACGCCAGCAATCCCACAGGCCCCAGCAGAAAGACAAGCGGCAGGCACGGCGCGACGAGCCAGAAGCTCACGCCTTCAGAACGGGCCGTGCGGCAAACCCAAGCCCCGATGAACAAATCGAAGGCCAGAAAATGGACCCACCCCGCAAGTGCGGCCTGTTCATGGGAAAACAGGTTCATCACGTCCGCCAGTGTGGCAAAGCCGCCACCGCCATCGGCGGACGGGACGACCACCAGCATGACATAGCCCAGAGACAGGACAACGGGCAGGAACGTCCCTGCGATCCGATTAGACCATTTTGGAATGACCGGCGACACTAGAAGCAAGAGCCACCCCGCCATGGCGACGATACCGGCAATCGAGAACAGAAGTTCGAAATTCATGGTGGGGTTTCCCTTGTATCAGTGTTTGGTTCGGCCTATATGTTGCAATAAGCTTGCATAAGCAAGCAAAACGTAACGGATTTTGCAAATGACTGATCGACATACAACAAACGCGCTGCGCCTTCTTCAGGTGGCGGATGATTTTCGCGCCGGGCTTTCCGGTGAATTCGCCGCCGTTCACGGTATTTCGGTGAACGAGTTCCTGTTGCTGCTTCATCTTCAGCGCTCTGCGGCAAACCGGTTATCCCGGGTTGAATTGGCAAAGCGGATGCACGTGAGTGCGTCCACGATCACACGCATGGCTGCCCCGATGGAAAAGATCGGGCTTGTGGGCCGGGAAGCCGATGAACGGGACGCGCGGCTGGTGTTCGTGGTGGCCACAGAGGCCGGAAAAGAAAGACTGTCCGAAGCGCTTGCGACATTTTCAAAGCGGGCGGGCTACCTGTTCAGCGACCGATGGAATGACGAAGAGACAGACCAGTTCGCGTCAATGTTGCGCCGTTTGATCGCCGGAACAGGGGATACACTGGCCTGAACCGGCCCGGATCGACGCCGAAAAGACCTGGCTGGGCGGCGCGCTGCGGGGCAAGAACGGATGTCCGGGGCAATCAGACAGATTGGGGCGTCCGACCCGAAGCAGACATTGACGCTGTCAGCAGCTTAGGTGGGTATTGAGGCCGGATTTACCGATGCTGCAGAATGCCCGAATGACTGCATTTGCATCTGAAAAGAATGAAAATGGGCCAGTCCAGAGTGGGACGCACCATGTCGTCTCAAGGATTTATGTTGGTTGGTTCACGCTGCAGTCAATAAAGCCCGCCCAATTTTTTCGACATGCACGTAATCCGTGCCGCAACACCCCCCAAAGACATTCATTTTCGGATGAGCCGCCCGGATATTAACGTACTGATCCGCCAATTCATCAGGATTGCCTTCTTCGAGATGGCCCAACTGACACAAAGTGCCATGATCCAATGATGATGCGTTGGCCCGGAGTCCACGTATGCGGTCCGCCCAAGGCTCGCTGGCAAGAGCGGGGCCAAAATCGACGGGATGCGAGCAGTTGATCATGTAATAGGCTGGAGCGCTTGAGGTCGCGGCGTCTACCAATTCAATCGCTTGTTTCAACGTTTCACCGCTACGGAGTTTGCGGTCTTTCTCAATCGTAAAGGCAATAACCGACGGAATGCCAACCTCGGCCGATGCCCTTGCGATGCCAATAGCCTCGTCCGTTGTATTCAAGGTCAGCGCCGTAATGATATCAACGCGAGCGGCCTTGAATGTCTGAATCTGTTCCGCGTGATAGGCTTCAGCGCTCTCGGCAGTTAGGTCTTGGTTGGTCTGATAGGCATCCCCCTTTGGCCCGATGCAGCCGCTGATAACGGTGTCGTACGCAGCCAAACCCGCCTTAGCGGCGCAGTCTCGGTAAAGCTCAAGACATTTGTGGTTCATCTCGGCCAATCCGTCGGTGGAGTACCCGAGCAATGCGCCCCAGTCACGGCTGGCGCGATACGTCAGGCTATCAAAGATGAAAGGCGTTCCAAGTTCGACGGCAATATTTGCAAAGGCCGTGTAGTATTCTCGAAGTGCGGCAGTTGCCCTTTGATCATTCAGCAAGTGAAATGCGCTGAATTCCGGCAGCTCGAACCCGCGCTTGTACATAAGCCATGTCTCAGTTCCGCCATCGGTCAAGAAAATGTCGTCCGTCTGATGTGGCAATCGGAGTGTTGTTCGGGTCATGGTGTGCTCCTGTCATGTCAAATTGGTGCGTTCCCAAAGCCTAAGTTTTTCCTGCCACTCCTGACAAACGATCAAAAATTGACTTATAGCATAGATTTTCTAAGGTATCAGTGATGACCAGACGTTTACCATCACTTAACCAACTACGCGCCTTCGAGGCCGCTGCCCGCCATGAGAGCATCAAAATGGGGGCCGATGAATTATGTGTCACCCCCGCCGCCGTTGGGCATCAAATCAAGGGATTGGAGCTTGAGTTGAACACGGCCTTGTTTCAGCGCAAGACCCGAAAAATCGAACTGACGGAAGAAGGCCGCGCACTGTTTGAACATTTGGAGAAGGCGCTGGATGCTATCGAATTTGCCGTCGCACAAGCCCGCACGTCTGATCTGACTGGCACGCTGAAGATCACAATTGCGCCGTTCTTTGGTAATCGTTGGTTACTGCCGCGTCTGCCTGATTTTCACAAGCAATTCCCCGGCATCGAGATCAAGCCATCACTCTCGTTCGATTATGTTGACCTTGGAAAATCCGGTTTTGATGCTGCAGTCCGTTATGGCGCAGGCGATTGGGATGGAATGACCAGCGTGCTTGTTTGTAATGATGTTGTCAGTCCGGTTTGTGCTCCACAATTGATAACCGAAGGTCACTTACCTTTGGCAGCCCAAGACATTCTGGACCTCCCACTCGCCTGCGGCGTGCGCTGGCGCGAAGATTGGCTGGCTTGGGCGAACGCATCCGGGGGGGAAATTACCAATCCTGAGAACATTATTGAATACGAAAGCCGCGCATTCATGTTTGATGCGGCTCTCTCGGGACAAGCTGTGATCCTTGCCGATTTGAGAATGACCGCAGCGGATGTGGCTGCGGGTAGCCTCGTTCGACTAAGCCCTATCAAGGTCGAAAGGCCGCAGGGTCTTTATGTTGTTTCCGAGGCAACACCAAACCCGAATCCTCGGCTTCAAATTTTCACAAGGTGGTTGGCGCAACAGGCTCGCGGATGATCCGTTGCCAGCCGAGCCAACCGTGCGCGGATTGTACAGCATTGCAATTACTGCAAGCCAAAGCGGTCATTGGCGCAGCCGCGCCGAAGGCGGCTTCGTCCCACTCTCCCGCCGTTCCAACAAAGCGCAGCGCACGTCCGCGTTGCACCGTGGTGCTAACCCCCCAAAACTCGCACGCTCTTGTGCCACGGGCGCGGTTCAAACATCAAAGCACAGCGAAAATCGCCCCGCGCCAACGCCTCTAAATCCGTGGCGGTGTTCCCAACCGTGCGGCGCGTCCGCCGCGGCGTTTGGTGATCTGGGCGGTGCGGCCGGGCAGCTCGGCCATGATGGCGGTGCGGGCCTCGGCGCTCATCTTGGACCATTGGGTGATCTCGTCGATCGAGCGCAGGCAGCCGGTGCACAGGCGCGCTTCGGGGTGGATGACGCAGATTTTGATGCAGGGGCTTTGCACCTCGTCGCGTTTCCAGACGTCATCGCTCATGCCAAGGCTCCTTCAGGGCCGCAAATGGCGCAGCCGGTCCAACACACCCTGCAAGATATAGCTGGCGGCGACGTGATCAATAACCTCGGCGCGACGTTTTCGGGTCGTATCCGCCTCAAGCAGGGCTTTTTCGGCGGCCACCGTGCTCAGCCGTTCATCCCAGAACCCGATGGGCAGATCGCCCAACCGATCGAAATTGCGGGCAAAGGCGCGGGTCGACTGGCAGCGCGGGCCTTCGGAGCCGTCCATGTTGCGCGGCAGCCCAAGGATCACCCCGCCGATGCGCGCGATCCGCGATGATCTCTTGCAGGCGGGCGGCATCCCGGGTGAATTTCGTGCGCCGGACGGTTTCCAGCGGCGTCGCCACCGACAACATCCCGTCGCTGACGGCCACGCCGATGGTCTTTTCCCCCAGATCAAGCCCGATCAGCGCCCGCATCGGCACCAGTGCGGCGGCAAAATCGGCGATGTCTTCAAAGATCATCGGGATCAGTTGCGCCTGACGTGCGCCGTTGCGGATCAGTTCGATCGCTTCGGCATCTCCGTCGAAAATCTCCAACGCTTCGGCGTAGACCGCGATGGCGCGTTCGTCTTCGCCCAAGACCCCCAGCGCCGCAATCAGGCGCGCCCAGTCAAAGGGTGGCCCGCCTTCGCTCGCCAAGCCGGTCGGACAAGCCGTTGACCATGCCGCGGATCATCTCCTGGCGGTCCTCGGCGCTCATCTCTGATGCGGCCTCGACATCGGCGGCGCTCGGGCCGCTGGCCACAGCCACTGGGGCGGGCAGGGTGTAATTCACCCCCGCCAGATCGGCCATCTGTTCGATCTGCAGCCGGATCGGTTCGATCCAGGGCGCGTTTTCGGGGCCGGCGCGCATCAGATGTATCCCAGATGCGAAACGCCTGATCGGGGCGACCGGTCTGGGCCAGCATCAAACCCTAATAATACCGCGCGGGGCCGTTGTTGGGGTCCATTTGCAAGGCGCGCGCCAGCGCCGCTTCGGCCTCGGGCGAGACATAACCGCCTGCGGCAAGGATCAGCATATCGCCCAGATCGGCGTAATCGGATGCCGTGGCCGCATCGCCCTTGATCCGCAACACCTCGCGCTGTGCGGTGTGGGCGGCGATGAAGTTGCCGATCGCGGCCTCGTTGCGCGCCAGCAGCATCTGGCCCTGCAGATCATCGGGGCGCTGCGCCACGGTGGTGCGCAATTGTTCGATCAGCGGGTGTAATCCGCGCTCAATTCCGGTTGCGGGTTGCCAGCGGGCAGGCTGGCCTCGGCAGTCGGCCTGATCGGGGCGTGTTTCGCGCGCAGTCTCGGCCATCTCGATGCGGGTGTTCAGCGCCAGATCGCCATATCCGGGCGCGCCCAGATCGCGGTAAAGATACAGGCTGCCACCGACCAGCGCGGCAAACATCACCGCCACCCATCCCGCAGGTCGCCGCCCCCGGCGCCGCGCGGTTTGCGTCAGCGTCCTGCATCTGCGCATCGGCCGCCAGAATGCGGCGCGACACTTCGGTGCGGATGCGCTCTGCGTCGTCCTCGCCGATCACACCGCGCGCCAGATCGCGATCCACCTCTTTCAACTGGTCGCGGTAGACCCGCAAATCATAGGCCGCCGCCGGTCCCATGCTGGCGCGGGCGCGCAGCACGGTCAGCACCAGCAAAAGCGCCACAATGGCGGCCATCAGGCCCGCGATGATCCAGAATGTCATGGTCTCTCCTGTCGTTGGCCTCCATCTATAGGCGGGCGCGCCCTGAAAAAAGACCAAAACGCACGCAAATCGACACGGCGGGGCCTCATGTCGCAACTGCGATCTATTGTGCCGTTTGGCAGGATCGGCATAATTCGCGGTTTGCGCCATGATACACATCACACCGGATGCATCGGATCTCGAGCTATGAAAACAATATTCCGTTTTTGCCGTCGCCCGCGAAGCGGCCTGCGCTACCATACCGGCTGGGAACGGGCGTGGCGCGCGGCCGAGCCGAAAAAGAAATATGATGTGATCATCGTCGGCGCGGGCGGGCACGGATTGGCCACAGCCTATTATCTGGGCAAGAATTTCGGCATCACCAATGTGGCGGTGATCGAAAAGGGCTGGCTGGGCGGTGGCAATACCGGGCGCAACACCACGATCATCCGCTCCAACTATCTGCAGGATCCGTCGGCGGCGATCTATGAAAAGGCGCGTTCGCTTTACGAAACGATGAGCCAGGACCTGAACTATAACGTCATGTTCAGCCCGCGCGGCGTGATCATGCTGGCGCAAACCCAGCACGAAATTCGCGGCTACCAGCGCACTGCCCATGCCAACGCCCTGCAAGGCGTGACAACCGAATTCATCAGCCCGCCAGCAGGTCAAGGAACTGGTGCCGATCATCAATCTGGACGGTCCGCGCTATCCGGTTCTGGGCGGGCTGTGGCAGGCCCGCGGCGGCACCGCGCGCCATGATGCGGTGGCCTGGGGCTATGCGCGCGCCTGTTCCGACATGGGCATGGACATCATCCAGAAATGCGAAGTGACCGGCGTGCGCCGCGAGGCCGGGCAAGGTCATCGGCGTGACCACATCCAAGGGTGACGATTGACTGCGACAAGCTGGGCATCGTCGTGGCGGGCCATTCCGGCCATGTCGCCGATATGGCGGGCTTCCGTCTGCCGATCGAATCCGTGGCGCTTCAGGCGCTGGTGTCCGAACCGATCAAGCCCTGCATGGATGTGGTGGTGATGGCCAACACGGTACATGGCTATATGTCCCAGTCCGACAAGGGCGAAATGGTCATCGGCGGCGGCACTGACGGGCTACAACAACTACACCCAGCGCGGCAGCTTCCACCATATCGAGGAAACCGTGCGCGCCCTGATCGAAACCTTCCCGATGGTCTCGCGCCTGAAAATGCTGCGCCAATGGGGCGGGATCGTGGACATGACCGGCGACCGCTCGCCGATCCTGTCCAAAACACCGCTCGAGGGCGTGTTTATCAACTGTGGCTGGGGCACCGGCGGGTTCAAGGCCATCCCCGGCTCTGGCTGGGGCATGGCCGAACTGATCGCCAAGGGGCATTCGCCGCTGACCGACGCCTTCGGGCTGGACCGCTTCCGCGAAGGCCGTTTCATCGACGAAAGCGTCGCGGCAGGGGTGGCGCACTAATGCCCGTCCTCCCCCATATTCCCCCCGAACCGGCAAGGATTGGCCCATGCGCGCCCGCGCCACAGGCCAAGCTGCGCCGAAAACCGGCGGGGATTTCCGCCGATCTTGAGCGGGGCTCAAATCGCGTCATTCTGACCTCTCCCAAACAGGAGACGTCACCATGTCTGACTATATCACGCCGAACACCACCACTGGCGGCACCAGTGCGCGCGGCCTTGTCATCGCGCTTGTCGTCATTGTCTTGTTTATCGCGGGCCTTGCCGCCATCGGATCGGGCACGGGCCCGGTCACGGATGGCGCAGCGCCTGCTGCGGTGTCTGACACCGCGCCGGCAGCGCCTGCCACAACCGGCACTGTCACCGAATAACATCGCGGGCAATCGCCCCACCACTCACGTCCACTCTGGCGGTCGTTCCCTTGCGGAACGGCTGCCTTTTACGTCAAAGGTGCCCCATGCTGATCCTGACCTGCCCCTGTTGTGGCGTCACCGGCGAAGAAACCGAATTTCACGGCGGCGGAGAAGCGCACCTGAAACGCTTTGGCCCCGGATCATCCGAGGATGATTTCGAAACCTACCTGTTCATGCGCGAAAACCCCAAAGGCGTGCATTTCGAACGCTGGCGGCATGCAAACGGCTGCGGCAAATGGTTTCACGCGGCCCGCTGCACCACCACACTGGAAGTGTTCGGCACCTACAGCGCCCAAACACTGGCCCCGCCCGATGACCTGATCAAAACCATCTCCGAAAAACGCCCCGGCTGGTCGTGGAGAGAGTTCGGATAATGCTTCATCTTTTCAAAAATACTTACTGCACACCACCTGCCGCCACCAAAAGGTTCGCATCATGAGCACCCGTCTTGCCACCAAAGGCCGCCTGATCAACGACGCGCGCGCGCTGCATTTCACGTTCAACGGCAAACAGATGCGCGGGCTTGAAGGCGACACGCTGGCCTCGGCGCTGCTGGCCAATGACCAGATGATGGTGGGCCGGTCGTTCAAATACCACCGCCCGCGCGGCGTGGTTGCCAGCGGCGCGGAAGAACCCAACGGTCTGGTCAACATGGGCGAGGGCGGCACCGTTCGAACCCAACCAGCGCGTGACCACGACAGAACTGTTTGACGGGTTGAAAGCCGCCAGCCAGAACCACTGGCCCAGCCTTGAATTCGATGTCGGTGCGATCAACACGCACCTGTCGCGGTTTTTGCCCGCCGGCTTTTATTACAAGATGTTCATGTATCCCCGTTCGTTCTGGAAACACGTGTACGAACCGTTCATTCGCCAGTCTGCCGGTCTGGGCAAGGCCCCGAAAGACCGCGATGTGGACACCTACGAACATTTCTACGCCTTCACCGATATTCTGGTGATCGGCGGCGGGGTTGCAGGGCTTCAGGCGGCCAAGGCGGCGGCGCTGTCCGGCGCCAAGGTGGTGCTGCTGGAACAGACCGCGCATCTGGGCGGGCGCGCGCCTGTTGATGGCGGGCAGGTCGAAGATATGCCTGTGGATAAGTTTGTTGAACAAACTGTCGCCGAACTGGAAACAATGCCTAATGTAACCCTGCGCACCCGTTGCATGGGGGCAGGGGTGTATGACCACGGCTATGTGCTGGGCTATGAACAACTGCGCGATCATGATCCGGCGGCGGCAGGCCCGCGCCACCGCCTGTGGCGCATCCGCGCCCGCCAGATCGTGACCGCCACAGGCGCGATCGAACGGCCTTTGTCCTTTGCGGGCAATGACATCCCCGGTGTGATGCTGGCCTCGGCCGTGCGCGATTACGCGGTCAATTACGGCGTGTCGGTCGGGGACCGCACCGTTGTCGTCACCAACAATGATGATGCTTACCTTACGGCAATTACCCTTAAAAACGCCGGATTGGTCGTGCCTGTCGTGGTCGATGCGCGCCCGCAGGGCGGCGGTGAATTGATGGAACAGGCCAAGGCACTGGGCATCCGCGTGGAAACCGGCAAGGCCATCGCCAAGGTCAAGGGCGGCAAGCGCGTGACAGGCGTGGCGCTTTGCGCGCAGGCCGGAGAAGGGGCCGTTCTGGAAGAGATCGAATGTGACGCGGTGGCGATGTCGGGCGGCTGGTCGCCCGTGGTGCACCTGTGGTCCCATTGCGGGGGCAAGCTGGTCTGGGATGCAGATGCAGCACATTTTCGCCCCGATGTGGATAACCCGCCGACCGGTGCGGATGGCAAGGCCTTTGTGACCGCTGCAGGCGCGGCCAATGGCGCGCTGCATCTGGCCGACCGTGCTGGGCGATGCCCACGCCGCCGGCAAAGAGGCGGCACAGGCCGCAGGGTTCAAACCCAAATCGGCCTCGGCCCCGATGGCGACAGGGCCGGAATGCGCGCCGATGCTGCCCGTCTGGCTGATGCCGCAAGGTGCGAACATCAAACTGCGCAGCAAGGCGTGGCTGGATTACCAGAACGATGTGAAAGTCTCGGATGTGCAACTGGCCGCGCAGGAAGGGTTCGAAAGCGTCGAGCACGCCAAGCGCTATACCACACTGGGCATGGCGACCGATCAGGGGAAGTTAAGTAATATCAACGGATTGGCGACACTTGCGAATGCGCTGAATGCCAATATCCCCGCCGTGGGCACCACCACGTTCCGCCCGCCCTATACCCCGATCTCGATGGCATCCATCGCGGGCGAGGCGCGCGGTGCGGTGTTCCAGCCGATCCGCAAAACCCCGATGTCGGACTGGCACGACGCACACGGCGCCGATTGGGAACCGGTTGGCGCGTGGCGCCGCCCGTATGCCTATTTGCGCGGCGGAGAAAGCACCCATGACGCCGTGATGCGCGAGATCAACCAGACCCGCGCCAGCCTTGGCCTGCTGGATGCGTCCACATTGGGCAAGATCATCGTCAAGGGGCCGGATGCGGGCCGGTTCCTCGATATGCTTTACACCAACATGATGAGCACGCTGAAACCGGGCAAATGCCGCTACGGGCTGATGTGTTCGGAAAACGGGTTTCTGATCGATGACGGCGTGGTTGCGCGCATCGATGACGATACGTTCCTGTGCCACACCACAACCGGCGGCGCGGAAAGCATCCACGGCCATATGGAAGAATGGCTGCAAACCGAATGGTGGGACTGGAAGGTCTATACCGCCAATGTCACCGAACAATACGCACAAGTGGCCGTTGTCGGCCCCAATGCGCGCAAGATGCTGGAAAAACTGGGCGGTATGGACCTGTCGGCCGAGGCACTGCCATTCATGGGCTGGGCCGACGGCAAGATCGGCGAATTTGACGCGCGGGTCTACCGCATCTCGTTTTCGGGCGAATTGTCCTTTGAAATTGCCGTGCCCGCATCGCAGGGCCGCGCCTTCTGGGAGGCCATGTTAAAGGCCGGGGCCGAATTCGGCATCATGCCCTACGGCACCGAGGCGTTGCACATCATGCGGGCCGAAAAGGGCTTTATCATGATCGGGGACGAAACCGACGGCACGGTGATCCCGCAGGATCTGGGCCTGAACTGGGCGATTTCCAAGAAGAAAGACGATTATCTGGGCAAACGCGCGCAGGAACGCAGCCATATGGCCGATCCGAACCGCTGGAAACTGGTCGGGCTGGAAACGGTCGACGGATCGGTGCTGCCTGACGGCGCCTATGCCGTGGGCGAGGGCGTGAACGAAAACGGCCAGCGCAACACGATCGGGCGGGTCACATCGACCTATCATTCGCCCACGCTGAACCGTGGCATCGCCATGGGCCTGGTGCATCACGGGCCGGACCGGATGGGCGAAGTCATCGATTTCCCCAAGGTGGACGGCACGGTTGTACAGGCGAAAATCGTTGATCCGGTGTTCTATGATCAGGAAGGTGCCAAGCAGAATGTCTAATATTGTCAGCGCATTGGATCACGCAACTTATGCGGGGATCGTCGATATTCGCGAATTGGGCCTGAACGGCATGATCACCCTGCGCGGCGATCTGTCGGCGGCCAAGATCAAATCGGCAGCCAAGGCCGCCGCCGGAGTTGATATTCCGCCCCAAGGCCAGATCAAGACCGGCAAGGACGGCAGCATCGCATGGATGTCACCGGACGAGGTTCTGGTGATGTGCGCCTATGATGCGGTGCCGGATACGCTGGCCAAGATGCACAAATCACTGGCCAAGACCCACGCACTGGCGGTGAACGTGTCCGATGCCCGCGCGGTGTTCGAGGTGCGCAGCCCCCACGCGCGGGAGGTGATGGCCAAGCTGTGCCCTGTCGATCTGTCGCCCGATGCCTTTACAACCGGTATGTTCCGCCGCACCCGCATGGCGCAGGTGCCCGCAGCCTTCTGGATGCCCGAGGACGACGTGTTCCAGATCGTCTGTTTCCGCTCGGTCGCGGACTATGCGTTCGGCATTCTGAAAATGGCGGCACAACCGGGATCGGAAGTCGGGTATTTTTGATGCAAAACGTGATGTGGCATCACTTGAAAAGCGATCTCTAACCTTTTGTTATTTATTCAGAATGCGGCCAATGGTGTTCAGCAATATCTGCGCGGCCAGAATCGATGTCGTGCCGCTGTGATCGTAATCCGGCGCGACCTCGACCAGATCGATGCCGACGATGTTCTGGCGCGCGGCAACGCCCGCGATCAGCTCAAGCACTTCGTAATATAGAAACCCGCCATGGCTGGGCGTGCCAGTGCCGGGCGCGATCGACGGATCGAACCCGTCAATATCAATGGTCAGATAGATATCCGCGTCCTTCGGAATCCGCGCAATCACCGCATCTACCCCAAGCGCGCGGACCTGCCGCACCGACAGAATGTCTGATCCCATGGCGCGCGCGGCGTCGTAGCCTTCTTTCGCGGTCGACGACACATTGCGGATGCCCAGCTGGGTCAGGCCGGTCACATGGTCCTGTTCAGCGGCGCGCCGCATTGGGTTGCCGTGGCCATGGCGCACACCGTGGCGTTCATCGACAAAATCAAGATGGGCGTCGATTTGCAGGATATGGATCGGGCCTGCATCGGCAAAGGCCCGCAAGCAGGGGATATTGATCGAATGATCACCGCCCAACACCACAGGCAGCGCGCCCGCCTTCAGGATGGCGCGCACCGCCTTTTCGATGTTGGCATGGCTGTTTTCGGTATCCGTGTGGATGATATCCGCGTCACCGATATCCACAATCCGCGTGCCTTCGCCCAGATAGGTCTTGTCATCCTCGTGATCATAGGCACCGGCATGGCCAAAGGCGAACAGGGTTGATGCCTCGCGGATGCCGCGCGGGCCGAACCGCGCACCGGCCCGCCACTGTGTTCCGAAATCATAGGGCGCGCCGACAATCGCCACATCGGCATCTATGGTGTCCCAATCGGGGTGATAGGGATATTTGCCAAAGGTCGAAATGCCGACAAAGGGCAGGTTCAGGCGTCCGCTGTCATATCCGTGGCTCATCTTGGCTCCGTTCATTGGCGTCATGTGCACGGGCAAGTGGGCCATAGCGGCACAAATTGCGCAAGGGGCAGGGAACCCGGCACCGGTTTGCACGTTGTTCCAACACAAGCGCGCGGCTTTGGGCCGATATTGTCTGTGTCGGCCCTTGACCTTGCGCCATCCTGCGCTTCATGTGACCCATGTACGCGATGTGCGAAATGCAACACCAACCACGAGGGGGCCCCAATGGCTTTTGAACTTCCCGATCTTCCTTATGCCCACGATGCGCTGGCCGGCGCCGGCATGTCGGCGGAAACGCTCGAGTATCACCACGATCTGCACCACAAGGCCTATGTCGACAACGGCAACAAGCTGATTGCCGGCACCGAGTGGGAGGGCAAATCGCTTGAGGACATCATCACCGGCACCTATGACGCAAAATCTGTGGCGCAGAACGGTATTTTCAACAACATCAGCCAGTTGTGGAACCACAACCAGTTCTGGGAAATGATGGGCCCGAAATCGGGCGCCATGCCGTCCGAGCTTGAGGCCGCGATCAAGGACAGCTTCGGGTCGGTCGATGAATTCAAATCGCAGTTTTCCGCCGCAGGCGCGGGCCAGTTCGGATCCGGCTGGGCGTGGCTGGTGAAAGACAGCGATGGCGGGTTGAAAGTGACGAAAACAGAAAACGGCGTGAACCCGCTGTGCTTTGGCCAGACCGCATTGCTGGGCTGTGATGTGTGGGAACATTCCTATTACATCGATTTCCGCAACAAACGCCCGGCCTACCTGACCAATTTCCTTGATAATCTGGTCAACTGGGAAAACGTCGCATCGCGGATGTAAACACGCGGTTGCGTAGAAATGAAAGAACCCCGTGCAGCGCGCGGGGTTTTTTGTTGTTAAAATAGATGGCCTCGCGCAGCATTTATTTGTGGAATGTATGCATATGTCCTCGTTGTCGCGCGGCGGCTTTCCAGTGTTTCTTGCGCACACCAACAGGTTCCAAATGTGAGTATTTCCCTCCGGAGAACTTGGGCCAATCCAACGCCAGACCTCTTTCGACCAACACGGCGCTTAAATCACGGCCGTCAGGAAGGAAGCATGTTGCAACAACTCTGTCATAGGAAATGTCGGGTTCTAGCCGCGCGGTGATGGTATGGCCTTTGCAAATCTGGACCAACTCCCACTTTGCCTTTTTGCCCCAAGGGTGCTCCAGTTCCGGCGCATCAATACCAGCAAGCCTGATCCTTTCGCCTTTGATGACGATGGTGTCACCATCTATGACATAACATTTGCCGCTTACTTCGCAGGGTTCAAGTTGAACAGGGGGTGTACTGGGCCAATTTGACGGCAGCCCTTCTTGTGGCTTGTATCCCGGCGCTGATTGCGCCACGCGACGCGGGCGCGGCGACGAGGTGCGCGGTTCAGGGGCTTCAATCACTTCATCGTCGCGTGACCGGAACCGAAAAACGATAACCACGACAGCGATAAATCCGACAACAACAATGACTTCCATAATGTTCTTATCCTGAAAATAACGTATTCGTGATCAAGATTGTTTGCGGGCGCACGGTTTACAAGAAGCCGTTGGTAGGTAACGCAACGTCAGATTGCATTTAAGCTGACCTATTGTTTCCGTTTACAAAATAGTAATCGGTTTGGTGCGATTTGTTTCCAATAGCCAAATTTTCACCCCCGGCAACGCCGCCCTTCTCCAAGGTCAGGCCCGGCCCTGTGTCGGTGTCAGTCCCGTCTATTTTGCGGGCCTCAGAAAGAAGACCTTGGACACGATCAGCCAACGCCCCTCGTGGTTCAACAACGTCAGCGTGTCGTCATAGTGATCGCCCAGCCAGATGTTTTCGACCTGCACCATCGCCACATCGCCGAACACCGATATCGTGTTGATCGCATGCCACGGCGCGGGGTCGGGCCTGTCGACAGCCTTGTCCACGCCCGCGATAAACGCCTCGCGGCTATCCCATTCAAGCCCGCCGTCGAAATGCCCGATACAACACATTTTTTCGTGCAGGGCATGGCGCAATTTTGCAGGGTCATTTTCGCACATGCCGTCGACATAGGTTTTCACCACCTCCGAAATCGCCGCGTAGGTTTGTGCATCCGGCATCTGCCGCTCTCCTGATCTTTACAATGCGGGTCGCCCCGTCATCCTTTGAGCGCCACCGCCCTGAACACGTCTGTCGGGGCGTGGATGCCCTTGAATTCCATCTCGCCCGCGGGTTCGGTTTGCGCAATCTCCTCGACCGCCAGACAGGCGCGCGGGCTGAGCAATATTTCCCCGTCGCTGGCATGATCGCACAGGCGCGCGGCAAGGTTCACGGCGGTGCCCGATGCGGTGTAATCATAGCGCCCTTCGGACCCGACCATGCCCACAGTGGCATAGCCCAGCGAAATGCCGACGCCAAAGCCCAGCTTGTGCCCCATGCGCCGCCAGCCCTGCGCTAATTCGGCCATCCGGTCGCGCATCGCAAACGCCATGCGCAGCGCATCGCCGGTGGGGTCGTCACAGGGCAGGGGATCGTTGAAAATCACCATGATCCCGTCGCCCGCACGGTGATCCACACCTGCGCCGTGATCTGCAATCAACTGGCCCATCGCCTCGTGATAGGTTTGCAGCACCTCGATGGTTTCTTCGGGTTCGGCCCGTTCGCAAAACGCGGTAAATCCGCGAATGTCACAGAACAGCGTGGCAATCAGGGCGCGGTGGCTGCCCAGCAGCGCGTTATCCCCTGAAGAAATCACCGCATCCGCCACCTGCGGCGACAGGAAGCGTTTCAGCCGCCCCATACGCTCCAACTGGTCGACCTGCGTGGCCACCCGTTCTTCCAGCCCCGTGTTCAGCGCCTCAACCTCGGCGGTGCGGCTTTCCAGTGCCTTGAACTGGCGGACATTATCAATGGCGATCACGGCCTGTTCGGCAAAGGTTTCGATCAGTGCGATTTCATCGGCTGCAAACGGTTTCACCTCCTTGCGGCTTAGCGACATGCTGCCAAACCCGACACCGTCGCGCAGCAATGGCACGATCAGCCAGGACCGCACGCCTTCCTCGTCCACCAACTGACGCCGCAGTTTCCAGCCCTGCCGGTAAAGATCGGTGTCCTTGAGATCGGCAACGCTGATCACCCGCGCCTCGCGGATCGCCTGAACCACCAGATTGGTGCCGGTCATATCCATTTCAAAACCCGGATTGAACACACCGCCACTGGCCCCCCAGTTGCAGATCAGTTGCGCATGGCTGCCCGCCTCGTTCACAAGTTGCAATCCGGCGGTTTGCGCATGGCACAGCCGCGCCGCCTGGCCCAGTATCTCTTCGAACACCGGCGCGTCGTCGTCGCGGCTCTGGCTGATCACCTGCAACACCTGCCGCGTTGCCTTTTCCCGTTCCAGCCGCTGTCTGCGATTTCCCGGAACTGGCGCACGTTTTCGATGGCGATCACCGCCTGCTCGGCAAAGGTTTCGATCAGGGCGATTTCGTCGTCGGCAAACGGTTTCACCTCGTTCCGGTTCAGGTTCAGGCAGCCAAAGGCCACGCCATCCTTGACCAGCGGAACAGTCAGAAAGGTGCGCACGCCCACGTCTTCCACGATTTTCACGCGCACGGGGTCGCGCGGCCAGATACAGCGGATCATCCGTAAGGTCACGGTGTATGAATGATGCGCGCCTCGCGCACGGTCACGGCCACTTGCAACGGGCCGTCCAGATCAAATTCGAAGCCTGACATAGAACGCTTCATACCGCGCGCCCCAAACGGCTATGTACGCAAGCGCGGTGCGCGTTTCGTTGACCAGCGACAGGCCGACCAGCGTTGCATCACATAACCGCGCGGCATTGCGCACGATTGTATCCAGCACCGGCTGTTCATCTGCCCGCGACTGGCTGATCACTTCCAGAACCTCGCGCGTGGCAGCCTCGCGCTCCAACCGCTGTTGCACTTCGCGAAACTGGCGCACGTTTTCAATGGCAATCACAGCCTGATCGGCAAAGGTCTGGATCAATTCCAGATCGTCTTGCGAAAACGGATCAACTTCGCGGCGGAACAGGCCGATATTGCCGATCGCGGTGTCATTGATGATCAACGGAACGGCCATATAGCTTCGGATGCCATCCTCGTTCACATGGGCGACCCGGCCGGGATCGCCGCTGCGATATTCGTCGGAATCGGCCAGATCGTCGATGCGCAGTGCCCGTTTTTCAAGGATCGTGCGCGCGATGAGAGAGTCCGGCTGCAATGGCCACTTCGTTACACCGGGTTTGGAAAACGTGAGGTCAGGCCCGTAAGAGACTGTATATTCGAGAAACTCCCGGTTGCCATCAACAAGGTTCAGCGCCGCATGCGGTGCGCGGCACAGGTCTGCCGCCTTGCGCAGGATCACGTCGAACACAGGCGTTTCATCGCCACGGCTCTGGCTGATCACCTGCAGAATTTCTCGTGTCGCCGCTTCGCGTTCCAGCCTTTGCTGCACGTCGCGGTACTGGTGTACGTTTTCGATCGCAATCACCGCCTGATCGGCAAAGGTCTTGACCAGTTCGATCTGGGTCTCCGCATAGGGGCGTATCTCGTGGCGGTAGAGCACAAAACACCCGATCCCGCCGTCCTTGGCCATCAGCGGCACGAAGAGTGCGGTGCGGATGCCTTCCTCTTCGACCATGGACACGATATTGGGCGCACCGTTGCGATATTTGTCGGTGTCGGCCAAATCCGGAACATGGATCATGCGTCCGTCAAAAACCGCCTGCGCAACAAAGGATTTCGATGGCTCCAGCGGGACCGCACCGCTTGCGAACAGCGCCACGGTCGACTGTTTTGGTGCCGTAAGATGCCGCCAGTCGTTGTGCGCGGTCACCCTTGCGCCCCATGACCAGCCCCGCCATGGGCGAATCGCACAGGCGGCGCGCGTGATGCAGGATGGCGTCAAACACCGGCTGTTCGTCGGCGCGGCTGTCACGGATCACGCTCAGGATTTCGCGCAGCGCCGTCTCACGCTCCAACGCGGCGTTCAGCCTGACGTTCGGGGTGTCCGGTGTGGTGCGGGCGGTGTCATCTGCCAAAATACGGGTCCGTCAATCAATTAAGTGCCAATGTCACGTACTCTATACACCCAACCGGCGGGCTGGCCAGATGATCCTGATGTCCCGCGCACCAAGGCTTGACGCCCCCGCATCCGCGTGGCACCGCTGACCCGAACCAAAGGGGCAGGGATGACACAAACAGGCAAAGGCGTGGCCGCCATTATCGCCGCCTGCACCATCTGGGGCCTGTCGCCGGTATTTTACAAACAGGTATCGCATATCCCCGCGCTCGAGGTGCTGGCCCATCGCGTCTGGTGGTCGATGGTGTTGTTCGTGCTGGTCCTTGCCGCGCAATCGCGGCTTGGCGATATCCGTACAGCGCTTTCCACACGGCGCAATTTTACGCTGATCGCGCTGGCGGCCTGCATGGTATCGGTCAACTGGTTCCTGTTCATCTTCGCCATCCAGATCGAGCGTACAACCGAAGCATCACTGGGCTATTTCATCTATCCGCTGGTGGCGGTGCTGATCGGGCGGTTCGGCTTTGGCGAACGTCTGGGGGTGGTGCAATGGGGCGCTGTCGTGCTGGCGGCGGGGGCGGTCTGTGTGCTGACCTACGGATTGGGCGTTGCGCCGTGGATATCTCTGGCGCTGGCCAGCACCTTTGCGCTCTACGGGACGATCAAAAAAGGTCTGGCGACCGGGCCTGTGGTATCTGTGACCTGCGAAATCCTGTTGTTTTCCCCGCTTGCGCTCGCCGTGATTGTCACGGCGCAGGTCGGCGGGCAGGGCGGGTTTGCCACGAACATACAGGATACAGTGTTGCTGGTGCTGTCGGGGCCGGTCACGGCGGTGCCGCTGATCCTGTTCAGCTTTGCGGCCAAACGGGTCGCGATGTCGACATTGGGGCTGATTGCGTACCTCAATCCCGTGTTGCAGTTTTGCTGCGCGGTGTTCCTGTTCGGTGAACCGTTCGGGCCGTGGCACGCCATTGCCTTTCCGATGATCTGGATCGCGCTCGCGCTCTATTCCATCAGCGCACTGGTTCAGGACAGAACCGCGCGCAGGGCCTCGATCAGTTCGGCCGGTGTTGCCTTGACCGAAACAAAACCGGCCAGTGACGCATCGGCAAAACCCTGATCGATCACATGGGCTGATCAATTGCATCAACGGATCCCAATACCCGTCTGTATTCAATAGGAATATCGGCTTTTCATGCAGGCCAAGCTGGCGCCATGTGATGGCCTCGAACAGCTCGTCCAGTGATCCTGCTCCCCCCGGAAGAACGACAATCGCATTGGCGTTCATGAACATCACCTTCTTACGCTCGTGCATGGTTTCGGTCACCACATAGCGGGTCAGATCGGTCTTGCCGACCTCGCGCGCGACCAGATGCGCGGGGATCACACCGAACGTGTCGCCGCCTGCGGCCTGTGCGGCGCGCGCCACGGCGCCCATCAGCCCGACATCGCCAGCCCCGTACACCAGTTGCCAGCCGTTTTGTGCCAGCGCCGTCCCCACGGCAGTGGCATCCGACAGATAGCTGGCCCGCGCCCCGGCGCGTGATCCGCAATAGACACAGACGGAAAACCCGTGATCCGGCATGAAACTCTCCTTTGATCGTCCGTTCACTGAACCCGCAGTGCCACAGAATGGCCATCGAAAACAGCGCGACCACAGTTTCTTTTTGCCAAAAATACGGAAATCCGACAGGACATAGACCAGCAAGCGATGTTTTGACCCGACAAGGGGCTGTTGATAAGGTTGCTCAGTTGCTTGAAGGGGATGGGCAAAGATGGACAAAACGGTGGGGCTCGTGACGGGCAAGACGGCAACAGGGGCAGCCATCGTTGCTGCGCTTGTGCTGGGCGGGCTCTATTGGGCGGGTGTGTTCGCGCCCCATGACGGTGCTGTACCCAGTGAGCGTGATCTGGATGCGCTGGTGCAGCCCGATGCGTCTGTACCTGCGCTTCAACCGGCCCCTGAATCGGCGGCGCAAGGGGATGAAAGCGCACAGCCCGCCCCCGATGCATCCGCTTCGACCACTGCCAAGGCTGAGGAAGAGGCCACACCCATCGCACCGGAATTCGATGTTGTCCGCGTCGAACCGGATGGCACAACGCTTGTCGCGGGGCGGGCCGATCCCGGCGCATCGGTTGTCATTCTGATGGATGGTGCGGAAATCGGTCAGGTGACGGCAGATGATGGCGGGGCCTTTGTCAGCTTCCTGTCACTGCCCCCAAGCGCGGCACCTAGGGTGCTGAGCCTGATGTCAGACGGCACCATGGGCCAGTCATCTTCGGACGCCGACGTGATCCTTGCGCCGGTCGCGCCGCAAACTGCGGCTTTGGCCGCGGCAGAGCCAGCACCGGCCTCAGTTGGAACAGCGCAGACCGATCCGGATGTTTCAACCGGCACGGACAGCGAAACAGCCGCTGAAAAAAACGAAGAACCAGCGCAAGCTGTTGCCGAAGACACGGGCCAGATGCCTCAGGTTGCAGGCGTGGACACCCGGCCCGCCGCGCCAGCCATTTCCGAACGGACAGAGCCTGAATTACACGCCGCGGCGCCTGAAAACCCGGTGCAGACAGCTGTTCCGGCAGCACCGTCACCAGCACCAGCACCAGCACCAGCCCCTGCGCCAGTGGCTGTGTTGCGCTCGGATGCGACCGGTGTCGACCTGCTGCAACCGGCCACGGGGCAGGGCACACCTGCGACAATGACCACGGTAGAGCTGGACACAATCGGCTATTCCGATCTGGGTGATGTCCAATTGAGCGGGCGCGCTCCGGGGGACGGGTTTGTGCGCGTCTATCTTGATAACCGTCCCGTCACCACATTGCCGGTGCAGCCCGACGGGCGCTGGCGCGGCGATCTGCCGGCTGTCGATACCGGCGTTTACACCTTGCGCATTGATCAGGTCGACGGGTCCGGCACGGTAACAAGCCGCGTGGAAACCCCGTTCAAACGCGAAGAGCCCGAGGTGCTGACCGCCGCGCTGGCGGCCCAGAACAGCGCCGCACCGGTGCAGGCCGTCACGGTGCAGGCGGGCAACACGCTGTGGGCCATCGCGCGCGACCGGTATGGCGACGGGATGTTGTTTGTGCGCGTGTTTGATGCCAACCGCGACAGCATCCGCGATCCCGATCTGATCTACCCCGGGCAGGTGTTCGCGCTGCCCGACTGAAACAGGCGACCGTCGACTATGCGGGCCGACAAATCAGGGCGCAGGTCTGGCCATTCCTGCTGCGCGCGCCCTATGTGTTGGCACCGGTCGCACCAGCGCGGCCAAGGAAGCCTGAATGTCTCTCACCTCTGAAGAAATATCCGCTGACGAACGCCGCTCGGGCTGGCGCACAATCCGCAAGGTCGGCCCCTATCTGTGGCCCGACGGGCAGCCGTGGGTCAAACGCCGCGTCGTGCTGTCGCTGATCGTTCTGGTCGTGGCCAAGCTGGTCACGGTTTATACGCCCATCCTTGTACAAGGGCGCGGTGGATGCGCTGGCAAACGAAGGCGTGCCGATGCTGGCTTTGGGCGCGGTGGGGCTGACGGTGGCCTATGGCATGGCGCGCCTGTTGTCGGTGGCGTTCCAGCAATTGCGCGATGCGATCTTTGCCGCTGTCGGGCAGCGCGCGCTGCGCCAGCTGGCGCTGGAAACATTCGCCCATATCCACCGCCTGTCGATGCGCTATCACATCACGCGCAAGACCGGCGGGCTGAGCCGGATCATCGAACGCGGCGTCAAGGGCGTCGATTTCCTGCTGCGGTTCCTGATCTTCAGCATCGGGCCGCTGATCATCGAACTGGTCCTGATCGGGGTGATCCTGACGATCCTGTTTGATGTCTGGTATCTGGTCGTCGTGGCCGTGACGATCGCGTTCTATGTCTGGTTCACCTTTGCCGTGACCGAATGGCGCGTGAAACTGCGCCGCGAAATGAACGATCAGGACACCGATGCCAACCAAAAGGCCATCGACAGCCTGCTGAATTACGAAACCGTGAAATATTTCGGTGCCGAAGCGCGCGAGGCCGCCCGCTATGACGTGGCAATGAAGCAATACGAAAGTGCTGCGCTGAAAACATCCTATTCGCTGGCGTTTCTGAACTTTGGTCAATCATTGCTGATCACGGCGGGCCTGATCGGGGTGATGGTGATGGCCGCGCTGGGGGTGCAGCAGGGCACGCTGACCGTGGGCGATTTCGTGATGGTCAACGCCTATATGCTGCAAATCGCCGTGCCGCTGAATTTTCTGGGCACGGTCTATCGTGAAATCCGCCAGTCGCTGGTGGATATGGGCGAAATGTTCGATCTGCTGGAACAACCGCAGGAAGTGACGGACAAACCCGACGCCAAACCGTTGCAGGTGAACGGGGGCAAGATCGAACTGGAAGACGTGTATTTCGGCTATGATCCCGCGCGCTCTATCCTGAACGGCATTTCCCTGACGGTCGAGGCGGGCAAGACTGTCGCCATTGTCGGATCGACCGGATCGGGCAAATCCACCATCGGGCGGCTGTTGTTCCGCTTTTACGATGTGACACAGGGCGCGCTGAAGATCGACGGGCAGGACGTGCGCGACGTCACGCAAGACAGCCTGCATGACGCCATTGGCGTGGTGCCGCAGGATACGGTGCTGTTCAACGACACGATCCGTTACAACATCGCCTATGGCAAGGAGGGCGCATCGCAGGACGAGGTTGTCGCCGCCGCCCGCGCCGCGCAGATCCATGATTTTATCGAACGTCTGCCCGAAGGATATGACACCGCTGTCGGGCGAGCGCGGGCTGAAACTGTCGGGCGGGGAAAAGCAGCGCGTCGGCATTGCGCGCACCTTGCTGAAAAACCCGCCCATCCTGCTGCTGGACGAGGCGACATCGGCGCTGGACAGTGAAACGGAACACGAAATTCAGGATGCGCTGCACCGCGCGGGCGAGGGGCGCACCGTGATCACCATCGCCCACCGCCTGAGCACCGTGGCCGATGCCGACCAGATCATCGTGCTGGAAGCGGGCAAGATCGTGGAGCGCGGCACCCATGATGAGTTGCTGGCCCAGAATGGACGTTACGCCCAGTTGTGGCATCGCCAGCAATCCGAAGAACAAGCGGCCTGAGCGGGCGCGGAAAATTGCAATTTTCCGGACCGGACTCTTGAAAAGAGTCCGCGCCTGTCGGCCAGTTGTGCCTTTTGTCAGGGTTGTGCGCCAAACAACGCGATCAGCCAGGCCTTGACAGACGCCACAGATGTTCGCGCCGCATGATCCACATGGGACATTAGCCACAGGTCACGTGAAGGCGGTTTTGACGCTGCGGGCACGGGCATCGGTATTAACCTTCGGTCCGATCTGGCAATGCATTCGGGCAGGATCGTTCTGCCCAGCCCGCAGGCCACCGCCTCCAGGGCGGTTTCTGCATCTGAAACGTTCAAGGGGGCGGCGTGCATGTCCTGGCTGTGCCAGTATCGCCGCCAGCCATTTCGCCTGTGGCAGGTTGGCATGCGCATCATCGTAACCGACCCAGCCAAGCGTGTGCTGTTGGTCTGTGCGGATGCTGCTGGGGCCATAGATATCAAACGGCAGAGTGGCCAGTTTCTGCATCGTGGTTTTGAGGCCCCCGAACGCGGGCCTGCCAAACCTCAAGGCGAGGTCAGCTTCTCTTTTGCCAAGGTCGACATTGTTCGGTTCAGCGGCGAGTTCAAGAGTTAGATCAGGGTAGATCCGGTTGAACTGGGCCAAATGCGGTACCAGTATCCTGTTCACGATCATCGGCACCGCGCTGATACGCACAGTGCCCGCCACCCGTTTCGATGTGTGGCCAGCGATGTCGCGGATGGCTTCGTTTTCACGTTCCACCTTTTCGGCATGGGCAACAATGCTCAGGCCGGTATCGGTTGCGATGTAGTGTCCGCTGGCCGTTTGCACGAACAGATCGACCTTCAGGGATTTTTCAAACCCCTTGATGCGGCGCGCAACCGTGGTTTCGCTGACCCCGACAGCCCGCGCCGCCCGAGCGAGCTTGCCGGTTCGGTGAAGGGCCAAAAGAAACCGAAGATCATCCCAACTGTGTGTCTGCATATTTGCAGTCTAGGTGGGCAAAGATGCTGGATCAATCATCAGCTTTTGCAGTGCTAGGGTCAAGGCGTGCAACCACAGGAGCCAGCGTAGTGACGTTTATCATTCTGTTCGAAGACGCGGCGGATGCCGATCCGGATATCCGCAAAACCCATATGAACCGGCATCTTGAGTTTCTTGAATCGCATGCAAGCGTGATCAAGGCGGCCGGGCCGCTTGGCGGCGAAAACAGAAACGGGGCCGACGGATTGTGGATTGTTGAAACCGAGCATCAACAAGACGTGGAACGCCTGATCCAACAAGACCCGTTTTGGCCAACCGGCTTGCGGAAATCCTATCGCATACTGAAATGGACCCAGGTCTTTGCCGATGGGCGAAGATTGATCAATCGCGGTTAGGCCTTTGCGCTGAAAGGGCGCCGTGGCAATTCAGTCTGCCGCGATGGCCTTGTCCGTCAGGTTCCCCAATGCGCCGGTCATTTTGGCAATGACCTCGGCATCGGCGGGGATGCCGTGGGTGGCGGCCAGTTCGGCGGGATCATGATACACCACATGCACCACGCCTTCGCTGTCGGCATAGGCCAGCACGCGCAGGGGAAGGTCCAGCCCCGCTGTCTGCGCGGCCTGCATCGCGGGCGTGCCCAGTTTCGGATTGCCGAACATCAGCATTTGCGTCGGGCGCAGTTCCCCGCCCACACTTGCCGCCCCTGCGGCGTGATCGACGCGGGCAAACACCTTGGCACCGGCCCCTTCCACGGCGGCGGCCAGACGATCAATGGTGACGCTGACGGAATGGGGACTGGTTTTGTGGATCAGATCGGCGGCCATGGCGGCACCTCCGGAAAGGGACAGGACGAAAGACACAGCAAGGGCTGGGGCGATACGGCGCAAAAACATAGGGCACACTCCGGGTTTGGGAACAGGTCACGCGCATCCTTAGGCAAAAGCGCGTGAAATATCGCTTCACATCCGCGTCATGGCAAAGGCCCGCCCAGACTTGTCTATTCCGCAGCCTTGAGCGGGGCGGTTTCAACCGGTGCCAACGGCAGGTCGGGATCGGTCCAGATAATCTCGGGCGCTTTCAGGCGGCGGGCGGCGCGTTGCAACGCCCAATCCTTGGCCGCCTTGGAACTGCTGCCCATCGACAGTTTCGCCAGCAGCCGCGCGAACCAGTGCACATAGGTGGTAAACCACACCCGCAGCGCCAGCATGGACGGCGTCACGACCAGCGTCAGCACCGTCGCGATGCCAAGACCGAACACCACAGCGGTGGCCAGCTGTTTCCACCACAGCGCCGTGGGGCTGTTGATGGTGTAACCGCCGCCGATGAAATCGAGGCTCAGGCCGAACATCATCGGGGCAAGCCCCGCCATTGTGGTGATCGTGGTCAGCAGAACGGGGCGGATACGCGCCTCGGCGGTGCGTACAATCGCTTCGATCCGTGGCATGTAGCGGGAATATTCCTGATAGGTGTCGATCAGAACAATGTTGTTGTTCACCACGATCCCCGCCAGCGCGACAATGCCGGTGCCGGTCATGATGATCGAAAACGGCTGGTTCATGACCATCATCCCGATCAGCACACCGGTGGTGGACAGCACCACGGCAATCAGCACCAGAAACGAATTGTAGAAGGAATTGAACTGCGCCAGCAGGATGATGAACATCAGCCCCAGCGCACCGGCAAAGGCGTTCATCAGGAACGCGCCGCTTTCTTCCTGTTCTTCCTGATCGCCGGTCCATTCCCACGCGATGCCTTCGGGCAGCGGGTCGGTCTCAAGCCATTTGGTCAACTCGGCGATGCGTTCGTTGGCGTTGATCGGCACAGCGCTCAGGGTGCCATCCTCCAGCGCCGAAGTGAGTGCATCCATGCTGACACCCTCGCTCAGGCGCAACTGGTCGTATTCTGCGCCGTTCGGCCCGATGAATGTGCCCGGTTTCGTCTCGGCCGATCCGGTGCCCTGATCTTCGGGCACGGTATTGGCCACGGCCAGAATTTGCGCCTCCGGAGTGCCCGCACGCTGTCACGAATTTCACCGTCGCAGGCAGGAAATCGGCCTTGACGTCGAAATAGCGTTGCTGGTCCACGCGGCTGATTTCGGCCAGTTTGGCCACCGGTTTGCGGCTGATGAAATTGCTCAGCGGGACAAGCCCGTCACGGGTGCGCACCTTGAGCGTGTCCAGCGTGCTGAGAACGCGATCTTCCTCGGGCAGACGGACGCGGATTTCAATTTCCTCGTCGCTGGTGTCCACCCGCATCGTATCCAGCAATACGCCGCGTGTGACCAGCTGCACCATCGCGCCGACAGTAGCGACATCGGCGCCATAACGCCCCGCTTTCTCGACATCCACGTCAATCTGCCAGTCGATGCCGGGCAGGGGGCGGCTGTCTTCGATCAGGGTCAGCGCGGGGGTGTTTTCAAATTTGTCGCGGGCGATACCAGCGGCGTCTTTCAATACCTCGAAATCATCGCCTTTCAGGCGCAGATGCACCGGCTTGCCCGATGCGGGGCCTTGGGCCAGCGCCAGAATCTCCGCTTCAAAGCCCGGCAATTTGGCGAGTTCGGCGTTCAGTTCGTCAATCACCGTGTCGCCATCAAATTCAACGGAACTGATCTGGCGTTCAAGCATTCCGAAAAACCATTTTTCGGTCTGGGTCGGGCGGTCTTCCCATGGAATGGTTTCAAACTGGACCTGTCCCACGGTGTCTTTGGGGGTCGAATTGCCGCTGGAATCGGTGTTCAACCCGCCATCACCGGCAAAAGAGAACACGTTCACCACGCCGGGATGCTGCATCACGATATCTTCGACCTGACGCACCATGTTGTCGGCCTCGGTCAGGGATATATTGCCGCGCGCGCGGACATAAACAGTTGCCTGTTCGGGTTCGGATTCGACAAAGAATTCAACGCCGTTGTTGTTGGTTGCAAACAGGCCGAACACCGCCATCACGCCAATACCCACGACCCCGATTGTGATCAACGGCATGATCGGGTTGCCCGCGATGAATTTGGTGAACATGCCGAAGGGCGTGCGCGTGTGGCCCGCGCGGATTTTACGCGGTGCGCGTTCGATCCGTGCAGCGCCCAGTGTGACCGACGCACAAAACGCGGCAAACAAAAACAGGGCAACGCCAAACACCTCGCCCGCGATCACGGTTGCCGTATCGGGCAGCAGATAATGCGGGTTCAACACCTGCATCGCACCCAGAAAAATCATGTAAAGCGCGACAGGCACCAAAGCGGCCCGCGCAAACCACGGCAGGCGGGCGCGCAGCGCATCCGATGTGCGCCCGAACATCCGGCTCATCCGGCCGGTCACACCGCCCATCACAGGCAGATAGATCAGCGCCACGATCAAGGACGCGGACAACACGAAAATCAGCGTGACGGGCAACATGCCCATGAATTCACCCGGCACACCGGGCCAGAACAGCATCGGCAGAAAGGCACACAGCGTCGTCGCGGTGGAGCTGACGATAGGCCAGAACATCCGCTGTGCCGCCTCGACATAGGCGTGCATCGGGCCGGTGCCTTCCTTGATGCGTTTGTCGGCGTATTCGACCACCACAATCGCACCATCCACCAGCATCCCCACGGCAAGGATCAGGCCGAACATCACGATGTTGGAAATGGTCACGCCCATGACGGCCAGAAACACGAAACACAGCAGGAAGGATGTGGGAATGGCAAATCCCACAAGCAGGGCCGCGCGGGTGCCAAGGGCGGCCAGCACCACGATCATCACCAGCGCAATTGCCGTCAGAACAGACCCTTCCAACTGGCTGACCATAGAGCCGACAATGCGCGACTGGTCGTTGGATGTGCCAACCTTGACAGCGGCACGCAATTCGGGCGGCCAGTCGGCCTTGGCCTTTTCAACGGTTTCCCGCACCAGCGTCGCGGTATCGATCAGGTTGAACCCTTTGCGTTTGACCACCTGCAGCGCCACGGTGGTTTCCCCGTTAAAACGCGCCGTGCCCAGCCGGTCTTCGAAGGTCAGATTGATCTGCGCCAGATCGCCCAGCGTGACCACACGGTCGCCATTGGTTTTGACGGGCAGGGCATAAACATCGCGCGGTTCGTCAAACGAGGACGGGATTTTGACGGCAAAGGTGCCTTGTGCGGTTTCAACCTCGCCAGCGGCGATCAACTGGTTGTTGTTCTGAACGACGGCGATCAATTCGCTGGCCGACACATTGTAGGATTCAAGGCGCAGCGGGTCGATGATCACCTCGAGCATTTCATCGCGGTTGCCCGCGATCCCGGCCTCAAGCACCGGCTCAAGCCCTTCAAGTTGATCCTGCAAGTCCTTGGCAACACGCGCCATTGTGCGTTCGGGAACGGGGCCTGTCAGGTTCACGATGATGATCGGAAATTCGGAAAAGTTAATCTCGACGATCGAGTATTTTTCGGCACCGGCAGGAAATTTGGCTTCGGCGGTGTTCATCGCGTCGCGCACATCGGCCATGATCTTGGTTTTGTCCCAGCCGAAATCGAATTCCAGCGCGACGCCCGCATAGCTTTCGGACGCGGTGGATGTCATGGTTTTAAGGCCGTCCAGATCGGACAGTTCGGTTTCCATCACCTTGACCAGCAGCGTTTCACTGTCAGCCGCAGAAATCCCGGGAAAGGGCACCGAAACAAACAGCGCCGGAATTTCGATATCCGGCTCGCCCTCTTTGGGGAGCGAGAAATAGGCGAAACCGCCCGCCAGCAGGGACAGGGCAATAAAGGCCAGAACCATGCGGGCGCGGTTTGCGGCCCAATCCACCAATCCGGTCATTGTGCGGCCTCTTGATATGTCGGCACGACAGGAACGCCATCAATCACGAATTCCTGCCCCACAAGGATCACATCGGCCATATCTGGCAATCCGGCCAGCCAGACGCCATCGACCGTATCACGCAACAGCGTGACGGGCTGGAACAGGGCATTCTGGTCGGCATCCACCACACGCACGCCCAATGTGCCCTGATCATTCAGCGTCAGCGCCGATTGTGGCAACAGATGCGCTTTGGCCCCTTCGGCCCCGATCAGGATTTCGGCCGTTTGCCCGTCGCGAATGCGCAGATCGGTGTTTGGCACTTCGATTTCGACGCGAAAGGTGCGGGTTTCGGGATCGGCAGAGCGCGACAGAAAGATCACGCGCCCCTCTACCAGTTCCCCAGATACCAGTTTGGCACCGGCTCGGGCACCCACTTCAACGCGGTTCACTTCGGTTTCCGGCACAAAGCCGACAAGGTTGATGGGATCAAGCTGGATGATCGTGGCGCACAGCGATCCCGGCTGCATCAGGCTGCCCAGTTCTGCCGTGTCGCTTTCCAGCAGGCCCTGAAACGGGGCCGTGATGGTCAGCCGTTCAATTTCCTTTTCGGCCAGCGCCACGGTGGCCTGCGCCGACTGGATGCCCGATTTGGCGGCCTTGACGCCCGCCATGGCCGATTGTTCGTTGGCTTGTGCCGCGCGCACGGCGGCAATGGCACCGGCCACGCGGGTTTCAGAGGCGTATCCGCCCTGCGAAAGTTTCTCGGCGGCATTGTTGTTGATCTGCGCTTCTTTCACGCGGGCGCGCGCCTCTTCCAGACGGGCCTCGGCCTCGGGCACGCGGCTTTCTGCCTCAAGCAGGTTCGCCTCGGCATCTGCCAGCGTGGCATTGCGGGTGCCTGCATCCAGACGGCACAACACATCGCCCTTGTTGACAAATGCGCCTTTCAGCAACGGATCGGATATCACCTGCGCCGATATTTCCGATTTCACGTCCACCTGACGGTTCGCTTCGGTCTGGCCGCGCAGCACGACCGCACTGTCAATCACCTTGGCCACGGAATGGCGCGCCACCACACCAACAGCGGGCGTTGCTGGTGTTTCGGCCTCGACCGTTTCGGACGCCGGCGCATCTTCGCCCAAGGCAAATGCCTTGAGCGCGTCACGCTCGAACACTACAAAATACAAAAATCCGGTCACCAGCAGCGCGGTGAGGACAGGAATCAATCGCATGTTTTGCCTTTCTTGGCGGTCATATCGGCACGGCCGGCTTAAATCTGAGGCCTATATACATATTAAATACGCTAAACTAACCAGTTCAGATTAAACTTTTCCGTGAAACGGTGCAATACGTTGCCGCAACGCCGCAACTGCCCCTGAATTCACGCAACAGCCCCACCCCAAAGGCGAGGTCTTGGCTTGGCCCTGCATGCAAGTTAAGAGAGGGCACGGAAGCGTCCACTACGGACATTTCCGCGCCAGAACGGGAGCAGAGATGAGCGACACCGACAGTTTTATCGAAGAGGTCAGCGAAGAAGTCCGTCGTGACAAGCTTTATGCGACATTCAAGAAATACGGCTGGATTGCCGCGTTGTTCATTCTGGTGGTTGTCGGTGGCGCAACATGGTCGGAATGGCGCAAGGCACAAACCCGCGCCGCCGCCGAACAACTGGGCGACGATATGCTCGCAGCGCTTGAAATGAACGATGCCGCCGCCCGTGTGGCCGCCTTTGACCAGATCGTGCCACAGGCGGGGCCGGACGCAGGCCAACCGGTTCTGGATTTCCTGAAAGCCGCACAGCAGGCCGAAGCCGGTGATGCCGAAGGCGCCGCGCAAACCCTGAACGCTTTGGCTGTGAACGGGGATATCCCCGAAATCTACCGCCAGATTGCGGCGTTCAAGGCATTAAGCCTGAAAGACAGCGGCATCAGCGACGCAGAAAAGCGGACCCAGTTCGAAGCACTGGCCCAGCCCGGTGTGCCTGTGCGCCTGTTGGCCATGGAACAACTGGCCTTGCTGGATATCAAAAACGGCCAACCCGACGCGGCAATCGCGACACTTCAGAGCATTCTGGATGACGCGCAAGTCAGCGCAGGCTTGCAACAACGCGCCGCACAGGTGATTGTGGCCCTGGGCGGCACACCAAATATCGACGTGCCCGCAGAAGGCTGAACCGGCCCCGGCAGAACTGGCAGAGCAGACAGGATAAAACGATGACACCGATTGCCCCTGCGTTTCTTCGCACACTGGCCCTTGCCCTGACCGGCACCCTGTTCCTGAGCGCGTGTGAAGACGATCGCATCCTGCCCGGCGTGCGCGAGGATTTGCGCAGTGAACTGGATGCCGAGGCGGGGCTTGCCAGCGCCGATGCCGTTGTCAATGAAAGCCGTCCGATCTCGCTTCCGGCGCAGCGGACCAACGCGAACTGGCCGCAAAACGCCGGATCACCCGGCCTGCGCGCCGAACATGCGGCATTGTCCCGCGCACCGCAGCGGATCTGGTCGGCCCCGATTGGCGAAGGTGACAGCCGCAAGTTCCGCATCACCGCCGATCCGGTTGTCGCGCAGGGCCGTATTTATACGCTGGATGCCAAATCGACGGTCACCGCAACATCGACAGGCGGCGCAACCCTGTGGCAAAGCAACATCCGCCCCGCGCGCGATTCCGACAAGGACGCCACAGGCGGCGGCATCGCCTATGATGACGGACGTGTTTATGTTTCCCTTGGCTACGGCGAACTGGCGGCACTGGATGCCGCCACAGGCGCGGTCATCTGGACACAGCAACTGGACGCAACCGGAAGCGGCACACCGACAGTGGCCGGCAACCTTGTCTATCTGGTGGCCGGCGATGATGTGGGAT
The DNA here is from genome assembly GCA_963765555.1 of uncultured Alphaproteobacteria bacterium. GTDB lineage: Bacteria > Pseudomonadota > Alphaproteobacteria > Rhodobacterales > Rhodobacteraceae > JL08. The sequence continues at coordinate 498,634 of CAVXWX010000003.1, forward strand.
GGGCCATTGAAAAAGCGACAGGCCGCATTGTGTGGCAAATCATTTCCGCCGGATCGGTGACCAATGTTCTGGGCGCACCGGCCCCCGCAGTCACCGACACGCTGGCGATCTTTTCGTTCGGGTCGGGGCAGGTGGTGGCCGTGTTCCGCAGGGGCGGGCTGCGCCGTTGGGATGCGTCTGTGACCGGCACGCGGATCGGCCGCGCGATCAGCGGTGTCAGCGATATCACCGGATCACCGGTTGTGCGCGGCAACACCGTTTACGTGGGCAACCATACCGGACGCATCGTTGCGCTGGACCTTGCCAATGGCGAACGGCGCTGGACCGCGACAAGCGGCGCGATCAGCCCGGTCTGGCCCACAGGCAACGCGGTTTTCGCGATCACCGACACCAACGAACTGGTCCGGCTTGATTCGGCAACTGGCAACCGCGTCTGGGCGGTTGATCTGCCCAAATACGTCAAGGACAAACCCAAGAAGCGCGGCGAGATCTTTGCCCATTATGGCCCCGTTCTTGCGGGCGGGCGTCTGATTGTTGCCTCCAATGACGGGGTATTGCGCAGCTTTGATCCGGTCAGCGGTGCGCTGCTGTCCACGGTCGAAGTGCCCGGCGGGGCGACCACCGGACCGGTTGTGGCAGGCGGGGTTTTGTATGTTGTCGGCACCAACGGGCAACTCCACGCTTTCCGTTAACCGCAACATGAGGTAAAGCGCGCCTTTGATACGCGCATGCGGAGCATCTGATGTCTTTTACCCTTGCCATCGTGGGGCGCCCGAACGTGGGCAAATCCACGCTGTTCAATCGCCTTGTGGGCAAACGTCTTGCGCTGGTTGATGACCAGCCCGGCGTCACGCGTGATTTGCGCGAAGGCGCTGCACGGCTGGGCGATCTGCGCTTTACCGTGATCGATACGGCCGGGCTGGAAGAAGTCACCGATGACAGCCTGCAGGGGCGGATGCGCCGCCTGACCGAACGTGCGGTTGATATGGCCGATATCTGCCTGTTCATGATCGATGCGCGCGTTGGCGTGACCCCGTCGGACCAGCTGTTTGCCGATATTCTGCGCAAACGGTCCGCCCACGTCATTCTGGCCGCCAACAAGGGCGAAGGCGCGGCCGCCGATGCCGGTGTGATCGAAGCCTATGCGCTCGGTCTGGGCGAACCGATCCGCATGTCGGCCGAACATGGCGAAGGGTTGAACGATCTTTACGCCCAACTGATGCCGCTGGCCGATGCTTTCGCCAAAAAGGCCAGTGACGAAGCCCCCGACGTTGATGTCACCATAGACGAGGACGACCCCGAGGCTGTCCGCGTGCCAACCCGCGCAAAACCGCTGCAGGTGGCGGTCGTGGGGCGCCCCAACGCGGGCAAATCCACCCTGATCAACCACATTATCGGCGAAGACCGCCTGTTGACCGGCCCCGAGGCGGGCATCACCCGCGACGCGATTTCGGTACAGACCGACTGGGGCGATGTTCCGGTGCGCATCTTTGATACGGCGGGGATGAGGAAAAAGGCGAAAGTCCAGGAAAAGCTTGAGAAACTCTCGGTCGGAGACGGGCTGCGCGCGGTCAAGTTTGCCGAAGTCGTGGTGGTGCTGCTGGATGCCGCCATCCCGTTTGAACAACAGGATCTGCGCATCGCCGATCTGGCCGAACGCGAGGGGCGCGCCGTAGTGGTTGCGGTGAACAAATGGGATATCGAACCGGAAAAGCAAAAGAAACTCAAAGACCTGCGGGAAAGCTTTGAACGGCTGCTGCCACAATTGCGCGGCGCGCCCTTGGTGACGGTGTCTGCCAAGACCGGCAAGGGCGTGGACCGCCTGAAAGACGCGATCCTGAAAGCCTACGAAGTCTGGAACCGGCGGGTCACGACGGCGCAGCTGAACCGCTGGCTGACCGGTATGCTGGAACAGCATCCGCCCCCCGCACCACAAGGCAAGCGCATCAAACTGCGCTACATGACCCAGGCCAAAACGCGCCCGCCCGGATTTGTCGTGATGTGTTCGCATCCCGACAAGCTGCCCGCCAGCTATTCACGCTATCTTGTCAACGGGTTACGCGTCGACTTTGACATGCCGGGCACACCGATCCGCCTGTTCATGCGCTCCCAGAACGAAGAAAACCCCTATAAGAACCGCAAGAAATCCGGCCCTTCCAAGCTGCGCAAACACACCGAAGGCCGCCGCACCGACAGATAAGATGAGTATTTAAGGACAAATGAAGCCTGTTCCCTTCATTTGTCCGGTAAATACTCCTGCCGGAGGCATGCACGCAGTGCATCTGGGCGCGGCTAGCGGCCCATCAAAGCGTCGTCAAACGGGTATTTCGTCAGGTTTTCATACCCGTCCTCGGTGATCAGCACCTGATCTTCGAGTTTGATCGAAAAATCGCCACCTTCGGGCGACACCAGTGCCTCGACACACAGGACCATGCCGGGTTCCAGCGCGTAATCAAACGCACCCTGAACCGCGCCGTCAGGGTAGGCGACCAGTGGCCATTCATCACACAGGCCAACGCCGTGCATCAGGCAGCCGTATTTCTGTTTCTGGAATTGCGCGTCCAGCACATGGGTGTTGGCGACCAGTTCGGGGATGGTGACGCCCGGTTTCAGCATCTCCATGTTCTGCATGATATGTTCATGCCCGTGCTGCATGGCATAGATCATGTCGGCGGGCGGTGTGCGGTCGCCGATCCACCAGCTGCGCGAGATATCGACGCAAATGCCGTAAGATCCGATCAGATCGGTGTCAAAACTGACGATTTCGTTGTTCTGCACGATGCGCCCGCCGCATTCCTGAAACCACGGATTGGTACGCGGGCCCGACGACAGCAGCCGGGTTTCGATCCATTCCCCGCCGCGGCGGATGTTTTCGGCATGCAGCACCGCCCAGATGTCATCCTCGCTCATGTTGCCTTGCGGCACGCCTGCGCGCGCGGCGCGTTCCATCTCGCCCACCGCCACCTCGCAGGCGTGGCTGGCGCAGCGCATGGCCAGTATTTCATCCGGCCCTTTGACAGAACGCGATTTTTCGGTGACTTCCTCGCCCTCCATGATCTCGAACCCTTGCGCTTCAAGCGCGCGCAGGCCGTGCAGCATGATCTTGTCCACGGCAAGGCGCATATTGCCGCCGCCATGCTCCGCGATCAGGCTGCGCACCTCGTTCGAAAACACATCGGCGGCCACGTCCAGCTTGTCACCGCGATCGAAATAGAACAGGTCCGCGCCCGAGCGTTGTTCGCGCACCAGCGGGTTGAAGGTGCTGAGGAACGGCGAATTCTTGTAGTCCCAGATCACCATATATCCATCAGCGCACAGCAGAACCGCGCGGAACGGGTTATGGGTGTTCCACAACTGCATATTGGTGCTGTCGGTGGCGTAGCGGATGTTGAGCGGGTCGAACATCAGCAATCCGCCATAGCCGCGATCCACAATATGGCGGGTCAGCCGTGCCCAGCGATAGTGGCGCATCGCCTGAAGATCGGGCAATTGCAGGCCCGCCGCCGCCCATTCACCATAGGCCAGCTGCGTCGGGCCGATCTCGATCCGGTTGGCATCATTGGGGGTGTTGTCGCCCAGGGTTGCGCCGCGGGTCGGGTCGATCTTGCGATGTGTGCTGTAATGCTGGTTCATGGGGGCCTCAAACCGTTGATGGCACCAAGATCACAATGGAACGGCGGCCCGCGCGCGTCTGATTCCGACACACATTTGCGTCGTTTTCAAAGGACATTTCCCGCGCGATGCGCTATCCGGCCGCTATGACCGAGATTCTGCAACAGACTGTTCCCTATGACGTATTCGCGCCACTGCCGCTGCCCGGGGTGCGCCCGTTGGGGGATGAGCCGTGGATTTTCGTCGACGACGCCTATGGCGCGCAGATGCAGCGGCGGGGCGAACTGCTCGCCGGACCGCGCGACAGGGTGCTGTATCTGGAAGAGGGCGCGCGCGCGGCGGCAGAGGAAGTGTTGCAGGCGGTGCTTGATCTGTTGGCGGCGCGGTTTGGGGCGCAGTTTCAGGTGACGGACAACAAAGTGATCCGCCCCGACGGGGTGCATATCGACATCGACAGAACCGATCCGCTGCATACGTTGGGCCATCTGGTGCAAGAGGATTTCTGCATCCTGCAAAAACGCGGGCCAGAGCACGTGATGACGGGGGCGGTGCTGTGTTTTCCCGCCGGTTGGTGGCTGCGCGACAAGGCGGGCCGCCCGTTAAGCGGCATACACGAGCCGGTCGGCAGCTATGACGGCACCATGACACGGCGGGTGCAGCGCCTGTTTGACGGGGTGCAGCCGGGACGGGGTATGTGGCGGTTCAACGCGCTGTGGTACCGCGACCCCGAATTGCACCAGCCGGAATTGCCGCCCATGGCGGGGCGCGATGTGCGCGGGCCGGACACCTGTGATTATCTGCGCTCCGAACGCCAGTGCATCCTGCGCTTGCCGGTCAGTGAGGCAGTGGTGTTTTCAATCCACAGTTTCGTTCTTAAATCGCCAAATCGTCCGGGCTGAACGTGTGGCGGTATCCGGCCCACATGGCCAGCCCGCACATGAACACCAGCCCGACACCGGCCAGCGCGCCGACCGCCAGATTGGGCGTTTGCGCGTTGATATTGGCCACCACAATGCCCATCAACCCCCAGGCCACCGTGGTGCTGTAAAGCGGCGCGCGCCCCAGTGATATCTGGACAAAGGCTGCGAACCCCAGCGCGACAAACAGCATCAGAATGGCGGCGTTGTGCTGGCTCAGGATGTTGTGGCCCGCCAGCACCAGCGCCAGCGCGACGGCGCTGGCCACGGTCAGCCATCCGGCATAGATCGACACCGGCGCGCGCGCCCATACGCGGTCGATCTTGGGGGCGTAGAACAGCGCCTTGATCGCGCTGAGCAGCATCAGCCAGATCATCAGTGTGGCCCAGATCGGGCTGAACTGCGCCACGGGCAGCCAGAAAATACCGATCACCAGCGACACCAGCAGCGACATGCGCATTTTGTCCCAGCGCGGATAATCGACGCGTTTGAACAGACCGAACGCCATGCCGGCGGCCAGCCACGCATAAATCAGCGCCCAGATCGAAAACACATAGCCCGCCGGCTGGATCGGCGCGTCTTTCTGCGGAATCGGAAACGCTTCGGGGCTGAAGCCCTGAAAATCGGTGACAAACAGCGGCATCAGCGCGAACGCCACTGCTGCCAGCAGAACAAGAATGGCTTTAAGATGCATCGCACACTCCTTTTCTTCGGGTCGGGCGAGGACCCGTGCTAGGTCAATGCCCCGTCCGCACCGATGGTTCCCTTGCCCCCCAGATAGGGGCGCAACACGTCGGGCAGGATCACCGAGCCGTCCGCCTGCTGGCCGTTTTCCAGCACAGCAATCAGGCAGCGGCCCACGGCCAGCCCCGATCCGTTCAACGTATGCACGAATTCGGGTTTTCCGCCACCCGCTGGTTTGAAACGGGCATTCATGCGCCGGGCCTGAAAATCGCCCGTGGTCGAAACAGAACTGATTTCGCGATAGGTGTTCTGCCCCGGCACCCAGGCTTCGATATCATAGGTGCGGCGCGCGCCGAACCCCATGTCACCGGTGCACAGCACCACGGTGCGATAGGGAATGTTCAACTGTTCCAGCAAATCCTCGGCGCAGCGCAACATGCGCTTTTGTTCTGCGTCACTGTCATCGGGGTGCGTGATGCTGACCATCTCGACCTTTTCGAACTGGTGCTGGCGCAGCATGCCCGACGTATCGCGCCCCGCTGATCCCGCTTCGGAGCGGAAACACAGCGTGTGCGCGGTCAGGCGTACGGGCAGGGCGGTTTCGTCCAGCACGTCACCCGCGACGGAATAGGTCAGCGTGACTTCGGATGTGGGGATCAGCCACCAGCCGTTTGTGGTCTGATAGCTGTCATCGCCGAATTTCGGCAACTTGTCGGTGCCATACATCGCCTCGTCACGCACCAGTACGGGGCTGTTGCATTCTGTCAGGCCGTTCTTGTCCACATGCGTGTCGATCATGAACTGCGCCAGCGCACGGTGCACCCGCGCCACAGCGCCTTTCAGGACGACAAAGCGGCTGCCCGACATTTTCGCGGCCAGATCGAAATTCATGTTGGCGGCAATGCCCGCAATCTCGAAATGCTCTTTGGGTTTGAAATCGAACGTGCGCGGGGTGCCCCAGCGGTTCACTTCGACATTGTCGTTTTCATCCGCCCCGTCGGGCACATCGTCATAGGGCAGGTTGGGGATTTCGGCCAACAAGGCGGTCAGGCGCGCATCTTCGGCCTTTGCCTCTTCGGTCAGGTTTGCAATCTCGGCCTTTTTTTCGCTGACCAGTGCGCGCAGGCGTTCAAATTCTGCCTCGTCGCCCTTGGCCTTGGCCGCGCCCACCAGTTTCGAGGCTGCATTCTGTTCGGCCTGTGCGGTTTCCGCCTTGGTGATGCAGGACCGGCGGGCGGCATCAATCGCAAGGATTTTATCTGCCATCGGTGCATCGCCACGGCGGGCCAATGCGGCGTCAAAGGCGGCAGGGGTGTCACGGATCGCACGGATATCATGCATGGCGGTCGTCCTTTGGAAGTGATTCACTTTGCGCGGTGTTATGGCGCATCTTGTTGCCAATCGTAACCGTGATTATCGCAGGGTTCAGTCGGTATTCAGTCGGCCGGAGCGGATGTTGGAACCTGACCGCGCACCCAGTCATCAAGATGGGCGGCAAGCGCAAGGCCGGGCCCGCCGGCATGCCCGACCTTGGATGTCACAACCCCGACCAGTTCCCATGCCCCGTCGACACGGCGCAAGACCGGCCCGCCGGAATTGCCGCTGATCACATGGCAGGTCAGGCCCAGATAGGTTGGCGTGGCTTCCATCACCCGGCAATCGGACCGCCCGTTCAGAATGTTCCGGTTGCGGTTCTGATAGCCCAGTATGGTCAGCGGGCCACGCCCGATGGGCCCATTCACAAACGGGATCGGGGGAACCCGGTTTGCGGGCACGGGTTTGTCCAGAACCAGTATCGCCACATCGTAGGTGGCGCGCGCAAACCCTTCGGTCACGTAATAGGCGGGGTGGATAATCACCTCTTTGCCGCGCCGTTTTGCGGCGCTGGCCTTGCCGTCACGGCCCGCCGAAAACTCGATACTGTCTGGTTCAAACGCGTATCCCTGCCGGTTTGCGACACAATGCGCGGCGGTGATCACCCGATCCGGTGCAACCAGCGTGCCGGTGCATATCCCGCGCCGGTCTTGCGATTTGCGCGACAATTGCCCGACGGCGACAAACTGGGCCCGCTCTGCTGCGGGAACGGGCGGCAGCATATCCACAGTCTGCGCCTGTGCGGGCAGCGTTGCCATCGTCAGTATCAGGGCCAGAAACCGTAACATTGTTCACTCAACCTGTGTGCCATGACATCCTGTGTACCAGAGTGCCGTGTCAGAGCAGAGGAAACAACCATCCCTTTTTCCGGCCGCGCGGTGCAATTTCGCGCCTGTGTCGGTCACGTGGTCGCCGCGGGCGCAAACGTCTTGCAAACCCCGATGCCAACACATAGGTTCCGCGCAATTCACGGCCCCCGTTCGGGCCCGCCCACAAGAACAAAGGACGCCCTATGGAAGGCAGTGCAATCGCCCAATTCGTACCCTTGATCCTGATTTTTGCGATCATGTATTTTCTGTTGATCCGGCCCCAGCAAAAAAAGGTCAAGGAACATGCCGCGATGGTGGCGGCGTTGCGCCGTGGCGATCAGGTGGTGACGCAGGGCGGCCTGATCGGCAAGGTGGTCAAGGTCAAGGACGATGGCGAACTTGAGGTCGAGATCGCCGATGGCGTCAAGGTCCGCGTGATCCAGAGCACCATTGCCACCGTGATGTCCAAGACCGAACCGGCAAAATAACCCGCCGTACCAAGCGACTGAAAAGGCAGGGTAATGCTGCAAATTGATCTTTGGAAGCGGATAACAATCTGGCTGTGTTGTATCGTCGGATTGATTCTTGCCTTGCCAAACGGGTTCTACACCCGCGTTGAAACCCACAATGATGCCGTGGCCGCCATCGAATTGCAGGGCGCCACGCCCGAGCTTGAGGCAGCGGCTTCGGTCTGGCCCGACTGGATGCCAAACGCGCTTGTCAATCTGGGGCTTGATCTGCGCGGCGGCGCGCATCTTCTGGCCGAGGTGCGGTGGAAGACGTCTATGCATCGCGCATGGATGCGATGTGGCCGGAAATCCGCGATGCACTGCGCCCTGAACGCGCGACAGTTGGCGGGGTGCGCCAGCAACCGTCCGAGCGGGGCGAGATTGCGGGTGCGGATCGGAGAATCCGACGGCATGGCGCGCGCGCTTGAGGTTGTGCGCGGTCTGGCCCGTCCGGTGCAGACATTATCGGGCGTCGGGGCCACCGACATCGATGTGCGCGCCGAAGGCGACGTGATCATCGTAACCCTGTCCGAGGCGGAAAAACTGTCCACCGATGAACGCACCATGCAGCAATCGCTGGAAATCATCCGCAGCCGGATTGACGAGGTCGGCACCCGCGAACCCACAATCCAGCGTCAGGGTGCGGAACGCATTCTGATTCAGGTGCCGGGCATCGGGTCGGCCTCGGAACTCAAGGACATCATCGGCACCACGGCGCAGCTGACGTTCAACCCGGTGGTCAGCCGTGGCAGCAACCCGAATGCATCGGCCGGGATCGGCAATAAGATCCTGCCATCGCTGGACGAAGAAGGGCAGTTTTACACAGTGGAAGCCGCCCCCGTTGTCACCGGCGAGGAACTGGTGGATGCGCAACCGTCCTTTGACCAGAACGGCAACCCTGCCGTTTCGTTCCGCTTCAACACATCCGGCGCACGCAAATTCGGCGATTACACGGCGGAAAATATCGGCAGCCCCTTTGCCATCGTTCTGGATGACGAAGTGGTCAGCGCGCCGGTGATCCAATCGCACATTCCGGGCGGATCGGGCATTATCACGGGCCGGTTCACGGTTGAGGAATCGACCACACTGGCGGTTCTGCTGCGCGCCGGTGCCTTGCCGGCGGGTCTGGATTTTCTGGAAGAACGCACCATCGGCCCCGAATTGGGGCAGGACAGCATCGATGCGGGCAAGATTGCCACCGTCGTCGCCTTTGGCGGCGTGCTGGTGTTCATGGCGCTGAGCTATGGATTGTTCGGCCTGTTTGCCAACGTCGCGCTGATCATCAATATCGGCCTGATCTTCGGCCTGCTCAGCCTTGTGGGCGCAACGCTGACTTTGCCGGGCATTGCGGGGATCGTTCTGACCGTGGGGATGGCGGTGGATGCCAACGTGCTGGTGTTCGAACGCATCCGCGAAGAACTGAAAACCGCGCGCGGCCCGGCCCGCGCCATCGAACTGGGCTATGAAAAGGCGCTGTCGGCGATTCTGGATGCCAACATCACCACGTTCATCACCGCCGTGATCCTGTTTGTCATGGGGTCCGGCCCTGTGCGCGGTTTTGCCATCACCCTTGGTCTTGGCATCATAACGTCGGTGTTCACGGCCATCTTTGTCACCCGCCTTATGGTCGTGATGTGGTTTGAACGCCGCCGGCCCAAAACGATCGAGGTATAAGCGATGCGTCTGAGACTGGTTCCCAAAGAAACATCCTTTGACTTTTTCAAGCGCTGGAAGATGTGGCTGGGCATTTCGGCACTGATGATGGTCGTTGCCTTTGCATCGTTCATGATTCAGGGGCTGAACTTCGGCATTGATTTTCGCGGCGGCACAACCATCCGCACCGAAAGCCCGCTGCCCGTGGATATCGGCGTCTATCGCGGTGCTATCGATGAGCTGGGCCTTGGCGATGTCACCATCACCGAAGTGTTCGATCCGACATTCGGGCCGGACCAGAACGTGGCGATGATCCGAATTCAGGCGCAGGACGGGCAAGAGGCGGTGACCGCCGACCTGATTGCTGCCGTTGAAAACGCGCTGATCGGGGTGCGCCCGGACATCAAATTCGTGTCGGTCGAAAGTGTAGGACCCAAAGTGTCGGGCGAACTGGTGCAAACGGCGGCCATTGCCGTGCTTTTGGCGATTGGCGCGGTGCTGATCTATATCTGGTTGCGCTTTGAATGGCAGTTTGCGGTGGGCGCGGTTGTCGCCCTTGTCCACGATGTGATCCTGACCATCGGGGTATTTTCCGAACTGCAGATCCGGTTCGATCTGGCCATTATCGCGGCCTTGCTGACCATTGTCGGCTATTCGCTGAACGATACGGTCGTGGTGTTTGACCGCGTGCGGGAAAACCTGCGCAAATACAAACAGAAATCGCTGGCCGAGGTGCTGAACATCAGCATCAACGAAACCCTGAGCCGCACAATGATGACATCTGTCACCACATTGCTGGCGCTGATTGCGCTGTTCGTGCTGGGCGGCGATGTGATCCGCGGGTTCGTGTTCGCGATGATCTGGGGCGTGATCATCGGCACCTATTCGTCGGTGTTCGTGGCCTCGACGATCCTGCTCTATCTGGGGGTCAAGCGTGACTGGTCCAAGCCCGATGCGAATGCGGGCAACCAATACGCCAACGTAGATGCCTGATCTGATCCAGTCAGCCCTGCAGACACCGGGGCTGATCTGGCTGGTTATCACAATCCTTATCGCAGGTCTGGTGCGCGGCTTTGCCGGTTTCGGCAGCGCCATGATCATCATGCCGATGGCCAGTTCGGTCCTGTCACCCGTGGCCGCCATTGTGTTCCTCAGCGTGGTGGAGCTGGTCGGGCCGTTGCCCAATCTGCCGGCCGCATTGCGTGACGGGAACCGGCCCGATATGGCCCGTCTGGCACTGGGCGCGATACTGGCGTTGCCGATTGGCATATTCAGCCTGACGCTGATGTCGCCCGAACTGTTCGGCTGGATCGTGTCGGTGCTGGTGCTGGGCCTGCTGGCGGCCCTGATCACGGGCTGGCGTTACAAGGGGGAATTGACCAACAGGCTGGTGGTGGCAACCGGCGCTGTGGGCGGGTTCCTGAGCGGGTCAACAGGTGTGGCGGGGCCGCCGGTGATCATGCTGTATATGGCCAGCCAGCGGCCCATTTCTGTGATCCGCGCCAATTTTCTGATGTATCTGCTTATGATAGATATACTGATGCTGGTGGCGTTTTCCGTGCTGGGCATGATGGAACTGGCCCCCGCGATCATTGGCGTCTTGCTGTTGGTGCCCTATATGCTGGCCAACATCATCGGTGCGCGGTTTTTCCGCCCCGATGCAGCGCGCAGTTTTCGCGCGGTGGCCTATATCATCATCGCGGCCTCGGCCCTTCTGGGCCTGCCGGTGTGGAGCTGACACAAAGGACAGGACATGCAACTGAACGAAATCCGCTATGACGATGCCACCCCGATTGATGGCTATGGCCCCGGGTTTTTCCGCATTGGCGGGCAGGTGGTGCAGGGCGGGATGCTGACACAGTTGACCGGCACCGACCAATGGGGCGGGTTTGACGATGCCGCAGCCGTTGCTGGCGCTGGCGGGGGATGTGGATGTTCTGTTTATCGGCACCGGCGCGGAAATTGCCCATATCCCCGCCACCTTGCGCAATACACTGGAATCGGCCGGTCTTGGGGTCGAGGTGATGAATTCCCCCGCGGCCTGCCGGACCTATAACATCCTGCTGTCCGAGGGGCGGCGTGTGGCTGCTGCGCTGATCCCTGTCTGACATGACGCGCGAAGATGGCTTTTGCAGGCGCGAACAATCGGTTAAGCCGTTGCCATGACATTGATCGTTTCCAATCTGACCGTCACGCGCGGCGGTCTTCCGGTTCTTAGCGGGCTGGATTTCACGCTGGATGCCGGGCAGGCGCTGATCCTGCGCGGGCCCAACGGATCGGGCAAAACCACATTGCTGCGCACGCTGGCCGGGTTGCAGCCCGCCGGACAGGGCACCATCGAAGGCAACGACGAACAGATCGCCTATGCGGGCCATTCCGACGGGTTGAAACTGACGATGAGCGTGGTGGAAAACCTGACATTCTGGGCGCGGGTGTTTCGCGCCGGTGATATTGCGCCTGCGCTGGCCGCCTATGATCTTGGGCCGCTGGCCGACCGCCATGCCGGCACCCTGTCGGCAGGGCAGAAACGCCGCCTTGGGCTGGCGCGCCTGATGGTCACGAACCGGAAAATCTGGGTGCTGGACGAACCGACCGTGTCGCTGGACAAAACCGCCGTGGGCCAGTTTGCCGATGCGGTGCGCGCGCATCTGGGGCAGGGCGGGTCGGCCATTATTGCCACCCATATTGATCTGGGGCTGGACGCCGATGTGCTGGATGTGACCCCGTTTCGCGCCAAGCTGCCCGCACCGGGCACGGCGGACGAGGCCTATCTGTGATTGCGCTGCTGATACGGGATATCCAACTGGCATTTCGCGCCGGTGGCGGGTTTGGTCTGGGCCTTGCGTTTTTCCTGATCGTGACTGTGCTGGTCCCGTTCAGCGTCGGGCCGCAAAGCGCGCTGTTGTCAACCATCGCGCCGGGGGTGTTGTGGCTGGGCGCATTGCTGGCCTGCCTGTTGTCGCTTGACCGTCTGATGGCGCTGGATTGGGAGGACGGCACCCTTGATCTGCTGGCCACCGCACCGCTGCCGCTGGAAGGCGGTGGCCGCGATCAAGTCGCTGGCGCACTGGATCACGACGGGCCTGCCGCTGGTTCTGGCCGCGCCTGTGCTGGGCGTGTTGCTGAACCTGCCAGCCCAAGGCTACTGGCCGCTGGTTCTGTCGCTGGCCCTTGGCACACCGGCCCTGTCGGTGATCGGCACGTTCGGCGCAGCACTGACCGTGGGGCTGAAACGCGGCGGTTTGCTGATGTCGATGCTTGTGCTGCCGCTTTATGTTCCCACGCTGATCTTTGGGGCCGAAATGGCGCGGCGCGGGGCGGTTGGCATGGACACCGCAACGCCGCTGCTGATGCTGGCCGGAATTACGGCAGGTGCGGCGGCCTTGCTGCCCTTTGCCAGCGCGGCCGTCCTGCGCGTCAATTTGCGCTGATGCGGGCAATTGCGGGCATCATCAGGAAGGGGTAGAGAACGGCCATGTCTTTGTGGGAATACGCAAATCCAAGAAAATTCCTCGCCACCAGCACCCGCGTGCTGCCGGTGATATGGACCCTGTCGGCCCTGTGCATTGTCACCGGCCTGATCTGGGGGTTTTTCTTTACGCCCGATGATTTCCGGCAGGGATCGACCGTGAAAATCATCTATCTGCATGTGCCATCGGCGCTGATGGCGATCAATGCGTGGTTCATGATGCTGGTCGCATCGCTGGTCTGGATCGTGCGCCGCCACCATGTGAGCGCGCTGGCGGCCAAGGCGGCGGCCCCTGTGGGCGTTGTCATGACGCTGATCGCGCTGGCCACCGGCGCGATCTGGGGCCAGCCGATGTGGGGCACCTATTGGGCGTGGGATCCGCGCCTGACATCGTTCCTGATCCTGTTTCTGTTCTATCTGGGCTATATCGCCCTGTGGGAAGCGATTGATAACCCCGACACCGCCGCCGATCTGACATCGGTTCTGTGCATTGTCGGATCGGTTTTTGCGGTGCTGTCGCGCTATGCGGTCAATTTCTGGAATCAGGGCCTGCATCAGGGCGCATCCCTGTCGCTGGACAAGGAAGAAAACGTGGCGGATGTGTTCTTTCACCCGTTGTTGATTTGCATTGCGGGTTTTGTGCTGCTTTTTCTGGCGCTGGTCCTGTACCGGACCGGAACTGAAATTCGCGCCCGCCGGATCAAGGCGCTGATCACCCGCGAAAGGATGGCGGAATGATGCCCGATCTTGGAAAATACGGCGATGCGGTGCTGTCCGCCTATGGCGCATCGATCCTGCTGCTGGTGGTTCTGGTTGCGTTCAGCATCTGGAAGGGGCGGCGTGTGCGCGCCGAACTGGAACGCGTCGAGGCACGTGTAGGCCGATCCAATGGCTAGAATTTCGCCCCTGATGCTGGCCCCGCCGGTGATTTTCGCAGGGTTCGTGATCATGGCCGCTGTGGGCATGTTTCGGGATGATCCCAATGCACTGCCGTCGGCGCGCAAAGGCCAACCCGCCCCCGCCGTGGTGTTGCAACCGATGCAGGACAAGCCGATGTTTGACGATGCCACCCTGCGCGATGGAACGGTCAAGCTGGTCAATTACTGGGCCAGTTGGTGCGCGCCCTGTCGTGTCGAACACCCCAATCTTGAGGCACTGGCAAACGAAGGCATCCCGATCTACGGTATCAATTACAAGGACAAGGCGGCCAACGCCCTGCGGTTTCTGGATGAACTGGGCGATCCCTATACGGCAATCGGGGCCGATGAAAGCGGGCGCATGGCACTGGATTGGGGCGTTTACGGTGTGCCGGAAACCTATGTGATTGATGGCGATGGCACCATTTTGTTGCGCTTTGCCGGTCCGGTGACACAGCGGGTGATCACCGAAACGATCCGCCCCTTGCTGGACGGCGCGCGCCCCTAGGGCTTGCCAAACCGGCATCTTGCGCCCGATGATCGTGCGAACTGGCAGATCAGGGGCAGCACATGACACAGACGCAAGCGCAAAAAGAGGCCGAGGCCGTCCAGACCTATGTGGCGATGTTCGCGCCGGACAGGATAGACGAGAATTTTCGCTCCATGGCGCAAACCTATGCGTCGCTCACGTTGTCCCGATCGGGGCCGGTTTTGCCACTTCCCACCAAACCGTGCGCCAGCGTTTTTCCCGAAACCTACACTTTTGACGGTGCACAGCACGCTCTGGCCGACCTTTTGAACGCGCAACACTGGACCGGACTGGCCATCGCGCATTCTGGTGCGCTGGTGTTCGAAGACTACGCGCGCGGCAACACGGCCACGTCCCGCCCTGTTCTGATGTCGGTCAGCAAATCGGTGCTGTCGATCCTGTTCGGCATGGCCCACGCCGAAGGCGACATTCCCGATCTGAACGCGCCGGTGACGCAGTACATTCCCGAACTGGTGGGCACCGGCTATGACGGTGTGAGCCTGCAACAGGTGCTGGATATGACATCAGGCATCCGGTTCACCGAAGAATATGACGATCTGTGCTCTGACATTGTGCGATCCATCGTGGCCTTTCTGATCGGATCGCAGGATGAATTTTGCAAAACGCTGGTTAACGAAAAACCGCCCGGGACGTTTCACCAATATGCCAGCGTGGAAACCCATGTGCTGGGCTGGGTGCTGCGCCGCGCCACAGGGCGCAGCTTTGCCGACTATTTCACCGATAGATTATGGTCCCGTATCGGGGCCGAGGCGGATGCCGACATTCTGACGGATCAGGCGGGCGAACCGCTGGTGTATGGCGGTTTGCACCTGTGCCTGCGTGATCTGATACGGATCGGCCTGTTGCTGGCCCATGGTGGCAAAACGCCCGAGGGCACGCAGATTGTGCCCGCACGCTGGATCACACAATCCACTACACCGGACACGCCACAATCGCGCCCGGGCGCGCGCATGCCTCATTCGGCGGACCTGTTTGGCTATAAAAACCAGTGGTGGCTGCCGGTCACGCCCGATCATGGCGATTTCTGTGCCATCGGGATTTACGGGCAATTCTTGTACGTCAATCCGCACCGCAACGTGGTGATTGCGATGAATTCCGCCTATCGCGATTACAACGAAACCGGTGAAGTCATGGAACTGCATATGCTCAGCGCGTTTCAGGCGATTGCCCGCCATCTGACACCGGATTAGGCGGCGCAAAGAAAAACGGCCCGCGATGAACACGGGCCGTTTTGAAAGTCTCAGGGCGGTGATCAGGCCGCTTTGGCCAGATTGCGCAACACGTAATGCAGCACGCCGCCATGTTCGATATATTCAATCTCGATCGCGGTATCGATCCGGCATTTCAACGTGATCTCTTTCACGCTGCCATCGCCCATCGTGATGGTGCAGGGCACCTCTTGCAGGGGTTGGATCGTGTCCAGACCGTGGATTGAGACGGTTTCATCCCCCGTCAGACCCAGCGATTTGCGGGTGTCACCGCCGGTGAATTCAAACGGGATCACGCCCATGCCAACCAGATTGGAGCGGTGGATACGCTCGAAACTTTCGGCAATCACGGCCTTGACGCCCAGCAGGGCCGTGCCCTTGGCCGCCCAGTCGCGCGATGATCCGGCGCCGTATTGTTCGCCGCCGAACACCACCAACGGTGTGTCGGTGTTCTGATAGGCCATGGCCGCATCAAAGATCGACATCTGGCTGCCGTCGGGGCCTTTGGTGTAACCACCTTCGACGCCGTCCAGCATTTCGTTCTTGATCCGGATGTTGGCGAATGTGCCGCGCATCATCACCTCGTGGTTGCCACGGCGCGATCCGTAAGAGTTGAATTCGCGCACCGGCACCTGATGGTTGCGCAGGTACTGGCCGGCAGGTGTTTCTTCCTTGAACGATCCCGCGGGGCTGATGTGATCGGTGGTGATCATGTCGCCCAACAGCGCCAGTACCTTGGCACCTTCGATGTTGGAAATCACACCGGGTTCGGCCCCCATACCCTGAAAATAGGGCGGGTTTTGTACGTAGGTCGACGCCGGTGGCCAGTCATAGGTTTTTTCATCGGTGGTTTGCACACCCTGCCATTTGTCATCGCCTTTGAACACGTCGGCGTATTTTTCCTGAAACGCGGCGCGTGTTACGGTTGCCTCGACCAGTTCGGCAACTTCCTGACTTGTCGGCCAGATGTCTTTCAGGAACACGTCCTTGCCGTTCTTGTCCTGTCCCAGCGGTTCGGTGGTCAGGTCGATATCCAGTGTACCGGCCAGTGCATAGGCCACGACCAGCGGGGGCGAGGCCAGATAGTTCGCGCGCACATCAGGGCTGATCCGGCCTTCGAAATTGCGGTTGCCCGACAAAACAGAGGTTGCGACCAGATCGCCATCGGCAATCGCCTTGCTGATTTCAGGTTGCAACGGACCAGAGTTCCCGATGCAGGTTGTGCAGCCATAGCCGACAAGGTTGAACCCGATCGCATCCAGATCGTCCTGCAAACCGGCGGCTTCCAGATAGGCACTGACCACCTGCGATCCCGGGGCAAGGGATGTTTTCACCCACGGCTTGCGGTTCAGGCCCAGTTCATGCGCCTTGCGCGCCACAAGGCCCGCACCGATCATCACATAAGGGTTGGATGTGTTGGTGCAGGATGTGATCGACGCGATGACCACCTTGCCGCTTTCCATGGTGTAATCTTCACCTTCTACGGCGACTTCCTTGTGCATCGGACGTTTGAAGGTTTTGGCCATTTCCTGTTCAAAGGCGGCCTTGGCATTGGTCAGGGCCACGTAATCCTGTGGCCGTTTGGGGCCGGAAATCGCTGGAACAATGGTTGTCATGTCCAGATGCAGCGTGTCGGTATAGATCGGCGCGTAATCGTCGCCGCGCCACATGCCGTTTTCGCGGGCATAGGCTTCGACCAGCGCAATGCGCGCTTCATCGCGGCCGGTGTTGCGCAGGTAGCGCAGGGTTTCGCCGTCAATCGGGAAGAACCCGCAGGTTGCGCCGTATTCCGGTGCCATGTTGGCGATGGTCGCGCGGTCTGCCAGCGGCAGAGTATCAAGGCCCGCGCCGTAGAATTCGACGAATTTGCCGACAACGCCCTTGGCGCGCAGCATTTCGACAACCTTCAGCACCAGATCGGTGCCGGTGGTGCCTTCCATCATCTTGCCTGTCAGCTCGAACCCGACAACTTCGGGGATCAGCATCGAAATCGGCTGGCCCAGCATCGCGGCCTCGGCCTCGATCCCGCCAACGCCCCAGCCCAGAACGGCCGCGCCGTTGACCATGGTTGTGTGGCTGTCGGTGCCGACCAATGTATCGGGATAGGCGACTTCCTCGCCGTTCTGGTCGGTGTCTGTCCAGACGGTTTGCGACAGATATTCAAGGTTCACCTGATGGCAGATGCCGGTGCCGGGGGGCACGACGCGGAAATTGTTAAATGCGTTCTGGCCCCATTTCAGGAACGTATAGCGTTCCATGTTGCGTTCGTATTCGCGATCCACATTCATCTGGAACGCGCGCGGGTTGCCGAATTCGTCGATCATCACCGAATGGTCGATCACCAGATCAACAGGGTTCAGCGGGTTGATCTTTTCCGCATCGCCACCCAGCGAAATGATCGCATCGCGCATCGCGGCCAGATCGACCACAGCGGGAACGCCGGTGAAATCCTGCAACAGCACGCGGGCAGGGCGGTAAGCAATTTCGCGCGGGTTCTGGCCGCCATTGGCGCCCCACTGCGCAAAGGCTTTGATATCATCCACGGTTACGGTCTTGCCGTCCTCGAACCGCAGCATGTTTTCCAGCACGACCTTCAGCGCGGCGGGCAGTTTGGAAAAATCGCCCAATCCGGCCTCTTGTGCGGCGGGAATGGAATAATAGGCCAGCGTCTGTCCGGCGGCGCTGATGGTTTTGCGGGTCTTGGCGGTGTCATGTCCAACGGTAATGGGCATTTGCGTCTCCCTTAATGGATAAGAAATGGGTGTTTGCTTGGCCCGCTTCTGAACCCAAACCACGCAGCAATCAAGGGTGATATGCGCAGGTGCGGCAATTTTGTATACCATTGTACACCGGAATTCCGGATACAGGCCGATAACCTGACGGTAACCTTGTCTCTCGAAACGTTGATTGGTTATTTCAGGCCGCCATTGCTAGGTGTGTTCGGCAACCAAAGGAGACGCAAACCCGATGAAAGCCCTGACTGCCGCGTTCAGCGTCCTTTGGCTGTGCCTGATTGCCCCCGCATACGCGCAAAATTCCCCCGTGGTCGTCGAATTGTTCACATCGCAGGGCTGTTCGTCCTGTCCGCCTGCGGATGCGATGCTGCACAAGCTGGCCGAACGCGATGATGTGATCGCGCTGGCGCTGCATGTCGATTACTGGGATTACATCGGCTGGAAGGATATTTTCGCCGATCCCGCCTATACCAAACGGCAAAAGGGATATGCCCACGCCCAGGGACGGCGCATGATCTATACGCCGCAAATGATCATCAACGGGCAGGATGACGTGGTTGGCGCCAAGCCGATGGATGTGGCCGACCTGATCCGCAAACACCATGCGCAACCCGTGCAGGTGCAGCTTGAGGCGCGCCGCCTTGGCGATATCGTAACCATCCGCGCCACACCGGTTGCCGAGACGGGGCCGATGACGGTGCAACTGGTCCGGTTCATGCCCAAACAAAGCGTTGAAATCACGCGCGGTGAAAACAGGGGCAAGACGGTCAGCTATGCCCACATCACCCACGGCTGGACCGAACTGGGCAAATGGGACGGCAGCGCGCCGTTCGAGCTGAACGCCGATGCGGCGGGCGATGATCCGGTGGTGGTGATCGTTCAGGGTGCGGGCTATGGCCCGATTCTGGCCGCGATCGAATTGCGTTAAACGTCCGTCTGATCCGGCACGATATACGGTTTCCAGCGCCGGTGGATCCAGAACCATTGATCCATATGCTGGCGCACCAGCGCTTCCAGCCCGTCATTGACATCCTGTGTCATGGTTTCGGGATCGCTGTGTGTGATCGGCTGTTGCACGGTGATTTCGAAATCAAACCCGTCGGGCTGGCGGATGGCGTAGATCGGGATCAGGATCGCGTTGTATTTCAGGGCCAGTTCGGCGGTGACGGTGGATGTGACCGCCGGATGCCCGAAAAACATCAGATCCGCGCCGCCGTGCACGTGCACATCTGTCAGAATACCCAATGTGCCGCCGTCGCGCAGATACCGCACCATTTCCATCGTGCCGCGCCGGCCCTGTTCAAAAACCGGCGTGCCGATGGATTGCAGATTGCGCACATAATGACGGTTGAAATAGGGGTTCGACATTTTGCGGTACAGCGCCCCGATTGTGAACCCGCGCGCAATAAGATGCGCGCGCACCACATCGTAATTGCCGAAATGCGCGGTCACAAAGATCACCGGTTGCCGGTTCTTTTGCGCCGCTTCCAAAGTGGCCAGACCGGGGCCGCCGATTTTGGCGCCCTTGGCGCGTTCAATGAATTCGGGGCCGGAATAAAACTCCATCACCGTGCGCCCTGCATTGTCCAGAACCGCACGGCTCAACCGGTCGACCTCGGCCTTGGGCAATTCGGGGCAGATCAGGTTCAGGTTGTCGCGCACCCGCTTGTCAAACCGCGCGAGCGGCCCCAACACGCGCGAGACAAGCACGCCCATCCAGCGCACCCGCGTTTCATAGGGCAGCAGGCGCGCAAGCCAGATCAGGGCGCGTAACACCAGATTTCCGGCATATTGTCCGATACGGGTTAAAAGGGGATCAGGTTTCTTGGCCACTTTGGTCCGGTGGGGTTAGGGGGGCCGTCTGGCGCGCAAAGGTTTCTCGTTGCCAGACATAAAGTCCGGCACCCGCAATAACAAGCGCCCCCACGATGGTCCAGAAATCGGGCAGTTCGGCAAAAAACAACATGCCCCAGACGGCGGCAAACACCAGACCCAGATAGGCATAAGGCGCCAGCATTCCGGCTTCACCCGCCGTCAGCGCGCGGATCAGGCTCATTTGTCCGGCGGTGCCAAAGGCGGCGATCATTCCCATCAAAAGCCATCCCTTGGCCCCGGGGGGATGCCACGCGAAGGGCACGGCGATGGTCAGGATCAGGGTGCCGACAAGCCCGGTATAGAATAGCGATGTCCACACATCCTCGTCCCGCCCGACAAGGCGGGTCAGCAGGGCATAGGAACTGTAACAGATGGCAGCGCCCAAGGGCAGCAGCGCATAGGGCGAAAACACCTCGCTGCCCGGACGGATCACGATCAGTGCACCGATCATCGCCGCCAGAATGCCCATGACCCGCCGCAACCCCAGTTTTTCACCCAGAAACAGCGCCGCGCCCAGCGTGACCAGTACGGGGTTGACGTTCATGATGGCGCTGGCCTCGGTCAGGCCGATATGGGCCAGCCCCAGAAAAAAGCACCCCGTCGCGCCCATCAACAGGACCGAGCGGAAGAATTGCAGCTTGGGGTATTTGGTGCGCACGACCGATCGGAACCTTGGCGCGATCAGAACCAGAACCAACACCATCTGTCCCGCATAGCGCGCCCAAAGCGCCGGAACCGTGCCCACAATCGGGGACAGCGCCTTGACGGTGGCGTCCATCATCGAAAAACACAGGATCGCAAGGATCATGTAGACAATCGCGCGGGTGTTTCCCGCAGCGGCAGGTGCGACAGATATTGTCATACAGGATCGGCGCAATAAGGCATGACCGCCGTGATAGGCCCGCAGCACCGGCCTGTCCAGTATGCGCGGACAATGTGTTTACGGGTCTTCCGCGTCGGGCAGGACCAGTTCCAGATCGCCGCGCGCCTCCAGCGCGCGAATGGCCGCAACGATCTGCGTCATCGCGGCCTCGACCGCCTTGGGCTTGGACGGGCCGGCCTCTTGGATTTCGTCGCGCAAGGCATCGCCCATGCGGCCCGACAGGTTGGACAGGATATAGGTTGCCACGTCGCCATGACCGGCGGCCTCGGCACCTGCCAGCGCGGTCACAATCTGGGCCTGATCCACCTCGCGCAGAATTTTGGGAATGTCGCGCGGCGCAATACGGTCGGGGATATTGGCAAAGGTAAAAATGGCGCGCCGCACCTGTTCGGCAAAGCCTGCATCGGTTTCATCCAACCCGTTCAGCACGTCCTCCCGCGTCAGGGCGGGTGAAAAATTCAGGATTTCGCCGACCCGTTCCACCGGCCCGCTGGCAAAGGCGGTGGCGGGTTTGTCATCCATCTGGCTGGCAAGGGACAGGCCGATCCGGTCGACCGCATCCGGTGTGACAGCACCGGTGCGCGACACCGCATAGGTGATCTGGCGCGCCCGTGGGCCGGGCAACTGGCCCAACAGGTCTGCCGCCTTGGGCACATCAAGCTTGGCCAGAAGCACAGCGGCAATTTCGACGCTTTCGTTTTCCAGCACCGGCAACAACACGTCAGTGTCCTGCGCGCGAATGCGATCCCATGGATCGCCCGCCTGACGTACGCCGGCCTCTTTGCGCAGGCGCGATGCAGTCTGCGGGCTGATACAGCCATCCAGCGCGTCAATCGCGCCCGCCATGCCTTTGGGAAAGGACAGGCCGATTTTGCCCAGTTCGCTGGCAAATTCGTCAATCACACGCGCAACCGTGTCCCGATCCACACTGCGCATCGCCCCCATCTGCTGGGTCAATTGCGCCTGAAGGCCTTCGGGCAATTCCTCAAGCGCGATTTCGGCCCCTTCATTCAGCAGAAAGCGCACGACAATCGCGGCCTTGGCCTTGCGCGACAGGGCAAGGGGGCGCGCGGCGGTGCTGGTGGCGTTCACCGAAGCGACAGACGGTACAGACGGGGGCAGGGACATCACAACCTCTTGCCGGACAGGACAGGCCTGTTTCTTAATCCGGCAAGGGTGAACATCGCCTTAAATCAGTAATTGTAGGTTTGCCCCGTCGCCAGCGCCTCACGTAGCGATGTTTCGGGCCAGTTCCCCCGACCGCCGCGCGCCTGAATTTCGCGCAACTGCGCATAGGCGGCGACCTTGTCGCCCGCCTCAATCAGGCCCTGACCCATATAAGAGCGTGCCAGCAAATTGTCGGGGTTGCGCGCAATCGCTTCGCGGTAATAGGCCATGCCCAGATCCGTATCGCCCAGTTTGCGATGGGTGAAGCCCAGATAGGTCAATACCCGGTCATCGGTCTGGTCCGACATTTCTGCCAGAACCTTTTGCGCATCTTCGTAACGACCTGCATAGGCCAGTTCGCGCACCGCCCCGTAAAGCGTATCGTCATCCAGCGCCGCCCCGCGCGGCTTGACGCATTTCTTGCGTGATGCATCCCACACCTGTTCGCCCTTGCAGGTTTTGGTCGTGTTGGTGGGTTTTGGGGGTGACGTGGTTGTTTCGTCCCCCGCTGCAAAGGCAAGCGTTGGCAGGCACAAGGCAATGATCGGCAAAATACGCATTACTCAAACCTCATCATGGGGAGCCATGACGGTAGCGCAACGCGTGATAGAGTAAAGCCGCGCTTGGGTTCGCGGCTTCACAATGTTGTAAGCGTCTTGCGTAGATTAGCCGCTTACAATCGGGGTACAGGCCTGTTTGGCACTATCCCAGACGCTGCCTTGTGCGCAGGACATGGCCTGCTGGTCAAAGCCCGAACATTTGGCCATCGCCAATCCCGGCAACAGGGTCAGTGCTACGGCGATCAGAAGGGTCTTGGGTGTCATAAGTGGCTCTCCTGTGATGGACAGGGGAACCATAACACAAAAAACGGATATTTTGCAGTCATATTTCAGGTGCCGCGCATCCACACTTTTGGCCGGCGCGACAGCAGTGCTTTGGCCCGTGCATCGGGAACTGTTTTACGCGCACGTGGTTCCGTGCCAGATTTAGCCACAAATCAGATCATTCGGGCCGGAAATCGCAAAGGATCAAACGTGTCAGATCAACCGCCACCCTTTCTGATCCTGTCCGATGCCGCATTGTCGGGAATGGGGATTGCAACGGATGATATCGTTGCGCGTATCAATGACGCCCTTCAGGCCCAAGCACGCGGAGATGTCTGGAGCGCCCCGAAGGCCGCGATGCTGCCGGGGGACGGGCGCTATATGATGACAACCCTGTCCAGCAGCGACACCCCGCAGTTGACTGTCGTCAAATCAGTCATGGTCAGCCCGCGCAATCCGGCGCGTGGTTTGAACGGGGTGGAAGGCGCGATTCTGCTGCAAGACAGCGAAACCGGAGATTTGCTGGCGATCATGCAGGCGGGGTGGGTGACAACCGTGCGCACGGCAGGGCTAAGCTGTGTTGCTGCGCGCGCATTGGCGCGTCCGCAATCGCAAATCCTTGGTCTTGTCGGTGCGGGCCAACAAGCGCGTGGGCATTTGGTGGCCTTGGCCGATCTGTTTCCCTTGCAACAGGTCCGTATTTTCGGCCGCGGGCAAGCCAATATCGACCGCCTGTCGCGCATGGCATCAGACCTTGGTCTGACGCCTGTTGTCTGTGACACGGCAAGGCAGGCGGTCGAGGATGCCGATATCGTCGTTTCGTCGGTTACATTGTCCTATGATGCGGACCCGTTTGTTGATGCGCATTGGCTCAAGGCGGGGGCGTTCGCCGCGATTACGGATGCCGCAACACCGTGGCACCGCGAAAAAATGGGCGCCTTTGGCCGGATCATCATCGATGATCTGGAACAGGAACGCGAAAACCCCAGAAAGATGGTAGACCCCGATCTGGTGCAGGGTGATCTGGCCGGTCTGGTTGGGCAGGGGGATCAGCCCCGCCCTGATCCGGATAAACCGTCGGCTTTTGTGTTTCGCGGTATGGCGATCGGGGATTTCGCAATTGCCAGCCTTGCCTACGAAAAGGCGCGCGCCTTGAATATCGGGCGGTCGGCCAGATGGTAGGGCAAAAGGGCGGTCGCGCGCTCTGGATATCGTGGCCGTAACGCAGTAGATACCGGCCTGCGTCGTACAATAAATCGAAAGGGCATGTTCCAAGATGAAAACGATATTCAACCGCGCGGCACAGGCCGCTGTGATCCTATCTGTTTTCGTGCTGGCGGGCTGTCTTGATCCTGAACTGAACCCGCCGACCAGCGGGGTCTACTATGACGAAATCCATCATGAATCGATGTATGGACGCAGCCGCTAGGGCCGCGTCCATGCGGCGTTAGTCAGCAGATCCGAACACCCGTTTGAAAATCGTGTCCACGTGTTTGGTGTGATAGCCAAGGTCGAATTTTTCCTCGATCTCTGCGGCGCTGAGCGCGGCCAGAACATCCGCATCGGCCAGCAATTCGGTTTTGAAATCCTTGCCCTGTTCCCACACCTTCATCGCGTTGCGCTGCACCAGTTTATAGGCATCCTCACGGCTGACACCGGCCTGCGTCAACGCCAGCAAGACACGCTGGCTCATCACCAGACCGCGGAATTTGTTCATATTGGCCAGCATGTTGTCGGGATAGATCACCAGTTTGTCGATCACCATCGTCAGCCGTGCCAGCGCGAAATCCAGCGTGATCGTGGTGTCGGGGCCGATATTGCGTTCGACGGAGGAATGGGAAATATCGCGCTCGTGCCACAGGGCGACGTTTTCCATCGCGGGCACCACGGCCATGCGCACCAGACGCGCCAGACCGGTCAGGTTTTCGGTCAGCACAGGGTTGCGTTTGTGGGGCATCGCGCTGCTGCCTTTCTGGCCCGCGCTGAAAAATTCCTCGGCCTCCAGCACTTCGGTGCGCTGCATATGGCGGATTTCTGTTGCGATGTTTTCAATCGAACTGCCGACCACGCCAAGCGCGGCAAAGAACGCCGCGTGCCGGTCGCGCGGGATCACCTGTGTGCTGATCGGTTCGGGTTGCAGGCCCAGCTTTTCGCACACATGTTCTTCCACGGCCGGATCGATGTTGGCAAACGTACCCACCGCACCGGAAATCGCGCCGGTGGCGATTTCGGCCCGCGCCGTGTGCAAACGGGCCAGATTGCGATCCATTTCAGCGTAGAACCGCGCGAATGTCAGGCCCATCGTGGTGGGTTCGGCATGGATGCCATGGCTGCGCCCGATGCGCACTGTATCCTTGTGTTCCAGCGCGCGGCGTTTCAGCGCGGCCAGCAACCCTTGCATATCAGCAATCAGAATGTCGGCGGCGCGCACCAGCTGCACGTTGAAACAGGTGTCCAGCACATCCGAACTGGTCATGCCCTGATGCACAAAGCGTGCCTCGTCACTGCCCACATGCTCGGCCAGATGGGTCAGGAAGGCGATGACATCGTGTTTGGTCACGGCCTCGATTTCGTCAATGCGGGCCACATCGAATTCCACGTCCTTGGCCTTCCAGACGGCATCGGCATTGGCGCGCGGGATTACCCCCAGATCAGCCATGGCGTCACAGGCATGGGCTTCGATCTCGTACCAGATGCGGAATTTGGTGGCGGGTGACCAGATGGCAACCATATCGGGACGGGAATAGCGGGGGATCATGGGTGGCGCACCTTTTTGTGACTGTTCAGCAGATAGGCGCGGTCTTAGACTTAGCCGCGACGCACCACAAGACAGGAGAGTCGCAAGTGAGACGCTTTGCCCTGATCGTGCTGTTGATCTGCCCGCTTACCGCAAGCGCAGACGAGACATGGACCCCGATGACGGGTGACGAGATTCGCGTGGCGCTGACGGGGCGCACCCTGCAATACCAAACCGCATGGCAGGATTTTCGCGCCTCGGGCAAGACATTATACACTGCAGGTGCCGACAGTTGGGGAAACTGGCGCATTGAAGACGATCAATATTGCAGCCAGTGGCCCTCTAATGATCTATGGACCTGTTACAAAATGGACCGGTCGGGCGAAAAGTTACGTTTTGTCGGGCCGAATAACGATATGACCGAGGCTGTCTACACAGAATGAACGCGCAACACCCCGTTCCCCCCGCCCGTAAACTGGCCGATTTCGAAGGCCACTGGTCGCTGACGCGCGACATCGTACATGAAGACGGCCCGCCCGCTTTTTTCGAGGGCGAGGCACACTGGACCCCGCAAGGCGACGGTCTGGCCTATCTTGAGGCGGGGATGCTGACCGTGCAGGGGCTGGCCCCGATCCAGGGCGAACGCCGTTATGTCTGGGGGCCGGACCTGACCGTATATTTCGAGGACGGGCGGGTGTTTCACCACGTGCCGCCACGCGGCGGTCCCGTGTCGCACTGGTGCGATCCGGACCAGTATGACGGGCGCTATGATTTTTCGCACTGGCCCAGTTTCGAAGTTGAATGGCAGGTCAACGGCCCGCGCAAAGCCTACCGGATGACCAGCACCTACAGACGGGTCTAGGGCGGGTCTGACGCATCTTTGCTTGCGCAGAAACGTCAGGTCGGGCATTTATGCACAAACCCATGCGAAATGGACAGGAGACAACGATCCATGCAAGCGACAGTGACACGAAACGTACTGGCCGATATCCTTGGCCCGCAAAGCGGCACCGCGCTGCGCCTGAAACAGGCGGCGCTGGTTGTTCTGGGCATTGCCCTGCTGGCCGTAGCAGCCAAGATCAAAATTCCGATGTGGCCTGTACCGGTCACGATGGGCACCTTTGCCGTGCTGACCATCGGCGCGGCCTATGGCGCACGTCTGGGTCTGGCCACGATCCTTGGATACATGATCATCGGCGCGTTGGGCTTTGATATCTTTGCCGGATCATCGGCTGAAAAATTCGGCCTGACCTATATGATGGGCGGCACCGGCGGCTATCTGGTGGGCTATGTGCTGGCGACGCTGGCACTGGGCGCGCTGGCGCAGCGCGGCTGGGACCGGTCGTTCAAGTGGATGGCGCTGGCGATGCTGATCGGCAACGTGCTGATCTATGTGCCGGGCCTGATCTGGCTGGGCACATTGTATGGCTGGGACAAACCCATTCTGGCATGGGGCCTGACCCCGTTCCTGATCGGCGATGTTCTGAAATTGGCGTTGGCGGCCCTGTTGCTGCCCGCGATCTGGAAAATGGTCGGTAACGCGCGCGGCTGATCCCGATCAAAACCGAATTCAAAAGGCCCGGACCCCGCGTTCGGGCCTTTTTGTTTGGCGGACAGCCTGTCGCAATACGCCACTTTGATCTGGACAAGCGCGCGCAGGTCACGCTGAATAGGCCCAAAGCACAGGAAGGCCCCGCCGATATGAAACGATTATTATCGCCCCTTTACAGACAGTTCGCCGCCACAGCTATTGCGATATGTGCGGCGTCCATGGCCCATGCGGGCGCGCCGCTGACCTATCAGGACGATGCGCGCGCGCTGTTCCAGATAGAGGTGCCAGATTTCTGGTCGGTGCGCACCGGTGGCCCCCGCGTGATCGAAGACCCCGAAACCGGCGAACCGCGCGCCGTGGGCCGCGTGATCGGCCTGTCACCTGTTGCGGGGGATGGCGTCTGGGTCGGGCTGGTGTCGCCGCGTGGCGTATCCACGCTGGACCAGGCCGACGAATACCTGCGCGATATCGGCCCTTTTCTGGTGCAGGACACCGAAATCAGCACACGCACCAACCGCCGCATTGCGGGGTATCCCGCACGTACCGTCGCGGGGCGCGGCAAACGGGATCGTAAAACAATAGACTTCACTGCCGTGACGATTGATCTGCCCAACGGGCGGGTCGCTGTGGCCGTCGTTGTGTTTGAAGCGGGGGCCGATCCGGCTTCGGCCGATGTGATCAACGATATGTTCACGTCATTCAAAGCCATCAGATAAGGGGACGATGCAATGCGGTATTCGGCACGAAAGCTTGTTTTGTCCTTGGGCCTTGGCGCGGCTGTTGTCACGGTATCAGCCTGTGATCCGGCATCGGTCAGCACCGGCGGTTCGGTCTATTACGGCGCGTCCTATTACAATTCCATGTTGTGGAACGATTATTACTATGGCGGTCACAGGCCACCTGATCGACCCGATCGACCTGACAGGCCGGTGCGCCCCGATCGCCCCGTCGACCCCGGATTTTCGCGCCCGCCGGTGCATCGCCCCCCCGCGGCGCGCCCGCCCATTCACCGCCCCGCAGGCGGCGGACGGTTGCGTTAAGTCATATCGGCCAGTTCCGTTTCGATATGCGACGTGCGTTCCAGCGTGCGGTGGACCGGGCATTTATCGGCGATTTCCAGCAGCTTTGCGCGTTGGTCTGATGTCAGATCACCGCACAGGTGGATCACCCGTTTGAAACTGTCGATCTTGTCGCCGCCTGTGGTGCCCGCATCCTGCGCGTGAACCTTGTTGTGGGTCACATCCACCCAGATATGTTCCAGCGGCCAGTCCTTGCGCCGCGCGTACATGCGGATGGTCATGGAGGTACACGCCCCCAGACCGGCGGCCAGAAACCCGTAAGGCGACATGCCCATATTGGTGCCGCCATAGGCCAGCGGTTCGTCCGCCAGCGCATGGTGGTTCGGGCCCGCGTTCACATCCTGCAGGAACCCGTTCGGGTCGGCCTCGGACACGCGCACAATACCTTCGGGCGCACCCGGTGGCGGGGCGGGCGGCGTCAGGTCCAGATAGCGTGTTGTCCATGCCGCGATCACGTCGGCGGCGTATTCGGCATCTTCGGCGCGCGAAATCAGATGGTCGGCGCGGTCCAGCGTGACAAAGCTTTTGGGGTGTTTGGCCGCGCGGAATATTTCGCTGGCGTTGTCGATGCCAACGGTATCGTCCAGCGGCGCGTGCATCACCAGCAGTGCGGCGTTCAGGGCCATAATTGCGGGGGCCAGTTCGCTTTGGGAAACATCATCGACAAACGCCTTGCCGATGCGAAACGGGCGACCGCCCAGCGTCACATCTGCTGCACCGGTGCGCTCAATCTCGGGCAGGGCGTCGGCAAAATTATGGGTGACATGGCTGGGGTCAAACGGCGCACCCAAGGTGACCACCGCCTTGATCGATGGAATTTGTGCGCGCGCCTTGAGCACCGCAGCCCCGCCCAGCGAATGGCCGATCAGCAGCGATGGCGCCAGATCGCGCCCGTCCAGATACCGGCACGCGGCCACCAGATCATCGACATTCGACGTGAAGGATGTATTGGCAAATTCCCCGCCCGAATGCCCCAGTCCGGTAAAATCAAAGCGCAGCACGGCAATGCCCATCGCGGCAAGACGGCCCGCAATCCGGCGCGCGGCGGGAATATCCTTGGAACAGGTGAAACAATGGGCAAACAGCGCCGTCGCCAGAACCGGACCTTCGGGCAAATCAAGCCGTGCAGCCAATTCCGACTGGTCGTGTCCGGCAAAAGAAATCCGTTCCGTGGGCATCACGCTCTCCTTATCGGGTGTGCCTAAGGGTGGCGCTTTGACCGGGGGGCTTCAAGATGCGGGCAGGCCGTGTCACGCGATGGTGACAGGATGAAATCAAACGGATCAATCAAAGACTGCGCAGTACAGCCCCAAGCTTAGTCAGTTCGTCTGCCCGGTTCCGGCATGAAGCGCGGCAATTTCTGTCAGCCCGTCTTTGATCTGGGGAACCTGAACCACGATGTAGACAATCATCATTCCCGCAAAGACAAGCTTGCCCAGTTTCAGGCGGTTGTCCCAAGGCGATGGTTCCGATTTTTCCACTTCTTGCGGTTTTGACTGACCTTTCATTTGCCCGGCGATGCGGGCAAACGCAGACGGACCTTTGTCATTTTTGCCTTGTTTGCCAGCGGCAGTGTTATCCGCTTCTTCGGTACGCCCCAAAAACGCGTCTCGCAATGCCGTGCTTTCTTCTGCCAAGGACTGTCGGGCCTTGCGCGCGCGCGCACCAGCGGGTGAAAGGGCGGCCATTTCCGGACCTGTTCTGGATGAAATCTGAGCCATTGAATCGTGCCTAGTACATTTACAGTTAACCCAACGATAACCATAAATTGTGGCAGGAAATTTGCGCGATTGCGTTCATGCGTTGGCGCGGCAAGACGCGGGTATTGCAGCGTCAGACCGGCAAAAGGGCAACGACCTCGGCCAGTGCGCCGTTAACGTGCAGCGCCACCAGCAGGCCAGTGACAGACAAGGCCTGCGTGTTCAGGCGGAAATCTTCGCCGCGCAGCAGGTTTATGATAAACAGGCTGAGGGCCACCGGTAACGCGATACAGGCAACGACACCGGACATGGCCCATGTCGCCAGACGCAACGGATCAGAAGGCCTGTCGCTTTGCGTGGCCGGTTGCGCATCCTCGTTCACAGGAATGCGATAGGCGTGGGCCAATGCGACTTGCGCCGACGACCAGTCCAACCCCGATGTCAGAGGGACAAAATGCGTCTGCATGTTTGCCCCCGTAGTTTTGGCCGATCTGGCCGCCGCCCGAACCGTGGCAAAGCGGCGCGCAGGTTTGGTCAGGATCGGGCGTTTCGGCGTAACGACGCGCGTTTCCGGACACATTTCAAAGCAGGACAGGAATTCATCCGAAGGCAACAACGTGGATTGATCCAGCCATTCGACAACGGCCGGATTGTGCGTGCGCACAAGGTCAATCATCAGGTAGGCCAGCAGAGATTCAGGATCACCGGCCACGCATTCCGACAGCTTGATTTCGATCCGGCTGCCGATGTCAAACGCGGCTTGTGCCTGTGCCGCGTCACTTTCCAACTGAGCGGCCTTGGCGGGCATAACATGCAGTTCGATAGAACACGCGTTCGAGGACAGATGCACCTTATGTGCGATCAGATCGGCCGACATATCCACAGTGTACCCTTGCTTTTCCAGCGAAAAGCAAACAGTTTTGGCGACTTTTTGCAGACGCACGCGTGACGTCGACGCAAGCCCGAGCCCGCCGTGATAAATTGCAAAATCCCGCATTCGTGCGTCCCCTCACGATTACTCATCTTCTGGGTGTATGAATGGGAATTGCGGAAA
This sequence comes from uncultured Alphaproteobacteria bacterium, assembly GCA_963765555.1. Lineage (GTDB taxonomy): Bacteria > Pseudomonadota > Alphaproteobacteria > Rhodobacterales > Rhodobacteraceae > JL08. The sequence goes on from CAVXWX010000003.1 coordinate 529,942, forward strand.
AACTGTGTCATTTGGCAAAATAAATGCAGTTTCCGGAATGGATAAAACCGGACGTCATCAGGGAATTGCCGCGTGACTTGGGAGCTAGCCGTCGATCCGTGCGGCCATGATGGCAATCGCCTGCTGGTAGACGGTGGCGGCGTTCCATTGCTTGATCACCGCGAAATTGGGTTGCCCCTGTTGGTAGCCCTTGCCGGGTTTCCACCCCTTTTGGCGCAGGAAATTCGCGGTCGAGGCCAACGCATCGGTCTGGTTGTAAAAATCCACCCGCCCGTCGCCAGTGGCATCCACGCCGTAGGTCAGCGCATTGCCGGGCAGAAATTGGGTGTGGCCCAGTTCACCGTGTTTCGCGCCCTTGGTTGCGGGGGTGATTGCGCCCTGATCCACCAGTATCAGCGCCCCGATCGCATGGGGTTTGAAGAAATCGGACCGCCGGCAATCATAGGTCAGGGTGACAATGGCAGACACGACAGGGCTGTCGCCCATAAAGCTGCCAAAAGCGGTTTCCATGCCGTGAATGGCAATCAAAACCCCGGCAGGCACGCCATACTGGCGTTCCAGAATGGCATAATAGTTGGGATCGCGCGCCTTACGCTTGCGCCCTTGGGCCACGATGGTATCGGCCCCGCGCACCTGCATGAACTTTTCAAGCGAATACTTGAACGATTTCTGGTTGCGATCCGCCGCAATGGTGCGCGTGGCGTAGGTGCTGGCGGCCAATGCCTGAAGCCCTGCCTTTTTCACCCCGGCCTTGCGCGCCTCGGATGCGAAATCGGATTTCCACGCATCAAACCCTGCGCCGGTGTTGCCGCACTGGGCGGCCAGCCCGGATACGGGCAGGACGGACAAGGCGCTTACAGCCAAAGCCTGAACAAAACGACGCATGGAAACCTCACTTGGACACTTCAGATAGGCAAAGCTAACCCGCAAAGGCGATCAAACAAACAGGAAAGTGGCGCAGAGCGGTATAGAATGCCCGATCAGGGCAGCGTGGGTGACATCAGAAACATGGCCTGCACCGCCTGACCGGGCTTTACGCCGGGAAAGGCCTCTTTGAATAATTGTTCCATGGAACCGTTCCCGAACATTTCAGACAGCGCCGTGTCGACCGCAAGGCGAAAATCGGCATCGCCACGGGGCAGGGCCAGCCCCTGTTTTTCAAGGGTCAGGATCGGGCTGGGTTGCTGGAACTGATCGCCCATGTTTTCGGTAAAGAACTGGTACATCAGGATCGACTGATCCGCGAAATAGGCGTCGATCTCAGCGGCTTTGATGGCATCAAATCCGGCGTTGTGATCCACAAACGTGACCACCTCGGCGTCGATGCCCGCCTGTTTCAGCGAGGCTTCCAGCACCGTCAGGGTCGTGGTGTTGCTGCGCACACCGATCTTTTTGCCCGCAAGATCCTCGAAATTCGATCCCATGGTCTTGGGCAGCAACACCGATGTGCCATCCACGTAGATCGGCACGGAAAAATCAACGATCTTGCGACGTTCCAACGTGATGGTCGCGGCACCGCACAGCATATCGATATCGCCGCTGGCGACCTTTTCAAACCGGTCATCCGTGTCGATCGGAATAAAGCTGACCTTGAGATCGGGCAATTGCAGTGATTTCGCGATGGATTGCGCAACCCCGACACAGACAAGCGGACTGTAACCCGCCGGTTGCCCATTTTCCTGGGCAAAGGACAGTGGTGCCGCGTCAGCCCGATAACCGATGTTCAACTGGCTTGTTTCCTTGATCCGTTCCAGCGTTTGGGCATTGGCCGGAAGCGCAAACAGAAAGGCCAGCAGGGGCAGGGCGAAGAGGCGCATGAATATATCCTTTTGAAAACGTCAGGTTCGGTTTGAACCATAGCGTACAGGGGCGCGGCGTCTATCGTAATCGGGCACAAAGCAAACGGGCGCCCGTTTCCGAGCGCCCGTTACATTCATGTCATGGCCGAAGCCGGATCATCAGCAGCTGTAATACATACCGAATTCAACCGGGTGCGGTGTGTGTTCGTAAAGCTCGATCTCTTCCATCTTGAGGTCGATATATCCGTCGATCTGGTCTTTGGTGAACACGTCACCGGCCAGCAGATAATCGTGATCGGCCTGCAACTCTTCCATGGCTTCGCGCAAGGACCCGCACACTGTGGGAATACCGGCCAGTTCTTCGGCAGGCAGATCATACAGGTTCTTGTCCATGGCTTCGCCCGGATCGATCTTGTTCTTGATGCCGTCAAGGCCGGCCATCAGCAATGCCGCGAACGCCAGATAGGGGTTTGCTGCCGGATCGGGGAAGCGCGCTTCGACGCGTTTTGCCTTGGGGCTTTCTGTCCACGGAATACGCACACAGCCCGAGCGGTTGCGGGCCGAATAGGCGCGCAGCACCGGCGCTTCGAAACCCGGGATCAGGCGCTTGTAGCTGTTGGTTGCCGGGTTGGTGAACGCGTTCAGCGATTTGGCGTGTTTCAGGATGCCGCCGATATAATACAGCGCTTCCTGGCTCAGGTCGGCATATTTGTCGCCTGCGAACAACGGTTTGCCGTCTTTCCAGATCGACATGTTCACGTGCATGCCGGTGCCGTTGTCACCCGCGATGGGTTTGGGCATGAAGGTGGCGGTTTTGCCATAGGCGTGGGCCACGTTGTGGATCACGTATTTGTATTTCTGCAATTCGTCGGCCTGTTTGGTCAGGCTGTCGAAAATCAGGCCCAGTTCGTGCTGGCACGAGGCGACTTCGTGGTGGTGCTTGTCGACCTTCATACCAAGGCGTTTCATCGTGCTCAGCATTTCGCTGCGCAGATCCTGTGCCTCGTCTGTCGGGTTGACCGGGAAATAGCCGCCTTTGACGCCGGGGCGGTGGCCCATGTTGCCCATTTCATATTCTGTATCGGTGTTCCAGGATGCATCCGTGGCATCAACTTCGTAGGAGACCTTGTTGATCGAATTGGAAAACCGCACGTCATCGAACAGGAAAAATTCGGCTTCGGGGCCCATATAGGCGACATCGCCAATACCGGAGGCTTTCAGATAGGCCTCGGCTTTTTGCGCGGTGCCGCGCGGGTCACGCTCGTACGCTTCGCCGGTGTCGGGTTCGACCACCGAACAATGCACGCAGAGAGTTTTTTCGGCATAGAACGGATCGATATAGGCGCTTTCGGTGTCCAGCATCAGCTTCATGTCGGAGGCTTCGATGGATTTCCAGCCGGCGATGGACGAGCCGTCGAACATGAACCCTTCTTCGATGAAGTCTTCGTCAACCAGATCGGCCACGATGGTCACGTGCTGCAGTTTACCGCGCGGATCAGTGAACCGGATATCGACATAGTCGACATCGTCGTCCTTGATCATATCGAGAACTTTATTTTTGCTCATTTCCGAAGGGTCCTCTTTTTTGGAATGTGTGAGTTAAGCGATTACAGCGCGTCCGAACCGGATTCACCGGTGCGGATGCGGATTGTTTGTTCGACAGGAGAGACAAAGATTTTGCCATCGCCGATCTTGTCGGTCTTGGCGGCATCCACGATGGCCTCGATTGCGGAATCGACCTGATCATCGTCCAGCACAACCTCGATCTTCACCTTGGGCAGGAAATCGACCACATATTCGGCCCCGCGATAGAGTTCGGTATGACCTTTCTGACGGCCAAAGCCCTTGACCTCGATCACCGACAATCCCTGCACACCGACATCTTGCAGAGCTTCTTTCACTTCGTCCAATTTGAACGGTTTGATGATGGCTTCTATTTTTTTCATCACTGTCTCCTCGCAGATGCGTTAAGCGGCGTCAGACCACTTCTGTTTTGGCGCGGCAATCGGTTAGGGTGTTGGTACCGGATTCTGAACGGAAAATGACACGATGCGCCCAAATGATGTGCGACATGCACAAAAATTCAGCACAAATAAATCGCGGGGTCCGGCAGGGTGAGCGAACTTCTGACAGCAGCACAGATGCGCGAGATCGAACACGCCGCCATGCAGGGCGGCGATGTGAGCGGACTTGAATTGATGGAGCGTGCCGGACGCGGCGTGTTTGACGCCATTTGCGAGGCATGGCCTGCGGCGGCGGGGCGAGGGGCCAGCCCCTCGCGCTCCCCGAAGTATTTGGGAAAAGATGAAGCGGCTTTTAAGGCGGTTGTGCTGTGCGGACCCGGCAATAACGGCGGCGACGGGTTTGTTGTCGCGCGATTGTTGAAGACTGCAGGCGCACAGGTGCAGGTGTTCTTGTTGGGCGCTGTCGAGACGTTGCCTGACAGCGCGCGGATCAATTGTGAACGATGGTTGGAACTGGGGACAATCGAACCCTTTGATGCCGCGCATTTTCCACCTGAGAGGGCGAAGACTGGTGAGCCGGATCTTTATGTGGATGCCCTGTTTGGCACCGGGTTGACCCGCCCTGTTGCCGACAGCGCGCCACTGCGGGCCTTGGACGCGGTGTGCCACACGCATGTCGTCGCGATCGATTGCGTATCCGGGCTTGATCTGGACAGCGGGCGGTTTCTGGCAGATGGCGGGCGCAAAAGCGGTTTTCGCCGCGCGGCGCTTACGGTGACATTTCATGCGCCCAAGCGCGGACATTATCTGGCGGAAGGGGCCGTGGCATCGGGGCAGGTGGTGGTCAAGGATATCGGTATAAGCCCCGATCTGGCCCATGCCTTGCCCGGATTTGCCGATCCCGCACGGCGGGCCCGCGAGTTTGTTTTTCTTGCGCCGTATCAGGTCGGCGGGCGCGCGATGTGGCGTGATCTGGACAAGACGGAAACAGGACCGGCACAGCCGCACAAATACGATTTCGGACATGCGTTCATTCTGACCGGCGGGGCGGGCAAGACCGGCGCGGCGCGACTGGCGGCCCGTGGCGCGCTGCGCATCGGGGCGGGGCTTGTCACGTTGGGGGTTCCGCCCGCCGCACAGGCGGAAGTGGCCAGCCAGATCACTGCACTGATGATGCGGGCGGTGGCCGATGACGCAGAGTTGCGCGAGGTGCTGAAGGATAAGAGGATCACTGCGGTCTGTGTCGGTCCGGGCTTGGGTGTGGATGCGCACGGGGCGGCCTTAGTGACAGCCGCGCTTGAGGAAGAGCATAAGCCCGCACTTGTTTTGGATGCCGATGCCCTGACAATAATGGCGCGACAGCCAGAGGTTATGGCGCAGGTGCATGCACGCTGCGTTCTGACGCCGCACGCAGGTGAATTTGCCCGGCTGTTTCCCGATATTGCCGATCAACTGGCGGCCCCTGCGCGCACGGGCCCTGCCTATTCCAAGGTAGACGCGACCCGCGCGGCGGCACAGCGTGCCGGCTGTGTTGTTCTGTTCAAGGGGCCCGATACAGTCATAGCTGCCCCCGACGGGCGCTGCGTTATCCACGCTGCATCCGGTGCACGCGCGGCCCCGTGGCTGGCCACGGCGGGATCGGGCGATGTTCTGGCAGGGTTCATTACCGGATTGCTGGCGCGCGGGTTTGAACCGCTGCAGGCCGCGCAAATGGCGGCGTGGCTGCATGTGGAATGCGCGCGCCGGTTTGGCGCGGGATTGATCGCCGAGGATATTCCCGAAGAGTTACCGGCGGTCCTGCGCGATTTGGGGATTTAGGCCTGTTTGGCGTTTGCCAGACCGTTCGATGCACGAAGTATCGCGGTGTCGGACAGGACGGCGGGTTGCGTGCTGTAAAGTTCCAAACCGTCGACATAAATCACATGTGGTGAGTCAAATTCGATCTGGTAGAGAAGCATGTCAATCTCGCCCAGATCGGTCACGAATTCTCCGTCGATCAGGCGGCTGGCCGGAACCATGGCCCGTTTGCCACCAAACAACGCTTCGGCCCGCCAGTCGCGGATCAGCACGTGCTGGTCGGCGGACAGGACCACATCGCGGTCCGGCCGGGTGTGACCCAGCGATCCGGCCCGCAGGCGGACTGCGCGGCATGTCGTCTGGAAAGAGCGGACCGAGCGGATCACTGACATTCCGGTGTCGCGGGTGACGATCCTGTCACCACTGTTGAGGAATTCGACGGGCATTTCGCCGTCAAGCGTCATTACAATGGATCCCGACGCAATGCCTTGCGTCGCTGTCAACTCAGGGTTCAACTGGCCCGCTTGCGGAGAATGCCCGCCAACGCGCCCGACCGTATTCGGTTTCATGGGCGTATCCTGCTATGTCTGCCTCGGTTTTTTTCACGACTTTATGGCATCAATGGGATCATGTCGCGCCTTTTTTTGGTGTGCCGGGTGCGCAACAGCCCCCGAGTTGACACAATTGGTTAACGTGACAAAGGAAATCAGCCGCCCTAGGGTGACGCAAAATAATATTTTCGCAGGCCGAGCAGGGTTTACCCGATGGCAAACTATGATTTCTGGGCGCTCGGAGAGGCGTCTGTCACCGTGTCGGGGGGCGGACAACTTGATGGCGTCACCCAAGGTGACGGATCGCATCTGGTCGGGCTGACGATCACGCTGACCTCATCGAATTTCGAACAGATCGAAGTGCGCGATGGCGGGTCGGACACGAATTTTGACGACAATGACGGCAATCAAAGGCTGCGGGGCACGCAGGATTTTGACGGTGTCACCTATGGCAACAACACAGGTATAGAGGCGGAATACCAGATGGTGTTGCGCGATCCGAACACGGGCATCGAATACCGCGCCATCAGCATCAACATAAACAACTCTTCGCCCAGTTATGCCACGATCGAAGGCATCGCCTTTGTCGATGTGATCCCGCCGCGCAATGTGGCGCTGGAGGTGATATCGGCATCCGAAGGGCCGGGCAGTTCGGGCCAGCCGCCTTTGGGATCGGGCAGTATCGCGCCGCCCTGTTTCACACCGGGCACCAAGATCGCGACGCCGACAGGGCTGGCGCGGATCGAAGACCTGAAGGTGGGCGATCTTGTGCACACGCTGGATCACGGGGCGCAACCGCTGATCTGGGTCGGGCAGGTTATGGTCAGTTCGCTGCGCATGGCGTTGCGGCCGGCGTTTCGCCCTGTGCGGATCGCAAAGGGGGCGCTGGGGCAGGGCATGCCGGTGCGTGATATGATGGTATCGCCGCAGCACCGTATTCTGGTGCAGGGGCCGCAGGCGGAATTGCTGTTCGGCGCGCCGCAGGTTCTGGCGGCGGCCATCCACCTGATCAACGGCACCACGATCACCCGCGCCTGGGATGTGGACACCACGACCTATTTTCACCTGCAATGCGCGCAGCATGAAATTCTGGTGTCCGACGGATTGCCCAGCGAAAGCTTCAATCCCGGCCCTGCGTCGCTCTTTGCTTTGCAGGACAGTGCCTGCGCCGAATTGCGCGCGCTGTTTCCCGATCGTGATCTGAACCACGCGGCCCCGCTCACCTCGGCGCGCCCCCTGATCAATCGGGCGGAAGCCGCGTTGTGGAGCGCGCGCGCAGCCTGACCGGTTTGGCGTTTTTTTCTCTCGCATCCGCGCAAAAGCTTTGATATGCCCGCGCCAATGCGGGTGTGGCGGAACTGGTAGACGCACCAGATTTAGGTTCTGGCGCCTTTGGCGTGGGGGTTCGAGTCCCTTCACCCGCACCACCCTATATGGGGCTATCCGCGCGGCCACCGGATTTATCCCGGTGCCATGGGCTTTTCTGAAAAAACAAAATGCGCTTTTGCTGGCCTTCTGCAACCTGACAGTCGTTGATCTTACGTGCATCGCGTTGTTGCGTGCGTCGACATGAACCGCCGGCCGGACTAACCTGCAGACAGGCCCGCGGTCATTACGGTTGAAGTCGCGGTTTGGCAGGGAAAAGGCAGGCACATTTATGCGGGTTTTGGTTGTGGAAGATGATCGGGAAACCGCAGATTACATATGTTCCAGTCTATCGGCACTGGGCCACATGGTTGAACGGGCCGACGATGGCAAACAGGGCTTTCTGCTGGCGCTGGACGGCCAGTTTGACGTGATGGTTGTGGACAGGATGTTGCCCGGACTGGACGGCCTGTCGCTGGTCAAATCGGTCCGCAGCGCAAATATCGAAACGCCGGTTCTGTTTCTGAGCGCCTTGGGCGGGATCAATGACCGCGTTGACGGGCTGGATGCGGGTGGGGATGACTATCTGGTCAAACCCTTTGCCTTTTCCGAATTGTCGGCCCGTCTGGCCGCTTTGGCACGCCGCCCGCCGATGCAGGCAGAAGAAACGCGGCTTCAGGTTGGTGATCTGGAACTGGATCTTCTGAAACATGCGGTGCGCCGGGCCGGTCAGGATATACCGGTGCAACCGCGCGAATTTCGGCTGCTGACCTATCTGATGCGCAATGCGGACAGGGTGGTAACACGCGCCATGCTGCTTGAGGCGGTGTGGGATTTTCATTTCGATCCCAAGACAAATGTTGTGGAAACCCATATCAGCCGGTTGCGCAACAAGATCGATAAACCGTTCGACAGTGAATTGATCCACACGGTGCGCGGTGCGGGGTACAGTTTGCATGCTTAAAGCTGCCAATCCGCCGCGCCCCTTTCTGCGCACGTCCATGCGGCTGTCGCTGCAATTCTCGCTGCTATATGCGGTGCTGTCGGGTGCCGCGTTTGTGATGGCCTACTGGTTCACCGATTACGAGGTGCGCGAATGGGTGGTCGAGCAGATGGAGTATGACGCGCAAAGCCTTGCGCAGGTCTATGACGAAAGAGGGGCGCAAGGGCTGGTGGATGGCATTGCGCTGCTGTCCGAGGTTAATTTTGAAACGGCGCGTATCTATCAGCTTGTCGATGAAGGGGGGCAGGTTGTTGTCGGGAACGTTGTTGGTTTTCTGGCCGAAAACGGGCCGTGGTTTTTACCGGTTGAAGAGGTCGAACTGACCTCTCCGATTGAAGACGAGATTGACGGCTATTGGCTGCGGTCCGACCAGATCGGCCCCTTCACCCTGATCCAAGGGACAGGCAACCATATCGTCGCCGAGGTGCTGGAAGCGCTGAGCGTTGCCCTTGTTCTGGGCTATCTTGCGTTGCTGGGGCTGGGGCTTTGGGCCGGCGCACGGGTTGGCCGGTTTACAGAGCACAAAATCAACGCGATTTCGGATACGCTGTCTTTGGTGTCTGATGGCAATCTGGACGCGCGGATCAAGATCGAAGGGTCAGGCAAGGATGATCTGGCACGGGTTTCCGCAGGCATCAATGCCACGCTGGAGCAGATCAAACGGCTGCTGGAAAGTCAGGAGCAGATTTCAAACGATATCGCCCATGATTTGCGCACGCCCTTGCAACGTTTGCGCCAGCGTCTGGAAAAGATCAGTCAGGACCAAACCGTCGACCCCGCCGATATTGCCGCCTGCCTGCACCAGACCGAAGATGTCATTGCGACCTTCAATGCCCTGTTGCGCATTGCCCAGATCGAAGCGGGCAACAGGCAGGAACGGTTTGCCGATCTGGATATCAACACATTGCTGGCCAACGTGGTGGATGTGTATGAACCGGCGGCAGAAGATAACGGACAGACCCTGATATTGAACACATGCGCCGATTGCCCCGAGGTGAACGGCGACAAAAGCCTGCTGACGCAGTTGTTTTCCAATCTTGTTGAAAACACTCTGGTGCATTGCCCCGCGGGCACCACCACCACTTTGGATGTGTCGCAGGTGGACGGCGACGTTGTCGTGTCTGTTTCAGACACCGGACCGGGCATCGCGGCCAGGGATCGTAACCGCGTGTTTGACCGGTTCTTTCGCAGTGAACAAAGCCGATCAAGTGCCGGAAACGGGCTTGGCCTGTCACTGGCCAAGGCCATTGTCGAAATGCATGGCGGAACCATAACGGTGGAAAACGCCACAGGCGGAACAACCATTCGGGTCGGGCTTTAACGGAACAGGGCAGGGTTCATGCGCCGCCGCGCGGCCCCATTGATCCGAACGTTTGTGTGTGTCTTGCGTTTTTGCCATTCAAACAGGCGCGCCAGCATGATCGCGCAGCCCAGCGTAAACAGAACGGCAAATACCACATCCGACAGAAAATGCCGCCCCAAAGCGATGCGCAACCCCGCCACCAGCGCAAGACAGATCATCGCAACACTGCGCGCGCGCCGCGCCCAGGGGGATTGTAAACGGCCTGCCGTCAGCACAAACACCGCGATAACACTGGCCGTCAGGGCCGATGTTTCCGCGGATACAAAGGAACAATTGCCGGAACACTGATCGGCCCATTGCAGCGCGGGCGTGAAATCTGCTGTACCGCCGAAATCCGCAACATATTCCGGGCGCGCGCGGCCTGAAAAACGTTTCAGAACCCCGTTCACCAGCACGCCGGTGCCCAGCAACGGCACAAGTAGAACGAAAGCCCCCTGCGCGCGGGTGAGGCCCATTGAACGCCCTGTTGCCTGCCCAACCGCAAGGGCGCAGATTGCAACAAGCGCAGGCAGGGCCGCCACCCACAGCAGGGCGCGGCGCAATGCCTCGATCACGGCGCTGTCGACAAGATAAAACCGGTTGGAGAAAAACGCTGAACTGACTGCGATATCGATGCGGGGAAACGCCGTGAACAGAGCCGCGTTGAACAAAAAGGCGATCAGCCACATCTGTAACACCGCATTCGATGCAAGACACGGGATCGTGCAATTTCCAAACGCCAATTGTCGTCTGTTCATCCTGAATACCCCTAGTGTTGGACGCGTGATTTGCGGCCCCGGAACGCCCAGAACTTCGACAGCAGAAACACGATGCTTGTGGCAAAAAAGGTGGACACAAAAAGACTTGGCAACGGGTTAAGCCGCCCGGATGACACCAGAGTGACAAGGACAAACTGGTTCACGGAAAACCCCGCCACAGCGGCGAGCGCGAAGCGGAATGCGGACGGCCAGAACGATGCGCCAACGGTGGCAAAGGAATAGGTGTAGTGCCCTGCAAAGCTGACGCAAAAAGCGACGCAGAAGGCAACCGGATTGGCCAGTTCCGGGGCAAGACCCCACAGGATAAGCGTGCTGCCAACCAGCAGATGCACCGCTGTTGCCAACAGACCGACCAGCCCGAACCTTTTGGCCTGTTCCAGCATTCTAGCGTGCCTGCTCGGCCGAGATTTCTTCGGCCACCAGATAACCGGGCCGGGCTTTGACCTCGGTAAAGACGCGGCCCAGATATTCCCCCAGAACACCGATTGAAATCAGCTGGACCCCGCCCAGAAAAAACGTCCCGACGGCGAGTGTCGACCAGCCCGGAACATCAACGCCAAGGACCAGAGTTTTTGCCGCAATCCATGCCCCGTACAGCAGCGAAAACGCCGCGACCGAAAACCCGATGCCTGTCCAGACCCGCAAGGGCCAGTCAGTGAACGAGGTCAGCCCCGTTGTTGCCAGTCGCATCAGACCCTTCAGGCCGAATTTGCTGGTGCCGGTTGCGCGCGGTTGCAATTCGACGGGGACCGCGATGCTGCGAAATCCGACCCAGCCATATAGCCCTTTCATAAAGCGGTTACGCTCGGGCAGGGCGCAGAGTGCATCAACCACCTTGCGGTCCATCACCCTGAAATCGCGTGCATCGGTGGGGATGATCACATCGCTGCCCCAACTGATCAGACGGTAAAACGCGCGTGTCAGAACCCGTTTCGCACGTCCTTCATCGCGCCGGTGCGCCCGCACGGCATAGGCCATTTCGTATCCGTCGCGCAGATGCGCCAGCATGACCTCAAGCGCGGTGATCGGCTCCTGCATATCGGCATCGAGCGTCGCGACTTGTGCACCGTTGGATGCACACAGCCCCGCCATGATGGCCTGTTCCTTGCCAAAATTGCGCGACAGGCGCAGCACTCTGAGCGGATAGCTGTCACATAACGCGCGCGCGCCTTCCAGCGTCCGGTCGGTGCTGCCGTCATCGACCAGTATGATCTCGTGACTGTCGACAAGACGGGCAGCGGTGTCATCTATGGCTTTGATCGCTTCCGCAATCGACCCTTCTTCGTTGAATGCGGGCACGACAATGGACAGGCGCGGGCGGGCCGGAACAAGGCGGCGGGCATCTGCGGGTGACAGGATCTGGTGCTGCATCACTGAACCTTTTCCACAAACAGGGTGTATCGCGCGGTGCTGGCCTGCCTGTTGAAACGGGGGCCCAGCACTCCGGCCACCAGCGTGCTTTGTTCAACGGGAACGATCAGGGCGTCTTGCGCGGGGGTGGTGGCCAGCGCCTGCAGTTCTGCCGGCGTGAACAATGTTATCGCGCGGCCCCTTGAATAGAATTCGGCAGAATAGCTGCGCGCCGGAAAGATAAACAAATTGGCGCGTGGGCTGGCGGCATCGGCCTCTGCCACCAGCGTGGCCATGCTGCGCAACCGGAACAGATCGGGATTGAGATGCACAGCAAGGGTTGTTGCGGCGAACGTGGCTGTGACCCCGATCATCGACAGGGCCGCCATGCGGCGCGTCCAGACCCCGTTGAACCCGAACACATCTGACCACAGCGCCACCAGCAACAGGGACATCGCCGGGATTGCAGGTAACACATAAGACGGCAGGATGTTCGCCGCAGGCGTAAACAGAAGTAGCGGGGACAGGGACCAGAACAGCAGATAGCTGTACCAGCCGTTTGACTGGGCCCTTACCGCATTGCGCACCCCCTGGATGCGCGTCAGAAACGCCGGGGTAAACAAGGCCCATGGCAGGAACGCCCCGATGGCGAACAGCCAGATCATGCCTTTTGCCTCTTTATGCCCCGACCCATAAAGATCGCCCTGCCATCCGGGCACCAGAAAGCGTTCTATATGCTCTCCAACCAGAAAATAGTGCAGGAAACCCGGGGTTTGCAGTTCGGCGGCGATGTACCACGGCGCGGTCAGGGCAACCCATACTGCCCCGCCCGTAACCCAGGGAACGGCGCGCAAAACGCGCCAACGCCGCCCGCCAACCACCCACAAAAACACCGGAATGCCGGTAATCACCACCGCAGTCGGGCCCTTGGCCAGCATCCCGATCGCCAGACCCACAAAAAACAGATGGCCCCAGAGGGCGCGATGACCGGATGACGTTGCAACCTGAAAAAAAGCGACCATCGCCAGTGTCGTGCCCAGTACCATGACCATATCGGTCATGACAAAGGCCGATGCCCCGAAGAACAGAAGCGAGGACGCGCACACAGAAATCGCCGCAAGGCCACATGCAGAGCGGCGCTGTTCCTTGGCCCAAACCAACATCAACGCGAAAACGCCCAAGGACGCGACCAGTATGAAGACCCGCGCCCCGACCGGCCCGACGCCGAACAGCTTCATGCCAAGGGCCGACGCCCAACTGTGCAACGGCGGCTTGCCCCAGAAGGGAACGCCATAATCAAATTGCGGGGTGATCCAGTTGCCGGTTTCCACCATTTTGCGGGCCATTTCAGCATATCTGGCCTCGGTCGTGTCAGTAAATGGCAGCCAGACCATCAGCGCCAGACGAATGGCGAGCAGAACAACCAGAAACGCGATGAACCCTGTCCGGAAAGAGCAGAACACAGTTGTCACACCGAACCTCTTGCCGGACAGGCGAGGGCCGTGTCCGGTCTTTTCTTCGATGATCATTGTCATTCCAGCTTGCCCACCTGCTCTTGTTCGGTCGGGCTATACGCAGGCGTGCATCACGGTTTGGTTGTTGCAACATTACAAATTGGTAATGTTCGAGCTGGGGACAAACTAAGCGAGACATCAAGGCTCTTGCGCGCCAACAGCTTTCGCTCGACCTCGGGCACCCCCTAGGGACACAGCGTTTTCGGACGTGAAGGCAACAGCCCGCGAACGGTATTGCACGCAATACTGTTCATGCCGTGTTCAGCAGCTTGGGTTAAAGGGCGTGGGTAATGCTGTCGGGAATGCGCCAGTTTTCTTTCGGCGTTGTGCCGAAAAACCGGAACCTTCTGTTTGGCGGCTTATTGATTGACTTGAGAGAGACCAGCATTTCGCCGGCATGTGCAATATTGTCCGTGTCCCTCAGGGGACGTGATTGCACCATTTCAATCCAATCGTTGATACGTGCGCGCCCGGATGACCAGCCGCGCAGGTTCCGATCGTTTTTTTCCGACGGGGCGCGCCGCTTTGCCGTGCTGATTTCATCCGAAAGCGCATCATAGTGGTGGCCCGCCAGTTGGGGATCGACATATTTCAGGTGAAACATGAACAATCCCGGATCAATCCGGTGCGGCACCTCAAGGGTTGCGTGGCGACCAAATAGATGAGGGCGCTGGTAAAAGACGCATGGGTTGCAAAGTTTCGGATTGAAACTGAGCGCGAGAGACTGGGACAGGATCGGCTTTTGCCAATCCAATGAGGTCTGGTCTGGTTTGGGGATGATATTGAAGAAAAGCGGGGCGCGCGTTTTTTCGGTGTCTGACAGGATGTGATCCTGAAACGAAATGTCCAAGGAAGGATCAAGCAACAACAATTCATCGGCATCGGTATAAAGCACTGCATCGTAATAGTGTTGCAGGAACGAAACGAAATCCGACACGGCATTCATGCGTTGCGCGTCGATGTCTAGATGAAACAAACGGGGCACCGTTAAGTAATTGTATTCGCCTTTGAAATCCTGATGGTCAGGGCACGTGCCGTGTGCAATCACGAATAGGTTGCGCTGTCCGACCAATGTGCTGTGGTGGGTGATCCACTTGCGCAGGATGACCGGGCTTTGGTGAACGATTGTGACGATGGCAATGCGGTCCATTCGGATCATATCCCTGCCGACATTCCCCCTGCAGAATGCCCTTTGAACAAGAGTGCGGCAGTTTGGTGCTGTTATCAACCTTGTTGGTCCGTGTAGGGCGGGGCCCACGTAGATCGAACTGTGTTTTACCCCGCATTCCAAACACCGCCATTCAGGGTTGCGACATCGGGGGCTTTTGGCGCGCAGTTTGTGTATGCTAGGTGAGTTTGACCGGTTGTGATGATTGAAAACTGCCACGGCTCGGTATGACGACCAAAATATGAAGGATCGAAAGATGAACCGCACCACACCCGCCCTGATTGCAGTATTGCTGGCGTCGACCGCCGGGTCCGCGCTGGCCGAGTTTCGCTATAATCTGGATGGGGGCGGATCGGTGTTGCTATACGGGCAGTTTGATCCGGCCTATCTGATCTTTGATGACGGTGTGGACAGCTACGGCAATCTTGTCGACAACGTCAATTCCAACAGCCGCTTCGGATTGGATTTCACACAGCAATACGGAGAAAATACGTTCCGGTTCAATTTTGAATCCGCATTCGGATTTCGCGGGTCGGCCGGTGTCAGCCAGGTGTTCAAGGTGGATGAATTTGATTGGGATCGCACCAATATCCGCAAGGTGGATTTCAGCCTGAAAACCCCGATGTACGGCACCTTTTACGTCGGGCAGGGCAGTATGGCGACCGATGGTGTTGCCGAAAGCGATCTGTCAGGCACAACGCTGGTCACATATTCCTCGATCTCGGACACGGCGGGGGCGTTTCTGTTTCGCACATCCGCCGGTGCGCTGTCTGCGGTCACGATTGGTGCGGTGTTCAGTGATCTGGATGGCGGGCGGCGCGGGCGGATCAGATATGACACGCCAAGTTTCGCCGGATTTACCCTGTCGGTCGCCTATGGGGAAGAAATCCTGAATTCAAACGTGAATGCAGCATTTTCCGACATCGCGTTGAAATACAGCGAAACACTGGGCGACTACAAAGTGCAAGCGGGCATCGGCTATTCCTATCGCGATGGGGATACGTTTGATCAGGAAGATACGTTTGGGTCCGTCAGTGTGCTGCACAGTTCGGGCTTTAATGGCACGCTGGCCGCCGGTTCCCGTGATGGTGGCGGCAAATACGGCTACGCCAAACTGGGCTATATCGGCAATTGGCTGGCGGCGGGGTCTACGGCCATTTCCGTGGATTATTACGATGGTAGCGATTTTCTGGTGTCCGGATCGTCATCGGAAAGTTTCGGATTTGGCGCGGTGCAAAAAATCGACCGCCTGAACCTTGAGGCGTATCTGGGCTACCGCACCTATGCCTACTCGCAGGTCGGCGCATCCTTCAAGGATGCAGATTCCATTCTGTTCGGTGCGCGCTTCAAATTTTGAACGCCGCCAAAAACCGCGTTTGAACCATGGTTTTTTGCGCCATCTTGCGCAACAAGCCCGCTGAGCGTGCAATGCCCCTTGCGCAGGCTGTTGTGGACCAATAGAAGGCCCCAAATTTGCATGGCGTGCGGTCCGCGCGCGCATAAACCTATGGGGAACATTTGATGCAGGTCACAGAGACGCTGAACGAAGGTCTGAAACGCGCCTATTCCATTACAGTCACCGGTGCAGAGCTTGACGCGAAGGTGCTGGAAAAGCTGAAGGAAGCCCAACCCGAAGTCGAGATGAAGGGTTTTCGCAAGGGCAAAGTGCCCATGGCCTTGCTGAAAAAGCAGTTTGGCCAGCGTGTGCTGGGCGAGGCGATGCAGGAAGCAATCGACGGCGCGATGAAAGAGCATTTCGATGCCAGCGGCGACCGTCCGGCCCTTCAGCCCGAGGTCAAAATGACCAACGAGGACTGGAACGAAGGTGACGATGTTCTGGTCGACATGAGCTATGAAGCCCTGCCTGAAATCCCCGAAGTTGATTTCAAGAAAATCAAACTGGAAAAGCTGGTCGCCAAAGCAGATGACAAGGCCGTTGACGAAGCCTTGGAAAATCTGGCCGAAAGCGCACAGGATTTCAAAGATCGCAAGAAAGGCAGCAAGGCCAAGGACGGCGACCAGATCGTGATGGATTTTGTCGGCAAGGTCGACGGCGACGCGTTTGAAGGCGGATCGGCCGAAGAGTATCCGCTGGTTCTGGGATCAAATTCGTTCATTCCGGGCTTTGAAGAGCAACTGGTCGGCGTAAAAGCGGGTGAAGAAAAATCTGTAACCGTGTCGTTCCCGGCCGAATATCAGGCCGAGCATCTTGCAGGCAAGGAAGCCGTTTTTGATTGCACAATCAAAGCTGTGAAAGAACCGACAGCGGCCAAGATCGATGACGAACTGGCCAAGAAATTCGGAGCCGAAGATCTGGCTGCTTTGAAA
Organism: uncultured Alphaproteobacteria bacterium; assembly: GCA_963765555.1. Classification (GTDB taxonomy): domain Bacteria; phylum Pseudomonadota; class Alphaproteobacteria; order Rhodobacterales; family Rhodobacteraceae; genus JL08. Next base: position 546,902 of record CAVXWX010000003.1, read on the forward strand.
GGTCAGATTGCCGAGCGTCTGGAAGCGGAATATGCCGGAGCTGCCCGTGCGGTGATGAAACGCGCGCTGCTGGACGAGTTGGACAAGGCCGTATCGTTTGATTTGCCGCCATCTTTGGTCACAGCCGAAGCCGGCCAGATCGCACACCAGTTGTGGCACGAAGACAATCCGGACGTGGAAGGCCACGATCATCCGGAAATCGAAACCACGGACGAACACACCAAACTGGCCGAACGCCGCGTGCGTCTGGGCCTGTTGCTGGCCGAGTTGGGCCGCAAGGCCGAAGTGGAAGTGACCGACGCGGAAATGACGCAAGCGATCATGAATCAGGCGCGCCAGTATCCCGGACAGGAACGCCAGTTCTTTGAATTTGTGCAGCAAAACCAGCAGATGCAACAGCAACTGCGGGCACCGTTGTTCGAAGACAAGGTTGTCGATTACGTGTTCGAACTGGCCGAAGTGAAAGACAAGAAAGTGAACAAGGACGCCCTGCAAAAGGCGGTTGAGGCACTGGACGAAGAATAAGCCGGATCACCGGTTTCAGGGAAAGGGGCTGTCCTGCGGGGCAGCCCTTTTTCGTTGAACTCGACCCGCCTTTGGCCGGTCTGGCGCAGATCAACGGCTTGTATCTCTGCACATTCTCGCCCGCCACACGGCACAAATCCGCCCCTTTTTGACGGTTTAACACCCGAATGATGATGGTGTTTTGCGGTTTCACGCAATGCGCCTATTCCAAGGGTAAGGGCGTATGGAACTGATAGACTGGCTTGCCAATCCGACCTGGAAATCAGAGATCGTTTTGTCGTTCATTGCGGTGTTCGTGCTGTATTTCGGGTTTCGCAAGACGGCAGAGCTAAGCCGTCATGCCGCAGAAAACACCATTGCCACGCTGCTTGTCGGCGGTGCGAACATCTTTGTGGCAATATTTTTTCTGAATGATCTGAACGCCTTGGCGCAATCGGCTTACAAGTCGCTGTCCATACCAACACTTGATCCGGACATCTGGGATAATACGCCGTTGTGGATCGTGTGCCTGATCGGTGTTGCCGCAAAGGACTTTGTTGATTACTGGAATCACCGCCTGATGCACACCAAATGGGGCTGGCCCACCCACGCGGCACACCATTCCGATACCCACGTGAACGCGTTCACCGCCAACAGAATCCATTTTCTTGAGGCGTTTTTGATGACGTGCAGCTATATCGTGCTGCTGACGTGGATGCAGATGCCCTATGCCATTCCGGTCGTGATTATTTTCCATACGTTGCACAGCAAATACGTGCATATGGATCTGGATTTTGAACACGGGCCGTTAAAATATCTGATCGCGTCGCCTGTGTATCACCGGTGGCACCACGCCGATGTGCCCGAAGCCTATGGTAAAAACCTGGCCAATGTGATGCCGATTTATGATGTGATTTTCGGCACCTATTACAATCCGGGGAAATGCGATGCCCCGATGGGCGCCCTGAAAAGCGGTATCGCCGACAAGAACCCCGTTCTGATCCTGATCTACCCGTTTCAGGAATGGGGTCGTCTAATCCGGCAGGCTTGGTCCGATCATGTCGTGTCCAAAGAAACGCAACAACTAGATTCTGCTGCGGCAGATGATCCGTCCGGCGCACCACAGCGGGCAGAGCGGCGGACGTCTGTTTAAGGGCTGTTGCCCGCCGGTTTCGCCGTTGGCGACAGGCGGGCATCTAAAGCGGATCAGGATTTAAGGCCGGTTTCCACCAGCATACCCCGACGTTTGGCTTCGTAATAATAGCCTTGCGAATACCATTTGACGGCGGTGTCATAGCTGCCATCTGACAACAGCCATGCGCCGCGCAGGTATTTGACGGCGTAGGTCAGGTTGGTTTCCGCATCCAGAAGCCCCGCAGCAGGGCCGGTATAGCCCATGCCGCGCGCTGTGTTGGGGTGGATTTGCATAAGTCCCATATAGGGGCCGTTGCGCGCACCGGGGTTGTGTGTGCTTTCACGGATCACGACGCGGTGCACAAGCGGGCGGGGCACTTCGTAAAGATCGGCGTACTGGTTGATCAGCTGGCGCAATTGCGGCGTTTCGTTCGGGTAGAGCGGCGGCGCAGCGCGCGATACGGGATCGGGTTTGGAACTGGCGCATCCGGCCAGAGCGGCGGATATCAGGATCAGGGCCATACGGCGGGTGTACTGGGGCATCGGCAAGCCTTTGAAGGGAACCATGTCGATGTGTGGCGTGCTGCGCAGGGTCAGGCAAGATGGCGCAGTATCGGTGCGCGGGAGATTGCCGAAGGACGCCAATGAAAAACGCCGCGCAAGAGGCCCTGCGCGGCGTTGATTTGAATCCGGTTGCTGATCAGGATCAGCTTGCGGGTGTTTCGTCTTCGTCGGCTGCCGGTTCGTCTGCGGCAACACCTGTGGCTTCTGCCAGTTCGAAGTCTTCGGCTGCGGCACTTCCGATATCGTCGAACAATTCGGCGATTTCGAATTCTGCAGCGGCTTCTTCTTCGGCGGCCAGTTCCTGAATGGACTTGCCGGACGCCTGCAATTCGGCCTCTTCGGGCGAACGTGCGACGTTCAGGTGAATTTCGGCCGTCACTTCAGGGTGCAGCACGATGGAAACCGCATGCACGCCAAGCTGCTTGATCGGGCCAGTCAGAACGACCTGCTTGCGATCAAGGGTAAAGCCGTTTTCGATGGCGGCATCTGCGGCGTCACGGGTGGTGACAGAGCCGTAAAGCGCGCCCGCGTCCGAAGCAGAGCGAATCACGATGAACTGCTGTCCATCCAGTTTCGCCGCCATGGCGTCGGCTTCTTTCTTGGTTTCAAGGTTCTGCGCTTCCAACTGGGCCTTGCGGGCCTCAAAGCTGGCAATGTTTGCTTCAGAAGCAGACAACGCTTTGCCCTGCGGCAAAAGATAGTTGCGCGCATAGCCGGATTTCACGTCGACGACTTCGCCCATCTGGCCCAGTTTGGCCACGCGTTCGAGAAGGATAACTTGCATTGTGCTTACTCCTTATTTCACGGCGTAGGGCAGCAGGGCGAGAAAGCGGGCGCGTTTGATGGCACGGGCCAGTTCACGCTGCTTTTTGGCCGACACTGCGGTGATGCGGGATGGTACGATCTTGCCACGCTCGGAAATGTAGCGCTGCAGAAGACGTGTGTCTTTGTAATCGATCGCCGGTGCGTTGTCGCCCGAGAAGGGGCATACTTTGCGGCGGCGGAAAAATGGTTTGGCTGCCATGGTTTAGCGTCCTTTGTTCAAGCGTTGATCAACGGCGTTCGCGGCGTTCGCCACGATCACCACGTTCGTCACGTTTCTGCATCTGCACCGATGGCAGTTCTGCATGTTCGTCGACCTTGATGGTCAGAACGCGCATCACGTCATCATGAAGACGCATCAGGCGCTCCATTTCCTGCACGGCAGGGGCCGGTGCGTCGGAGCGCAAAAAGGCATAGTGGCCTTTGCGGTTCTTGTTGATCTTGTACGCCATCGTTTTGACGCCCCAATACTCGTGATCCACGAGACTTCCGCCGTTGTCGGACAGAACGGTGCCAAAATGTTCGATAAGGCCTTCGGCTTGCGTGTTGGACAGGTCCTGACGCGCAATCATTACATGCTCGTAAAGGGGCATGTGCACTCCTACTTTTATATCAAGGCGCATTTCAAAGGCGGGGCGGTTATCCTTTTGCGGCCCCACCACGAGAGACTGCGCGGTTCAAATCTTTGCAAAAGGAATGCCCCATATACACGGTTTGCCGGACAGGGCAAGGGACGGTGTGGCGGGTCGGGGCCAGCGGGCCTAGCGGCGGGCCAGACACCCGATGACATTGGCCAGAATTCTGGCGGCTGTGAACGCGGATGTTGTGGTGCTGTCGCGTTCGGGCACGAATTCGATCATGTCGAACGCAACCAGATTGCAGGTTTTGGTGACGGCCGCGATCAGATCAAGGGTCTGGTAGTAGGTCAGACCGCCGGGTGTCGGGGCCATGACCGCTGGCATGATGCTGGAATCCAGCCCGTCGCAATCAAGCGTGATCATGCAGTTGGATGCAGGTGTCAGGTGCTGCATGACTGTTTCGATGCCGTCGCGGTGCAGGTCCCGCGCAGTGATAATCTTGGCGCCCCAGTCGCGTGCTGTTTCCACTTCTGCCCGGCGTGCCGACCCCAAACCGCGCATGCCGACCTGCACGATGTTTGTCACGTGCTCCATTTCGGATGCGCGCCGCATTGTGCTGGAAAACCCCAGCGGTTCGCCGCGCCGTTCTTCGCGCCAATCAATATGCGCGTCGATCTGGATGATGGTCAGCGGCCCCAATGGGGCAAGCGCCTCAATGAACGGAATGGGCACGGAATCGTCCCCCCCGATCATCACCGGCACGGCGCCCGTCTGCACAATTTCGGTTGTTGCGGCGTTGATCAGGTGGCGGTTGCCGGCCCCGTCGAGGGAGGATGTTCTGAGGTTTCCCGCATCGGCCACACGACAGGGGCCATCGTTCAAAAGCGGGCCGCCCAGATCATAATCCCAGTGGTCCAGCCATCGCGAATCTTCTGTCAAAGCCGCGCGCAGGCAATCAGGTGCGGTGGCGTAGGGCGTATTGTCGATGTCGGAATAGGGCGTGCCATGCGGTGCGCCGAACACAACGACATCTGCATCAGACAGGCTAGTTTCCTTCTGTGCGCCCATAAACGGCAAGGTCACGGGTTCAAACATTGATGACATGGAACACCTCTTTCGGGCCGCGGTTCTTACCCGATACTAGGAAGGGACCGGCGGGCTGGAAAGCCAAAACAACCGTTTGGCCCCGCCACATTCGCCCGTTTCTGCCGCAGCTTCGTCGTGCAACTGCCTGTCAATGACCTTGGGCTTGCCCCATTCCTGCCGCGATGTTGCGGGAACGTAAGGGCAATCAAAATCAAATTAGAATTTCACGAGTACACAAGGGATGAACAACATGACTGCAACTTCTGAATTTTTGTCTTCGGGTTCAAAGAAGGGACCTGCAAACGCGTCTCAGGATGCTATTTCCGGTGGGTTTGACGATGGGTCTTCCATCATGCGGACATCCATGCGCGTTCTGGGGGCCGGGTTCGTTCTGGCCGCTTTCGCGCTGTGGGTCGCACCGGGTGCGATGTGGGATGCCGAAGTTCTTTTGATGAAACTGGTCATGTCGCTGATCTGTGCACTGACCGGACTGGCGCTGATGCAGATGTTTCCGGCACCGGACAAGTCCGAAATCCAGTTTGACGCGATCCGCCGCGAAGTGCGCATTGTGGATGGTGACAAGGCAAAAACTGTCCTGCGCCGCAGCTATGACAGCCTGGGCGGAGCCAAGGTGACCAGCAATGTCGTGACATTGTGGGATGCCGATGGCAGCGAATTGGCCAGCTTTCCGATTGAAAACGACGATACGCGCCGCGCTCTCAGCCGCCAGTTGGACACCTTGTGTGCCTGAATGATCCCGAACACAGGCCATAATGCGCCAGTGTTCACCTGATCACAGAGCCTGTTGAGTTCTGTTGAATTGTAAAAACCGGGTCGTACCTTTTTATGTGAGGTATGACCCGTTTTCATTTCAGGAGTTCAATCATATGAAACTGACCCTCATCGCGGCGGCAGCGGTACTGTCTGCCACTACCGCACTTGCCGAAGCAGAAAAATTCACCGTTGATGCCAGCCATTCCCAAGTGGCGTTTTCCTATAATCACGCCGGTTTCTCGACCACGCATGGCCTTGTTTCCGGGTTCGAGGGCGAGGTGATGTTCGATCAGGACGATCCGGCGGCGTCATCCGTTTCGGTATCGATTGGTGCAGACCGGTTGTTTACCGGATGGCAGGCGCGCGACGATCATTTCCTGAAATCGGGTGATTTTTTCAAACTGGCCGAATTTCCGCTGGTCACATTCACATCCACCGGCATCGAGGTGACGGGCGAGGATACCGCGCTGATCACCGGCGATCTGACATTGAACGGTGTGACCAAGCCGGTCGTGCTGGATACGGTTCTGACCGGTGTGGTTGACGAATATCCGTTTCCGCCGTTCAATGGCAAGAAAGCCATCGGGTTCAATGCGACCGGGTCGGTGATGCGCAGTGATTTTGACCTTGGGCTTTATGCACCATTTGTCGGGGACGAGATCGCGTTGGAGATTTCGATTGAGGCGATGAAGCTGGATTAAAGCGTCTGCCAATCAGAAAAAAGGCCCGTCCTGTCAAACCGACAGGGCGGGTTTTTGGTTTTACGGGGCCGGTTGACTGGCACGCAGGGCCGCATCCACCTTGACCGAAAAGCCCAGTGATTTTTCATCGCTCATCGTGTCACCGATGCCGAAATCACGCCGGTCCAGCATCAGATCGCCACGCATGTCGGCCACGCCGTCTGTGATCGACAGATCGAAGTTCAGTGTCACTGGAACGGTTGCGTCCCTGATGGTCAGCGTGCCTTGGGCGACATAGCGATCATCGGGCATAGGCAGAATGTCGGCGGTGAATTGGGCGGTCGGGAACGTCGCCGCGTCAAAGAAATCGGGGCCAAGCGCCTGCGCGGTGACGGAGCCGAGGGACAGTGACGGGATGGCAATGGTTACATCAACAGTACCGGCGCGGTTATCGCGTTCGGTTGGATCAAAGGTAATGGCCGCAGTCCAGTCGGCGAACGATCCGGTGACGGTGCTGCCGAACTGGGTGACGGAAATGTCGATAGATCCGTTTTGCACCACCCATTCAGAAGGCACATCGTCCAGCGCCGCGCTGTCAATGATTGTATCGTCGCGGTGGAAAAAACCCGTATACGCCCCTGCCGTCAGGGCCAGCGCCCACACGGCAAGCGCCGCAATCAGGGGCAGGGCGCTTTTGTGCTGCGGTGGGGGCGTGGGCAGATCGGCCTGTCCGGGCAACATGCGGCGCAATGTGGCGTCACGATCGACGATATGATGTTTCAGCGCGCCTGCAATGTGCAGGACCAAAGTGACAATCAGCACCCGTTCCAGAACCTGATGCAGGCCGCTGAACAGGTGGGCGATGCTGTCATCCTTGGGCACGAAGGGCAGGGATTGACCGAAAGGCCACCAGATCGGTGCAAAGCCGGTTGTGGCCGCGTGGCCGATCCAGCCGGTCAGCGGCACCAGAACCAGCGATCCGTAAAGCAGCCAGTGCGCCGTTTCCGCCAGTGTCGCCTCAAGCCGGTTGTCGGCATTCAGCAATCCGGGCTTGGGTTGGATGATCGCCCAGAAAATGCGCGCCAGAGCGACAAAAAAGATCGTGACGCCCAGTGTTTTGTGGATCGAAAACAAAAGTGCCTTTTGCGCCAGTTGGTCGGACGTATCGTAGGGCATATCATTGGCGACGATCCCCAAAGGAATGACCGTGAGGATCAGCAGCGCCACCAGCCAGTGAAAGGATTTGGTGACGCTGCCATAGCTGCGGGTGGTATTGGAACGTGGCATTGCGTGATTCCCTTTTGGATCGGGCCCGACTGTAAGCTGTTGGCACGAGGCGGCAATATGCAGCGCTGCACAGAGGGTCTGCGGCGGCATGGGGCAAGGCTTGTCTGACTTGGCGGTGCAGTCTACACCAAGGCAACTGGACAGAAGAAGGACCCCATCCATGACAATCGCATTCGTGTTTCCCGGCCAAGGTGCCCAAAGTATCGGCATGGGGCAGGCGCTGGCGCAGGCCTATCCGGCGGCCAAGGCCGTGTTTGACGAGGTCGATGACGCCTTGGGCGAGAACCTGAGCGGGCTGATCTGGGACGGGGAGCAGGACGCGCTGACCCTGACGCAGAACGCGCAACCGGCGCTGATGGCGACATCGCTGGCCGCGATGCGCGCGCTGGAGGCGGACGGGATCAAGATCGGCAATGCGGCTTTTGTTGCGGGGCATTCGCTGGGCGAATATTCGGCACTGGCTGCGGCGGGCGCGATTTCGGTTGCCGACACGGCGCGCCTGTTGCGGATCAGGGGCAAGGCCATGCAAGAGGCCGTTCCGGTTGGTGTCGGGGCCATGGCGGCGTTATTGGGCCTTGATTTTGAAGCCGCCAAATCGGTCGCAGCCGAGGCCGCGCAGGGCGAGGTGTGCCAAGCGGCCAATGACAACGATCCGGGTCAGGTGGTCGTATCGGGCCACAAGGCGGCGGTCGAGCGCGCGGTTGAGATCGCCAAGGCGCACGGTGCCAAACGGGCGGTATTGCTGCCTGTCAGCGCCCCGTTCCATTGTGCGCTGATGCAACCCGCTGCCGATGCGATGGCCGAGGCGCTGGGTGCCGTGACGATATCCGCGCCGGCGGTGCCTTTGGTGGCCAATGTCTGTGCCGAAGCGGTCAGTGATCCGGCCGCGATTGCATCGCTTCTGGTGCAGCAGGTGACAGGTTCGGTGCGCTGGCGTGAAAGCGTCTTGTGGATGGGCCAGCAGGGGGTCACCGAGATATGGGAAATCGGTGCGGGCAAGGCCTTGAGCGGGATGATCCGCCGGATTGATCGCGAGATTGCAACCAAAGCCGTCGGCACACCGGAAGACGTTGCCGCCGTATTGGCCACATGAACAGGGAATGACGAATGTTTGATATTACAGGAAAAAATGCACTGATCACCGGCGCATCGGGCGGTATTGGCGGGGCGATTGCCACCGCGCTTCACAGCGCGGGCGCGACGGTGGCCCTGTCGGGAACACGCACCGGACCGCTGGAAGAGCTGGCGGCGCAACTGGGCGAACGGGCGCATGTGCTGCCCTGCAACCTAAGCGATATGGCGGCGGTGGACGCATTGCCCAAACAGGCGGCCGAGGCGATGGGCAGTGTTGATATTCTGGTCAACAATGCAGGCATCACACGCGACAATCTTTTCATGCGCATGTCGGACGAGGAATGGCAGTCGGTTCTGGATGTGAACCTGACGGCGACCTTCAAGCTGTGCAAAGGTGTGCTGCGTGGCATGATGAAAGCGCGTTGGGGGCGGATCATCAACATCAGTTCCGTTGTCGGGGCAACCGGCAATCCCGGGCAGGCGAACTATGCCGCGTCCAAGGCGGGTATGGTGGGCATGTCCAAGTCGCTGGCCTATGAGGTGGCAAGCCGCGGGATCACGGTGAACGCGGTTGCGCCCGGTTTCATTGCGACGGCAATGACCGACAAGCTGACCGATGACCAAAAGGCCGGAATTCTGGGCCAAATCCCCGCCGGGCGTATGGGCGAGGCGGACGAAATTGCTGCAGCCGCATTGTATCTGGCCAGCCCCGAAGCCGGGTATGTCACAGGAACGACCTTGCATGTGAACGGCGGTATGGCCATGTTGTAGGCGATCACACCCGCGCCGTTTAAGCGGATGTGAAAGCGTTTGCCATCGGCGCATGGTGTGCTATAGGCGGCGCAGATTTTTCCACTGGGCGTATGCAGCGCCCTGTGGGCCCCCGATGTTTTCGGGACCAGAGCCAGACCCGTCTGGGGATCATCCAAGCCAACCCTTTCGGGTAAGGGCAACACCGGGCCAACGCGCCCAACATTATGAGGACTGAATATGAGCGACGTTGCAGACCGCGTTAAAAAAATCGTTGTAGAACACCTTGGTGTCGAAGAAGACAAAGTTGCGGAAAACGCTTCTTTCATCGACGATCTGGGCGCAGACAGCTTGGACACCGTGGAATTGGTGATGGCGTTTGAAGAAGAGTTTGGCATTGAGATTCCGGACGATGCAGCCGAAACCATTCAGACCTTTGGCGATGCAGTGAAGTTCATTACCGAAGCTTCCTGAGCCAGCGATTATGTAAAACAGAACGGCGTCTTTCTGCGGAAAGGCGCCGTTTTGCGTTTTTCAGGCAAACGCTGGCTTGCGGATCAGGCCAAAGCGCTTCAACACAGGCACTGAGCCTTTTGTTATTTCCGGACCCCGCCCCATGATCCGCGCCGTTCCTCTTATCAATACCTCGCGTTTGACGCTGCGCCCCATGCGGATGGAGGATTTCGCAAGGTTTGCAGATATTTGGGCCGATCCTGATGTGGCAAGACATGTGTTCGGGCAACCGCGCAGCCGTGGGCAAAGCTGGCGCGCATTTGTGCGCATCGCGGGCCAGTGGCAGTTGACCGGATTCGGGCAATGGGCGATCGAGGAACGGGCCAGCGGCAAAATGATCGGTCAAACCGGATTTTTTAACGGCGGGCGGGATCTGGGCGCTGATTTTGATCCTTTCCCCGAAACCGGTTGGGTTCTTGCATCCGAGGCGCAAGGCAAGGGATTGGGTGGTGAAGCCACGCACGGCGGTACATGATTGGTATGACAGGGTTATTCCGGGCCCATTGGTGTGCATGGTGACCCCTGAAAACGAAACATCCCTGAAGCTGGCAGGCGCGCTGGGGTATTCGGACCTGCGCATGGCAGAGTTCGATGGATCGCCGGTCCAATTGATGCGTCGCGACAAAGCCCCGCAACGCTAATCGGCGGGAAATGACGCGAACGGACAGGTTTGTGCCGAATTGAAAGCAACGCCGCTTTACGTTAGGGTATAAGCACAGGATCGGACGCTGGTTCTGGGCGTCTTGCTGCCAATCAGAAGGAATGGTGTCATGATTATTTATCCGACAATCGAGTTACAACACGGACGCTGCGTGTCGTTGAAACGCGGACGGATCGAAGAGCCGATGATCTGGCACGTGGACCCCGTTGAAACGGCGCGTGGGTTTGCCGCCGCGGGGGCAGAATGGATGCACCTGACCGATTTTGACGGAATCGAAGGGCGCACTGAAAACAACGAACTGATCGAACAGATTATCCGGTCTGCGGGCATTCCCGTGCAATTGGGCGGCGGTTTCCGCACCGTAGCCTCGGTTGAGCGCTGGATCGAAAAGGGCGCGGGGCGGATCGTGATCGGGTCACTGGCCACACAAGATCCGCGGACGGTCAAGGAATTGGCGAAACGTCATCCGGACCAGATTGTGCTGGCCGTGGATGTCTGGAAGGGGCAAGTGATGTCCGATGGCTGGCGTCAGGCCAGTGCGTACACGCCGTCGGGGTTCCTGAAGTCGTTTGAAAACACACCCTTTGCCGCCATTGTTATCACAGATATCGACAGTGACGTTGTCGAGGAGACAGAAGCGCAACTGGGGCTTGTTGCCGGTCTGGCCAGCGAAACGCGAATTCCTGTGATTGCGCGCGGCACAGTGCATTCCGTCGATGATATTTCGCGGCTGAAATACGTGTCCGGCATATCCGGAGCGATTGTCGGACGGGCGTTGTTTGACAAGACAATAGACCTGAAAGAGGCGCTTGAACTTGCAAAGCCGCAGGCCGAACCGCTTGCCGCGTTCAAGTAGCGCCGGACCGAAGACACATCGGCGTAAGTCTGCGACATCCCTTTGGAAACGGGGGATTGCACTGTGGTTTGCGCCGGTCTTTGCCATCGGGTTTTGTGCCGCCTCTTGCCCCCGTGCCCTTGGGCGGGGTAAGAGCGCAGGAACGTTAAATGTGTAAGAGGGCATTCCATGCGCAGAGTAGTAGTTACGGGGCTGGGTCTGGTCACGCCACTGGCGTCTGGCGTAGAAGAAACATGGAGCCGTCTGCTGGACGGTCAATCGGGCGCGGGAACGATCCAGCGTTTTGATGCCAGCCATCTGGCGACAAATTACGCCTGCGAAGTGCCGCGCGGGGATGGCAGTGACGGAACATTCAATGCCGACGACTGGCTGGAGCCAAAAGAGCAGCGGAAAATCGATGATTTTATCCTGTTCGGGATCGCAGCTGCGGAAATGGCCGTGCGCGATGCAGACTGGACGCCCGAGGACGAAGAAGACCGGTTGCGCACCGGCGTCATGATCGGTTCGGGCATCGGTGGCCTGTCTTCGATCGCCGATACAGCAGTTCTGATCAAGGAACGCGGGCCGCGGCGCGTGTCGCCTTTCTTTATCCCCGGCGCTTTGATCAACCTGATTTCCGGACAGGTCAGTATCCGCTACGGGTTTAAAGGGCCGAACCATTCGGTGGTGACGGCCTGTTCGACCGGCGCCCACGCCATTGGGGATGCCAGCCGTTTGATCCAGCATGGCGACGCGGATGTGATGATTGCAGGCGGCGCCGAGGCGGCGATTTGCGAAATCGGCATTGCGGGGTTCAACGCCTGCAAGGCGCTGAGCACGAAACGCGCGGACGATCCCAAGGCCGCCAGCCGCCCCTATGATACCGACCGCGACGGGTTTGTGATGGGCGAGGGCGCGGGGGTTGTCGTGCTGGAAGAATATGAACACGCCAAGGCGCGTGGCGCGCGCATTTATGCCGAAATACTGGGCTATGGCCTGTCGGGTGATGCCTATCACATCACCGCACCTTCGAGAATCGGGCGAGGGTGGAGAGCGGTCAATGCGCGCCGCGCTGAAAAACGCAGGGCTGGAGCCGGCGGATGTGGATTACATCAACGCTCACGGCACCAGCACCATGGCCGACACCATCGAACTGGGCGCTGTCGAGCGGATGATGGGCGATGCGGCCGCGAAAGTCACCATGTCATCCACCAAATCATGTACCGGCCACTTGCTGGGCGCGGCGGGTGCCATCGAGGCGATTTTTTCGATCCTCGCGATCCGCGATCAGGTGGCCCCGCCGACAATCAATCTGGACAATCCGGCAACCCAAACGCCCATTGATCTGGCCCCGAACGCCAAACGTGAACGCAAGATCGACGTGGCGCTGTCCAATTCCTTTGGATTTGGTGGCACCAACGCGTCGGTCGTTATCGGCAAAGCACCAAGCTGATGTGGCGCAGCGTCGCTTCGAACGGAATTACGTTTCTGGCGGTGGCCCTGTTCCTGCTGGGCGGCGTGATTTTATGGGGTAAATCGCAATATACGGCAGAAGGCCCGTTGAGACCAGTCGATCTGTGTGCGGGTGGATCGCGGCAGCAATATGGATGTCGTAAGCCGCGATCTGGAAGCCCAGGGAGCCATCACCAGTGGCGCGATTTTCCGGCTGGGCGCGGATTATGCCGACAAGACCCAAGCGCTGAAAGCCGGCAGTTTTCTGGTCGATCCGAACGCATCTATGGCCGAAATCGTGGATGCGATTACACGTGGCGGTGCCAGCACCTGCGGCACCGAAATCGTGTATCGTGTCGGCGTGGCGAAACTGAATGTGCTGGTGCGCGAACTGGACCCGGCAACGAACCGGTTTATCGAACGGGCCGAATTCGACCCCTCGGAAGAGGCCGTGCCGGAGATTTACACCGAAACGAAATCGGACAGCGACACGCGCTATCGCATAGCCTTGGCCGAAGGCGTGACCAGCTGGCAGGTGGCGGAAAGCCTGAAGGCCATGGACGTGCTGGAAGGCGAGATTGCCGAGGTGCCCGCGGAAGGCATGCTGGCCCCTGACAGCTACGAAGTGGTCAAAGGCACGCTGCGCGAAGATGTACTGGCCCAGATGCAAGCGGTGCAGGCGGCCCGGATTGATGAAGTGTGGCAGAACCGGTCGGATGATCTTCCGATCGAAAGCCCCGAGGAAATGCTGATCCTTGCGTCGATCATCGAAAAGGAAACCGGCGTGGCGGAAGAGCGACGTCAAGTGGCCAGCGTTTTTGTGAACCGGTTGAATCAGGGCATGCGCCTGCAGACCGATCCGACGGTGATTTACGGTGTCACAAACGGCAAAGGCGTTCTGGGACGTGGTTTGCGCCAGAGCGAATTGCGCGGCGATACGCCGTGGAACACCTATGTGATAGACGGGTTGCCGCCAACGCCGATTGCCAACCCGGGGCTGGCAAGCCTGCGGGCCGCAGTGGACCCTGATACAACCCCTTACGTGTTTTTTGTTGCGGACGGGACGGGCGGGCACGCCTTTGCCGAAACGCTGGATGAGCACAATCGCAACGTGGCGCGCTGGCGCGAGATCGAAGCCGAGCGGGCCAACAACTGAGCGCGGCGCACGGCGACAGGAAAGGCCCGTATTTGGGGCAAAAAGAAGCCAAAGCCCGCTTTTGAGGTTGGCCGGTTTATGGAAAAGAAATTAGGGTTTTGTTAATTATACCGAACGCTTAGAGTTGTGTCTTAAGGTGATCAGGCTTGACTTTGCGCACGGTATGGTGTAGCAAATCAGGGCAAGCTGGAAGATGTGTAACAATGGTCGGCAGATGAAAATCTGGCGGCCTTTTTTCGTGTCTCTCGTGCGGGGATCATAACGCCTGAGAGGTATGATGCCATATGACAGTCAACACCCCGGATGAAGAAATTGCCCGACACGATGCGCTTTTGGCCCTGGCCAGAACCGCATTGTCGGACTTGGCGGCAGAATTCGAAAATCTGAAACAACAGATTCGATCCGGGGAGGATGCCAACCTTAAGGACGCTGCAACGAAACTGGCGGCTTTGGATGGTTGGCTGCGCAATTATGTAACTTTGGAGAACAGACTTGCAGAGCTTAGAAACAGACACAGAGGGCCGGATCGGGGCGGGCTTGCCCTTGACCTTGACCGCGCTCGATTTGAAATCGGGTGCCGACTGGCTCGTCTCAGAACCGCCCGCTGTCCGGGACGCGTTTCTGAATAGTTTGACCAAGGGAGAGCTTCTGGCTCTCCCTTTTTTGTTCGACTTCTGGGCGATGCCGCATCAGGTGCCGCCCGAAGGCGATTGGCGCACCTGGGTCATTCTGGGCGGGCGCGGTGCAGGCAAAACCCGCGCAGGGGCCGAATGGGTGCGCGCGCAGGTCGAAGGATCAACCGCTTTTGACAACGGCGCGTGCCGGCGCGTGGCGCTGGTGGGGGAAACCATCGAACAGGTGCGCGATGTCATGATTTTTGGCGACAGCGGGATCATGGCCTGTACCCCGCCCGACCGGCGACCCGAATGGCGCGCCACGAAGAAGGCGCTGATCTGGCCCAACGGGGCAGAGGCGCGGATTTATACGGCGCATGATCCCGAAGGGTTGCGCGGGCCGCAATTTGATGCGGCCTGGGTGGACGAACTGGCCAAGTGGAAGCGGGCGGAGGAAACATGGGACATGCTGCAATTTGCGTTGCGGTTGGGGCAGGTGCCGCGCCAGTGCGTGACGACAACGCCGCGCAATGTGCCGGTGCTAAAGACGATCCTGAACGCGCCCAGCACAGTCAGGACCCACGCGCCGACCGAGGCGAACCGGGCCAATCTGGCCGAGAGTTTTCTGCAAGAGGTCAGGGCGCGCTATGCCGGAACGCGTTTGGGGCGGCAGGAACTGGATGGCGTATTGCTGGCTGATACCGAAGGGGCGTTGTGGAACAGCGCCGATCTGGAAGGGTGTCGCGCCAAGGCCGCACCAGATCTGGACCGGATTGTGGTGGCGATTGATCCGGCGGCGCGATCCGGCCCTGCATCGGATGAATGCGGGATCGTCGTTGCGGGCGCGTACACGCAAGGGCCGGTGCAGGATTGGCGGGCCTATGTTCTGGCGGACTGCACTGTGGCCGCCGCAAGCCCGGCCCAGTGGGCCAAGGCCGCGATTGCCGCGATGGAAAGGTTTGGCGCCGACCGGCTGGTGGCCGAAATCAACCAGGGCGGCGACATGGTGGCCGAGGTGATCCGGCAGGTGGACCCGCTGGTGCCCTTCAAGGGGGTTCATGCCACAAAAGGCAAGGCGGCCCGCGCCGAGCCTGTCGCCGCGCTTTACGAGCAAGGGCGGGTTCATCATGTGGGTGCGGGGCTGGAGGCGCTTGAGGACCAGATGTGTCTGATGACGGCGCGCGGGTTTGACGGGCGTGGATCACCGGACCGCGTGGATGCGTTGGTGTGGGCCCTGCACGATCTGATCATCGAACCGGCGGCGCGGTGGCGCAGGCCGCGTGTGCGCACGCTTTAGCGCTGTTGCGCACAGCGTCGTCCGGCGCACGGTGGCAGCGCCCGCAGGTGCAACGTGGTCTTTAGCGTTTGCGATGTATTCCTAAGCCAACCCGAAGAGGCAGCCGGATTCGGCAGGCCGGTGAGACAAAGGACATTTGACATATGGCATTCGATTTCTTCCGGCGCAGCCCTGCGCAGACTGTGCCAGAACAGAAGGCAAGCGCTGCGGGCGCAGTGGTTGCCCATTACAACAGCGGGCGCGTGGCATGGAGCCCGCGTGACACCGTATCGCTGACACGCAGCGGTTTTCTGGGCAATCCCGTCGGGTTCCGGGCGGTCCGGCTGATTGCGGAAGCCGCTGCCGCGTTGCCGATGATTTTGCAGGATGCCACCTGCCGCTATGACACACATCCGGTGTTGACCCTGATCCAAAGCCCCAACGCGGCACAAGGCCGCGCCGAACTGATGGAGGCGGTGTTCACGCAGGTTTTGCTGTCGGGCAATGGCTATGTCGAGGCGGTGACAGACGAAGCGGGTGTGCCGCGCGAGTTGCATGTGTTGCGATCCGACCGGATGTCGGTTGTGCCGGGTCCGGATGGATGGCCCGTGGCCTATGAATACGCTGTTGGCGGGCGAAAGCACCGGTTTGACGCAGAGCGATCGCCTTCGCCGATCTGCCACATCAAAAGCTTTCATCCGCAAGACGATCATTACGGGTTTTCGCCCCTTCAGGCGGCGGCGATGGCGCTGGATGTGCACAATGCGGCCTCGCGCTGGTCCAAGGCCCTGTTGGACAATGCGGCGCGCCCGTCGGGGGCGATTGTCTATCGCGGCAGTGACGGACAAGATTCCATGAGCAGCGATCAGTATGAACGATTGTTGAGCGAGATGGAAAGCCAGCATCAAGGTGCGCGCAATGCAGGCCGCCCCATGTTGCTGGAGGGGGGGCTGGATTGGAAGCCGATGGGATTTTCACCGTCGGATATGGAATTCCAGAAAACCAAGGAAGCCGCAGCGCGCGAGATCGCCTTGGCGTTCGGGGTGCCGCCGATGCTGCTGGGCATTCAGGGGGATGCGACCTATGCCAATTACCAGGAGGCACATCGCGCGTTCTATCGACTGACGGTCCTGCCGCTGGCGACACGCGTGGCCGCAACGCTGTCGGACTGGTTGGCGCAGTTTTCGGGCAGCACGGCAGAATTGCGCCCCGATCTGGATCAGGTGCCTGCGTTAAGCGCAGAGCGGGACGCGCAATGGGCCAGAGTTGGGAGTTGCACCTTTCTGAGCGACGCGGAAAAGCGCGCGCTGCTGGGGTTGCCTGCCATCGGCAGTGGTGACGCGGATGGGTGAGGAGCGCTGGGGCTTTGAAAGCTTTGATTGCGCGCCGGGTCTGCGGCTGGAGGCGCATGAACGGGTTGCGCAACTGCATTACGACAACATCAACAAGCGGCTGGATCGATTTGAAGAGCTGCTGGAGCGGCTGGAGCGGCGATTGTGGCTGGCGGTGTATGGCGTGGTGGCCGTTGTGCTGGCACAGGCGTTCAAATCAGTGCTGCTGGTGACATCATGACCGAAAGGACAGGCATGAACGAAGTTATGAAAGAGGGGTGCGAGATGGATCAGGACACCGGTTTGGAACGGAAATTCGCGCGCTTCGGGTCTGCGCTGAACGTGACGGACGGGCGTGTGATTGAAGGCTACGCAAGTCTGTTCGGTGCCTGCGATACGGGCCAGGACATTGTGCAATCCGGTGCCTACGCCGCATCCTTGAAGGCCGCAAAACAAGCGGGGCGGCGGATCAAGATGCTGTGGCAGCACGATCCGTCCACGCCGATCGGGGTTTGGGAAGAGGTTCGAGAGGATGAACGGGGCCTGTATGTCAAAGGGCGGTTGCTGGAAACCGTTCAGAAGGGGCGCGAGGCAAGTGCTCTGATCGAGGCGGGCGCGATTGACGGCCTGTCGATCGGGTACCGGACTGTACGGGCACACAAGACACAGGCTGGCAAACGGGTGTTGAGCGAACTGGATCTGTGGGAGGTATCGCTTGTTACGTTTCCCATGCTGCCCAGTGCCCGCGTCGCGGCCAAGGCAGATCAGGTTACGGCGGACATGTTGCGCGCGTTGGCCGAGACATTTGACAGCGCGCGACAGGATTTGGCGCGGCGCTAGGGCTGCGATTGCAACACTAAACCAGACAGGATGAAAACCATGAGCAAGACCGAGATCAAGGCTCGGACCGGGGAAGATGTGTCTCCGGTTCGGGAAGTGAAGCAGGCAGTGGCGGGCTTTTTGAGCGACTTCAAAAGCTTCCAAACAGAAATTCACACGAAACTTCAACAAACAGAAGAGCGATTGACTATGCTGGATCGAAAGACACTGACTGCGGCGCGTCCCCCATTGGCCGGTGCAACGCCCGAATATGCACCGCATCAAAAAGCGTTTGATGCCTATGTGCGCACCGGTGACGATGACGGATTGCGCGGGCTGGAAATGGATGTGAAATCCATGTCGACGGCCGTCAATTCCGATGGCGGATATCTGGTGGACCCGCAAACAGCCGATACGATCAATTCGGTTCTGAAATCGACAGCTTCGATCCGGTCGATCGCATCGGTGGTGAATGTCGAGGCCACATCCTATGACGTTCTGGTCGATTATTCCGAGGTCGGCACCGGCTGGGCCACGGAAATGGCCGCGCTGACGGAAACGGCCACGCCGACCATTGACCGTATCACGATTCCGCTGCACGAGTTGAGCGCGTTGCCGCGCGCCTCCCAGCGCCTGCTGGATGACAGTGCGTTTGACATCGAAGGCTGGTTGGCCAAACGCATTGCTGCGCAGTTTTCGCGGGATGAAGCGGCGGCCTTTATCAGCGGCGACGGGGTCGACAAGCCAAAGGGTTTTCTGACCCATACGGCCGTTGACAACGATGTCTGGGTTTGGGGCAATCTGGGATATGTCCCCACGGGTGAAGACGGCGATTTCGGCAACGTGAACGCGGTGGTTGATCTTGTCTATGCGCTTGGCGCGCAATACCGCGGCAACGCGTCTTTTGTGATGAATTCGAAGACAGCCGGTCTGGTGCGCAAGCTGAAAGACAACGACGGACGTTTCCTGTGGAGCGATGGTTTGGCGGCGGGAGAACCGGCGCGTTTGCTGGGGTATCCCGTGCTGATCGCCGAGGATATGCCGGATGTCGCAAGCGGGGCAACGGCGATTGCCTTTGGTGATTTTGCATCCGGCTACACCGTTGCGGAACGCCCCGATCTGCGCATCTTGCGTGATCCGTTCAGTTCCAAGCCGCATGTTTTGTTTTACGCTACCAAACGTGTGGGCGGCGATGTAAGCGATTTTGCCGCGATCAAGCTGCTGAAATTCGCGATCTCGTAAAGAGGCGCGGGTAGGGCCGGGAAACCGGCCCTGGCGGACGCGTGCCACAAGACCCCCAATTGTTGTCTAGCTGCTCCCCTCCGTCCGAGCAACAAGCGGGCGGCACGCGTCCGCCAATGGTGGAGGGGGTCCGGATTTTCGGAGAAATGTCATGATGTTAATCGAGGAAAACACAATGCCGGATGCGGCGTTGCCACTGGCCGAGTTCCGGGCGCATTTGCGGCTGGGTACCGGCTTTGGCGAGGACAGTCTGCAAGAGCCTGTGTTGCGCGGCTTTTTGCGGGCCGCCATTGCCGCCGTCGAGGCGCGAACCGGAAAGGTTTTGATCACACGTGCCTTCACGTGGACGTTGGCATCGTGGCGCGACCCGTTCGCTCAGGCTTTGCCGGTTGCGCCGGTTCGGTCGCTGACACGGATTGCATGTGTGGACCGTTCCGGCATCGCAGAGGATGTAGACGCGGGCCAATACCGGCTGGAGCAGGATACACACCGCCCCCGATTGCGCCCGAACGGGACTGTGCTGCCGATGATACCGCGTGATGGGTCGGTCGTGATCTATTTTGATGCGGGATACGGGCCGAACTGGCAGGACATTCCGTCCGACCTGTCGCAGGCGGTGCTGTTACTGGCGGCGCATTATTATGAATTCCGCCATGAGACGACGTTGGGCAACGGATGCATGCCCTTTGGGGTGACCAGCCTGATCGCACGTTACAAGAATATGCGGCTGACAGCGGGGCGCGCGACATGAATTCTGTACATCTGTCGCGCAAGCTGGCGCTGGAGGCTGCTGAGCGCAGCAGTGACGGGGCGGGCGGATATGTCGAACACTGGCAGGAACTGGGTGTGCTTTGGGCCGATATTGCCGCACGCACGGGGCGCGAACGCCGTGCCGGGACAGTGCCGGTTTCGCTGGTGGCATACAAAATTGTGGTGCGCGCCGCGCCTTATGGCGCGTCGATGCGGCCGCAACCCGGACAACGGTTTCGCGAAGGTGCCCGTCTGTTTCACATCCAGGCGGTGGCCGAGCGTGATCCGGAAGGGCGCTTTCTGACCTGTTTTGCAGATGAAGAGGTGGCGTCTTGACCTATGCAATCTCTGCGGCGCTGCAAGCTGCCGTGTACCAGAAACTGTTTGCAGATCCAGCCTTGGCCAGTGTTGTGGGCAGCGGCATTTATGACGTGGTTCCATCAGGTCCGGTGCCCGATACCTATGTGACCTTGGGGCCGGAACAGGTGTTGGACCGATCTGACAAAAGCGGGTTTGGCGCACTGCACCGGTTCACGGTTTCCGTGGTCACCGATGCGGCAGGGTTTAGCCGCGCAAAGATCGTGGGCGCAGCGGTGTGTGATGCACTGAACGACGCGGATCTGGTGCTGTCGCGGGGGCGACTGGTCGCCTTGCGATTTGATCGCGCAACGGCACGACGGATCGGAACCGGCAGTACGCGCCAGATTGATCTGCGGTTTTCTGCCCGGGTCGAAGACAGCTGAACCGTCTTACATTTTTCCAAGAACAGGAGTGACACGTATGGGTGCGCAGAATGGCAAGGACCTTTTGGTCAAAGTGGACATGACGACGGATGGTCAGTTTCAGACCATTGCCGGATTGAGGGCAACGCGGATCAGTTTCAATGCCGAGAGCGTTGATGTGACCAGCCTTGAAAGCCAAGGGGGCTGGCGCGAGTTGTTGTCAGGTGCCGGAGTGCGATCGGCCGCGATCAGCGGGTCGGGCGTGTTTCGCGATGCGGGCACGGATGAACGGGCGCGCCAGTTGTTCTTTGACGGGGAAACACCCGACTTTCAGGTCATTATACCAGATTTCGGCATAATCGAAGGGCCGTTTCAGGTGACGTCGATTGAATATGCCGGCAGCCACAATGGCGAAGCGACCTATGAAATGGCGCTGGCGAGTGCCGGTGCGCTGACGTTTACGGCGCTGTGATCGGATGGCGAATCCGTGGGCGGGAGAGGTTGCGCTGGTCATGGACGGGCAGCGCCATGTTCTGAAACTTACGCTGGGCGCGTTGGCCGAACTGGAATCGGGTCTGGGCGAGGGATCGCTGGTGCAGATGGTGCAACGCTTTGAAAACGGGGCCTGTTCCAGCGCGGACGTTCTGGCGTTGATCGTGGCGGGATTGCGTGGCGGTGGCTGGGGCGGACAGGCGCGCGATCTGTTGTGCGCCGACATCGAAGGCGGCCCGATGGAAGCGGCGCGGGTGGCGGCCCAATTGCTGGCACGTGCCTTTATCGCGCCAGAGCATTCGTGATGCAGACCGAAAGCGGACCGTTCAACTGGCCTGCGCTGATGCGTGCAGGGCTGGTGCGGTTGGGTTTGCAGCCTGATGTGTTCTGGCGGCTGACGCCAGCCGAATTGCAGATGATGCTGAACCCGATGCCGGGAGAGGCGCCACTGACGCGCAACAGGCTGGACGCGTTATTGAAGGCGTTTCCGGATCAGACAGAAGGAACAAATAGGTGAGTGATATTGAACACATTACAAGTCTGGAAGATTCGGCAGACGGTCTTGGTGACAGCCTAGCATCGGCAGCGACGCTGATGTCGGGCTTTGACGGGGAATTGCGCCGGATGCGCGACTCCCTTGCTGCAACCGGCAAAGACGTTGCGACGCTGGAGCGCGGATTGAGCAAGGGATTGCGGCGCGCCTTTGACGGGGTTGTGTTTGATGGTGCCAAGCTGGGCGAGACACTGGATACAATCGCGAAATCCATGATCAACACGACCTATTCCGCCGCCATAAAACCAATCACCAATCATTTTGGCGGGTTGCTGGCGCAGGGTGTCGGGGCCGTGGTGGAAGGTGTCTTTGCCATTTGCAAACGGTGCGCGGGTTTGCGCAGGGCCGTGTGATGCCTTTTGCCAGTGGCGGCATTGTGTCGGGCCCGGTGACCTTTCCGATGCGCGGTGGCGTCGGGCTGATGGGCGAGGCGGGGCCGGAAGCGATTATGCCGCTTGCACGCGGTACGGACGGAAAACTGGGCGTGCGCAGCGGCGGGCAGGGCGCGCCGACCATTGTCATGAATATCAGCACACCGGATGCCCAGAGTTTTCAGCGCAGCAAGGATCAGATTGCCGCGCAGATGAGCCGCGCGTTGAGCCGCGGCAACCGCAATCGCTGAGCCGTAGAAAGGAACCGCAATGGCATTTCACGAGATAAGGTTTCCCGCATCGCTGAGCTTTGGATCGATTGGTGGGCCCGAGCGACGCACCGACGTTGTGACACTGGCCAACGGCTTTGAAGAGCGCAACACGCCATGGGCACATTCACGTCGCCGCTATGATGCGGGGCTGGGCATGCGATCACTGGATGACATTGAAACGTTGATTGCGTTTTTCGAGGCGCGTCAGGGCCAGATGCACGGGTTCCGCTGGAAAGACTGGTCGGATTTCAAATCATGCAAGGCAACCGCCGAACCCGCCTATTTTGACCAGACCATCGCCGTGGGCGACGGGATCAGGGATGTGTTCCCGTTGATCAAAACCTATAGATCCGGCGCACAGGCTTATGCCCGCCCGATTGGAAAACCGGTGAGCGGTACGCGTGCGGATCGGTGTGGAACAGGACGAGATGCGCGACGGCGTGGATTACAGCGTGGATGACGCCACCGGACAGGTGCGTTTTTTCCATCCGCCTGACGTGTCGATGGCGATCACGGCAGGGTTCGAATTTGACGTGCCGGTGCGGTTTGACACCGACAGAATTCAGACGAGTGTGGCCAGCTTCAATGCAGGCGATGTGCCCAACGTGCCGGTGATCGAGGTGCGGGTGTGATGACGGGGTTTAACGCGGATTTGCGGGCGCATTTGCAGACCGGGGCCACAACACTGTGCCGCGCATGGTTTGTGACGCGCAAGGATGGTGTGACGTTCGGGTTTACAGACCACGATCTGCCACTGGAATTTGACGGCATGGTGTTCAAGGCCGATACCGGACTGTCCGCCGTGGCCTTGCAGCAAAGCACGGGTCTTTCGGTGGACAACACCGAGGCATTCGGGGCGTTGAGTGACAGCGCGATCCGTGAAGAGGATATTGTTGCACGGTCGCTTTGACGGGGCCGATGTGCGGGCATGGCTGGTCAACTGGGCCGCACCGGATCAGCGCTGGCTGCAGTTTCGCGGGACAATCGGGGAATTGCGCCGCGCTGGCGGGGCCTTTCAGGCAGACCTGCGCGGATTAAGCGAAACACTGAACCGGCCGTTGGGACGGGTCTATCAGAAACCGTGCACGGCGGTTCTGGGGGATACGGGGTGCAGGTTTGATCTGGATACGCCGGGATATGCTGCCGAACGGGCGATTGATGTTGTGGAAGACGGCCGGGTTTTCCGCTGGGCCGTATTTGAGGGCTTTGAGCCGGACTGGTTCACCCGTGGCAAACTGACCGTTCTGACCGGCGCGGCATCCGGCCTTGGCGGGATCATCAAAAAGGATCACATCGACAACGGGCAGCGCACGATCGAGTTGTGGGAACCGCTGCGCGCGACGTTATCAAGCGGAGACATCGTCAAGTGCGTGGCCGGGTGTGACAAACGGGTGCAAACATGCCGGAACAAGTTCGATAATTTCGCAAACTATCAGGGGTTTCCCGACATTCCGAATGAAGACTGGATGGCGGCCTATCCCAAGTCGACAGGGCGCAACGCCGGGGGAAGCCTGCGATGAACGCGCGTCGGGACCACATTGTCGAAATAGCGCGGACCTGGATCGGGACACCCTACCGGCATCAATCGGCGTGTAAGGGCGCGGGGTGCGATTGCCTGGGGCTAATCCGGGGGCTGTGGCGCGATCTGATCGGGGCCGAACCGGAACAGGTGCCGGATTATTCGATGGATTGGTCCGAACCGCAGGGCGAAGAACAGTTGTGGCAGGCGGCACGCCGCCATTTTGTGCCCAAGACAAACGGTGATCTGCAACAGGGCGAGGTGGTTCTGTTTCGCATGCGTCACGCCGCGGTGGCCAAACATCTGGGAATTGTTGCGCGCACGGGCCATGCCGCCAGTTTTATCCACGCCTATTCGGGGCACGGCGTGGTGGAAAGCCCGCTGAGCAGGCCGTGGCAGCGGCGCATCGTGGCCCGTTTTGATTTTCCGAAGGAGCAATTCTGATGGCGACGATACTTCTTTCTGCGGCAGGTGCGGCGATTGGCGGGTCTGTTGGCGGCAGTTTTGCCGGATTGTCATCTGTCGCCATCGGACGGGCAGTGGGGGCGACACTGGGCAAGGTCATCGACCAGCGGCTTTTGGGGCAGGGGGCGCAACGGGTAGAAACCGGGCGCGTGGACAGGTTTCGCCTGACGCAAGCCGGAGAGGGCGAACCGGTTGCACAGGTCTACGGACGAATGCGATTGGGCGGGCAAGTGATATGGGCGTCGCAGTTTCGCGAAACGCGCACAACGCAGGGTGGCGGCGGTGGCAAGGGTGCGCCGCGCCAGCCCGAAACCACGGAATACAGCTATAGCGTTAGTCTGGCCATTGCGATCTGCGAAGGGGAAATTGCGCGCATCGGCCGGATTTGGGCAGATGGAGAGGATGTGGCGGCGGATGATCTGAACATGCGTGTCTATAGCGGAACGTCAGATCAGTTGCCCGACCCGGTGATGGAAGCCGTTGAAGGTGCCGGCGCTGTGCCAGCCTATCGCGGAACGGCCTATGTTGTGCTTGAAGATCTGGCGCTGGGGCAATTCGGCAACCGTATTCCGCAGTTTTCATTTGAAGTGATGCGACCGGAACAGCGCAATGCCCCCGACGCGGACATTGATCCGGTACATGCGATCAAGGGTGTGGCCCTGATGCCCGGCACAGGGGAATACGCGTTGGCGACAACACCTGTGTATTATCAAAAAGGGCCGGGCAGACATTGGAGCGCGAACACGAACAGCCCGTCGGGCAAGACCGATTTTGTCACATCCTTGGATGCGCTGGAGGATGATCTGCCAAATTGCAAGGCAGTGTCGCTGGTCGTGTCGTGGTTTGGCGATGATCTGCGCTGTGGGCAGTGCACGCTGCAACCCAAGTTTGAAACCCGAGGCGTAGAAGGCGTGAATATGCCATGGCGCGTTGCGGGGCAAACCCGCGCAACGGCAGCGCAGATCGTGGAAGTGGACAATCGTCCGATCTATGGCGGGACACCGGCAGATGCTGCGGTGGTTGAAGCGATCCGCGCGTTGAACGCGCGCGGCAAAAACGTGATGTTCTATCCGTTTATTCTGATGGATCAGTTGGATGGCAATGATCTTGACGATCCCTATAGTGATGCAGAAAGCCAACCCAAGCTGCCGTGGCGCGGGCGGATCACGCTGTCAAAAGCCCCGGGTCAGGCCGGATCACCGGACGGAACGGCGCAAGCATCGGACGAGGTTGCAGCGTTTTTCGGAACCGCAACGGCTGCGGATTTCACGATAGGTGACGGAGCAGTCAGCTATTCTGGGCCTCAGGAATGGGGGCTGCGCCGGTTTATTCTGCATTATGCCGCCTTATGTGCCGCAGCGGGCGGCGTTTCAGCCTTTTGCATCAGTTCCGAAATGCGCGGGCTGACGCAAATTCGCGGCGCAGGCAACGTCTTTGTCGCGGTTCAGGCATTGCAAAGCCTCACACGTGAGGTTCGCGCCCTGTTGGGGCCGGATTGCAAGATCGGCTATGCTGCGGATTGGAGCGAATATTTCGGGTATCAACCACAAGATGGCAGTGGCGATCGGTACTTTCATCTCGACCCGCTTTGGGCCGATGACGACATCGATTTTGTCGGCATCGACAATTACATACCGCTGTCGGATTGGCGCGAGGGCGAGGACCATCTGGATGCGGGATGGGGCAGCATCTACGATCTGGAGTATCTGAAATCTAACATTAGCGGCGGCGAAGGGTATGACTGGTACTATGCGTCCGCCGCTGCAGAGGCGGCACAAATCCGTACCCCGATCACCGACGACACCCATCAGGAACCATGGATATGGCGGTATAAAGACATCGGGAACTGGTGGTCAAACCTGCATCACGAACGGGTGGGCGGAGTGCGGCGTGACACACCCACAGATTGGCTTCCGCAGTCAAAACCGATCTACTTTACAGAAATGGGATGCGCGGCCATCGACAAGGGCACCAATGAACCCAACAAA
Organism: uncultured Alphaproteobacteria bacterium; assembly: GCA_963765555.1. Taxonomy (GTDB): domain Bacteria; phylum Pseudomonadota; class Alphaproteobacteria; order Rhodobacterales; family Rhodobacteraceae; genus JL08. The sequence continues at coordinate 573,186 of CAVXWX010000003.1, forward strand.
TTTCTGGACTTGAAATCGTCGGAATCCAGCACGCCGAAATATTCCAACGGCGCGCGCGATGATCTGATCCAGATGCAATATTTGCGCGCGCAGTTTTCGTTTTGGGCGAATGATACGAACAATCCCACATCCCGCCTCTATGACGGGCCGATGGTGGACATGTCACACGCCTTTGTCTGGGCGTGGGATACGCGGCCCTTTCCTCAATTTCCGAACAATCTGGACTTGTGGAGCGACGGTCAAAACTTTGCGCGGGGGCACTGGATCAACGGGCGTATTTCGGCGCGATCGCTGGCATCGGTTGTGGGTGAAATATGCCGCCGCTCGGGTTTGGAACATTATGATACGTCCGATTTGTACGGTGTGGTGCGCGGCTACACGATTTCGGATGTCGCGGATGCGCGCGCGGCACTGCAACCTTTGATGCTGAAACACGCGTTTGATGCAATTGAACGGGACGGGGTGCTGCGTTTTGTGATGCGCACAGGACGCCACGCCACGGTGCTGAACCGCGATGATCTGGTCGAAACACGCGAACTGGACGGTCTGCTGGAACAGGTGCGCGACCCTGACAGCGAGATGGCCGGACGGGTGCGGGTGCGATTTGTCGAAGCCGACAGCGACTTTGCCCTTGTATCAGAAGAAGCTGTCCTGCCCGACGAGGCCACCCACGCGGTTGCCACGACCGATCTGGCGATGGCCCTGACACGGGCAGAGGGCCGTCAGACGGCCGAACGCTGGTTGACCGAGGCGCGTGTGGCAAGGGACGCTGTTCGGCTTTCCTTGCCGCAATCAAAGCTGGATCTCGGGGCCGGTGACGTTATCGATATCCCGTCTTCAACCGGGGCCAGTCAGGGGCGATACCGCATTGACCGCGTGGAACATCATCAATCCCAGATTATCGAAGCGGTGCGCACAGAACCGGAAACCTATCGTCCGTCCGAAATCATCGACATGCCGCCCGACGTGCGTGCGTTTGCGCCCCCTGTGCCGGTGCTGGCAATGTTCATGGATCTGCCATTGCTCAGCGGGGATGAAATTCCGCACGCACCCCATCTGGCGGTCACCGCCACACCATGGCCCGGCGATGTGGCCGTCTACAGTTCCACGACAGACAGCAATTATGCATTGAACCGTCTGGTGTCAGGGGCATCAACCATCGGTCAGACAGAAAGCGTATTGAACGCCGCGCCCGCCGGTCTTTGGGATGATACAGGCCAATTGCAGGTGAAACTGATCAGCGGGGCGTTGGAGTCTGCGCCGGAGACAGCCGTTTTATCCGGGGCAAATCTGGCCGTGATCGGGGATGGTTCAACCGGCAAGTGGGAGGTTATCCAGTTCCGATCGGCGCAGTTGATTGCGCCTGATACCTACCTGATCGGGAACCGCTTGCGCGGACAGGCCGGTACCGATGCCGTAACACCGGCCCAGTGGCCTGCCGGATCGTGGTTTGTGTTGCTGAACGGAGCGCCTGACCAGATCGAGATGAGCGCAAACCTACGCCGTATTTCACAAAATTTCCGGATTGGTGCGGCGCGCCGCCCGGTTGATGATACATCTTATCAACAGGTTGCAGCGGCTTTTGAAGGTATCGGATTGCGCCCGTACAGCCCCTGCCATCTGACCTGCGCCCGGCATGCCGATGGAACCCATGTTCTGGATTGGATCCGGCGCACGCGCATTGACGGCGATGGGTGGGATGCCCCAGACGTGCCGTTGGGCGAGGAAAGCGAGCGCTATATCGTTCGGATTTCACAGGCGGGCGTGCTCAAACGCGAGGTCACGCTGCAGGACCCCCGTTGGACCTATACGCTGGCCGAGCGTGCAGGTGACGGGGTGACAGGGGCGTACCGGGTTAAGGTGACCCAAGTGTCGGCGCGGTTTGGCGAAGGACCGGCACGCGGCATCGAAATTGCGGCCTGATATGGTGTTCTACGCAATAGGCGACGTGTGATGCGCCCTGTTCTGCACGGAGATGTCACCCATGCGGCCCGCGCCATGTTACGTGTGCCAGAAGCCGCGCGGGCGGCATTCTGTGCGGCACTGATCCACAAGGCGGAACTGGCCGACCAACATCGCGCACGCACGGGGCGGGTGCATGTGTTTTGGGGCAACGGATCGCTGATGGCGGCGGCGCGTGCGCATCCACTGGCACCGGAACCGAGCTTTGGACGATGATGAGTATTGCAGTTGTCTGGAACAGGTCTTGCGCGCGCTGATCGACTGGCGATTCAGCCGGAAGCGCAGCTGATACATCGCGTCACGGTCGGGTTCAGTGACAGGCGTTTTTCGCCTATGCCCTCGCCACAATCGTCGCAATATCCGAACTCGCCGTTGTCCAGACGGTGCAGGGCGGCGTGCAAAAGACGGCTCATTTGTGCGCGGCGGGCCTGTTGCGCCTTGGCCATTGCCTGCGCTTGCAAAGCATCCATTCGGCTTAGACGCCCGACAGCCTGTTGATCCAGCGTGACAACGGCCTGCGCGTCCTGACCCAGCGCATCCTCTTGCGCGAGTTCGGCCAGACGGGTGTCGATCAGGGTGCGATAGCGGGCGTGGTCGGACATATTCATGCGGATGATGGGGCCCATCACGGGATTGCAATTTCGTTTTTTGGCTTTAGGTGGTATATCACACGTGCAGAAAAAGGACATGATGTGATGGCCGAGACGCGGACAAAACTGGCAAGTGTCGACCCGGTATGGGATCGCATAACAAAAGAAGCACAGGACGCGGTGCACGACGAACCGCTGATGGGCGGTTTGATCCATGCTTGCATCCTGCATCACAAATCCATTCAAAAGGCGCTGTCCTACCGGTTTGCGGCCAAACTATCATCCAATGAAATGTCACAGGTGATCCTGCGCGAAATCGCGGATGATGCCTATGCGGATGCGCCCGATTTGGTGGCGGCGGCGCGCGCCGATCTGGTGGCGGTGTATGAACGCGATCCGGCCTGCCACCGGTTCTTGCAACCGATCCTGTTTTTCAAGGGGTATCAGGCGATGCAATCCTATCGGATCGGGCATTGGCTGTGGCAACATGGCAAACGCGATCTGGCCTATTTTGTGCAAATGCGCGTTTCTGAAATTTTCGGAATCGACATTCATCCGGCGGCCCAGATCGGGCGCGGGATCATGATTGACCACGCCCATTCGATCGTGATCGGTGAAACCGCCGTGGTCGGGGACAATGTATCGATGCTGCATTCGGTCACGTTGGGTGGCACCGGCAAGGAAGAGGAAGACCGCCATCCGAAAATCGGCAATGGCGTTCTGATCGGTGCAGGGGCCAAGGTGCTGGGTAATATCAAGATCGGCCATTGCAGCCGGATCGCCGCCGGTTCGGTCGTGCTGGAAGATGTGCCGCCCTGCAAGACTGTGGCCGGTATTCCCGCCAAGATCGTAGGCGAGGCGGGATGTGACCAGCCGTCGGTTTCGATGGACCAGATGTTCGGGATAAAATCCTAAGCGGACACGACCCAGATCAAATGCAAAAAGCGCAGCCAGTGGCTGCGCTTTGTGTTTCAGGTGTCTGCACGTAACACAGAAGATCAGGCGAGCATGACCATCGGGTTTTCAAGATTGTCCACGATGGCCTGAAGCAACTGGGCCCCAAGCGCACCATCAATCACCCTGTGATCGACCGACAGGGTCACCGACATCACGGTGGCCACGGACAATTCGCCATCCGCGCCGACAACCGGCTTTTTCACGCCAGCCCCGACCGCAAGGATCGCGCCATGGGGCGGGTTGATCACCGCATCGAAATTGTCGATGCCGAACATGCCAAGGTTGGAAATGGCAAAGCTGCCGCCCTGATATTCATGCGGGGCCAGTTTACGGTCGCGCGCGCGGGCGGCCAGATCTTTCATCTCGGCAGACAGGGCCGAAAGGGATTTCATTTCGGAATCGCGCAGGACAGGCGTGAACAACCCGCCTTCGATGGCCACGGCAACGGCCACATCCGAGGGTTTCAGCTTCAGCATCCGGTCACCCGCCCAGACCGCGTTGGCATCGGGCACCGATTGCAACGCGAGGGCGCAGGCCTTGATGATGAAGTCATTGACCGACAGTTTCACGCCGCGCGATTCCAGATCCTTGTTCAACTGGCCTCGGAATTTCAGCAGTGCATCAAGCTTGATGTCACGGCGCAGATAGAAATGCGGGATCGACTGTTTGGCTTCGGTCAGGCGGGCGGCGATGGTTTTGCGCATCCCGTCCAAAGCAACCTCTTCATAGTCGCGATCCGCGTACATCTTGGCCACTGTATCGGCAGACGGGCCAGACGCCATGGCCGCCGGTGCAGCGGACGCTGCTGCCGGTGCCGCGGTGGCAGCGGCTGCGGGCTTGGCGGATGCGCTGGCACCTTCGACATCGGCTTTGATGATACGACCACGCGGGCCGGAGCCCGCTGATGGCCGACAGGTCCAGCCCTTTGTCGGCAGCAATGCGCCGCGCAAGGGGCGAGGCAAAAAGGCGCGTACCGTCCGATGCGGCAGGGGCCGCAGGGGCCGGTGTTGCAGCGGTTGGCGCAGGCGCGCCGGATTGCTTGGGCGCTTCTTTTTCGGCGTCTTTGCTGTCAGCAGGGGCCGAGGTTGCACCGATGTCATCGGCACTTTCCCCATCTTCCAGCAGCACGGCAATCGGGGTGTTGACCTTGACGCCTTCGCTGCCTTCCGCAACGAGGATCTTGCCAACAATCCCTTCGTCGACGGCTTCGAATTCCATCGTGGCCTTGTCGGTTTCGATCTCGGCCAGCAGATCACCGGAACTGACGGTATCGCCTTCCTTGACCAGCCATTTGGCCAATGTGCCTTCTTCCATGGTGGGGGACAGGGCGGGCATAAGAATTTCTGTGGGCATGTTGCGCGCTCCTTACCGGTAGGTGACTTGTTTGACGGCGGCGATCACTTCGTCTGTCGTGGTCAACGCGTGTTTTTCAAGATTGGCGGCATAGGGCATGGGAACATCCTTGCCGGTGCAATTGATTACGGGGGCATCCAGATAATCAAACGCCTGCTGCATGATCACCGAAGAAATGTAATTGCCGACCGATCCCTGGGGCCAGCCTTCCTCGACGGTGACGCAGCGGTTGGTTTTCATCACCGAATTCAGAATGGTTGCAGTGTCCATCGGGCGCAGGGTGCGCAAATCGATGACTTCGGCGGAAATACCGTCTTCGGCCAGTTTGTCAGCCGCTTCCAGTGCATAGGTCATGCCGATGCCAAAGCTGACAATGGTAACATCGCTGCCTTCGCGCCAGATGCGGGCCTTGCCGAAAGGCACGGTGAAATCATCCAGATCAGGCACATCAAAGGTGCGCCCGTAGAGAATTTCGTTTTCCAGAAACACAACGGGATTGTCATCGCGGATCGCGGTTTTCATCAGCCCTTTGGCGTCGGATGCGGAATAGGGCATCACCACCTTGAGGCCGGGCACCTGCATGTACCAAGCAGCATAATCCTGGCTGTGTTGTGCGCCCACGCGCGCGGCGGCCCCGTTGGGGCCACGAAACACCATCGGCGCGCCCATTTGCCCACCGGACATATACAGCGTTTTGGCGGCAGAGTTGATGATATGGTCAATCGCCTGCATGGCAAAGTTCCATGTCATGAATTCCACAATCGGGCGCAGACCGGCAAAGGCAGCACCGGTGGCGATGCCGGCAAAGCCGTGTTCGGTGATCGGGGTGTCGATCACCCGTTTGGGTCCGAATTCGTCCAGCATCCCTTGCGAGATTTTGTAAGCGCCCTGATATTCGGCCACTTCTTCACCCATCAGGAACACTTCTTCGTTGCGGCGCATTTCTTCGGCCATGCCGTCCCGCAATGCTTCGCGCACGGTTTGCGTTTTCATCTTGGTGCCTTCGGGCCAATCCGGTGTCAGATCAGCGGCGGGCGCAGCAGGGGCCGCGGCTTTGGCCGGGGCAGGGGTTGCGGGGGTTTCTGCCGCCTTTGGGCTTTCTGCGGCAGGCGCGCTGTCGGGCACAGCCGAGGCATCCTCGCCCTCTTCCAGCAACACGGCGATGGCGGTGTTCACCTTTACGCCTTCGCTGCCTTCTGCGATCAGGATCTTGCCGATCACGCCTTCGTCGACGGCTTCGAATTCCATCGTGGCCTTGTCGGTTTCAATCTCGGCCAGAATATCGCCGGAATTGACGGTATCGCCTTCTTTGACCAGCCATTTGGCCAATGTGCCTTCTTCCATAGTCGGTGAAAGGGCGGGCATCAGAATTTCGGTTGCCATGTTTATTCTCCTTCGGTCGGGGTGATCATCCCGACGACATTTCCCTGACCATCCTCGACATAGGCACAGCGGCCAATACCGGGAAAATCTGTTGGTGGCAGCGCCTCGGCACCGCCGTTTGCCAGCGCCCAGGCATAGGTTGCGTCGCAATCATCGACATCAAATGTCATGGTGCCGCCACGCATGGCGGACCCTGCCGGATGCGCAGTGTCCGGTCTGGTCAACACACCAACGCTACAGCCTTTGTCCATGCCGATATCGCGCCCTTCGGCCAGATGATATTGTACATCTTCACCGCCCGGCATCTGCGTGAACGTCCAGCCGAACAGACCGCCGTAATAAGCCTTGGCTGCGTCAACATCCGCGACATGGATTTCAAAATGCGGCATTGCTCAGGCCTCGGCGTAGATATCTGTCCAGAGCTCGTCCAGATCAGGCTCGGGGCTGGTTTTCGCGAATTCGGCCGAGGCGTTGACCACTGCCTTGATGTCCTTGTCGATCGCCTTCAGATCGTCTTCGGTGGCGTGTTTGCCGGTCAGCAGCAATTCGCGCACCTGTTCGATGGGGTCGCGTTCGTCACGCATTTTCTGCACCTCTTCACGGGTGCGGTATTTCGCCGGATCCGACATCGAATGGCCGCGATAGCGATAGGTCTTGATTTCAAGAATATAAGGGCCTTTGCCCGCGCGGCAGTGGGCCACAGCCTTTTCGCCGGCTTCCTTGACGGCAAGAACGTCCATGCCATCCACCATATCGCCCGGAATGCCGAACGCTTCACCACGGTGATAAATGTCGGGCGAGGACGTCGAGCGTTGCTGCGATGTGCCCATGGCGTATTGGTTGTTTTCGATCACGAACACCACCGGCAGTTCCCAAAGGGCGGCCATGTTGAAGGTTTCGTAAACCTGCCCCTGATTGGCCGCGCCGTCGCCGAAATAGGTGAACGTCACATTGTCGGTGCCGCGATATTTGTCGGCAAAGGCAATGCCCGCGCCCAGCGGAACATTCGCGCCGACAATGCCGTGGCCGCCGTAAAAGCGTTTTTCCTTGCTGAACATGTGCATCGACCCGCCCTTGCCCTTGGAATAGCCGTCAATACGCCCTGTCAATTCGGCCATCACACCGTTCGGGTCCATCCCGCAGGCAAGCATATGACCGTGATCGCGATAGGTTGTGATACGGCTGTCGCCTTCCTTTGCGGTGGCTTCCAGCCCGACAACAACCGCCTCTTGTCCGATGTACAAATGGCAGAATCCGCCGATCAAACCCATGCCGTATAACTGGCCGGCCTTTTCTTCGAATCGCCGGATCAACAGCATATCCTTGTAAAAGGTTTTGAGTTCCTCGGTGGAAACGTTTGGTTTCTTTGTTGTTTTTCGGGCGGCCATGGCTGCGCACTCCCTTATCTGCACAAATAGTTTAGCGTTAAACTATCTAATAACGGATTCAGGAATAAGACGCGAGTGCCAATATGACGCGCCGTCACTTCATCGCATGAAAAGGGCGGCGCGTGCCTTAGCGGATCACGATTTCATCGGGGCGCAACAGGCCCAGAACAGACCGCGCCTGTTCATCCAGAAGATCAAGATCAAGATAGGTATCAGACAGGCGCAAGGTCAGGTTTTCCATCCGCGCGACTTCCAGTTGCAATTTCGCCAGTTCGACCTTGAGATGATCCGCCTCGGCCACGATTTCGGCGCGCCGGAACAGCCCGAAATCGCCCTGCACGGCGGCAAAGGTGAAATAGATGCACAAGGCAAACGAGATTGCAAAAAAGATAAGAACGCCAAGGGCGGGGCGGGATGCGCGTGTCACTGAATATACTGCCTTAAAAACGTCTCTTGCCGGACGGTAGACACACTATGGCACAGGCGATTCGTCTTGTGAATCCCCTAATTGTCAAAAAATTAAGACAAGCAAAGGCTTGCCGTGTTTTTCGGATCGATCGCGCCGCGTTTCAGCCGGCGACAGAGGCATCGTAGATGCTTTGGATTGTCGCCTTCAGTGTCTCGTTGAATTCACTGTCGCTTTGCTGGGCCGACAGGCCTTCGGTCAGGGCGCGTGAAAAGCTGGCGATGACACCGGTGTTCTGCGCCAGACGTGCGTTTGCCTCTTGCCGCGAATATCCCCCCGAAAGCGCGACAACCCGCAACACGCGGGGATGGTCGACAAGCGGTTTGTAAAGGTTTGCTTCCTCGGGCAGCGTCAGCTTCAGCATCACGGTTGCCCCGTCGGGCAGGGCATCCAGCTGCGCCAGTATCTCGTCCCGCAGGATGGTTTCGGCGGCGGCCTTGTCGGAAATGGAAATGGTCACTTCGGGTTCGATGATCGGCACCAGACCATGCGCAATGATCTGTTTGCCGACATCGAACTGTTGGGCCACGATGGCACGGATGCCCGAAGGCGAAGCGGCATCGATCACAGATCGCATCTTGGTGCCGAAAATACCGCCCTTGGCGGCACGCGCCAGCAGCGCATCCAAATCGGGCATCGGTTTCATAAGGCGCACGCCGTCGGCTTCATCCATCAGGCCCTTGTCGACCTTCAGAAACGGCACGACCCCACGATCCTGCCACAGATAGTGGGCGGTGGGTTTGCCGCCCATGTCGCGATCCATCGTGTTTTCAAACAGGATCGCGCCAACAACCCTGTCGCCGGTAAAGGCGGGCGCGTTGACAATCCGCGCGCGCATGTCGTGGATCAGGCCGTACATTTCTTCGTCGCCCGTATAGGCATCTTCGCCAATTCCATAAAGCGCCAGCGCCTTCGGGGTTGATCCGCCGCTTTGGTCCAGTGCTGCGATAAAGCCTTTGCCGCTGCGGATCTGGTCTGTCTGTTTCTGGTCTGGCATGTCTGACGTTACCCAATACGAATAAATGAAATGTTCCGGTTGGAGCCATTCAATAGGCAGTTGCGCGCGGCGTTGCAATTCAGTTAGCGCGAACACAGTGTTGACGCGTGCGGTGGTCGCTAATCCTTCAGCACGGCAACACCGGGCAGGGTTTTGCCTTCCATCCATTCCAGAAACGCACCGCCCGCGGACGAGATATAGGTGAAATCGCCCGCCACGCCTGCCTGGTTCAGGGCGGCCACCGTATCGCCACCGCCCGCCACCGAAACCAGTTTGCCCGCGCGGGTCAGATCGGCGGCGGCCTTTGCGGCCGCGTTGGTTGCGGCATCAAACGGGGTTATTTCAAACGCGCCCATCGGGCCATTCCAGATCAGGGTACGGGCCTGTTCGAATGTGGCCGCAATCAGGGCCACGGTCTCTGGCCCCGCATCCAGGATCATCGCATCGGCGGGGCAGGCATCGGCGGGTACGGTTTCGTGCGGTGCATTGGCGGCAAATTCACGCGCCACAACAACATCGACCGGCAGGATGATCCGGCATCCCGACGCCTTGGCGCTGTCCAATATGGCGCGCGCGGTGTCGGTCATATCGCGTTCCGCCAGCGATGTGCCGATTTCCTTGCCTTGCGCGGCCAGAAAGGTGTTGGCCATGCCACCCCCGATGATCAGGTGATCGACCTTGGTTGTCAGGTTGCCCAAAAGGTCCAGCTTGGTTGACACTTTCGCGCCGCCCACCACAGCCACAAGCGGGCGTTCGGGCTGGCCAAGTGCGGCATCCAGCGCCTGCAATTCGGCCTGCATCAACCGGCCCGCGCAGGCGGGCAACAGCCGCGCGACGCCTTCGGTTGACGCATGCGCACGGTGCGCGGTTGAAAACGCATCGTTACAATAGACATCCCCCAGCCGCGCCATTTCCGCGGCCAGGTCGGGATCATTTTTGGTTTCGCCATCATAAAAGCGGGTGTTTTCCAGAAGCAGGATCTGGCCATCGGGCAGGGCGGCCACGGCCGCTTCGGCGGCAGGGCCACGGCAGTCGGCGACAAACAGGACAGGCACGCCAAACGCGGTTTCCAGCGCAGGCACCAGTTGTTGCAGGGACAGGGCCGGATCGGGCACCCCTTTGGGGCGTCCGAAATGCGACATCAGAACGGGTTTGCCGCCAGCCTTCAAGACATCGCGCACAGACGGGACAAGCCGGCGGATTCGCGTGTCATCCGTCACCACGCCGTTTTCAAAGGGTACATTCAGATCGACGCGCATCAGCACCCGTTTGCCACCCAGTTCCATGTCGTCCAGTGTTTTCCAGCTCATGTCCGATCTCCGATCCTGTTGGTGGCTGGTTTTTGCGGCATTTGCCCAGTTCGTCAATGGGACACTTGGCAATTGCGCCCGCGCGGCATAGGTAAATGCCAAACCCAAGAACAGGAGCGCCCGATGGCCGAGATCAAAGACCCCGAAAACACAATTCTGATGGAACTGAAGAACGGAACCGTCACAATCGAACTGCTGCCCGATGTGGCCCCCAAACATGCCGAGCGTATGAAGGAACTGGCGCGCAGCGGGGCCTATGACAACGTGTGTTTCCACCGTGTGATCGACGGGTTCATGGCGCAAACCGGTGATGTGGCCAACGGCAACATGGAATCCGGCTTCAATCTGCGCTCTGCCGGAACCGGCGGATCCGATCTGCCCAACCTGCCAGCCGAATTTTCCAAACTGCCCCATGATCGCGGCACCTTGGGTGCGGCGCGCTCTGCCAATCCTGACAGCGCCAACAGCCAGTTCTTTATCAATTTCAAGGACAACCATTTCCTGAACGGACAATACACTGTCTATGGCCGCGTGATCTCGGGGATGGAACACGTCGATGCCATCGTCAAAGGCGAACCGCCCGCAAATCCGGACCGGATGGTCAGCGTCAAGGTAGCATCCGATGCGTAAGACGTTTCTGTGGCTGGGCATGTTCCTGTGCGCAGGCGTCGGGATCATTCTTATGTTTATGGTCCTGCGCGCCGGCCCCGTTGCGGTGGATGCCGGCCCCGTAATCGCGACACAGGGGTCTGTGGATTTTCCCGCGCCCAAGCCGGGGGCGGCGGTGGATTGGGACCAGCCCGGCCCCTATCTGCAAATCGCCGTTGCCGGTGAATCAAACGGCGTGATCACCATCGATCTGGCCGAAACCATCGCGCCCCTGCACACCGCGCAGATCGTCGCGCTGGCGCAAGAGGGCACGTACGACAACGTGGTGTTCCACCGCGTGATCGAAGGGTTCATGGCGCAGACCGGTGATGTGGAATACGGTAAACTGGGCATGGATATGCGCAGCGCTGGCATGGGTGGTTCCCAACGCGGCAATGTTCTGGCCGAATTTTCCGAAGTGCCGTTTGATCGCGGCATCGTCGGTATGGCGCGCAGCCAAAGCGTAGACAGCGCCAACAGCCAGTTCTTTATCATGTTCGATCAGGGGCATTTCCTGAACGGGCAATATACCGTGATTGGCCGCGTCACCGACGGGATGGATGTTGTCGATGCAATCAAACGCGGATCAGGGCAAAGCGGTGCTGTCACCGGTCAGCCCGATGTGATGCAGGCCGTGCGCGTCGTCGAATAATCACATCGGTTCCTGACCGTCCAAACAAAAAAGGCGCCGCAGCATTCCATGCCCGGCGCCTTTTCTTTTGGAATGTTGCGTCGCTTAAGAGCTTTTTGCCGCCGCTTGGGCCGGTGCCGCCGAAGGCGGGGTTGGTGCGGGGGCGGATTTTCCGGAATTCAACGGATCGTCCTGACGCTGCACAGAGCCTTCGAAATGCGCGCCGCTTTCGATCGCGATTGTCTTGTGGATAATGTCGCCTTCGACACGGGCTGTCGATGTCAGGCGCACTTTCAATCCGCGCACGCGGCCCACGATGCGACCATTGACCACAACGTCATCGGCAATCACTTCGCCTTTGATTGTCGCGGTTTCGCCAATGGTCAGAAGATGGGCGCGAATATCACCTTCAACAGTGCCTTCAACCTGAATGTCACCGGTTGTTTTCATGTTGCCGGTCACGTGCAGATCCGCCGACAGAACCGATGCGGGCGGCTTGGCCTTGGGGGCCGACGCCTTGAACTCGTTCGGGTTGGGGGAACTTGCAGGCGCTTCCGGAGCTGCAGGTTTTGCGGTATCGGCCTTTGGGCCGGGTTCATTGATTTTGCTTTTAGAAAACATCGTTTGCAGCCTTGATATAGATCATTGGGTTGACGGCTTTGTCGCCTACACGGACTTCGTAATGTAAGTGAGTACCTGTAACACGTCCAGACGCTCCCATATCACCAATACGTTCCCCGCGCGAGACCCTTTGACCAACATTTACCCGCAATTTCGACAGATGCGCATAGCGCGTTTCAATGCCGAATTCATGGCGTATTTTGACAAGGCGGCCATATCCTGCGGACCATCCGGAATGCACCACAACACCGTCCGCCGTGGAATAGATCGGCGTGCCTGTGCTTGCCGCAAAGTCAACGCCGCTGTGCATGCGCCGACCGCCGGTTTTCGGATCACGGCGGTAGCCATAGCCGCTGGTAAATCGGAAGGCAGATTTGACCGGCGTCGCAAAAGGCGCTTTCTGCGCGGCGATCCGGTACAGGTTAAGCTGGTCCAACTGGTTCAGCAGGCGGTTGGCGCGCATCGTGTCGGGCGACAATTCATCGCCGCGTGTCGAAAATGACAGCGGGGTCAACGGGCCGCCCTGTCCGGAATAGCCGCGCCGCACCTGTTCAATGATACGATCTGTCGGCATGCCTGCGGCGCGGAACATTTTGTCCAACGGGGCCACAGACACGGTCATCGCTTCTTCCAACTGGCGGAAAATCTGGTCGTTCTGTTCTTCCATCAGCGCGATCTGAAACGCCATTTCATCGGCTTTGATCAGGGCATCCTGCGCATCGGCAATAACCTGATCACGTTCTTTCGCGGTTTCCGCAAGGGCCGTGGCCAGCAATTCGGTCGGCGCAACCGCGCCCGGATTTGCCGCGACCAGTGCGGCCACGTTTTCTGTCTGGTCTTCCAAGCGCGGCCACTTGCGCGCGGGCCGCTTCGCGGTCCTGCATGGTCTGGCGCAAGGTCGACTGGATCACCTCGATCCCGGTTTCCAATTCGCGGCGGCGCGTTTCCGAAGACAGCAGTTCGGATTGCATTACCGAAATCTGGTCCAGCGCGGCGTTGAACCGTTCCTGTGCGGCCAGCGCTTCTTCGGCGCGGGCGTCACGTTGTCCGGACAACACGTTCAGGCGCGCCTCGTAGGTGCGTTGATCGCGTTTGGCTTGTTCGCGGAAATTGCCCGATCCGATACTGTCCATCAGCAAAATCGCCGTTGCGACAATGGCCCAGGCAATGATTGCGGCGCTTCCGGCAAACGCCAGAACCTGTGTGCCGGACTTCAGGCGGATAAACCGCGTGTCCGTATCCGATTTCAGAAACAGCCGGCGTTCCGGAAAATAGTGTTCAAGAATCGCATGTATGCGAATTGCGAGACGCGTTCTCACCCTGTTATCCTTGTCCCATCCCAACAGCGGTGATCCGTCCCCTCTCAGGATAACGCCACCTTGCAAGGTGCATATCTAGCGATACCCGATTGGGCAAGTGAGTTGGCCAATTGCGTATCCCCTGCCGGTCGATTCACGCCGATCCGGCAAAAAATCGCCGATAGCAAGGGCTTGGGGCGCAACTTTCAGGTGAGTTCTTCGGTCAGACGGCCAGTAGAAATCGGGGGGAATCCCGGCTTCGGCGCGTTTTTCTTCGTTGAACGGCGGCTTCAGCAATCCGTGGAAATACTGCCGAACAAGCGCGTGAAACGCCACCTTGGGGTCTTTTTCATGACGTCCGCACAGGAAATGGAACCATTTTGACCCATAGGCCACATGCGCGACTTCTTCGGCGTAAATGATGTTCAGGGCTTTGACCGCACTGTCGGCCTTGGCCTGCTCGAACAGTTTGATCATCCCCGGTGTCACATCAAGCCCGCGCGCCTCAAGCACCATGGGAACAACCGCCAACCGCCCGAACAGATCGTTTGCGGTATCCTCGGCAGCGCGCCACATGCCGGCATGGGCGGGCAGGGCCCCATAATGGCTGCCCAATTCTTCCAGACAATCGCACATCAGGTTGAAATGCTTGCTTTCCTCATCCGCCGCCTTGACCCAGTCATCATAGAATCCGGCAGGCATCGGCGTATCGGTGAACCGCGCGATCACATCCCAGTGCAGATCAACCGCATTCAGTTCGATATGCGCCACGGCGTGTAGCAAGGCGATGCGCCCCTCGGGCGTGCCGGGGCGGCGCTTGGGCACATCGCGCGGCGCAACCAGTTGCGGCGCATCGGGGCGGGCAGGATGGTCGGGCGGGGTCGCGCGCCCGATGTCGGGCAGGGTATCCTGCGCGCGCGCGGCAAACCATTCAGCCGCAAAGCCCCGCGACAGCGCCGTTTTTTCGCGCCCGTCCGCAGTGTTCAGGACCGCCACCGCCATTTCGGCAAGCGGCATCACAGCGCGCGCGCCGCGTCCAGAACCTCATCCATATGGCCGGGCACTTTGACCTTGCGCCAGACGCGGGCGATCTTGCCATCGCCGTCGATCAGAAAGGTTGTGCGTTCAATGCCCATATAGGTTTTGCCGTACATGTTCTTTTCTTTCCACACGCCATAGTCTTCGCAGACCTGTCCGTGTTCGTCAGACAGCAGCGGAACAGTCAGATTGCGTTTGGCTGCAAACTTTTCGTGGCTGGAAATGCTGTCCTTTGACACGCCGAAAACACGCACGCCCAACTCTTCGAACGCGGGCAGCAATTCCGAAAAGCCGATGGATTCCTTGGTGCATCCCGGCGTATCATCGCGGGGATAGAAAAACAGAACAACCGGTGCAGGCCGCAGCTTTGACAGGGTGATTTCAGGTCCTTGACCGGCAGGCAGGGTGAAATCGGGGGCGGTGTCGGACAGATCGGGCATAAAAAGCTCCACATAAGGCTGAGAAAAAGTGAGTTTCATATTAGGGCGCGGCGGACAAGAATAAAGATATGACATCCCCGACGCCACGCGAAACCGATACCAGACCGCCCCGTCCGGCCCGCCCCAAGCGGCGGCGCCGCGGCATGGGCCTTTGGTCATTGCTGAGTTTCGTGGTGGTGCCGTTGATGGCCGTCATCCTGTTTGTGGGTATGACGGGGCGCCCGATCACCGCGCCAGACTGGCTGCGCGACCGTGTTGAATCCCGCATAACAACGCAGATACCCGGCTTGTCCGTCGGCTTCGGTGAAATGGTTCTGACAGTCGAACGCGGATGGCGCCCCAGTGTGCGCTTGCGCGATGTGCGGTTTCAGGACGGATCCGGCGTGCCGATTGCCAGCGTCGCCGATTTGACCGCCAGCCTTGCAATGCGCCCCTTGCTGGAAGGGCAGGTACAACCCAAACGCATCACCGTGACCGGCGTTACCGCCAATCTGCGCCGGGGCGAAGATGGCCGCATGACCCTGTCACTGGGGCCCAACGTTGCTCCGGCGCGGCAGGCGTCCAACATGGGGCAACTGATCGAACAACTGGACAGCATCCTGTTGCAGCCGGCACTTAGCGCCCTGGTCAGCGTTGATTTGCGTGCGTTGACTCTGCGTTATGAAGACGTGCGCAGCGCGCGCGCATGGACCGTGGATGGTGGCCGCCTGCAACTGGACCGCACCAATGCCGATTTGCGCCTGTCGGGCGATTTCGCACTGCTCAGCGGGGGGGCCGAGGCTGCAACACTGGCCGTGAACTACGTCAGCCGGATCGGCGATGTCGAAGCGCAGTTCGGGGCGACCATCACCAATATCGATGCCGGTGACATTGCCGCCCAAGGGCCGGCCTTTGCGTGGCTTGATGTGTTGCGGGCCCCGATTTCAGGCGCATTGCGCGGGCAGGTGCTGCCGGACGGGCGGTTGGGGCCACTGAATGCCACGCTGCAAATCGCAAGCGGTGTTGTCCAGCCCAACGATCAGACCCAGCCGATCCCGTTCGATGCCGCCCGCACCTATTTCACTTACGATGCTGCCAGCGAAACCATCCGGTTTGATGAATTATCGGTTCAAAGCAAATGGGTCACGGGGCGCGCCGAAGGGGTTGCCACACTGGTCGGGGTGCGCGACGGGCAACTGGAAGAAATGGTCGCCCAGTTCGATCTGTCCGATCTGGTGGCCAACCCGGCCGCCCTTTATGAAACCCCCGTCGCCATCGACAAGGCGCGCATGGATTTGCGCCTGCGCCTTGACCCGTTCGAACTGACGCTGGGCGAGGCATTTGTATCCGATCAGGGCCGGTCTTTGCGTTTGTGGGGGGATTTGGCCGCCGATCAACGCGGGTGGCAACTCGCGCTGGAAGGCGCGCTGGATGCTGTGTCGCCCGACCGTCTTCTTGAATTGTGGCCCCGCAGGGTTGGCAACAAGACCCGCACATGGCTGCAAGACAATCTGCTGGCCGGAGATCTATCCAACATCGATCTGTCGCTGCGCGCCACACCCGGCACCCGCCCGCTGGTGCATTTGAACTTTGAATTCGACAAGGCCGATATCCGGTTCGCCAAAACCATGCCGCCCATCCGCGATGCCGCAGGCCATGCCAATATCCTTGGTAACCGCTTTACGCTTGTCGCCGACAGCGGGTTTGTACAGGCGGATCAGGGCGGGCGGATCGATGTTGCGGGCACATCTTTTATCGTGCCGGACATGACGATCAAACCCGGTGCGCCTGCGGTGGTCAAACTGCAATTGTCCAGTACGGTCACCGCCGCATTGTCAATGCTGGACAGCGATCCGCTGAACGTTATGACCAAGGCGAAACTGCCCGCCACAATCGCAGACGGCCGTGCCAAGCTGCAAGGCACGCTGGCCCTGCCGTTGCGCAAGGGGCTGCAGCCGGAAGAGGTTCAATATAATGCAACCGGTGTGGTTTCGTCGGTGCGCAGCACCACGCTGATCCCGGATCGGGTTCTGGCTTCGGATGCGCTCAATGTCGTCGCGGACAATACATCGGTCAGCGTGTCCGGCCCCGGCCGGATCGGCGCGGTGGCCTTTGACGGCACATGGCAACAACCCATCGGGGCCGGACCTGCAGCAGGCAGCACCTTTACCGGAACCGTGGAATTGTCCGAACAAACGATCGACGAATTCAACATCGGCCTGCCCCAAGGGGCGGTAACCGGTGCGGGGCTGGCAACCATTCGCGTGGGCCTGATCCCCGATCAGCCACCGACACTTGATTTACGCTCGACCTTGCAGGGGATCGGGCTGGCCATTCCGCAGATCAACTGGCGCAAACCCCCGTCGCAAAGCGGATCGTTCGAGCTGGCGGCGGTGTTGGGCACAAAAGCCGACGTATCGCGGATCGCCATCGATGCAAGCGGCCTGTCCGCGGCGGGGCGCATCACGTTGCGGGATGGCGGCGGCATGGACAGCGCGACATTTACAAATGTAAAAATTGACGACTGGCTGGATGCGCCGGTGGTGTTGACCGGCAAAGGTGTCGGCAGCCCGCCTGATATTTTTCTGGGCGGAGGCAGTGTTGATCTGCGCCGCGCCGATTTCGGCGAACCGTCCGGTGCTGAATCGGGTGATCTATCGCTGACGCTGGATCAGTTGCAAATCAACGATGCGATCAGGTTAACCGATTTTCGCGGCGGTTTTGATACGACACGCGGAATGGACGGGCGGTTTTCGGGCAAGGTGAATGGCGGCACCGAAGTGACCGGACAGCTTGTGCCCCGGAACGGGCGTACGGCAATGCGCCTGACCAGCACGGATGCAGGGGGTGTGTTCCGCTCTGCCGGTTTTCTGAAACAGGCGCGGGACGGGGAACTGTCGCTGACACTGATGCCGGTCGGAGAGGCCGGAACCTTTGACGGATCGCTGCGCGTGACCGGCATCCGCATCAAGGACGCGCCGGTGATGGCCGAATTGCTGAACGCGATGTCGGTGGTCGGATTGCTGGAGCAACTCGGCGGGCAGGGCATCCACTTTAGCGAGGTGGACGCGCAATTCCGGCTGACACCATCGCAAATCATCGTCACGTCCGGTTCGGCGGTCGGCCCGTCCATGGGGCTGTCGCTGGACGGTATCTATGCGCTGGACAGCAATTCGATGGATATGCAGGGCGTCATCACGCCCATTTATCTACTGAACGGGATCGGCAGCGTTCTGACCCGCAAGGGCGAAGGCGTTTTCGGGTTCAACTATGCGCTCAGCGGCAATGCGCAATCCCCCGACGTTTGGGTCAACCCGCTGTCGGCACTGACACCGGGCATGTTCCGCAACCTGTTTCGCAAAGCCCCCCCGGTTGTCGAGGCGCTGGATGGCAGCCCTGCGCCCAATATCGCCACCGAGCAACCGGCAGCTCCGGAACCGGTTGAAGATGACGATCCGGGGCGTTAGCAGGCGGTTATGAAACTGTCTGATTTTGATTTTGACCTGCCAGATGCGCTGATTGCCACACGTCCGGCAAGCCCGCGCACGTCTGCACGCCTGTTGGTGGCATCCGGCGACCGGATCACGGATTCGCATGTTCATGATCTGGGCACATATCTGCGTGCCGGAGATTTGCTGGTTCTGAACGATACCAAGGTCATTCCCGCGCGTCTGGCGGGCACGCGCAAGCGCGACAGCGCCCAAGGCCCGACCGAGGCGCGCATCGAAGTGACCTTGCTTGAACCCACCGCAGACGGCGCATGGTCGGCCCTGATTAAACCGCTGAAAAAGGTCCGCACCGGCGAACAGATTGAGTTCCCGCTTGGGCTGAGCGCCATTTTGACGGGGATCAAAGACGGGCAGGGACTGTTGCAGTTCAATCTTTCGGGGGACGCGTTCGATCATGCGCTGGCCGCGGCCGGTGCGATGCCGCTGCCGCCTTATATCGCGGCCAAACGCCCTGCGGACGCGCGCGACAAGATCGATTACCAGACCGTCTTTGCCCGCAATGCCGGTGCCGTGGCGGCCCCCACCGCATCTTTGCATTTTGATCAGGCGTTGCTAACGCAACTGCAAGACGGCGGCGTGCGCCTGACCTATGTTACGCTGCATGTGGGGGCAGGCACCTTTCTGCCGGTCAAGGTGGATGATGTGACCACCCACAAGATGCATGCCGAATGGGGGCAGGTCAGCGCACAGGCGGCAGCGGATATTGCAAACACCAAGGCCGCCGGCGGTCGTGTGATCCCTGTGGGCACCACCGCGCTGCGCCTGATCGAAAGTGCCGCGCGTGAAACCGGCACTGTGCAACCCTGGCAGGGCGTCACCGATATTTTTATCTATCCCGGCTTTGACTTTCGCGTGACCGACGCGCTGATGACCAATTTCCATCTGCCCCGCTCCACCCTGATGATGCTGGTGGCCGCGCTGATGGGGCAGGACCGGATTGCGCGCATCTATGAACATGCCATATCGCACGAGTATCGTTTCTTTTCGTACGGAGATTCGTCGCTTCTTGTCCCGTGAAGGCCAGTTGCGGCGATTACACCCCAGTTTAGGTCGCTGTTGACCAACCCACACACGGTCCCGTCACGCACTAGGGGGCAGGGCACACTTTAAACCGGCATCGGACAGGTTATGTTGCAAGTTCTTTCCAATTCCTGGGCGCTTTTACTGGGCATGGGCCTGTTGATGGTCGGCAACGGCATGCAGGGCACGCTGTTGGGGATTCGCGGCGAAATCGAAGGGTTTTCCACCCTTGAGATGTCATTTGTTATGTCGGCCTATTTTGTCGGGTTTCTGGGCGGGTCGCGGATGGCCCCGTGGATGATCCGCCGTGTTGGCCATGTGCGGGTCTTTGCCGCGCTGGGGTCGTTCATTTCGGCGGTGATGATCCTGTATCCCACCCTGGCCGACCCAATTGCATGGTCCATCGGCCGCATCGTGATCGGGTTCTGTTTTTCCGGCGTTTACGTCACCGCCGAAAGCTGGCTGAACAATGCCGCCACGAATGAGAACAGGGGCAAGGCGCTGTCGCTGTACATGATCGTGCAAACCGCAGGTATCGTGGCCGCACAGGGCTTGCTGCTTACAGCGGACCCGTCGGGTTTTGTGCTGTTTGTGATCCCGTCGGTTCTGATTTCGATCTCGTTCGCGCCGATCCTGCTGTCGATCAGCCCGACACCGGCCTTTGACACCACCAAACCGATGACCCTGAAAGAGATCATGAAAATCTCGCCCCTTGGCTGTGTGGGCATGTTTTTGCTGGGCGGGGTGTTTTCGGCCCAGTTTGGCATGGCACCGGTTTATGGCGCTGAAGCCAAATTGAGCGTGCCGCAGATTTCGATGTTTGTGGCGATGTTCTTTGTCGGATCTGTGGTCGCACAATATCCGATCGGCTGGATTTCGGACCGTATGGACCGCCGCAAACTGATCATGATCGTATCCATCATCGGGGCCGCCGGATCGGCGATGGGGATGGTTTTGGGCACAAATTTCACGTTGCTGTTGGTCGCGGCATTCGTGATCGGCGGAATGTCCAACCCGCTTTATTCACTGCTGATCGCGCACACCAATGATTTTCTGGAACATGAAGATATGGCCGCCGCATCCGGCGGTCTGATTTTCATCAACGGGTTGGGCGCAATCGCCGGCCCGCTGATCACCGGCTGGATCATGGGCCAGATCGGGCCGGGCGGGTTCTATCTGTTCACCGGTGTGCTGTTTGTGGCGATGGCGTTTTACGCGGCCTACCGCATGACACAACGCCCCGCAATTCCGGTTGATGAAACCATCGGCTACACCCCGATGTCGCCGACCACATCGCCAGTGGCGCAGGAATGGGCCATCGAAAACGCCATCGAAGAGGCGATTGAAGAGGCAGAAAGCGACAATGCGGCCTAAATGTCGCGATTATTGCAAATGTTTCAACTGTTATAAAAAGTTACTGTGCAACGCGTTTAACAGGAATGTAACGTTTTCATGTACTGGAGCAAAAAAGCTATGGAGATAGCCTGATGGTCGGTCCGGAAGAAGTATTGAGTTTTTGGTTAGATGAAGTTGGTCCTGACGGTTGGTATGATACCGACGATACGCTCGACGCACGCATTTCAAAGAAATTTGCCGATGCCTGGCAGGGCGCGCGGGACGGGCGATATTCGCTCTGGCTGACATATCCCAGCGGTGCATTGGCCTATGTGATCCTGACGGATCAATTTCCGCGCAACATGTTCCGCGGCTCGTCCAAGGCCTTTGCCACGGATCGGGCGGCTTTGGCCGTTGCCAAGTCGGCGATATCCAAAGGCTGGGACATGAAAATAGATGAACCCGCCCGCCAGTTTTTCTACATGCCGCTGATGCATTCGGAAAACCTGTGTGATCAGGACCGCTGTGTCCGGCTGATGAAAGAACGGATGCCGGTCTACGGGGCGGGCAACATGCTGCACGCCCGTGCACACCGCGAAGTGATCCGCCAGTTCGGCCGCTTTCCCTATCGCAATGCCGCGCTGGCGCGCAAACAAACCGCCTGTGAAGATGATTACGTCCAGCAGGGTGGCTACGGTCATACGGTGCGGGCGATGGAAATGAAGAAAGCGGGCTGATCGGCACCGCCGGTCTGTGCCGGGCGCGCAGGATTCCCGTATTTCCGGCAAAAAGAAGCCTCCGGAATGCGCACATATTGCGGTTGCAACTATGTCGCGGTTAACGCGCATTGATGCGGGCGTTCGGATAGTTTAATGGTAAACTAAATTTCGAACGGAGGGCATCATGGCCGCAAAATCATTTGATCTGATTGTGATCGGGGCGGGCCCCGGGGGATATGTTGCCGCCATCCGCGCCGCGCAACTGGGGCTAAGCGTGGCCATCATCGAACGCGAGAATATGGGCGGGATCTGCCTGAACTGGGGCTGTATTCCGACCAAGGCGATGTTGCGCAGTTCCGAAGTGTTCCACCTGATGCACCGCGCCAAGGAATTCGGCCTGAAAGCCGAGAAAATCGGCTATGATCTGGATGCGGTCGTCAAACGCTCGCGCGGGGTGGCGGCGCAATTGTCCGGTGGCATCGCCCATCTGATGAAAAAGAACAAGATCACCACCTTCATGGGGGTTGCGACCCTGCCGGCCAAAGGCAAGGTTTCGGTCAAGACCGACAAAGGCACCGAGGAGTTGACGGCCAAGAACATCGTTCTGGCCACCGGCGCGCGGGCGCGCGAACTGCCCGGACTTGAGGCGGATGGCGATCTGGTCTGGACCTATCGCACCGCGCTGACGCCACCCCGGATGCCGAAAAAGCTGCTGGTGATCGGGTCGGGCGCCATCGGCATCGAATTCGCCAGTTTCTACAACACGCTGGGCTGTGACACGACCGTTGTCGAGGTGATGGACCGCATCCTGCCCGTCGAAGATGCCGAGATTTCGGCCTTTGCCAAGAAGGCGTTTGTGAAACAGGGCATGAAGATCATGGAAAAGACCATGGTCAAGAAACTGGATCGCGCCGTGGGCAAGGTAACGGCGCATATCGAAACCGGCGGCAAGGTAGAGAAACACGAGTTTGACACCGTGATTTCGGCCGTCGGGATCGTTGGCAATGTCGAGGATCTGGGGCTTGAGGCACTGGGCGTGAAAATCGACCGGACCCATGTGGTGACGGATGAATATTGCCGCACCGGCATAGACGGTCTTTATGCCATCGGCGATATCGCCGGCGCGCCGTGGCTGGCGCACAAGGCCAGCCATGAAGGCGTGATGGTGGCCGAACTGATCGCGGGCGGGCATCCGCACCCCGTCAAACCCGAAGCCATTGCCGGTTGCACCTATTGCCACCCGCAG
The DNA here is from genome assembly GCA_963765555.1 of uncultured Alphaproteobacteria bacterium. Classification (GTDB taxonomy): domain Bacteria; phylum Pseudomonadota; class Alphaproteobacteria; order Rhodobacterales; family Rhodobacteraceae; genus JL08. Next base: position 596,076 of record CAVXWX010000003.1, read on the forward strand.
GTCGCCTCGGTCGGCTATTCCGAGGCCAAGGCCAAGGAACTGGGCTATGATATCAAGGTCGGCCGCTTTCCCTTTATCGGCAACGGCAAGGCCATCGCCCTGGGCGAGGCCGAAGGCATGATCAAGACGGTGTTTGATGCAAAGACGGGCGAATTGCTGGGCGCGCATATGGTGGGCGCGGAAGTGACCGAAATGATTCAGGGCTATGTGATCGGGCGTCAGCTGGAAACCACCGAAGAGGACCTGATGAACACGGTGTTCCCGCATCCGACCCTGTCGGAAATGATGCATGAAAGCGTGCTGGATGCGTTTGACCGCGTGATCCATATGTAGGCGTCCTGCGCCAGGCTGTGGGCCTGAACATCAGAGCAAACGGGGGGCCGGGGTGGTCAGTCTCAACCGTGTCATCATGCAGAAATCCAGCCGCGAGATTGTGCGCGCGCTGGAACCGGAAACACTGGATGTTGCTGAAATCTCGGGCAAATGGGGGCGGCAGTTTCCGTTCAGGACCTATCGGCAGTTCCGGTATCCGCAGTACGATATTTGCGCGGGGCCGTTTGCCGATGAACACGGGGCGACGCCGCAATTTGATCTGATCCTTGCCAATCAGGTCTGGGAACATCTGGATCGCCCCTATGCCGCCACGCAGAACGTGCGCGCCATGTTGCGGGCCGGCGGGTATTTCTGGCTCGCCGTGCCGTTTTTCATTCCCTATCACGGCGCGCCGTCCGACAATTCGCGCTGGTCGGCGCGTGGGCTGACCAATCTGCTGATCGAATGCGGGTTCGAGGAAAGCGCGATCCATGCCGAACAATGGGGCAACCGCAATGCCGCCCTGCGCAACATGGAAAAGAAATGGCCGCCGCGCTATGATAAAGGCAGCGACAGTCTGGCCAATGATCCGAACATGCCGGTCTGTGCCTGGGCGATTGCACAAAAAACGTGACCGCGCGGTTGGGGACAGGGCAGGAAACCGCAGGTTCTTCCTTTGTTCTCAATTTAGCATTGGAGAATCCTGAACACTCAACTATGTCTAACCCGTTAACGGGGGCGATCATGCCAGAGCAAAAATTCATCGAAGTCCGCGGCGCGCGCGAACATAACCTGAAATCCATTGATGTGGATATTCCGCGGGACCAGTTGGTTGTGATCACCGGCCTGTCGGGATCGGGCAAATCCAGCCTTGCCTTTGATACGATCTATGCCGAAGGGCAGCGGCGCTATGTTGAATCGCTGTCGGCCTATGCGCGCCAGTTTCTGGACATGATGCAAAAGCCGGATGTGGACCACATCAGCGGCCTGTCGCCCGCCATTTCCATCGAACAGAAAACCACATCGAAAAACCCGCGCTCCACCGTGGGCACCGTGACCGAGATTTACGATTATATGCGCCTGTTGTTCGCGCGTGTCGGCACACCCTATTCCCCCGCAACCGGCCTGCCCATCGAGGCGCAGCAGGTGCAGGATATGGTGGACCGCGTGATGGCGATGGAGGAGGGCACGCGCGCCTATCTTCTGGCACCCATCGTGCGCGACCGTAAGGGTGAATATCGCAAGGAATTCATTGACTTGCGCAAGCAGGGGTTCCAGCGCGTCAAGGTGGACGGCGCATTTTATGAACTGGACGAACCGCCCACGCTGGACAAGAAATTCCGCCATGACATTGATGTTGTGGTGGACCGGATTGTGGTGCGCGAGGGGTTGGAAACGCGACTGGCCGACAGTTTGCGCACCGCGCTTGATCTGGCCGATGGCATCGCCATTCTGGAAACCGCCCCGACAGAAGGGGACCCCGAACGCCATACGTTTTCGGAAAAATTCGCCTGTCCGGTCAGCGGCTTTACCATCCCCGAGATTGAACCGCGCCTGTTTTCGTTCAACGCGCCGTTCGGGGCCTGCCCCGATTGCGACGGTCTTGGGGTGGAACTGTTCTTTGATGAACGTCTTGTCGTGCCGGACGCCACACTGAAAATCTATGACGGCGCGCTGGCCCCGTGGCGCAAGGGCAAATCGCCCTATTTCCTGCAAACGATCGAGGCGATTGCGAAACATTACGAGTTCAACCAGAACAGCCGCTGGAAGGATCTGGACCCGCATGTGCAACAGGTGTTCCTGTACGGATCGGGGGACGAAGAAATCCCGTTCCGCTATGACGAAGGCGGGCGCGTCTATCAGGTGACGCGGGTGTTTGAGGGCGTGATCCCCAATATGGAACGGCGCTATCGTGAAACCGACAGCAACTGGATTCGCGAAGAATTCGAACGCTACCAGAACAACCGGTCGTGCGGCACCTGTGACGGATACCGCCTGCGGGCCGAGGCGCTGGCCGTTAAGATCGCGGGCCTGCATGTGGGGCAGGTGGTGCAAATGTCGATCCGCGAGGCGTTCGAGTGGTGCAAGACCGTGCCGGATCATCTGAGCGTGCAGAAAAACGAGATTGCCAAGGCGATCCTGAAGGAAATCCGCGAACGTCTGGGCTTCCTGAACAATGTCGGGCTGGAATACCTGACACTCAGCCGCAACAGCGGCACCTTGTCGGGCGGCGAAAGCCAGCGCATCCGGCTGGCCAGCCAGATCGGATCTGGCCTGACCGGTGTGTTGTATGTGCTGGATGAACCCAGCATCGGGTTGCACCAGCGCGACAATGACCGCCTGTTGGGCACGCTGAAAAACCTGCGTGATCAGGGCAACACCGTGATCGTCGTGGAACATGACGAAGAAGCGATCCGCGAGGCCGATTATGTGTTCGATATCGGCCCCGGTGCCGGGGTGCATGGCGGCCGTGTGGTCAGCCACGGGGTGCCTGCGGCGATTGCGGCGGATGCGGCCTCGATCACGGGGCAGTATCTGACCGGTGCGCGCGAAATCGCCGTGCCCAAGACACGGCGCAAGGGCAACAAGAAAAAGCTGAAAGTGGTCAACGCGACGGGCAACAACCTGAAAAACGTCACCGCCGAATTTCCGCTGGCGAAATTTGTCTGCGTCACCGGCGTGTCGGGCGGCGGGAAATCAACGCTGACCATCGAAACCCTGTTCAAGACCGCCAGCATGCGGCTGAACGGCGCGCGCCAGACGCCCGCACCCTGCGAAACCATCCAGGGGCTGGAACATCTGGACAAGGTGATCGACATCGATCAGCGCCCCATCGGGCGCACCCCGCGATCAAACCCCGCGACCTATACGGGTGCCTTTACCCCGATCCGCGACTGGTTCGCCGGATTGCCGGAATCCAAGGCGCGCGGTTACAAGCCGGGGCGGTTTTCCTTTAACGTCAAGGGCGGGCGGTGCGAGGCGTGTCAGGGCGACGGTGTGATCAAGATCGAAATGCACTTTCTGCCCGATGTCTATGTGGAATGCGAAACCTGCAAGGGCGCGCGCTACAACCGCGAAACGCTTGAGATCAAGTTCAAGGGCAAAAGCATTGCCGACGTGCTGAACATGACCGTGGAAGATGCGCAGACGTTTTTTCAGGCGGTGCCGTCGATCCGCGAGAAAATGGATGCGCTGATGCGTGTGGGGCTGGGCTATATCAAGGTCGGCCAGCAGGCGACAACCCTGTCGGGCGGCGAGGCGCAGCGCGTGAAACTGTCCAAGGAACTGAGCAAACGGTCCACCGGACGCACGTTGTATATTCTGGATGAACCCACCACTGGCCTGCATTTCGAAGACGTACGTAAGCTGTTGGAAGTGCTGCATGAACTGGTGGATCAAGGCAATACGGTGATCGTAATTGAACATAATCTGGACGTGGTCAAAACCGCCGACTGGGTGATCGATATCGGCCCCGAAGGCGGCGATGGCGGGGGCGAAGTGATTGCGACCGGCACCCCCGAAAAAGTAGCCGAGGAAGAGCGCAGCTATACCGGCCAGTATCTGAAACCGATGCTGAACCCCAAGCGCGTGGCGGCCGAATAGGGTTACGGCGCGGCGGTTGCCAGATCAAGAAGGCGGGCAAAGTCGCCAGTGTTCAAGCTGTCGAAGTCTTGGCTGAGCTGTTCCAGTTCGTCCGCGCGCGACCGCCCAAGCACCGGATCGGCGAACAGGTGGAATTTTTCAGAAATCTCGGCATCGCTTAACGGCAGGTCGGTGTCGCCGCGCGGGGTGCGGGGGGCCGCTTCGTGCCGTGTGCCGTTCTTGAGCGTGATGCTGACCTGCGCCCAGCGTTTGCCATCGCTGATCTTTGTCAGGTGCGGATCGTCAATCAGGGCCGTCGCCTTTGAAATCCGCAGGATATCGGGATCGTTCAATGTGGCGCTGTCCAGTTCGCGCGCGCCGACCTGCCCGCGCACGATCATCGCAGCGACCGGAAAGGCGATGGAATAGGCGAATTCATCCGGCGTGGCGGGGGTGTGGCCGGCCAGCCGTGTGGCGTTGTGAAAGGTGCGGATGTCCACGCGGGCCACGTCCGAATGATGCAGGGTGTGGTCTGTCATCAGTGCCTGTGCGGCATCAAGGGACGGATGCGCCCAGCGACAACAGGGGTAGGGTTTGTAATGGGTGTCTTCGACCACGCGCCAGCCTGTTCCCAGATCGGCCCAGAACGGCGCGGCCTCGGTCCCTTCGCAGGTCAGGGCGGGCGCGCCAGTGAACCCCGATTGCGCCAGATAGGCCGCCGTGACGCCCGATGGCGCGCCCCAGCCGACCCCGTCACGCAGCATGCTCGGGTGATCGATGCAGCGCATCATCTGGCTGCGCGGCCCGTGATATTCGCCAATACCCGCCGCGTGGCGGATCGTTTCGCCGTCACAGCCCAGTTGCCGCGCAACCGCTGCGGCCACACCCACGGCCGTCCACGCGCCGGACGTATGATAATCGGCGCAGGTGGCGTGCTGGGCCAACCCTGCGCGATAGCTGACCTCGTAAGCGATGGCCAGATAGGCGGCAAACGTCGCCCCGTCCAGCGCGCGGCCCTTGTGTGCCTCGGCGTCGGCCACGGCCAGCAGGGCGGGAAATACAGCCGAGCCCGCGTGCCCCTTGCAGGGTGATGTGCCGTCATGGGCATCGACGCTGTCAATGGTGAACCCGCCCGCCATGGCCGCCCCTGCGGGGCTGACGGCGGTCCCGTTCATCAGCATCCGCGCCGGTCCGGCCCCCGCGGCCCCAAACAGGGCACAGGCCCCTTGGCGCGCGATGCCCGCCAGTTCTGTGGTTGATCCCACCGCAGCGACCCCCATCGTGTCGGTGAAACTGCGGCGCAACACGCGCAGAACATCGGCGGGCAGATCGCCATAGGTCAGATCGGCGGCAAATCGGTGAAAGGGCAGGGACATGGGCGCTCCGTCCAGTGTGGCTGGAGCGATCCTAACCCACCCGAACGCTCAGGATGTCCTGTTTCCGACAGGTACGCACTTAAATTTCGGGCCTCAGGCGGCCAGCGCGGCCATCAGCGGTGCGGCTTCGTAACGCTTCAGAACCAGACGCGCGGCCGGGCCATAGCCATCTGTCCGCCCGCCCAAATGCGGAAACAGGGCCAGTATTTCATCCTGTGTCGCGCTGTCGAACCCGCCCATTGTGGCGGAACCGGGCAAATAGCTTTCAGATGCGACGCCGTTGGCGGTGATGATCTGGTGGTGATCAAACAGAACATGGAAATAGGTGACGTGACGCAGTCGCGTATCGGGCCGGATGTTCAGATCGTTCACCAGATCCTTGGCCTTGACCAGCACCTCGGCCTCGCCAAACAGCAATTCGGCCCACCTGTCCGTGACCAGCACCCTGTGTTGCGGCGACAGCAACAGATCGCGGGTTGCCCCGAACTGGCCCCGTTGCAGGCGGATGGGGCGGTAATCGCCGGTGGCCGCGACAGTGCGGTGCCCGATCCAGCGGATTGTTCTGGGGCCATTGTCGCGCGTCAGCACGGACATGCCCGCCGAAAGCGCTTCGATCGCGACGGCCCCGTCCGGCGTTTCGATCAACGTGCCCTTCACGAAACAGGGCACCTGTTCGACTTCGACCAGCGCGGTATCCGTGTTGCCTGCCGTATCTTCGATTGTGTAGTTGAAATAGGTGGTTTCGGCATCACTGTCGCTTTGGATCGTGAAGGTTCCGTTGGCGTTCAACGTCACCTGCTGTCCGGTCGACAGCGAAACGGTATCCCCCGCATTCACGGCCGTTCCGTTGATATGCGTGACCGTCAGCGTGCCGCCGGTTGAACTGTCATTGTCCAGCACGTCCAGCGTTCTGCTTTTGTCGGTGGGCATGATGATCTGGTCATCCTGCGCGATGATCGTGGATTGTACCGACCCGCCCGCAATCAGAAGATTGGTGTCATAAGACGTATCGCCCACATCGGCGACGCCAATTTTCAGCGTATTGGGAAAGCCCGGGATGACCGGCGCGACAAATGTCAGCGTTACGGTAAACCCGTCCATTTCCGTATTGAACTGGTCGCCCGTGTTGTCGTTGTAGATGTTTTGCGCGGTGTTGCCGTTGATGTTCCCGATCGAGGCCGAGCCATCCCCGACTGTCACAGTCGCCTGCACGCCGTTGACCCAAACGCCCACCACATCGTTGAACGCCGAATTGATGTATTCGGGAAATTCTTCCGAACTCAGCACAAAGTCGATGGTGATCGTGTCGCCCGCAGGGGTAAAACTCATCTCGAGGAATGACGCATCGCGTGTGCCCGTTCCAGCCAATGCGTTGAAATCGGCATCTCCGTCGATGCCGGCGGTGTTGGTGCTGGTGCCGGCCGAGACATTGGTGTTTGTGGTGCCGCTGCTGTTGGTAAAATCGGCCACATGGCCCGTTGACAGGATGACGCCGCTGTCGCCCGGTGTGGCTTCCGGTGAAATCGTATCGCCCGACGTGTAGATGCCCGAAGACAGCGCATCGCCCCAATAGGTGGCCGAATGAACGGTGATGCCCGCGCCGAAAATCTCGTTCGCCATCGCCAAGGCACCCGCGGTGCTGTCGATGGGTAATTCTGTGGCTATCGGCATAAAAACTCTCCAATCGGAACGAACACGGGACTGTCGCTTTAGGAAAGATGCCTTGAGAATCTGTTTATTCGGCGCAAGCGGTGTGGATTTTTTGTGGTCGCAAGGCGATGAGCAACCACCAATACGGCCGAATTCAACCCGACCGCACCACACTAAGCCGCTGTTTTTACGTTAAATAAATTCTCCACACGCACTGATTGCGCGTGGTTTGACTTTATTTTGCCCTGTTTCGCTGCGCCGCGTCGCCCGATCAGCCGCGCGTGCGTTTTTCAAACCGGGGCAGCATCGCCGAAAAATCGCGCCCTTTGCCGTCTTCTGTTTCGACAAATTGCTGGTACAGATCGCGCGCCATTTGGCCCATGGGCGTATCCGCATCCACCGCTTGCGCGGCCTGCTGGGACAGGCGCAGATCCTTCAGCATCAGATCGGCGGCAAATCCGGGTTTGTAATCATTATCGGCGGGGGATTGCGGGCCGATCCCGGGCGCGGGACAGTAGGCATTCATCGACCATGAATAGCCCGATGATGTGCTGACCACATCAAACATCTTCTGGCGGTCCAGCCCCAGTTTGTCGGCCAAGGCAAAAGCTTCGCAGGTGGCAATCATGGTGACACCAAGGATCATGTTGTTGCAGATTTTGGCCGCCTGTCCGGCACCGGCCGCCCCGCAATGCACAGCCTTCTGGCCCATCACGTCAAACAGCGGCGCGGCCTTGGCAAATGCAGCGTCCGATCCGCCCGCCATAAAGGTCAGCGTGCCGGCACTTGCCCCGCCAACGCCGCCGGACACAGGTGCATCCACAGCCAGCAATCCGGCGTTTTCAGCGTCTTGCGCGACGGCGCGCGCGCTTTCCACATCAACGGTCGAACAATCAATCAACGCGGCCCCTTGCGCCATGGCAGGGATGATATCGGCGGCCAGCGCGCGCAAGATATCGCCGTTGGGCAGCATGGTGATCACGCAATCCGCACCGGCGACAGCGTCCACCGCCGATGCGGCCTTGGTGACGCCCTCGACCTCAACATCGGCCACATCAAATCCGGTGACCTGATAGCCCGCCTTGGCCAGATTGGCCGCCATCGGCGCGCCCATGTTGCCCAATCCGATAAACCCGATTTTCATGGCAGTCCCTTCCGTAAATTCCAGTTTCGCGTCCCGCACCGGCATCAGCATCTTGCTGACCGCAACGGCGGGCACATCCTGTCCGGCGTATTGCCACTGCGGATTGCGGTCTTTGTCAATGATCGCGGCGCGGATGCCTTCCAGAAAATCGCCATGTTCCATCGACCGGTGGGTAAAGCGGTATTCCAGTTCCAGCGCCTTGCGGATGGTCAGGGTCGGGCCGCGCAGGCGGTGGATCATTTCGATAAAACACGCCATCGACAGCGGCGCATTGCGTGACATCAGCTTCAGCGTATCGCGGGCAAAATCAGACGGGTCTTCGCGCAAGGTCGTCAGGATATCGCCAAGCGCTTCGCCCCCGAACAGCGCATCAATCTGGTCCTGCAGATTGTGCAGAACGCCCGGTGGGGGCGTTTGCGTCGCGCCGTCCAGCACACCGACATCACCGTCCGCTTCCAAGGCTGCAATCAGGTCGCCCCATTGGTCCTGTGGGATGAACAGATCGGCAAACCCGGCCAGTATCGCATCCGCCGCGTTCATCCGCGCCGCCGTGGTGCCCAGATATTCCCCCAGCCGTCCGGGGGCGAGGGCCAGCATGAACGTTCCACCCACATCCGGCACCAGCCCGATGCCGCATTCGGGCATCGCGATCTGGCTGGTTTCCCCGACAATCCGGTGCGATCCGTGGCACCCGATGCCAACACCGCCGCCCATCGTATAGCCCTGCAAAAAGCTGACAACCGGCTTGTTATATTCAAAAATCATCGCGTTCAGGCGGTATTCATCGCGCCAGAACTGCTGCCCATAGCTGAAATCGCCCGCCGTGCCCGTGGCATACATCTGCGCGATGTCGCCGCCAGAACAAAACGCCCGTTCGCCCGCCGCATCCATGACGATCACATGCACCGACGGATCATCGCGCCATTTGATCAGCGCGGTCTCGATCTCAAGACACATCTCGATAGGTCAGCGCATTCAGCGCCTTGGGGCGGTTCAGCGTGATCCGGCCCGCGCGTCCGGTAGTGCGGATATCAATATCGCTCATCGTGTTGGCCAGCATGTCGCGCGCGACGATCAGGCGCATGATTTCATTGGTGCCTTCCAGAATCTGGTGGACCCGCAGATCGCGCACCAGCTTTTCGATGCCGTAATCGGCCAGATAGCCGTACCCGCCATGCAGTTGCAGGCATTGATCGACCACGTTGCTGCCGGTTTCGGTGACAAATTTCTTGGCCATGGCGCAGAACTTCGTTGCATCCGGCGCGCCCTGATCCAGTTTCCACGCGGCCTGACGCAGGAAGGTGCGCGCCGCCTGCAAGCTCGATCTCCATATCGGCCAGCCGGAATTGCAGCCCCTGAAACTGGTCGATGGGTTTGCCGAACGCCTTGCGTTCGCCCATATAGGCCAGTGTCGCGTTCAGCGCCGTCTGCGCCGCGCCCAGCGAACAGGCGGCAATGTTCAACCGCCCGCCATCCAGCCCCATCATCGCATATTTGAAACCCTGACCTTCATCACCGATCGATATCTGCGGCGCCGATGTTGCAATTGTCGAACTGCACCTGCCGCGTCGGTTGGCTGCGCCAGCCCATTTTATCCTCTAACCCGCCAAAGGACAGACCGTCGGTGCCATCGTCGCACGATCATGGCCGACACGCCCTTGGGCCCGTCTTCGCCTGTGCGCGCCATCACCACATAGGCGTCAGAATATCCACCGCCGGAAATAAACGCCTTGGTGCCGGTCAGGCTCTAGCCTTCGTTGGTGCGTGTGGCGCGGGTTTTCAACGCCGCTGCGTCCGACCCTGATCCGGGTTCCGTCAGGCAATAGGACAGCACCGTCTGCATCGACAGAATGTCGGGCATCATCCGCGTTTTCAGATCATCCGATCCGAACGTATCGATCATCTTGGCGCACATATTGTGGATCGACAGGAAGGCCGCCACCGACGGGCAGGCCATCGACAAGCGCCTCGAACACCAGTGTCGCATCCAGCCGCGTCAGCCCCGATCCGCCACTGTCTTCGCTGACATAAAGGCCGCCGAAGCCCAGTTCCGCGATCTGCGGCCACAGCGTCTTTGGGAATGGTCGCCATCGCGCTTCCCACTGGCGGGCAAAGGGGGCGATATGCTCTTGCCCGAAGGCATGGGCCATGTCGAAAATGGCGGTTTGCTCTTCACTCAGGGCGAAATCCATCTGTGGTCCTTTCGGGCAGGGTGGCGGAATTGAACGCATGTTTATTTAACGGAGCAGACGCGCGCTTGGCAAGAGGCGCGGTGGGGACCGCTGCGCCAATCCATTCGGCACAAAACGGAATATGCATCGACTTTGCCGGCAGGATTGACAACACTTGGGCGCAACAGCGTCTGCGCAACAGGCGCACCAAAGAAAGGGACAGCACATGATCTGGGCGGCAGCATCGAAAATCGCGACCAAACTGGCAGGGGACGGCGAAGAAAAGAAAATCGAACGCGACGGGTTGCTGAAGCGCACGCTGGGTCTGGCCGATGCCGGCATTCCCATCGGGCGCGAACATGAGGCGGCAGGCTATGTCCGTTGGGATGCACAAGACAATGATGCGTCATCATCCGGAACGATCAAGCAGGCAGATGGCGCAGACCTGAAGTGGCGCGAATTCCTGTGGACCGGTCCGGCCACCATTGATGAATGCCATTGGGGCGCCGTACGCTGGCGGTTCTACAGCAACGGGCTGGTGTGTTTTGACGCGCAGATGTTTAATGAAAGCAAGAAGCTCGATACAGGGGATGTTCAGGGCCACCGGATCGAACTGCGCGAAAAGAACGGGCTGTTGCTGGGCGTCTGGATCGCGGGTTTTTTTGTCAACCGCGCCTTGCCACAACGCGGCTTTGCATCGTCCTTTGTCGACGATCACGAACCACTGAAACTGCATTTTGATGAAATCAATGATGCCCAGCGTGGCGCGTGGGTGTGTTTGTAGGCGCGCAGACCCGTTCCTACAGATCGGCGTGAAATTCTTCGATCAGGTGGCGCACAACCGCCTGTCCGGGGTCTTGGCCCGCCGCTTTTGCCTCTGCATGCACACGGCGCTGGCGGGTCGAACTGGTGCCGTTTTCCACGATATCCTTGAGCGCGGCAATTTCCGGCAGGGATTGCATCGCCTCGCCATCTTCGGCCAGCAGCCCGATCAGTTCATCCAGCAAGGCATCAAACGGGCGGATTGTGCGTTCGCCAAAATCAATCAGACCTTCAGAAATACCATAGCGCTGTGCACGCCAGCGGTTTTCACCCACCAGAAAACGATCATATTCGCGCCAGCGCAAATTGCGCGCCCGCAACCGCCACAGCATGCGCAGAATGGCCTGTGTCGTGGCGGCTAATGACAGCGTGTGTTCCAGACGGGGCGAGACATCCATGATCCGCGTTTCCAACGTCGGAAACCGGTGCGACGGGCGCAAATCCCACCAGATTTTCGTTGTGTCCTCGATCACACCCAGTTCGATCAACGTGCCGGTGGTGCGTTCATATTCGGCCCAGCTGCCGAAATGCGGCGGCAGCCCCGTGCGCGGCAGATTGTCAAACACCGTCAACCGGTACGATGCCAGCCCCGTATCATCGCCCTGCCAATAGGGCGAAGACGTGGACAGCGCCAGAAGATGAGGCAGAAAATAGCACAGTTGCGGCATCAGATCGGTGCGCAACGCATCATCTTCGATGCCCACATGCACATGCATACCGCAGATCAGCATCCGGCGCGCCACACCGCCCAGGGCATGTTGCAAATCGGAATAGCGTTCCTTGTCCGTGTGTTGCTGGTCTTTCCAGTCGGCAAACGGGTGGCAGGACACGGCGATCGGGGAAAGGTTATGTTTTGCGGCCTGTCCGGACACGCAGGCGCGCAACCGTTTCAGATCATCGCGCGCCTCAGCGATGGTGCCACACACCCGCGTGCCGACCTCGATCTGGCATTGCAGGAATTCGGGGCTGACCTGATCCTGCAATTCGGCCTTGCAGGCGTCCATCAGTTCGGGCGGCGCTTCGGCAAGCGACAGGCTGTCGCGATCCACCAACAGGTATTCTTCTTCAATACCCATCGTGAAACTGGGCTGGGCGGCGGTCATGGCGGGCCTCCTGACTGGGACAAACGGCACTGTTCGGCCCAGTCAAAAGGGGATTACGTCCTTTGCCAAGGAAAAAAGCCGTTACAGCAGCAAGACTTGCGTACCCACATCGACCAAAGCGAACAATTCTTCGATGTCGCTGTTGAACAGCCCGATGCACCCGGACGAGCTTTGCCGTCCGATTTTTCGCGTGTCATGGGTGCCATGCACCAGATAGGCAGGCCATGTCAGATAAAGCGCGTGTGTACCCAGCGGATTGCCCGGACCCGGCGGCATATAGGCGGGCAGGGTGGGATCGCGTTCGCGCATCGAGGCGGTGGGCGTCCAGTCGGGCGCTTCGCGTTTGCGCACCACCTTGGTATAGCCGCGCCGCGTCAGATCCTCGGTCAGGGGCACCGAAGACGGATACAGCCGGTAGGTTTCCCCGTCAGGGCCCCAGTAATGCACCGCACGCGATGAGATATCGGCCAACAGGCACCCCTTGCCCAATGTGTCGAAGTGATCCTGCCAGTTCTGGTCCTGAAAAGCCGATGTATTGCGGCGCACTGCAGGGGCATCCCGCACGGCCGGCACGTCTTGGGCGGACAAAAGCGATGGTGTCAGCAGTGCCGCACCACCGGTGATCAGCATGGTGCGTCGGGAAAGATTTTTGGGCACGACAGGGTCCTTTACTGCTTTCTTTTTTCTTGTGTTTACCGGTGTCGGATCACCAGCGAAACCACACGCGTGTTCACATCGCAGTGATTTGATCCATGTCATATTCTGATACCAGAATATAACCTACGTGTCCCGTCATCACTTCAATGACAGGAGACTTTCCCGATGAGATTCTTATTCAAACGTATTCTGGTTGTGGCCGCCCTGGTTGCCGCGCTGGTATCCCACACGCTTCCCGCCCATGCCGACAGCGACAGCCCGCGTGGCCTGTTCGTGAACCTGACAACGGATGATACGTGGTCGGCGGCCAAGGCGATCATGTTCGCCCATGAAAAATCGCTCAAGAACGGGCATGACACGGCGATCTGGCTGAACGTGCGTGCCGTCTATCTTGCAGACAAGAAACGGCCCAGCCATATCCACGGGATGATGGCACAAAGCGGCACATCGGTTCAGGATATGCTTGCGGCCTTTATCGCCGATGGTGGCACCGTGATCATGTGTCAGGCCTGTTCCAAAGCGGCGGGTCTGACGCAGGACGACTATATAGACGGGGTCACAATGGGCAGCTGGCCCGTGGTCGAGGGCTGGCTGTTTCGCGAAAACATGCAAACCCTGTCCTGGTAACATGCAAGCGACCAAAGGCCCCCGATGTTTGCGCGGGGGCCTAGGTTACGGTGATCTTGCCCTGCATGTTGGGGTGCACTTCGCAGAAATAATCGTAGTCTCCGGGGGTATCAAAGCGGATCACCGCCTTTTTGTTGCGTCGCAAGATGCCGGTATCCCACGCGCCGCCCTTGTCGGTGGCGGTGTGTTCCGCGCTGTCGCGGTTGCGCCATTCGATGCTGTCGCCGGCCTTGATGGTGATCCGCGTGGGCGTGAAGGCCATATTGGCGATGCTGACCTGATGCGTCGTGGCGGCAAGTGCGGCGTGCGGTACCAGCGCGGCGGCGCAGGCGCTGGTCAGGATCAGGCGGCGGGTCAGTCGGGGCATGGGATATCCTTTGAATAAGCTGAGTGTTCAGTCCAATTTAGGGCGAAAACCGATCCGATAAAGAACGTTTTTTCAGGTGGGGCAAACACCGCCGTGATAGCGCTAAATGGATTCGATCATTTGGGCACTGGCCAAGGCCCGAAATGAGCCGATTGTGTTCTCTAATCTGTCAATATGCTTTCTCATTTTGCGGGTTGTTTAACGTCTGAGGTTGCCTTGGTTCTCTTCGAGCTCACGGGCTCATGATGGGGTTGGCTGGGGGTGGATCGGCAAGGTTGAAACCGCGATCAGATCGTTAGTCTGCTCTGTCGCTACAAAATCGGCGCCATGTTCCACGCCCTCCCTCGGGCGTCTTCCCGTATGGGAACTGTGATGTAGGAATCCTCTGTTGTTCAGCGGTGTGGTCATACGGCCTGGAAGTCGGTCTGATCGCGCATCATGGCATGCAGGATGATCGCGAGCCGCCTTGCCAGCGCCACCCGCGCTTTTCTCATCGTTGAGCGGCGTCCGATCGCGAGCGCCCATGATTTGAATTTCAGCGGTGCTGCATATCGCGTGAGCATCACATTTGCGGCTTCATAAAGCAGCGTGCGGACACGCACGTCGCCACGTTTTGAGATGCTGCCAGTGTAATCCACCTCGCCGGACTGGTGGCGTTTGGGAACCAGCCCGAGATAGGGGCCCACATCTCGCGAACGCTTAAAGCGCGCCGGATCATCAATGGCAGCTGCAAATGCCAATGCGGTGATCGGGCCAACGCCCGGCACTGTCATCAGGCGGGTGCAGATCTTTGATTTGCGGGTCATTGCTTTGATATCGCTGTCGATGGCAGCCACCGCCGTCAATATCGCTTCGCGCGCCGCAAACAGGCCGCGCAACGCAGCATGCAGACCTGGAACACCGTCGCTGACTTTCAGAGCTGCGTCTTTAAAGGCGGGCGACAGAGCGCGTGGCAGTCGCACACCAAACACGACAACCAGCCCTCGGATCTGATTATCGATGGTCACGCGTTGTCCGACCAGTTTCTTGCGGGCCGCAATCAGCGACCGGATCGCATGAGCGGACAGAGATTTAACATGGGTCGGCTTGTAGAACCCTGTCCGCGCCAAATGCGCCAGGCCTCGCGCGTCGTTTCGGTCTGTTTTGTGCCCCGCCAGGGATTTCAGAGCCTGATAGGCCTGACGGCTTTCAATACAAACCACCGGGACACCAAGCTCCGTCAGACCATGGTACAGCATTGGGGCCATCCGCCCGGTCTCAAAAACAACCTTTGGCACATGTAGGTCCGGCGGCGAGAAACGCGGCGATCGCTTTGGGCGTCGAGGACGATTTACCCTCCCGAATGAGCGCTCCTTCACGATCAAGAATACAGATATGCGTCTCTTCCATGGACACATCCAAACCAGCAAAATATTCCATTAGTCGGTCTCCTTTACAATGACATGGGCGTCCAGAATAACGGCAGAGGCTGAGCGCCGGTCCTGATTACGCCATGTTGAAAAACTCCAAAATTGAAAAATTTTGTGATTTTCCGCCGAAATTGCAGAGGCCGATTAAAGTGAGACTGGAATGCGGTTTCGCGAATGTGAGAGCGGTGCTGCAAGGCCGAAGATCGTTCTTGAGCGACCCCCTCGCCAAATCCAACTACTCGAGCATGTGTGGCGAAAAATAATCACAATCTGCCAGAAAAACAGAGTTTTTCAACACAATCAACCATTTGGCAGCATACGCGACATCCCGCTCTCCTTTTACATGTGTGGATAAACCACTTGATCCTGTGGATAAATCAGGGTGCTGCAACTAGATGTTTGATTTCAAACGAAATTGACGTGGCGGCAACTACAAAAGATTGACGCGTATTTCGAAACAAAAATTTTCACTGTTTCCAAATCGAAAATTGAGGCGATTTTACGCCTATGATATCCTGAAAACGGTAACACTTAACCGCATTCTGCGGGGAGGTGGGGGACTTAGAGATTTAGCGTAAAATCGGTTCCATACCCTGAGGCTTTAAGAAGTTGAAGCATTCTTCGTCGGTGAACAGATTGCAAACGTGACCGACAGCTGTCCAAAGTGCTTCATATGTTCTGGCTGCCGCCTTTCTGATCAGCGCCTTGAGCTTTGAGAAGGCCATCTCGATGGGGTTCAGATCGGGTGAGTACGGTGGCAGGAACAAGAACCATGCGCCGCATCAGCAGCTCTTCGGCAGCCCGGTGCTTTTGTGGCTGGACAGGTTGTCCAGGATGATCACATCGCCTTTGCGCAGCGTCGGCGCGAGTTGGGTTTCGACATAAGTTTCGAATGTTGCGCGGTTCATGGTGCCGTCGATCACCCAGGGCGCATCCACCTGTCGTGGCGCAGCGCTGCGACAAATGTTTGCGTACGCCAATGCCCGAAAGGCGCATGATCGACAAACCGCTGCCCGCGCGGTGCCCACCGGTGGTCTTGGTCATGTTGGTTTTCAGCCAGGTCTCGTCCAGAAAGCCGATGCGTTCCAACATATGTGCCATGAAAGGCTGGCGATGCACGATCCAGATATGCCGCTCTCGCGCCACTTTCGGCACACTTCTGCTCCAGCGCCTGAATGTCTTTGTTTGTGCGTCAGCCCAAGGCGATGGAAAAGTCGTCAGACCGAACTGGGGGTAACAAGATATGCCCCGCTCCGAGAGGAGCCGCGCGGTCATCTCGTCAAGCGTGATCTCGCCTCTTGTTTCCACCTGTGCCCGCACCCAATCTTCGTGTGGCGTCAGTTTGCCGATGCCCGGATTGCCCTGACGTTTGGGCGCAAGCGACCCGGTTTCGCGTTTCAGTTTGACCATGTCATTGACGAATTTGACCGATACATCGAACCGCGCTGCCGCAGAGTGATGCGTATTGCCAGCCAGTACATGCGCCACAACGCGCTCACGAAGCTCCTTTGGATGAGGTCTGCCCATATTGACGGCCTTAGTTTGTTTACAAACAGGGAATACGGTGCCGAAGGCAGATTATGACAGAATTCGCGGAACCCGCGTGCCCAAATGCAAGCTTCGCCCGCAATTTCCGGCACGTAAAGCGTGTATGAGGCAGCAAAAATGGCCCAAAACACCACCTTTGGTTGCAAAATGGGCCGAAAACACTTTTCCTATTAGGAATGTGTCAAAATTGTGTTACTGATTTAAGGCTGTGATTGACACGCGCATCATCCGTGCGCGTGTAACATAACAAGGGGAAGCCCGTATTCGGGCGAAATGGGGTGTTTATTATGGTGAACAATTTTTTAAAGGCGGCGGCGGTGTATCTGTTGCGCCTATGCTGTGCGCTTCAGGCGTTCAGGCTGCGACCGGTTTATTATTGTAAGGACTTTATGACGTCGAATTACGGATAAAATTGACAACTGAAGTTTACGGGAACTGCAAGCGGAACTATGCTCAATGGCGGCTACCGGCAATGAATTCTGACGAGGCGATGGCAGAATCCAGAAGGCGCTTTTGACAACAATCCTCGCCGAAGATAGCAATACTTGCCACTTGATGACGCCAAAACTAAAGATCAAAGAACAGTGCTTAATCAACGATTAAAGAATCGTCTTGCGGTATCTTACTGGTACAATCTTCAAAGTCATCTAACTGGATTAATCTGATACTGGAACGGATATCCGCCCGTAGGAGGCAATGACAGTCGACAACAGCAACGCCCTTCTTAGGTGGAGGCAACTTTCAGTGGCGATGGTAAAAGTGATGAATCCAAAACAATTGGTGAAGGCGATCAACTAAAACAACCTAGCTAGATATGGTTCTGCTATTGATGACTTGCAATAGTATGTTTGGTC
The DNA here is from genome assembly GCA_963765555.1 of uncultured Alphaproteobacteria bacterium. GTDB lineage: Bacteria > Pseudomonadota > Alphaproteobacteria > Rhodobacterales > Rhodobacteraceae > JL08. The sequence goes on from CAVXWX010000003.1 coordinate 613,698, forward strand.
TGGTGGTATCAGCTAGCATCTTAAACAACGGCTGGAGACGCCACTAAATGTTTCACACATTACGTTCTGGTGTACTGATTCCACACTACGCTCCACCGCCAGTGGTTCCCCTGCCTGCCGCAGGCTGGATGCTTTTGGCCGGTGTTGGCGGGTTGGCCGCGATGCGCCGCCGCAAGAAAAAGTCTTAAACCTCTCTGCTGTCAGAGTGTGAGTACAAAAAACGGGCGGTCCAACGGGATCGCCCTTTTTCGTTCCTGACGGGCGTAGGGGGATGTGCGCGCGCGTGATTATGCCTGATCACATCCCGCACACATGAAAAAAGGCGGCCCCGAAGGCCGCCCTTTCTGTCTTTATTCCATCACCGGAATACTGAATTCGCCACCTTCCTTGATGCCGGATGGCCAGCGCGCCGTCACCGTTTTGGTGCGGGTGTAGAATTTGAACGCGTCCGGTCCGTGCTGGTTCAGATCGCCGAACACCGATTTCTTCCAGCCGCCAAAGGTATGATAGGCCAGTGGAACCGGGATCGGCACGTTGATACCGACCATGCCCACATTGATCCGGTTGGCAAAATCGCGCGCCGCATCGCCATCGCGGGTAAAGATCGCGGTGCCGTTGCCGTATTCGTGATCCATGGCCAGGCCAATCGCCTCTTCATAGGATTGCGCGCGCACGCAGGTCAGCACCGGACCAAAGATTTCGTGCTTGTAGATGTCCATATCCTTGGTCGCACGGTCAAACAGGTGCGGCCCGACAAAGAAGCCGTCTTCATAGCCTTGCAGGCTGAAATTGCGGCCATCCACAACCAGTTCCGCGCCCTGATCAATGCCGGTCTGTACCAGACGTTCGATATTGGCCTTGGCAGCGGCGGTCACGACGGGGCCGTAATCCACATCCTTGCCGGATGTGTAGGGACCAACCTTAAGCGCCTCGACACGGGGCACCAGTTTTTCGATCAGACGGTCGGCGGTGTCATCGCCCACCGGCACCGCAACCGAGATTGCCATGCAGCGTTCGCCCGCCGCACCGTACCCTGCACCAATCAGCGCATCGGCGGCCTGATCCATATCTGCGTCGGGCATAATGATCATGTGGTTCTTCGCACCGCCGAAACACTGCACGCGTTTGCCATTGGCACAGCCCGTGGCATAGATATATTCCGCAATCGGTGTCGATCCGACAAAGCCGACAGACTGGATCACATCGTGATGCAGGATCGCATCCACCGCTTCCTTGTCGCCATTCACGACCTGAAGGATACCTTTGGGCAATCCCGCTTCTTCCATCAGTTCCGCCAGCATCAGCGGTACAGACGGGTCACGTTCGGACGGTTTGAGGATAAAGGCGTTGCCACAGGCAATCGCGGGAGCAAACATCCACATCGGGATCATCGCGGGAAAGTTGAACGGGGTAATGCCCGCTGTCACACCCAGCGCCTGACGCATGGAATACATATCAATACCGGGGCCGGCGCTGTCGGTGTAATCGCCTTTCAGCAATTCGGGCGCGCCGATGCAGTATTCCACCACTTCAAGGCCGCGCTGCACGTCACCGGCGGCATCGGGCAGGGTTTTGCCGTGTTCGCGGCTCAATGCCTCGGCCAGTTTGTCCATATCGCGGTTCAGCAGCCCGACAAAGGCCATCAAAACGCGCGCGCGGCGTTGCGGGTTGGTCGCGGCCCATGCCGGCTGTGCGGCCAGCGCATGTTGCACCGCCACGTCCATTTCCGCCGTCGACGCCAGCGGGCATTTGGCCTGCACTTCACCTGTTGCGGGGTTGTAAATGTCCGAAAACCGGCCGGACGTACCTTTGACATGCGCGCCGTTGATATAATGGGTCAGTTCTTGCATGGGATCCTCCTGATCATGTTGCGCGCAGTATAGCCTTGCAAAAATCCCCCGAACAGAGGCAAGATTTCAAAGTTGGTCTTGCAAGTTTGCAAAAGGTAACAGAATGCAACAACACTGGGATGATGTGCGGGTTTTTCTTGCCGTGGCGCGCGCCGCCAGCCTTTCGGGCGCGGGCAAACGGTTGCGGATTGATCCCGCGACCGTGGGGCGGCGCATTGCACGGCTGGAACGGAGCATGGCGGCCGCGCTGTTCGTGAAATCGCCACAGGGGTATGTTTTGACCAATGCGGGCCAGCGCCTGATGGAACGGGCCGAACCGGTCGAGGCCGCAATGCAGGCCGCATCAGACGTGTTGAACACCACCAGCGAAGAGTTGAGCGGTCAAATCCGGCTGGGCGCGCCGGACGGCTGTGCCAACTATCTGTTACCGCAGGTCTGCGCCGCGATCTGCGCCGACCATCCCGATCTGGATATCCAGATTGTCGCCCTGCCGCGCGTATTCAACCTGTCCAAACGCGAGGCGGACATGGCCATCGGCGTCAGCGCCCCCACCGCGAACCGGTTACACGTGCAAAAGCTGACTGATTACAAATTGCATCTGATGGCGGCACGCCCCTATTTGCAGGCCCATCCGCCGATCCAGACCGTGCGCGATCTGCAGGATCATCGCGTGATCGGGTACATCCCCGATATGATATTCGACACCGAACTGGATTATCTGAACGATCTGGGGATCAAACGGGTGGCGCTGGCGTCAAATTCGGTTTCGGTGCAGTTCAACATGGTGCGGCAGGGGGGCGGCATCGGCGTGGTGCATGATTTTGCAATGCCCAGCACCCGCGGTTTGCAAAAGGTTCTGGCCGACCAGATCAGCCTGACACGCAGCTTTTACCTGATCCGCCACAAAACCGATCTTCAAAACGCCCGCATGAAGCGTTTTGCGACCCTTTTGGCGCAAGGCGTCGCCGATGAGGTGTCGCGCCTTGAGGGTCTGACTTGACTTGAACAAGTATTGCGGCGACGCTGTTGATATTGAAAGATTGTTGCGGGAGACCTCCTATGCTGGTGCATCAAATTTTGAAATCCAAGGCCGACGATTCTGTCATGACCGTCCCTCCGGGAACGTTGGTGTCTGAAATAGTCAAAATACTGGCCGAAAAGGGCATCGGAACGGTTCTGGTCTCCAAAGACGGTAAATCGCCGGATGGTATCTTGTCCGAACGCGATGTCGTGCGCCACATGGCCACCAAAGGCGGTGCGGTGCTGCAGGCCAAGGTCGAAGAGTACATGACCGCAAAGCTGGTGACATGTGCGCGCAACGACAGTGCGGAATCGGTTCTGACACAGATGACGCAGGGCCGCTTCCGGCACATGCCGGTTCTGGAAAACGGCGAACTGGTCGGGCTGATTTCATTGGGCGATGTGGTCAAAGCGCGGTTGGCACAACTCGCGATGGAAAAAGATGCCCTTGAAGGGATGATTATGGGGCATTAGCCCCTTGCATTCCGGGCGCGCGTCCTGTTGCTCTGTATCCTAGAAAATGCAACCTTTTCAATGACCCGACCCAAGGAGAGCCTTGATGCGCATCGGCCTTTATCCCGGCACGTTTGACCCGATTACTTTGGGTCATATCGATATCATCCGCCGCGCCTCGGCGCTGGTGGACAGATTGGTGATCGGCGTCGCGATCAACCGCGACAAGGGCCCTTTGTTTCCGCTGGAAGAGCGGGTTGCCATGATCGAGGCGGAATGTGCCGCATTGTCCGAACAAACCGGAACCGAAATTGTGGCCCATCCGTTTGACAACCTGCTGATTGACTGCGCGCGGGATGTGGGTGCGCAGATTATCGTCCGGGGTTTGCGCGCGGTCGCCGATTTCGAATATGAATATCAGATGGTCGGCATGAACCGCGTGCTGGATGACAGTGTTGAAACCGTGTTTCTGATGGCCGAAGCCCGCCATCAGGCGATTGCCTCAAAGCTGGTCAAGGAAATCGCGCGTCTGGGCGGCGATGTCAGCAAATTCGTGCCCGCCGCCGTCAACACCGCGCTGATCGAACGCCTGCGCTAGCGCCAGAAGGCAATCCATTCAATCAGTTCGGCAAGCTTCTTGCCCAGAAAAATCACGTGCTCTGATCCGTAAAGGACAACGTCCAGAACGATTGCACCCAGGATTATCAAGCCAAGAACGATGGCAATTCGGTTGGTCATGGGCGCGAAATTCCTGCCGTTGCTTTTAAGCAGGGTATGGCAGTCCGGTTAAAACTCTGCAAGCGCGCGCTGGATCAGCTGTTCAACCGGCCCATTGCAACCGCGACATCCGCCATACGCACGGAAAAGCCCCATTCGTTGTCATACCATGCCAGCACCCGCACGGTGCGCCCGCCAATCACTTTGGTCTGGTCGGGGGCGAAAATGCAGCTGTAATCGGTATGATTGAAATCGATCGACACCTTGGGTTCGGCATCATAGGCCAAGACCGCGCCCATCGGGCCTGCTGCGGCTTCGGCCATAACAGCATTTACATCGGCAACGGTAACATCTTTCTTGGCCTCGAATGTCAGATCAACGGCGCTGACATTGGGGGTGGGCACGCGCATGGCCGTGCCATCCAGTTTCCCTTTGAGGTTCGGCAGCACTTCGCCCAGTGCCTTGGCCGCGCCGGTCGAGGTCGGGATGATTGCCATGGCCGCCGCGCGGGCGCGATAAAGATCGCTGTGGCGCCGGTCCAGCGTTGGCTGGTCGCCGGTATAGGAATGGATCGTCGTCATGATCCCGCGCTCGATGCCGATCGCCTCGTCCAGCACCTTGGCCAGCGGGGCCAGACAGTTGGTGGTGCACGATCCGTTTGAAATCATCTTGTCGCCTGCGCGCAGCATGTCGTGGTTGACACCGAACACGATGGTCTTTTCCACGTTCTTGGCGGGGGCCGAAATCAGAACCGATTTGGCCCCGCGTGCCAGATGTGCGCCTGCCTTGGTGCCGTCATTCATTGCGCCGGTGCATTCCAGAACGACATCACAGCCGGACCAGTCCAGCGCGTTGGCATCGTAGGTCGAAAACATCTGCATCGGGCCACGCCCCAGATCCATGGTGCCGTCCCCGATCGTCACTTCGCCCGGGAAACGGCCATGAACCGAGTCATAGCGCAACAGATGCGCAGCCGTGTCCAGCGGACCGGTTGCGTTCACTTTGGTCACGGTGATGTCATTGCGCCCGCTTTGCGCGATATGGGACAGGGTGCAGCGACCGATGCGGCCAAATCCGTTGATACCTACCGTGATTGTCATCTGTGTCTCCTAACTCGTACAGCGCGATTGGGTGCGATATAGCCCCGACACCCCCATTTCGAAAGGCAAAAAGGCACTATTTTTCCGCGTGTTAGCGCAAACTACGGGATTTGAGCAATTGGTGGCGCTAACTGTTGCGCAGGAATTGCGGTTGCCACGGGGCAGGACTTTGCTAGCGTGTGACCAAACGAAACAAAGGATGTGTAATGAGCGGATTGTTGGCGCTGCTGGATGACGTCGCTGCGATTGCCAAGGTGGCGGCAGCTTCGGTGGATGATGTGATCGGGCAGGCGACCAAGGCAGGGGCCAAGGCGGCGGGGGCGGTGATCGACGATGCCGCCGTCACGCCGAAATACGTTCAGGGCTTCAAGGCCGAACGCGAATTGCCGATCATCTGGCGCATCACCAAGGGTTCGCTCAAGAACAAGCTGCTGTTCCTGTTGCCTGCGGGGCTGGCGCTGTCGGCCTTTGCTCCGTGGGCCATAACGCCGTTGCTGATGCTGGGCGGGGCCTATCTGTGCTTTGAAGGGGCCGAAAAGGTGGCCCATTCCCTTGGCATTGGCGGGCACGGGCATGTGGATCATCCCAAGGCCGATCAGGAACCGATAGATCCCGCGCATCTGGAAGAAGAAAAAGCCAAAGGCGCGATCAAGACCGATTTTATCCTGTCCGCCGAAATCATGACCATCGCACTGGCCGCCATTCCGACCAGCAATTTCTGGATGGAGGCGGCAACGCTCGCGGCGGTGGCTGTCATGATCACCGTGGCGGTGTACGGATCGGTCGCGCTGATCGTCAAGGCGGATGATGTGGGGCTGTGCGATGGCCGAACGCGGGCGTTTGCGCCTGACCCGCCGGTTGGGGCACGGGATCGTCAAGGCGATGCCCGGTTTTTTGCGGGCGCTGACCATCATCGGCACCGCGGCGATGTTGTGGGTCGGGGGATCGATCATCATTCATGGGCTGGAAGTGCTGGGCTTTGGCTGGCTGGGCCATCACATTCATGATTGGGCCTATGCCGTCGGTCATGCCGTGCCCGAACGCTTTACCGCCGCTGTCGAATGGATCGCCAAGGCGGCAATGGACGGGGTGTTCGGGGTTGCGCTGGGTCTGGTGCTGATCCCCATCGGGGAAAAGATCGTGCACGCCTGCGTGGCGGGCGGTGTTTGCGCGCGGCTAGGCACCGCGCGCAGCAGGATCACTTTTTCAGCAGCGATTTCACCTTGGCTGCGGTCGCTTCGGCCGTGATGCCGAATTGTTCGATACAACACCTCGGCAGGGGCCGATGCGCCGAACCCGTGCATCCCGATAAAGCCGGATTTTTCCCGCTTGCCGCGTTCGCCGAACAACCACCGGTCCCAGCCAAAGCGGATTCCCGCTTCGATTGCGACGCGCACGGGGCCGCCGGGCAACACGCGCTTGCGATAGCGTTCGTCCTGTTCCTCGAACAGTTCCCAGCACGGCATGGACACAACCCGCGTACCGATCCCTTCGGCCTGCAACAAGTCGCGCGCGGCCATGGCAATTTCCACTTCGGATCCGGTCGCCATCAGGATCGCCTCGCGTTTGCCTTCGGCGTCGGCCAGAACATAGGCGCCCTGTGCGGTCATGTTCTTGGTCTTATGCTCTTTGCGCACGGTGGGCAGGCCCTGACGGGTCAGCGACAGAACCGATGGCGTTTCCTTGCTGGTCAGGGCAATTTCCCATGCTTCGGCGGTTTCGATCGTATCGGCGGGGCGGAACACATAGGTGTTCGGCGTGGCGCGCGAAATGGCCAGATGCTCCACCGGTTGGTGGGTCGGGCCGTCTTCGCCCAGGCCGATGCTGTCATGGGTCATCACAAACACGGTCGGGATACGCATCAGCGCGGCCAGACGCATGGCAGGGCGGGCATAATCGGTGAAACACATGAACGTGCCGCCATAGGGGCGCATACCGCCGTGCAGGGCCATGCCGTTCATCGCTGCGGCCATGCCGTGTTCGCGGATGCCGTAGTGAATATAGCGCCCCTTGCGGTTTTCCGGCAGGAACACGCCCAGATCGGCGGTTTTCGTGTTGTTCGATCCGGTCAGATCGGCGCTGCCGCCTACGGTTTCGGGCATGATCGGGTTGATCACTTCCAGCACTTTTTCGGATGATGCCCGCGTGGCCAGTTTCGGCGCGCTTTCGGTCATCTGTTTTTTGAACGCCTTGATCGTCGCGCTGAGTTTCTTGGGCGCGTCCAGCGCATAGGCGCGGGTAAATTCGCGCTGCTTGTTGCCGGGCAGGGTGGCAAAACGCGCCTCCCATTCGGCGCGGGCTGTTGCCCCGCGTGCGCCAATCGCTTCCCATGCCGATTTGACAGCGTCAGGAATTTCGAACGGGCCGGTGGTCCAGCCATAGGCGGTCTTGGCCGCGATCAACTGGTCCGCATCGGTCAGTGCGCCGTGACCCTTTGAGGTGTCCTGTGCGGCGTGGCCCAGTGCGATATGGGTCTTGCAGGCGACCATTGTGGGCTTGTTGCCCTTTTTCGCCTGCGTCAACGCGGCATCGATCGCCACCGGATCGTGGCCGTCGATTTCCAGCACGTTCCAGCCCGATGCCTTGAACCGCGCGACCTGATCGGTGCGGTCGGCAATATCAACGGTGCCGTCGATGGTGATGTTGTTGTTGTCCCACAGCACGATCAGCTTGCTCAGCTCGTGCCGTCCGGCCAGCCCGATGGCCTCTTGGCTGACGCCTTCCATCAGGCATCCGTCGCCGGCGATCACATAGGTATAGTGATCCACCGCCTTGCGCCCGTAATGCGCGCGCTGCATTTCTTCGGCCATGGCAAAGCCGACCGCATTGGAAATGCCCTGACCCAGCGGGCCGGTTGTGGTTTCAATCCCCGACGCATGACCATATTCGGGATGGCCCGCCGTGCGCGCGCCCCACTGGCGGAAATTCTTGATTTCCTCAAGCGTCATGTCCTCGTAGCCCGTCAGATACAACAGCGAATAAAGCAGCATAGACCCATGCCCCGCCGACAGGATGAACCGGTCGCGATCCGGCCAGTTCGGGGCGGAGGCATCGAATTTCAGGTGTTTTTCAAACAATACGGTCGCCACATCGGCCATGCCCATCGGCATGCCGGAATGGCCGGAATTGGCGGCCTTGACCGCGTCTAGGGTCAGCGTCCGGATCGCCGTTGCCTTGGACCAGTGATCGGGATGGGCGGCAGAAAGGGCGGCAATGTCCACAGGTGCATTCACGGGTCAGATGTCCTTTTGATTGGGCAGATCGGTTGGCAGAAAGGGCCGGTTGGCCAAGGGTCTTGCCCGCTGAATAACAGCCGGTCCGCAAAGATCAAGCACCCGTGGTATCGGCACATGAAGGCCGTGCTTCAAGTGATTGAAAGCAAAGGGGCGCAATTTGGTTGGGCTTTGGGTAAACTTGCGGCATATCCAAGCACGGGGCGATTCGCATGGACCGGCCCCGGAGGCACAGCGCATGGCAGAACAAAGGATTGGGCATGAGCGAGATTGAGGAGTTGCACCGACGGATTACCGCCGCGATGGACCGGATCGGGCAGGGGTTGGACGGACTGTCGGGCGCGTCGGCACCTGCAGACACAGGTATAGGCACTGGGGCAGATGCGGATGCTTTGGCCGCGCTTCAGCAGGCGCTGGACGAAGAAAAACTGGCCAATGCCCAGTTGAAAGAACGTGTCGCGGCCTTGCGCAAGCAGTTGGACAACACCGAAACAAACGCCGCCCAGCACTTTCAGGAACAGGGTACGCGCAGTGCCGCCCTTGATGGCGAACTGACACGGTTGCGCAAAGCCAACGAACAATTGCGCAATTCCAATGCCGCCCTGCGCGAGGCAAACGAGGCAGGCGTAGGTGAACCACACCTGATCAACAAGGCGATGCTGGCCGAATTGCAGGCGCTGCGTGCGGCCCGCGCGGCCGATGCCGCCGAAGCGCAGGCGATCATGGGCACGCTGGCCCCGCTGATCGAAGCCGCAGCCCAGGATCAAGAGGAGAGCATCTGATGCCCGAAGTACAAATCAGAATTGGCGGGCGCACCTTTGAAGTGGCTTGCCAGGAGGGCGAGGAACAGTATCTGCATACCGCCGCCAAGATGCTGGATGACGAAGCACAGGTCTTGGCCGATCAGGTTGGCCGGATGCCCGAAGCCCGAATGCTGTTGATGGCGGGCCTGATGCTGGCCGACAAAACCGCAAGCGTCGAAGACCGGATTTCCGTGATCGAGGCCCGATTGGCCGAACGCGATCAGGAATTGGAGGCCATGCGCAACGCACCCGCCCCCGAACCCGAACGGATCGAAGTGCCGATTGTGCCGACGGCTGTGACCGAAACGCTGGCCGAAATCGCTGCGCGCGCAGAATCCCTTGCCGCCGCGATCGAAGAAAAGGCCGGCTAACGGCGCAGCAACCTGTTTAAAAGGCTCTGGCGCGGGGCCATCACGACCCGGTTGTGCGCCAGATCTTCGCACACGCCGTTCAAACCGCTGGTTAAGCCCACCAGAATGCGCTGTACCGCCGGAACGGTCGGATCGTGTGCCGCGTTGATGATCAGGCGGCGGGTGCAGCTGCGCAACATATCCGTCGCCGCTGTCGGGCCGGTATGCGCCGCAAGCTGGTCGGCAAACGCCTGTGCGTGATCCGCTACAACGTCGTCATTGTCGATAAACAGGGAAAGCGTTTCGGGCGCGATAATTCGTAAATTGTCCGGCGGGCCGGCATTGCGTTCGCACACACAGCCCAGATTGTCCTGCAACCGCTTTTGCAGCAGGTCCAAAGACACAGTGCGCGCACCGGGCTTGTACCAGATGCGCGCACTGACTTGTTCCACAGGGCGTTTAGCCGTTGGCTTCGCGGATTTTGTCGGCGGCGTCCTTGTCATAGGCAACGCCGTTCTGTTCAAACAGAGTGTCCAATTCACCCGACAGCGTCATTTCGGTGATGATATCGCACCCTCCGACAAATTCGCCTTTGACATAAAGCTGCGGCACGGTCGGCCAGTCGGAAAAATCCTTGATCCCCTGGCGCAGGTTCTCATCGGCCAACACGTTCACGTCGGCAAAGTTCACACCCATGTAGTTCAGAACACCGGCAACACGCGATGAAAACCCGCATTGGGGCATTTCCTTGGTGCCTTTCATGTACAGTACCACATCATTGGCGCTGATGGTTTCCTGAATTTGGCTGGCGGTATCGGTCATCTTATGTCTCCGTCCTTTTGCCTTGCGGCACAAATCGTTTTGCATAGTCTTGCGGGTCTTTGGGCACAGTGTAGCGCGCGATCTGGCTGCCGCCACCGCCGCCCGAATTGTAATCCAGTTCAATCACATGATCGCCCTTGCCGGGCAGGCTGCCGCGTTCGGTGCCTTTGGTGCGGTGCAGCGCAAACGCCCCGCACAACACCGATACGATCCCGACCAGCACGATCAAAGGTATGATGAACCCCCAATCCATGCGCCTAGTCCGGCGCCTTTGTGGTCAGGGCCAGCGCGTGCAATTCGCCCTGCGATCCGTCCATTTTACCTTTGAGCGCGGCATAAACCGCACGCTGTTGCTGCACACGGTTTTGTCCGCGAAAGCTTTCGTCGATCACTTCGGCCGCGAAATGCGCGCCATCATCGCCCTGCACGTTGATACGGGCCTTCGGAAATGCCTCGCGGATCATCGTTTCTATTTCGTGGGCGGTAATGGGCATGGCAACACTCCGGTCATTGATGTGATAGATGTAGGCCGTGGATGTGCCGCGTGCAAGGGATCGTGTCAGGCAATCGCAGCTTCAAAAGAAGAACGGAACAGCCCCGAAAGATCAGCCATTTCAGCGCTGTGCCCACCAAATGTGATGGTATCCCCGCCAAACTGCCCGATCTTGCCTGCCGGAACGCCGGCCTTTTGGGCAGCGTTGATCAGGGCATCGGCCTTGTCCGGCGCGCAGGCCAGCACATAACGTGCCTGATCTTCGCCAAACAGAAATCCGGTATCTTCACGGTCCAGTTCCACGCCCACACCCGATTTTTCAGCCAGTTCAAACACCGCCAGCGCCAACCCGCCATCCGACAGATCGCTACAGGCACGGATCAGGGCGCGATTGTCGCGCACGAAACTGCCGTGGCGCTTTTCGGCGTCCAGATCGACATGGGGCGCATCGCCGTCGCGGCGGCCAAACGCCTCGGCCAGCAGGGCAGACTGGCCCAGATGCCCATGGCTTTCGCCCAGAAGGATCACAACATCGCCGCCCATCGCCTGATCGCCGATGATGTCGGCAGTAGACTGCAAAAGACCCACGGCACCAATCGTCGGGGTCGGCAGGATCGCAGAGCCATCGGTTTCATTATAAAGCGACACGTTGCCCGACACGATCGGCATATCCAGCGCCGCCACCGCCGCGCCGATACCCTGGATTGCGCCAACGAACTGGCCCATGATCTCGGGCTTTTCGGGATTGCCGAAATTCAGGTTGTCGGTGGTGGCAAGGGGCAGGGCACCCACGGCGCTAAGGTTGCGATAGGCTTCGGCGACGGCCTGTTTGCCGCCCTCGACAGGGTTGGCTTTGACGTAGCGCGGCGTCACGTCCGAGGTGAAGGCCAGCGCCTTGTCGGTGCCGTGCACACGGATGATGCCCGCGCCCAGACCGGGTGTGCGGGCACTGTCGCCCATGACCATGGTGTCATATTGTTCGAACACCCAGTTCTTGGCGGCGTAATTGGGGGATGACAGCAAGGCGCGCAGCCCCTTGATCGGATCAATCGACGGAACATCGCCCAGCGGTGCGGCGGCCGGTGTGGCAACCCACGGGCGGTCATATTCCGGTGCGTTGCCCGACAGCGCCTTAAGCGGCAGATCGGCCTTCACCTCGTTATTATACATGATCAGGAAACGATCTTCGGCGATTGTTTCGCCAACAATGGCAAAATCCAGATCCCATTTTTCAAACACCGCGCGGGCGTCCGCCTCTTTTTCGGGGCGCAGGACCATCAACATGCGTTCCTGACTTTCGGACAGCATCATTTCATAGGCGGTCATGTTTTCTTCGCGCACGGGCACGTTTTCAAGATCAAGGCGCACGCCCAGATTGCCCTTGTCGCCCATTTCCACCGCCGAACAGGTCAGCCCGGCCGCGCCCATATCCTGAATGGAAATCACCGCACCGGTCTGCATCAGCTCCAGCGTTGCCTCCATCAGGCGCTTTTCGGTGAACGGATCACCCACCTGCACGGTGGGGCGTTTTTCTTCGATCGTGTCATCAAATTCGGCCGATGCCATGGTCGCGCCGCCGACACCGTCGCGCCCGGTTTTTGCGCCAAGGTACACAACAGGCATGCCCACACCCGACGCAGCCGAATAGAAAATCGCATCGGTATCCGCCAGACCGGCGGCAAAGGCGTTCACAAGGCAGTTGCCGTTATAGGCCGGATCAAACCGCACCTCGCCGCCCACGGTGGGCACGCCGAAACAGTTGCCATAGCCGCCAACGCCTGCCACCACACCATTGACCAGTTGCCGGGTTTTGGGGTGGCTGGTTTCCCCGAAGGACAGCGAATTCATTGCCGCAACGGGGCGCGCACCCATGGTGAACACATCGCGCAAAATGCCGCCAACACCGGTGGCAGCCCCCTGATAGGGTTCGATATAGCTGGGGTGGTTGTGGCTTTCCATTTTGAACACCACGCACTGGCCATCGCCAATGTCGACGATACCGGCGTTTTCGCCGGGGCCACAGATCACCTGCGGGCCGGTGGTGGGCAGGGTGCGCAGCCATTTTTTCGACGACTTGTAGGAACAATGTTCGTTCCACATGGCCGAAAAGATGCCCAGTTCGGTGAACGTAGGCTCGCGCCCGATAATGGTCAGGATAAGCTGGTATTCATCGGGGCTAAGCCCGTGGCTTTTGATCAGGTCGGGCGTGATGGCCGGCTCTTGCATCCTGTTGGATTCCCCAAATGGCAGTCATTTGGGCTGTCTTTAATCCAAGGGCGCGCGGGGGGAAAGACCCCCGCGCGCCTGGGCGGGCATTCCGCCTATTTTTTTCCGGCCGCGTCCGCATCGCGTGTTTCCGCTTCGGATGCGGCAGCAGCGGAAATTCTGGCCTTGTCCTCTTCTGTCAGATCATCGTGATCTTCCAAGCTGGGGATGTTCACCCGCACTTCGCGGCGGGCAAAATCGATACCGGCTTCGTCGAACGCTGCCTTGACCCGGTTGTAGATTTCCTTGCGCATCATGAACTGCGTTCCGGGTTTGGCCATGAATTTGCCGCGCACGATCATCCCGACATCATCAAAGTTATAAACACCCTGCGATTTGAACGGCTGCAACATGTCATCCTTGAATTCGTCCATTGCCTGCACGTCCTGACCGATCTTCTTGAACATCTTGCGGACCTTTTCAGGATCCGTGTCAAAGGGCACAGTAAACTTCAGCTTGGTGATCACCCAGTCGCGGCTAAAGTTCGTGACCTTGGCAATATCCCCGTAAGGCACCGTGTGAACAAGGCCGAGATGGTGGCGCAATTGCATGGAACGGACCGAGATTTTCTCAATCGTGCCTTTGACATCGCCCACATCGACATATTCGCCAACGCGAAACGCATCATCAACCAGAAAGAACACACCCGACACCACATCGGTCACCAGTTTTTGCGCGCCAAACCCGATGGCCAGACCGGCAATTCCGGCCCCCGCCAGCAGTGGCGTTGTATCCACGCCAAGCCCGCTAAGCGCAAGCAAGGTGAACAGAACCACAATCGTCACCCGCGCCACCAGCAAGATCAGCGGCAGCACGGTCGACAGGCGCGAACTGCCCGCGCCTCCGCCATCGCCCAGTTCCTGTTCTTCCGAAGGCGCTTCGCCGGACGCGGTCATTTCCTTTGCCAACTGGCGGTTGATCACGACGGAAACCGTTTCCCAAAGCAGATAGCCAATGGCGATCGTGATCAGGAACGCAACAACGTTTCCGGCCAACCGCGCACCGACGGCACCGGCGGCCAGACTGGCAAGGGTGACCCCCCAGAAATTCGCGATCACAAGAACAACAAGACCAAAAACAATGACACGTCCGATCCGGACATAAGACAGTTCGGTCGCGTGATGGGCACGTTTGGCAATGATGCCTTCACCCAGCATTGGCGGCATGACATTTCGCACGATCCCGCGCACCATTGTATCAAGCGCCGGAGCCATCAACAAAACGGCCATTGTCTTGAAATGCGGCGCGGTGCGCAGCAGATCGATCTGGCCATAGCTGGACAATGTCAGAACAAGCCACCACGTCGCCAAGGATACAATGATTGCGAAATAGGGATAGGCGCTTGAAACCTTGGCTTCTATTTCGCTTACGCCTTTGTCCGGGCCGCGCATCATCTGCACCAGACCATCACGCGCGTTCCACGCGATCCAGACGATATAAAGATGCAAAGAAAGATTAAGCCAAAATCCCAGACGCATCTCTGCCACCGGAACCTGATTGAGATCGTTGAACCCAAGGATCGCAATCGTAAATCCGAACAGGAACGAAAAGCCGATAATGTGCCGGTTCAGGAACTGCGCCGTCTGGTCATCGGCATTGACCATGCGGTAATTTGCGCGCTTTGGCGCCAGCAGGAAGCGTGAAAAGGCAATCACGATCCGCGGCAGCGCCACAAGATTGAACAGGATGATCTGCGCAAAAGGCAGCATGTCCTGAGGGATGATCGAAAAGGCGACAGTGCGCCCCACGGCAAAAAACACGAAAACGCCCAACAGATCGCGGCACAAACGCCGGAACAGGGCCACAACGGTTGCGCGCAGGGTTTCAGGCCGTTCATCATCTTCGTCCAGCGTATGCCAGCCACGGGTCAACCGGTTTACCAGCCATTCCGCAGCAAAACCCGCCAAAATCACAGTGAGGCAAAGCCCCACAAACATCAGGACACCGGAACCGCCGAATTTCGCAAAGAAATTGCTGATGGAGTCGGCTTGGTGAGAAATCAGATTGGGCAGCGCCTTGAAGGCAATCAATATCTGGCTGAAGGCACCCGTCGTGGTGTGATAGAAGATTTCGCTCAGGCCACTGGTTTCGTCCGAACTGGCGGCCGCCTGTTCCTGCGCGACCGCGTCAAGCCGTTCCAGCAACAATCCCCGCACCTGTTCATCGGACATACCCGCCACCAGATCGCGCACATTTTCGGGCGAGAGCGTTTCAGGCAACGTCACAGCAGGTGCCGATGCCGCGTTTTGCGCCTGCACCGCACCGCTAAAGACGACACACATCATCAACGCGAGCGCGCCGGAAATCAATCTTGTCAGCAAAGTCTATGTCCCTTGAATATCTTGTTTTGATTTTTGTTGACCTAAAATCGGGGAAAATCGCAGATTTTGCAAGGACAACGCGCGCAGATGCAATCACGTGTAGGCAGGGACGGCCTGTCCAAAAAAAAAGGCCGAGCTAATAAGCTCGGCCGAAGTCCAACAGGGAGGTATGAAGATGATGCGCTTTTAAGCCATCATCGCCTTCGAAAGATCAAATAGGCAGCAGAGTTGAATCGATCAAGAGATTTCAGGCCAATATTCGGCAATCCCGATATGCACGGGACGCATAGCTTTGATCAGGGCTTTGCCTGATCGCGCAATTGCCGCCGGTAGGTGATGATTTCATCCTGCACAAAATCGCGAAACGCGGCAATGCGTTTGGATTGGCGCAATTCTTCGGGGTAGGCCAGAAATACGGGTACATCTGCCGATGTCACCTCGGGCAGGACCGACACCAGATCGGGAAAGTCCTGTGTGACATAATCGGGCAGGATTCCGATGCCGATATTATTGATAACCCCCTGCAAGACGCCAAAATAATTGTTCACGGTCAAAAGCGACCGGATATCGTACGTCATCAAATGCTGCACCAGCGATATGCCCGCAACTACTTGTGCGGACTTCACATTCTGGAACACCAGCCGGTGATTGGAAATGTCCGACAACCGCTTGGGCGTGCCGTTTTCCGCCAGATAATCGGGGGATGCAAACAGCCGCATTTGGACCGTCATCAGCTTCTTGCGGATCAGATCGGCCTGGGACGGTTCTTTCATCCGGATGGCAACATCCGCTTCGCGCATCGGCAAGTCCAGAACGCGTTCTTCCAGCATCAGATCGATTTTCAGATCAGGGTATTTTTCGTAAAGCTTGTTCAGGCGCGGAACCAACCACAGTGACCCGAACGCCATTGTCGTCGTCACCTTCAATTCGCCGAACACTTCCTCTTCGCTGTCGCGGATACGGGCGCTTGCCGTATCAAGGCGTTTCACCATCGCGCTGGTTGCATCAAACAGCAATTCGCCCTGTTCCGTCAGAATCAGCCCGCGCGCATGACGGTGGAACAGGGTCGCGTGCAAACTTTCCTCAAGCCCGCGAATTTGGCGGCTGACCGCAGATTGTGACAGGTTCAACTTGTCACCCGCATGGGTCAGGCTGCCCGCATCGGCAACCGCATGAAATATTCTAAGCTTGTCCCAGTCCATATCCGCAACTTTCATATAGATGCTAGTGACCTATATGAAATCATGAAAAAAGGAACCTAGCGCAGGGTAAGAAACGCAAAATCAGCCAAAAAATTTGCTATGCAGGTCAGAATTTATGACCTATTATCAGATATAGCCATTGTTCATCCAGCCTTGGGAGGGGCCCGATGTCGACCCAGAAAATTTCCCTGAATGACCGGTTTGATCTGACCAAGTCGCCGGTGCTGCTGAACGGTACACAGGCATTGGTCCGGCTGATGCTGATGCAAAAGGCCCGCGATGCTGCTGCAGGGTTGAATACGGCAGGTCTGGTGACAGGCTATCGCGGTTCGCCCTTGGGGGCGGTCGATCTGCAAATGATGCGCGCGGCCAAACCGCTGGCGCAAAGCGATATTACCTTTCAACCCGGATTGAACGAAGATCTGGCCGCCACGGCCCTGTGGGGCAGCCAGCAGTCCGAACTGCGCGGCGAAGGCAAATATGATGGCGTGTTCGGCCTGTGGTACGGCAAGGGGCCGGGGGTGGACCGCACCGGCGATGTGATGCGCCACGCGAATATGGCCGGTACATCCACGCATGGTGGTGTGCTGATGGCGATGGGCGATGATCACACCGGCGAATCCAGCACGGTGTTGCACCAATCCGAATGGGCGATGGTGGATGCCTATATGCCCGTGGTCAGCCCCGCAGGCGTTCAGGAAATTCTGGATTACGGCATTTACGGCTTTGCACTGTCGCGGTTTTCGGGCCTTTGGGTGGGTCTGAAAACAATGAAGGACACGGTCGAGGTCGACATCCGTGGTCAACGGTGATCCGGACCGGATGAAACTGGTATCCCCCGATATGGAAATGCCGGAGGGCGGGTTGAACATCCGCCTGATCGACACGCCGCACGCCCAAGAGGCGCGGATGATCGATTACAAACGCTATGCCGCCGAACTGTTTTCCCATGCCAACAAGATGGACAAACGCGTCTGGGGCAAACCGGGGGCCAAGATCGGGTTTGTTGCGGCGGGCAAGAACTGGCTTGATCTGGTACACGCGCTCAGCCTGCTGAACCTGACCGAAGCCGATGCCGAACGTCTGGGCATCACCACCTACAAGATCGGACAGACCTTTCCGCTGGATATGCGCGGATTTCACGACTGGGCCGAAGATCTGGATCTGATTGTTGTTGTCGAAGAAAAACGCAAACTGATCGAGGTGCAGATCAAAGAGGCCATTTTCAACGACCGTCAGGGGCGGCGGGTTTACGGCTGGCACAAGGGCGGCGGCGCGGGATCCATGCACGGCGAGGAACTGTTCCCGACGCGCGGCGCGCTGGACCCGATCATGATTGCCGAAAAAATCGGCGGCATCCTGATCGAAGAAGGGCGCGAAACCGACGCGATCAAGGCGGGCCTGTCGATGCTGAACGAGGCGCGCCGCGCCGACAATGCCGAAGATATCGCCGCGCGTCTGCCCTATTTCTGTTCGGGCTGTCCGCACAATTCATCCACCAAACTGCCCGATGGCAGCCGCGCCTATGCGGGGATTGGCTGCCATTACATGGTGCAATGGATGGATCGCGAAACCACCGGCTTTACCCATATGGGCGGCGAAGGGGCCAACTGGATCGGCGAAGCGCCATTTTCCAAGCGCGGCCATGTGTTCCAGAATCTGGGCGATGGCACCTATAACCATTCCGGAATTCAGGCGATCCGCGCGGCGATGGCCGCACGCACCAACATCACCTACAAGATCCTGTACAACGACGCCGTCGCCATGACCGGCGGGCAGGGCAACGAAGGCGGGCTGGATGCACCCCGCATCGTCGCCGAATTGAAGGCGATGGGCATGAAGCATATCGCCGTGGTCTATGACGAAAAAGAAGATGTGGACCTGAACGCCTTTCCCAAGGGCGTTGAAACCCATGAACGCAAGAACCTGATGCAGGTGCAAGAGGCCTATGCCAAGCATCGAAGGCGTATCGGCGATTGTTTATATCCAGACCTGTGCGGCCGAAAAACGCCGCCGGCGCAAACGCGGCCTGTTTCCCGATCCGGACAAGCGTGTGTTCATCAACACCGACATTTGCGAAGGCTGCGGCGATTGCGGTGTGCAATCCAACTGCGTGTCGATTGTGCCGGTGGAAACCGAACTGGGGCGCAAGCGGGCGATTGATCAGTCGTCCTGCAACAAGGATTATTCCTGCGTCAAAGGGTTTTGCCCGTCTTTCGTGACACTGGAAGGCGCGAAAATCCGCAAGGAACCAACGGCGGAATTGCATCTGCCTGATCTGCCGATGCCCGACCTGCCCGCGATCGACGGCACCCATAACATCGTGATCACCGGTGTCGGCGGCACCGGCGTTGTGACCATCGGGGCCGTGATTGCCCAAGCCGCGCAACTGGATGGCAAGGGCGCGGGCATGATGGAAATGGCCGGACTGGCGCAAAAGGGCGGCGCGGTACATATCCATTGCCGTCTGGCCAGACCACCCGCCGATATCAGCGCGATCCGTGTCGCCACGGGCGAGGCGCACGCCCTGATCGGCGGCGATCTGGTGGTGTCGGCCGGGGCCAAGACACTGGGCCTGACCCGCACGGGGCAAACCGGCGCTGTCGTCAACAGCCACGAAATCATCACCGGTGATTTTACCCGCAACACCGAATTTTCCCTGCCGACCGACCGGTTGAGCGTTGCCTTGCAGGCGCGGCTGAAAGATCGGGTCGATCTGTTTGATGCGTCCGATCTGGCCAAGGCGACATTGGGGGATTCGATCTATTCCAACATGATGGTCTTTGGCGCCGCATGGCAGCGCGGGCTTGTCCCGTTGACGCTTCGAGGCGATCACGCAAGCGGTTGAACTGAACGGCGCGGCGGTAGAACGCAACCTGCGCGCATTCGATATCGGACGCTGGGCGGTGCTGTACCCGCAAGAGGCGGCAAAACTGTTGGCTCCGTCGGTTGTAAGCTTGCCCAAGTCGCTGAACGAAAAAATCGACTTACCGCGCCGATCATCTGGCACAGTATCAATCCGAGCGGCTGGCCAAACGCTATCGCAAGCTGGTCGACGGGGTTTCCGACCCCGCCCTGAAAGAGGCGGTGGCAAAGGGTTATCACAAGCTGCTGGCCTACAAGGACGAATACGAAGTGGCGCGCCTGTTGCTGACCAGCCAGCAAAAGGCGGCGGCGGAATTTGACGGTGATTTCAAGATGACGTTTCACCTTGCCCCGCCGATCCTGTCCAGAACCGGCCCCGATGGCCGCCCGCTAAAACGCGAATTCGGCGCATGGATGCAAGGGCCGCTGAAACTGATGGCGCGGTTCAAAGTCTTGCGCGGCACGCCGTTTGATCTGTTCGGATACACGGCCGAACGTCGCATGGAACGCGCCCTGATCAAACAATACGAAAAGGACATGAAGGTGCTGCTGCCAAAGGTCGACGCCGGACACGCTGGACATTGCCTGCGCGCTGGCCGCCCTGCCGCTGGACATTCGCGGCTTTGGCCCCGTCAAGGCCGCAAACGAGGCCAAGGCCGCCAAACGGCGCGAGGAATTGTTGGCCGCCTTTGCCGCCACACCGACGCCGAAAGCCACCGCAGCGGAGTGATCTGTCGTCATTCGGTTACAGATATGTCATAGGCTGGCTGCGAACGGCCCGATACCCGATCGGGCGCAGCGGGATTGAATAAACCATGTCCTCACGCAGGCAGATCACACGGGATATCACCTATTCCCATTCCGCCGCTTCACGCGGCGGGCGGGCGATTGTGCGGTTGCTGGAAAACTCGACAGGCCGCTTGCGCCTGATCAAGCGGGCGGACGGGTATGAGCACGAGGTCGCCGCGGGGCGCGATTTCTGGCAGGTGATGGTGGAACGCTACGGCCTGACGCTGAACGTCATTGCCGGATCGCTGCGACCACATCCCCAAAGACGGCCCGCTGATCCTGATCGCCAATCACCCCTACGGCATTCTGGACGGGCTGATGATGGGCCATATCCTGTCGCACCATGCGCGGCGATTTCCGGATTCTGGCCAATTCCGTCTTTCAAGCGGGCCGAGGATTTGAACAATGTGCTGCTGCCGATCAGTTTTGACGACACCAAGGACGCGCTGAAACTGAACCTGGCCACCCGCGCCACCGCGCTGAACTACCTGGGGCAGGGCGGCGCAATTGGCGTGTTCCCCGGTGGCACGGTCAGCACCGGTGCCAAACCGTTTTCGCGCCCGATGGATCCGGGCTGGCGCAGTTTCACGGCCCGCATGGTCGCCAAATCGGATGCGACCGTTGTGCCGCTCTACTTTGACGGCCACACATCGCGTCTGTTCCAGATCGCCAGCCATCTGCACTCGACCTTGCGCCTTGGTCTGCTGATCAAGGAATTCAGCAAGCGGGTCGATACGCCTGTCGATGTTGTCGTCGGCGAGCCGATCGGGCGCGACGTGCTGGACCCGATGTCAAAAGATGCCAAAGCAATGATGGATTTCCTGCGCAAAGCCACGTATGAGCTGTCTCCAACGCCGCTCAGATCTTATGATTACGGCTTTGAATTCGAGGAACGGCATCGCGCCTGAAGGACGACATGGCAGTTGGTATTTTTGATTCTGGTCTGGGTGGGCTGACCGTTCTGGACGCCGTGTCAAAGCGGCTGCCGGATGTGGAATTTGTCTATTTTGCCGACAGCGCCCATGCGCCTTACGGGGTGCGCGACCGCCGATGATATCTACAACGCTGACCTGCGCCGCGGTGGAACGGTTGTGGGCCGAAGGCTGCGATCTGGTGATTCTGGCCTGCAACACCGCCAGCGCGGCCGCGCTGCGCCGGATGCAGGAAGGCTGGCTGCCGCCGAACAAGCGGGTTCTGGGCGTGTTCGTGCCGCTGATCGAGGCGCTGACCGAACGCAACTGGGGCGACAATTCGCCCCCGCGCGAAGTGGCGGTGAAACACGTGGCGCTGTTTGCAACACCCGCCACCGTTGCCAGCCGCGCCTTCCAGCGCGAACTGGCGTTTCGTGCCATCGGCGTGGATGTCGAAGCGCAGGCCTGCGGCGGCGTTGTCGATGCGATCGAAGAAGGCGACATGATCCTGGCCGAGGCGCTGGTGCGCAGCCATGTGGACGCGCTGAAACGCAAGATGCCCCATCCGCAGGCGGCGGTGCTGGGCTGTACCCATTATCCGCTGATGGAAGAGACATTTCAGCAGGCGCTGGGTGCAGATGTGAGCGTGTTTTCGCAGGCGGATCTGGTGGCGGAAAGCCTGGCCGATTACCTGACACGCCATCCCGATATGACGGGCGCGGGGCACACCGCGTTCCTGACCACGGGCGATCCCAAGCGGGTCAGTGACCGCGCAACCCAGTTGTTGCGACGACAGATCACATTTCAAGCGGCCGTAAACGCCGTTCTATACGCTTTTACAACACCTTATATGCGCACCTTGAACCGGTGCACCTAACACTGAAAGAGGTCCGACATGACCCACAATATCGCAATTCTGGGCGCCAGCGGCTACACAGGCGCCGAACTGGTCCGGCTGATCGCCACCCATCCGAATATGACAATCACCGCACTGTCCGCAGACCGCAAGGCGGGCATGTCGATGGCCGATGTGTTCCCGCATCTGCGCCATCTGGACCTGCCGACACTGTGCACCATCGACGAGATTGATTTTTCCAACGTTGATCTGTGTTTCTGCGCCCTGCCGCACAAAACCTCGCAGGAGGTGATTGCCGCGCTGCCGGCAACGCTCAAGATCGTTGATCTGAGCGCGGATTTCCGGCTGCGCGATCCTGCCGCTTATGAAAAATGGTATGGCAACACACACAGCGCCTTGGCCCAGCAGGACGAGGCCGTCTATGGCCTGACCGAATTTTACCGCGACGAGATTGCCGGCGCGCGGCTGGTTGCGGGAACGGGATGCAATGCCGCGACGGGGCAGTTTGCGTTGCGCCCGCTGATTGCCAAGGGCGTGATTGATCTGGATGACATCATTCTTGATCTGAAATGCGCCGTGTCCGGTGCCGGGCGCAGCCTGAAGGAAAACCTGCTGCACGCGGAATTGTCCGAAGGCGCCAATGCCTATGCTGTGGGTGGCACCCACCGCCATCTGGGCGAATTCGATCAGGAATTCAGCCTGCTGGCGGGTCGCCCCGTCAAGGTGCAGTTTACCCCGCACCTGATCCCGGCCAACCGCGGTATTCTGGCCACCTGCTATGTCAAAGGCGATGCGCAAGCCATTTATGATACGTTGTCCACCGCCTATGCGGACGAGGTGTTCATTCACATGCTGCCCTTTGGCGCAACGCCCAGCACCCATGACGTGCGCGGATCGAATTTCTGCCATATCGGTGTCACCGCCGACCGGATCGAAAACCGTGCGATTGTGGTTGCCGCGCTGGATAACCTGACAAAAGGTAGCAGCGGGCAGGCGTTGCAAAACGCGAATTTGATGTTAGGTGAAGAAGAGAGCGCGGGGCTCATGCTCGCGCCGCTGTTTCCGTAAGAGGATGCGATGAAAAGCCTGAAGAAGACCCGTCGAATTCAAGTGATATTGGTCGCATTTGCGGCTTTGGCCATCTCAACGGCGCTGATCGGCTATGCGATGCGCGACGGCATCAACTTTTTCCGCGCGCCCACGCCAAATTCTGGCGGAACCGCCGCAACCGTCCGAAGTGTTCCGCATCGGCGGACTGGTCGAAGAAGGCAGTATCGTACGCGGCGAAGGGGAAACCATCCGCTTTAGCGTGACCGATGGCGGCGCGTCTGTTCCGGTTACATATGCGGGCGTTCTGCCTGATCTGTTTTCCGAGAACGAAGGCATGGTCGGCACCGGAAGCTACATCAATGGCGTGTTTGAAGCCACTGAAATCCTTGCCAAACATGATGAAACCTACATGCCCGCCGAAGTGATCGACGCGCTGAAGGAACAAGGCGTTTACAAGGATCCCAGATCAGGTCTCCGAAGCGGCGACCAACTAGGCACCGCACGCTGTCAAAGGCGGAAATTAACATCTGATCCGCACCTTTCTGTCGCATCCGATAAGCGAACAGAGGTGGTGCGATGCCCGATATCCATCAGATTGCGACAGAGATTGTCGCCCGCGAAGGCGGCTATGTGAACGATCCCGATGATCCGGGCGGGGCGACCAAATTCGGGGTGACCCTTGGCACCTTGCGCCGTTTGGGCATTGATCTGGATGAAAACGGCATAACCGATCAGCGTGATGTGCGTGCATTAAGCCGCGAACAGGCCACGGAAATCTTTCTGACGCATTATTTCCAGCGCCCCCGCATCGCCAGCTTGCCCGCGACGCTGCAGGCCAGCGTGTTCGACATGTATGTCAATGCGGGTGCGCATGCGGTGAAAATCCTGCAAAATCTGCTGCTTAAAATGGGGTATAAGGTTGCGGTCGACGGGGTGATTGGCCCGCACACCGAAACCGCAGCCCAAGATGCCGCCGCACGCGGGCCGGAACATCTGGCCGATGCCTACGCGATCGAGCGGCGCATCTATTACTTCGATCTGGCCGACCGCCGCCCCGCCAGCCGCAAATTTGCCCGTACCCGCAAGGGTGGCAAGGGCGGATGGATCACGCGGGCCGAAACCTTCATGGCCCCGCACTATCATCTGACGTCGGCGCAATTTCACGAAAGGACAAAATCATGGGACTGATCGGGCAGATCATCGGGCTGATCTTTGGCGACGGGCGCAATATCATCCGCGACACGGCCGAAGTGTTCCGCGAAAATGCCGAAGCCGGCGCGCAGCGCGGCGAGGCGATACAGGTGCAGGCGATGCAGCAACACGCTGCAGAATTTGCCGTGCCCCGCAAAGGTGCCTTTGATCGCGCGATGGACGGGCTGAACCGTCTGCCGCGCCCTGCCATGGCTTTTGGCACGTTGGGCCTGTTCGTGGCGGCAATGGTTGATCCGGTGTGGTTTGCCGCGCGGATGCAGGGCATCGTGCTGGTGCCCGAACCGCTGTGGTGGTTGCTGGGCGTGGTAGTGTCGTTTTATTTCGGCGCGCGCCATCAGGTGAAATCGCAACAGTTCCAGCGCGAAATCGTCGGCACGATGGGGCGTGTGCCCGAAGTGTTGAACAACCTGCGCCAGTTGCAGACGCTGGACACCAAGGCCAAAGAAACACCCCGCACCGAAGGAACCAACCCAAGCGCCATTCCAGTCGATCCGGTCCAGCGAAAACCCCGCGCTTGACGCATGGCGCAAGAGCGCACAAACACCCCGCCCCGCGACAATGTGAACCGCAATCGCGTCCGATTGTGATTGGCCGCACCCGTTCGCACGACTATAACAAGCACATGATTACAGAGCTTGGACATTTCGCCCTCATCCTGGCCTTTATGGTGGCCATTTTTCAGACCTTTGTGCCCATGGTGGGGGCCTATAAACGATGGCCGGGATGGATGGCTGCGGCAGAACCGGCTGCCACCGTGCAGTTCTGGCTGACAGGCTTTGCATTTGCGGCGCTGACATGGGCCTTTGTCACATCCGATTTTTCATTGCGTCTGGTGGTGCTGAACAGCCATTCGGCGAAACCGATGTTGTATAAAATCAGCGGAGTCTGGGGCAACCACGAAGGATCGATGCTGCTTTGGGTGTTGATCGTGACGCTGTTTGGCGCAATGGCCGCGTGGTTCGGCGGCAATCTGCCCCCCACGCTGAAAGCGCGCGTATTGTCGGTACAGGCCGCGATTGCGGTTGCGTTTTTCGCCTTTATCCTGTTCACCTCGAACCCGTTCTTGCGACTGGCCGTGCCGCCCTTTGACGGGCAGGATCTGAACCCGCTGTTGCAGGACCCCGGTTTGGCGTTCCATCCGCCGTTTCTGTATCTGGGCTATGTCGGCCTGAGCATGACGTTTTCCTTTGCTGTGGCCGCCCTGATCGAAGGGCGCGTGGATGCCGCGTGGGGCCGCTGGGTGCGCCCGTGGACATTGGCGGCATGGATATTCCTGACCATCGGCATCGCGCTCGGCTCTTGGTGGGCCTATTATGAACTGGGCTGGGGCGGGTTCTGGTTCTGGGATCCGGTCGAAAATGCCAGTTTCATGCCATGGCTTCTGGCCGCTGCGCTGTTGCATTCCGCCATCGTGGTCGAAAAACGCGAAAGCCTGAAAAGCTGGACCATTCTGCTGGCCATTCTGGCCTTCGGGTTTTCCCTGATCGGCACCTTTATCGTACGCTCGGGGCTTCTGACATCGGTGCATGCTTTTGCCAATGATCCCGAACGCGGTGTGTTCATCCTGATGATCATGGCGTTTTTCATGGGCGGGGCGCTGGTGTTGTTTGCCGCGCGCGCCCGCGTGATGGAGGCCAAGGGAATCTTTGGCACCGTCAGCCGCGAAAGCGCGCTGATCGCCAACAACGTGTTGCTGGCCGTGTCCTGTTTCGTGGTGTTTGTCGGGACGATGTGGCCGCTGGTCGCTGAAATGTTCTTTGATCGCAAGCTGAGCGTCGGACCACCGTTTTTCAACATGGCCTTTACCCCGTTCATGGTGCTGCTGGGTGCGATCCTGCCCATCGGGGCAATGTTGCCGTGGAAGCGCGGCAGGCTTGGCCAGACATTCTGGAAACTGCGCTATGCGTTTGCACTGGCGCTTGCGCTGGGGGTACTGGCCTTTGCGATGCAGACGGGGCGCAGCGGCATGGGACCGATTGGCTTGTTTCTGGGCGCGTGGCTGGTGTTTGGTGCGACGGTTGATATCTGGTCGCGCACCGGTCGTGGCACCGGCAGGCTGGCCCGCCTGACACGTCTGCCCCGCGCGGATTGGGGCAAGGCCGTGGCCCACGCCGGATTGGGCGTGACCATGTTCGGCATTGCCGGTCTGATGGCATGGGAACAGGACGACATCCGCGTTGTGCAGGTGGGCACCCCGTTCGAGGTGGGCGCCTATTCCATGACCTTGCAAGAGGTGAAGGAAGTTGAAGGGCCGAACTTCCTGTCAACGACGGGCATCATCTCGCTGTCGAAAAACGGCCAGGAAATCGCAACACTGCGTCCGGAAAAGCGGATTTATCCGGTGGCGCAGATGCCAACGACCGAAGCCGCGATTGATTACCGCATCCTGCGGGATGTCTATGTGGTGATCGGCGATCAGCAATCCAGCGGCGGCTGGACCATCCGCACCTATATCAAACCGCTGACCAACTGGATCTGGATGGGCTGCTTTTTGATGGCTTTGGGGGGCACGCTCAGCCTGTCTGACAGGCGGTTCCGTGTGGCCGCCGGTGCCGCGCGTAAAACACCACAAGGCGTGCCAGCGGAATGAGTGTTTTAAAACATGTAACCGTCGTGCTGATGCTGGTGATGATGGCTTGGACCACGCCAGCGGGCGCAGTGCAGCCCGATGAAATTCTGGATGATCCGGTGCTGGAGGAACGCGCGCGCGATCTGTCCAAGGGGCTGCGCTGTCTGGTCTGCCGCAACGAAAGCATTGATGAAAGCAACGCCGATCTGGCGCGTGATCTGCGCCTTTTGGTGCGCGAACGGTTGGTGGCCGGAGACAGCGATGACGAGGTGATCGCCTTTGTCGTGGACCGGTACGGCGAATACGTGCTGCTGCAACCCACCATTGGCGGATCGAACTGGCTGTTATGGGCCGCAGGGCCGCTGATGCTGATCCTTGCCGGTGGCATAGGCGTGGTGTATCTGCGCGGCCGCGCCATCACCCCTCAAAACCAGGAGGCGGCGCTGAACGACGCCGAAAAGGCCCGTCTGAAGAAAATTCTGGAACAATGACGTCCGGTTTCGCTTTTCAGCTGTAACGCCCGCCGATACCGTGCGCCAAATTGCAACATGGCGAGGCACAGATGGATTATCAGACGATCACCCTAGAGATTGAGAACGACGTGGCGGTTGTCGCGCTGAACCGTCCGGACGTGATGAATGCGCTGAACACGCAGATGCGCGCCGAAATTACCCATGCTGTTCAATCGGCGGGCACGCAGGCCCGTGTTGTCGTGCTGACGGGGGCAGGGCGCGCGTTTTGTTCCGGTCAGGATCTGGGCGACCGCGCCAGCGCCGCCAATCTGGATCTGGAACGCACATTGCGGGACGAATACGTGCCAATGCTGCGCGCAATCTATGATTGCCCGGTGCCGACAATCACCGCCGTGAACGGCCCCGCAGCGGGGGCAGGGGCCAACCTTGCGCTGGCCGCCGATGTGGTGATCGCAACCGAAAGTGCCTATTTCCTGCAGGCCTTTACCCGCATCGGCCTGATCCCCGATGCCGGTGGCACCTATTTCCTGCCCCGCCAGATGGGCATGGCCAAAGCGATGGGGGCGGCACTGTTTGCCGACAAGATCACGGCCAAGCAGGCCGATGACTGGGGCATGATCTGGGAAGCTGTGGCCGATGACGGGTTCGCCGATCACTGGCGCGCCCGTGCGGCGCATCTGGCGAAAGGACCAACCGCTGCCTACAAAGGCGTCAAGGACACGATCCGCGGCAGCTTTGACAACACACTGGATGATCAGCTGCTGCTTGAAGCCCGCGTTCAGGGGGCCTGTGGCAAGACCCGCGATTTCAAGGAAGGCGTTGTGGCCTTTATGGAAAAACGGCCCGCGCAGTACGAGGGCCGTTGATCTGTCTTTTAAACGCCTGAACGGTCAGGCAGGCTGCCCTAGGCCGCGACCAGTGGCGAAGCGATGATCACGTCACCGGGCGTCAGGCTGCCTGCCGCGCCCAGCACGATGGCCAGTATTTCGCCATCGGCCAGCACCAGTGCATCATCGCCTTCGTCCTGAATGGTGATCACCGGATCGGCATCCGGATCATCGGGCAGGATCAGGATCTGGTCGGACGATCCGTTGTAATCCGTGATTGTCGCGCCGCCTTCGGCCGCCTGTTCCAGCAACAGCATGAAATTATCCGCCGCGCCGCCACCGGTGCCGGCGTCACCTGCACCCAGTATCAATGTGTCCTGACCAAACCCGCCGTCCAGAATATCGGGATCGCCATCGTCAACCGGCATCAATGCCTCATCGGCCTCCAGACCCAGCACATCAGCAAGATCGGCACCGTCCCGAAGCTGGACCAGTTGATCTTCGTCCAGATCGCCCAAGGCCAGACTGCCCCCGATCAGGATATCATCATCATTGTTGCCGGTCAGTGTATCGGCACCTTCACCGCCAATCACGATATCGTCGCCAGCGCCGCCAGCCAGCTGATCATCTCCATCATCACCCGCAACCAGATCATCGCCCTTTTCGCCAAAAATGATATCGTTGCCACGCCCGCCCGACAGCAGATCATCGCCGTCGCCACCGCGCAGGGTATCCGGCCCGTTTCCGCCAAGCGCCACGTCATCACCATCCCCCGCGCGCAGCGTGTCGGCCCCTGTGCCGCCATCCAGCAGATCATTGCCAGCCGCCGCCTGAATAAGATCATTGCCCGCGCCGGTCCGCAGTACATCGTCGGCCTCGGTGCCAAAGCTATCATCGTCGCCATCGTTTTCGTCATCATCGTCGATGGCATCGGCAATTTCGACAGCGGCCCAACCCCACAGGATTGCGCTGATAAAAAAGATGGTCGTTAACATGTTTGTATCCCCCCACGGAATATAGATCGCGCTGCACGCAACGCACACAAGTGGAAGGAAATAAGATGTGTCAGTGCACCTCAGGTGCCTATGTCGCAGGACTGTCCTGCTGTTGCTGGGCCCAAAACAACCGGACCAGCATGATACCCCTTACCCCGCGCACTCGCGCTGATACTGTGTTAGGTTCTGGTTGGCCTACCTGTCAAGAAAATCACGCGACTGTTTCGTATCCGTCGCCAATGCGCCTGCGCTATAGCGGATTAACAAAAAAAGCGCCTTTGTTTCAAAGAACAAAGGCGCCTTATGGTTGTGCGACAAAATCGCCCGAAGCGGTTAGCGGTTTTCGATATCCACGTAATCGCGCAGGGTTTCGCCCAGATACAACTGGCGCGGGCGGCCGATCTTGTTTTGCGGATCGGCGATCATTTCCTTCCACTGCGATACCCAGCCCACCGTGCGCGACAGCGCGAAAATCGGCGTGAACATCGACGTCGGGAACCCGATCGCTTCCAGAATGATGCCGGAATAGAAATCGACATTCGGGAACAGCTTTTTCTCGACGAAATAGGGGTCGGCCAAGGCCGCCGCTTCCAGTTCCTTGGCCACTTGCAGCGTCGGGTTGTTTTCAACGCCCAGCAGTTCCAGAACCTCGTCAGCGGACTGTTTCAGCACCTTGGCGCGCGGATCGGTGTTTTTGTAAACGCGGTGGCCAAAGCCCATCAGGCGGAACGGATCGTTTTTGTCCTTGGCGCGCGCGATGAATTCGGGGATGCGGTCCGGCGTGCCGATTTCCTGCAACATTTCCAGACAGGCCTGATTGGCGCCACCATGGGCTGGCCCCCAAAGACAGGCAATACCGGCCGCGATACAGGCAAACGGGTTCGCCCCCGAAGACGACGCCAGCCGCACCGTCGATGTGGATGCGTTTTGTTCGTGATCCGCATGCAGGGTAAAAATCCGGTCCATTGCGCGGGCGATGATCGGATCGACCACATATTCTTCGGCAGGGACCGAAAAACACATGTGCAGGAAATTGGCCGCGTAATCCAGATCGTTGCGCGGATAGACGAACGGTTGCCCGATCGAATATTTATAGGCCATCGCGGCAATCGTCGGCACCTTGGCAATCAGGCGCATGGCGGCGACTTCGCGCTGCCATTCGTCATTCACATCGGTGCTGTCGTGATAGAAGGCAGACATCGCGCCCACAACACCCACCATGGTCGCCATCGGGTGCGCATCGCGGCGGAACCCGCGAAAGAAATTGTGCATCTGTTCATGCACCATCGTGTGACGCGTGATGCGGTTTTCGAAATCTTCCAGTTCAGCAGCGCTCGGCAATTCGCCGTTCATCAGCAGGTAGCACACTTCCAGATAATGCGATTTTTCGGCCAGCTGGTCGATCGGATAGCCCCGGTGCAGCAATTCACCCTTGCCGCCGTCGATAAAGGTGATCGTGCTGTCGCAGCTCGCGGTCGACGTGAACCCGGGGTCGTAGGTGAACACGCCGGCCTGCGCATAAAGCTTGCGGATGTCGACGACATCGGGGCCAGCCGTGGGCGAAAAGATCGGCAGCTCATAGTCTGTGCCATCAATGGTCAGGGTCGCGGATTTTGCTTTTTCTGTCATGGTCGTCCCTTTTTATCAGCCGGGCAACATGCGGACCATGCCGTCCCGGCGCGTTCCGTCCATTGATGGCGGAACCGGTTGAATATCAGCGATCTTGCCACGCATAGTTCAACAGCGTGTGACCGTCTTTATACCTGCGATGCGTCGGCCAGTCGGGCCACGGTTTCATCCCGTCCCAGCACCAGCATCATGTCGAATACCGAAGGGGTCATTGTCCGTCCGGCAAGCGCTGCGCGCAACGGGCCAGCCAGTTTTCCGAACTTGGTCCCCTTGCCTTCGGCAAAGCGGGACATGACCTCCTCCAGATCGTCTCGCGTCCAGCTAGCATTTTGCAAGTGCGGCGTCAATTCTTTCAGTATACCACGGGATACCGTATCAAGCTGGGCAGCGGCTTTTTCATCCGGTACAATCGGACGCGAAGCCAGAATAAACTCAGCCTTATCAAGCAATTCAGGGAAAGTGCGCGCCCGCTCCTTGAGGCAATACATCGCACGTCCCAAACCATCGTTTTGTTCGTCTGTCAGGGGGTCAGCACCGGTCACGGCTAGGAATTCCGCGATTTCACGCTGCAGCGCAGCATCATCGGATGCCGCGATGTGCTGCCCGCTCAGGTTCTCCAGTTTCTTGGTGTCAAAACGGGCCGGGCTTTTGCCGATGCCGTCCAGATCGAACCATTCAAGCGCCTGTGCATCGCTAAAGAATTCATCATTACCGTGGCTCCACCCCAAGCGGGCCAGATAGTTGCGCATGCCTGCAGCAGAATACCCCATAATCTGGTATTCCTGTGCCCCCAAAGCGCCGTGGCGTTTGCTCAGCTTCTTGCCGTCGGGTCCGTGGATCAGCGGAATATGCGCCCAGACCGGCACATCCCACCCCATCGCGTCATAAATCATCATCTGGCGTGCCGCGTTGTTCAGATGGTCATCACCGCGGATCACATGGGTAACCCCCATATCGTGATCATCCACCACCACGGCCAGCATGTAGACCGGCGTGCCGTCACTGCGCAGCAAAACCATATCATCCAACTGGTCATTGCCGATGTTCACATCGCCCTGCACCGTGTCGCGGATCACGGTCACGCCATCGGTCGGGGCCTTGATGCGGATCACATAAGGCGCGTCAGGGTGGCTGGCCGGATCGGCATCACGCCACGGGCTGCGAAACAGCGTGGACTGGCCACTGGCGCGCGCCGTTTCGCGGAACGCCTCGATCTCGTCCTGTGTGGCGAAACATTTGTACGCCTTGCCCTTGGCCAACAACTCATGGGCCACCTCGGCATGGCGCGCCGCGCCTTCGAACTGGCTGATCACCTCGCCGTCATGGTCCAGCCCCAGCCAGTTCAACCCCTGCAAAATCGCAGCGGTTGCTTCGGGCGTGGAACGGGCGCGATCGGTGTCTTCGATCCGCAACAGGAACTTGCCACCGCGTCCGCGTGCATAAAGCCAGTTGAACAGCGCCGTGCGCGCCCCGCCGATATGCAAAAAACCCGTGGGCGAGGGGGCAAAACGGGTGACGACGTGCTGGGACATTGCGGGCCTTTACCTTTCCGTAACCAAGCCGGGCATAGCGTGGCTCGAACTGTCTAACCATAGGGGCAAACGGGGGCAAGCATGCGCAGCACCGCCTTGCGCGATCACTTCGGGGCAATTGTTCTGCACCAGCGGGGGTTTCTGTTCCCGTGGGTGCCGGTCTGTCTGGGGTTCGGGATCGCGATTTACTTTGCTCTGCGCTTTGAACCGCCGCACTGGATCTATGTGCCGTGTGCCGGGCTTTCACTGGCGGGCGCGGTGGCGGCGCGGCGCTGTGGTGCGGTGACCGGCCCGCTGCTTTGGGCACTGGCGCTGGTCACGGCGGGGTTTGTCATTGCGGGTGTGCGGGCGCATCAGGTGGGCGAACCGGTGCTGGGCTGGCGTTATTACGGCCCTGTGGAAGGGCGCATTGTCGGCATTGACCGATCAGCCTCGGACGCGGTGCGCCTGACGCTGGATCGCGTGGTCATGGGGCGCATATCGCCGCCGCGTACGCCCACACGCGTGCGCATTTCCCTGCATGGGGACGGGGCAGGGGCCACGCCGGTGCCGGGATTGCGGATCATGACAACGGGGCATCTGTCGCCGCCATCCGGCCCTGTTGAACCCGGCGGCTTTGATTTTCAGCGTCACGCGTGGTTCCAGCGGTTGGGCGCGGTGGGTTATACCCGCGTGCCCGTTGTTGCACTGGACGCGCCACAGGCGTGGGGCAGCGGATTGGGCGTGTTTTCGATCCGCATGGCGGCCTCGGCGCGCGTGCAGCAGGTGTTGGCGGGTGATATCGGCGGGTTTGCCGCCGCCGTCACCACCGGGGATCGCAGCGCAATGTCGCAGGACGCGCTTAAGGCCCTGCGCGCCAGCAATCTGGCGCATTTGCTGGCGATTTCCGGCCTGCATATGGGATTGCTGGCAGGGTTTGTCTTTGCGGCTATACGGGTTGGCATCGCGCTGGTCCCGTTTGTCGCCCTGCGGGTGCCGTCCAAAAAGGTGGCGGCGGGGTGTGCCCTGTGCGCCGCTGCGATCTATCTGGCGCTGTCGGGCGGCAATGTGGCCACCGAACGCGCGTTTATCATGGTGGCGGTGGCACTGTGTGCCGTGATGGTGGACCGGCGCGCCATATCCCTGCGCGCCGTGGCCGTGGCCGCCATTCTGGTCCTGTGCCTGCGCCCCGAAGCGTTGCTTGGCCCCGGTTTCCAGATGTCGTTTGCCGCCACAACCGCGCTGGTCGCGGTGTTTGGCACCTTGCGCGACCGCCAGATCACATTGGGGCCGACATGGGCGCGCCCCGTTGTGGCCGTGATCATTTCCTCGGCTGTGGCGGGGGCGGCCACCGCGCCTATCGGGGCCGCGCATTTCAACACGGTGTCGCATTTCGGGCTGATCGCGAACCTGCTGTCGGTGCCATTGATGGGCATATTGGTGATCCCTGCCGCGGTGCTGGCGGCGTGCCTTGCGCCCTTCGGGGCCGAGGCACTGGGCCTCTGGGCCATGGGGGTGGGCCTGCAATGGATACTGGGCGTGGCGCATTGGGTTGCGGGGCTGGACAACGCCCAAGGGTTTGTGCCGGGGCCGGGGCCGGCGGTTTTGCCCCTGATCGCATTGGGCGGGTTGTTCGTGATCCTGTGGCAGGGGCGGTTGCGCTGGGGCGGGATCGCGCCGGTTGCGCTGGCCCTTGTCCTGTGGGCGCAGGTGGACCGCCCACAGGGCCTGATCGCGGATACCGGCGCGCTGGTCGGGGTGATGACGGATCAGGGCCGCGCGCTCAGCAAGCCGCGCGGTGCGGGATTCATCGCGCTGAACTGGCTGGAAAACGACGGGGACGGGGCGGATCAGGAACAGGCCGCTGGCCGCTGGGATGGCCCGCCCGACCGTATCCGCCACACAAAGGTGGGCGGCGTATCGCTGACCCATCTGATCGGAAAAAAGGCCGCCGCGCAGGCCGACTGTGTGAAAGGCGCGATATTGGTGTTCAGCGTACCGGTCGAGCCGGTGACGGGGTGCGAGATTTTTGATCCGGTGCGCCTGCGCGACACCGGCAGCGTCGCGCTTTATGCTGACAAGGGGCAGGTGCGGTTCATCACCGCCAAAGACATCACCGGTGCGCGGTTGTGGAACCGGACGGATCGTGCGCGCCCGTTTTCAAAGAAAAAGCCGCCCCGCGACTGATGCGCGGGACGGCCCGATTTCCACAGTCCGGCGCGATCAATAGGTCCGGATCAGCCCGACCAACCGGCCCTGAACCTTGACCTTGTCTTCGGGGAACACGCGGGTTTCATAGGCGGGGTTGGCCGCTTCCAGCGCGATGGCGTTGCCCTTGCGCATGAACCGCTTCAACGTCGCCTCGTGATCTTCGACAAGGGCCACGACAATATCACCATTATCGGCCACGCTGGTTTCGCGGATCACCACAACATCGCCGTCGTTGATCCCGGCATCGATCATGGAATCACCTTTGACTTCAAGCGCATAGTGATCGCCCTTGCCCGACAGCATATGGCCCGGAACAGCAACATTTTTCGTGAAATCATTGATCGCCTCAATCGGGACACCGGCGGCAATCCGGCCCATCAACGGCAGTTCCACAGACATTGTGCCCGAAACAGCCTGCGCGGCGGCAGGTGGGGGCACGTCCGGTTTATCGCCCTGAATAAGGCGCGGCTGGAAGCCGGATGTCGGCGCGCCGCCCAGACTTTCGGGCAGTTTCACAATCTCGATCGCGCGGGCGCGGTGCGCCAGACGCCGGATAAAGCCGCGTTCTTCCAATGCGGTGATCAGACGGTGGATGCCGGATTTCGATCTTAAATCCAGTGCTTCCTTCATTTCGTCGAAACTGGGCGGAACCCCGTCGCGTTGTACGCGTTTCTGGATAAATTCCAGCAAATCCAGTTGCTTCTTGGTTAACATGCTGCGCGCCTCCGGCTGATGCGTTTCTTTTTGTTCTACGCATGTTCCCGTTTTGTGTCAACACATCGCTGACGCGGCGGCAACGCCGTGATCAGATCGGAATATAGCTGACCGGCGTGCCAGCCGGGTGCGCCGGATCATCGGGCGCACGCACCAGCAGGGCGTTGGCCGACGCCAGAACCGTCAACAAGGAACTGTCCTGCCGGTCATGCGCCGTTATCTTACCGGCTTCGATGCGGGCGCGCATGTAGTGTTCGCGCGGCCCGTTTGCGCCAAGTGGCGCCGCAAGGGTTGCCGACATCTGCGGGGTTGGCGCGGCAGGCTGGCCCAGCATCACACGGATCATCGGGGCGACAAAAACCTGCCCGCACACCATGGCCGATACCGGATTGCCGGGCAGGCCCACCATCGCCGCCCCGTTCAGCGTGCCCGCCATCAGCGGTTTGCCCGGGCGCATGCGCACCTTGTAAAAGCTTTGTTCCATTCCCAGTCGCGCGGCCACACCGGCCACCAGATCGTGATCGCCGACAGATGCGCCCCCGATGGTCAGGATCAGATCGGCGCCGGCGGCCAGATCAAACGCCGTTTCGTGCGACAGTTCCGTATCCCGCGCAATCGGCAACAGGCGCGGGTCCGCGCCCAGATTGCGCAACATCGCGTGCAATCCGAAACTGTTTGACGCGATGATCTGGTCGGGCGAGGGGCTTTCCCCCGGCATCACCAATTCATCCCCCGTGGCGATGATCGCCACTACAGGTTTGCGATAGACGGGCACCGATGCCACGTTCATCGACGCCAAAAGCGCCACGTCCTGCGGGCTGAGCACGCGCGGGGCGGTCATCGTCGTACCTGCGGTGAAATCGGCCCCCGCAGGGCGTATGTTATCCTTGCGGCCCAGATCGGGGTTCAAGGTGATCACATCACCAGAGCGGGTGACGTCCTCTTGAATGGCGACGAAACCCGCGCCATCAGGCACCGGTGCACCGGTAAAGATGCGCACGGCCTGTCCCGCGCCGACGGTTCCGGCCCACCGGTGGCCGGCGGCCGCTTCTCCCACAACCTTGAACATGGCGGCGGGTTGCGCCTCGTCCGCGCGAATGGCGTACCCGTCCATCGACGAGGCGGCAAAAGGCGGCTGGTCGCGGGTGGCGCTGACATCCAAGGCCAAAGACCGGCCTGCGGCCTCGATCAGGGAAACATGCGCGACATCAGTGGGGCGCACGAGTGCGAACAGATGGTCCAGAGCTTGGGATACAGTGATCATTGCGGGACCGTTTCTTTGTCTATGTGGGCCATGCGCCGGGAATCTTGCGTGTCAGGATCGGGGTACTTGCGGTCATTCCGCCTCGTAACGACCTGATTTTCCGCCATCTTTCAAAACGACGCGAATGCCGCCGATTTCCATCGCCTTGTCCACCGCCTTGGTCATGTCATAGACGGTCAGGGCTGCAACGCTCACCGCGCTTAACGCTTCCATTTCAACACCGGTCTGGCCGCCGGTCTTGACCGTCGCGGTGATGCGGACACCGGGCAGGTCGGGATCAAGGGTCAGATCGACGGCGACCTTGGTGATGGGCAGCGGATGGCACAGCGGGATCAGATCGGCGGTTTTCTTCGCGCCCATGATCCCCGCAAGGCGGGCAACCCCCAGAACATCGCCCTTTTTGGCGCTGCCTTGTGAAATGATTTCAAAGGTTTGCGCGGCCATCCTGATGTGGCCTTCGGCCGCGGCAATACGATCCGTCACCGGTTTGGCGGACACATCGACCATATGCGCCTCGCCCTTGGTATCGAAATGCGTCAGGGGCATCACATGCCCCCCGGCAATAGCGGATTGGCCAGCAGGGTGCGGGTCGCGGCCGCCACATCGTCCTGCCGCATCAGGCTTTCCCCGATCAGGAAACAGCGTGCCCCGTAGCGGGCGATATCGGCCAGATCATCGGGTGTGGACAGCCCGCTTTCGCAGACAATCGTGCGGTCAGCGGGCACCAGTTTGGACAGGGTGCGCGTGGTGTCCAGCGTGGTTTCAAAGGTTTTCAGGTTGCGGTTGTTGATGCCGATCAACGTCGATTTCAGCGCAGAAGCCCGTTCAAGTTCGTCCTGATCATGCACTTCGATCAGGGTGTCCATCCCCCATTCTGTGGCTGTGTCTTCCAGTTCCTGCGCCTGCGCATCCGAAACAGAGGCCATGATGATCAGGATACAATCCGCGCCCAGGCTGCGCGCTTCGGCCACCTGATAGGGATCGTACATGAAATCCTTGCGCAACACCGGCAGATCACAGGCAGCGCGCGCCTGAACCAGAAAGTCCTTGGCGCCCTGAAAGGACGGCGTGTCGGTCAGCACCGACAGGCAGGTCGCCCCGCCTTCGGCATAGGCCTGCGGCAAGGGTTGCAGGATCAAAATCGGCACGGATCAGGCCTTTGGACGGGCTGGCCTTTTTAATCTCGGCGATCAGGCCGTATCCGGTGCGCATGGCGACATGCAAGGCATCCGCAAAAGGGCGGATAGGCGGCGCGGCACGGGCGGCGTCTTCGACCATACCCAGCGGTGTTTGCGCCTTGTCGGCGGCAACTTCTTCCAGCTTGTAGGCTTTGATCTTGTCCAGAATAGTCTCGGTCATGTGGCATCCTGTGTAATGCGGGCAGCAGCTGTCAATCTGTCTTGCGCGGCACCGCTGTCAATGCTGTGCGCCGCCATTTCCGCACCTGATTTCAGATCGGGCGCGGCATCGGCCACCATCAACGCAGCGGCAGCATTCAGCAGAACCGCATCGCGGTAGGCCGAATGAGCTCCGGACAACAGCGCCTTGAAATCGCGTGCGTTTTCTTCCGGTGTGCCCCCGATGATAGACTCGAACGGGTGGATGGGCAATCCGGCCTCTTCGGGGTGCACTTCAATATCCGTGACAGACCCGTCGGTGTTCAGCGACGACACCCAGCTGACACCGGTGATGGTCAGTTCATCCGTGCCATCCGATCCGTGTACCAGCCACGCGCGTTCCGATCCAAGCTGGCCCAGTGTCTCGGCCATCGGGCGGATCAGATCGCGGGCAAAGGCACCGGTCAGCTGGCGTTTGACACCTGCCGGGTTGGTCAGCGGGCCAAGGATGTTGAAAATCGTGCGCGTGCCCAGTTCCGAACGGGTCGGCATCACATGGGCCGTGGCGGGGTGGTGCATCGGGGCCATCATGAACCCGATCCCGGCCTCGGCAATGGCGCGTTCCACCACTTTGGGGCCGACCATCACGTTGAACCCCATCTGGGTCAGCGCATCGGCGGCACCGGATTTGGAACTGAGATTGCGGTTGCCATGTTTGGCCACCGGAACACCGGCCCCCGCCACAACAAACGCGGTGGCGGTGGAAATGTTCAGCGTGCCCTTGCCGTCGCCGCCGGTGCCGACAATGTCCATCGCCCCTTCGGGCGCTTTGACCTTGTGGCACTTGGCCCGCATCACGGCGGCGGCGGCGGCATATTCATCCACGGTTTCGCCGCGCGTGCGCAGCGCCATCAGCAATCCGCCGATCTGGGACGGGGTCGCTTCGCCCTCGAACAGGATACCAAAGGCGGTTTCCGCCTGTGCGCGGGTCAGCGGGCCGTTGGCCGCCGCATCAATCAAAGGTTTCAGCGCGTCACTCATGCAGGGACTTTCAATTCTGTCAGAAAATTCTTGAGCAGGGCATGCCCGTGCTCGGAGGCGATGGATTCCGGGTGGAACTGCACGCCGTGAATGGGCAGGTCTTTGTGTTGCAGGCCCATAATGGTGCCGTCTTCCAATTCTGCCGTGACGGTCAGGCAATCGGGCAGGGTGGCACGATCGACCACCAGCGAATGATAGCGCGTCGCCTCGAACGGGCTGGGCAATCCGGCGAACAGGCCGGTGCCGCTGTGATGCATGCGGCCCATTTTGCCGTGCACTATTTCGTGGCAGCGCACAACGGTGCCACCAAAGGCCTGTCCGATGGTCTGGTGCCCCAGACACACGCCCATCAATGGTGTCCCTGTTTCCGCCGCCGCCTGCGTCAACGCCAGACAAATGCCCGCCTGATCGGGATCGCACGGTCCGGGCGACAAAAGAATGCCCGCAGGGTTCAGCGCCATGGCCTGTTGCACATCAATCGCATCGTTGCGTTTAATCACCACATCGGCACCAAGTTCCCCAAGGTAGTGGACAAGGTTGTAGGTAAAGCTGTCATAGTTATCGATAAGCAAGAGCATAGGCGAAACTTTGCAAAACTGGGGCTGGAGGCTGACGCCTGCATGGCTGTATAAAGAGTTCGGACATACATGTTCAGTCTTGCGGGGCAGCGTCAAGGGTTGGCGCGCCGCAAGTCAGAGGCAGAGAACGACACAAAGGCAGAGGACAAAGCAGTGGCACGCGGATTCTTGAGCGGGGTGATGTGGGGCAGTTTGCTGTCATTGGGCGTGGCCGGAACGGTATCGGTGTTCAGCGACGGGCCACAAAAACCCGACGTGTCGGCAACCGCGCCTGACGCCGTCAGCACCGAAACACAAACCCCCGAAACAACACCCTCGGTTGCGGCAGAACAGGATACGGTGCCCGATGCCACCGCGCCCGAAACCATGCCAGCCGCACAGACCGAGCCCGCCGCCGTGGTGCCGGATACGGCACCAACAAGCGCGCCCGAAGTCGCGGCACAAAGCGCCGAACTGCCCGAACCCGCCCAGTCTGCCAATACCGGCGCGCTCAGCATCGGGGCCGAAACGCCAGCCCCCGTTCTGGAACAGGGCACCGCGCCGCAGGCCCCCAGCAGCGATGCAACCGCGTCTGTGTCCACCGAACCGGCGCAGCCCGTGACACCGCAAGTGTCACAGCCCGAACAATCGATCAGCGCCCCCGAGACTGAAACAATTGTCGCGCCGCAGCCCGAACCGGCAGCGCCCGCGATTACCGTTGAAGAGACAGAACCCGCGCCCGCACCGACACCGGATGCGGAACCCGATGTGGATACTGCCGCGGCAGAACTGCCCCCCGAACCGGTAGAGCCGGAACCTGAAGCACCGGAGGCCGCAGCGCCCGCGCCAGAGCAGACACCGGATGTTGCGCAGGCCCAGACCGAAGGCGAACAACCCCAAAGCACGACCGGCATTGGCACCCCCGCCAGCGATCTTTCTAAACTGGCCCCCAACGTGGCCACGAACCGGTTGCCGACTCTGGGTGACACACCGCAGACAGAACCGGTGGCCGAAATTGTCACGGGCGCGCTTGATTTCAATACCGATCTGCCGCCGATCCAGCGCTTTGCCGCGCCGTTTGAAAACCCTGATGAAAAACCGTTGATGGCCATCGTTCTGATGGATGACGGGTCGGGCATTTCTGGCGGGGCCGCAGGGGCCGACGCGTTGTCGTCTTTTCCCTATCCGGTGACCTTTGCAATTGACACAAGCCTTCCGAACGCGGCCGAAAAGATGGCGCGTTACCGCGCTGACGGGTTTGAAGTGATGGCGCTTGTCAATCTGCCCGAAGCCAGCACCGCAACAGATACCGAAGTGTCGATGAGCGTGGCGTTGAACGCGTTGCCCGAAGCCGTGGCCGTTCTGGAAGGTCCGGGCACAGGGATTCAGGGCAACCGCGAGATGTCGGATCAGGTGACAGCGATCCTTGCCGATGCAGGGATGGGGCTGGTCACGCAACCCAAAGGGTTGAACACGGTGCAAAAGCTGGCATCGCGTGACGGCGTGCCCGCCGCCACCCTGTTCCGCGATTTTGACGGGGCAGGGCAGGATGCCGTTGTGATCCGTCGTTTTCTGGATCAGGCCGCATTCAAGGCCGGGCAAGAGGGCGGCGTGATTATGGTGGGCCGGTTGCGCCCCGATACGATTTCGGCGCTACTGTTGTGGGGCTTGCAGGATCGGGCAGGGCGCATCGCACTGGCACCTGTTTCGGCGGTTCTGACAGCACAATAATCCAAAGCGTTGACCTTGAAAGCGGTGCCGCCCGATCACGGCGTGCGCCGTACTTTTGTGCGCAGGCATCAGCCGCAGCACCCCACAACGTTCCGGTTTTATTTCCTGAAATCCATGGCTTGGCGCGTTTGGTAGCCAACCGGAAACAGTCTGTTTTAGCTGATTCCGAAAAAACATTTCAAGTTACATCTGCGTTTTGATATATATCAAATCACGAATTTATTTTTAAATTCAGAATAGGGCATTCGGTTCCGCGTTCACGAATCCCTTTTGTGTTTTTGACATGCAACGCGGCGGACACGGTGGGGCCGCGCCACAAGGGCGGGTCTGTTTAAGTGAAGGAGTTACGACGAATGACGATGAGTATTAAGAAAAAGACGCCGGTTGCCATGGTGGGCATGGCACTATTGCTGGGAACAACCCAGATGGTGTCTGCGGCCTCGATCACCGGTTGGAATACAGACAACGTGATTTCGACGCCTGCGCCGATTGACGTAAGTGATATGCCTGCCGAAGACCAGCATGCCGGTGAAAGTGAAATCTATCAATGTGGACTTGACCCGGCCGTCCAGTGGTACGCCGCCAACCAGCAGCGGGAAAATCGTATTTGATCCGCCCGAAGCGATCAGCCCCGGCATCAAGGTCGAACAGCAAACCTATGACGACACCGGCGAAGGCTCTACAGTCACACTCTCCGGCTGTATCATGACATCAAACCCTGACAACAACTGCACCGGCGAATTTCAAAGCGGCAAGCGGATCAAACAGCAAATCACCGGGTTCGAACCGGTCGATCTGGTGTTCGATATCGAACCAACTAAAGATATCGATGGTAAGTAGTGACCACCCCGTCGATCTATCAGGTGTTCGGACGGCTGATTAACGTCAGCGGAGAGGCGATTAAAAAGGTTACGGTCGAGCTTGGGTTCGGGGTTGGCGGTGCAATTTACCGCCGCAACCGGCGGTCAGCTGACCTTTTCCACCGCGTTCACGGCACAGCCCAACAACAGCGGCCTGTCGTCCACATCGCAATACCCGTTCGGCCTGTTCGGCGATGCCGATGACAGCACGAACTTCCTG
Source organism: uncultured Alphaproteobacteria bacterium (assembly GCA_963765555.1). GTDB lineage: Bacteria > Pseudomonadota > Alphaproteobacteria > Rhodobacterales > Rhodobacteraceae > JL08. The sequence continues at coordinate 655,949 of CAVXWX010000003.1, forward strand.
CTTGACGGGTTCTTTGCCAGCGACCGCACAGGGTTTGAACTGGACCAGACCGACACGATGATTTCGACAGCTGGATATTACGGCGAATACTTCAACATGTTCGGCGCATGGAATTCGCAAGAGGACGTGGTCGATGGCCTGTTCTGGGATTTCGACAATGATCCAGACACCGACAACCTGCTGATGGCATGGCAGAAAGAGAAAGGCGTGGATGAATGGGAACTGCGCCGCACCGTGGGTGAAACCTGTGAAGTAGGCGACCCGAGCAATTGTTCCTTCGGCGAGACACTGGCCACCTATGTTACCGGCACATTGGACGAGATCATTGCCATAGCTGACAGATGCCAATGATCCGTGGGAAGACATTTTCGGAACCGGTGCGATCGAGGATCTGGCCAACCTGAACCTCAACTACGCGATATCGCTTGGTAATGTAGGCACGCATCAAGCTTTACACTCCGCACCACGGCCGTGTCTGCGGTGCCGTTGCCCACGACCGCGCCTTTGCTGGCCGGCGGTCTGGGTCTTTTACTAGTGGCGCGCCGTAAGCGCAAAACGGGGGCTGCTGCATAACAACAGGGGCTCGACCGCTCCGTGCCGCTGTCCCCCCAAGGCGTTGGCGCGGAGCACACCCAACAGGATCGCCGGTTTCAGACCGGCGATCCGCCCGCCGCGCGCATCAGGGCGCGCATCCTGCGTTCGACCAGCCAATCACCCTGCCGCACCTGAAGTGCAGGCCCGGTTTTTTGCGGCACGGTCACGTAATAGCTGTTTTCCAGGACATACCCGTCTGTATCCGGCTGCCCCGAAAACTGGACCACCAGTTTGGGCAGGTCATCCAGCGTGCCGTCATAGTTCAGGATCAGCGCGGCCGTCGGTTCGGGCGGCAGGAACGACCGGCATTGCACCAGATCCGCACTTTCCCGCACGAACGTGTCACTGGGATCGGAACAGGTGGCCTCTAATGCTGCGAACAGATCGTCGGGGCGTTCACTGAATCGGGCCGCTGTGCGCCCGTCCGCCGGATCTGCCCCCCCATTTATGGGTGTGCATCCTGCAACAGCCAGCGTGATGATCACAAAGATTCGGTACATATCTTCACCCCGCCTGTTTGTTTCCACCTAAATGATCATGAAACAGGCAGCGCCACAATGGGGCCGGGCATAGCCGATTCATCGCAGCGCAACGCCTGCCGTTGGGTAAACAAAACTCTCAGGTTTGTGGCGTAAGTTGCCTGCTTCGTTCGGGTTTTGACGGTCGGGGCAGGTGGGTACGAACAGCCCGGTGAACCGTGATAAATCACATGACCAAAACCCGCATCTGACGCATCCGGGTTGGTCAAGGCAAAAGTTGTCAAAAAACTTTTAAAAATGCGTTGACGCTGAGGGTGTTCATACGTCAGATTGTGTAGGCCAACGAAGCAGCCACAACATCTAGTGTTTTGATCTAGGGGCGGCGCTGGCAGGGACGGACAGTAAACCACAACATATGGATCACCTTGCGATCCGGGGCAGCCCTTTCAGTACGGGGGGCGGCCGGTTGGATGTCTTTGCCTGCCTCTTTTTTGGCACAGAGAGTGTCAGCCGCAATGACGGTGGTGCGAGAGCATCTGGCACAAAACGAAATGCTGGGAATGAGGCAGCGGTAACATGAAAATTGAACGGAAATTCACAAAGGCAGGTCAGGACGCATACGCAGCGCTGGATTTTATCAGCACTGTGTCCGAAATCCGCAACCCCGATGGAACGATCGTGTTCCGTCTGGACAACGTCGAAGTGCCGGCCAAGTGGAGCCAGGTTGCCAGCGACGTGATCGCGCAAAAGTATTTCCGCAAGGCCGGTGTTCCGTCCAAGATGAAACGCGTCAAGGAAAAGGGCATCCCCGAATTCCTGTGGCGCTCTGTTCCTGATGGGGACGATGTTGAAATGGGCGGCGAGACGTCCTCGAAGCAGGTATTCGACCGTCTGGCGGGGCCTGGGCCTATTGGGGCTGGAAGGGCGGCTATTTCACCGACGAAGAAGACGCGCGCGCCTATTTCGACGAAATGCGCTATATGCTGGCCACCCAGCGCGCCGCACCCAACAGCCCGCAATGGTTCAACACCGGCCTGCACTGGGCCTACGGCATCGACGGCCCGGCGCAGGGCCACCACTATGTCGATTACGCCACCGGCGAACTGACCAAATCCACCAGCAGCTACGAACACCCCCAGCCCCATGCCTGTTTCATTCAGGGCGTGCAGGACGATCTGGTCAATGATGGCGGCATCATGGACCTGTGGGTGCGCGAAGCGCGCCTGTTCAAATACGGCTCCGGCACCGGATCGAACTTTTCCATGCTGCGCGGTGAGGGCGAAAAACTCTCGGGCGGCGGCAAATCCTCGGGGCTGATGGGCTTTCTCAAAATCGGTGACCGTGCCGCAGGCGCGATCAAATCGGGCGGCACCACACGGCGCGCGGCCAAGATGGTGATCGTCGATGCCGACCACCCCGATATCGAGGATTTCATCAACTGGAAGGTCATCGAAGAGCAGAAAGTGGCCAGCATCGTGGCCGGATCGAAAATGCACGAACAAAAGCTGAATGCGCTGTTCGATGCGATCCGCACATGGGACGGCGCCGAAGCCGACGCCTATGACCCCAAGGTAAACGACGCGCTGAAAGCCGCCGTCAAGGATGCCAAAAAGGTCTGCATCCCCGAAACCTACATCAAACGGGTTCTGGATTACGCCAAACAGGGCCACACCAGCATCGAATTCCCGACCTATGACACCGATTGGGATTCCGAAGCCTATTCCAGCGTATCGGGCCAGAATTCCAACAACTCGATCCGCGTGACCGATGCGTTCCTGAAAGCCGTCGAATCCGATGGTGATTGGGATCTGCTGAACCGCAAGGACGGCACCGTTTCCAAAACCATCAAGGCCCGCGATCTGTGGGAACAGGTGGGCCATGCCGCATGGGCCTGCGCCGATCCGGGCATCCAGTACCACGATACGGTCAACGCATGGCACACATGCCCCGAAGATGGCGCGATCCGCGGATCAAACCCCTGTTCGGAATACATGTTCCTTGATGATACCGCCTGCAATCTGGCGTCGATGAACCTGCTGACGTTCTACAAGGACGGCGAATTTCAGGTCGAAGACTATATGCACGCCACCCGTCTGTGGACCCTGACGCTGGAAATCAGCGTGATGATGGCGCAGTTCCCGTCCAAGGAAATCGCGCAATTGTCCTATGATTTCCGCACCTTGGGTCTGGGCTATGCCAATATCGGCGGCTTGCTGATGAACATGGGCCACGGCTATGACAGTGATGAGGGCCGCGCGCTGTGCGGTGCGCTGACCGCGATCATGACCGGCGTAGCCTATGCCACATCGGCCGAGATCGCCGGCGAGTTGGGCCCGTTCAGCGGCTATAAGCGCAACAGCAAACACATGCTGCGCGTGATGCGCAACCACCGCAACGCGGCTTACGGTGCGACCGACGGCTACGAAGACCTTGCGGTCAAACCGGTGCCGCTGGATCACGCCAACTGCCCCGATCCCCGCCTGATCGACATCGCGATGTCCAGCTGGGACGAGGCGCTGAAACTGGGCGAACAGCACGGTTACCGCAATGCGCAAACATCCGTGGTGGCCCCCACCGGCACCATCGGACTGGTGATGGATTGCGATACCACCGGTATCGAACCCGATTTCGCGCTGGTGAAATTCAAGAAACTGGCCGGCGGCGGCTATTTCAAGATCATCAACCGCTCGGTCCCCGCCGCGCTCGAAAACCTCGGCTATGGCTCTGCCCAGATCGAGGAAATCGTCAGCTACGCGGTTGGCCACGGCTCCATGGGCAATGCACCGGGCATCAACCATTCGGCCCTGACGGCGCATGGTTTTGGCCCTGCCGAACTCGACAAGATCGATGGCGCACTGGAAAGCGCGTTCGACATCCGCTTTGTGTTCAACCAGTGGACCCTTGGCACCGAATTCTGCATGGAAAAGCTGGGCATTCCCGCCGAAAAGCTGAACGATCCGTCCTTTGATCTGCTGCGCCATCTTGGCTACAGCCGCAAGGACATCGAAGCGGCGAACGACCATATCTGCGGCACCATGACACTGGAAGGCGCGCCGTTCCTCAAGGAAGAGCACTATCACATCTTTGATTGCGCCAACCCCTGCGGCAAGAAGGGCAAACGCTACCTGTCGGTCAACAGCCACATCCACATGATGGCCGCCGCACAATCGTTCATCTCGGGCGCGATCAGCAAAACGATCAACATGCCCAACGATGCCACGATCGAAGATTGCCAAAGCGCGTATGAACTCAGCTGGTCGCTTGGGCGTGAAAGCCAACGCGCTCTATCGCGACGGCTCCAAACTCAGCCAGCCGCTGGCGGCAGCCCTGGTCGAGGATGATGACGAGGCACTGGAAACGCTGGAAAGCGGCAATGCCCACGACAAGGCAACCGTGCTGGCCGAAAAGATCGTTGAAAAGATCATCGTCAAGGAAATCATCAAATCGCACCGCGAAAAGATGCCGGAACGGCGCAAGGGGTATACCCAAAAGGCGGTTGTCGGCGGTCACAAGGTGTATTTGCGCACCGGTGAATACGAAGACGGCCAACTGGGCGAGATTTTCATCGACATGCACAAGGAAGGTGCCGGATTCCGCGCGATGATGAACAATTTCGCCATCGCCGTCAGCGTCGGCCTGCAATACGGCGTGCCACTGGAAGAATTCGTCGATGCGTTCACCTTCACCAAGTTCGAACCGGCCGGCATGGTGCAGGGCAATGACAGCATCAAGAACGCCACATCGATCCTTGATTACATCTTCCGCGAACTGGCGGTCAGCTATCTGGATCGCACCGATCTGGCCCATGTGAAACCCTCCGGTGCCTCGTTCGACGATCTGGGCCGCGGCGAAGAAGAAGGTGTGTCCAACATCTCGGAAATGTCCGACACGGCGGCGTCCCGTTCTCTCGAAGTGCTCAAACAGATCAGTTCGACAGGGTATCTGCGCAAGCGCCTGCCACAGGAACTGGTGGTGCTGCAAGGCGGGCAGATGGACACCCGCGCCTTTGTCGAAGCGGATGCCATGGACGCCCTGCAAACGCTGGTGCCCGAGGTTGCAGTGGCCGCAAGCGGCGGCAGTGCGGCGTCGCTGTCCAGCACGTCGATCACCACCGCATCCGTCACGCTGGATGCCCGCACCAAAGCCAAGATGCAGGGCTATGAAGGCGAAGCCTGCGGCGATTGCGGCAACTACACGCTGGTGCGCAACGGCACCTGCATGAAATGCAACACCTGCGGCGCGACAAGCGGGTGTAGCTGATCCCAATAGGGTGGGGCAGGCACCATTGCCCCACTCTCCAAGATGCGGGACTCCGCAGAAAACCATGGTTTTCCGCTCTGTCCCGCTCCGCAGGTTTCTTTGGAAACCCACGGAACACCGGGCGGGTGCGCTCGCCCGTAACGACGTTCAGGCCGCAGGCAAAAAAATACCGAGCGGTTAACAAACAGAGCTTGAACGGCGAAACTTTCAGGGGACCTTCGGGTCCCCTTTTTCTTTGCGCGGCTTTCCAATCTTCATTTGTCCGAAAATACTCTCGCCGAAGGCGGCACTGCCGTCAGAACAGATCGGTGACAGATCGGTCCGCCCCAAGGCCCATATCGCGGCGCAAACTGGCCCGCGCGCGCGCCAGCCGTGACATAACGGTGCCCACGGGGCATCCTGTTGCGCGGGCAAGGGCGGCGGGGCTTGCCTGTCCGGCCAGCACCAGCGCCAGCAACTCGGCCTGCGCGCGGGGCAGGCGGGCAATCGCGGCGCGGGTTTCGCGGCAAGCCAGATGGCGCAGCGCATCCCCGTCCACCGTTGCCATATCATCTTCTATGCTGACTTCGTCCTGCGCGCGGCGCGCATGGGTGCGCGCCAGATTGCGCAGGGTGATCATGGAATAGGCGCGCAAGTCCTCCACTCTGGCACCGCGTGCCAGACGCGTCCAGATGCGCAGGGCAGCCTCTTGCAACAGATCATCGGCCTGATCCCGGCTGCGCGTCAGGCGGCGCGCGCGGCGCGCCATGGCCGGAAGATGCGGGATCAGGTCGTCGGGGCGGGGTGCCGGTGTTGGTATCGGTATCGGTGTCGGGACAGACATATGCGTCTCCTTTTGGATCGCTGTGTGCTCTGAACATCGGCATCGCCGTACTGTTTGAAAAGACGGGCGTTTTCCGCCGATCGCGCCCATCGGGCCTTTTTCGGCGACACCGCGCGCATCACGGCAGGCCGGATCGGCAGCGTTTTGCAGATCAGAGGCGGTGCAGGCCTCCCAAGGGACGCAAACCAGCTTTGATGCGTCTTGGGGGGTGAGGGCCAAAGAAAAGGCGCCTCTCAATGAACCATAAATGGAGAGTCACAATGAAAACGACACTGATCACCCTGCTGGGCGCCGCAACACTGGCCGCCCCCCTGTGGGCTGCGACCGATATCGATGCCAATGCCGATGGCGTGCTGACCATTGACGAGGTTCAGGCCGCCTTTCCCGACATTACGGCGGAAACCTTTTCGGCAATGGATGTGAATGCTGACGGCGCGCTGGACAGCGACGAGGTTGTTGCCGCGCAAGCTGCCGGCATGATGCCCGCACCCAGCGAAGGGTAAGGGCCATCGCAGCATCCGGTGCCCCAAACACCGGGTGCTGCACCTGTTTTCAGTATCTTACGCGGGTAAGTGAATGTTGAACGCCGCGCGAATTTGCGCATCCACAATGGGATCAAAGCGGGCGGCCGACCGCTTTCCAAGGATGTCATCCTTGCGCGCAATCGCCTTTGCAATCAGGTCGGGCTTGCCGATCTCGGCCCATTCCTTGGGCGATGTGCGATCGCCCAGCTTGGGATAGACGTAATCCGATTGCATCCGCCCCAGCGTTTGGTCCGTGCCCAGGTAGTGTCCTGTCCCGCCCAGACAAACCTCGGCAATCTGCTCGACGGCCACGGTTTCATCGGTCACTTCGATCCCGCGCACGCAGCGCATGGCGTGGCCGATCAGATCATCGCCCAGGATCAGCGATTCGTGGCAGAACCCCAGCAGGGACGCATGCATGCCCGCTGCCTCGTAAACCATGTTCAATCCAGACAATCCGGCCATCACGTTGGAACACATCTGTTCCCATCCCGCCTGCATGTCGGGCAGTTTCGCGTCCGCAATACCGGCCGCCGCGCCCCCGGGCACGCCGTAATACTGGTGCATCTGCGCGCATCCCGCGCTCAGCAGCGCCTGTTCGCCCGATCCCCCCGTCATCGCGCCTGTGCGCAGGTCCAGACCAAAGGGCCATGTGCCGAAAATCGCCGGATGGCCCGGCTTGACCGCGTTGACATAGACCAGACCGGCCAGACATTCGGCCACCGCCTGCACAATCGCGCCCGCCACGGTTGACGGCGCGGTTGCGCCCGCCATACCCGCCGACAGCAGCAGCACCGGCATACCGCCCTTGATGCATTCTTCCATCACCTGACAGGCTTCGGTCGCGAATTTCATCGGTGGCACGACAAAACAGTTGGAATTGGACATGAACGGGCGTTCGCGCCATTTGTCCTCGCCCCCCGCAATCATGTGCAGCATCTTGAGCGCATCCGGCACGAACGACGGTTCGGTAAAGGAAGTGCCGATATGTTTTTTCGTCCCCGCCGCGCAGGCATAGACTGTGTTCAGGTCCATTTCGCGGTTGTCGGTAATGTCGCGGCACACCATCGGGCGTTGCAGAAAATGGATATTGTCCAGCACGTCGGTGATACGGGCGGCATCGTGCAGGTCCTGCACCGTGCATTCGCGGTAATTGCGCCCTGCGACATCCACCAGATGCACCGCCGCACCCGCGGTGCCATAATGCACCCGTGTGCCGCTCAGCTCCAGATCATGGGCCGGATCGCGGGCAAACAGGGTGATCGACCGGTTGGCTTTGGCAATGGTGTCTTCGATCAGGGCGCGGGGAAAGCGGATGCGCCCGTCATCCCCCAGAACGGCACCCGCGCCGGTCAGGTATTCGATGCCCGACGGCGGCGCATCGGCCAGACCGATCTGTTCCAGCGCATCCAGAGCGGCGCGGTGGATACGGTCCATTCCGGCCTCGGTCAGCGGTTTATAGGTGCCACCCGACATTCCGGGGCGGATCGGGCGCAGGTGATCGGCAAGCGGTGCCGCGCGCGCAGCACGGCGCGCCGCACGTCCGCCGCTGCGTGCAGAAGTGGAAGAAGGGACAGAAGGATCAACTGTATCGGTCATGTGCATGGCCTTGGACAAAATGCATTGAAAACGGTGTGCGGGATCAGCGCAGGTGAGGTCGTCCGCGTGCTGCGCGGCCGCGTTCCGCACCGATGGTCCGGATCACCAAACTGATTTTGCACGTATCCGCCTGCATTCGTGTCCTCGCGTTGCCATATCTTTATGGGGCGGCAACACGCGGCACTCTGTCTTGTTTGCGACCAATGTCGTTTTTTAGCCACCGGTCCGGATTTTTGCACAAGAGGGGCGCGACAGTCTGTCCGGGCGATCCCTGCCGATCGGTCAATTTTTGCCAAAAGTCCTTGGAACCAAGCGGAAAATGGCGCGTTGGACCTGTACAGAGCAAGCCGGAACTATTGATCACGCCGATGTGTAACAGGCGGGCTTGAAGGTTACGGCCTACGGAATATGTGCGCTGACAGGTGGATGTTCCATCTCTGGCACAACACGAGACAGAGTAAATATAGGAGTAATCGAGATGAAAAAAACAATCGCAGCAGGCCTGATCAGTGTGATGGCGTCGCCGGTACTTGCCGGTTCTTTGGCCGATCCCGTGCCGGAACCCGTAGCCGTTGCCCCCGTAGCGGTGGCCAACACCGGCGGTGACTGGACCGGTTTCTATGCCGGTGCGCAGTTGGGATGGCTGGATGCCAACCCCGATCTGGTTCCGGGCGGAGATGATTTTATCTACGGTCTGCATGCCGGTTACGACTATGACTTCGGTCTGTTCGTTCTGGGTGCCGAGCTGGATTACGATGCCGGTGATATCGATATCGCAGGCGGTGCCGCATCCATCGACGATGTATGGCGTGCGAAACTGCGCTTCGGCTACGATCTGGGCAGCACATTGCTTTATGCAACAGGTGGTTACGCCGAAGTTGACACCTCGATCGGCGACGGTGACGGATACTTTGGTGGTATCGGTGTCGCCTATCGCGTTTCGGACAATTTCACCGTCGGTGGTGAAATTCTGGGCCACAAGTTCGACAACATCGGTGGCGTGACAGATGCCGACGCAACAACCGCGACAGTGCGGGCGTCGTTCCGCTTCTGATCCGGACGATCATTTAGAAACAAAAGTGCCAGAGCGTTTGCTCTGGCATTTTTTTTAACTGGCGTGTTTTTCGGCAAAGCGGCACAGATCGCGCAACGCCTTGGTAAACGCCCCGTCTTCGATGGTCATCGCGACGCGGATATGGCCCGCCGCAGACGTGCCGAAACTTTCACCGGGCATGACCGCGATCCGGTGTTCATCCAGCAGACCGTTGGCAAAGGCCTCACCACTCAGGCCCGTGGCGCGCACATCCAGCATCAGATACATCGCCCCCTGCGCAGGGATCAGCCCGACGGTGTTCTGCGCGCCGATGATGTCGGCCGCCAAAGCGCGGCGGCGGCGGAACGGTTCGGCCACGGCCTCTTCAAAGGCGGGGCCCTGATGCAGCGCGAAATTCGCCGCGTCCTGAATGAAACCGGGCACACCGTAGGTGGTGTTTGTCGCCAGATCGATCAGCCGGGCAATCACCTCTTCCGGGCCGACAATCCAGCCGCAGCGCGATCCGGTCATGGCATGCGATTTCGACATCGATCCAACCACCAATGTACGCTCTGCCATATCGGGCAGGCTGCGCGGGGATATGTGGCTGCCGTCCCAGACCTGGGTGTCATACACCTCGTCCGAGATCAGCCACAGATCATGCGCCTTGCAGACATCCGCAATCCCGTTCAGCGTGGCGCGGGAATAGACGGTGCCGGTGGGGTTGTTGGGCGAATTGATCAACAAGGAAACAGCGCCCTCTGCCTGCGCGGCAATGTCGTCCGCGCGGGGCTGGAACGCATCGTCGGCGCGGGTGTGCACCACGCGCGGGATCGCACCGGCCGCGCGCAACGTACCGGGGTAGGTGGCATAATAGGGATCAAGATAAAGCGCGCCGTCACCCGGATTGCACACCGCATAATGCGATGAAAACAATGCAGATTGTCCGCCCGGCGTGATCATCACGTTTTCAGGGCCGGTGGGCACGCCGGTGCGCGCCTGCACACGGGCGGCAACGGTTTCGCGCAACGGTTTGATGCCCGGCACCATGGCATAGCCGGTATGGCCGCCGGTTGCAGATGTGTTCATCGCCGCCAGAATATTGCCATGCGTGCGAATATCATGTTCGCCGATGGTCAGTTCCACAACCGGTTCGCCGGCCGCCTTGAGTGCGCGGGCGCGGTAAAACACGCTCCAGCCGTCATCACCGTCACCGTTCAGTTGTGTGATCCTTTTCGACAGCTTCATAACGGGTTCCTTCAACGCCAGATTTCATTGCGGCGGAGGGGGCACAGAATCAGCGGCCTTGTCAATCGCGCGGGCGGGGGCTATCACAACGTCATGACCGATCTGACGCCCATTTGCTGCTGCATTACCATCTGAGTTTTCTCGGCGGGCCGGTTTCTTTCGTTTTCACAACAGACAAGAGGTGCTAGGTCCGCGTGATCCGCGCGACAAGGACTATTGTTATGACGACCAAACCCGTGATCAGGCTGCGCAATTCCATGACGCGCAAGACAGAAGATTTCACGCCGATTGATGAAAACAATGTGCGGATGTATCTGTGCGGGCCCACGGTGTATGACCGCGCCCATCTGGGCAATGCGCGCAATGTGATCATGTTCGACGTGCTGTTCCGCTTGCTGCGGCATGTCTATGGGCCGGATCATGTCACCTATGTGCGCAATTTCACCGATGTGGATGACAAGATCAACGCGCGCGCGGTGCAAAGCGGGCGCTCCATTTCCGACATCACCGAAGAAACCATTGGCTGGTATCACGCGGATATGGGCGCATTGGGCAATCTGCCCCCCACACCATGAACCGCGCGCGACGCAATATATCGGCGAAATGATCACGATGATCGAGGATCTGATCGCCAAGGGCCACGCCTATGTTGCCGAAGGCCATGTGCTGTTTGATGTGCGATCCTATGCGGAGTACGGCAAGCTTTCGGGCCGGTCGGTCGATGATATGATCGCCGGCGCGCGGGTCGAGGTGGCGCCCTATAAACGCGACCCGATGGATTTTGTGCTGTGGAAACCGTCAGGCGACGATCTGCCCGGTTGGGACAGCCCGTGGGGGCGGGGCCGCCCCGGCTGGCATATTGAATGCTCTGCGATGGCCGAAGAGTTGCTTTGGAAACACCGAAAGAAAAAGGTAAGCTATCCGAAAGGCGCTCACATCCCCATACATTCGACATCCACGGCGGCGGCAATGATCTGATGTTCCCGCATCACGAAAACGAAGTGGCGCAAAGCTGCTGCGCGCACCCCGACGGCGGGTTTGCGCGGGTCTGGATGCACAACGAAATGTTGCAGGTCGAGGGCAAGAAAATGTCCAAGTCCTTGGGCAATTTCTTTACCGTGCGCGATCTGCTGGATCAGGGCGTGCCGGGCGAGGTGATCCGCTTTGTGTTCTTGTCCACGCATTACGGCAAGCCGATGGACTGGACCCAGAAGAAGGCGGAGGATGCGACAGAGATGCTGATCGGATGGGGAAGTGGTCATTGCCAAGACGGATGTGAGTCACGAAGCCGCGCAACAGCCACCCACGCGTGGTTGAGCGCTGGCAAATGACTTGAACACATCTTGGCGCTATCGCGGAACTGCACAATTGGCAAAATCCAGTGAAAGCGTCTGCGGTTTTCGCGGCGTCTATGGATATCGATGGGCATTCAGCCGATCGTCACCGAAGCCAGTCGAAATACCGAAAGAAGTGGCCGATGTTATCGAATTGATTTTGCGAAAGTGGCAGCAATGCGAGACGTTGATAAGGAATGGGCGACTGCTGATCCAAGGATTTCCAAGGCGATGACCTAGACGAGTGAAGGGCAGGGATTTCAGTGCGGCATGACCGACGGATGGAAAGCACTGGGATGTGACGCCAGACTTCGACCCGTCCAAACTGGAGGCCCTGAAATGATGGTAAACCCAACACAGGACAGCCCCCGGCCGCGGGTGGGGGTGAAGCCCCCGCCCGGGGGGGCGGTCGGGGGCTGTCCGGGCCTTTGGCCCGAACCGGTTCGCAGTGAGGAACTGTCATGAAACAGCGCCTTTCCCTTTACGACACCACGCTGCGCGACGGGCAGCAAACGCAGGGCGTGCAGTTTTCCACCGCTGAAAAACAACAGATCGCAGCCATGCTTGACGAATTGGGCGTGGATTACATCGAAGGCGGCTGGCCCGGCGCCAACCCCACCGATTCCGCGTTTTTCGAGGATGCGCCCAAAACCCGCGCCACGCTGACCGCGTTCGGCATGACAAAACGGGCAGGGCGGTCGGCCGAGAACGATGATGTTCTGGCCGCCGTGATGAATGCGGGCACCGGTGCTGTCTGTCTGGTCGGCAAATCCCATGTCTACCACGTAAAGGCCGCACTGGGCATCAGCCGCGCGGAAAACACGGAAAACATTGCCAAATCCATCGCCTATATCGTGGCCCAGGGGCGCGAGGCGCTGTTTGACGCGGAACATTTCTTTGACGGATATGCCGCCAATCCCGCCTATGCGCTGGAAACCCTGCACGCCGCCTATGATGCGGGCGCGCGCTGGATCGTGCTGTGTGACACCAATGGCGGCACCTTGCCCACCGATGTGGCCCGCATCACCGCCGATGTGATCACCACAGGCATTCCGGGGACGCATCTGGGCATCCACACCCACAATGACACCGAAAACGCCGTGGCCTGCACGCTGGCGGCGGTGGATGCAGGCGCGCGCCAAATTCAAGGCACGCTGAACGGGCTGGGCGAACGCTGTGGCAATGCCAACCTGACCACGCTGATCCCGACATTGCTGCTGAAAGAACCCTACGCCAGCCTGTACGACACCGGCGTCACGCAAGAGGCGCTGCGCGGCCTGACCCGCGCCAGCCGCAAGCTGGATGAAATCCTGAACCGTGTGCCGATGAAACAGGCGGCCTATGTCGGATCATCCGCCTTTGCCCACAAGGCCGGATTGCACGCCAGCGCCATCGCCAAAGACCCCGCGACCTACGAACACATCGATCCCGCCAGTGTCGGCAATGCGCGCATCATCCCGATGTCCAATCAGGCGGGGCAATCCAACCTGCGCAAACGGCTGGAAGAGGCCGGATTGAACGTGCCCGCCAAAGACCCCGCACTGGCCCGTATTCTGGAACGGGTGAAGGAACGCGAGGCCGAAGGCTATTCCTATGATACCGCGCAGGCGTCTTTCGAACTGCTCGCGCGCGAGGAACTGGGGCAGTTGCCCGAATTTTTCGAGGTCAAACGCTACAAAGTCACCGATCGAGCGGCGCAAGAACAAATATGACCGGATGGTCAGCCTGTCCGAAGCGGTTGTTGTGGTGAAGGTGGATGGCGACAAAAAGCTGTCTGTGTCCGAAAGCATGGATGAAACCGGCAGTGACCGAGGCCCCGTTAACGCGCTGTCCAAGGCGCTGGCCAAGGATCTGGGCCGCTATCAGGACATGATCGATGATATGCGGCTGGTCGATTTCAAGGTGCGCATCACCCAGGGCGGCACCGAGGCCGTGACCCGCGTGATCATCGACAGCGAAGACCGCAAGGGGCGGCGCTGGTCCACCGTGGGCGTGTCCGCCAACATAGTGGATGCGTCATTTCAGGCGCTGCTGGATGCAATCCGCTGGAAGCTGGTCCGTGACACTGAGTGAGGATGTCACCGCCTGCGCCGCGATCGTGGAACGTGGCGATCCCGACAGGTTCATGGCGGCGATGGCCGCACCTGTGGCCGCGCGCCGCGTGTTGTTTCCGCTTTATGCCTTCAACGTCGAAGTGTCGCGCGCGCCGTGGGTAACCGAAGAAACCATGATCGCGGAAATGCGCCTGCAATGGTGGCGCGACGCGGTCGAGGAAATTGCCAAGGGCGGTGCGGTGCGCCGCCACGAGGTTGTAACGCCGCTGGCCGAAATGCTGACCCCCGACATGGCCGCCGGAATGGATGAGATGATCGCCGTAAGGCGTTGGGATATCTACAAAGACCCGTTCGAGGACGCAGCGCATTTTGAGCGCTACATTGATCAGAGCGCGGGCACGCTGATCTGGGTGGCCGCGCGCGTTTTGGGGCAGGCAGAAGAATCGGTTGTGCGCGATGTCGGCTATGCCAGCGGCGTGGCCGCGTGGCTGCGTGCCATTCCCGAACTTGAGGCGCGCAAGCGCGTGCCGCTGCTGGATGGCACGCCGGACGGGGTACGCGCACTGGCCCAGGGCGCGCTGGACCGGTTGCAGCGCGCACGCCGGAACCGCCGCGCCGTGTCGCGTGCGGCAGCCCCCGCATTGCTGGCCGGATGGCAAAGTGGCGCGATCCTGAAACAGGCGGTGCATGATCCGCAGGCCGTGGCAGACGGAACGCTGGGTCAAAGCGGGGCACAAAAACGGCTAAGCCTGATGTGGCGCGCGGCAACGGGGCGCTGGTAGCGCGCAGGCGTTAAACCGTCTGTTCGCGCGGGCGCAGCATCAGCCAGATCAGCGCGCCACCCGCCAGCGCCAGAAACGGGATCATCGCGATATTCACCGCGTACCAGCCTTCAACAGCATCGCCGCCCGAACAGTTCATCAATCCGCCCGATGCCAGCGACGCAAAGGTCACGCCACCGAACACCAGCAGATCGTTCAGCCCCTGCATCCGGCCCCGTTCATGGGGTTCGTGCGATGTGGTCAACATCGTGGTCGCGCCGATAAACCCGAAATTCCACCCGATCCCCAGCAGGATCAGCGCGATAAAGAAATGGCCCAGTTCCACGCCGCTCAGCGCGACGCCCCCCGCGACCCCAAGGATCAGCAGGCCCAGCCCCATGATCTTTTCCACGCCAAAGCGTGCAATCAGATGGCCGGTGAAAAACGACGGCGCAAACATCGCCAGCACATGGCCCGTCACCACGTTTGACGCATCCGCCACGCCGAACCCGCAGCCCACAACCGCCAGCGGCGTAGAGGTCATCACAAGGTTCATCAGCGCATACGACACCATGGCGCAGATCACCGCGACAGCGATGCGCGGCGTGGTCAGCAATTCCCAGCGTGTGCGGCCCCTTGGGCTGTCCAGCGTGGGGGCAGGGGGTTTGGGAATACGCAGAAACAGGAAAAACACCATACCCAGCAGGTTCAGCCCGATGGCCGCCATATAGACCGGAAAGAACCGCATGACGGTCGCGTCGGCCGTATGACTGCTGAGGTAGCCCACCAGTTGCGGACCGATGACCGCCGAAATCAGACCGCCCGCCATGACGTAGGAAATCGCCTTGGGCTTGAACGCATCCGATGCGGTATCAGCCGCGGCAAAGCGGAAAAACCCCTGTGAAGACATATAGATACCGGTCAGGTAGCTGCCTGCAAGAAAGATCCAGAAATTCGACAAGGTCAGCGCATAGGCCGACACGGCAGCCCCGATCAGCCCGCCCAAAGCGCCCACATAAAACCCGCTTTTGCGGCCAAACCGCTGCATCAGCGGGCTCAGCCACGGCGCGGTGGTCATGGATCCGAATACGATCAGCGATATGGGCAATGTGGCCAGACACGCATTGGGGGCAAGCTGCTGCCCGGCAAGGCCGCCAATCACGAAAATCATCGTGATCTGGCTGCCCAGAAACGCCTGCGCGGCGACCAGAACGGCCACATTGCGTTTCGCCAGAGAGTCGTTGGATGGGGTCATGGCGATGGCGTATATAGGAAATCGGGGGGGTTCAAGCGCCTTGCAACATCTTGGGCAGGTTCTAAGGTGCAGCGGATGAGCAACCCCCACCATCTCTTGCTATTGGCCGGTGCCGCAGAAGCGCGCGACATCGCCGATGCGCTGGCGGCGCGTAGCGCCCCACGCGTGACGGCATCGCTGCATTACGGCGAACGCGCCGCCGGTCCGCTCTCTGTGCCCACCCGCATCGGCGGCTTTGGCGGCACGGACGGATTTGCCGGTTTTCTGGACGAACAGGGGATCACCGCAGTGCTGGACGCCACACATCCGTTCGCGGTGCAGATCACACAGCGCAGTCGTGACATCTGCGCGCAGCGGGGGGTGCCTTTTGCACAGGTTCTGCGCCCTGAATGGTATCCGGAAACGGGCGATATCTGGCACGATGTGGCCGACGAGGCAGAGGCGGCGCAAATCATTCCGCGCGATGCGCGCGTGTTCACCACAACGGGGCGCGCCACGATTGACCAATTCGCTGCGTTGCGCGCACGCCATCTGTTTGTGCGCCAGCTGCGCGACGGGGCCCAGCCCAGACCGATAGACAATATGACCTATGTGCGCGGTGTCGGCCCGTTTTCCGTGGCGGATGAAATCGCGTTGTTTAAAAAGCTGGGCATTGACTGGCTGGTTACGCGCAATGCGGGCGGTGTGATCAATCATACCAAGATCGAGGCCGCGCGCGTACTGGGGATCAATGTGGCGATGATCCGCCGTCCGGAACAGCCCGACTGTCTGAGGTTGGAAACGGTTCAGGCCGCGCTGGATTGGGTGGCTGCGTTATGACCACAACGCCAGAGATCGGGCGCGTGATCCACTCAGACGCTTGTGTGGCGGAAGGGGCGGCGTGGTTGGCCGAACAGGACGCGCGGTTTGCCCGCGCGCTGGCGCAGACCGGCCCGTTGCCCCTGCGCCTGAAACCGGACGGGTTTGGCCCGCTATTGAACGCAATCGTCAGCCAACAGGTCAGCGTCGCCTCGGCCAATGCGATCTGGGCACGGCTTGAAGGCGCGGGGCTGACAGAGGCGCGCGCCGTTCTGGACGTGGACGACGATGCCCTGCGCGCCTTGGGGATGAGCCGCCAGAAAGCACGTTATGCCCGCGCACTGGCCGAGGCGGATATTGATTACACCGCCTTGCGCGCACTGCCATCGGATCAGGTGATCAAAACGCTGGTCACGGTGCCGGGCATCGGGGTGTGGACAGCCGAGATTTACACCATGTTCAGCCTCGGGCGTGCTGATGTCTTTGCCCCGGGCGATCTGGCGCTTCAGGAAAGCGCGCGGATCCTGTTCGATCTGCCCGACCGCCCCAAAGACCGTGCCTTGCGCGACATGGCGCAGGATTGGGCGCCCTGGCGCTCTGTCGCGGCGCGGGCGTTGTGGGCCTATTACCGTGTGGCGACAAAAAACAAGGGCCTGTCAGACTGACAGGCCCCGTTTCAGATCGCACACAGGGGTTGCCTTATTCGACAGGCGTCCAGTCATCCGTGGGATCATAGGCCATCATGTCTGCAGCGATATCGAGTGTTTCTTCGCCCAGAACCGCCTGAAGGATCACACCGTTTTCCGCCACCATGAAACTGTGAACACCGGTTTCACCGTAAACAGCAGGCACGGCAAGCAAGGCATGGCCCGCCACCATGTTGTCATTGAGCAGATAGCTCATTTCTCCGCCCGGTGCGGCGGCGGTCTGTTCGGTCAGGATGCGGAAATAATAGCCTGAATAGGGTTCGGGATCATGATCCTGTTCCCCGTCACTGAACCCTGTGGCCGAAGCGCGCGCAAACAATTCACCCAAGGGGCTGTCGGGCGCGGCCCAGAACAGGCCGTCACGTTCGGTTTCGGATGTGGCGATGATCTGGCGGGCAAATTCCATCACCCCGTCGCCGTCATGATCGCTGAGCCGGAAACCGGCCTGAATGTCGACATAGGCATCCAGCAGGTCGATCACCTCCAATTCGTTCAACCCGATTTCGCGGGCCTGCACCTCGGCGCGGCCGGTTTCTGTGTCAAACGCCCAGCCATCACCGGTTTTGGCGACCGGAATAGGAAAGGGCCAGCCTTCCGCGCCTAGCGCAATGACCAGCGAACCGTCCTCTTGCGGCACCATGCGATAGCCTTCGCCGTAAAGCGCAAGCAGCAGGGCCTTGTTGGCGGCATCCTCGTCCGCGTCCCCATCTGACAGGAAATCACGCGATTCTTCGCCAAAGACCGACAGCAGGGCACCTTCTTCGGTGCTGCCCAGTCCGGCCACAAACGCCTCCAGCGCATCCTGAGGCGTCGCATAGGTGGCCGGTTGCGCGGCCACCGGTCCGGCAATCAGGAAAGACAGGGCCACTGCTTTGATAAAGGTATGTGTCATGGTCTATCTCCGCGCTTTCTTGCGACCGGCGGCTTTGCCATGGCCGGATGCTTTTCTGGTTTTGGGCGCTGCGGCACGTTTCTGCGTTGCCTTGGGTTTCTTGTGCGGCACCTTGGCTGCCTGCTTGCGGTTCACCGGTGCCTTTTTGGCAGCAGGCTTTTTAACCGCTGGCCGTTTGGCAGCCGGTTTATTGGCGGCCGGCCGGTTGACCGAAGGTTTTTTCGCATTTCCGGTTTTGGCAATTGCGTCCCGCTTGGCGCTGGCGGGGCGTGTTGACGGGCGATCCACCTGTGGCAGTTTGCCCGCACCCGGGCGGCTGATGTCCTTGGCGCCGGATTTATCGGACAGTTGCGTGCGCAGGCTGTCACCACGGGTTGCCGACTTGTCGATGGGCAATTTGGTCTTGCCGCCTTCGCCGCGTTTGTTGGCGATCTTGTCACGGGCTTCCTTGGTGCGCCCGTCGTCGGGCTTCCAGCCGCCATCCGGGCGGCGGTCGGGGCGGTTGTTGCCGACATTGACGTTGTTGCCGATGTTCACGTTGCCATCAACGTCGATATCAACGTCCGGCCTTGGATAGATCGGGCCACCGCCCCATCCGCCACAATTGCGGCATCCCCAGTAATCATTCCAATCATCATCGTCGTCGAAGATCGCGTCAATCAGGGCGAATGTGCCAAAGGCCACCGCACCTGTCACAAGCGCATCGCCCACCAGATTGTCATTATAGACAACTTGCGGATCATATTGCGGCACATAGACAACTTCGGGGTTTGCAGGCTGGATCACCACGGTTTCGGCCTGTGTCACCTCGTCCTGAACCACCTCGACGGTTTGTTCCTCTCCGCTGATCAGGGCACCTGTATTGACGGCCTGCGCGCGCATGGTCTGTACCGCGGTCATCACATCATCACTTTGGGCCAGCATCGCGTCGCCCATTGTTTCGGTCCATTCGATATGGCTTGCCATATCGGACAGCACATCAGGAAAGGCTGTGGCCAGAACTTCGACGCTGTCATCCCATTCTTCGGCTTCGATCGCCGCTTTCAGGGTTTCGGGATCCTGATCTTCGTTCTGGGCCAGAAACCTGTCGCCCTTGATGATCTGCAAAGGATAGGTCGACGCCACCAGTATCTGGATCAGCAACGTGTCGGGATAAAGCGCAACCGGAGCGACCAGATTTTCCAGTTCGGCCTGGGTCAGCAGACCCTCTGTCTCCGCGTCGCCTTGTGCGTCCGCAGTTTGCGCTGTCGTGTCTTCTGTTTGGGTGTCCGAGGATTGCGCATGGACGGCAGGGGCCGTCGCCAGTAAAAGCGCGATCAGGAACGGTTTGATGGGCTGTGTCACTTAAGCCTCCCGCAGTGATGAATATTTTAAGGTTATACCCCGGAGAAGGGAGTTCAACTGTTTTCTGGCGCTTCAGG
Organism: uncultured Alphaproteobacteria bacterium; assembly: GCA_963765555.1. GTDB lineage: Bacteria > Pseudomonadota > Alphaproteobacteria > Rhodobacterales > Rhodobacteraceae > JL08. Next base: position 675,731 of record CAVXWX010000003.1, read on the forward strand.
ATACATCGGTTCTATATCTGACCGGCCTGTGAAATTGCACAGGCTTGTGTCATGCCGCCACAGGTGCGAGTAATCGCATCAGGTTTTGACAAGGCGAGGCAGAATGACACGGGTATTAAACGCTGGGCGCCGCGCGCCGCTGTCGGGGGATGTGCGATCTGTAGTGGTATTCCTGCACGGATACGGCGCGAACGGGGCCGATTTGCTGGGTCTGGCCGACCCGTTGGGAGAACATCTGCCCGATACGTTGTTTGTCGCCCCCGATGCCCCCGAAGATTGCGCGGGCGCACCGATGGGGTTTCAGTGGTTTCCGATCCCTTGGATTGACGGATCCTCCGAAGAAGAGGCCGAACGCGGGATGCGCGCTGCGGTGGATGATCTGAATGCGTTTCTGGATGCGTTGATGGTGGACGAAGACGTGTTGCCCGAACAGGTTGTGCTGTTCGGCTTTTCCCAAGGCAGCATGATGGCCCTGCATGTCGCGCCCCGCCGCGAGGATGAAGTGGCCGGTATCGTCGCATTTTCGGGGCGGTTGCTGTCGCCTGAAACGCTGGCGGACGAGGTTGTGGTGCGCCCGCCGGTCCTGCTGGTGCATGGCGATGCGGACGACGTGGTGCCGCCCCAATCGCTGCCCCAAGCCGCCGAAGCCCTGCAAGGCGCCGGTTTCAAGGAAGTTTACGCGCATATCATGAAAGGCACCGGCCACGGCATCGCGCCCGACGGTCTGAGCGTGGCACTGGCCTTTATGCGCGACAAACTGGGGCTGTAGCCTACGCCCCCTTGCGGTAGGACCCCGGGCTTTGGCCATGCACACGTTGGAATTCCGTATAGAAATTTGATCGGGTCAGAAACCCCGCAGCATGGGCAACAACCGCGACAGGATCATCGGTGTTGCGCAGCACAAGGGCGGCGTGTTCCACGCGAAATCCATTGATGAAATGCGATACATTGTGCCCTGTCTGGCGGTTGATTGCCCCCGATAGCGCCTGATCCGTCACGCCGATCCGGCGGGCAAGGCGCGTCAGCGACAGGTCTGGATCGGTAAACAGGCGGCTTTGAACCAGAAAGGCTGTCGCCTGTGCGACGATTGTAGCGTCCTGTTCGCTGGGCGCGGGCCGTGCGGGTCCGGCGTGTTTGCCCCACAGTGCGGCCAAACCGAACAGTCCCAGCAGGATCAGACTGCCCAATGACAAAAGGCGGGTCACGTTCTGCCCGCTGTTGCGGGCAAAATCGAGCGCAATCAGGCTGTCCATCACCAATGTCACCACCAGCAATCCGATGGTCAGCGCCATGACCCGCCGCAGGCCGGGCACAAAGGCCAGCCCGACATGCGACAGACAATCCGGACCGCTGCGCCAAAGGCGCAACAACGCCAGCGCATACCCCGCATAGCTAAGCCCGATCATGAGATCGAGCGCGCCGCGAACCGGCGGGACGGCCGCGACCAGACCCGTCAATATGCCCGCCAGTCCCAGATGCCAGCCGCAATAACGGCGCAAACGGTCGGCCCGGTCCGACAGTGCAATATACCCCAGATACACCAGAGGCCCGATCCAGAACGGCAAAAGGCGCTGGATCACCAGCACCGACTCGATCTGATAGGCAAAGCGCAAAGCGACAAGAACGGTTTCCACCATGATCACCAACGTCGCAGCACAAAACAGGGCTTTGGCCTGCCAAGGCATCCACGTGCGTGTCAGAACAAACGCGCCAAGGCCCACAGCCAGACCGGTCAGAAACAGGGGTAAGGGCACAAAAATCACGAATAAACCTGCCTTTCCGGGTGCGGGCCTGTCCTGAAACAGCTTTCAGGACACCCGATGGATTGCCTGAAAAGACAGGGCGGCTCAAGTCTGGGAAATCCCACAGACAACTTGAGGACACCCAATGACACATCGCTTTCGCACTTGTTTTTCACTTTTAACACTTGGCCTGTTGAGCCTTGGCATCGCGCCGGTCCGGGCGGAAACATACAACGCCGGAGTGGCGGAGTTTACCGCAACCCATCCCGATGGCCGCCGCAATCTGAACGGCCATGTCTGGTATCCGACACATCACGAAGGCGCAGAAGACATCGTGCAGGACAGCAAGGTCTGGCGCACCATTTCAGGCCACAGGGATGCGCCCGTGGCGGCGGGCGCGCATCCCGTCGTGCTGATGTCGCACGGCATGTATGGCAATGCGCTGAATCAGGCGTGGCTGGCGCAGGAACTGGCGCGCGCCGGTGTTGTTTCGGTGCTGCCCAATCATCCCGGCACCACGACATTTGATCGCGATCCCGAGGCCGCACGGCAGTTGTGGTTTCGCGCCACCGATTTGAGTGTGAGCCTTGATGCCCTGATGGCAGACGCCCGGTTTGGCGATCATCTGGATGTATCGCGTGTGGCGGCTGCGGGCCATTCGCTGGGCGGTTACACTGTCATGGCCGCCGCAGGAGCGCGCCACGATCCGGTGGCGTTCGCGCATTATTGCGCCATCGTGCCAATGCGACCCGATTGTCAGGCCATCGCCATGTGGCAGGTGGGTGCCGACCCAAGAGAGCATACGCTGTTGCAAAGCGACCGGTCCGATTCGCGCCTGAAGACGGTGATGACCTTTGATCTGGGTGGCACACAGATTTTCGAGCCCGCCAGCCTAGGGCGCGTCGCGATACCGGTTCTGGTGTTGGGATCGGGACGGCAGGACATGCTGATACAGGATGTGGAATCGCGCGCGCTGGTGGCAGCACTTCCAGCGGGGCAGGTGACACATATGGAACTGGAAAACGCCGGACATTTCGACTTTATGGGCGAATGTATTGAAGGCGGTTACGACATTCTGGCGCACGAAGAACCGGGCGATGAGATGGTTTGCATCCACGGCATCAAGCACCGTGCCGCCCAACACCGTCGGATCAGCGCCATCGTGATTGCGCATTTGCGCGCAACGGGTGTGATGCCGACAGAGTAGAAAGGCCGGTGGCGCTGCTTCCTTGTGGATAAGTGTCATTTGATCGTTACGGAATCATTCTATCCAACCTGCGACATGTTGTGGGTAAACGGGGGCTTGCCAGCTTGCGGACACGATATATAGTCAAACGCAAGACCGGGGTGAGAGTTTTTGCTTCGGTGGATGTTTTGAGACAGACCCTGCGAGGTATGAGTTTGAGATGGACGGCGATTTTAGAACTGAGTTTGTGCGGGCACCGGGGGCCTTAAAACAGCATCCGGCATTGGTGTTGAATGCGGATTATCGGCCTTTGTCCTATTATCCGCTGTCGCTGTGGCCCTGGCAGGAGGCGGTCAAGGCGGCGTGGCTGGACCGGGTCGATATCGTGGCGGAATATGACACCGTGGTCAGAAGCCCCAGTACCGAGATCAGGATACCATCGGTTGTTGTCCTGAAAGATTATGTCAAACCTCAAAAGCGCGTGGCCTTCACGCGCTTTAATTTATTTCTGCGGGACGAATTCCGCTGCCAGTATTGCGGTGCCAAGGGTGATCTGACCTTTGATCACGTGGTGCCGCGCGCCAGTGGCGGTGTCACCAGTTGGCAGAACGTGGTGGCGGCGTGCAGCCCGTGCAACCTGCGCAAAGGGTCAAAGCCGCTGCACCGGACCGGCATGAACCTGCGCAAACCGCCGCGCCAGCCCGCCTCCGAGGAATTGCGCAATATGGGGCGCAAATTCCCGCCGGGCCATCTGCACGAAAGCTGGATGGATTTCCTGTATTGGGATGCCGAGCTGGAAGCCTGAGGGCCGGGCAGAAGTATTTTTGAAAAGATGAAGACGGGCCGTTGCGTAATGCACGGCCCGTTTTCGTCTGGATCAGGTCTGGGCGCGTTGCACCATGCCGAACAGATCGCGCGGATCATCAGGATCGGCCAGCAGATCCAGATCGTGGTAGAAATCGGTGCCGACGATCTTGTGACGGACATAGCGCAGGGCGCTGAAATCCTCGATCGCGAACCCGACGCTGTCAAACAGGGTGATCTGACGGTCCGATGTGCGGCCCTTGGCGGTGCCGGAAATCACCTGCCACAGTTCCGTGACCGGATGATCGGGATCAAGCTGCTGGATTTCGCCTTCAATCCGCGTTTGCGGCGGGAATTCCACAAAGATGTCCGAGCGGCGCAGAATGTCGGCGTGCAGTTCGGTCTTGCCCGGGCAATCCCCGCCGATGGCGTTGATATGCACCCCTGCGCCGACCATGTTGTCGGTCAGGATGGTGGCGTTCTGTTTGTCCGCCGTGCAGGTGGTGATGATCTGCGCGCCTTCCATCGACGCTTCGGCGCTGTCGCAGGTCACAACGGTCAGCCCGTGCCCCGCCAGATTGGCCGCGCATTTGGCGGTGGCCGCCGGATCAATGTCGTAAAGGCGCACGGTGTCGATGCCACAGATTGCTTTCATCGCAAGGCTTTGAAATTCGGATTGCGCGCCATTGCCGATCATCGCCATCGTGGTGCTGCCCTTGGGGGCCAGATGTTTGGCAACCATCGCCGATGTGGCCGCCGTGCGCAGCGCCGTGAGGATTGTCATTTCCGACAGCAACACAGGATAGCCGTTGCCGACATCGGCCAAAAGGCCAAAGGCCGTGACGGTTTGCAGGCCTTCCTTCATGTTCTTGGGGTGGCCGTTCACATATTTGAACCCGTACACCTCGCCATCCGAGGTGGGCATCAGTTCGATCACGCCTTCGGCCGAGTGGCTGGCCACGCGCGGGGTTTTGTCAAACAGTTCCCAGCGTTTGAAATCGGCTTCGATGTAATCGGCCAGATCACGCAGCATCGGTTCGATCCCGATATGGTGGATCAGGTGCATCATGTTGTCGACAGAGACAAAGGGAACAAGGGCTTTTTCAGACGGAAGCATGGGGATATCCTTGATCAGCTATAAGCGCGGGTGGGGCGATCGAACACGCGACGGCCCAAGGCGGAGGCGGCCAGATCGACCATGACTTGTGCGGTGCGGCCGCGTTCGTCCAGAAACGGGTTCAACTCGACCAGATCAAGCGATGTCATCAAACCGCTGTCATGCAGCATTTCCATCACCAGATGGCCTTCGCGGATGGTGGCCCCGCCCGGAACCGTGGTGCCCACGGCAGGGGCGATCGACGGATCAAGAAAATCCACATCCAGCGAGACATGCAAAAACCCGTTGGCCGCGGCAACCCGGTCCAGAAAGGCCGCCAGCGGTTTGCCAACGCCGATTTCATCGATTTCGCGCATGTCATGACGGTGGATTGCGGTTTGCTGCAACGCATCGCGTTCGGGCAGATCGACAGACCGCAACCCGATGATGCAGATGTTTTCCTGCGGTACCGGATGGGTGACCTTTGGAAACCCGCCAAAGCCGTCGCGCCCGGTGACATAGCCCAGTGGCGTGCCATGCAGGTTGCCCGACGCGGTGGATTGCGGGGTGTGGAAATCGCTGTGCGCATCCAGCCACAGCACAAATTGCGGGCGGTTCTGGCTGGCGGCATGGTTGGCCACACCGGCCACGCTGCCCAAGGACAGGCTGTGATCGCCGCCCAGAAAGATCGGCAAACCGCGCGCCATGGCGTTTTCCGCAGCGCGGATCAGGCGGTTGGTCCAGCCGATGGTTTCCTGCAACGCATAGATTTTATCGTCGTCGGCATCGGGGTTGTAGCTGGCCGGGCTCAGGTTGCCCTGATCCTCGATCTTGTGGCCCAGATCGCGCAGCGCTTGCGCCAGACCGGCCGTGCGGTAGGCATCCGGCCCCATCAGGCAGCCCTTGCGGCGTTTTCCGCTGTCGACCGGCGCACCGATCAGAATGCAGGTTTTACGAGACATCTTGAACCTCATGTCGTTGTTTGCCCCTAGATAGGTGCCGTTTCGGGTTGAGAAACAGCGTACATTCTGTACATATTGTGGCTTAGTTGATCAAAGCGGAGCCTGTGATGGACAAAACGGATCAAAAACTGATTGCCGCCCTGCGCCATGATGCCCGTGCATCCCTGTCCGATCTGGCGCTGCTTTTGGGGGTGTCACGCACAACCATTCGCGGGCGGATCGAACGGCTGCGCCAGCGCGGCGATATCCTTGGGTTTTCCGTCGTCCTGAAGGAAGACGCCCTGCGCGATCCGGTGCGCGGCCTGATGATGATCGGGATCGAAGGGCGCGGCACCGACCGCATCATACGCCAGTTACAAGGCTTCAGCGAGGTGCGCGCGGTGCATTCCACCAATGGGCGGTGGGATGTGATCGCCGAAATCGGCACCCACACGCTGGAGGATCCTTTGATGCGGTGCTGTCGAAAATCCGCCGGCTGGACGGGGTGGCCACCAGCGAAACCAGCCTGTTGCTGGCGACGCGGAAATCGGCCTAGCTGCGCCGCCGGGCGGCCATCAGCCACAACAGGGCGAGCGCGAGCGACACCACGACATTCCAGCTGGCCATGCTGAGCCCGAACATCTGCCATGGCACTTCGTCACAGCGCACCAGCGGCGCGGCCATGATCTGATCCAGCAATTCCGCCGAGCTTAACCCGCCAACGGGGCCGGAGGTGCAGGTGCTTGGCCCTGTCCCACCAGCGTTTTTTCCACGCCGGTGTGATAAATCCGATGGCGGCGCTGGTAAAGGCCGCCAGCGCGCCCAGACGGGGCAGGGCGCGGCCCGGCACCATCAGGGCAAACAGGCCGATCACAACGGCGGCCATATGCGGATAACGCTGCCAGTAACACAGCTTGCACGGGGCCATTTCGCCCAGATACTGAAACCCGTAGGCGCCCATCAGCAACACCAAGCGACCCAAGCGCCGCCAATATGATCATCGTATGTCTGGTCATAGATATTTCAGCACGGCAAATCCGCCGATCAGCATGATCACGAACAGGGTAAACATAAGCCCAAGCCGTTTTTCGATAAAGTCCCGTATCGGCGCACCGTATTTCCACAGCAATCCGGCCAGTATGAAAAACCGCAACCCGCGCGCCAGAATGGATGTCGCGATAAATGTGGTCAGCGACATGCCGGTCCAGCCCGACATGATGGTGATGACCTTGTAGGGAAACGGCGTGACCCCTGCGGTCAGAACCGCCCAGAAGCCCAGATCGTTGAAACGCGTGTTGAATTCTGCCATCGCGTCGGCCTTGCCCAGCGAGGCAAGGATGGGTTGGCCGATGGTTTCAAAGGCCAGCGCGCCGATGGCATAGCCCAGCAATCCGCCCAACACCGACGCCACCAGCGCCACAAGGGCGATCAGCCAGGCGCGCGACGGCTTGGCCAGGATCATCGGGATCATGATAACATCGGGCGGGATCGGAAAGACCGAGCTTTCGATGAACGCTACCGCCGCCAGCACCCACAAGGCACGGGGATGATCGGCCATGCCCATTGTCCAATCGTATAAGCCTTTGATCATCCGGTCTGCCTTGTGATTGTGTAAGATCAACTGCCTAGCCAAGTTGGCGGGCGGCGCAAGGCCAAAAACACGGTCTTGGCGCGGCCTGTTGCACGTGGTCGGGCGAAAAACCGGCGTTTTGCGATGATTTTCAACCAAGAGGGGTTGATGGTTACAATGACCTGTGGATTGGTACGGAATGGAGAAAAGGCCGCCTGAACGGCCATAAGGGAGGAACTTATGAAATTCGCTTTGAAAACCGCATTTGCGGGTGCTTTGGCCGTCGGTCTGGGTGCCGGGGCCGCGATGGCCCAAGAGGTGACGCTGCGCTGTCAGCATTTTCTGCCGGCAAAGGGATCAGTGCCTGCCTTTTTCATGGCCCCCTGGGCCGAAAAGATCGAGGCCGACAGTGGCGGGCGGATCAAGGTTGAATTGTATCCGGGGATGCAACTGGGTGGCAAACCGCCCGCCTTGTATGACCAGATCCGCGACGGTGTGATTGATTGCGGCTGGGCGCTGCCGGCCTATACGCCGGGCCGGTTTCCCGAAAGCGAAGTGTTCGAATTGCCGTTCATGACCTCGATGAGCGCCGAGGCGTCCTCAAAGGCGGCATGGGAATTCACCGAGAAATATATGGGCGAGCGGTTTGGCGACATTCACGTGATCGCGGTGCACGTGCATGGCCCCGGTATTATTCACAAGAAAGGCGGCCCCATCGAATTCAACCGCCGATCTGAACGGTTTGAAACTGCGCGGCCCGTCGCGTCAGGCCAACGCGCTGCTGGAAACGCTGGGCGCAACGCCTGTTGGCATGCCTGTGCCCGCCTTTCCCGAAGCGTTGAGCAAGGGCGTGGTGGATGGCGGTGTGATCCCGTTCGAGGTGGTTCCGGGCCTGAAAGTGCATGAATTGACCGACAGCCACACCGGCATTTCGGGTGATCGCGCGCTTTACAACACGTTTTTCATCTGGGGCATGAACAAGGCCAAATATGACAGCCTTCCCGATGACTTGAAGGCCGTTATTGATGCAAATTCGGGCCTTGAAACATCCGGTCAGGCCGGTGCCGCGATGGATAAAGGCGATGATATCGCCGAAAAGCTGATTTCCGAGCGTGGCAACACGATCAACTATCTGGGCGAGGATGTCGTGGCCGAACTGCGCGTTATTGGCGATGCACAAACAGAGGCGTGGATTGTCGAAGCGACTGGAAAAGGGTTGGACGGGCAGGCCATGGTCGATGATGCGGCGGCGATGGTCGAAAAATACTCGAACTGAGCGACGCAGAATGCAATAAGGCTCCGGCGCGGGTGCGCGCCGGAGCTTTTTCTATATCCGGAACAGGCGGAACCTTGGGCAGGGGCTAACCATGGCGCTAGCAATCAACGCCGAACGGCGCACAGGACGGGTGATCGACATGATCGCGCGCCTGTTTGCCTATGTCGGCGGCTTTATTCTGGTCGCGATGGCGCTGGTCACGGTGGTGTCGATCATCGGGCGGGCGCTGTTGTCCTTCGGGCTGTCGCCGGTGCGGGGCGATTATGAACTGGTGGCCAATGGCTGTGCGCTGGCCGTGTTCTGTTTTCTGCCCTACTGCCAGTTGAAACGCGGCCATGTGACGGTTGATATCGTGACGTCGATGTTTTCGGCGCGTATGCAGGCGCTGTTCGGCCTGATCGGTGATGTGCTGATCACGCTGGCCGCGATCATCATCATGCGGCAGTTGTGGTTCGGCTTTGGTGAAAAATTTCCCTATGGCAGCGATGCACTGCGCGACAGTCTGGGCATGGGCTATAAACCGTTCTTTGCCGAAACAACCTATGAACTCGAAATACCGGTGTGGATTCCGTACGGTCTGGCGCTGATCGGGGCAGCCCTGTTTGTGGTTGTGTCGCTTTATACGATATGGCGCAGCCTGAATTGGGTGATCGCCGGGCGCGAGGGCGCGGTATGATGGAACTGACAGGTCTGTCGCTGGCGCTGACGGCGTTCGGTTTCATGTTGCTGGGCATCTTTTTGCGGGTGCCGATTGCACTGGCCATGGCCTTCACCGGATTTTTCGGAAGCTGGTATGTGCTGGGCACCCCCAATGCCCCGATGGCGCAGTTGAAAACGCTGTCTTACGAAACCTTTTCCAATCAGGGCCTGTCGATTGTGCCGCTGTTCCTGCTGATGGGGCAGTTTGCCACCCGCACAGGGATGAGCGCGGCGCTGTTTCGCGCCGCTTCGGATTTTCTGGGCCACCGCAAGGGCGGCATTGCCATGGCCTCGGTCGGGGCCTGCGCCGGGTTCGGTGCGATCTGTGGATCATCGCTGGCCACGGCCAGCACGATGGGGCAGGTGGCCCTGCCCGAAATGCGCCGACGGGGCTATTCCGATGCGCTGAGCACCGGTGTGCTGGCGGCGGGGGGCACCTTGGGCATCCTGATCCCGCCGTCGATCATTCTGGTGATCTACGCGATCATGGCGGAACAGAACATCGTCAAGATGTTCATGGCCGCCCTGATCCCCGGCATTCTGGCGGCGCTGGGATACATGGTCACCGTGGCCATATACGTGCGCATCAAACCCGACAGCGCCAGCGTCGCGGAGCGCATTCCCTATCGCGAACGCCTGCGCACGCTGGGCGCGACATGGCCGGTCATCGTGATTTTCGGGCTGACCATGGGCGGCATTGTCGGCGACTGGAACTGGACCCGCCCCGGACCACAGGCGCTGTTTACCCCGAACGAGGCGGCGGCCTTTGGTGCCGTGGCGACAGGCGTCTACGGCATTGTCATGGGGCGGCTGGACTGGGCGGGCCTGCTGGGCGCGTTTCTGGAAACCGCCAAGGCGACGGCGATGATCTTCCTGATTCTGCTGGGGGCCGAGGTGCTGAAAGGCTTTCTGGCCTTGACCCGCGCGCCCGACATGCTGGCCGATTGGGTGCTGAGCGCGGGCTACAGCCCGATCATGGTGCTGAGCATCATGTTGATCTGTTATCTGATTTTCGGCTGCGTCATGGACAGCCTGTCGATGATCCTGCTGACCATCCCGATTTTCCTGCCGGTGATCGAAGTGCTGGATTTCGGCATGAGCGCGGAAGAAACCGCGATCTGGTTCGGGATATTGGCACTGATCGTGGTCGAGGTCGGGTTGATCACACCGCCGGTGGGCATGAACCTGTTTATTATCAACGGGGTGGCGCGCGATATTCCGATATCACACACCTATCGCGGCGTGGCCCCGTTTGTGATGTCCGATCTGGTGCGGGTGGTGATCCTTGTGGCGTTTCCGCCGATCACCCTGTGGCTGGTGCAGGTGATGTTCTGACCATTATGGCGCGGCGCGTGCCGGGCCGTTGCGCAGCAAGTATTTATGAAAAGATGAAGGACAGGGCCGTATTTTGCCTCTGGACGGGGCCGGTTTCTGGGGTTAGGAAAACAACGTTGCCCGAGTGGTGGAATGGTAGACACGACGGATTCAAAATCCGTTGCTTTACGGCGTGCCGGTTCAAGTCCGGCCTCGGGTACCACTTTTCCAGAATGTCCGGTTTTTTCCGTTCGCGTCAGGCGTCGGCCTTTTGCGGTTCGAGTTCAAGTTCCGATATCAGCGCGCGCGCCATACGACGACCCACCTTGCGCCCGTCAAAGAACGCCGGGTTGGGATGTTGATCGGCGATGGGCTTCATCAAGAAACGATAATTCCCGTCATAGAATTTGAAATTCGTTTCGCACAGCAAAAGGCGGCCGGTTTCTCTGCAGGGAAGGATGTCGTGCGCGAACAAACCCACCCCCAAGGACTCTTTTACACGCGCTGCAATCGTCTTGATCTGATCCATGTTGGGCACAATGAGAAGGTTGTGAAAATGCCGGATCATACCAGCGTCGACCGGGGTGTCGCGTGTGTGGACACTTGCGCCTGTTCCTGCGCGCACCCACGCAAAAAGCACGTGCGCGCCAACCACCTGTGCACGCAGACACACGTTCCACAACTGGCCATCATAGTCATGCCGGCAATCGACGTAATCCGTGTTGTAACGGCTTTCATCAAGTGCAGTCCCGCCGTCGATCAATTGGGTGGGAACATGCGCATCATTGACCGCATTTGAAAACGCCACGTCAAAACGATCACTGTTTTTCAATTCCCTTGGCATCGGAACGTCAGCGGAAATCAGCGCTTTGTTTTGCCTTGATTTGTGCCCGACAATACGTCCTGCATCCGCCGAGTGAAGTATATTGTACCCCAATGCCTTTATTTCAGCCTCGCGGGATTGCAACCAACTTACCTTGCGATCCCTGATCAAAAACAGTTCGTTATAATGCAAAAGCACAAAAGCCTGAGGATCATCTGTTGGTCCCCGCTCTATGAGCTGCTCAAACGTCAGCACTTCGGATTGAACACCCATATTCATCAGCGATTGCGAAAAACGCTTGATAATATTCGCGGATCCCTTGCCCTTTGCAATGACGCCGGGTTCGTCGAAGGAAACGATAAAGACCTGAGCCATGGGCGTTTCTAGTCCTTGTGTTGATGAATGAGACTGTCCAGCAGTTGCGCCGTCTCCGGCTCCTGACGCAGTTCGGATATACGCTGTGCGTGCAGTTCACAGCACGCGGCATGCAGGCGGGCCACGTCCGGATCGGCCATAAGGGTTGCAAACTTTTCATGCTTGCGCGGCTGAACCGCATCCAGAGAGCTGTCTTCCTCGGCGTTGTGGTTCATCATGGTCCAGTACTCCAACCCCAGAGTGTCGCCGGTGTGGTGCGCACGTCCGCGCATTTTCTTGACCAGATAGCTTTCGCAGGATTTCAGCGCGTAATGGTTGATCTGAACCAGATCATAGCCCAGGGAATCCCGCATCGAGCGCCACTGGCCGGTAAAGTAGCGTTCGGGCATCGGCTGGCCCGATCCGTTGACCCAATGCGCCTCATCCATGCCGGAAATGCGCGGGCGTTTGGGGCGGTGCACGCCGATGAAATCCCAAAGGCCCCGTTTGAACATGGTCTTGAAGCCCCATGCCTGCGGCGGGCGCGGCGTCCATTCGGGCGCGGCGCGGCGGAACTGGTCAGTGATAAATCCGTCTTGATAGGTTTGCACGCCCGCATTGCCGAACAGGCGCCATGTCATCGAGATCATGCGTGCATCGGGCACCGCATCGGTCAGCGCCTGAAAGCTGTGATCGCCGGTTTTGATATTGATATGTTCATCGGCATCAATCGGGATAACCCAATCGTCATCCGTTGCGATGTTCATTTTCAAAAACCGCTTGTAGGCGCGTTTTTGCGGGCTGACAGGGCGGGTGCTGGAGTTGTCGACATGGGTAATCGCGCCAATCTCGTCCAAGCGATCCAAAAGCGCATCGGACCCGTCGGAACAATTGTTGGAAAAGACGACGATCCTGTCGGCCCCGATCGCCTGATTATGGGCCACCCATTCAAGAATATAGGGGCCTTCGTCTTTCATCGGTGTGACGACAATAAAGCGCGGTTTTTCCGTGGCCAATGTAATTTCCTGTCATTCCCAATGCATGAACAGCTTGGGGTGTCTGCTGCCTGTGTGCGGGTCGGTGTGGCACAATCGGCCATGCCCGTCATCGTTTTTACGATCCCAATATCGAACGGATTGCGCGATTTAGCAACGCCGTTGCAACGCAACAGGCCATGTTCCCCTGTCAGTGGGTCAAAAAGTGCACAAAAGAATTCATTGCAATTCAAAAGGCGGCGCGCGTACATCTGAAAGAAACAGCACAAGGTCGAGCAGATGGGCAAAGAGGCATTGACGCCGGTAGAAAACGGGTTGCGCGCCGCCGAGCAGATCAAGCTGCGGTTCAAACGGATGCCGCGCGGCATGATCCAGGTGGGCGCGCATAACGGTCGCGAAGTGCGCCATCTGGCCCGTTCGGGTGTAAAGCGCGGGGTCTTCATCGACCCGCTGGATGAAACCTTTCCGATGTTGCAAAAGCGCGTTGCCCAGCACGAAGGGTATCGGGCCATTCAGGCCCTTGTGGGCGATGTCGAGGGGCAAGAGGTCGATTTCCGGATCGCGTCCAATTCCGGCGAAAGTTCCAGCTTTCTGGAACCGGGCAGCCATGCCACCGTAAAACCCAACATCGCGTTCGACACCACGCAGCGGATGACCTTGCGCACGCTGGATGTTTTGTTGCCGGAGAACAGCATAGACGCGGCCGATTACGATCTGTTGTTTGCCGACACCCAAGGGGCCGAAGTGCACGTGCTGCGCGGCGCCATGGCGACGTTGTCAAAAATGGATTTTGTGTTTCTCGAGGTGAATATCGGTGGCGTCTACAAGGGCGACACGCCGTTGCCAGAGCTTTCGATCTTCATGAAAACGCTGGGATTTGAGCTCGCGTGGTGCGAGTTGAAGCATATGGGGTGGGGCGATGCCCTGTTCGTGCGACGCAGCCTTTTCGCGGTCTAGTACACAGCCCTAGCTGGCAAGAGGCGTTTGTGCGTCGCGTTCAGCGCGTTTCTTGCGGCGTTTTTCACGCAAGGCCGCCCGCGCGATCTGCGCTTTGTTGCCGGCTTTCTTGGGCGCCGTGCGTTCATCCAGTATACCGGGCGTATCAAGGGCTGCGCCAAACACCACCTCACAGGCCTGTTGCAGGGCCACATTCTCTTCTGCGCTGTCACGTCGAAAGTTCAGGTCGGTTTCTGACAGTTCTGTGGGTTCGAAAAGCGCGGCGCGATCTGCAAAGAACTCTTTATGAAAAGCCACATCCGAGTCGGCAAGGACTTGCACAAGAGCGTCACGCTCTTGTGGTTCCAGAACATCGTTTTTGCGCTGCATCACCGGATGCGCAGGCAGGTCACGGCGCAGACGGCGCACATTCTTTTTGCCAATCAAACGGGTCAGAACGCCGAACGCATCGCTGCCCGCACGCGACAGGGACGGGTTGGATTGCCCCTGTGTATCCACATCAATGGGCACTTCGGCCCCCACAAGATCAAAGAAATCATCAATGACATTGCCGTTCACCAGCGTTGACCGGTCATAAAGCCGCGGGACAATGCGCGCTTTGGGGAAGGCCGCACGCAGGTTTGCGACCACACCGGAAAAATTGAACCTTTGGGGTTCGGCGTGAATATCGGCCAGACGTTGCTGCACAAAGGCGGTGGTGCCTTGGGTGATTTTGCCGTTTTTCGCGCGCTGTTTGTAATCGGCCTCGAAAAAACCGTCATAGCGGCGGCAAAAGAAGGTCACACAGATATCTTCGGGCGGAATTTCTGACAGCAACGGCGCGTAATCTTCTGGTTTTGCTGTATAAAGCATTTCCGAGGACACAAGGCACACCTTATCCTTGTTTGCTGCATATTCCGCAGCCATATCCGCCTGCATCGCGCTTTGATTGGGGCCACCCTGCGCAATATCGAACACGATCGGGTTGTGGCTGATCGGCAGATTGCCCTTGCCATCCGCACGGCGACGGCCCGCTTCCATGTAGTGTAAACCGGTGTCCGACAAGGCATCCGAATGGGTCCGCAAAAAGTTTTGCAAAGCCGTTGTGCCGGTTTTGGGCATCCCGATGTGAAGGTAAATCATGTCACGCCTCGCGTTCCGTTCGGTGCCTTGCAGGGTCGGACCGGATCAATTGAAAACGGCCAGTATCTGTTCCATTTCACGCGCCACGGCCGCAGGAGAAGACCGTTCACGCACGTCAGCCATAACACGCAGGCCACGCTGCCAGTCGGGTCCGCCGTAACTGCTGCGCGCGAAGTCCAGCCGCTCTCCGATTGACTGGTCGGTCAGATCATCCACGAGAAAGGGGTAATCACCGCCCAGATAGTAAACCGCATCATCAACCTGACGATTGACCAGAACGTTGGCGCCGACCGCAGCGGCATTGAACCCCTTGGTAAACGGTTTGGCCATGCGGCGTTCAATAGCAGGGCGCGCGGATGCCCCGCGGATACCGTAATGCAGGCGCGCATCCTGAATATGGCGCAGGACGGACGAAAACTCTTCGGTCTTGGTGAACGGGTAAACGTGAACATCGTTTGCGTATTGCGGCGGTAAAAGAGTGTTATCGACGTTGCCGAAATACCCGATTTCCAGTTTTTCCGGAGTGTCGGGTGCCGCGACAAGGCGGGGGTCGGCATGATGGCACAGATGGGACACGATAACCCCGGACCGAACGGACTTGTTTTCGTCAAGGCGCTGTTTCAAAAGCATTTCGCTTTTGCGGGACGCAGCAATGTGAACATCGGGCAGGCCCAGTGTCTCGTCATTGATCGGCGCATCGACATGATCGATACACAGGCCGCGCGCGCTGCGCCGCAAGATATCCAACGCCTCGGGTGTGAAGCAGTGGGATGCGTTTTTCAGCAGGATCACGATGGCGCCGCCGCAGCCCTTGGCAAAGCGACGCTGGCGCACGGCAAATTTCTTCTTCGGGGGCGTTGCGATTTCAAAAGTGTATTTGTCGCCCAGATAACGCGTTGCTATTTGCGCCAGCTGGTCACAGCGCATCACCTTGGCCCCGAAATTCACGTGCCCCGGCTTGTGCAGAAACACCACACGCGTCTTTTCCATTGCTCTGCCTTTCCGTGATGCTCATTTGGCGGCAACACGCTGATACTGCTATTTTTATTATGGTGTACGGTGCCGCACAAACCCTGTCGAGCATGGTGTTGCATATGGAACGAATCGAACACCACATGCGGCATAAATGCAGCGCAACCGGCTTCCCAAGATGGGTCGTGGCTGCTAGCGTGTTTGAAAAAACAAAGCGGGCACGAGCAATGGACGACAAGATCGTCATTTTTACCACGATGAAGAATGAAGGCCCTTATATTCTTGAATGGGTTGCCTTTCATCAGACACTGGGCGCCGATCATTTTGTGATTTTCACCAATGATTGCGATGATGGCACAGACGCCATCGCCACGCGGTTGGAACAGTTGGGCATCGCCAGCCATGTTCCCAACGCCGTCAAGGAAGGCGGCAACCCGCAACACCAAATGCTGCGCCGCGCCCGACGCCACCCAAAAGTGAAAGACGCCGAGTGGCTGATGTGTCTGGATGTCGACGAATTCTGGAACATCCGGATCGGGGACGGCACGTTTCCCGACCTGATCAACGCCGTCGAGGGCAAGGCGGGCCAGTCTGTCGATGCGATTTCTTTTGCGTGGAAACTGTTCGGTTCTTCCGGCAATCTGACCTTTGAAGACCAACCTGTGACACAGCGCTTTACGCTGGCTGATATTGATTTTCCGTATCATTCGGGCCGCGCCTCGGGGTTGAAAACCCTGTTTCGCAACAACGGAACATTCACCCGCTTCGGACCGCACAGACCCAAGGGAATAGAAGAAGGCACCGAAGATCGGGTGGCGTGGTCGGACGCGGGCGGCAACCTGTTTCCTGCCGCTTCGGTCGGGTGGCGCGCGTGGAAGAATTTTGACCATTCCTTTGGCCGCTTGCACCATTATTCAGTGCGCGCGCTCGACAGTTTTTTGATCAAGCGCGACCGGGGTCGCACCAACCATGTGAATGTGGATCAGGCCGAAAGCTACTGGCGCGATATGAACGTCAACAAAACAGCCGATGTGTCGATCCTGCCGCAAAGCGAACGGGCCGAACCGGTGCGGCAGGACCTGATGCAGGACAAAGAGCTTGGCGCACTGCACAGCGCGGCCTGCGACTGGCACCGGGACAAGGTGACAGAACTCAAGGCCCGCCCAGACTGGACAGAGTTTCGCACCTGGCTTTACGAAAACGTCGTGTAGATATGGCCGAATTTCTTTCAAAAGCGGAACAGAAGCCCGAGCATCCGGATCGTAAAACCGGATACGAGCGCATTTTGAACGATCCGCCACCGCCGTGGTTTGTTGATCTCTATCCCGGGGGGACGGCATCGGGTTCCTGCACAAGATGTCACGCCACGCGGTCACGTTTCACGAACGTGGCCCGCAGGTTCTGATGGTCAGTTTCGACAACATTGCCAATGTAAATGACCGATCGTTCGCGCGCGAGCCTTGGGGTTGGAAATTCTTCCGCGATCAGGGCTATTCCCATCTGGGTATCTTTGCCCGCACCAAGGCATGGTACCGCGACCGCGAGATTATCGATTACATGGAAGCCCGCGCCGCCGAAGGGTTTTTCAAGAAATTCGACAAGGTCGTCTTTACCGGGTCGTCGATGGGCGCGTTCGGGGCGCTGGTGTTTGCCCCCCTTGCACCCAACGCCAACGTGATCGCCTTTAACCCGCAATCCACGCTGGACACGCGTCTGGTGCCTTGGGAAGACCGCTATAAGTTCGGACAGGTGCAGGATTGGGATCTGCCCTATGGGGATGCCGCGCAAGCTGTTTCGGACCTTGGCAAGGTCTATGTGATCTATGACCATTTTTTCGATCCCGACAGGGCCCATGCGCACCGACTGACGGACCAAACGTGATCCATCTGAAAAGCTGGTTTTCCAATCATTTTGCCGCCCCGATGCTGCGCAAGATCGATCTGCTGAAACCCGTCATGTTGGGCGGTATTGACGGCACACTGGATCAACAGACGTTTTACAGGCTGTTCCGCGCGCGCCGGGTTCTTCCATGGTACATGCGCGGGCTGGGCGAACGGGCCGAAGCTAAAGGCCACAGCGCACTGATCGGGCCGGCACGGGCACGGTTTCGCAAATTGCGCCGCGCGGAAAAGGCACAGCAGTCGGATACACAGGCCGACACCTCCGAAAGCGCAGAGCCGTGACACCGGACCGTCCGCGCGGTGTTTTCATCGGCCAGCGCAAAGACCGGCTGGGCGCACGATTGCTGATGATGCTGACCTGCATCCGCCTGTCGGAAGATTTCGGGACCGACTATCGCGTCAACTGGTTCCCCAAAGGGGCCGACGCACCGGAACTTGATACCCCGTCCGAACTGTTTGATGCGGAATGGATGGACACGCATTTTCTGACGGAAGATGTGTTTGACACGATGGCGCAGGATGCGTTGCCACTGGCGGCATTCGCGGATGATCCCGATGCCGCGCGCCTGAACGCGCATCTGGGGGCAGGGCGCGCCGTGATTGTCGAAGAAGGGTTCGAGGTGTTTGCCTTTGCGTGGGAAGACGCCGAGGATATCCGCACCCGATACAGCGCCTTCATCGGCAAAATCGCCTTTGTCCCGATCATCCAGCATCACATGCGCCAGATCGAGGCCGCATTGGTGGGCAAGGGATCATCCGCCTACCACATACGTCGTGGCGATATTCTGAACGGGTTGCCGTGGAAACATTCCACATGGCCAGCCAAGATCGAACCCGAAGAATTGTATGAACGGCATCTGGAAAAACATGCGGGCCAACCGGCCATCATGTTTTCGGATCAGCCGGAAATCATCGCATCGTTCTGCCAGAAATACCCGTGGTTGAAACAGATGTCCGACATTGCCGATCTGTCGGGCCTGACCCGGTCACAACGGGATTTTCTGGAACTGTTCGCCATGTCGCGCGCGGATCAGATTGTTGCCCCGATCATTTCTGCGTTTTCCTCGGCCGCGGCGCGCCTGTCAGGGCGTCAGCGGTTGGTGTTTCGCGATGTTCTGGATGAAGACGACATTACACAGGCCAATGAAAACCTTCTGGCGCGCGCCAATCGCGGGCCGGGGGCCTTTCTTAACCTGTCCGAAGCCGCGCATCTTTATTCAAAGCTAGAACAATACCTGAATGCCAACGACCGGTCACAAGAAGCCTATGATCTGGTGCAATCGCTTGTTGATGCGGGGGCGGATAATGCATTTCTGCCGATCTATCTGGCGCTGAACCATTTTTATCTGGGCAAGTGGCCCGATGCGATGCATGTGGCGCGCGCCGGTCTGGAAAACCCGCATCTGTGGCCCGAGGATTTCGCGGTCCTGTCGGCCTTGTTGGGGGCCACACATGGCGCACGCAAACAACGCTGGGCCGCGGGGCAGCATTTTTCGCGCGCCTTCTGGGCCAAACCCATGCGCCCGGATGTCGCCGTGCTCGGCGCGCGCATGGTGTATCGCAAACAATTGCCCAAACGCCTGTTTCCGCCGATAGACTGGGATTTGCTCAAGTTTTCGCGCCAACCGTGGTTTATCCCGTTCAACAACCTCTATCTTGTGCAGTGGAAGATCATCCGCCGCCGTCCGTGCAATTTTGACATGATCCTGCTGGACTGGTCCGATTTTGTGTTGGATCAAAAGGGCCGCCAGTTGCAGGGCAGCCGTCCGCGCCTTGAGGCGTTGAAGCGCTCGGTCAAAGGGGCGACGTCATTCGAGGCAGACGCGCCCGAACGGCAAAGCGTTATGGCCCTGATTGATTTCTGGCTGGGCGCACCGGTTGCCGATTGTTTGGCGCGCAACGCCGCAGCACTCGCCAAAATGCCGGATCATCCGCTGTATTTCAAACGGCAGGCCGACATGCTTGAGGCAAGCAAGGACATATCCGGCGCACGCATGGCGCTGACCGAAGCCTTGGCCCAACAGGCGGACAATCCCTATCTGCTCTATACACTTGGCCGGTTTCTTGAACGTCACGATGCACCGGATCAGGGGCAGGATCTGATCTTGCAAGCTGCCGAACTGGATCACGGCACAGCGGCCATTCAGGGCGAAGCCGGTCGTATCCTGATGCGCAACGGACAACTGGATGCTGCGCATCAAACCCTGCGCAAGGCCCAGGATCTGTGCCCGACTTACAAACGGTTCGGGAACCAGATCGAACGGATCGAAAACCGCGCCGCCACCGGTTAGGCGTCTGCTGAAGACGTGACCCGCACAAAACCAGCGCCGATTCGTTTTTGAATTATGACATCAAGAACCAGTCGGCGAAAATCCGCCCCATTGGTGCATCCTGAGCGACATTGCCGGTATATCATGCGCAACTGCATCTTGAAGTTGCCACTTTTCCGCCACGATCCGACTATCTTGATTATCGAAACAATCTTCGGCGCGGCGGCATGCTCACTTTCTGGAAACCGACCGTTTCAATAGATTTCATGCGCATTTCTAACAGCGCATCCGGTTTTTCAGGAAACAATATTCAATTTATAACAAAGTCATTTTTCCCGAAACACGTTTAGCGTGCTGACCGAAACACATTTTGGCTGCGGTTTTGACATTTTTTCCTTTGTCGCCCCGAGGCAGACGGATAAGACTGAACGGGCCCAACTGGGGGGCGATGTTTGTAGGCCACGGGGGCGGCCGCACGAGAACGCATCTGTTTGATGCGGGAGGTGCGTGGTCGCTGTGTTGCGTTTGTAACAAGTGATTAACGAGTGCGCCTGACAGCACGTTGCTGTTGGTGTGTCATGGCAAAGGCGTCAGCCTGCGACCACGACATCTCTCCTCAAGATGCGGACTGCGTGAAAACACGTGGCGTTTGGCATGTATGCCGGACGAAACGGTGTAGCGTTGTGGTTCCCGCCCTGTGGCGGGTGTGTGCCCTTGGGTATGGGTAGGAGGTAACGATGGTGGTAAGTAACGAGGACCCGAACGCGGCCCATCTGATCGGCTTTTGGGACTTTCTGAAACCGGATGCCGGAAAAGACACCGGCCTTGCCGATGGCATTGCCCAAAACGGCCAGTTCGAAGGTGGTGCACGCGCATCCGGCGGCCAGCTAAAAACTGACGGCCACGGCGATTATTTCGATGTGGACGGGGATAGCATTTCGGCGGGCAACGACGCGCCGTTCGACCTTTCGCAAGGCGCAATTTCGGTACAGTTCACCCAGGATTGCCATATCGGCACCTCTCCGGACACGCTGGTCAACCGCGGCGAATACGCCGATCGGGGCACCGAAGGCTATTTCCAGATGCGCGTTACCCGCGATGGCCGTGTCGAGGTGATGCACTGCGCCAATGGCGAAGATGTCCTGCTGCAAACCGACGCCTGTTTCTTTGACGAAGGCGACACGGTCAAGGCCACCTATGGATGGGATGAGACAAAAGGCGTTGTTCTGAAGGTCGAAAACCTGACGCAGGGGACGACGCAAACCATCGAGGCGGCGACCACCGGCCTGACGCTGGACATCGGCGATAATGATGACGAAGCGTTCACCTTTGGCGCACGCGAAACCGATGACGGCCAGTATGGCCAGTTTTTTGACGGGTCGATTGATTTTGTCGCTGTCTACAACATCGACGTAATCAATGGCGGCCCAACGCCCCCGCAAGGCAACGGTATCGTGTCGGGCACCGATGGCGATGATCTGATTGATCTGGCCTATACCGGCGACCCCGAAGGCGACCGTGTGGATGCCAATGATGCGATCCTGCCGGGGCAGGGGCCGAATGACGATATCATCGTCGCCGGTGGCGGCAACGATACCGTGTTCGGCGAACAGGGCGACGACACGATATTCGGCGGCACCGGAAACGATACGGTGTTCGGCGGTGTCGGGGATGACACGATTGCCGGCGGGGTCGGTGACGATGTTCTGGATGGCGGCGAAGGCACCGATATCATTTCCGGCGGCGCGGGCAATGACACAATCACCGGCGGGGACGGGCCGGATGCGCTATCGGGTGATGAAGACCGCGATACGTTTCTGGGCGGCACCGCTGGCGATGTTGTCTTTGGCGGCGAAACCACATCCACAGGCAATGTGCTGGATGATTTCGACACGCTGGACCTGACCGGCGCGGGCGAGGCGAACAATCCCGGCGGGCGCGCAATTGTCGAATATGACGCCAACCCCGAAAACGGTATTGTCCGGTTTCTGGATGCGAATGGTGTTGAAACCGGTTCGCTGCAATTCAGCGGCATCGAAAACGTTATCGAAGACGTGATCTGTTTCACGCCCGGGACGCTGATCGCAACGCCCAAGGGCGAACGCCTTGTCGAAACACTCAAGGCCGGTGACCGTGTGATCACCCGCGACAACGGTATTCAGGAAATTCAATGGCTGGGCCAGCGCGGCGTTCTGGGAACCGAATTGCTGCGCAAGCCGCATCTGAAACCGGTTCTGATCAAGGCGGGTGCCCTTGGCAACGGATTGCCGGAACACGACACAATGGTCAGCCCCAATCACCGCGTTCTGGTGGCAAGCGACAAGACCGCGCTGTATTTTGAAGAACGCGAAGTGTTGGTCGCGGCCAAGCATCTGACCGGATTAAAAGGGGTGGATGTGGTGAACGTGACGCAAACCACCTACATTCACATGATGTTCGCCCAACACGAAGTGATCCTGTCCAACGGATCATGGACGGAAAGTTTCCAGCCCGGTGATTATTCGCTGCAAGGCATCGGAAACGCGCAACGCAACGAAATAATAGAGCTTTTCCCCGAACTGAAAACCCGAAAGGGTCTGGATGGCTATGTGTCCGCGCGCCGGTCACTGAAAAAGCACGAGGCCCGTATCCTCACGAAATAGGCGGCCGAAACCGTCAACGACTTATGCAGCCAGCCTGTCGGGAGAGCCTGACGGGCGCAGGAAACGGAGCAGTTTACTGTTCCGTTTCTTTGTTTTCGGGGGTCAGGGTTGCTGCGATTTCTGCCAGTTCGCCCAGTCTTCGGGCGTGTCCAGATCGGTGGTGGCGCGCTGGCCGGGCAGATCGACATGGATACATCGGCCTTGCTGGGCCTGCACAACGCTGGCGGCCCCGCGATCACCGGACAGGTGCAGCAGATCGTCAAACAGATCGGCCGGAAACACCACCGGATGGCCGTATTGCCCTGTGGCAGCACGCGCGCGCAGAACCGCCTTGGGGTGTTCCGTGTGGGCCTGCGCCAGTGCCGCAAAATCGCTCCTGCGCAAGTCTGGCATGTCGGCCGGCACGATCATCACGGCTGATGTATCACGGGGCAGGGACGCAACACCTGCGGCAATGGAATGCCCCATACCAAGGGCCGCATCAGGAACGGCGACAAGCTCAACATCCAGATCGATCAGCGCCATGGCACGCGGATGATCCAGCGCCGGAACAGTAACGCGCACCGGCAGGCCCGCCGCCCGTGCCCGCAGCGCAAGAATGCGCACACAGGGCTGACCGTCAACCTCCATCAGCAATTTGTCAGCGCCGCGCATCCGCGCCGATTGCCCGGCGGCCAGCAGTAATACCCGAACTGTCATGTCCTGCCCTTGGTGGTGTCGGGCCGCTACGCCGGCCCTTATACCGTTCTAGCCGCGCATGCGCGCCCCGTCAGCATCAAACAGGGGGTCGGTGATCAGCTTTGCGGGACGCATCTGGCCCAAAATCTCGATTTCAACGGCCAGACCTTCGGCCACGCGGTCTGTCGGGACAAACCCCATCGCAATGGATTTCCCTGCATAATGCGAATAGCCGCCCGAGGTGCAGAACCCCTGCACCGCGCCATCCAGCCAGATCGGTTCATAGGCGTTTACATCGGCATCATCCGCGTCCACCTCGAACGCGCACAACTGGCGGGCGGGGCCGCTGGCCTTTTCCGCCTCGGCCGCCGCGCGCCCGATGAAATCGGTGTTCTTCTTGAAGCTGATAAACCGGTCCAGCCCGGTTTCGGCGGCGGTGTAATCGGGCGAAAATTCCGCCAGCCAGCTGCCAAAGAACTTGTCCAGCCGCAGCGACATCATCGCGCGCATGCCAAAGGGCACCATGCCGTGATCCTGCCCCGCCGCCCACAGCACATTCCACAGCGCGCGCTGGCCCATCGGATCACAGTAAATTTCAAATCCCAGATCGCCGGTATAGCTGACGCGCTGCACGATGCAGTCGGTCATGCCAACGGTCATTTTGCGCACATCAAGGAATTTCATGTCCGAAATATCGGTGCGGGTGCAGGCGGCCAGAACTTTGCGCGGCATTCGGCCCCGCGATCTGGAACCCGTTGCGCTGGTCGCTGATATTTTCGACGCTGACGCCGTCATCAAGGTTTTGCAGGAACCAGCGATAATGGTACGCCTGTGATCCGTAGGAGGCGGTGAGCTGGAATTCATCCTCGGCCAGACAGGACATGGTGAAATCGCCGATCAGCTTGCCCTTGGGCGACAGCATCGGGGTCAGCGACAGGCGGCCCGGTTGCGGCACACGGCCCGCCATGATCCGGTCCAGCCACGCGCGCGCACCGGCGCCCTTGACCAGATATTTGCCGAAATTGTGCACCTCGTTGATGCCAACACCGTTGCGCACGGCGTTCACCTCGCGCCCTGTCGCGGCAAAAGCGTCCGAACGGCGGAACGATGGTGTTTCAAAGGTCGGTTCATCGCCGATGGCGAAATAGTTCGCCACTTCCAGCCCGAATTGCTGGCCCCAGACCGCGCCCATCCCGGTGAAAATGTCATACATCGGTGTGGTGCGGTTGGGCCGCGCGGCGGGCAGTTCTTCGTTCGGGTAGGCGACGCTGAAACGTTTCTGATAGTTTTCGATCACCTTTGGCAGCGTGTATCCCGGTGAAATCCAATCACCGAACCGCGCGACATCCATCGCGAATGTGTCGCGTTCGGTTTCACCTTCGACCATCCATTGCGCCAGCATCAGCCCGACGCCGCCGCCTTGGGAAAAACCGGCCATAACACCGCAGGCCGCCCAGTAATTGCGCACGCCCGGCACCGGCCCGACCAGCGGGTTGCCATCGGGTGCAAAGGTGAACGGGCCGTGGATCACCGTTTTGACGCCCGCGCGTTCCAGATCGGGAAAGCGCCTGTAGGCAAAGGCAATGCTGTCTTCGATCTTGTCAAAATCGTCTTGCAACAGGTCCTGCCCGAAGGCCCAGGACGTGCCGTCAACCGCCCAGGGGCGGCATTTCTGTTCGTAGAACCCGATGCACAATCCCTTGCCTTCCTGACGCAGATAGCTTTCTCCGGCGGGGTCCATAACGTGGGGATGCTCGATGCCGTCTTTCATCATCTCGACGATCATGGGCACATCTTCTGTCACCAGATACTGGTGCTCCATCGGGTGCAGCGGAAAATAAAGACCCGCCATTGCGCCCACTTCGCGCGCCCATAACCCACCGGCATTGACCACGTGTTCCGTGTGAATGGTGCCCTTGTCGGTCACAACATCCCATGTGCCATCGGCGCGCTGGTTGGTTTCACGCACCATGCACTGGGTTTCGATTGTCGCGCCGCCCATGCGCGCAGCCTTGGCATAGGCATGGGTGGTGCCCGACGGATCAAGATGCCCGTCCAGCGGATCATACAGCCCGCCCACGATCCCGTTGATGTTGGTCACGGGCGCGATTTTCTTGATCTCTTCGGGTGTGACGATCTCGGTTTCCAGCCCCATAAAGCGATGCTTGGCCCGTTCCGCGACCAGCATATCAAACCGGTCCTGATCTTCGGCCAGTGTGATGCCGCCCACATGGTGCAAGCCGCAGGACATGCCGGTGATTTCCTCAAGTTCCTTGTACAAGCGGATGGTATAGCCCTGAAGCGCGGCCATATTCGTGTCGCCGTTCAGCGTGTGAAAGCCACCGGCGGCGTGCCACGTGGACCCCGATGTCAGTTCGGAGCGTTCCAGCAGCATCACATCGGACCAGCCCAGTTTGGTCAGATGATAAAGAACAGAGGCACCGACGACACCGCCGCCGATCACAACAACACGCGATGTGGTTTTCATATTGGAATTCCTTTAGGGTTTGGCGCAATATACCCATGCGAAAACCCCGGCGGAACGTCCGAATGCGACACCGTCTGTCGTGCATTTTTTAATCATCGGCCTGACCCCGAAGAAAGCGTTCTGTTCTGACCGGATTAATCACAAGCCTGCCCGCAACGGCCCTGCGCAAACTCCGCCAGTTTACCCGCAAGCTATGGGTGCGCGTGGTGCTGATGGGCCTGTTGGCCATTCTGTCGCTGGGGCTGACCCAGTTGTTCAATCCCGTCATTCCCGCACGGTTTTCCATTTATTTGAACGAAATTTCGGCCGACCGCCTGCTTGATATCATTGCCAACGCGATGCTGGCCGTCACAACCTTTGCGCTGACTGTGATGGTCTCTGTCTATCGCGCGTCGGCCTCGCAGTGGACACCGCGGGTGCACAGCCTGATCATGGAAGATACGACAACGCAAAACACACTGGCCGTGTTCATCGGGGCCTATGTCTATGCGCTGACAGCCATCATCATGCAGGAACTTGGCGTGTATTCCGACGAACACGGCGTTGTTCTGTTTGTGGTGACGGTTCTGGTTTTGCTGCTGATCGTGATCTATCTGATCCGGTGGACCCTGCATTTGCAGACCCTTGGCAGCCTCGTGGACACCACCCGCGATCTTGAATGTCAGACCCGCGCCTTGCTGGAAGACAGAAAGGATATGCCCTGCCTCGGGGCCAATCCGCTGACCGAACACACCGTAATCTCGGAAACGGCACGTGATGTTCTGGCGACAGAAACCGGATATATCCGCCATATCTATCCCGAAGCGCTGAACGAGGCGGCACAGAAGGCCGGTGTAAACGTGTATCTGGTGCGTGCC
The DNA here is from genome assembly GCA_963765555.1 of uncultured Alphaproteobacteria bacterium. Taxonomy (GTDB): domain Bacteria; phylum Pseudomonadota; class Alphaproteobacteria; order Rhodobacterales; family Rhodobacteraceae; genus JL08. Next base: position 702,418 of record CAVXWX010000003.1, read on the forward strand.
GTCGGCAGCTTTGTGTTTCGGGGCGATATTCTGGCCCATGTCAGCGGCATGAACGAAACAGACAGTGACGCAAAAGAATTCGATAAAACCCTGTTGGATCACATCACAATCGGGGATCAGCGATCCTATGATCAGGACCCGCGCTTTGGCCTGATGGCAATGGGTGAAATTGCGTCAAAGGCGCTGTCACCCGGTGTGAACGATCCCGGCACCGCGATCGATATCATTACACGTCTGGGGCGTGTCCTGATGGTGTGCAAAAGCGAATACGACAGTGACGAAACCATCCGTCACCCGCATCTTTGGTCCAGACCGATGAAGCCGGCAGATTTGCTGGAAGACGCGTTTGGCGCCCTTGCGCGTGACGGCGCGGGCACCGTGGAAGTGCAACAGCGCTTACAACGTATCCTGACCGGCCTGATCGAACATGCCGAACCGGGCATTCGCACCGCCGCGGCATATATGGCCGTTCTGTCATACCGGCGCGCACATGCGGCCCTGACATTCGAAGATGACAGGGTGCGCCTGACATCCAGCACATGCCAGACGGTTCTGGATCAGGTCGGCTGACACCCCCAAGAACGGCATGGCGACATTAATCTCAATCAATGTGAGCCGGTGACGATTGATGTTATACTGCATGTAAGAGGATGCGGTTTGGTAGTGTGGTAAAGGGTAAGGGGGTGACCGCTTCCTCGGCCGCGCTGGCTGCATAAGTCGGCGCGGCTCTGACCTGTGCGCCGACATTCCCAGGATAGGGGCGCTGCGACCTTGGCAGCCGCAATTCGCGACATGCTCCCATGGCAGCGTGGAAATTCCCGCACGGTTTGTATCACTGCGACCCGATATGTCGGGAAAGGGCAACCGGTTGGGCCCAATGGGCGTCAGGTTGCCCGTCAGCAAGTCATCAACAAAGGACAACGCCAGATGCGCACCCATGCCCAAGCTGTTGTAATCGGAGGCGGCGTGATCGGCTGCTCGATCCTCTACCATCTGACCAAACTGGGCTGGTCGGACGTGGTTCTTCTGGAACGGGACGAATTGACCAGCGGCAGCACATGGCATGCGGCAGCAAACATTCACGGGCTGCATGACAGCACCAATATCAGCCGCATCCAGCATTATACGATGAACCTTTATAACGCGCTTGAGGAAGAAACCGGCCAAAGCTGCGGCGTGTTCCAGCCCGGCAGCCTGTATCTGGCCCAGACCGAAGCGCGCGAACATCAATTGCGCCTGCAAGCGGCCAAGGCCAAGCTTTATGGCATGAATTTTCACGAAGTGACCCGCGACGAGGCCGAACGCCTGCACCCGCTGGTCAATTTCGACGGTATCCGCTGTATCATGTGGGAACCCGATGGCGGCAATGTGGACCCCAGCGGCGTGACCAATGCCTATGCCGCCGGCGCGCGCCAGAACGGCGCGGAGATCATGCGGTTCACGCCGGTGACCGCCACCACGCCGCAGCCCGACGGCACATGGATCGTGGAAACGCCCAAAGGCAACATCCGCACCGAATGGGTGATCAACGCCGCCGGCCTGTGGGGGCGCGAAGTGGCGGCGCTGGCGGGCATCGAATTGCCGCTGCAGCCGACAGAGCATCAGTATTTCGTCACCGAAACCATTGCCGAAATCGCCGCGCTGGATCGCCGCCTGCCATCGGTCGCGGACCGTGACGGCGAATATTACCTGCGTCAGGAAGGCAAGGGATTGCTGGTCGGGGCCTATGAAAAGAACCTGAAATTCTGGGCCGAAAACGGCACGCCGCTGGATTTTGCCCATGATCTGTTCCCCGATGATCTGGAACGGATCGAAGACAACATGATGCGCGCGATCGACCGTGTGCCCGCTGTGGGCAGTGCGGGGATCAAACGGGTGATCAACGGGCCGATGATCTGGTCGCCCGACAGCAACGTGATCCTTGGGCCGGTGCCCGAACTGAAAGGGTATTTCTGCTGTAACGGCATCATTCCGGGCTTCAGCCAGTCGGGTGGCATGGGCCTGATGGTGGCGCAATGGATCATCGAAGGCGAAATGAAATACGATATGTTCGCTTGGGACATGGCGCGCTTTGGTCTGTGGGCGGGCAAGGAGTTCACCAAGGCCAAGGTGGGCGATCAATACGCCAACCGCTTTGCCATCCATTTCCCCAACGAAGAACGCAGCGCCGGACGGCCCTGCCGCACCCGCCCGATCTACCAGATGCAGAAAGACATGGGCGCGGTGTTCGGGCTGAATTATGGCTGGGAACATCCGCTGTGGTACGCCGATGCGCCGGGTGCGCAAGACACCAACGGTTTTACCCGCCAGAACTGGTGGGAACCGGTGGGCAAAGAATGCAAGATGCTGCGCGATCGCGCGGGCATCATCGATATCTCGAACTTTGCCAAATACATCTGCAAGGGGCCGGATGCGGAAAACTGGCTGAACGCGGTTTTCGCCAACACCATGCCCAAGGCGGTCGGGCGCTCGTGCCTGACGCCGCTGATCGGCAAACGCGGCGGCATCGCGGGGGATTTCACCGTCACGCGTCTGGCCGAGGATGAATTCTGGGTCATCGGGTCGGGCATGGCCGAACGCTACCATTCGCGGTTCTTCAAAGAGGTGCCGTTGCCCGATGGCACAACATTTGAAAGCAGGACGGAAGCCATGTGCGGCTTTAACGTCGCCGGCCCCGAAAGCCGTGCAATGTTGCAGCGGTTGACCAATGCGTCGCTCGCGACCGAAGATTTTCCCTTCATGCGCTCGAAAAGGATCGAGCTGGCAGGGGTCGAGGTTCTGGCCCTGCGCGTGTCCTTTACCGGCGATCTGGGATGGGAATTGCACTGCGCCACAGAGGATCAGGAACGGCTCTATACCGCGCTGATCGAAGCGGGCAAATCCGTCGGGGCGGGCCCTGTGGGCGGGCGCGCATTGATGAGCCTGCGGGTCGAAAAGGGCTATGGCAGCTGGTCGCGCGAATATTCACCTGAATACTGGCCCCAAGAGGTGGGGCTGGACCGGTTGTGCAAACTGGACAAGGAGTTCCTGAACAAGGATGCCGTCGTGATCAACCTGCAAAAAGAAGCACGCGAACATCTGGTTCTGCTGGCGCTGGATGCGGGCGACACCGATGCCTCCAACGCCGATGCCACGGGCGGAGAACCCATTTTCAAAGAGGGCAAAGGCATCGGGCGCGTGACATCGGGCACCTATGGCTACACGGTCGGCCAATCGCTGGCGCTTGGCTATGTCAAAGGGGCGCAGGCCGGTGACAGTGTCGAGGTGATGGTGCTGGGCAAACCGCACAAGGCCACCATCCTGCACGAACCGCCTTTTGATCCCAAAGGTGAAAAACTGCGCGCCTAAGCGCCTGAGGCAGGGACGGGATCAAGTATTTAAGAAAAGATGAAGCACACCACCCGCCTTCATCTTTTCAAAAATACTTGAACCCCAAGGCCCGACGCACGCGCAACGGGTGCGGTACGCTCAGAGTGCGCGGATTTTCAGTTTGGAAATGCGGTTGCCATCGCGCGCGGTTACCTCGAACCGGAAGCCGTGGAAGGAAAACACCTGACCCACGCTGGGGATCATCTGCGCCTCGTGAATGACAAGGCCCGCCACGGTGTTGGCCTCGTCATCGGGCAAGGTCCAGTCGGTGGCGCGGTTCAGATCGCGGATCGTCATGGCCCCGTCTACCGTAAAGGTTCCGTTGTCCAGTTTGCGGATCGGATGTTCGGCGTCGGGGTCGAATTCATCGGTAATCTCGCCCACGATCTCTTCCAGAATATCCTCGAGCGTGATCAGACCCTGAAGCGAACCGTATTCATCCACCACCAGCGCGAAATGCGTGCGCATGCGCAAGAACTGGCGCATCTGGTCGTCCAGCGTCGTGGTTTCGGGCACAAAATAGGGTGGCATCGCCACGTCCTGAATTTTGAAGTCCTTGAGCCCGTCCGCCCCCGGTTTGCCGCGCACCAGTTTGTGCATCGCGCGCAACAGATCCTTGGCGTGCACGACGCCGATGATGTTTTCCTGATCGCCCTGAAACACCGGCAGGCGGGTGTGATTGCTTTCCAGACACTGGTTCAAAATCTGTTCGGGCGCATGTGTGGCATCGATCATTTCGATGCCAGAGCGATGCAACATGATCTCTTCCACCATACGTTCGCCCAGATCCAGCGCGCCCAGAATGCGGTCGCGGTCTTCTTTTTCCACGACCCCTTCGGAATGGCCCAGTTGCAGCGCGCCGGCGATTTCCTCGCGTACGGCCAGAATGTTGCGGTCAGGATCAATCTGCACCCCGAACAGGCGCAACACACCGCGCACGAACAACCGCACAACCGCGACGATCGGCGAAAAAACCCAGATCACCACCTGAATCAGCGGTGAGACCAGCGCGGCGGCACGTTCGGCATTGGTGATTGCATAGGTCTTGGGCAACACTTCGGCAAAGATCAGAACCAGCAAGGTCATCACCAGCGTCGCCAAGGCCACGCCGCTTTCGCCAAAGGCGCGGGTGAAAATCGCGGTGGCCAGCGACGCCGCAAGAATGTTGACCAGATTGTTGCCCAGCAGCACCGATCCGATCAGGCGTTCGTTGTCTTCGGTGATATGCAGGGCGCGGCGCGCGCCCTTGTTGCCCTTGTCGGCCTGTGCCCGCAATTTACCACGCGACGCTGCCGTCAGGGCCGTTTCCGACCCCGAGAAAAACCCCGAGAGCACCAGCAAAAACAGGATCACCGCGCTTGTGATCCAGAATGCGCTATCCAAAGCCGATCCAGCCGTGTCCATTTCGAAAATCATCCTTCCTTCTGAAAGAGGGTTATGGGCACAGCGTGCGGTTCAATCAAGAGAGCGTTTCGACCAAGATCGCCGATACAGGGGTTTGAGGCACGGGGCGTACGCTATTGGCTATCGCTGCGGGCCCGACGCGTGTGTTTCGTTTACGTTTCGTCCGTCGGTTTGCGGGCAGCCGTTTTGCTCAGGGGGTGATGTTCCAGAACCAGTTCGCTAAGGCGTTCATCCAGAACGTGGGTGTAAATTTCCGTGGTGGCCACATCGGCGTGCCCGAGCAATGTCTGGATCACCCGCAAATCCGCGCCATTGGCCAAAAGATGGGTGGCAAAGGCGTGGCGCAACGTGTGGGGCGTTACCTTGTCGGGGTTGACCCCACCGGCGACGGCCAGTTCCTTGATCAGCAGATAAAACCTGTGGCGGGTCAGATGGCCGGATTTACCACGGGATGGAAACAGATGGCGGGGCGCTGTACATGCCTTTGGCCCTTTCGGTTTCACGTTGGCGATCCCATTCGGTCAGCCACGCCGCCAGCGCGTCGCGTGCGGGCGGGGACAATGGAACCATCCGTTCCTTGCCGCCTTTGCCCAACACCAGCAACATGCGTGGATCGCCCCGCGCGGCACTGACCGGCAGCGCCACAAGTTCACTGACACGCATGCCCGTCGCATAAAGCAGTTCCATCAGGCAGGTGTTGCGCAACCGGTCAGCGGGGGTGCGGCCCACAGTACGGGCCGCCGCCAACAGGCCGTCAACCTCGGGAATGTCCAGCGTTTTAGGCAGGCGTTGCGCCCGGCCCGGGCCCTTGATCTGGATCGCCGGATTGTCCGTGCGCCAGCTTTCCTCGAACGCAAAGCGGTAAATCTGCTTGATCGCGGACAACCGGCGCGCGCGGGTTGCCTTTGACAGGCCCTGCGCATCACAGGCAATCAGATAGGCTTCGATATCATCCTGGGATGCCTTGCCAAAGCTGCACCCGTGCTGATCAAGCCATGCGGCGCAGTCTTTCAGATCGCGCCCATAGGCCAGCAATGTATTCGTGGCGGCCCCCAACTCGGCGGCCTGCGCCTCAAGAAACGTCGAAATCCAGTGATGGTCATCCGTCGGGCGCATATCAGGCCTCGGGTGAGCGCAATAGAAGTTGCAGGCTGGCCCGTCGCGCAACATCTTCCAGCCCGAAGGCACGCAAGGCAGCCAGCGATTGTGTCAGGCTGTTGAGATCCCCGCGCGATCCGTCGTCAAACAACCGCATGGCCCGCAGGATCGCTTCGCCAAGTTGCCCGTTTGCCGCCAGATCAACAAGGTTTTGCGGTGCCGGATCGGGGCCAAAGGCATCCGAAATCGCTGCCGCAGTGGGATTGGGCGGGCGAAAGCCGGTCAGATCGCCCTTGGCCAGACCGGTCAGAAACGTCATCCGGTCGCTACGCGGGTTATACAATTGCGCCGCACGTTCATAATCGGGTGACAACAGCGCGATTTCATAGGCCAGTTCCATGGCCTGTCCGGTCAGCGGGATATCCGCCAGATCAGCGGCGAACAGATGGGCAAACGACACATCCAGCCCCGCCGATTGCATGGCCCGCCACGCGGGTTCCAGCGTTTTGGACACGGCTGTCGGGCTTTTGCTGTTCAGCGCCGTATCAAAACGCTGCAACGCTTCGACCCGATCCCAGATGCCACCAGATGCCGCGGGCAAACGGTCCGTATAAATGCCCAGCAAGCGGTTGGCGGGCAGAGCGCCGCTTCGGCTTAGCCGTTCGGCGGCTTCCAGTTGCGCTTTCCAGCCTGCCACCTCGCGCAGATCGGCGCTGGCGAAGGTGCGGGGCAGGGATGCCGCGTTCAACGGTTCCCCGATCGCTTCGTGAAGACGGAAGACCAAAGGCGTGACCGGCCCGCTCAATCTCAAAGGCGGCGCATCCTCGAACGCTTCAAGTTCTACAAATCGCTCCAGCAGCGCTTCGGAATGCGGATCAATCAGTGACAGGGCATGCGCCGTGTCCAGCATCAGCGTCGCGTTCTGCCAATCCCCCGCGCGCACGGCACAGAATATCCGGGCCCCGTAATCCGGTGCCAGATGGGGGGCGCGGTTCATCACGGCACAGGCGCGATCCTCGTCGCCCGTCAGCAGGGTCACATCAAACCAGCGTCCGAACAGCGCCTTGGACCGCTCCGGCCCGACCTGTTCCATCAGGGCCTGTGCCGCGTCCAGCGCCCCCAGTTCAACCAGCTTGTCGATGCGCGCAAGCAACAGGGTTTGCGTGGCGGGTGCATCCGGATCCTGATCGGCTTCGGCCAGCAACAGCTTGTACAACAGCGATTGCATGGCCGGCAATTCTTCGACCGGAAGGTCCGAAATAAGACGGATCAGAACGCGCGTTTCGCTTTGGTTCCAAAGGGTGGGCGGCAAACCGGTGACAGATGCGGGCACCAGACCGATGGCGCGATTGGCCGACCCTTCCAGCGGGGAGACGGAAATTTCCGGCTGCGCCGCGCTTTGGGCGATCGGCGGTTCGGCCGGAAGTGCGACCGCTGTTGAGGGCGGGTTTTCGTTCAGCCATTCAATGGCGGACAGCGGTTGTTGCGCGCTGGCATGCGCGCCGGACAGAAGAAATCCAAGAACAATTCCGGCGTACCGGCCTTTAGTCTGCATTCAGAATCACCGGAACGCGCATTTCGGTCTGCGGCGCGGAAAAATCGGCCCCGAAATACGGCCCGATAATCGCATACCCGGCCACACCGATGAATCCAAAAAAACACAGGTACACAACAAATTTCAATAGACGTACCATGTTACCCTCAATTCTGCGGTTTGACCGCGGTCTTTGCCTGCCTGTTAAACTTATATATGGCCTTTTTGCCAAGATCACGTCATTCACAACATAATGAGCGGAATTAAGCAAAATATGTCGGACAAAAGCCAACCGGAGACCACGTATCACCTGCACAAGACCGTTGTTCTGGTTGGTATGATGGGCGCAGGGAAAACCGCCGTAGGGCGTGCGTTGGCCGCCCGCCTTGATGTTCCGTTTCTGGACAGTGATCACGAAATAGAAGTCGCGGCAGCGCGCACAATACCGGAAATTTTTGAACGCGACGGCGAAGGTTTTTTTCGCGCCAAGGAAAGCCAGGTGATCGCGCGTCTGCTGACGGAAACACCGGGCATCCTGTCAACCGGGGGCGGCGCGTTTCTGGCTGCGCAGAACCGCCAGCAGATTTCCCAACAGGGTGTTTCCGTGTGGTTGAACGCCAATCTGGATTTGCTTTGGTCACGGGTGCGCCACAAGGACACGCGCCCGTTGCTGCGCACCCCCGATCCGCTGGGCAAACTGACCGAACTGTTCGAGGCACGGGTGCCGATTTACCGGCAGGCCGACCTGATGGTGCAGGCCGACAAAAAGTTTTCGATCGATGACATGGTAGGCCGCGTGATCGATGCGTTATTGCAAAGACCCGACGTATTGGAGCGTTCGACATGACAGAAACAGTCTCAGTTCCCTTGCCCGGGCGGGCCTATGATGTGGTCATCGGACCCGGGCTTGTGGATCGTGCCGGCGCGTATATAGCCCCGTTGTTGCGCCGTCCGCGTGTCGCGGTTCTGACAGACGAAAACGTCGCGGCCCTGCATCTGGAGCGGTTGCGCGCCGGTTTGTCGGCCTCTGGCATCGATATGGTCGCATTGACCCTGCCAGCGGGCGAAAGCACGAAAAGCTGGGCGCACCTGACACAAAGTGTGGAATGGCTGCTGGATCAAAAGGTCGAACGCTCGGACGTTGTGGTGGCGTTTGGCGGCGGGGTGATCGGTGATCTGGCGGGGTTCGCGGCCGCGGTCCTGCGCCGTGGCGTGCGGTTTGTACAAATCCCCACATCCCTTCTGGCGCAGGTCGACAGTTCTGTGGGCGGCAAAACCGGCATCAACGCAACGCAGGGCAAGAACCTGATTGGCGCATTCCACCAGCCCAGCATGGTTCTGGCCGATATCGATGTCTTGGGCACATTGCACGCGCGCGATTTTCTGGCGGGCTATGGCGAAGTGGTCAAATACGGCCTGCTGGGCGATGCGGCGTTTTTCGAATGGCTGGAACAAAACGGCGCTGCGCTCAGCGGCAGGTGATCAGGCAACCCGCATCGAAGCCGTGCGCCATTCGGTACAGATGAAGGCCGATATTGTTGTGCGCGATGAAACCGAACAGGGCGATCGTGCCTTGCTGAACCTCGGGCATACCTTTTGTCACGCGCTTGAGGCTGCAACAGGATATGGAAACCGCCTGCTGCATGGTGAAGGCGTTGCCATTGGCTGTGCGCTTGCATTTGAATTGTCGGCCCGTTTGGGGCTGTGCGCGCAAGAAGACCCAAGCCGCGTGCGTGCCCACCTGCGCAATATGGGGATGAAAACCGATCTGGCCGACATCTCCGGTGATTTGCCGGATGCCGCCACGTTGCTGGGCTTGATGGGACAGGACAAAAAGGTCGTGGATGGCCAGTTGCGCTTTGTCCTTGCGCGCGGCATCGGTCAGGCCTTTGTCACCGGCGATGTACCGGCATCAACGGTTCTGGATGTGTTGAGCGACGCGCTGGCCCTGCGCACCTAGGCATCGGGGCAGGGGCGCGTCGCATGCACAACGCGCCGACTGCGCAACGCCTTTTAGAACGGGATTTCGTCATCCAGATCGCGCGAGGATGATCCGCCGCCCTGCGATCCGCCCTGTGATCCACTGCCATAGCCGCTGTCTTGCGGGCCACTGTCATAGCCGCCCCCCTGACCACCGCCATAACCACCACCACCGCCGCCGCCGCCATCGCGGCCGTCCAGCATGGTCAACGTGCCACCAAAGCCTTGCAGCACCACTTCGGTAGAATATTTATCCTGACCGGACTGGTCCTGCCATTTGCGGGTTTGCAACTGGCCCTCGATATAGACCTTGGACCCTTTTTTCAGATATTGCTCGGCGATACGCACCAGGCCTTCGTTAAAAATCGCCACAGAATGCCATTCTGTCCGCTCTTTCCGTTCTCCGGTGTTCTTGTCTTTCCAGGTTTCGGACGTGGCAATGCGCAGGTTGCACACCTTGCCGCCGTTCTGGAATGTCCGCACTTCGGGATCACGCCCCAGATTGCCGATAAGAATGACTTTGTTAACCGATCCGGCCATGTCGTGTTGCCCCCGCTAGGTCTTGTTGCGCATGACGTTTCGAATCTGTCATGCCGTTTCTTTGGCGACGTTACACTTCCTGCAACATGGTTTAAACACGGTTAACGCCGACAAAATGCCGATGCGCGCGCTTGGACTGGCGAAACCGGACAAAACCTCTATAGTGCGCGCAGGGAATGGTGCTGGGAAAACCGTATGCGCAGACAAGTATCGGCCTGTATGATTATGGCCATGTTGGGTGGAACGGCGGCAGAGGCGGATGTTTTTTCGTCAAAGAACCGTGCGGCCCTGTTCAGTTCACAAACCAGAATTCTGGATTCGCGCGCGGCCAAACAATACAATAACTCCGTTCGTCTGCAGCCGCCTACCGTGAACACCCCGACCAAATGGGGCACGCTGGGATATGACGGAAAATACAAAGGCAAATATCTGACGATGGCGCGCGACGCGGCGCGGCGCAACAATGTGCCCGAAGACCTGTTTGTGCGATTGGTCCAGCAGGAAAGCAACTGGAACCCGCGCGCGAAATCCCACAAAGGCGCGTTTGGTCTGGCGCAGCTGATGCCGCAAACCGCGCGCATGTTGCGTGTGGACCCGTCAGACCCCTATGAAAATCTGGATGGCGGTGCACGCTATCTTTATGAACAGTACCGCGAATTCGGATCGTGGCGTCTGGCGCTTGCGGCCTATAACGCCGGCCCGCAGGCGGTGAAGAAACACGGCGGCGTGCCGCCTTACAAAGAAACCCGCGATTACGTGAAAATAATCTGGGGCAGCTAGGCCAAATCCCGGCCATCTTTACAACTAATATTTAAAATCAATGCCTTAAATAGATCTGCACGCGCTGGTTGTGTCCGGATTGCGGCAAGGGCGCTGTTGGATACCTTAACCATTTCAAATCCCGGCCCTATTGCAGCCATTTTTGTCCGCCAAACCTGTATTCAAGACATCAACACCCAGCGGAGCAACGAAGATGGCCTCGACAGAATTTCATGATCGGATCAACCGGATCAATCAGGCCAATGCAGAGCGCATGAGGGCACAACGCACGCCCATGCGCGGCAAAAGCCACGCAATTACTGCTTTTGCAAAGAATCCACGGGCCGCCAAGCTGCGCGCCAAGGATGGCGCAGCCAGCGGTCAGTATTTCGTGCCCAGCGGTGTCGGCCTTGCCTTTGGTCTGCTGGTTGCGATCCTCAATCTGGGTTCGGTTCAGGCCGGATCGCCCTGGGGGCCGGGCACGGTACTGGCCGAATCCTTCGGGCTTGTCGGGTCTACAGGTGTGGTTCTGACCCTGCCCATGCTGTTGATTTCGCTGTTTATGCGCCAAACCAAACCGGGCTTTTTCTTCTTTTCGATGACTTACTGCATCGCCGTCATCGCTTCGCTGTTTGTCTGATCCGTCGGGACACGTTCAGTCATTCAGCAAGAAGGGCGGTCCCGCAGGGGGCCGCCCTTTTAGTATGCGACACAGGCCAGTGTCTATTCGGCAGCGATTTCGATCACCGGTTCCATTTCGGCGAACTTTTCATCGCTCAGATGGCATTTGATCTGATGATTGCCGGCCAATACGCGCACCGGCGGCACTTCTTTTTCACATAGGCCGCCCGGAACCTGCGATTTCCAGCGGCAGCGCGTCTGGAACGGGCAGCCCGGCGGCGGGTTCATCGCCGACGGAATATCGCCTTCCAGCACGATATGCTTTTTCTTGACCTTGGTGTCGGCAATCGGCACCGCGGACAGCAGCGCCTCGGTATAGGGGTGATAGGGCGGGCTGAACACCTGATCGGTGGTGCCCAGTTCCACCACATGGCCCAGATACATCACCATCACCCGGTCGCTGAGATAGCGCACGATCGACAGGTCATGGCTGATGAACAGCAGCGTGGTTTTCTCTTCGCGCTGGATTTCCATCAGCAGATCGGTCACCGCCGCCTGCACCGACACATCCAGCGCCGAGACCGGTTCGTCCGCCACCACGATCCGCGCACCGCCCGCAAAGGCCCGCGCGATGCCGACCCGCTGTTTCTGACCGCCCGACAATTGCCGCGGCATCCGGTCGGCAAAGGCGCGGGGCAGTTTCACCAGATCCAGCAGTTCCAGCATCCGCTGCTCGCGTTCGGCCTCGTTCGTTGCCGATGCCGAAAATTTCCAGCGCCCGGATGATCTGGCGCCCCACCGTCATCGACGGGTTCAGCGTGTCGAACGGGTTCTGGAACACCATCTGGATGTCGGCAACGGTCTTGGTGTCGCGCTGTTCGATCGGGGTTTGTTCGATATTGCTTGATTGTCCAGCAGGATCTGGCCGTCGGTCGCGGTTTCCAGCCCCATCAGCACCTTGGCAAAGGTGGATTTGCCGCAGCCCGGATTCGCCCACAATGGCCAGCGTTTCGGATTCGCGCGCCTCGAAACTGAGCGTTTCGTTGGCCTTGACCACCTTCTTTTCGCCGCCGCCGAACAGGGCGCTGGCCGCCACCTCGTAATATTTCTTGAGGTTGTCCATCTTCAGAACCACCTCGCCGATCTCGCCTTTTTCCTTGTTCTCGGCCAACTCGCATCGGCGCGTTCCAGTCGATCTCCTTGAACTTCAGACAGCGCGATGGCATGGCGTTCATTGCCCGGTACGTCGCTCCATCATGATCGTGCCCTGATCGCAGCGCCCCGCTTCGAAATAGTCGCAGCGCGGGCCAAAGTTGCAGCCCGTTGGGCCGTTCATGGGGCAGGGGGAAGTTGCCCGGAATGGCAACCAGCGGGCGCGCAGTTCTTGTCCGCCCCCGGCAGCGGGATCGACCGGAACAGCGCCTGCGTATAGGGGTGCTGCATCTTGTCGAACACGTCTTCGATACTGCCCCGTTCCACCGCCTCGCCCGAATACATCACGCAAATCCGGTCGCAGGTTTCCAGAACCAGACCGAGGTTGTGGCTGATGAACAGCATCGAGGTGCCGTATTTCTTGCCCAGATCCTTGACCAGTTCGACAACGGCCGCCTCGACCGTCACGTCAAGCGCCGTGGTCGGTTCATCCAGAATCAGCAGCGACGGTTCTGACATCAGCGCCATGGCGATCACGATGCGCTGTTGCTGGCCGCCCGACAACTGGTGCGGATAGGAATTCAGAATGCGCTCAGGATCGGGCAGTTTCACGTCCGTGACCACCTGCAACGCGCGCGTCATAGGCGTCTTTTTCGTTCATGCCCTGATGGATCATCGGCACTTCCATCAACTGCTTGCCGATTTTCATCGCCGGGTTCAGCGACGCCATCGGCTCCTGATAGATCATCGCGATTTCAGAGCCGCGAATATCGCGCAATTCCTCGTCGCTCATCGCGCCCAGATCACGGCCCTTGAACTTGATCGATCCGCCGACAACCCGCCCGTTCTTGCCCAGATCCTGCATCACGCCCAGCGCAACGGTGGATTTGCCGCAGCCGGATTCGCCCGACCAGCCCCACCGCCTCGCCGGGCATGCACCTTGGCGGAAAAATCCATCACGGCCGGGAATTTCGCGCAAGCGGGTGAAGAACGAAATCGACAGGTTGTCGATCTCGAGAATGGGCCCGTCATATTCTGCTTTTGCCATCTGGCTGTCCTCCTGTTGGAAGTTGAGATCACGCGGGCAGCGCCCTGATCTTCTTTGTCAATAAACTCCGCGGGTCCGGGGGCTGGCCCCGGTCCCGCGTTATGTCAGTCCTTCAGGCTTTCTTCGCGCAGGCCGTCGGCCAGCAGGTTCAGGCCCAGCACCAGGCTCATCAGCGCAAGCGCCGGTGGCAGGGCAGGGTGCAGATAGATCGACAACAGCTTGCGGCCCTCGTTGATCGTGCGTGCCCCAGTCCGGGCTTTCCGGTGGCAGGCCAAGGCCGAAGAAGCCCAAGGTGCCCAGAAGGATCGTGGTATAGCCGATGCGCAGGCAGAAATCGACGATCAGCGGCCCGCGCGCGTTGGGCAGGATTTCCCACAGCATGATGTACCACGGGCCTTCGCCGCGGGTCTGGGCGGCGGCCACATAGTCGCGGGTCTTGATGTCCATCGCCAGACCGCGCACGATCCGGAACACGGTGGGCGAGTTCACGAACACCACCGACACGAACACCACAAGGATACCGCCGGGCACATCAAACAGGTCCAGAAATCCGGGCAGCAGATAGATGATCGATGCCGACTTCGGAAATCAGCGACAGGTAAACCCACGCCATCGCCCCCAGCACCCCGATCAACAGCGGTGTGCGGAAATTCGGCTGGGTGTAATAGCGCGAGTTCAGCAGGATGCCGACAAAGACCAGCGGGAAGATGAACAGGACCACCGCCATATAAGTTCGGGATGCCCGTGTCCACGATCTCCGGCGTGACCAGCAGGTAGAACAGCAGGATCACCGGAAAGGCGAGGATCAGGTTGGCCAGGAACGACAGGAACGTGTCCAGACGCCCGCCGTAATAGCCCGCCGGCAGGCCCAGCGTGATGCCGACCATAAAGGCAAACAGCGTGGCCAGCGGCGCGATCTGCACCACGACCCACGCGCCTTTGACCATCCGGCTGAACACGTCGCGCGCCAGGTTGTCGCCGCCCAGCAGGTAATAGGCATATTCGCCTTCCGCGGCACCGGCCAGCGGCGTGCCGGGCACCTTGTTCTTCATGCCGGAGACTTGGTTCAGCGGGTCATGGGTGATGATCAGATCAAGCGATCCGAAGATGCCGGTGAACACCCAGAACATCACCAGCGCCAAAGCCGATCATGCCGATCGGGCTGTCAAACAGCTTGCCATAAAGCCCCAGCTTGCGTTTGAAGGCGATCGACAGCGGAATACAGAACCGTCAGCGAAATCCAGACCGGCGTGAACTGATAGAGGATGCGGATGATAATCTCGCCCCAGGAAAGTGGTTCCATAATCTCGGCCCCCCTTAAGAAATGCGGATGCGTGGGTTGAGGAAGACATAGCCGATATCCGATATCAGCTGCGTCACCAGAACCACGACGACCGAGACCACCGAGACCGCCAGCAGCAGTTCGATGTCATTGTTGCCGGCCGCCTGCACCAGCACCCAGCCAAAGCCCTTGTAGTTGAACAGGGTCTCGACGATCACCACGCCGTTCAGCAGCCACGGGAATTGCAGCATGATCACCGTGAACGGGGCGATCAGCGCGTTGCGCAGGGCGTGTTTCATCACGATGTTGGGAAACTGACACGCCCTTCAGCCGCGCGGTGCGGATATATTGCGCCGTCATCACCTCGGTCATGGAGGCGCGCGTCATCCGCGCGATATAGCCCATGCCGTAAAGCGCGATGGTCAGCACCGGCAGGAAGAAGTTCTCGAAATTCGCGCTTTCCATCGCCGATGTCGCGGTGCCCTTGAACCACTTCAATCCAACGGCGGAGGAGGCAAAGACCGCGATAAAGATCACGCCCGACACATATTCCGGCGTCGCGGTGGTGGTGATGGAAAAGGTCGACAGGGTCCGGTCGGTCTTCGATCCCTCGCGCATCCCGGCCAGCACGCCGATCATCAGCGCCGACGGCACCATCAGCACCATCACCCAGAACATCAGCTTGCCCGTCAGGCCCAGCCGCGTTGCAATGATCGTGGACACGTCATCCTTGAACACCGTGGAATAGCCCCAATCGCCCTTGCAGGATGCCGCAGAAGCGTCGCGCGATCCTCGGCCGGGACGTCACTGCCAAAGCAGCGGCCGGTTTCGACCCCGTCTTCGGTCTGTGTGCGTCCAGCCGGGCACGACACCCAGCCATTGGCCGTATTTGCATCGGCAGTGGGCTGCAGATACCCGCGATTGCCCAGCCAGCTTGCCACGGCTTCGTCCGACATGCGGAAGTTGCCTTGGGTTTTGGCCAGTTTTTCAAGGTTCGGATACAGGTTGGTCAGAAAGAAGACGATGAACGTCAGGCAGAGCGCCGTCAGGATCATCACGCCTAAACGCCGTAGGATGAACAGTCCCATGAGAGCCCCTGTTGGTCAGGCTAAGGCGGGCCTTTTCGTGCCCGTCCGTTTTTCAGCGCCCTTAACCGGGCGCCGTTGCGAAAAGGCCGCGCCCCTTTACGGGGCACGGCCGGGTCGTTTAAGCGGCGATATGCCATTTGTAGTATTGCGACAGATACGCAATGTGCTGTTCGGCACCTACAATGCTTTCCTTGTGGTGACGATAGATCGACCGCCAGTAGGGCTGGATCGTCACGCCTTCTTCCACCATGATCGCCTGCAATTTGCCCATCAGCACGCGGCGCTTGTCGGCATCGGCGATCGCGTTGGCTTGTGCCAGCAGGGCGTCGAATTCGGCATTTGCAAAGCCGCTTTCGTTCCATGCCTCGCCCGAGCGGTAGGCCAGGGCCAGAATCTGGGCGCCCAGCGGACGGTGGTTCCAGTTGGTCGAGCTGAACGGATATTTCGTCCAGTCGTTCCAGAAGGTCGATCCGGGCAGAACCGTACGTTTGACGTTGAAACCGGCGTCGCGCAACTGGGCGGCAACCGCGTCAGTGGTGTTCTTGCGCCAGTCATCGTCGATCGAATGGATTTCCATTTCGAAATCGCCAAATCCGGCTTCGTCCAGCATGGCCTTGGCCGCTGCCGGATCAATCGGGCCACGTTTCACGGCTGGATCCCATTCCGGGTGGATCGGGCCGACATGGTGGTTGTCCGCAGGAATACCCAGACCGGACACGCCCAGTTCCAGACAGACAGCGTTGTCAACAGCCATCTGGATGGCCTGGCGCACGCGTTTGTCGGCATAGGGTTTGATGCCGTCGACTTCGGCAAGCTGGTTGGGGCGGATCACGATGGTCGATCCCGACACGACTTCGCTTTGGCCATGCCAAGACCGTCCATGATGTCGACGAAATCACCGGTGGTTTCGTAGATCACGTCGACCTCGTCGGATTCAACCGCTGCAACCCAGGCCGCCGGATCGGTGCCGTAGTCGATGAATTCGATGCGGTCGAGATAGAACCCGCCTTCTTCAAAGACTTCGTCGCCCCACCACGGATGGCCGGATTTTTCGATGACGGCTTTCACGCCAACTTCGTTTTCGACCACTTTCATCGGGCCGGTTCCGACCAGTTCGGTCGACATCGGCAGCCGGATCATAAGACGGGTGCACGATCGGGGCAGGGTAATCCGCCATGCCCGGGATCAGGGTGATGTCGGACGAATGCAGGTTCAGAACAACGGTGTGGCTGTCCTTGACCTCGATCGCGCCTGCGGTGGCCTTGCCGGTTTCGCTGTCGACCAGGGCCGCCATACGCGCCGCCATGGAGTTGCCTTCGGCGGCGGAATCGCACCAGCGTTCGATGTTGAATGCAACATCTTCGGCGGTGAAATCATCGCCGTTGTTCCATTTCACGCCTTTGCGCACATTCAGCGTATAAACGGTCGCGTCGTCGTTGACTTCCCAGCCTTCCAGCAACATGCCGCGGAACGATCCGTCATTGTTGTATTCAACCAGATATTCGATGCGTGCCGTTGACGACATATGCGATCTGGTTCCAGTCGAATGTGCGCGGGTCTTTTTGCGCGCGGACTTCCATCAGCATGCGAACCGTGCCGCCGCGCTGGATATGTGCAGCGGCCTTGGCCGGTGCTTGCAGACCCAACATACCATAAGCTGTTGCGGTGCTGACACCCAGAGCAGTCGCACGGGTCAGGAATTCGCGGCGGTCCATCAGACCGGCCTTTTCCTCACGCGCGTACATTTCTGCCGCCGGATGGATTTTTGTTTCGTGGATAGGTTGCGTCATCTTTTTCTCCCTGAGACACATCACATTTAAAAGAAGTGAAAACTGTTTTTATTGTATCGAGGACAGATTTACCTATCTCTCCACACACACCCCTTCATCACGCATTCGGCACCAGAACAGCCGCGACGTCAATGTTTGGTTTCACCATTTGGTGTCACAAAAACGACATATCTTTCGTCGAAAACAGGCAATTTAGCTTTTTGGAAACTCGCGTTCATCTTTTTGGAACATCCGATCACGGACGAATTTCGCGGTGCCACTGACGTGGGGTGGTGCGCGCCTGATCGGCACGCACCTTCTGCGGAAACGGTCAGCTCACGCCGCCAAGCCCCATTTGTAATGGTGGTGTTCGAACGCGATATGCATGTCTGCATCCACAACGCCTTCGCGGAAATGCCGGAACACAGAGCGCCAGAACGGTTGGACCGTAACGCCTTCATCCTGAATCAGCGTTTCCATCTTGGCCATGACCTCGCGCCGTTTGTCGGCATCGGCAATGGCCAATGCCTCTTGCAACAACCCATCGAATTCGGCGTTTTCCCAGCCGAATTCGTTCCACGCCTCGCCTGATTTATAGGCCAGCGCATGAATCTGGACACCCAAGGGGCGATGGTTCCAGTTGGTTGAACTGAACGGATAGTTCACCCAGTCATTCCAAAACGTGGAGCCGGGCAGAATGGTCCGTTTCACGTTAAAGCCCGCATCGCGCAACTGGGCGGCCACCGCATCGGTCGTGTTCTTGCGCCAGTCATCATCGATCGACAGGATTTCATGTTCGAAATCCATCATGCCCGCCTCTTCCATCAGCGCGCGCGCGCCTTCGGGATCATGCTTTAACGGGGGCAGTTTCGCGTATTCGGGATGTACCGGCGCAACGTGGTGGTTTTCGGCAGGCGTGCCCAGTCCGGAATAGCCAAGTTCCAGACAAATCTCGTTGTTCACGGCCATCTGGATCGCCTTGCGCACACGTTTGTCCGCATAGGGTTTCATGCCGTTGACTTCGGCCTTCTGGTTGGGCCGGATCACGATCGTACCCGCTGTGACCACTTCGGATTTCACCATGCCCATGCCATCCAGCACTTCGATGAATTCGCCCACGGTTTCGTGCAGCATATCAACCTCTTCCGCTTCGATCGCGCTGATCCAGGCGGCGGGGTCGGTTCCGAAATCAATGTATTCGATACGATCCAGATAGGGGCCGCCATAGACGTCGGTGCCCCACCATGTGTGATCCGCGATACGTTCAAGCGTGCATTTTACGCCCACTTCCAATTCGGTGATCCGATAAGGGCCAGTGCCGATGTTCTGCGTATAATCATTGTCCTGAAACGACGCATGTGTGATCGCCGACGGGTAATCGGAAAAACTGGCGATCAGGGAAATATCCGGTTTCGGCAGGTTCAGTTTCAGGGTGGTGTCATCGACAATCTCGATCACGCCATCCGCAATCTGGCCCGTCGCTTCATCCACCAGCGTGGCCATCCGCCCCGCCATGGAGTTGCCTTCGACGGATTTGTCACACCAGCCTTCGACGTTGCGCGCCACATCCGCGGCAGTCAGCGGGTCGCCATTGCTCCATGTGACACCGGGGCGGATGTTCAACGTGTACACGGTTGCATCCTCATTCACTTCCCAGCTTTCAAGCAACATGCCACGGAATGTTCCGTCATTGTTGTATTCGACCAGATACTCCAGCGTACCGCGCGTTTGATTGCCATGTTCGGACCAGTCATAGACGCGCGGCTGTTTCAGGGCGCGCACACTGATCTGCACACGCAACGTTCCACCTGCCTGTTTATGTGCGGCTGCCTGCACAGGCTGCGCGATGCCAACCAAACCGTAGGCCGCAGCGGCCGTCAG
The DNA here is from genome assembly GCA_963765555.1 of uncultured Alphaproteobacteria bacterium. Classification (GTDB taxonomy): domain Bacteria; phylum Pseudomonadota; class Alphaproteobacteria; order Rhodobacterales; family Rhodobacteraceae; genus JL08. The sequence continues at coordinate 721,943 of CAVXWX010000003.1, forward strand.
CCCCATCGATGTTGCGCGTGTCAGAAACTCGCGCCTGCTCAGCTTTCCCTGCTTGAATTCTTCCGCATACATTTTTGCAGCGGGATGAACGTTTTCGCATGTCGGTGCGTTTTCCAATGTCATGTCGTCGCGAGCTCCCTGATCGGTTTTCGATTATTTTTTTGTGCGCGGCACATTCATCGGAATGCAAAACGCATCTGAACCGCATAGTGATGCCGACAATTCGCCTTACGTCAACCTTTTGGCCGGAAAATGCGGCTATCCGCGCAGCGTTCCGGCGCTTGGCGCGTTGCCCTTGGCCGGTTTCAGCTTGCGCAATTCGGTGGGGCTGCGTTTGGTGTGGTGTTGCATGAACCGCGTGAAATAGGCCGCCGATCCAAACCCCAGATACCGCGCGATATCCTGCACCTGCACATCCGAAAACGCCAGTAAGTGGCGGGCCTCGTACAGGGTGCGGTCTGTCAGAAGATCGGCCGCCGTTTTGCCTGTGCTTGCCTTGCACGCCCGTGTCAGATGGGTTGGCGTTACCCCCAAAGCACTGGCATAATCCGCCATCGGCGCGCCGCTGCGAAACTCTTGTGCGATGCGGCGGCACATGGCCCGCGACAGGCGGTTGGCTGCATTCAGCGGCTTGGGCGTATGTTCATCCAGCGCCAGTTGACGGCGCAACCAAACAGACACCAGCGCAGTCTGTGCCTCCATCGCTTCGGACAGTAACGGTCGGGCATTGCTTTGTTCGCGGTGCAGCCCTTCGAACAGCGCGGTAAGTTCGGTCTGGGCGGTCACATCCCTGATCCGCAAATGGTGCGCCTGTCCGGGCAGGCGCAATTCTGTGGCATCCGGGATCACAAGGGCCTGCCCGAAACCGGGACGCCCAAGTTCCAGTGCCAGTGTCGTTCCGGCGGGCACGAACAGGACGTTATGCGTGCCCATCCCGCGCCGCACCCCATCCAGCAGGGCAAGCCCCTGACCACGGGTGATCCAGATGATCAGATGGTGCGACCGGTCATGCAACAGATCAAGTTGCCATTCACCACGCTGCGCAAGCTGCGCCAAAGTACGCAATTCCACACGATCGGGCGCGGCAAACGGATCTTTGGACAAACCTGACATATTTGCTGATATATCAAGATTGGCGCAAAATTCTATTCATAAATCGCCAATCAGGTTTGATTTTCACAAGTTTTCCGGATCAACCCATGTCCAGCTCTGCATCCGCGAACGCATCCAGGTGCGCTGGCGTTTGGCAAAGCGACGTGTGGCAATCACCGCCTTGTCGCGGGCGTCTTCCAGCGTGATATCCTGCGTCAGGTACGCGACCAGTTCAGGCACGCCAATGGCCTTGAACGCGGGCAGGGCGGGGTCATAGACCGGCAGCATCCTGCGCACTTCGTCCAGCGCGCCACCCGCAATCATCTGGTCAAACCGCGCTGCAATACGCGCATCCAGATCCGGTTTCGGGCGGTCCACAACAATCGGAACTGTCTTTGACAGTGGCAACAGCGGCGGTCCGGTGTCGTCCTGCCAAACATGCAGCGGGCGGCCGGTTGCGGTCTGAACCTCCCACGCGCGCTGTACGCGGGCACGGTTGGCCTGATCGAGGCGTTGCAAAGTGTCCGGATCGGTTTGCGCCAGCAATTCGGATAACGCCAGCGCATTGCCGTGCGCCCGCACCTCGGGCGGGGTTGCAGGAATATCGGCCAGCCCTTCGGTCAGCGCGAGAAAATTCAGCCCCGTGCCGCCAACGATAATCAACCGGTCCGGCCCCTGCAAAAGCGGTTCAATATCCCGCAGCCAGTGACCTGCAGAATAGGGCGTATCAAACGGCACATGTCCGTAAAGGCGATGCGGGGCCTGTGATTCTTCGTCTTGCGACGGGCGCGCTGTTACCACACGCCAGCAGTCGAACACCTGACTGGCATCGGCGTTCACGATGATCCCGCCCTGTTCGCGCGCGATCCGCAAGGCCAGCCCCGATTTGCCCGATGCCGTGGCACCTGCAATCAAAACCGGTGTTTTGGCGGCAATGTGGGGAAGACTGTTCAAAAAACACCGCCCTGCGCCGGAAAATACGCGCCGGATTGGAACAGTTTTGCCATGTCCTTCGGTTGACGCATTGAACCTGCCTTGGTTTTCCGACATTTTGCGCGCAACCTAGCCCCTTGCCGCAGCGGAGCGCAACATGACCGACCAATCCCCCGACACCAAAGACACCACCTATCAACGGGTCATGCTGAAAATCTCGGGCGAGGCGCTGATGGGCGATCAGGGGTTCGGCCTGCACCCGCCCACGGTGCAACGCATCGCCCAAGAGGTGAAATCGGTGCACGATCTGGGCGTCGAGATTTGTATGGTGATCGGGGGCGGCAACATCTTTCGCGGCTTGCAGGGCAGCGCGCAGGGCATGGAACGCACAACCGCCGATTATATGGGCATGCTGGCCACCGTAATGAACGCGCTGGCGATGCAGTCCGCGCTAGAGGAACTGGGCGTGCACACCCGCGTGATCAGCGCGATCACGATGAACGAAGTGGCCGAGCCCTATATCCGCCGCCGCGCGGTGCGCCATCTGGAAAAGAAACGCGTGTGTATTTTCGCCGCCGGAACCGGCAATCCCTATTTCACCACGGACACCGCCGCCACGCTGCGCGCCAATGAAATGGCCTGTCAGGCGATTTTCAAAGGCACCAAGGTGGATGGCGTTTACGACAAGGACCCCAACAAGTTTGATGATGCCGTGCGCTATGATGTCGTCAGCTATGATGACGTGCTGGCCAAACGTCTGGGCGTCATGGATGCCAGCGCCATCGCCTTGGCGCGGGACAACAATTTGCCCATCATCGTATTTTCTCTGGACGAACCGGGCGGTTTTCGCGGTATTCTTGCGGGCCGCGGCACCTATACAAAAGTGCAGGGATAACGGTATAGAGCGATCAAGCGGCCCAAAGAGCCAAGAAGGAAAGCAGGGACATGTCAGACGATATCGACATTGATACAGATGATCTTGAACGGCGCATGGACGGCGCGATGGCAGCACTGCGCACGGAATTCGCGTCATTGCGCACCGGGCGCGCAAGTGCGTCGATGCTGGAACCGGTGATGGTGGAGGCCTATGGCCAGAAGACCCCGATCAATCAGGTCGGCACCGTCAACGTACCCGAACCGCGCATGGTCACCATCAACGTCTGGGACAAGGCGATGGTCGGCAAGGTGGAAAAAGCCATCCGTGAAAGCGGGCTGGGGATCAATCCGCAACTGAACGGTACCATCATCATGCTGCCCATTCCGGAACTGAACGAGGAACGGCGCGCGCAATTGTCCAAAGTGGCGGCGCAATACGCCGAAAGCGCGCGGATTGCCGTGCGCAATGTGCGCCGCGACGGCATGGACCAGATCAAAAAGGCCAAGGCTGCGGGGATGTCGGAAGATGACCAGAAAATCTGGGAAGGCGAAGTTCAAAGCCTGACAGACAGGTTTATCGCGGCTGTCGATACGTCGCTGGAAACGAAACAAGCCGAAATTATGCAGGTCTGACCCGCAGGTATGCCCAAAGATCCACATACCAAAGCCAAAGCGCCTTGTCCCAACGGGCCAAAGCATGTGGCGATTATCATGGATGGCAATGGACGTTGGGCGCAAGCGCGCGGTCGGCCCCGCCTGTTCGGACACCACGCCGGCGCGAAACGCGTGCGCGAGGTGGTCAACGCCTGCCCGGAACTCGGGGTGAAATACGTCACCATTTTCGCGTTCTCGACAGAAAACTGGAAACGCACCCAGGTCGAGGTTTCCGGCCTGATGAACCTGTTTCGCCGCTACATCGCGAAAGAGGCCCGCGCCCTGCAAAAGGAAAACGTGCGGGTCAGGTTTATCGGGGATCGGGTGCGGCTGGACGAAAAGCTGGTCGCGCTGATGGACGAACTGGAATTGCTGACAGCAGACAATGATCTGGTACATCTGACCATCGCCATCAATTACGGCAGCCGCGATGAAGTGGCGCGCGCCACCAAACGGCTGGCGCAGGATGTGGCGGACGGGCGCTTGAAACCTGCGGATGTGAACGAAGAAACCCTGCCCAAATACCTTGATACCTATGTCTTGCCCGACCCCGATCTGGTGATCCGCACCAGCGGAGAGGCGCGGATTTCCAACTTTTTGCTGTGGCAATCGGCCTATGCCGAATACGAATTCATTGAAACGCTCTGGCCCGATTTCACGGCCGATCTGTTTCGTGAACTGTGTTTGTCCTACGGGCGGCGCGACCGCCGGTTTGGCACCGTTCCTGCATGACGACGCCCGGTTCTTCCGATCCCGGACGTTGGTCTGATCTGTCCACGCGCGTGGTTTCGGGCGCGGTGATGGTCGTTGTCGGGCTGTGGGCGGTCTGGATGGGGCAGGACGTGTTCCATGTTTTTGTTGCACTGGTCTGCGGCGCCATGGTGTGGGAACTGGTCCTGATGCTGAGCCCCGCAACGCGCCAGATTGCCCTGCAACTCGGGGCATTGGCAGGGGCTGCCGTTTTGCTGGCGATCTATCTTCCGGCAATATTCGCGCTTCCGGTCCTGATTGCCCCCGCGCTTGTGGGCTTTGGCCAGTTGAAACAAAACAAAACGATCTACCTTGTCTTTACGGCGCTGGTGCTGCTGGCCGGATACGGCATGATGTCGGTGCGTGACGATCTTGGGTTCATCTGGATGTTATGGCTGGTTCTGGTGGTAGTGATCACTGATATTGCAGGATATTTTGCAGGCCGCATGATCGGCGGGCCAAAGTTCTGGCCAAGCATCAGCCCGAAAAAAACATGGTCTGGCACCAGCGCAGGCTGGGTCGGGGCAGGGGTCATCGGTATCATCTTTGCGCTCTATACCGATACCGGTCTTGGCCTTGTTGTCATTTCGATGGTTGTGGCCTTTGCCTCGCAACTGGGCGATATCGCGGAAAGTTTCATCAAGCGGAAAATGGGCGTCAAAGACAGCAGCAGCCTGATCCCCGGGCATGGCGGCCTGTTGGACCGCTTTGACGGGATGCTGGGCGCCTCTGTCTTTTTGCTGGTTCTGATGCAATTCATCGGCTTTCCGCCGGGGCTGGTCTGATGCGGCAGGTTTCGGTGTTGGGGGCCACAGGATCAGTCGGGCAGAATACGATTGAACTGATCCGGCGGGCGCGCGACGAATATGATGTTGTGGCCCTGACGGGCGATCAGAATATCGCGCAACTGGCGCAGGATGCGAAAGACTTGCGCGCGCAAGTGGCCGTAACGGCCGATCCAGACCGGCTGGAAGATTTACGCGCGGCCCTTGCGGGCAGTGATGTGCACGCCGCCGCCGGTCCCACCGCCCTGACCGAAGCCGCCGCGCGCCCCGCAGACTGGATCATGTCGGCCATTGTCGGGGCGGCCGGCCTTGCACCGGGTCTGACCGCGCTCAAACAGGGCAGCACGCTGGCGCTGGCCAACAAGGAATCGCTGGTCTGTGCGGGCGCTTTGATGCTGGACACGGCCCACAAGAACGGCGGGCGTCTGATCCCTGTCGACAGCGAACATTCAGCCGTATTTCAGGCCCTTGTCGGCGAAGATATCAGCGCGGTTGAAACCGTCACGATCACATCATCGGGCGGGGCGTTTCGGGATTGGCCGCTGGATGATCTGGCGCAGGCGACGGTTGCGCAGGCCTCGACCCATCCGAATTTCGCGATGGGCCAGCGCATCACGATCGACAGCGCGACGATGTTCAATAAGTCTCTGGAAGTCATTGAAGCAAGGGAACTTTTCGATCTTGAGCCGGACCAGATCAAGGTGCTGATCCAGCCCGAACAGATCATCCATGCCGTTGTCGCGTTCAAGGATGGCGGCCTGATGGCGCATCTGGGCGCGCCGGACATGCGCCATGCCATCGGGTATGCGCTGCACTGGCCTGACCGGCGCAATCTGCCGGTGGACCGGCTGGATCTGGCGCAGATCGGGTCACTGACGTTCAAAACACCGGACGCCGCCCGTTATCCGGCCTTGCGGCTGGCCGCGCGTGTGATGGAAGCGCGCGGATTAAGCGGTGCGGTGTTCAACGGCGCCAAGGAACGGGCGCTGGATGCATTCATCGCCGGACGCATCGGTTTCTTGCAAATGGCCGAGGTGGTCGAGCGTGTTCTGGACGAGTTGAGCGCGCGTCCGGGCCTTATTGATGCCACGATGACCCTTGATATCGTGGCCCAGACGGACCATCTGGCCAGAGAACAGGCCGATATCGTAATGAAAAACCTGGACGGGTAGAACCGTCCATCGCAGCGAGCAGGAAAAAGACTTGGATATTTTGGGGCTGATACCGCAGTTCGGCGGCGTGATCTGGACATTGATTGCCTTTGTTGTGGCGCTGTCCGTGATTGTGGCGATTCACGAATACGGCCATTACATCGTCGGCCGCTGGACCGGGATCGAAGCCGATGTGTTCAGCCTTGGGTTCGGGCCGGTCCTGTTCAGCCGTGTCGACAAACACGGCACCAAATGGCAATTCGCCCTGCTGCCCTTTGGCGGTTATGTGAAGTTCAAGGGCGATGCCAATGCCGCTTCGGGCAAGGACGTCGAGGCGATGGAGGCCACGCCCCCCGAAGAATTGCGCAAAACCATGCATGGCGCACCGCTTTGGGCGCGCACGCTGACGGTGGCGGCCGGCCCTGCGTTCAACTTTGCCCTGTCCATTCTGGTGTTCACCGGATTTGCCCTGACCAACGGGGTGACGGCTGTGCCCTTGGCCGTGGGTGAACTGCGCGCCATGCCGCCAGAACAGGTGCAGGATTTGAAGCCCGGCGATCAAATCGTTGAAATCGGCGGCTTGCCAGTGCCCGATTTCACGGATGCAGAGGCATTCGACGCTTTTGAAACCAAATTGCCGCGCGCCTCGGTGCTGGATTACAAAGTGCGCCGTGACGGTCAGGAAATCACGGTGCAGGGGCCATTCTTGATGCCGCCACTGGTGGTGGGCGTTTCGCCGCAAAGTGCTGCGATGGATATCGAGATCAAGACCGGTGATGTGATCACTGCAATTGACGGCGCGCCGATCTATGCATTCGAACAGTTGAAAGACGCCGTCGAAGGCTCCGACGGGCGGGTGTTGCTGCTCAACATCTGGCGCGACGGCCAGAACATCGATTTCGCGTTAAAGCCCAAACGCACGGACGAACCACAGCCCGACGGCGGATTTGCCACAAACTGGCGGATCGGCATTGCGGGTGGCATGATATTCGAACCGGCCACGACCACGCCCGGCATCGGCACAGCAATTTGGAGCGGGATCACCCAAACCGAAATGATCCTGTCCGGGTCCATTTCCGGGCTGTGGCACATGATCACAGGCGCAATCAGCACCTGCAACATGTCCGGCCCGATCGGCATTGCGCAGGTGTCGGGCGAAATGGCTTCGCAGGGGGCGCAGAACTTTATCTGGTTTATTGCAGTATTGTCAGCGGCGGTGGGGTTGCTGAACCTGTTTCCGATCCCGGCGCTGGATGGCGGGCATCTGGTGTTTTACGCTTATGAGGCTGTTGCAGGCAAACCGCCCAGTGACGGGGCGTTGCGGGTTTTGATGGCGATCGGCATTTCTCTGGTGCTTACATTGATGGTATTCGCCTTGTGGAACGACATTTTCTGCCCCTGATCGGCCCTGCGCCCCAATCCTGACACAATACGTCAATCTGTTGCCACAATCGGGCGCTACCTTCTGCTTACGTAGAAGCAAAGAAAGGGAACGCTATGCAAACCCTCCAAAGCGGTTATCGCGGGCTAAGCCTGCTTGTAGACTTGAACTGGGACCGGATTTTATATCTGGCAACCCTTGTTGGTGCGCTGATGATCGGAGCGTATGTGGGCAGCCTGTAAAGGCGCGCAACAAAACTATCGAGTGATGGTAAAACAACGCCGGGCTTTTGCCCGGCGTTTTTGCATCTGCGGTTTTGACAAGTGAGGGCAATAAAGGTAACCACTCTGGTATTGGATGTCGAAAAAAAACAGGTTCTAGATCATGAGATTGAGGAACGCGGCGGGTACATCCTGCGTAATACGGGGCAGAGCAGGCTATATGTGGTATTTACGACTGATCGCAGTTTTTTGTGCAATTGCAATGACTTTTGCAGTGTCGACGCGTGACGCGCATGCACAGAACTATACGTTTTCCAACATCGATATTCAGGGCAACAAGCGGATCGAAGACATCGCTATTCTGACCTACGCGGGAATCACGCGGGGCCAGACAATTACCGCTGGCGAGCTGAACGACGTGTACCAGAGGATCGAGGATAGTGGCGTTTTTGAGACAGTCGAGCTTGATCCGCGCGGAAATACACTTGTCATTACGGTCACGGAACGCCCCACAATCAACCAGATCAACTTTGAAGGTAACAGCCGCGTGCGCGATAATGAATTGCGCGCCATCGTCGGCTCGACCCAGCGCCGCGTGTTCGTCCCCGAACAGGCCGAACGGGACGCTGCGGCCATCGCAAGCGTCTATGCCCAGGAAGGGCGGCTGGCGGCCAAGGTTACACCAAAGATCATCCGTCTGAGTGACAACCGCGTTGATCTTGTGTTCGAAATTCTGGAAGGCGACACGATCGAGATCGAGCGCCTGACCTTTGTCGGCAACCGCGCCTACAGCGACCGGCGCCTGCGTCAGGTGCTGGGCACCAAACAGGCGGGCCTGCTGCGGGCGCTGATCCGGTCGGACACATTGATCGAGGACCGGATCGAATTCGACAAGCAACTGCTGACGGATTTCTATCAGTCGCGCGGCTATGTCGATTTCCGGATCAACAGTGTCAACGCCGAACTGTCGCGCGAACGCGACGGTTATTTTCTGGTGTTCAACATTCAGGAAGGCCAGCAGTTCCGCTTTGGGCAGATCACAACAGTCAGCGAAATGCCCGGCGTGGATGCGCAGGAGTATCAGGACAACCTGAAAGTGAAGCCCGGTGTTGTCTATTCGCCAACGCTGGTCGAAAACTCGATCGCGCGCATGGAACGTCTGGGCATTGCGAACGGCGTTGATTTCATGCGGATCGATCCGCGCATCACACGCAATGACCGTGATCTGACGCTGGATGTGGAATTCGCTCTGGTCAAAGGGCCCGCGTATTTTTGTCGAACGGATCGACATCGAAGGCAACACCACTACGCTTGATCAGGTCGTGCGCCGCCAGTTCCGCATTGTTGAAGGTGACCCGTTCAACCCGCGCGAAATCCGCGAAAGCGCGGAACGCATCCGCGCCTTGGGCTATTTTTCCAACGCTGACGTGGAAGCCCGCGAAGGCAGCAGCCCCGATCAGGTGATTGTGGACGTGGATGTGGATGAACTGCCAACTGGGGCTTTGAACTTTGGTGGGTCGTTTTCAACGTCGGACGGTTTCGGCATTCTGATCAGCTTTCGCGAAGACAACTTTCTGGGGCGGGGTCAGCGTTTCGGGATTGATCTATCGACCGCAGAAGAAGCACAGCGCTACGGCTTCAGCTTTACCGAACCCGCATTGCTGGGCCGTGACCTGAGCCTTGGGGTGGCCATCGATTTCTTCGAAAACGAAAACTCATACGCCAGCTACGATGTTGAAAAACTGATCTTCCGTCCTGAACTGTCCTTTCCGGTCAGTGACAACGGACGGGTGGCGTTCAACTACAAGGCCGAGCGCGTCGATATGAACCGCCGCACCCCGCGCGAAGACGGTGTTGTGATCGGCAATGAAATCGGGGTTGGCGAACAATGGACCAGCTCGATCGGTTATGTGTATTCGTACGATTTACGCCGCGTGGGTCTGAACCCGAACGCCGGATACCTGTTTGAATTCGGTCAGGATTTCGCAGGGATCGGCGGCGACAACGAATATGTCAGAACCCAAGCGACTGCGATCGCGCAAACCAAGGTTCTGAACGAAGAGGTCACACTGCGCGCCACCCTGGAAGGCGGCATGCTGAACTTTCTGAACGGCAACAGCCGTGTCACCGACCGTTTCCTGCTGGACCCAAGCACAATGCGCGGGTTTGAAACCGGTGGTATCGGCCCACGCGATCAAACGCTGGGCGCGTCTGACGGGCTGGGCGGTAACCTGTTTGTCGTGGCGCGGTTCGAGGCGGAATTCCCGCTGGGCCTGCCCGAGGAACTGGGGATCATGGGCGGCGTGTTCTATGACGTTGGCAACCTGTGGGATCTGTCGGACGTGAACCTGACAGGTGGCAACATTGTCGGCGAAAGCGGCTCTTTCCGCCATGTCGTCGGTGTGTCGCTGTTCTGGGAAACACCGCTTGGGCCGCTACGGTTCAACTTTTCCAACGCCCTTGTCAAAGAAAGCTTTGACGACGAGCAGCAGTTCGATCTGACCATTTCAGCAAGGTTCTGATCCGGTCATGCGGATCTTGCGTGCCTTTGCGCTTGGCACGGTCCTGATCTGTCAGGGCGTGTTGGGGGCTGTGCCGGTGCAGGCGCAATCCCTTGGGACGGTGGTCAGCCCGATCCTGACCATCGAATCCGATCGCTTCTTTGCGCAATCGGCCTTTGGTAAACGTGTCGCGTCGGAAATTGAATCCGAAGGGGCCATTCTGTCGGCCGAAAACCGCAAGATCGAGGCCGACCTGACCGCAGAAGAAAAGGCGTTGGCCGACCAGCGCGCCGAGATGGACCCGCAAGCCTTCCGTGCCTTGGCCGACGCCTTTGATCAGAAGGTTCAGACCATCCGGCGCACACAGGACGCCAAGGCGCGCGCCTTGAACCTGCGCAACGAGGCGGACCGGACAACGTTCGTCAATGCTGCCGGTCCGGTGCTTGAGGTTCTGATGCGCGATGCCGGGGCCGCAGTTATTCTTGAGCGGCGCAGCGTGTTTCTAAGCGCGAACGCCATTGATGTCACCGACGAAGCGATCCAGCGCATGGACGCCGCTTTCGGCGATGGCAGCCAGCTGTCAAACGATTAGTCCGGCGCGGCGACGCTTGCCCATTTGTGGCCCGCTTGTTAGTCACATCTCACAGCGATGATCCGAAGGTAGGAACCCAATATGACTTCACAACTTTTGAGCGCAGATATCCAGTTGATCCAGCGCATTCTGCCGCATCGCTATCCGTTTCTGCTGATCGACAAGGTGATTGACATTGATGGCACGTCATCGGCGACAGGCATCAAGAATGTCACCATGAACGAACCCCATTTTCAGGGCCATTTTCCCGGTTTGCCGATCATGCCCGGCGTCACCATTGTCGAAGCAATGGCACAGACGGCCGCGATTATGGTCGGGGTGGCGCTGGATATGGCCGACAAGGAAATGAAGGTCTATTTTCTGGCCATCGACAGCTGCAAATTCCGCCGCAAGGTTGTGCCCGGCGATGTGCTCAGCATGAAACTGACCACCAAACGCGGCAAGCCCGGCGGCAAGGTCTGGAAATTCAACGGTGTTGCATCCGTGGGGGATGAAATGGCCGCCGAAGCCGATTTTACCGCCATGATGGACATGGGGTAGGAGAACCCGCATGGCACAGATACATCCCAGCGCGATCATCGAAGATGGCGCGGTGATCGGCAAGGGCTGTATCATCGGGCCCTTCTGTCTGGTCGGCGCAAACGTCGTTCTGGGCAGCGGTGTCGAGCTCAAAAGCCACGTTGTGGTTACCGGCCATACCCGCATCGGGCATGATACGGTAATCTTTCCGTTTTCCGTGATCGGTGAAATCCCGCAAGACCTGAAATTCCGTGGCGAATCCAGCCGCCTTGAAATCGGTGATCGCAACCGCATCCGCGAACATGTGACCATGAACGCAGGCACCGATGGCGGGGGCGGCGTGACCAAAATTGGCGATGACGGTCTGTTTATGGCCGGATGTCATATCGCCCATGATGCTCAGGTGGGCGACCGGGTGATTGTCGTCAATTCCGCAGCCGTGGCCGGACATTGCATCATAGGGGATGATGTGATCATCGGCGGCCTGTCGGGGATACACCAATGGGTGCGCATCGGTCAGGGCGCGATCATCGGCGCGGTGACGATGGTCACGCATGATGTCATTCCCTACGGTTTGGTTCAGGCAACACGCGGTGAACTGGACGGGTTGAACCTTGTCGGGTTGAAACGGCGCGGCGTGGCACGCGCCGACATCACGGCATTGCGCGCCGCCTTTCACACCCTCGCGCAGGGGCAGGGCACGTTTCAGGCCCGCGCCGCAGAACTGGCCGAAACAAACGAAAACACCTATGTTCAGGAACTGCTGGATTTTGTCCTTGGCGACAGTGACCGGTCCTTCCTGACACCGCGCTGACCGCATGCTGGCATTGATCGCAGGGCAAGGCATGCTGCCGGGCATTCTGGCGGCACAAGCAGATCAACCGCCGATGATATGCGCGCTTCAGGGGTTTGAACCCGATGGCCTGACACCGGACATGGTCTTTCGCATTGAAACACTGGGCACTTTTCTGGCGGCGTTGTCCGCCAAGGGCATAACAGAGGTTTGCTTTGCCGGCGCGATCACGCGCCCTGTGATCGATCCGGCCGCGATTGATGCCGCAACGCTGCCGCTGGTGCCCGTTCTGCACGCCGCAATCCAAAGCGGTGACGACAGCGCCTTGCGCGCGGTGATGGGCCTTTTCGAAAGCCACGGCTTTACCATCCGCGCCGCCCACGAGATTGCCCCCTCGCTGTTGCCGGATGCCGGCATATTGGGGCAGGTCCAACCCACAGCGCAGGATGAAACCGATGCCGCGCGCGGGGCCGATATCGTTTCGGCCATGGCGCAGGCGGATATCGGGCAGGCCTGTGTTGTCGCACAAGGGCAGGCGCTTGCGGTCGAGGCGGTGTTTGGCACCGACTGGATGCTGGCCAGCTTGCGCACACGCCCTGCGCATCCCGAAGGCGGTCTTTTGTTCAAGGCCCCGAAACCGGGACAGGACAGGCGCGCCGATCTGCCGACAATCGGGCCGGCGACAGTGCGCGCGGTGCGTGATGCCGGATTGCGCGGCATTGTGGTGCAGGCCGGTGGGGTGATGATCCTTGACTGTGATGCCGTGATCAGCGCCTGCGACGCCGCCGGTCTGTTTCTTTGGGTTCGTGCGTGATGCGCGTTTTTATTGTTGCTGGCGAACCGTCGGGCGACAAACTGGGGGCGGCCCTGATGAAAGGGCTGCAAACGCGGGTCGCGGATGTGCAATTTGATGGCATCGGCGGGCCGCTGATGCAGGCACGGGGGCTATCCAGCCGGTTCGACATGTCCGAACTGAGCGTGATGGGCATTGCCGAAGTTCTGCCCAGATACCGCGCCCTGATGCGCCGGATCAACGAAACCGCCGCTGCCGTGATCGAAACGACCCCCGATGTTCTGATCACCATCGATAGCCCCGATTTCAGCCTGCGTGTCGCGCGCCGCGTGCGGGCAGGGGCGCCCGATATCCGCACCGTGCATTATGTCGCGCCCACTGTCTGGGCCTGGCGTCCGGGGCGGGCGGCCAAGATGGCCGAAATGATCGATCATGTGCTGGCCCTGTTTCCGTTCGAACCGCCGCTGATGCAGGCCGCCGGGATGGAATGTGATTTTGTCGGCCATCCTGTTGTCGCCGAACCTGTCGCAACACAGGCCGAAGTCGATGCCTTTCGCCAACGCACCGGTATCGGGTCCGCACCCTGTCTTCTGGTCCTGCCCGGTTCGCGGCGGGGCGAGGTGACGCGGCTGGCCCCGATCTTTCGCGCGGCTTTGCAACAGATCACGACGGCGCGCCCTGATCTGCGCATTGTCGTTCCGGCCGCTGCTCCGGTTGCACCATTGTTGCAGACTATGGTTCCGGACTGGCCGGGCGATCCCATCCTTCTTGATCCGCGCACGGCAGACTCCGACAGTGCCTTGTCAGAAAAACGCGCAGCCTTTGCCGCCGCAGATGTTGCACTGGCTGCATCGGGCACCGTGTCGCTGGAACTGGCCGCGGTCGCGACCCCGATGGTCATTGCCTATGATATGAACTGGCTTTCGCGCCAGATCATTGCCCGCATGCTCAAGGTCGATACGGTCACGCTGGTCAATCTGGTGTCGGACACACGTGTTGTTCCCGAGTTTTTGGGGCCACGTTGCAAACCCGATCTGATTTCGGCGGCCGTGCTGCAGGTGCTGGATCATCCCGACGCACAGCATCAGGCGATGGATATCACGATGCAGCGTCTTGGCCGTGGTGATCTTGATCCGGGCCTGCGCGCCGCACAGGCGATCCTTGACCGGATGCCCTAAGCGACCGCAGGGTTCAGGACCGGCGCAACAGACTGGCGCGCTATTCTCCGCGCCAGATCCAGCCACCGCCGAAAATCCGGCTGCCGCCGGTTTCATAGAACACACAGGCCTGCCCCGGGGATACGCCTTCTTCCGGCGTCAGCAATTCGACTTGCGCCGTCGGTGGCCGACAGCGGGCGAATGATCGCCTCGGTCGGCGGGCGGGTTGAGCGCACCTTGACCGACACGTGCCATTCCGCGCTGGCTGTCCAACGGCGCATCGCCCAGCCAGTTGATCTCGCGCACCGGCACGGTGCGGGTGGCCAGCATTTCTTTCGGGCCGACGATCACGTGCTTTTTCTCGACATCCAGCTTCACCACATAAAGCGGGTCGTCCAGACCGCCGATGCCCAGCCCGCGGCGCTGGCCGATCGTGTAATGGATCAACACCGGTATGCGGCCCAGAACCGTGCCGTCGGTGTCCACGATGTCGCCGGGATCGGCCGCTTCGGGGCGCAGTTTTTCGATCACCGATGCGTAATCGCCATTGGGCACGAAACAGATGTCCTGACTGTCCGGCTTGTCGGCCACGACCAGCCCGAATTTCGATGCCAGCGCGCGCGTTGCGTCCTTGGACGGCAGGTGGCCCAGCGGAAAGCGCAGATAATCCAGCTGTTCGGGCGTGGTTGAAAACAGGAAATAGCTTTGATCGCGGTTGGCGTCTTCGGCCGAGTGCAGCTCGGGCCCGTGCGCGCCCATCTTGCGCTGGATGTAATGGCCCGTCGCCATGCAATCGGCCTCAAGATCCTTGGCCGTTTCCAGCAGATCCTTGAATTTCACCCGCTCGTTGCAGCGGATACACGGCACAGGGGTCGCGCCCGCCAGATAGCTGTCGGCGAATTCGTCGATCACCGCGTCTTTAAAAATGTTTTCATAATCCAGCACATAATGGGGAAATCCCATATCTTCGGCCACACGGCGCGCATCGTGAATGTCCAGACCGGCGCAACACGCGCCCTTTTTGGCCAGCGCCGCGCCATGATCGTAAAGCTGCAGCGTCACGCCCACGACATCATAGCCTTCGCTGGCCAGCTGCGCGGCCACAACAGAACTGTCCACGCCGCCCGACATGGCCACGACAACCCGCGTGTCGGCGGGCGCTTTGGCAAAGCCAAGCGAATTCAGCTGCGTATGTTCATCCAGCGCCATCGGCGTCTCCTGTGGGTGTCGCGGCCTCTATAGGCGGCGAATGCACGAAAATATAGGTAAATCCAAGCTATTCTTAAAGAGGGGCTTCACAGCTTCTTAAGCCTGCGCTGTGCAACCTTGCGCGCAAGATTGCAAGCAGGTGACCCATGTATCTGAAAAAAGTAGACGGACCGCGCGCGGTAACGCTGCCGGACGGCACGATCATGACACGTGCCGACCTGCCCGAACCTACAACCCGCCGCTGGGTGGCTTCGCGCAAGGCGGCGGTGGTGCGCGGCGTGGTTTACGGCCTGATCACACAGGACGACGCCTTGAAGCTTTACGACATCTCGATCGAGGAATTTCAGGCCTGGCTTGCGGCGGTCAGTGACCATGGAGAAGGGGCCTTAAAAGCCACCGCCTTGCAAAAGTATAGACAACCCTAGATTGTATGACGTAGTTTCTCCACACTGGTAACTTGTAGTTAACCTTTCTTGGGCACGGTTAACCGAATTCACAAGACCCGATCACCGGGTTCAAGCTATCGGGCAGGCCGCCCGTGTTCAGGAGACTTATTATGCGTGTGCTGTTGGTTGAAGACGATCCCACAACCTCGAAAAGCATCGAACTGATGCTGACCCATGCCAATCTTAACGTCTATGCCACCGATCTGGGCGAAGAAGGCATCGATCTGGCAAAACTTTATGATTACGACCTGATCCTGCTGGACCTGAACCTGCCGGACATGAACGGGCACGAGGTGTTGCGCCAGATCCGCCTGTCCCGCATCGAAACCCCGATCCTGATCCTGTCCGGTGCCGATGACACCGAAAACAAGATCAAGGGCTTCGGCTTTGGCGCGGATGACTATCTGACCAAGCCATTCCATCGCGAAGAACTGGTGGCGCGCATTCACGCGATCATCCGCCGGTCCAAAGGCCATTCCCAATCGATCATCAACACCGGCACGCATTGCTGTTAATCTGGATGCCAAAACGGTCAGCGCGGACGACAAACCGGTGCATCTGACGGGCAAGGAATACCAGATGCTGGAACTGCTCAGCCTGCGCAAGGGGACGACCCTGACCAAGGAAATGTTCCTCAACCATCTTTATGGCGGCATGGACGAACCGGAACTGAAAATCATCGATGTGTTCATCTGCAAGCTGCGCAAGAAACTGAGCGTTGCAACAGGTGGTGAAAACTACATCGAAACCGTCTGGGGGCGGGGATATGTGCTGCGTGATCCGGAACCCGGGCAGATGGAAGACCGCCGTATCGCAATCGGGGCGTGATTGCCCGCCCTATAGCGCCAAGTGTTTTCGAACAGCAGCCCTGACGGGTCCGGGCCACCCACCACTCACGTAACAAAAGCCCGGACCAACAGGCAGGCAAAGCCACCAAAACAGGCGTTCCAGCAGCGAAGCGCACCTGTTGTTTCTGCCTGACGCCCCACACAGATACTGGACCCCGACCGCTGTGCCGCCTATCACTGGGCAAGGCCAGCAACCGGAGGCGGACGGTGACGCAAGACGCAGAGATTTCAGACCTGACACAGGCCGAAGCGCAAGCCGAATTGGCACGGCTGTCAAAACTGCTGGCGGCGGCCAATCAGGCCTATCACGGCGCCGATGATCCCGAAATATCCGATGCAGAATATGATGCGCTGAAACTGCGCAATGCCGCGCTCGAAGCCGCCTTTCCCGATCTGAAACGACCCGACAGCCCCTCTGACCAGATCGGCGCTGCGCCATCGGACGGGTTTGCCAAGGTCGCGCATGCTGTGCGCATGCTGTCATTGGGCAATGCGTTTGAAGATGCCGATATCGTGGATTTCGATACGCGGGTCCGCAAATATCTGGGCCTTGGCGAAACAGCGCCTCTGCCAATGACAGCCGAACCCAAGATCGACGGTCTGTCCCTGTCCCTGCGCTATGAACGGGGCAAACTGGTGCAAGCCGCAACACGGGGCGACGGCGCGGTGGGCGAAAACGTGACCGAAAACGCCCGCACCATTTCCGACATCCCCGAAACGCTGGACAACGCGCCCGATATTCTTGAGGTGCGCGGCGAAGTCTATATGTCGCATGCCGATTTCAGCGCGCTGAATGCGCGGCAGGCCGACAGCGGCGGCAAACAGTTTGCCAATCCGCGCAATGCCGCTGCCGGTTCCCTGCGCCAACTGGATGCGCGCATCACCCGTGCCCGTCCGTTGCGGTTTTTTGCCTATGCCTGGGGGCAAGTCTCCGATCCTCTGGGTCAAACCCAGATGGAAGCGCTGGAAAAGCTGGCCAGCCTTGGCTTTGTCACCAACCCGTTGACGCAATTGTGCGACGGGCCGGACGCGATGATGGATCATTACCGCGATATCGAACGCCAGCGCGCGACACTGGGCTATGACATTGACGGTGTGGTCTACAAGGTCAACGATCTGGGCCTGCAGGCCCGCCTTGGGTTCCGTTCCACCACGCCACGCTGGGCCATCGCGCATAAATTCCCGGCCGAATTGGCGTGGACCCGGCTGGAAGCAATCGACATTCAGGTCGGGCGCACCGGCGCGCTCAGCCCGGTGGCGCGACTGGCCCCTGTGACAGTGGGCGGTGTCGTGGTGTCAAACGCGACCCTGCACAACGAAGATTACATCGCCGGGCGCGATGCCAAGGGCGCACCGATCCGCGAAGGCAAGGACATCCGCATTGGCGACTGGGTACAGGTGTACCGCGCGGGTGATGTGATCCCCAAAATCGCCGATGTCGATCTGGAAAAGCGCCCCGAAGACGCCCAACCTTACACGTTTCCCACCGCATGCCCCGAATGCGGCAGTGCCGCGATCCGCGAAGAAGGCGATGCGGTGCGTCGCTGCACCGGCGGGATGATCTGCCCCGCGCAGGCTGTTGAAAAGCTGAAACATTTTGTATCGCGCGGGGCCTTTGACATCGAAGGTTTGGGGGCCAAGCAGGTCGAACAGTTTTACCGTGATGGCTGGATCAGCGAACCGGCGGATATTTTCACGCTGAAAGACCGCTATGGAAGCGGCATGCAGCAATTGAAAAACCGCGAAGGCTGGGGCGAAAAATCCGCCGATAACCTGTTTGAGGCCATCGAGGAAAAGCGCACGATCCCGCTGGGCCGGTTGCTGTTTGCTCTGGGTATCCGGCATATGGGCGAAGCGGCTTCAAATACGCTGGCGCGCCAGTACGGGTCTTGGGATGCGCTGGTGTCCGCGCTGGATGCAGCACACAGCTGCGAAGGGCCCGCATGGGACGATCTGATCGCAATTGACGGAATTGGCCGCGTGATGGCGACCTCGCTGGTCACGGCCTTTGCCCAGGACGCGTGAACGCGCCTCGATCAACCGGTTGGCCGCCCACCTGAGAGTGGAGGACGCCGCCCGCCCCGACACAGACGGCAGCCCCGTGGCCGGTAAAACCGTGGTGTTCACCGGCACGCTTGAAAAAATGACCCGCGCCGAGGCCAAGGCCCGCGCCGAGGCATTGGGCGCCAAGGTTTCGGGGTCTGTCAGCGCCAAGACCGATCTGCTGGTCGCGGGGCCCGGGGCCGGATCAAAGGCGCAAAAAGCCGCAGATCTGGGCATCGAAACCATCGACGAAGACGGGTGGATCGCCCTGATCAACGGCGCATGAGCGGGCGGCCCGAAATCCTTTTTCCGCTGTTTTCCGAACTGGAAACGCTGGACGGTATCGGCCCTAAAACCGCCCAGAACATGGATCATATGGGCGTGAAACGCCCCCGCGATCTGTTGTTTACCCTACCTTATGCCGTGATCGACCGGAGGCGGCGTGACACGATCAAGGGCGTCGATCTGCCCAAGACGCTGACGGTGGCCGTAACCATCGGTCCGCACCGCAAACCGGCGAACCGGTCGGGGGCCTACCGCGTTCATGTGGAAGACGCGCAAACATCGTTTCAACTGGTCTATTTCCATGCGCGCGGGGATTATTTGCAAAAACTGCTGCCCACCGGCGCGCGCCGCGTGGTGTCGGGCAAGGTTGAACTGTTCGATGGCATCGCACAGATGGTTCACCCCGATCATATCGTGGACGCGGCCGACGAAGCCGAGATTCCAGCACACGAACCGGTGTATCCGCTGACCGCCGGTGTGACACAAAAAACCCTGTTCAAGGCAACGCGCGCCACGCTGGCCCGCGCCCCCGATCTGGTTGAATGGATCGATCCGGCGCTGAAAGCGCGGGAAAACTGGCCCGATTGGCACGCGGCCATCACCAAGGCACATAACCCCGAACGCCTGGACGATCTGAGCCCGTCTGATCCGGCACGCGCGCGTCTGGCCTATGACGAATTTTTTGCCCATCAGGTCACGCTTGCGCTGGCCCGTGCGCGCGAACGCAAGACCAAGGGGCGCGTCAGTGTGGGCACCGGCACGCTGCAAACTTCGGTCCTGAAGACGTTGCCCTATAAACCGACGGGCGCACAAACCCGCGCGGTGCGTGATATTGCCGAAGATATGGCGACCCCGCTGCGGATGAACCGGTTGCTGCAGGGCGATGTCGGGTCGGGCAAAACGCTGGTGGCGTTTCTGGCCCTGCTGATCGCCGTCGAAGCCGGCGGGCAGGGCGTTATGATGGCCCCCACCGAAATTCTTGCGCGCCAGCATCTGGACGGATTGCGCCCGCTGGCCGAAAGCGCCGGTGTCGTGCTGGAAATCCTGACCGGGCGCGACAAGGGAAAAGAACGCATCGCCAAGCTGGCTGCGCTGAAACAGGGCAAGATCCAGATATTGGTGGGCACCCATGCCGTGTTCCAGAAGGACGTGGAATTTGACGATCTGCGGTTGGCGATCGTGGATGAACAACACCGTTTCGGGGTGCGGCAACGGCTGGAACTTGGGCGCAAGGGAATGCTGGCCGATGTGTTGGTGATGACGGCCACACCGATTCCGCGCAGCCTGTCGCTGGCGCAATATGGCGATATGGATGTGTCGGTGCTGGATGAAAAACCACCCGGACGCCAACCGATCAAAACCGCCCTGATCAGCACCGAACGCATGGATGAGGTGATTGCCCGCCTGCGCGCCGCCATTGCCGAAGGGCGTCAGTGCTACTGGGTCTGCCCGCTGGTGGACGAAAGCGAATTTGTCGATTTGACGGCGGCCGAAGAACGGTTCAAACGTCTGCGCGCGGTTCTGGGCGATGACGTGGTCGGGTTGGTCCACGGGCAGATGCCTAGTGCCGACAAGGACGCCGCGATGGCGCGGTTTCAGGCGGGTCAGACCAAGGTTCTGGTGGCCACGACGGTGATCGAAGTGGGAGTGAACGTGCCCAATGCGACGATCATGGTCATCGAACGCGCTGAAACCTTTGGTCTGGCACAGTTGCACCAGTTGCGCGGACGGGTCGGGCGCGGGGATGCGGCATCGACCTGTTTGTTGATGTATCAGGCCCCGATGACAGACAGCGGGCGCAAACGGCTTGAGGTGCTGCGCGAAACCGAAGACGGGTTCCGCATCGCCGAAACCGATCTTGAAATGCGCGGGGCCGGCGATCTGATCGGAACGGCGCAAAGCGGGATGCCCAAATTTCGCATCGCGGATATGGAAACCCAAACCGCGCTGATGGCCGTGGCGCAAACCGATGCGCGCGCGCTTTTGGTCGCCGATCCCCGTCTGGATACAGAACGCGGGCGCGCCACCCGCACGTTGCTGTGGTTGATGGAACAGGATCAGGCTATTCGTTTGATATCAGTAGGTTAAGGAAAAAATCCCACAGGAAATGCCAAAAAGTTCACGAATGTTCTCATAAAGTTCTTTACAAGCCGTGAATTAAATGAGAACACTTAGAGAACAAATACAGATTTAAAGGGCTGATATCATGTTCATCCAGATCAAAACCGTACTTCTCCGCTCTCAGGACACACTTGTTCAGGATGCGTTGGGTGTTGCGGCATTGGCTGTGATGCTGGTTGTCGGCCTTCACATGCCTGTATTTGCGTGATTTTTTTCTGCCTCGTGCGTTTCGTGCCGGCCATCCTGCATCCTGTCCCAACTTTGATGCTGATTGACTGACACTGCCTGTCCCAAGTCCCGATCGGGAAGATGTCCGGGTCCCACGCGAAACACACAAACCTGCCGCCGCCGTTCCTTGAACGTGCGGCGGTTTTTTTTCAGGCTGTTGTGAAATCAATCAGGCGCAATGGGCCTGTTCGGCCTTGGTTACCGCCTCGACGCTGGCCTCAAGCGCCAGAAGGATAGAGGCATGGCGGTTCTTGTAATCGCGCGCAGGTTCCAGAACCGAAAGCCCGTCAAACGGGGCATCGGGCACGGGGCCACCGGATTTCAACATCGCGCTTAACTGGTCGCGTGCCGTTTCGATTTGCGCGCGGGTACATCCGATAATCGCGCTGCCCACGACAGAGGCTGCGGCCTGACCCAGCGCGCACGCCTTCACATCCTGTCCGAAACCGGTCACGCGGCCATCCTGCACCCGCACATCAACCGTAACAGTTGATCCGCACAGCGGCGCGCGCCGTTTCACGGTCGCATCCGGAGCATCCAGACGATCCAGATGCGGAATGTCTGCCGCAAGGGCCAGAATGCGCCCGGAATACAGCTTGATCAGATCGGTGTTGCCGCTCATGTCTTTCCCTTTGTGGTGCTATTGCATACATAATCTTCACACGCGCAGATGCAAAAGGTTTTCCCGACATGCCATTCGATCCCGCCACACTGACCTATAACACAGCCGGTCTGATTCCCGCGATCGCGCAAGAGGAAACCACCGGCGAGGTGTTGATGATGGCTTGGATGAATGCACAAGCCGTGCAGCGGACGCTGGACACCGGCCGCGTCACCTATTGGTCACGCTCGCGCAATGCGTTCTGGATCAAGGGCGAAACCAGCGGACATGTGCAGGACCTCGTGGATATGCGCGTGGATTGCGACCGCGATTGCCTGCTGCTGATCATACGCCAGACCGGCCCGGCCTGTCACACCAACCGGCGCAGTTGCTTTTACACATCTGTCGCGAATGAGGGTGAAACCGAACTGATGGCGCCGATGGGGCAAGGGCCGGATTAAGTATTTTTGAAAAGATGAAGGGCGGTGTGGTTACAGCCCGACCCACGCGCGGATGTCCTGCGGGCGCGCGCCGTCAGCGCGATATTTGGAAATGGCGCGGGCATCATCACGTTTGGCAAGGCGCTTGCCGTCCTGATCACGGATCAGGCGATGATGGTGGTACACGGGTGTGGGCAAGCCCAACAGGGATTGCAGCACGACCTGAATAAATGTGGTTTCGAACAGATCCTCACCACGAATGACATGGGTCATGCCCTGATCCGCATCATCAACGACCGCGGACAAGACATAAGAAACCGTGCCGATATCCTTGCGACCGATCACAATATCACCGGTCTGTGCCGTCAGCTTGGCCGGATCTACGCCATGCATCCCTGCATATTTCGCACCGGTTTCCTGAAAGCCAAGGCGCGCGTCCTCAATGCTGTTCAGGGCGCGCGCAACATCAAGCCGGATCGCATCGGTTGGCTTGCGCGATGACATGGGGCGCGTGCGGCAGGTGCCGGGGTAGGCAACCAGGTGCCGGATCACCCTCTTGCGGGGCGGAAAGCGCGGCGCGAATATCAGCGCGCGAACACGAGCAGGGATAAAGCAACCCGCGTGCGTCCAGCGCATCCAGCGCCGCGTCATAGCGGGGCAAATTATCGGACTGGCGCAACACCGGTTTTTCCCAATCAAGGCCAAGCCAGGCCAGATCTTCGTAAATCAGTGCCTCCCATTCGGGGCGGGCGCGGGCGGTATCGGTATCTTCGATACGCAACAGAAAACGGCCCTTGTGCGCGCGGGCCATATCATAGGCCAAAGCAGCCGAATACGCATGCCCCAGATGCAGTGGCCCGGTTGGGCTTGGCGCAAATCGGGTGGTGAAAATCACGCTTTTTCAATCACGTAAACGTTTGCGTTCATCTTGATGCCGGGCAAGTGCGGGCCGTATTCCTTGAACAGAAGATGCGCGGCACCGCAATCGATCCATTCGCACAGCTTTGCCTCGAACACCCGATCCGACAGCGCATGATCATTCAGGGACAGCACGAAAAAACCACCCGGCCCCAAGGCGTGCATGATATCATCAACCGACGAAGCAGGGGCCGCGCTTGCGCCGATGGCACCAATGGCTGCAATGGCGCCATATTGGCCCGGGGCTGCGGGCAACTTGTCTGCTGCGTTGATTTTGGTCAGCGTGCGATAGATGTTCTTGTCCTCGGCCTTGGCCAACATGTCCGCCGAAACATCCACACCGTCGATTGTTTCGAACCCGACCAGCCTGAGCGCCAGCCCCGACAGGCCCGTTCCGCAGCCGAAATCCAGAACAGGGGTCGCTTTGTCCCGCACATATTGCGCAAGGGCGGCGGCACATCGCCCCGGCGTGGCATAGCCGTTTTCGCCTATTTCAGATTCGTAGGTTGCGGCCCAGTCATCATAAAGCTGGCGCACACCTTCAGGTGCACGGGTGCCGTAAGCCTTGCTTAAAAATCCATCTGTCATGATGCAATGCTAGGGCAAAAGATCAGGCGGCGTCCAGCACAGCGCTTTGCAGCCAATCGCGAAAGTCGTCTTTTGCGCGATCTGTATAGGCCTGATACCGGTCCTTGCGGCCGCGACGCCCCGATTTCAACCCGTCCACAGGAGGGAAAAGGCCGAAATTCACGTTCATCGGCTGGAAGGTTTTGGCATCCGCCCCGCCTGTAATATGCGTGATCAAAGCACCGGTTGCCGTTGTGGGCGGGGGCGGTGCCAAAGGGTTGCCCAGAATATCACCCGCCGCCAGACGCCCGGCCAGCAGGCCCATTGCGGCACTTTCCACATAGCCCTCGACCCCGGTGATCTGGCCGGCAAATCGGATATGGGGCTGGCTGCGCAGGCGCATCTGATGATCCAGCAGGGTGGGCGAGTTCAGAAACGTATTGCGGTGAATGCCGCCCAGACGGGCAAAGCTGGCCTGTTCCAGACCGGGGATCATGCGCAGCACATCCGTTTGCGCGCCGTATTTCATTTTTGTCTGGAATCCGACGATGTTATAGAGCGTTCCTAATGCGTTATCACGGCGCAACTGGACCACGGCATAGGGTTTAACGTCAGGGGCATGCGGATTGGTCAGGCCCACCGGTTTCATCGGGCCAAAACGCAAGGTTTCGCGCCCGCGTTCGGCCATCACCTCGATCGGCAGGCAGCCGTCGAAATATCCGGCGGTTTCGCCTTCGTGAAATTCGGTTTTTTCTGCCGCCAGCAGGGCATCTATGAACGCCTCATACTGGTCTTTGTCCATCGGGCAGTTCAGATATGCGGTGCGTTCTTCCTCGGTCTCGCCCTTGTCATAGCGCGATTGCATCCACGCCTTACGCATATCAATTGCAATCGTGGTACAGGATCGGCGCGATGGCATCGAAAAACGCCAGCGCCTCGGCTCCGGTTTCGGCCTGTATGGCCTGCCCCAGCGCGCCCGAGGTCAGCGGGCCGGTGGCGATGATCCAGTGCCCGTCTTTGGGCAGTTCGGTGATTTCACCGTAAACGACCGAAATGTTGGGATGGGCCAGCAACGCGGCCGTCACCGATTCGGCGAACGGATCGCGATCAACCGCCAGCGCACCGCCTGCGGGCAGTTTGTGTTTATCGGCCATCGCCATGATGATCCCGTTTGCGGTGCGCATTTCCCAATGCAACAGCCCCACAGCATTCTGCGTGTCATCATCCGAGCGGAACGAATTGGAACAGACCATTTCCGCCAGATGCCCCGTTTTGTGGGCAAAGGTTTCCACCTTGGGGCGCATTTCATGGATCACGACGGGCACACCCATCTGCGCTGCCTGCCAGGCTGCTTCGGCCCCGGCCATGCCGCCGCCAACAATATGTAACGTATCAGTCATGATGTGGGATGTAGGGCAGGGCCGTGCCAAGCGCAACGGCCCTGTGCGGCCTGCGGATGCGTTTTAGGGGGTGTTTTGGGGTCGCCGCTGCGGGAATGTCATAATCAGTTAGAGAGACTGATCTGGAGGGACCTTCCGCCGGCGGCGACCCAAAAGCGTATCAGACGCTATGTCTTGAAATCACTCTTGCCCCATTTGTGCCGCTTTCGAAAGGGAAAAAGTGGAAACCGATTGGTTCTTATTGCACAACAATCGTTAAATCATTGTGAATGAATGGAAAGTTAACAGAATTGCAGCTCACACAAGGAAATTCACTGTTTCCAATTCGGCGGGCGCTTCCCCAGAAATGCCGCAATTCCTTCTTCGGTGTCTTTGTCCAGCATGTTTTCAACCATGACATCACCGGTATAGGCATAGGCTTGGGCCAGCGGCATTTCCATTTGCCGGTAATAGGCCGACTTGCCGATTTTTACGGCGGTGGCCAGTTTCGCGGCAATCGTTTCGGCCAGTGCCAGCGTGTGCGCGGCCAGGTCCGTTTCGGGCACCACGCGATTGACAAGCCCCAACGCCATCGCGCGGTCGGCCTCGATGAACTCGCCGGTGGTCAGCATCTCGAATGCGTGTTTGCGTCGGGATATTGCGCGACAGGGCGACCATCGGGGTGGAACAGAACAGCCCGATATTCACGCCGTTCACACCAAACCGCGTACCCTGCGCCGCGACAGCCAGATCGCAGGACGCAACAAGCTGGCACCCCGCCGCCGTGGCGATGCCGTGGACCTGCGCAATCACCGGCTGCGGCACGGACCGCACCGACATCATCATCGCCGCGCACCGGTCAAACAGATCCTTGTAATAGGCCTTGCCGCCGTCTTCGGCCTGCCGCCCGTTTGTCATCTGCTTCAGATCGTGGCCCGCGCAAAACGCCTTGCCCGCGCCCGACAGGATGACCGCGCGCACAGATGTGTCATCCTTCAGATCGTCCAGATTCTGTCTGCAAGGCGGCCAGCATCTCGTCCGACAGGGCGTTCAGCCGGTCGGGCGCGTTCATCTTCAGATGCGCAATTGCGTTTGTGTCGTGACGTTCCAGAATTGCCATCTTGCCCTCCTACCGGTTCACGGCCAACGTTAGCCGCAACGCAACAGGAGGGAAAGCATGCCCGTCGTCATGACAAAAGAAGATATGGAACAGTTTTTGACCGACGTGTTTCCGCAGGTGGGTGATGATTTCGGAATAGATCATATTGGCGAAAACCGGATCACCATGCGCCTGTTTGCCAAGGAAAAACATCTGCGCCCCGGCGGAACAGTGTCCGGACCTGCGATGTTCGGACTTGCGGATGTATGTGTGTATATGGCGATCATGGCAATGATCGGCCCCAAGGCGCTGGCGGTCACCACCAATGCATCCATCGATTTCATGCGCAAACCCGTTGCAGGCGTTGATCTGGTGGCAGAGTGCCGGTTGCTGAAACTGGGGCGTGTTCTGGCCGTGGGCGAGGTGCTGATGTATTCCGAAGGCATGGCAGAACCGGTGGCGCGCGCATCCATGACATATTCGATCCCGCCGAAAGGTTGAGTTTAGTGGGGTATATTGATACCTTATTTATAACTCACTGTTTTCATTAAATTAATGCAGATCAAACACGCTTGACGGGGCAAACAGTGGGTATATAACGCCCCAATCGAATTCGGGCCGCCTGTTTGGGGCGGTCTTTTCCATCAAACAGGACGAACCTGACATGAAAACCTTTTCTGCAACACCGGCAGATATCGACAAGAAATGGATCCTGATCGACGCCGAAGGCGTTGTTCTGGGCCGTCTTGCGTCGATCGTCGCCATGCGCCTGCGTGGCAAACACAAGCCGTCCTTCACGCCGCACATGGACATGGGCGACAACGTGATCATCATCAACGCCGACAAGGTGCAGGTGACCGGCAAGAAGCGTGAAAAGCCGAATTACTGGCACACCGGCCACCCCGGCGGGATCAAATCGCGCACCACAGGCGAAATCCTGGAAGGCGAACACCCCGAGCGCGTCGTGATGCAAGCCGTCAAGCGCATGCTGCCCGGCAACCGCCTGTCCCGCAGCCCAGATGACCAACCTGCGCGTCTACGCCGGCACCGAGCACCCCCACGAGGCGCAAAGCCCCGAAGTTCTGGATGTGAAATCCATGAACACCAAAAACACCCGGAGCTGATAGATATGGCTGATGAAATCAACACACTCGAAGACCTGAACGAAGTTGCAGGTCTGAACGCAGCACCGGCCGATCTGGCCGCGCCGCGCGAACCCGTCCGCGACGAATTGGGCCGCTCCTATGCCACCGGCAAGCGCAAGGACGCGGTTGCCCGCGTCTGGATCAAGCCCGGTTCCGGCAAGGTCACCGTCAACGGCAAAGAGATCAAAACCTATTTCGCCCGCCCCGTGCTGCAGATGATCCTGCGCCAGCCGTTCACCATTTCCGGCACCGAAGACCAGTTCGACGTCATGGCCACCGTCAAGGGCGGCGGTCTGTCCGGTCAGGCCGGTGCGGTCAAGCACGGCATTTCCAAGGCGCTGCAGCTTTACGATCCGTCCTTGCGCGGCGCATTGAAAGCCGCCGGCTTCCTGACACGCGACAGCCGCGTTGTGGAACGCAAGAAATACGGCAAGGCCAAAGCCCGCAAGAGCTTCCAGTTCTCCAAGCGTTAAGCTGGCAAGACATATTTAAAAGGGCGGCCAGTCGGCCGCCCTTTTTTTATGCGCATTCGGTTTTACGGAAGGGGCAGCCAGTTCCGTTCCGCCATGATCTGGCCGAAATACTTCGATCCGGCCAATGTCCAGTGTCCGTAATCATAAGACACGGCCTTGCCGTCCGGCGTGATGCCGCTGCATTCCTGAACGTCGTCGTCACACACCAGCGCATAGCGATCCAGATAGGTCATGTTATGCGTCTGGGCGACTTGACGCAGTTCGGATGCCATGTTCAGCGCCAGTGCGCTGCGTTCGGAATAGAATTTCTTGTTCGTCCGCTGACGGGGGAACGTCATCTCGCCATCAAACCGGATGTCCCGGGCGATTTCGTGGATCATTACGGGCGCTTCGGTATCATATTCGACGTTCTGGCCAGCCAGGAATAACTTGATGCCACGGTCTTGCAGCGCGGCAGGCACATTCGACATGATGTTCAGGCGTCCGGGCCGGTGCCAGCGGGCCGCGAACACGACATGCGTTGTTTTTGCGAGAAGTCTTTCACTGATCGTCAGAAATTCATCAAGACAGTCTGCAAGTTCCGTTTCAGTGCGGGCGTGTTCGTAGCAGCCGAAATTCATCGAAACCTGCCGGATATTCATATTCGGAAACAGTTCGGGATTTTGGTAGAACGCGTTGAACAACCCCTTGGAATGGCTGTCACCCACAAGCAGCACATTGGCTTTGCCGGGTTCATCCCCGAAATCGGCCAGATCAAAGCGCGCGGGCACTTCGCCGGTTAGAACATCCCACGTCCGAAACCGTTCGAACCGCGCATCAATCATTGGCTGGTTCAGATTACGGATCACGTCGCGCTCCGGAAACCCGTCTTGTTCGTGCCCGTAATACCCGACAAGAACGAACGCCAGAATGCCAATCAGCGACACGCCGAAAATACCGCGCCGCGAGGGCAGCAGCCGCGCCGGTGCCCCGCGAAAAGGCTGTTCGACATAGCGCCAGCTGAACGCAGCCAAAACCAGTGACACCACGGCCAGAACCGCCATAATCCACGGTTCCGGAAACGTCACGGATTTGATGCGCGCGAACGCGAACAGCGGTTGGTGCCACAGATAGGCGGAAAAGCTGATCAAACCGATGCCCACAAAGACACGCATCGACAAAATCCGCGCTGTCAGACTGTCCGGTGTGGCAAAAAGGATAATCAACGCCGTACCCGCAACAGACAGAACGGCAAAGGCGGGGTAGGGCGTATCATGGCTGAAGGCAAAGATCGGAACGATGATCAGGACAAGACCGATACCCGCCCAAACCGCATTGCCCTTGGGGGGATGGTACAGCATCACATAGGCGCACAGCGACCCGACCAACAGTTCCCAGATGCGCGTATGCGTCAGGAAAAAGCGCCCTTCGGGTTCCAAATTGCCAAACATGGCATAGGCCACGCTGGCGATTGCACAGATCAGAATAAACCACAGCGCAACACGATGCCCCCACCGCATGGCGACCGCTAGAAGGGGCGGAAACAGCAGATAATACTGTTCTTCCACGGCAAGCGACCATGTGTGCAACAGCGGCTTTTCTTCGGCCACCGCCGCGAAATAATCGCTTTCGCTGTAAAACAGGAAATTACTGCTGAACAGCGATGTCACGGTCAGGCTTTCGAAAAAATCCTTGAGCTGGGTTTGCAGCATCCACGCCCATGCAAACGGAATACAGGCCGCCATGACCAGAAACAAAGCCGGCAGAATGCGCCGCGCACGGCGTTCATAAAACCGGACCAGCGAATAGGTGCCCGATTCCATTTCGCTTAGCAGGATGGTCGTGATCAGGTAGCCCGAAATCACAAAGAAAACGTCAACCCCGGTAAACCCGCCGGAAAATAACGAAAACCCGCCGTGAAACAGGATCACCGGCACGACCGCGACAGCGCGCAATCCGTCTATTTCGCGCCGGTATTTCACAGGCGGTCTGCTGTCAGTCTGGTCTTGGCGTGCACAAATTCACGCATCCGGGTGCACATACCAATCATCAAAGCGCGATGCCGTTTCGGCAACGCGCCTGTATCCGTGTTCTGTCAAAAGGCGATATATATCATCACGTTGCGGGGCAAAATTATGTTCAACCGTAATCACGCGAAACCGGTATCTGTTGAACTCGAACGCGTTCAGAATGTCGAATTCGCTGCCTTCGGTGTCGATTGAAAGATAATCGATCACTTCCGGCGCGCCATGTGACTGAAGCAGCTCTGTCAACGTGATGGTTTCAACGGGATAGGTGGTGCCCCTGATCTGACGTCGTTTCTTCATGAACTGCGTCAGGCCGGAATTTTCGCCGCGTGGGGCTTCTGTAAAATCCAGACGCGCGCCAGAGACGTTCCAGACGCAGCGCGTCTCGATCACGGCGCTGCGGTTGGCGTGCAGTTCGGTGTGCCATTGGCGCGCGGGCTCTGCCAAAATACCGGTCCAGCCGAACCCCTGCTCAAGCAGGGCCGTATTGCTAAGATCAAGACCGTTCGTCGCCCCGAATTCGACAAAAAAGCCGTTGCGCTTGAACCCGGACATACCCAGCACGAACACATCCTGGCGCAGTTGGGATTTTGACGACGGGAACAGCGCCAGACACTGCGCCTGATATTGCGGTGGCACCGCCTTTAACAACTCAAGCTCGAAATAGGCGGGGGCCTGCTGTTGCAACGCGGCAAGCTTTGATTTGCGGACCAGTTGATAGCTGAACATCGGGTGGGTTTCTTCCGTCTTGACCGTGTGTGTCTTGTTCCACGGACAGATCGTCTGGTCAATCACACACCCTGCGCGCAACGCGCCCAAGGGGTGAATGTGTTATTCGTCCGGCCGGATCAGGCCCAGACCGCGCAGATAAATGCCGATGCCACTTTCAAGCAGGTCTTCGGGCGGAAACGGGCTTTGGGTGCCGGGTGAATTTCGCGCAAACAGTTCAACGACCCCGTGGCTCAGCGCCCAGATATGCGCGCTGAACATCGACGCGGGCGGGCGCTTTTCCGGCGGGATATGTTTGGACAGATCGGCAGCTGCCTGTTCCAGAACAGCGCGGGCGCGCTGTGAAACCGCGGCCAGTTCGGGCGTGCGGTTGACCGAAATGCCGCTTTCGAACATGGCGATGTAGTGGCCGGGGTATTTGCGTGCAAAGGCCAGATAGGCGCGCCCCGTCGCCTCGAACGCGGCCAGTGCCGACGGTTGGCCCTTGTCATAGGCGTATTGCATGACGTCGCCAAAAATCTCGTAGCCTTGGCGCGCGGCTTCGGCGATCAGATCGTCGCGCCCTTCGAAATGGCGGTAAACCGCAGCGGGGGTCACGCCGGCCTGTTTGGCGGCCTCGGACAGGGTAAACCCCGTCGGGCCTTTGACCGTAATCAGCTCAAGCGCTGCATCAATCAGGGCCTGACGCAGATTACCGTGATGATAGCCGCGTTTAGGCATCCCAGATGTCCGGCCCGCCGCAAATCTTGCGATCAACCGCGCCGATTGCGTCCGCATCCTTGCGATCATAGTCGAACGAATGCAGCACCGTGCGTAGCGCCGACAGACGCGCGCGTTTTTTGTCGTCAGACCGCACAACTGTCCACGGGGTTGCCTTCGCGTGGCTGCGGTTCAGGGTTTCACCAATCGCATCGGTATAGGCATCCCACTTTGACAGGCCCTTTACATCAATTGAACTGAGTTTCCATTGCTTTAGCGGGTCTTTTTCACGTGCCAGAAACCGGTTGAGCTGTTCGGCGCGCCCGACGTTAAGCCAGAATTTGAACAGGTGAATTCCGTCATCGATCAGCATTTTTTCAAATGGCACGACCTGTTTGAAAAACACCTCGCGTTCTTGATCGGTGCAAAATCCGAACACCTTTTCCACAACACCCCGATTGTACCAACTGCGGTCAAAAAACACGATTTCCCCGGCCGAGGGCAGGTGGTTGATGTAGCGCTGGAAATACCACTCCGTCGCTTCCTTGTCGGTCGGTTTGGGAAGGGCGACAAGCCGCGCGCCGCGCGGGTTAAGGTTTTCGCGGAAGCGCTTGATAACGCCACCTTTTCCGGCTGCATCGCGGCCTTCAAACACCAAGGCAACGCGGGTGCCGCTGGATTTCGCCCAGACCTGAAATTTGGCCAGTTCGATCTGGAGCTTTTTGAGCTCTTTTTCATAGGCTTTCTTGCCCATTTCCTCGTCATGCGGGTAACTGGGTGAAATGATATCGTCCTTGCCCGCGTCCTTTATGGCATCACGAACATCCCTCGGGGCGTCATTTTCGTAAAATGCGCTGATTGCGCCATCAAAAGGCAGTGTCATGATCTATTCCCTGACAGTCTGTTTGCCTTCAATATGGGATGTTAATCCGATTAACGCAAACCCGCACGTGCGGCAGCACGGTCGATCGCAGCGATAACATCATCCTCTGCGACATGATGGGGCATGTGGCCAATTCCGGGCAGGCGGGTCAGAACCGCATCCGGGATCTGGTCCACCAGCTTTTCCGAATGGATCGACAACCCGACAGTTGTGTCAGCGGTGCCATGGACAATCTCGGTCGGGGCCGTGATGCGATGGTATTCTGTCACCTGCAATTTGATTTCAGACAGCAGATTGGCGCGTTGATCGGCGTTGGCGCGCATCGACACACGGCGCAGCGTCAGCGCGGCGCCTACGTGATCGGCATAATCCTGCGGCGCGGACTGGGGTGGAAACACGCTGACAATGGCCGCGTCTATGCGTGATTGCGGCACAAAGGCCGTGATCAACGGCACCACAAGCGCCTTGCCCCACCACGACGACGTCACGCGATAAAACGGATCAAGCGGTGTTGTCCACGGGTTGGACACCGCCGCCACCGGCACCAGTGCCGCCACCTGATCGGGGTAATTGGATGCCCATGCCAGCGCAACGCCCCCGCCATAGCTTTGCCCCATCACTATCGGTTTTTCTGCGCCCAGTTGCCGTGCGGCCTGCATCAACAGGGCAGCCTGTTGTTGCAATGTCGATCCGTCGGCATGGATGCGGTCGGTATAGCCCAATCCGGGGCGGTCAAACACGATGACGCGATAGGTTTCTGCCAGCCGCGGCGCCAGCGAAAATGTCATGTCGCGCGTGTTGCCGCTGGCTCCGTGGATCAGCACCAGATCGGGGCCTTGGCCCATCACAACCGCGTGCACCTTGGTGCCGCCCACGTCCAATATCTGGCCTTCGGGCGGAAATTCGGCTTCGGCCTGCGCCTCGCGTTGGGCGGCACGCACCTGAACCACGGCAAACGTCACCGCAATAAAAAGGGTGAATGAGATCAGCAGCTTACTGGCCAATTTTTTGCATATCAAACGGAGTAGTCTGATAGATTTCATTGATCCAGTTGCCGTAAAGCAGGTGGGCATGGCTGCGCCAGCGGTTTTGCGGCGGGCGGGTCGGATCATCTTCGGGGTAATAATTCAGCGGCACGTTGATCGGCGTGCCGTCGGCAACGTCGCGGTCATATTCCTGTTTCAGCGTGTCGCGGTCATATTCGAAATGGTTGAAAATATAAAGTGCGCGATGCGCCGGATCCTGCACCAGACAGGGGCCAACCACATCGCTGCCCAACAGGGTTTTCAGCCCCGTCGCCGCATCGATTTCGGCTTGCCGCATTTCCGTCCAGCGCGATACAGGGATCACGCAATCATCGGAAAACCCGCGCAAATAGGGCGATGCCGGATCAAGATTGCGATGCCGGAAACAGCCGAACGCCTTGGCCTCCAGCATATGTTTCCTGACGCCGTGGAAATGGTTGATCATCGCCATCCCGCCCCAGCACACGCCAAAGGTGGAATGCACATTGGTCTGGGTCCAGTCCATCACCTGCTGCAATTCGTCCCAATAGGTCACATCGGAAAATTCCAGATGTTCGATCGGGGCACCGGTGATGATCAGCCCGTCAAACTTTTCGCCGCGTACCTCCTGAAAGGTGCGGTAAAAGCTTTCCATATGATCAGCCGCCGTATTGCGCGCCTGATGTTCCGTCATCCGGATCAGGGACAGTTCGATCTGGAGCGGGGTAGCCCCGATCAGGCGGGCAAACTGGTTTTCGGTCTGGATTTTCTTGGGCATCAGGTTCAACAGCCCGATGCGCAGGGGCCGGATATCCTGCCGCGCGGCCTGTCCTTCGTCCATGACCATCACGCCCTCGCGCGTCAGCACGTCAAAGGCAGGCAGGTCGGCAGGAATTTTGATCGGCATCAGACAGGTCCTATGGTCGGGCTGTTCAGGTAGCGCGTTCAGGCGCGCCGCTCAAGTGCGGCGGCGATCACATCATCGAAATCGGCGGTGGTTTTCACCGATGCCACTTCATCCGCTGTCACCGTCACCCCCCAATTCGCCATGGCTGCATACCGCGGCTGGCGATGTTCCAGAGCCTTGGCATAGGTCCAGCGGATAAAGGTATCCGGATCAACATCACTTTCTTGAATATTGTTTTCATTCAGGTATTCCGCCCAAACGCGCGCCAGAAACGCGGGCTGATAGGCCATCGGTTTCGGCGCTTTGTCAAACCTTGCGATCAGGTCCTTGGTATGGGCATCACTGCCTTTGATCCAGACCAGCAGCGTTTGATCGGCAAGGGCGCGCAGCAACGGATCATCGGGATCAGCCGGATCAACCCATTCACAGATCGATCCGCCACTGTCGCAGATGAAATTCGGATATCCATAAAGCGCCTCGGCCCGTTTGATAAACCGTTCGGTATCCATCAGCGCCGAAATTTCGGCCTGCCGGAACTGTTCCTGCCGTTCGATATATTCGGCCATCGATGTGCCGCCGCGCGACGGATCCCCCGGTTTGCCCAGATAGGTGGCCACAGGGGTCAGGTTGTTGAACGAAATATTGGACCCGATATAGATCGAATCCGACAACAGAAGATCGCGCAGGAACGGCACTTTCATCGCCTGCGCCTTGGCGTTGTCTGTGATGTATTCGCCCATATACCGGGTGCCGATGCGGTAATCGATCGAGTAATGGAACCATTGCCCGCTGTCGCGCAGCAAATTGGAAAGATAGGTTTTGCCCAAACCGGACATGCCAAAGACAAGCACCCGTTTATGTTCGGCTTTTCGCCAGTCCTGCGCAGATTGATAGAGCATGGTTGATCCCCTTTGCCCCGTCCTAGTCGTGCAGGGCAAACCCGTCAATCACCTGGCTGACCTGAACCACGCCCAAACCCGTCCGTCCAGTATGATCATGCCAAGGGCCAGCAGGCCAAAGCCGATATAGGCGCGCGGGTTCAGGGTTTCGCCCAGAACAGCCCAACCCAGCAGGATCGACACCGGCGGGATCAGCAATGTGACCAGCATCAGATTGCCGCTGCCTGCCATGCCCAGCACGCGGTAATAGAGCAGATAGGCCCCCGCGGTCGCGATGACCGCGTAGTAAATGATTGCGCCCCATGTCTGTGCCATCAGATCAAACCGGATCGGCCCGTCGATCAGCAGGGCAGCAGGCAGGATAATCAGGGTCGATCCCGTCAACATCCCCGCTGCAGCGACCTGCGGCGCAAGGCCCGACAGGGTCAGGCGCGCCCAGGACGATGCAAACGCATAGCTGAGCGTGCCCAGCAATACGGCCAGTTGCGCCACACTGCGCAGATCAAGATTGGCAAACTGGTTCAGGCCGATGGCCGTGGCCACACCCAGAAACCCCAGCGTAACGCCCGCCAGCTTGCGCGCGCTTAACCGTTCGTCGGCAAACACGATGGCGGCCACGATCACGCCAAACACTGCCGTCGTGGCATTCAGGATCGAGGTCAATCCGACCTCGATATGCAACTGGCCCCATGCCATCAGGGCGAACGGGATCACGTTGTTCAGCAGGCCCATCACCAGAAACGCACCCCAGATGCGCGGGCTGCGCGGGATCGGCAGGCGCATCGCCAACACAACGCCCCACAGCACCAGCATTGCCCATCCGGTGCGGTGCGCCACCGAGGTCAGAACCGGAACTTCCTCAAGCGCGATGTGGATCGACAGGAACGATCCGCCCCAGATGATCGCCAGCAGGACAAGTTCACCCCATGCGCGGGTCGAAAGAGATTTTTGTGGTGTCATGGCATGTGTTTAGGCGGCGTCTGCCACCGGCGCGACCCGAATCTTGCGTTAAAGACAGCAAAAGGCCCGCTGATTGCGCAGCGGGCCCTTTTGTTACGATTGTTCTGTCAGATCAGAAGTAATACCCGATCCGGATACCGAAACCCAAAGCGTCGTTGTCATTAAAGATACCGGCAGGGGCAACTGCACCGGCCCGCGTTTGTGTATCTTCGATCATGACATAGCGCACACCGCCGGAAATTTTCATGTTTCCACGGGTATAGGTTGCGGCCAGTCCAAGGCTGGTTTGGCCGTCTGTCGGGCCAAGGTTGGTTGTAAATCCGCCAATCGGCTCTTCATATCCAACCGTCGCAGCGACCGACCACGTATCGTTGATCCGGCGGCCCAGACCCAGCGTGTAGGTCACGATATCGCCGTTATAGCTGACCAGCGATCCGCCACCGGTCAGGGTTTGATAATTCACCGGTGTGATATCGAAATCAGACCATTCCGCCCAGCGAACCGAGCCGAACAACAGCGTGTCCTGTGCGATACCTGTCTGGAATTCCAGGTTCACGGATTGCGGCGTATCAATCGGGGTCGTGCTGGCATTCGGGCCACCCAACGCGATCGAGTTTTCAACAGTGTCCAACTCATGCTCGATGGCCGAGTTATAGGTCAGCGATACGCGCAAGGCGATATCGGGCATTTCATAGGCAACACCCGCCAGATAACCGACGCCGAAATCCCGATCACCCGTTGCCGAATATCCGCTGACGAAGGGAATGACCGCATCGGCCGAAATCGTCTGAAGCCGGATACCACCATAAAAGCTGAGGTTGGAGGGCATGTTGTATTGCAGGATGCCGGTGATCGCGTTCGAGGTGAACTCGGCCGTGGATCCGGCAGCGAAATATCCGGTGCCTGTCGGATAATCGACATTCGCACCGTAAGGTTTGTCAAAGATCAGGGCATAGGACCATGTATCATTGATGTCCGCCTTGTAAGCCGCGCCATATTGCAGATAGTCCTTGGACATATTGCCGGATGACCACCGCCGACACCTGCCGTGCCAACACCCGTCACCGAAGGGTTGATCGAGCCAAAGCTGAATTCGGCATAACGCCCTTTTTCGAACAGCACGGCAACAGATTGCCCTGTGCGGTCCAGTGCGCCCGCATGTGCGGCATAAGTGCTAAGCATCAGTGCAGATGCTGCTGTCAGTGCGACCTTCATCGCTGTCCTCCCACGGAAACAAGATACAATTTTATTATGGAGTGGTCGTATAAATTCGCTGACGTTTACGTCAATCTGTGACGGAACGTAACAAATATATGACCATACGTAAGGCTGCGCGGGGTGAACGGCGCTTTATTGCGCACGTGAACGGCGTGATTCCACCCAGATGTTCATGTAATTGCCCGCAAATATGATAAAGGCGCCGACAAAAACCCAGATATCCAGACCTTCCTGATACAACACCATGCCCAGAACGGCGATTACCGGCAGCCGGACGAAATCCATCGGAATCACAACAGTGGCCGGCGCAATCGACAGCGCATTGGTCAGGCAGTAATGCGCCAGCAAACCGGCGCATCCGATCAGCACCAGATAGGGCAGGGCCTGCGCGGTTGGCAATGCGATCACGCCATCATATCCCGCCGCGACCAATCCCAGCACCAGTTGTATGGCCGTCAGGTAAAACAATATGCAACTGATCGTTTCCGTGCGGGTCAGACGTTTGGTGAACATGATCGTCACCGCAAAGAACACCGCACATGCGGCCGCCGCACCGATGCCGGCGTTGAACGTGGATGTATCTGGGCGTGCAACAATCAGGATACCGACAAATCCCAGCACCGCCGCCAAGGCCCGCACACGGGTCAAACGTTCACCCAGAATAAGCGGCGACAAGACAACAACCCATAAGGGCGACGTGAATTCCAGTGCAAAGACCTGCGCCAACGGGATCACTGTTACGGCGTAGAACCAAAGATTCTGACCGGTGAAATGGGCAACATTTCGGATCAGGTGGGTGCCGGCCTGTTGCGTTCTGACCTGCGCCCAAGCCCCGTTCAGGGTAATCAGGGCGCTGACGATCAAAATCCCGATTGCACTGCGATACATCATGATTTCAAACGTATCAAAACCGGAACTTACTTCGCGCCCCGCGATGGCCATCGCCGAAAAAGACGCAATAGACCCAATCATCCAGAACGCCGCAACAAGAGACGTGTTTCTGGCGGGTGGCGCGGAAATGTCCGGTCCTATTTCCACCATATGTCCGGCATGACAATGTCCGCTTCACTTGCCAAATTCTTGCGATCCAGCGCATGTGGCAAGACCACCGGACCTTTGGCCTGACAGGTTGCGATCCTGTCGTTTCGAATGAACGTCACTTCGAACACGCGGGGGATTTCCACACCGTGATAGCGGGCAATCCCGCAACAATTGTTCGGATGCACGTGGGCAATCGAAAAATCCTTGTACAGCTTTTCGAATGTCGCATTCGCGAAACGCAAGAATTCCCGATCGAACAGTTTGTCGAAGCCGTGGAATTCGATAATCATCGTCCGGAACTGCCTTAGGACAGCGGAGGGTGTTTCCACAAGAACGTCGTATTCGAACCCTTCAATATCCATTTGCAGCAGCATGTCGCCTGCGTTTTCGGGGTGTTTCTGCGCGATCCAGGATG
Source organism: uncultured Alphaproteobacteria bacterium (assembly GCA_963765555.1). Classification (GTDB taxonomy): domain Bacteria; phylum Pseudomonadota; class Alphaproteobacteria; order Rhodobacterales; family Rhodobacteraceae; genus JL08. Next base: position 760,704 of record CAVXWX010000003.1, read on the forward strand.
ACAGCGTGGTGTTGATCCCTTCGTCGCGCGACCCCAGAAATTTTGCGTCGAAATCGAAAAGCGCATTGTCGAGCGGGGGCTTTTCAACGCTGGCATCCGCCATAAAGCACTTGATCCCGTAATCCGACGCAAGCGCGTTCTCGAAAGTGGCCGTGTAATCAACCCCCGGAGAAAAGCAGGACGCGATGCCATCCATATCATCGGGCACCAGATAGCCGCCATCCGCATCCCCGCCGATGCGGATCAGATCAACCGGAACCAGTTTGGATTTGAACCGTTCGATAAAGGACAGAACCAAATCGGGCTCTCCCATTTTTTGCAGCATTTGCCCGCGGTGCAAAAAATACTGTCTGGCTATGGATGTAATGCCCATTTTGTTTTCCTTCCAAGACGCATCCGGGGCGCGATTGGTCTTCGCGTCCGGGACAGCCCCGCCTTTTCATTTCACGTATTGCGCAATCTGGTCATTCCCATTCGATCGTGCCCGGAGGTTTCGAGGTGATATCATAGGTCACGCGGTTGATACCGGGCACCTCGTTGATGATGCGGGTGGCCGTTTCGCCCAGAAAATCATGTTCGAACGGATAATAATCAGCCGTCATACCATCCACAGATGTGACCGCACGCAGCGCACAGGCATAATCATAGGTGCGCCCGTCGCCCATGACCCCGACGGTTTTCACAGGCAGGATCGCCACGAAAGCCTGCCAGATCTCATCATAAAGCCCGTGCCGCCTGATCTGGTCGATATAGACAGCATCCGCTTCGCGCAGGATGTTCAGTTTTTCGCGCGTAATCTCGCCCGGGCAACGAATGGCCAGACCGGGGCCGGGGAACGGATGGCGCCCGATAAAGCTGTCGGGCAGGCCAAGTTCGCGCCCAAGAGCGCGCACCTCATCCTTGAAAAGCTCGCGCAGCGGTTCCACCAGTTGCATGTTCATCCGTTCGGGCAACCCGCCCACATTGTGGTGCGATTTGATCGTGACAGACGGACCACCGCTAAACGACACGCTTTCGATGACATCGGGATAAAGCGTGCCTTGCGCCAGAAAATCGGCACCACCGATTTCAGCCGCATATTTTTCGAATACGTCGATGAACAAACCGCCGATAATCTTGCGTTTGGTTTCCGGGTCGCTGACGCCTTCAAGCTTGCCCAGAAACAGATCGGATTCGTCCGCGTGGATCAGCGGCAGGTTATAGTGTTCGCGGAACATACCCACGACCTGTTCGCTTTCGCCTTTGCGCATCAGGCCGTGATCGACGTAGACACAGGTCAACTGTTCGCCGATGGCTTCGTGGATCAGCACCGCTGCGACGGAACTGTCAACACCGCCCGACAGCGCACAAATCACTTTGCCGTCGCCCACCTGCGCCCGTATCTTTTCAATGGCTTCTTCGCGATAGGCCCCCATCGTCCAGTCGCCCTTGAACCCTGCAAGCTTCACAAAGTTTTCGTAGAGCTTTGCGCCGTTGGGGGTGTGGTGCACTTCGGGATGGAACTGGACCGCATAAAAATCGCGGGTCGTATCACCGGTGATCGCAAACGGTGCATTGGGCGATGTGCCATAAACCTCGAACCCCGGTGCAATGCTGCTGACATGATCGCCATGGCTCATCCAGACCTGTTCCCGGTCCGCTTCGAACCATCCTTGCAACAGGGCCAGTTTTTTCGCCTGCGGTGTCACATAGGCGCGACCGAATTCGGCCGTCCCGTGGCCGCGTTCCACCTTGCCACCCAGCACGTGCATCATCACCTGCTGGCCATAACAGATGCCCAGGATCGGCACGCCCAGTTCGAACACCGATGCGGGCGGCATCGGGGCACCTTCGGCAAATACCGATGCAGGCCCCCCGGAGAAGATCACTGCCTTGGGCGCAAATTCGGCCAGAAAGGCATCTGTCACATTCTGGTAGGGATGGATTTCGCAATAGACATTCAGTTCGCGCAGGCGACGCGCGATCAGCTGCGTTACCTGGCTGCCGAAGTCGATGATAAGAAGGCGGTCATGGGAAATTTGCGTCATGCCCGAGTGATTAGGACCGCACGAGGCCTGTTGCAAGGGCAGAACTGGGGCCAGCCCCAGACCCCGCCGGTATTTATTGCAAAAAGAAACCATGAACCAGCACACAGCCATGTCGCTTTTCCCCCGCAATGGCCGCAATTTACGCGCGGCGCACGACCCGGCTGGGCTAATGTCGCATCCAATCTCGGAATTTTTGACGCAAGGAAATACAATGTCAGACGTTGCACCTTCAAGACGGGCACGTGGTGGTGGTGGCGCAGCACGCCGCGCCGAGCGGTCTACCCTGAATATCGAAACCGCAAAATTCATCGAGCGGAATATCCCGCTTTACGACATGCTGAACGACGAGGCACTTGAGATTATCGAGCGCAATGCGGACATTATTCTGGAAGAGGTCGGCGTTAATTTCGTCAACAACCCGGCCGCTCTGGAGCGTTGGCGCGCGGCCGGTGCGGATATTGACGGCGAACGCGTGCGCATTCCCAAGGGGCTGGCGCGCGAATTGTGCAAAACCGCCCCATCGCGGATCGTGCAACATGCCCGCAACCCGGCGAGAAATGTTGAAATCGGGGGCAACACATTGGTCTGCGCGCCGGTTTACGGCCCCCCCTTTGTGCGCGATGCCGCGGGCGGACGCCGCTATGCCACGATGGATGATTTCCAGAAATTCGTGAAACTGGGTTATATGTCGAAATGGCTGCACCATTCCGGCGGCACTGTGTGTGAACCGACGGATGTGCCGGTGAACAAGCGGCATCTGGACATGCTGCTGGCCCATATGACGTTAAGCGACAAACCCTTTATGGGATCGGTGACAGAACCCAGCCGCGCGCAGGACAGCGTCGAGATGTGCGAGATCCTGTTCGGTAAGGAGTTCGTTCAGAACAACACCGTCATGACATCGCTGATCAACATCAATTCGCCGATGACGTTTGACGATGTGATGATGGGCGCGCTTGAGGTTTATGCCGCCAACAATCAGGCCTGCATCATTTCACCGTTTATCGTGGGTGGCGCGATGGCGCCGGTTTCGGTGATCGGCACGCTGACGCAGGTGATGGCCGAATGTCTGGCGGGCATTGCCTATAGCCAGCTGGTGCGCCCCGGTGCGCCGGTGATTTTCGGCGCGTTCGTGACATCGATCGATATGAATTCCGGCGCGCCGACCTTTGGCACACCGGAAGCATCGCAAATCCTGTACGGGGCAGGGCAACTGGCCCGCCGGATGGGCCTGCCGTTCCGCTCGGGTGGTGGATTGTGCGGCAGTCAAACTGCCCGATGCGCAGTCGGCCTATGAAACCGCGCACACACACAATGCGGCGTTGTTGGGCGGCGTGAATTTTATGCTGCATTCCTGCGGCTGGCTGGAAGGCGGGCTGGTATCGTCATTTGAAAAATTCGTGATCGACGCAGACCAGTTGGGCATTCTGCACAACATGGCCCGTGGCGTTCAATGGGATGAAAACGGGCAGGCGATGGATGCGATTCGCGAAGTCGGCCCCGGCGGGCATTATCTGGGATGTGCCCACACGCAGGCCAATTTCAAGGATGCGTTCTGGCGCACCGAAGTGTTTGATTACAAGCCGTTCGAAACATGGGACGAAGAAGGCGCGCGTGACACGCAGGCATTGGCCACATTGCGGGTCGAACGGCTGTTGAACGCCTATGAAAAGCCCGCGCTTGATCCGGCAATCGAAGAGGCGCTGCACGCCTATGTAGCCCAAAAGAAAGCGTCTATGGCAGACGCTTTTGTCTAGGCTTTCTGCGAGGCGCGTAACAATCGCGCCTCGCCCATCATGGCGATCAGGATATCGACATGACGCACCAGCGAATAAGACGCGTCTTCGCTGACCCGCTGGGTGTTTATCGCAGCTTCTATGTCCATCAGTTTCAATAGCGCAGGGGCAGGCCGCGGCGCGCTGCCATAGCCCAGCACACGTTGCAGGTGCCGGTCGCGGCGATATTCATCGGCCCCGATACGCGCCGCCCGCATCAACAGACGTGGGCGTTTCAAAACTGTCAGCATCGTCAGAATATCTTGCACAGTGCTTTCCTTTTTCTGTCCAATCAAAGTGTTGGTCATCAGGATGGCACAGGTGCGCGTGGTGTTGCGGAGGGCAAACGCTGCGCGCACGGCGGATTTACGCGCGTTTATCAAATGGAAACAATACTTGAAAATTCGAATGATTTTAATCGATCAGTAATCAATACAACTTTAGGTAGAGTTCAACAATTTGGTAAGGAAGATGAACAGTTGGTGTCACAACACCGGGTTCGTCGATTTGTTCAATCGCACCAGATTACGGAGTGACTGATGACATATATGCCGTCTTCCACGGGATTTCTGTTTTCCCTGCCCAATTGGGTCCCGGAAAACGTTGCGGATTATCTGGCCCATACCGAAGCCGGCCTGTCGATCCGCGCCCTTGCGCGCAGCAAGGGCACCCATGCATCAACTGTCTTGCGCCAGATCCGCAAACTGGAATCCCGGCGCGACGATCCGTTGGTCGACATCGCCTTGCGCCGATTGGGACAGGCCCATTTTCCGCAACCGTTTACACCGCACATCACAGTTTCACCAAGTAAGGAGGGTTTGCCGATGTCTGTCAGCACCGGTCATGACACATCATCCCGTTCGGACGGGGTTTCCCTGTCTATTGAAGCCACACGGATACTGCGCCGGTTATGCGAAACAGGCGCGGTTCTGGCGGTGGCCGCCGACATGGAAAAATCTGTTGTCGTGCGCGACGGACCGGACGGGTCAAGCACACGTACCGCGGCTGTGGACGCCACCGTGGCGCAGGCAATGGCGTTAAACGAATGGATTACCTGCAAGGCACCTGGGCGGGTGTCGCGCTATAAAATCACTCCGGCGGGGCGCACAGCGCTGAGCCGGATGCTGGCCGAACAGGAAAACAGATGCCGCGTGGCCCGCGAAAGCGGCTTTTCCGAGGATCAAAGCGGCTTTGACACGGGGCGGGCGTGCGGTTTGGATGAGCCTGCAGATACCGCAAAATCCCGCCGGTTGCGGTATAATCTGGCGGAAAGCCCGCTGATTGCACTGGCACGCCGCAAAGATCGCGACGGTTCCCCCTTTCTGGGCGACGATCTGGTGCGGGCCGGAGAACGGTTGCGCGAAGATTTCGAACTGTCCCAGATGGGGCCACGCATTGCCCAGAATTGGGACCAGTTCCTGACGGGGGGGGCCCAATCTGGTGGTTCAGGACATCACGAAGGCGCCACAGGTCCTGCGCGTGCACGCGAACGGGTGGCACAGGCGTTGTCTGATCTTGGGCCGGGTCTGTCGGATGTTGCGTTGCGATGCTGTTGCTTTCTTGAGGGGCTGGAAATGGCCGAAAAACGCATGGGATGGTCGGCGCGGTCGGGTAAAATCGTGCTGCGCATCGCCTTGCAGCGCCTGAAACGCTATTACAGCGAAACCCAAGGCGGGGCCGGACCGATGATTGGCTAGGGTTTCACCTTTGCGTGTGAGCGCGCGACGGTGATTGAGAACCCCGTCCATGCTGACTAGCCTTGTCGCTGAAACCGGCGACAGGGACATAAAATGACATTTATTGATCGCAAGGATGCATTGGCCCTGTTCATTTTGCGGTTGGGTCTTGTGTGGTTCATGTTTCTTTGGGCGGCGCACAAACTGATCACCCCGACGCAATACCAGCAACTGGCCAGACATTTCGACGGGGTCGAGGTGTCGGTCACGCAAATCTATATCGCGGGTGGCCTGCAGATTGCACTGTGCCTTCTGGCACTGTTGGGGGTCTTGCGCCCTTTCAGCTACGGCAGCTTGGCCCTGATGCATCTTTATACAGTGACCCGCCGGTGGGAGGGGTTTCTTGATCCGTTCGCGCTGAACGACAAGGGTTTTCCCATTCACCGCAATCAGGTGATTGATCTGGCTGTGCTGGCCGCTTTTGTTGCGCTTTTGTTGCTGATCCACCGCGATCATTTCAGCATTGGGGGCTGGTTGCGCCGCCATCAGGGGGCGCATTGGTGGCAATAGGGCGGATGCCGGAAAAGGGACGCCTTCGGCGAAAGTATTTGTGAAAAGATGAAGCGAGGCGCGCGATCTGCCATCGTCCGTGTCAGGGCGACATTGCGTCGCTGGTTTTTTGCCTTATGTCAGGGTATATGAGCGATAGTTTAACGGCTAAACCAAAAAGGTCCGCCCCATGCGTGATTTGAAGATACCCGAACAGCGCCACCCTGAAAAGGCGCGCCGCCCCGATAATCCGCAGCCCAAGAAACCGGCGTGGATCAGGGTCAAGGCGCCGGGCGGCAAGGGCTATGCCGATACGGCGCAGGATCATGCGCGACAACAAACTGGTGACCGTCTGCGAAGAGGCGGGTTGCCCCAATGTCGGCGAATGCTGGAGCCAGGGCCACGCCACGATGATGATCATGGGCGAGGTGTGTACCCGCGCCTGTACGTTCTGCAATATCGCCACCGGCAAACCGCCCGAGGATCTGGACGTGTTCGAACCCGGGCGGGTGGCGGATGCGGTGAAGAAGCTGGGGCTGAACCATGTTGTGATCACATCGGTGGACCGCGACGATATCGAAGACGGCGGGGCGGAGCATTTCGCCCAGACGATCCGCGCCATCCGCAAACAATCCCCCGGCACCACAATCGAAATTCTCACACCGGATTTCATCCGCTGCGATCCGTCGGTTCTGGAACAGGTGGTCGAGGCGCGCCCCGATGTGTTCAACCACAATCTGGAAACCGTGCCCGGCCTTTATCCGCAGGTGCGCCCCGGCGCGCGCTATTTCCATTCCTTGCGTCTGTTGCAGCGGGTCAAGGAAATGGATCCGTCGATGTTTACCAAATCCGGCATCATGGTCGGTTTGGGCGAAGACCGTCAGGCTGTGATGCAGGTGATGGAAGACATGCGCGCCGCCGATATCGATTTTCTGACCATCGGCCAGTATCTGCAACCCACGCCGAAACACCACAAGGTGGACCGGTTTGTGCATCCTGATGAATTCGCCGCCTACGAAAAAGCCGCCTATGGCAAGGGGTTTCTGATGGTATCGGCCACGCCGCTGACACGGTCAAGCTATCACGCCGGTGACGATTTCGCGCGCCTGCGCGCGGCGCGGATCAGAAAGCTTTCGGCGCAATAAACGCCTTTCCTTTACGGCATTGCCTTGAGGTAAGCGGCGATCGCGGCGCGATCGCTGGCGGGCAGGCGGGCCATATTGCCCACGACTTTGGCCATGTGGCCGCCCGCGCTGTCGTATTCGGGGGTGAACCCGCTTTCCAGATAATAGGCGATGTCGGCCGCGCTCCATGTCAGGTTGGCGGGATCAATCGCAGGGATACGCCCCTTGCCCGACGGGTTGGGCGCGCCGCCCATCCAGTTGGACAGATCAAGCCCGCCCGCAAAGTCGCGCGGCGTATGACATTCCGAACAATGTCCCGACCCTTCGACAAGGTAACGCCCGCGCGCGATCTGCGCGTCCACGTCGCCCGCAAGCACCCATTCATCGCTTAGATAGAGCAGTTTCCACAACCCGATGCCGCGCCGCACGGTAAACGGGAACCCCAGATCATGGGGTGGATTGATCTGATCGGACGCGGGCAGGGTGATAAGATAGGCATGCAGATCAACCACATCCTGCGCCGACATTTTGGCGTAGGACGTATAGGGAAAGGACGGATAGTAATGTGCGCCGTCCGGCGACACGCCTGCCATCATGGCATTGGCCAGATCCTGCGCGCTCCACCCGCCGATGCCCGCTTGTCCGATGGGGTGAGATGTTGGGCACGGTGAACGCCCCAAAATCGCTGGCAAGCGATTGCCCGCCTGCCAACACCAGAAGATCATCGCCCTTGGCATCATCTGCCGCGTGGCACGAGGCACAGCCCCCCGCCCAGAACACCAGTGCGCCATTTTCCGGATCGGGTGTCAGCCCGGCCAGCAGCGCATCGTCAACCGGGACCGGACGGGACAGCCACCATCCGGACAGCGGCCCCGACCAGCGCAAGAAAGATGCCCCAGCGCAGCAGTCGCATGGGCGATCAGCCCTCTGGTGCGCGGAACGTTTCGTGGCACGCCTTGCAGCTGCCCCCGATGGGCCCCATCGCCGGGCCGATGGCATCGGTGCCGCCGGACGCTGCGGCTTGCATTGCCATTGCCGCTTTGCCGAAATCGGCCCATTTGGCGGCGAACTCATCGGGTTTTTCCCAGATATTGGGCTGCGCACGTGTGCCGTCGATCGACATGTTGTCCGATCCTTCGGGCCACATCGCGGCCTCGTGCAGGTTGGAAACAGTGACCAGATTGTCGGCTGCGGCCTGCGCCATCTCGGCATCATACTCCCGCTCGCCTTTCAGCATGTCACCCAACAAACCAAGGTTGAATGCCATAATCCGGAACTGGCCCTGCCGGGCCTTTTTTTCCGCGTTGAAATCCTGCGCGAACACTGTTGACGCTGTCACAGCAATCACGGCCGCCGTTGCGAAACCCAAAATCTTCATTGTGCCCTCCGGTTATAAATCTATCCGTTAATGGTGTCACGATCAGCGGCCATGTCAAATGAACTATTCGAGATTGGTTGTGGACGGGCAGGATTGGCCCGTTCTTGGCCTAATCGGAATAGCGTTTGATCTTGGTGTTTTCCGTGCTTGCCCAATCCGGCCACACCCCGAAATGATCCAGCGCATAAATCGCCGCGCTGATCGCCACGACCACCGCAAGCAGCTTCATCCGCGCAACCGATGGTGGCCTGTCGGCCCAGCGGCGCAAGCGCAACAGATGGCGGATGTTCATTCGGTGAATCGCACCTTGCCGATAAAGGGCAGGTTGCGATTGCGCTGTGCAAAGTCGATGCCATAGCCGACCACAAATTCGTCCGGTATTTCAAACCCCGTCCAGTCGGCCTTGAAATCAACCTCGCGGCGGCTGGGTTTGTCCAGCAGCGCGATGGATTTCAACCGCGCGGGCAGGCGGCTTTCCAGCAGATGGGTGACATGGTTCAGCGTGTGGCCGGTATCAACGATGTCTTCCACAACCAGAACGTCACGCCCTTCAATTGCGCCGCGTAAGTCTTTGAGAATACGCACTTCGCGCGTGCTGTCCATGCCATCACCATAAGAGGACGCCTCGAGAAAATCGACCTCGATCGGCAGATCAAGCTCGCGGACCAGATCGGCGATGAACACGAAACTGCCGCGCAACAGGCCAACCACAACCAGCTTATCTGTGTCCTTGAACTCTTCCTGTATCTCGCGGCACAGCTCTTCGATGCGCGCGGCAATTGATTTGGCGGTGATCATTTCATCAATGACATATGGACGCGTCATTCGGCCTTCCCCTTGATTTTCCCGTCAAACAATACGACATCGGGCGGCACTGTCACGACCAAAGGCAAGAATTCAAGATGCCCACCCATTCGGAAACGCGCCATTTGCCGTATTCTGCGCAGCAAATGTACGATCTGGTGGCCGATGTGGCGCGCTATCCTGAATTTCTGCCATGGTGCGCGGCGGCGCGGATCAGATCGACGCGCGACATCCCCGACAATGGCACCGTGATGGCGGCCGATCTGGTGATTTCGTTCAAGGTGTTTCGCGAACGGTTTGGCAGCCGCGTGACGCTGTGGCCGGACGAATACAAGATTGATACGGAATATCTGGATGGCCCGTTTCGCTATATGAAATCGAACTGGGCTTTTGCCGATGCGCCGGGGGGCTGCGAGGTCACGTTTTTCGTGGATTTCGAATTCAAGAACGCTGTTTTGCAGGGCATTATCGGTGTCGTGTTCAACGAAGCGATGCAGCGCATCGTGCGCGCTTTTGAACGACGGGCGGCAGAGCTTTATGGCTGATAAAGTGGTTGAAAATATCGTGGCGGCGGCCTTGGCGCACCCCGGTCAGGGCGCGCTGGATGTGATGCGCCTGTCGCTGGTGGACTGGATCAGTGTCGGTCTGGCGGGGCGGGATGAACCGGTTTCGACCCTGACCCGCGACATGGTGCTGGCCGAAGGGGGCCATGCGCAGGCCACGCTGTTTGGCGGGCAAAAGGTTCCGGCGCGCGCGGCGGCCCTGTGCAACGGGGCTTGCTCCCACGCGCTGGATTATGACGACACACATTTCGCCCATATCGGGCACCCGTCGGTTGCTGTCATTCCCGCGGCACTGGCGGTGGCCGAACTGTGCAACGCCAGCCCCGACCGGATGGTGCGCGCCGCCTTGGCCGGATGCGAGGCATCGGTACGCTTTGGCCTGTTGTTCGGGCGCAGCCATTATCAAGCCGGGTTCCACCAGACGGCCACGGCAGGCGCGTTTGGCGCGACTGTTGCAGCTGTGATGTTGCTGACGGATGACGACGCCGTGATGGCTCACGCCCTTGGCCTTGTCAGCACGCGGGCCTCGGGGCTGAAATCGCAATTCGGCACCATGGGCAAACCGTTCAACGCCGGGCTTGCCGCCGCGAACGGGGTCGAGGCGGCACTGCTGGCGCAGCGCGGATTTATCTCGAACCCTGATGCCATCACCGGCGCGCTGGGGTTCACTGACACCCATCATTGTGATGGATCGGGCGCGCAGGCGGGCGGGTTTCTGATGCCGCAGGTCCAGCATAAATTCCACGCCTGCTGTCACGGATTGCACGCTGCGCTTGAGGCGTTGGAGGTGCTGAAACCGGTGAAACCGGACGCCGTGCGCGCTATAACCGTTCACACCAATCCGCGTTGGATGAGCGTGTGCAACAAAACCACCGTCACTACGGGGCTTGAGGCGAAATTCAGCTACCGCGCGGTGCTGGCTCTGTCGCTGGCGGGCCACAGCACGGCGGCACTGGACAGTTACAGCGATGCGCTTTGCAGCGATCCAGCGCTGGTGGCGTTGCGCGGGCGGATCGACGTGATTGCGGATGACACGGTATCGGAAACCGCCACGCGCCTTGTGATGGACACCGATCAGGGCCAGCGCATCGCAACATTCGATCTGAACACGCCCCTGACGCTGCAAGAGCGCGCAAACCGGATCAAATCGAAATCGGCGGCATTGTTGGGCACCGAAAAGGCGAAAACCGTCTGGCAGGTCGCCCATTCAACAGAGGCCACGCTGGAAGACCTTACGGCGGTTCTGACGCCTTGATCCGCGCGCTTAGATCGCCAAAGCGCCCTGCAACAGGTGAAGCGCGTGATCGCGGGCGGCGGCGCGCACCTGATCCCGCCCCAAGGCCCCGAATTCGATCGTTTCACTGACCGTTTCGCGCCCCGCCATGGCCAGCGCAAAACACACACGCCCCTCGGGTTTGAACTCGGACCCGCCCGGACCGGCAATGCCGGTGATCGCCACGGCTAAGGTGCACCGGTGCATTGCGCAGCGCGCCATCGCGCCATAGCGCGCGCCACCTGCTCGGACACGGCGCCAAAGGCCTCAAGCGCTTGCGCAGGTACGCCCAGCAGGTCCTGCTTGGCCTGATTGGTGTAGGTGACAAAGCCCCGTTCAAACACCGCCGACGATCCGGCCACATCCGTCAGCGCGGCGGCCACCATGCCGCCGGTGCAGCTTTCGGCGGTGGCGATCAGGATGCCGCGGGCCTTGGCCGCATTCAGGATCGCCGCGACATTCACACCCCGAACACCCCGTGCGCCAGCCATGCCAGAAATCCGACGCCAAGGGCGGCAAAGACACCGGCAATCACATCATCCAGCATCACGCCCAGCGGATCATTGCGCCGGTCGGCCCAGCCCACGGGGCCGGGTTTGGCGATGTCGAACAGGCGGAACAGCACAAAGGCCGCGATCCAGCCCGGCCACATCGCCGTCATGGCAACGCCCGCGTGCCACGCACCGAACGACAGCGGCAACAGCGCGATCAACTGGCCGCAAACCTCGTCCATGACAATTTCGGACGGGTCGTGATTGTCCTGCCCGCGGGTCATTTCCCGCGTGGCCCACCATCCGGCCAGAAACGTGACGACGCAGGCCGCCAGCATCAGGGGAAAGCCGCCGATCATCTGGATCAGCGCCGCCAATGGCAGCGCGGCCAGCGACCCCCATGTGCCCGGGGCAGGGCGCAGATATCCGACGCCCGCAACCGTACCTGTCATGCGCGCGATCCGGTTCATGCGGGCACCAGTGTGGCGCTGGCCTGCGCGGCGATGCCTTCGCCGCGTCCGGTAAAGCCCAGTTTTTCCGAAGTTGTCGCCTTGATTGACACCTGATCGGCGCGCAGCCCCATGATCTCGGCCATCCGGGTCTGCATTGCGTCGGCATGCGGGCCGATCTTGGGAAATTCGCAGATCAGCGTACAATCGACATTGCCGATGCGATAGTTCATCCGCCCCGCCAGATCGACGGCATGGCGCAGGAAAATGTCGCTGGCGGCCCCTTTCCACTGCGGATCGCTGGGCGGGAAATGGCGGCCGATATCGCCTTGGGCCAGCGCGCCATAAATCGCGTCTGTCACCGCATGCATGCCGACATCGGCGTCCGAATGGCCCTGAAGGCCACGGTCATGCGGCACGGCCACGCCGCACAGAATAACCTGCGATCCTTCGCCAAAACGGTGCACATCAAACCCATTGCCTGTCCGTATGTCCATCTGGTCCCTTAAAATTCGCGCCGCACGTGTAAAATCATCAGCGGTGGTGATTTTCAGATTGTCCTCTGACCCGTCGACAATGGCAACCTCAAGCCCGGCCGCGCGCGCAATTTCAACATCATCCGCCGCATCGCCGATATAGGTCTGATGCGCGGTTGAGATCGCAGTCAGATCAAACCCTTGCGGTGTTTGCGCGCGGTAAAGGCCGCTGCGGTCTACAGGTCCGTTTACAATGCCGTCCTGACCCGACCACAGGGCATCCACCACCGGCAATGCGGGGGCCGCAGCCTTGTGGGTCTGCAAAGCCTCCAGCACGCGCGAAATGATATCGCGCGACACACAGGGGCGCGCGCCGTCATGGATCAGGACGTGATCATAGGTCCCGTCCAGCGCCTGCAACCCCGCGAGAACCGACGCACGGCGCGTGGCCCCGCCTGCGACCAGATCGAATTTCGACAGATCGGGCAGGGGGTATTTGCCCATGTCCTGCGGGCTGACCACCAGAAGGGTGCGGTCAATCGCGGGATGCGCGGCAAAGCGGGCCAGTGCATGTTCCACCACCAGACGCCCGCCAAGGCTGCGCCATTGTTTGGGCACGCCACCTCCGGCGCGGAGGCCGCGCCCTGCGGCAACGATAATGGCGGCTGTGGTCATGGTCCCTCGGGTCTGGTTGTGCCCCTCGTATCTAGGGGGCCAGCACGCACAACGCAATCGCCGGCCATTATGCCTAAAATTTAGGCAATTGCCTATTTTGGCGCGGCGTTATCGGCTGTGAATATTGTGGTTTCCCAATTATATCAGTACCACATTGTGATCTGCACAAGGAATAGGCAGTTGCCCGTCACACTGAACAAGACCCCCCTGACACCCCCTGTTTTTCTGGCCCCGCTGGCCGGAATCACCGATCTGCCGTTCCGTGATCTGGTGTCGTCCTTCGGGGCGGGGCTGGTGGTAAGTGAAATGGTCGCCAGTCAGGAAATGGTGCAGGCCCGACCCGGAACCCGCGAACGGGCGGAACTGGGCATGGGGCAGGCGCACACCGCCGTGCAACTGGCGGGGCGCGATCCCTACTGGATGGCCGAGGCCGCCCGCCTGATCGAAGACAGTGGCGCGCGCGATGATCGACATCAACATGGGATGCCCTGCCAAAAAGGTCACGACCGGCTATTCGGGGTCGGCCCTGCTGAAAACGCCCGATCTGGCGCTTTCGCTGATCGAGGCCGTGGTGAACGCGGTGTCTGTGCCGGTCACCCTGAAAACGCGGCTGGGCTGGGATGAAACTGCCTGAACGCGCCCGACATTGCGCGGCGCGCCCAGGATGCGGGCATCCAGATGGTCACGATCCACGGGCGCACCCGAAACCAGTTTTACAAAGGCCATGCCGATTGGGCTGCCATCCGCGCGGTGCGCGATGCCGTGTCCATTCCTGTGATTGCAAATGGCGACATCACCGACAGCACAACCGCGCGCCGCGCATTGGATCAATCCGGTGCAGCGGGCGTGATGGTCGGGCGGGGCGCGCAGGGGCGTCCCTGGGCGCTTGCGCAGATCGCGCATGATCTGTTTGGCGCGACCAAACCGGCACGCCCCAAGGGCGCGGCCCTGATCGACATGGTGCGCACCCATTACGATGCGATGTTGTCGTTCTATGGCCGCGAATTGGGCGGACGCGTCGCGCGCAAACATCTGGGCTGGTATATGGATGATGCGGCCACCGACCCGACAGTGCGGCGCGCGGTGCTGACGTCACGCGCACCGGATGAGGTGTTGCGCCTGTTGCCGGATGCGCTGTGCACGACAGGGCAGGTGGCAGCATGATCTCGAACCAGTCGATATGGGCCTCGATCCCGGTGCCGACCCTGCTGATCGACGAAGACGACCGGATCATCGATGTGAATTCCGCCGCCGAAGGGTTCTTGAACGCCTCGGCCAAATCCGTCACCGGAGAGCCGGTGTGGGATATGGTGGCGGTCGATGATCCGCTGGAAGAGGCTTTCGCCCGCGCCCGCGCCCAAGGCACGCCGCTTTTTGTCAATGACGTCGATGTCGGATCGGGCGCGCGCCCGCCGCTGCAATGCGGATTACAGATCGCGCCGCTGGTCGGGCATGCGGGCACGATGATCCTGATGATCACGCCGCGCGAACTGGCCGGGCGCATGACGCAAAGCCATTCGGTGAAATCGGCGGCCAAATCGGCGATTGGCATGGCCGAAATGATGGCCCATGAAATCAAGAACCCGCTGGCGGGCATCACTGGCGCGGCGCAACTGTTGTCGATGAACCTGAGCGCCGGATGATCTGGAACTGACCGATCTGATCGTCGAGGAAAGCCGCCGCATCGTGAAGCTTCTGGAACAGGTCGAACAGTTCGGCAATCTGAGCGCTCCTGATCTGCAACCGGTCAACCTGCATGATGTGATGGATCGCGCGCGCCGCTCGGCCCTGTTGGGGTTCGGCGCGGACATGACGATTATCGAAGATTACGATCCGTCGCTGCCGCTGGCCCATGGCGACCCCGATCAGCTGTTGCAGGTGGTTTTGAACCTGTTGAAAAACGCATCGGAAGCTGCGGGGCCGCAAGGCGGCACCATCCGTCTGCACAGCTATTATGAACATTCATTCCGGTTGCGGCGCAGCGATGGCTCGGGCCATTCCCTGCCATTGCAAATCGAAATCATCGATGACGGCCCCGGACTGCCCGACAAGATCAAGGCCGATATTTTTGATCCCTTCGTGTCCGGGCGCGAAAACGGCACCGGCCTTGGCCTCGCACTGGTGAGCAAGATCATATCGGACCACAACGGCTGGATCTCCGTCACCTCGGTGCCGGGGCGCACGGTATTCCGCCTGTCGTTGCCAAGGGCCCCCAAGGAAAACAAGGAGAACGGATAATGGATGGTACGGTTCTGGTCGCGGACGATGATCGCACAATCCGCACGGTTCTGACGCAGGCGCTGACGCGGGCAGGGTGCAAGGTGCATGCGACGTCATCGCTGACCACGCTGATGCGCTGGGTGGGCGAAGGCAAGGGCGACGTGGTGATCACCGATGTGGTCATGCCCGATGGCAACGGTCTGGAAATGCTGCCGAAAATCGCGATTGACCGACCCGGTATGCCGGTGATCGTAATCTCGGCCCAGAACACGATCATGACGGCAATTCAGGCCGCCGAGGCAGATGCCTATGATTATCTGCCCAAACCCTTTGATCTGCCCGATCTGATGAAACGGACAGCGCGCGCGCTGGACAGCAAGAAACGCGCGCCCGCACGTTCCCCCGAAGGACAGGAACGCCCCGATGAATTGCCGCTGGTGGGCCGCACGCCGGTGATGCAGGCGCTGTACCGGCTGGTCGCGCGTGTGACCAATACCGATTTGCCGGTTCTGATCTGCGGTGAATCCGGTACAGGGAAATCCCTGATTGCCCGCGCCATTCACGATTTTTCCGACCGCCGCACATTGCCCTTTGTGACCGTCACGGCAAATGAACTACAAGAGCTGGAAGGCCCGGCCAAGGTTCTCGCGCGGGTGCGCGGGGGCACGTTGCTGATTGATGAAATCGCAGACATCAGCGCCGAATTGCAGGCGCGCATCGTGCGCATGATGGATGCCGCAGGCGATCATATGCCCCGGTTCATGGCCACCAGCCAAAGCAACCTGACCCGCGCCATGGAAGCCGGGCACATGCGGCAGGACCTGTTTTATCGTCTGAGCGGTGCGACATTGAATGTCCCGTCCTTGCGTGAACGTGTGGATGATATCCCGCTGCTGGCAGAACATTTTCTGGCCCGCGCCGAACAATCCGGCGCGCCGCGCCGCACCTTATCGCCCGACGCATCAGAGCTTTTTCGCGCCTATAGCTGGCCCGGAAATGTGCGCCAGTTGGAAAACGCCATCCGCCGTCTGGTGCTGACCAGCCCGTCAGAAGATATCGCGCGGGCCGAAATTGAATCCGTGCTAGGCAGCCAGCCCGAAATGGAGCCGGTTCTGGGTGGCGGCGACGGAGAAAAACTGTCGGCCTCCGTCGGGCGGCATTTGCGCCGCTATTTCGATCTTCACGGCACCTTGTTGCCGCCGCCGGGGCTCTACGGGCGGATCCTGCGCGAGGTCGAAGGCCCGCTGATCGAAATCGCGCTTGAGGCGACAGGCGGCAATCAGGCGAAATGCGCCGATTTGCTGGGCATCAACCGCAATACGTTGCGCAAGAAAATCACCGAACTGGATATAGAGGTGACAAGACGCCGCAAATTGATGTAAAACGGCCACATAACCGTGGCCATCCGGCGTCACCGCCGGATCAGGACCACATAATATAGCGGTAAGCTGCGCAGGCGGCACATCAATAAGGATAGCGCGGGTGGCAACCCGGTCACGCGATAGCCATTGGATAAAATTCGCCCGTTTGCGGCGGATGCGCCGCGTGCAGAACGCGGCCACGCTGGGTCTTGTCATTCTGGGGCCCGCGCTTGCCCTTGCGACATTCCTTATTCTGGGGCCGTTTGATCAGGGATCCGGCTCACCTTCGTTGCGTCTGATTCTGCTGGCTGATCTGGTCTATGTTCTGGTCGTGGCCACGCTGGTTCTGGGGCAGGTGGCGCGCCTGATTGCGGCGCGGCGCGCCAAATCGGCGGGTTCCCGCCTGCATTTGCGCCTGACCGGTGCCTTTGCCCTGCTGGCGCTGATCCCGACCGTAACCGTCGCCGTGTTTGCCGTGTTGACCGTGAATATCGGCCTGGAAGGTTGGTTTTCGGATCGCGTGCGCGAGGTTGTGGGCAATTCGCTGGCCGCCGCCGAAGCCTATGAAGGCGAACAGCGCGAGGATTTGCGGCAGGATGCGCAAGTGCTGGCACGGTTTCTGGATCGCGAACGCACCCGTCTGGTGTTTCTGGACGAGGCCGAACTGCGCCAGATGCTGACCCAAGGCCAGAACCAGATACAGCGCGGGTTGCGCGAGGCCTATGTGATTGACGGAACAGGCGAAATCCGTGTGCGCGGCGAACGGTCATATCTGTTTGATTATGATCGCCCGAGCCAATCCCAGATCGACCAGGCCAGCGCTGAAGGCATGGTGATCATCGAGGATTGGGAAAACAGCGAATTTCGCGCGCTGGTGCGCATGGACGCCTTTGTGGACCGTTATCTTTTTGTCAGCCGCGATGTGGATGGTGAGATTCTGAGCCTGCTGGATGAAACGCAGGAAACCGTGCGGCTCTATCACCAGCTGGAAGCCGACCGTGGCCGCGTTCTGTTCGAATTCGGCCTGTTGTATATCGGTTTTGCCGTCATTTTGATCCTTGCCGCCATCTGGGCCGGTCTGTGGTTTGCAGAACGGCTGTCGCGCCCTGTGGGGCGGCTGGCGGGTGCGGCGCAGCGGGTTGGGGCGGGTGATCTGGATGTGCAGGTGCCCGAAGAAGATGGTGACGACGAAATCTCGATGCTGGGCCGCTATTTCAACCAGATGACCAAACAGTTGAAAGGCCAGCGCGAAACGCTGCTGGATAACACCCGCCAGATTGAACGGCGCCGCCGGTTGTTTGATTCCGTGCTCAGCTCTGTGACCTCTGGTGTTGTCGGGCTGGATGCCGAAGGCCGTGTGGCGTTTGTGAACCGGTCGGCAGAACGCTTGCTTGGCTGGTCCGAAGACCGCCAGTCGGTTGATCTGTCCGTCGCCGTGCCCGAATTCGGGCCCCTTTTCACGGCCTTGCGCACCGCGCAGGCCGAAGTGATGCAGGACGAAATCAAGGTATCGCGCGACGGACGGCTGGAAAACCTTCTGGTGCGCATGGCCACGCGGCGCAACGACTCTGGCGGCCTGGAAGGGTACGTGGTGGCCTTTGACGACGTGACCGATCTGGTCAGTGCCCAGCGGATGGCCGCATGGGGCGACGTGGCCCGCCGCATCGCGCACGAGATCAAAAACCCGCTGACCCCGATCCAGCTGAGCGCGGAACGTATCAAGCGCAAATTCGCCCCGCATGTCGGTGAAGACAGCGACAAACTGGAACAGATGACAGATGTTATTGTGCGTCAAACCAATGACTTGCGGCGCATTGTTGACGAGTTTTCCAAATTTGCCCGCATGCCCGAACCGGATCGGCGCATCGAGGATCTGACACAACTGGTCAGCGATGCGGTGTCGCTTCAGCAATCGGGGCAACCAGACGTTACTATCACCGCCGCGTTGCCCGACCACCCGGTCGAGGCTGAACTGGACGCGACGATGATCTCGCAGGCGCTGACGAACCTGATCAAGAATGCCGGGGAAGCCATTGAAACCCTGCAGGAAAAAGGCGCGCCCGAAAGCATGAAACCGGAAATACGCGTGGGTATGACGCTGGATGGATCGCAGGCCTGCATCACAATTGCCGACAATGGCATCGGCCTGCCCGAAGATCGCGCACGGCTGTTTGAACCCTATGTCACCACCCGCAACGAAGGCACTGGGCTGGGCCTGCCGATTGTGAAGAAGATTATAGAAGAGCACGGCGGCACCTTGGTGCTGCAGGACGCGCCTGTTTTTGACGGGCAAACCCACTTCGGTGCAATGGCGGTTGTCAGGCTGCCGGTCGGGACCGAACCCAATTTAAACCCAAACACGCATAAAAAAAGCGGAGCAGGAGACCCATGAGTGATATTCTGATTGTCGACGATGAAAAAGATATCCGTGAACTGATTTCAGACATTCTGGAAGACGAAGGATTTGCCACTCGGCTTGCGGGCAATTCGGATGATTGTATGTCTGCGATCAACACTGAACCGCCCGCGCTATTGATCCTTGATATCTGGCTGAAAGACAGCCGGATGGACGGGATCGATATCCTGAAGACTGTGAAACGCGACAATCCGGATGTGCCTGTGGTGATCATTTCCGGCCATGGCAATATTGAAATTGCGGTCGCGGCGATCAAGCAGGGCGCCTATGATTTCATCGAAAAACCGTTCAATATCGATCAGTTGCTGGTTGTGATCCGGCGCGCGATGGAAACATCCCGCTTGCGCCGTGAAAACCAATCCCTGCGCCGCAAGGATGTCACCAGTGCCGAAATGATCGGATCAAGTGCGGCATTCCGAACGCTGGTGTCGCAACTGGACAAGGTCACCAAATCCAACGGCCGCGTCATGCTGACCGGTCCGGCGGGTTCGGGTAAGGAAGTAGCGGCACGATACATTCATGCCCACTCCAACAGGGCGGGCGCGCCCTTTGTCACGGTCAATTGCGCCGGTGTGGCCGCCGACCGGATGGAAGAGGTTCTGTTCGGGCGCGAAAGCCCCGAACGCGGGGTGGAACCGGGCCTGCTGGAACAGGCGCACGGGGGTGTCGTGTATTTCGACGAAGTGGCCGATATGCCGATTGGAACACAATCCAAAATCCTTCGGGTTCTGGTGGATCAACAGTTCCAGCGCGTTGGTGGCAACGATAAAGTACGCGTCGATCTGCGCGTTATTTCCAGCACAAACAAAGATTTAGAGGCGGAAATTGAAGCCGAACGGTTCCGACAGGAACTGTATCACCGACTGAACGTGGTGCCGATTGCGGTGCCATCACTGGCGGAACGGCGCGAGGATATACCGGTTCTGGCAGAGCATTTCATCGCGGCGTGCAACACAACCCAAGGGTTGCCACTGCGCGAAATGACGGATGAAGCCGCGGCCCTGATGCAGACAATGCTGTGGCCCGGCAATGTGCGCCAGTTGAAAAACCTGATCGAACGGGTGTTGATCCTGGGCGAAGGCACCGGCCCGATCGAGGCAAAGGAACTCCCGGCAGAAGACGACAAGCCGGCGGAAGAAGGCCGGGTTGTCCTGTCTGGTGCGCTTGCAACTTTGCCGCTGCGCGAAGCCCGCGAAGCATTCGAACGCGAATACCTGCTGACCCAGATCAACCGCTTTGGCGGCAATATCAGCCGCACCGCGAATTTTGTCGGCATGGAGCGCAGCGCGCTGCACCGCAAGCTGAAGTCGCTGAACGTGGTGACATCCAGCAAATCCGGCGCGCGGGTGGCCCATGTCGACGAAAGCGAGTTGGAGGATATGCAAGAGCCGGCCAGCTGACGTAGGCCGGCCCTTATTGAACATTCACGATCTGCCAACTGCCGCCTTCGTTTCGGATCACGCAGGAATTGGCGGCAAGGGCTGGCATTGTTCGGGTTGCGGCGGGTGCAACACTGCCCGCAACCGATTGTGAACATTGTGGAATTTGTGTGCGCTGATACCCTTTGCCCGCCATGCACTGATCCATCAGGCGCAACCGCAGCGGCGCGTTCACATCCACCGAATACACCCGACCCGGACGCCAGAACCCCGGATAATAGGTGCAGTTACCGGACCCGTTGCACGACCGGTATCCGGGAACGTACAAACCGGGATCCTGACGCACCTGACTGGCCACCGGCGCGTCGCGCAGGGCGGCGACCTCGCATTTTGTCTGCTCGGATTGCATGCGCGTCACCTCGGCCCCGGGTTTGTAATAGAGTTCCAGCGGTGTGGCACAGGCCCCCAAGGCCAGAAAAAACAGGGCAAACGGTAGGCAACGCATCGGTTTTGTCCTTATCTGTATGCAGCTTGGTTATGGTGCCGCAGCGGGCACGCAATGACAAACAATTTGACCCTTTCTAACCCTTCTGTCATTCAACAAGTCCAGAAAAACACGCCGCTGGCGGTGCGTTTTTCGCACACCAAAGGGCATATGGTATGAAGGTCATCATTTGCGGGGCAGGTCAGGTCGGCTGGCAGATCGCGCGCCATCTGTCAGGCGAACGCAACGATGTTGTCGTCGTCGACAGCAACCCCGATCTGGTGCGCCGTGCCACTGACACGTTGGATGTGCAGGGCATCGCAGGATATGCAAGTTATCCCAACATTCTGGATCGGGCAGGGGCGCGGGATGCGGATATGGTTATCGCCGCCACCCATTCGGACGAAGTGAACATGGTCACCTGTCAGGTCGCCCATTCGGTCTTTGGCGTGAACCGCAAAATCGCCCGTATCCGCAGCCAATCCTATCTGGATGCCATCTATTCCGATCTGTACCGGCGCGATCATATGCCGATCGATGTCGTGATCAGCCCCGAGCGCGAGGTCGCGGCCGCGGCGATGCAACGCCTGTCGGCCCCGGATGCCTTTGACACCGAAACCTTCATGGACGGGCAGGCGCAGTTGCTGGGGATCACGATCGAAGAACAATGCCCTGTGGTGAACACGCCCTTGCGGCAGTTGACCGATCTGTTTTCCACCCTGCGCGCCATTGTCGTCGGGGTACGCCGCGATGGCACGCTGTTTGCGCCCGAAGCCAATGACCAACTGTTTGTCGGCGACGATTGTTACGTGTTCAGCCATGTCGAAGACGTGCGCCGCACGATGGAAATTTTTGGCAAGACCCACAAGAAACAGGACCGTATCGTTATGGTCGGGGGCGGCAATGTCGGCCTGACCGTGGCCTTGCAACTGGAACAGTTGAAAACCCGCGTGCGCGTCAAGGTGATCGAAAAAAACCGCAAATGCGCCGAAATGGCCGCCGAGGCATTGGAACGCACGATTGTGCTGAACGGGGACGGGCTGGATGCCGCCCTGCTGAACGAGGCCGGGATCAGCCGCGCCGATGCGATGCTGGCCGTCACCGATGACGACAAGACCAACATGCTGGCCGCCGTGCGCGCCAAATCCGAAGGCTGTGCCTATGCGATTGCGCTGATCAACGACCCGACGCTGGTGCCCTTGATGGGGCCGTTGGGCATTGACGCCTATATCAACCCGCGCGCCACCACCGTCAGTTCGATCCTGCGCCATATCCGCCACGGGCGGGTGCGCGGCGTCTATTCCATCGGCGATGCCGAAGCCGAGGTGATCGAAGCCGAAGTTCTGTCAACATCACCCATTGCAGGGCAAAAAATCAGCGATATCGATTTCCCCGAAGGCGTGCTTGTCGGGGCTGTCATGAAAGGCGATGAGGTGATCCGCCCCACAGCCGACACCAGAGTGGAAGAAGGCGACGTTATCGCCCTGTTCGCGATGGCCAAGGACGTCCCCGAAGTCGAACGCCTGCTTCAGGTGTCGATCGATTTTTTCTGATCCATGCCCCGGTCAGCCAGCCCATCCCGTTTTATGGACACGTTGCTGAACCTGCCGCTTTTTCTGTTGCTGGTCGGCTGTGGCTCTGCGTCGATGTATGTGCCTGCTGCCTATTCACTGATCCTGACCAACCACACGGATTCACGCACATTTTTCTATGCCGGAACGTTGGGCCTGATCGTCACGTCCATGATCGGCATCGCGATGAGCGGCCGGCGCAGCCGCCATGGAACGCTTGGCCAGTTGATGTCGCTGTTTTCGATGTTCGCCTTTCTGCCCGCGCTGTTGGCGATCCCGTTTTATGACGCGCTGCAAACCACCAGCTTTCTGAACGCCTATTTCGAAATGGTCAGCGCCATCACCACCACCGGCGCCACAATGTTCGAAGACCCGACGCGGCTGTCGGGTGGTTTGCATCTGTGGCGGGCACAGGTCGGCTGGATGGGCGGCCTTGTGATGTGGATCGCGGCATCGGCCATTCTGGCGCCGCTGAACCTTGGCGGGTTCGAAGTGACCGCGCGCGCGCAGCCCGGCCGCGTATCCGAAGCGCGCGGCGATCGATTGGGGCGGTCTGATCCGCGCACCCGATTGCTGCGCATCACGATGGTTCTGTTCCCCATTTACGCCGGTTTGACGCTGGTGTTGTGGGTCTTGTTGTTGCTGGGCGGGGATTCATCGCTGGTGTCGCTGTGCCATGCCATGTCGGTGATGGCGACAAGCGGGATTTCCCCCATTGGCGGGGTGCAGAACGGCGCGTCGGGCTTTACCGGCGAGGCGGTGATGTTCCTGTTCATGCTGTTTGCGCTGTCGCGTCTGACGTTTTCAACCGATACCGTGACAACCGGAGGAACCAGTATTCTGTCCGATCCCGAGTTCCGGATTGGCATGATGCTGGTGATCGGCGTTCCGGTTCTTTTGTTGTTGCGCCACTGGATGGGATCGCTTGAGGTGCGCGAAGGTGACAGCCTGCTCAAGGCGGCGCAGGCATTTTGGGGGTCGATGTTTACGGTCCTGTCATTTCTGACCACCACAGGATTTGAAAGCGCCGACTGGGACACATCGCAAAGCTGGTCGGGCCTGAGCACGCCGGGGTTGATCCTGATGGGCTTGGCCCTGATCGGGGGCGGCGTGGCGACCACGGCAGGCGGCGTGAAACTGCTGCGGGTCTATGCGCTGTATTTGCATGGATTGCGCGAAATGGAGCGGCTTGTGCACCCATCATCGGTCAGCGGGGGCGGCCAGCGCACGCGCCGCATCCAGCGCGACGGCGCGTATATCGCATGGATATTTTTCATGCTGTTTGCCCTGTCATCTGGCATTGGTCACGGTGGTGCTGACGGCCTTGGGCGTTGATTTTGAAAACGCTGTTGTCCTGAGCATTGCAACCCTGTCGACAACCGGCCCCCTGATCCAGTCCGCCTCTGAGGCCCCTGTCAGTCTGGTGCAGCTTGGCCCATGGGCCAAAGGCGTTTTGTGTGCGGCAATGGTTCTGGGGCGCTTGGAAACGCTTGCGATTATTGCCCTTCTGACGCCGGATTTGTGGCGCAACTAGGGGAAATAAGTTGTGCCCAAGATGCGACATTTGCGTTTGCAGCGTAACAGATTGTTTTTTGGGCTGGAAACTCCCCATTTGCCACTACATACTAATATCTACGAGGGAATACGCTGATCCGCAGCGTGAAAAAGAATAAAGGCGAGTATCAATGGCTTCGGACAGACAGAACCTTCAGGACGCGTTCCTGAACCACGTGCGCAAAACCAAGGTGCCCGTGACGATTTTCCTGATCAACGGTGTCAAGCTGCAAGGCGTGATCACGTGGTTCGATAACTTCTGCGTTCTGCTGCGTCGCGATGGCCAATCCCAGCTTGTCTACAAGCATGCGATTTCCACGATCATGCCATCCCAGCCGATCAGCCTTTATGAGGGCGAAGACGCCTCTTGATGGAACACGAGCGTGCCGTCACCCGTGCATGGGTGTTGCATCCTGACCTGAAATCCGACCATTCCCGCCGGCCCGCAGACCCGGCTTTGGCCGAAGCCATTGCGCTTGCCGATGCGCTGGCCAATCTTGAGGTTGTGGGTGCCGATGTCGTGCGCCTGCCCACGGCCCATGCCGGAATGCTGTTTGGCAAGGGCAAGATCGAAGAACTGCGCCAGAAATTCGAAGCCAACGAGGTTGAGCTGGTTCTGGTCGACGGTCCGGTCAGCCCTGTACAGCAACGCAACCTTGAAAAGGCCTGGGGCGTAAAGCTGCTGGACCGCACCGGGCTGATCCTTGAAATTTTCAGCGACCGTGCACGCACCAAGGAAGGTGTGTTGCAGGTTGAAATGGCCGCGCTGTCCTATCAGCGCACGCGGCTGGTACGGGCCTGGACCCACTTGGAACGTCAGCGCGGCGGGTTGGGCTTTGTCGGCGGCCCCGGTGAAACCCAGATCGAGGCGGACAGACGTGCGATTGATGACCAGTTGGTGCGCCTGCGCCGCCAGTTGGACAAGGTTGTGAAAACCCGCACCTTGCACCGCGCCGCGCGCGCCAAGGTGCCATACCCGATTGTGGCGCTTGTGGGCTATACCAACGCCGGTAAATCCACCCTGTTCAACCGCCTGACAGGTGCGGATGTCATGGCTAAGGACATGCTGTTTGCGACGCTGGACCCGACAATGCGGTCGGTCGTGTTGCCCGATGGGCCGGAAATCATCCTGTCGGACACGGTGGGGTTTATCAGCGATCTGCCCACCGAACTGGTCGCCGCCTTTCGCGCCACACTCGAAGAAGTGCTGGGGGCCGACCTGATCTGCCATGTGCGCGATATATCCCACGGCGAAAGCGAGGCGCAGGCCCGCGACGTGATGGATATCCTGACCTCGCTTGGCATCGACGAAGACCGCCCCCTGATCGAGATTTGGAACAAGGTCGATCTGCTTTCGCCCGAAGCACAGGACGCCATGCGCGCCCGCGCTGCGCGCGATGAAACCCGCTTTGCCATCTCTGCCGTCACGGGCGAGGGGATTGATGTTTTGCTTGCCGCCATTGCCGATATTCTGGTCGGCGTAAAAACCACAGAAACACTGTCACTGCCGTTTTCCCAAGGCAAGAAACGCGCCTGGCTGTTTGCGCAGGACATCGTGCAGGACGAAACACAGGGCGAAGACGGGTTTGACATTACCGTGCGCTGGAGCGCGCGGCAGAAACAGGATTTCGAACGCCTGTAACGCCGACCCGTCGCAGATTTACCGGCAGTCGCTTTCCAGCGAAATCGGCTCAAGGAAAAAATCGTTGGGTCCGCCCAGATGGGGAATGCAGGTCACGGTACGCTGCAAGACCCGGTAAGAAAAAATCATTTCAAACGAATAGAGGCACGTTTTCGTGCCGCCATCGCCATCGGGGCATTCGATGGAAAAGAAAATACGCTTGACCTTGACCTGATTGGGCAGATTGGGCACCGCAATCCATCCGGTTGTGGTGTGAATGCGGCAATCCGGCCCGCAGGGGTCGGTGTGCTTGCGCTCCAGATACCGCACAAACGCGTCTTTGGCCTTTAGAAACGCCTGATCCGCCAGAGCCTGATCATAGGCAGGGCATCCTGCGCTGATCGTGCCTTCGGACCCGCCGACGCCGCTGGCGGACAGAAATTCAAACTTGTATTCCGTGGTTGGTGAAGGACATCCCATGGACGTCTCCTTTTTTCAAAAGAAACAGCCCCTCGGGCGCGCAGTATAACGATTTCGGGCGTGCGCGTCTGATCATCGGCGCAATACCGCCGAAGCGTGCCGTCATATCCCCCTTGAATATATGGTGTTTCGGGCTGTCAGCCGCCGTCAATCTGGCGTTGATAATCTTCGGCGTCGAACCATCCAAGGGATCGGGCGACCTTGCCGGACCTGTCCAAATCCCATTCTTCCCAGCCGCTGACTTTCACGTGATTTTTGGTGCCGGAATGGTGCCCCTCAAGCGTCCACATGAAAGCCATATGTGTGCCTGCGCCGCGCACCAGATCGCAGGTCAGTGCCAGATCGGGGAATTCACTGTAAAACCCTGCCGCCATATCGGTGATGGCCTGCCGCCCCACCAGCGCATCGCCACCATTGATCGAAATCTGCCCGTCTTCGGCGTAATAGGCCGCAACCGCTTTGGGGTCACCGGAACTCCAGGCGGCCGTGTATCCAGCGGCTGTTTTATCAATATCGCTCATATCAAATCCCCTTTGGATGAATGACGACAGGCTAGGATTTGGGGGCGGGCCTGTCTATGATTCCGTTCATTCGGCAGGGATCAGGCGGGTAACACCGACCGATGCGGCGCGGGCCAGGTTTTCATCCAGTGACATCGGGATATATTCGCCCCGCCGCCACAACTGCGCCAGATCATCATAGTGGCGTGACAGGAAATGCCCCGATTGCCCGGTCGACGTCACGAACACCGAACTGTCGGGATCGGCAAAATCATAGACCCCGCGATAGGCTGCACTGTGCACGTTCTGGAACGGGTCGGGGTCGCGCCCGCTGGTGCGTCCGCGTTGTAACGTATTGTCGCCGCCGCTGGTGGATTGGCGGATGTTCACGAAATAGCGCAGCACAGGCACCTCGCCCAGAACGGGGTGGTCATGGGTGGCCTGATGCGCATCGCCCCAGCGCAGGCTTTCCAGTGCGGGGCCGTATTTTTCACCGATCCACACCAGCGCATCATCCAGCGCCAGCCGCGCCATATCGGGGCAGGTTTCCACCGGCGCACTTTGGATCACATCACACCAGATCGCCGCGCCTTCGACATCGCGAAAAGCCCGTTCGATAAACAGCGGTTCCACATGATCGAATTCCGCCGCCAGCGGCCCCAGTTCATCCTGTATCAGGCGGGTTTGCAGCGCCCGCAGCCACGCCGCATAGATCAGCGGTTCGGGCAAATGCTCGTTCATCTCACCGTTCCAGCTTGCCAGCAACGTCAACGCGCGCTGGCGCTGGCGTTCGGCGGTGCCGTCGGGCGCGGCTTCTCCGGTGAACCACAATTCGGCCCCGATCAGCGGCAACAGCGTCCGCGCGGTAACGCTGACCGGATCAAGCTGGGCCTCGATAAAACTGTCACGGGTGTGGACCTGCCGCGATTGCATCAGCCGCTGCCACCGCTGGATACGCTGGCTGTCGCCCCAGACATAAGACACATGTTTGGGAAACGGGC
Source organism: uncultured Alphaproteobacteria bacterium (assembly GCA_963765555.1). GTDB lineage: Bacteria > Pseudomonadota > Alphaproteobacteria > Rhodobacterales > Rhodobacteraceae > JL08. The sequence goes on from CAVXWX010000003.1 coordinate 788,551, forward strand.
GATCACTGGTCTTGTTGTTGGTATTGCCAAGGATACCGCCAACGGGGGCGATGAAATGCGGGTTGTCGCTAAACGGCAAACGGCCCTGCCAGCGGTTTTCGTGCCGCCAACCGGGGCTGGGCAAACGCCCCTGACTTTGATGCTCGGCGTTGCGGCGCGGCATCGCCCCGATCGTTTTCATCGCAATGTCGGATTGATCCGCCAGTGTCAGGTTCTGGGACGGGGCAATATAGGCTTCGCTCAGGTCCAGCGCATCGCGCACGGTTTGCGCCCCCATCAGGGCGATGGCCGCACTTATCGTCGTGTCCTTGGGGCTAAGCGCGGTCCACGCCAGCGATACGACATGGCCGGGCGGTGTGATGGTGGACAGACCGTAATGCGAACCGGGCAGGACGGGGCCGTTTTCCGTCCAGCGCAAAGTAAGGGTCACAGGGGCGGCATCCTTGATTTCGACGATGGATTTGCGCGTGATAAAGGGGCGGAAGCCCGCAGGTGTCTGGTATTCTTCGGGGTTGTCGGGATTGATCTTTTCAATGAACAGGTCCTGATCATCCAGATAGGATGACGTGATGCCCCAACCCAGTGTTGCGCTGCGCCCCGACATCACCACCGGCACACCGGGAATGGTGGCGCCGATCACACCGCCGCTGGCCAGTTCCAGCCGCGCCAGATACCAGATCGCGGGCGCAGTCAGGCCCAGATGCGGATCATTGGCCAGCAACGTGCCCCCTGACGCACTGCGCGACGGCGCGGCGGCCCACGCGTTTGAGGCCCCGGCAAAGGCGCGGCGTTTGAACGGTGACAGCGCCTGATCGGGCATCGGCGCGGCCTGCGCAAAGCGGGGCACGGGGCCGGGCACCAGGGCGGAATAGCGGGGCAGGGCGGCAACACCGGCCCCGGGCACATCGGGCAGGATATCGCGCAACCGGTTTTCATCCGGCAGGATCAGCGACGTACGGGCGCGCAACACCTCTTCTTCCAGATGCGAGGACAATTGCAGCGCCATCAGCTTGATAATCGCAATCGAATCCGCAGGCTGCCACGGGGCAATCGGGGCGTTGAACACAAACATTTCCGGCGCACCGCGCCCCAGCGCATCAATGTTGATTTCGGCCAACCGGGCATTCACACCGGTCGCATAGGCGCGCAGGGCCGCCATCGTTTCCGGTGTCTGCACCTCAAGCGATTTGACCGACAGCGCATAAAGATCAAGACGCCGCAGCAGGCTGTCGGTGGCCACGGTGCGTTCCCCGAACAGTTCCGACAACCGGCCCTGTACCGTGCGGCGCAGCATGGTCATCTGCCACAGCCGGTCTTGCGCATGGGCATAGCCAAGTCCGAAATACACATCCGTATCCGGCGCACCCGGCGTGGCAAAAATATGCGGGACATTGGCATTGTCGCGCACCACTTCCACAGGGGCGCTGACGTCGGCGACACGCAGGGTCTTGTCGTAATCCGGCAAAGACCGGGACGCGAGGTAATACACCACCACAGCGGCCAGAACGACCAGGCCGATCAACGCGGACGCAATCCGAAGCAGCCATTGGAACAGCGTTGGCATCAAGCCCCCTTTTCTTTACCCGTCATGGATGCAAGTTTAGCCAGACACAATGCGTAACCAAAAAGAATTCAAGGGGAAAGCACATGGCAAACGTCGCGTTTCTGGGTCTGGGGGTTATGGGTGGTCCGATGGCGGCCCATCTACAGGCAAAAGGCCACAACGTCACGGTTTATAATCGCACCGCGTCCAAGGCAGAAGCGTGGGCCAAGGCCCATGGTGGCCAGCATGCGCCAACCCCGCGGGCCGCAGCACAGGGTGCGGAATTTGTGATGGCCTGCGTGGGCAACGATGACGATCTGCGCTCCGTCTGTCTGGGCGAGGACGGCGCGTTTGCCGGTATGGACGCGGGCAGCGTGTTTGTCGATCACACCACAGTGTCTGCCGCCGTGACCCACGAGTTATTACGCCGCCGCCAAATCGGGCGATATCGCCTTTGTCGATGCGCCGGTGTCCGGTGGTCAGGCAGGTGCGGAAAACGGTGTGCTATCGATCATGTGCGGCGGCGACGAAGCCGATTACGCCCGCGCGGAACCGGTGATGGCGGCCTATTCCAAAACCTGCCGCCGGATCGGCACCAGCGGCGCGGGACAGATGACCAAGATGTGCAACCAGATCGCCATTGCCGGTCTGGTACAGGGCCTGTCCGAAGCGCTGCATTTCGCCGAGAAGGCCGGACTGGACGGGCGCGCCGTGGTCGAGGTGATCAGTCAGGGCGCGGCGGGCAGCTGGCAGATGTCGAACCGCTATGAAACCATGCTGGATGATAAATTCGACCACGGATTTGCGGTGGACTGGATGCGCAAGGATCTGGGGATCTGTCTGGACACGGCCAATGACACCGGCGCCAGCCTGCCGGTCACGGCCCTTGTCGACCAGTTTTACAAGGACGTGCAGAAATTGGGCGGCGGGCGTTGGGATACATCCAGCCTGATCAAACGTTTGCGCGCGATGGGCTAGGTATAAAACCCTGTGTACTCAACAGTGTTCTAGTTGCGCCGTGCATGCGCCGGTAAAACAGACACATCCAAATATCGGCGGTCCGGATCGTTGTAAAACGGGTCCGTGCCGTCGGGTTGAAAGATAACCTCGCGATCCGCGATGCCTTTGGGTGAAGTGGCGACGCGCCAGTATTCCTCGGCAATCAATTTAGGATCAAACGGGCCATCAGGGGCGACAATCCCGCAAATCGCCAGAACGCAGACATGAACCCCTTTGGGCGCTAAATCCTTGTAGAGCGAAAATGCAAGGCTGCGCAGCGCCGCCTTGCCCATGGCCAATGATGTCCAGTCGGGAAATGGCTCTAAAGAAAGTCCGCCACCGGTAAACAGGATGGCCCCAAATCCGTTTGCAATCATGGCGGGCGCAACCGCGCGTGCAGCCCGGTGGGCCCCCAGCACATTGACCTTCAGTTCCGCTTCGATCTGATCCGTTGAAACATCAAGCGGCAAACCGGAATGCAAGGCTGCGGCGTTGTAAATCAGAACATCGCAGCGCCCCATTTTGGTCTGAAGCGTTTCAAGCGCGTCTTCCAGTTCAGCGCCATCACCGACATCTGCGGTCGCGTAAAACACCTGTTCAATGTCGGACGATAGGTGCGCCGCCAAAGCCTGCAACCGCGTGGCGTTTCGGGAAATCAAACCAATACGATATCCTGAAGTGCCAAACCGTCTGGCAACCGCCTCGCTCACGCCTGTTCCGGCCCCGATGAGAATGCAATTCTTCATAGTTCCTCCCCCATCGGACCTGCCCAAACAGAAAAGACGGGTCGTGGCCCGCCTTTCCAGTATTTGCCTTGTCGATCGGCGCGCTTACGGAATGATGCGCGTGTATTTCGTGCCTTCCAGCGTCGCACCCACCAGCAATCCGGCGCGGCCGAACACAGCCGCCAGAACCGGCGCAAGCGCTGTTGTGGTTTCGGCCGACAATCCGTCGCCCTGATCGGAAATGACGTATTCCACGCCTGCGCCCACCGCCCAACCGGGCGAGCGGCGGAAATCCATCAGCGCGTCATCGGTCATGAAAAACAGCACATGCGCATATTGCTGGGCCCCGATCTGCAAACCGGCACTGGCCTTGGTGGTGGAATAATAATCCACTGTCGTACCACCAACCCGCAGCGCGCCGCGCCCGTAGGCACCGCCGTAAATAAACCCTGCTTCTGTCACCAGCGGCATCACCAGCATCCCGTTGGCCTTTTGGGCCAGATCAACAGTGTTGGGGTACTGGCGGTACATCTGGTCAAGGGTTGCATCAACACGCGCGTCAATCGTGCCGGGGCCGGAACTGCCCACGCCATTGCCACACGCCGCTGTCACGGCGACGCCGGACAATGCCGCAAAGGTAAACCCACGCCGGGTCAGACGGGAGGAATCGTGATTTTTCATCTGGTTTTGCCTGTAATTGTTGCCTGTTCAGCCGGTTAATCCGGTCTTGTCGGCAGTTATACGCCGATAAGGCGCATGTGTCACGCCCAAGAATGGCGATGGGCGGCATACTGCCCTTTTGCGGCGAGCCTGTTGATCAGACCAGACCGTGCGCCTGTGCAAACGGATCACGCGCGGCGTCGCGGTGCCATTCATATTCGCAAACCAGCGCGACGTCTTCGGCCTGTTCGCTGCCATGCAAATGTTCGATGACCGCCAGCGTCATGTCCATGCCCGCCGACACACCGGACGAAGTGAAAAACCGGCCATCCTGCACCCAGCGGGCCTGTCGTTGCCACTCTACATCGGGGCCTTGCGAGACAACCCAGTCAAACGCCGCCTTGTTGGTGGTGGCGCGCACCCCGTCCAGCACACCCGCCTTGGCCAACAGGGCAGAACCTGTACAGACGCTCAGCACATATTCGGCCTGTTGTGCGGTGCGCGCGATCCAGTCCAGCAAATCACCGTCAACCAGACCCACCCGCGTTCCGGGGCCGCCGGGCACAAACAGAATGTCATAGCGTGTATCGTCGCCTGTGCTGGCTTCGGCCACGGCGGCCAGTTTTTGCGCGCTGCGCACCGCGCCACGGTCTTGCGCCACAAGGGTCAGATCGAAATCATCCGCCAGATGGCCGAACATTTCCATCGGGCCGAACAGATCAAGCAGTTCAAATCCGGGAAAGATCAAAGCACCGATTGTGCGCATGGCATTGTCCTGTCTGTGTGTGGGGTCGGGCGGTTATGCCTTGGCCGCGTTCAAAAGCCGTGCCGCTTCGGGGGCGAAATAGGTCAGGATGCCATCACATCCGGCGCGTTTGAACGCCATCAGGCTTTCCATCATGACCTTTTCACCGTCAATCCAGCCGTTTTGCGCGCCTGCCTTGATCATCGCGTATTCGCCCGACACCTGATAGGCAAAGGTCGGCGCGCCAAAGCTGTCTTTCACCCGGCGGCAGATATCCAGATAGGGCATGCCGGGCTTGACCATGACCATATCCGCGCCTTCGTTCAGATCGCGTTCGATCAGGCGCAGCGCCTCGTCCGAATTGGCCGGATCCATCTGATAGGTTTTCTTGTCCCCGCTCAGCGCGCCGGACGCGCCGACCGCATCGCGGAACGGGCCGTAAAACGCACTGGCGTATTTGGCGGCATAGGACATGATCATCACGTTGCGGTGGCCCGCGGCCTCAAGCGCGGTGCGGATCGCGCCGATCCGGCCATCCATCATATCGGACGGTCCGATGATATCGGCCCCTGCCTCGGCCTGTGCCAGCGCCATTTTCACCAGCGCCGCGACGGTTTCATCATTGATGATCTCGCCATCCACGACATAGCCGTCATGGCCGTTGATGTTGTAGGGGTCCAGCGCCACATCGGTCATCACGGCAATGTCGGGCACCGCCGCCTTGATCGCGCGGGTGGCGCGGTTGGACAGGTTGTCGGGGTTCCACGCTTCGGCACACTCTTCGGTCCGGTCTTCCTGTCCGGTATAGGGAAACAGGCAGATCGCGGGAATGCCCAGATCGGCGGCCTGTTTTGCGGCCTCGACAATGCGGTCCACGCTGCGCCGCATCACGCCGGGCATCGACGGCACAGGTTCTTCTATCCCGTCACCGCTGCGCACGAACAGCGGCCAGATAAAATCATCCGCACTTAGCGTATTCTGCCGCACAAGGGCGCGCAACTGGGCGCTTTGACGGGTGCGGCGCAGGCGGGCGGCGGGAAAGGGGGCAACGGTCGGTTTCATGCTCGGTCACTCTGTTCTTGAACTTGTTTAGGCCTGACACGGAAAAACAGGCTTCACAAGGGTAGGAATTGCCGCGCCGCCCCGCTAAGAGAGGCAAAAGATTGCAAAGCAGGCTTCCCTTGGACTGGTACCAAACCGTATTTGAACTGATCGACATGCGTTCGTTTTCGAACCTGTGGTTCTGGATCGCATTGGCTGTGATGTGGTCAACCGCCAGCCACTGGGTGATCGGCGTGCCCTATGATCTTGTGTTGCGCGCGCGCCGGCAGGGCGGGCAGGCCGAAACCGATCTGGAGGATCTGGTGCGGGTCAACGTGAACCGGTTGCTGTATGTCGCGCGGGTGTCGGGCCTGTGGCTGCTGGGCTTTGGCTGCTTTTTCCTGACGGCGCTGGCCATCACGGGGTTTGCTCTACCACGTTGAATTTGCGCAGGCTGTGTTCTTGCTGCTGTTTCCGATGTCGATTGTCGGGCTTTTGTCGCTGTCGACCGCGCGGTTGATCGAAACCGAACATCTGGCGGGCGAAGATCTGCACCGCCGTTTGGGGCGGCACCGGTTCTTTACCCAGTTTATCGGCATGATTTCGATCTTTCTGACGGCCATGTGGGGCATGTTCCAGAATCTGTCGCTGGGTCCGTTCGGCTGACAATGTCAAAGATCGCTTCCCATATAACGCTTGGCGGCGCACCCGAAGGCTATGACGCAAAGCTGATCCTGAAGGAGCTGGACAGCGCAGGCGCACCTGTTCTGCACATCGCGCGCGATGACAAACGTATGGTCGCGATGCGCGCCGCACTGGCGTTTTTTGCGCCTGACATGCCCGTCGTCACCTTTCCGGGCTGGGATTGCCTGCCCTATGACCGCGTGTCGCCCAATGCCGATATTTCGGCCACGCGGATGGCCACGCTGGCAGGTCTGGTGCATGGCATGCCGCCGCGATATGTGCTGCTGACAACGCTGAACGCAGCCAGCCAGTATGTGCCCGCACGCGCCGTCCTGCGCGAGGCCGCGTTCAAGGCGCAGGTGGGCGCGCGGATCGACGAAGCGGCGTTGCGCGCGTTTCTGGCGCGCATGGGGTTCAGCCAAAGCCCGACGGTGATGGAACCGGGCGATTACGCAGTACGCGGCGGGATCATCGACATCTACCCGCCGGGCGAACTGGGGCCGGTGCGGCTTGACCTGTTCGGCGACGTTCTGGACGGCGCGCGCCGGTTTGATCCGGCGACACAGCGCACCACCGAAAAGCTTGACCTGATCGAACTGGCGCCGGTGTCCGAGGTGATACTGGACGAGGCCGCGATCACCCGTTTTCGCCAGAACTACCGGATCGAATTCGGCGCGGCGGGCACCGATGATCCGCTATACGAGGCGGTCAGTGCAGGGCGCAAACATCAGGGCGCAGAACACTGGTTGCCGTTCTTTCACGAGCAACTGGAAACCCTGTTCGATTATCTGCCCGACGCCAGCATCACGCTGGATGACCAGATCACGCCAACACGCCTGGCGCGCTGGGACGGGATCGCGGATCAGTACGAAACCCGCAAAATCGCGATGGCGGAAAAATCGCACCTGAACACGGTGTACAAACCCGCCCGCCCCGAAAGCCTCTATCTGGATGATGCGGCATGGACAGGCGCGGTTGCGGACCGGCGGGTGATCCAGCTGAACCCGCTGCCGCAGGCAACCGGCCCGAGCGTGCTGGATGCAGGCGGGCGCATCGGGCGCAATTTCTCGCCCGAACGGCAGCTGGAAAATGTCAGCCTTTTCGGGGCGTTGGCCGCGCATATTAACGCGAAACTCGACACCGGGCCCCGTGGTTGTCGCCAGCTATTCCGAAGGCGCGCGCGAACGTCTGAGCGGGTTGATCGAAGACGAAGGTCTGGCCGAAACCATCCCGATCACCGATGCCACCCGCATTGGCAAACGGGGGCTGCATCTGGCCGTCTGGGCGCTGGAACACGGGTTCGAGGCGCCGGGCCTGACAGTGATTTCCGAACAGGACGTTCTGGGCGACCGGCTGATCCGCGCCCCGCGCAAGAAACGGCGCGCCGAAAACTTTCTGACCGAAACCCAAAGCCTGTCCCCCGGTGATCTGGTCGTGCATGTCGATCACGGCATCGGGCGCTATCAGGGCATGGAGGTGATCACCGCAGCGGGGGCGGCGCATGAATGCCTGTTGCTGGAATATGCCGAACAGGCGCAAGCTGTACCTGCCGGTGGAAAACATCGAACTGCTGTCGCGTTACGGCCACGAAGAAGGCCTGCTGGATCGGCTGGGCGGCGGCGCGTGGCAGGCCAAAAAGGCCAAGCTGAAAGAGCGCATCCGCGAGATGGCCGACCAGCCTGATCCGTGTTGCCGCCGAACGCGCCCTGCGCCGCGCCCCGATCATGGACCCGCCCCCGGGCATGTGGGATGCGTTCAGCGCGCGGTTTCCCTATCAGGAAACCGACGACCAGCTGCGCGCCATCGGCGAGGTGCTGGACGATCATGCACAGCGGATCGCCGATGGACCGGCTGATTTGCGGCGATGTCGGCTTTGGCAAGACCGAGGTGGCGATGCGCGCGGCCTTTGTCGCGGCCATGTCGGGCGTGCAGGTGGCGGTGATCGCGCCGACGACGCTGCTGGCGCGCCAGCATTACAAAAGCTTCGCCGAACGGTTTCGCGGCTTCCCGATCGAGGTGCGGCCCGCTGTCGCGCTTTGTCAGTGCCAAGGATGCACAGGCCACGCGCGACGGCATCAGCCGCGGCACGGTGGATATCGTGATCGGCACCCATGCGCTGCTGGCCAAAGCCATCCGGTTCAAGAACCTTGGCCTGCTGGTGATTGACGAAGAACAGCATTTCGGCGTGGGCCACAAGGAACGCCTGAAACAGCTGCGCACCGATGTCCATGTGCTGACCCTGACGGCCACGCCGATCCCGCGCACCTTGCAACTGTCGCCTGACGGGCGTGCGCGACCTGTAGCATCATCGGCACGCCGCCCGTCGACCGCCTGGCGATCCGCACCTATGTCAGCGAATTTGATACCGTGACCATGCGCGAGGCGCTGTTGCGCGAGCATTATCGCGGCGGGCAGTCGTTTTTCGTGGTGCCGCGCATCAGCCGACCTGCCCGAGATCGAGGAGTTTCTGGCGCGACCAGGTGCCCGAGGTCAGCGTATGTCATCGCCCATGGCCAGATGGCGGCGGGCGAGCTGGATGACCGCATGAACGCGTTTTATGACGGCAAATACGATGTGCTGCTGGCCACGACGATTGTGGAATCGGGGTCTGGATATTCCCACGGCCAACACGATGATCATCCACCGCGCGGATATGTTCGGCCTGGCGCAGCTTTACCAGATCCGGGGGCGGGTGGGCCGATCAAAAACCCGCGCTTATGCGTATCTGACCACCAAACCACGCGCCAAACTGACGCCGGCTGCGGAAAAACGGCTGCGGGTGCTGGGATCACTGGATACGCTGGGGGCAGGGTTCACGCTGGCCAGTCAGGATCTGGACATTCGCGGCGCGGGCAACCTGCTGGGCGAAGAACAATCCGGCCAGATGCGCGATGTCGGGTTTGAGCTTTACCAATCCATGCTGGAAGAGGCGATTGCCAAGATCAAGGCGGGCGAACTGGAAGGGTTGAGCGCGGCAGACGATCAATGGGCGCCGCAGATCAATCTGGGCGTGCCGGTGCTGATCCCGGAAGCCTATGTGCCCGATCTGGATGTGCGTCTGGGCCTGTATCGCCGCCTGTCCGAACTGCAGCACCAAGGTCGAACTGGAAGGCTTTGCCGCCGAATTGATCGACCGGTTCGGCCCGCTGCCGAAAGAGGTGAACACCCTGCTGCTGGTCGTGCGGATCAAGGCGATGTGCAAACGCGCAGGCATCGCCAAACTGGATGGCGGGCCCAAGGGCGCGACCATCCAGTTCCACAACGACAAATTCGCCTCGCCCGCAGGGATTGGTGGATTTCATCACCGACCAGCGCGGGCTGGCCAAGGTGAAGGACAACAAGATCGTCGTGCGCCGCGACTGGAAAAAAGACAGCGACAAGATCAAGGGCGCGTTCGCGATTGCCCGCGATCTGGCGGAAAAGGCGATTGCAGAACAGAAAAAGGCCAAGGCCAAACAGGGTTAGACGGGTTGCTCCTCGGTCCGCTGGAGCGACAGCATCAGGCCGGCGGCCACGACGGCCATCACCAGCACACCGATGATCAGGGGCAGGGGTGTGCCGTCAAACGCCAGCCCGACAGGTGCCGCGATCACCGCCGCCAGAACGGTTGAAACAGCCCCCATGACCGACGCCGCCATGCCCGCGATATGGCCCATCGGTTCCATCGCGATGGCGTTCAGGTTGCCGATGGTCATGCCCATCATGAAAAACACCGAAAACTGCCAGATCATGAAGGCGGCAAATTGCACATTCTGCGGCGGATGCATCAGCCACAACACCATCATTCCCGCTGATAGAACCACCTGAACCGACAACGACACAGTGACCAGACGCCGCATTCCGATATGCATCACCAGTGCGGCATTCAGAAATCCGGCCGCGCCGGACAGCAACGCAATACCGCCAAACCAGAACGGAAATTCCGCCCCGCGCGCAAACGTAATGTCAAACACCTGCTGCACGGAACTCAGCATCGAAAACAACATGCCGAAGATCAGTGTTTGCACCATGATCGACATACGCACAGCCGGATGGGCAAACAGCTCTTTCACGGCGGCCCACAGCAGGCCTGCCCGAAACGGGCGGCGGTTTTCCACCGGCAGGGATTCGCGCAAGCGCACCGACATCCACACCATGCTGATCAACGAAAACAGAACGAAGGCCACGAAAATACTGCGCCAGCCGAACAGCGCGATAATGCCGGCCCCCAAAAGTGGCGCAAAGGCCGGGACAAGGGTAAAGATGATCATGACAAAGGACACCAGTTTGGCCATCTCGCGCCCCGCGTAGAAATCACGGATCACCGCCATGGTCGCAATCCGCGGCCCGGCCGCGCCCAAGCCTTGAACAATGCGGGCGGCCAGCACCCATTCCAGCGATGCACTGGCCCATGCCACCGCCGCCGCCGCAATATACAGCGCGCCCCCCTGCAAGAATGACCGGCTTGCGCCCGAACGCATCCGACAGCGGGCCGGTAAACGCAGTGCCAAGCCCCATGCCCAACACAAAAGACGTGACGATCAATTGGGCACGGTTCAGATCGTTCGGGCTCAACTCGGCGCCGATGCTGGGCAGGGCGGGCAACATCGCATCAATCGAAAACGCGATTGTGGCGAACATCATCGCGCACAGCGTAATAAACTCGGTCCGCCCCATCGTGTTGGTGCGCACGCCGCTCATCCGTCGGAATCCTTGGATGTCTCGGCTTCGATATAGGCCTCTTGGCTTTCTTCGATGCGCTGCGCGCGTTTGCGCATCCGGCGGCGCAGGGTGAATTCACCGAATTGCTGGATCGCAACGGCAAAGATGCCAATTCCGGTAAAGATAAAGATTGTTGTCCCGATCTTGCCCAGCGCTGTCGCGGGCACCAGCGACCCATACCCGACCGTGGACAGGGTGACGACAGTAAAGAAATAGGAATCCAGCAGGCTCCAGCCTTCCACCAGGTGAAAGAACACTGTGCCCGACACGATGACCGACACCAGCGCCGAGATCAGGACAGCAGGTCGGCCCCATGTCATTGCGCTGCGGTGTCCTGTACCTCGGCAATGACGCGCGCCCAAAGGTCGGGCGGCTGCGCACCGGGCACTGCATGTTTGCCATCCACGATGAATGTGGGCACCGAATTGATCCCCATTTCGCGGCTGTGGGCATCGCGCGCGCGGATATCTTCGATATCGGCATCCGATTGCAACAACCGCATCACCACGGATGCATCCATGCCGATCCCGTCGGCGATATCGGACAGAACCTCGATATCGCCGATATCCGCGCCGTCGACGAAATAGGCCTGAAACAGTTGCAGAAACGGCGGCAGTCTGACGCCCCTCGATCCCCGCCCAATGGATCAGGCGGTGCGCGTCCAGCGTATTGGGCGTGCGCGCCATCTTGTCCAGATTGATCACGAGGCCCGCTTTTTCTGCATGTTCCACGACGGGTGCATAGGCAGCGGCAGCACGGTCCTTGCCGCCAAACTTGCCTTCCAGATAGGCGCGACGGTCCATGCCTTCCCTTGGCATGTCGGGGTTCAACTGGAACGGATGCCATTCAATGGTGAACGGATGATCGGGATGATCAGCCAGCGCCTGATCCAGATAGGTTTTGCCGATATAGCACCACGGGCAAATCGGATCGGACATGATATCAAGCTTGATCATCTGAGACCTCATAATAGGCGCGCAGGGCGCGGCGCAGCAATTTTCCGTTGGCCCCTGTCGGCAGCTGCGGCAGGTGCACAAAAGCGCGCGGTTGTTTGTAACGGGCGAGTTTGGATTGGGCATACCTGTCGAGCGCCGCATCGTCCAGCCGCTTTGGCCCTGTGTAAAACGCGGCGATCAGGCGCACATCCTGTTTCACCTCGACATCGATCACGCCAATAGCGTCGATGCCCGGCAAATCCGACAGCGCCGCCTCAACCTCGAGCGGGGACACGCGATAGCCGCCCGCGTTCATCATATCGTCATCGCGCCCGAGATAGGTGATCTGGCCATCCACCGCCATCGCGCCCTGATCGCCGGTCACAAACCAGTCGCCGCGAAACCGTGCCTTGGTTTCATCGGGCGCATTCAGATAGCCCAGCATCAACCCCGGATCATCACGGCGCACGGCAATGGTGCCTTCCTGCCCCTGCGGTACGGGGCCGTCATCGCCCAGAATTGCGACACAGCGCCCAACCTGCGGCGTGCCCAGCGCATCGCCACGCGCGGGGCGCGACGGACCCGACGAAATAAAGGTGGAGCATTCCGACATGCCGTAAGCCTCGTAAACGTGCGTACCGGTCGCCACATGCCACGCCTCGCGCACCCGCTGGGGCAGCTTTTCACCTGCGCTTAATCCATGGCGCAGATCAGGGGCCACGATCACCGGCGTGTCCGACAGGATTTTACGGTAGACCCCCGGCGCGGCCGCAAAAATGGTTGCGCGGTGGCGGGCAATCATATCCGAAAGATCGTGCATGGCGATATCGGCACCGGGGATCAAAGCCGTCGCGCCAAGGGTCCACGGATCCATCAATCCTGTGCCCAGCGTGTAGGTCCAGTTGAACGCGCCTGCATGCAACATCCGGTCGTCCGGTTTCAGATCGTACCAATCGCGCATCATCATCTGGCGCGCCCAGATGGCGCGGTGCGCATGGCCCACCGCACGCGGGGTGCCCGACGTACCTGACGTGTAGATAATATACGCCATCCGGTCGGGATCGCCCATGTCATAGGTAAAATCCGCGCGCCCTGCCGACATTTCGTAAAACGCCTGCACGCTGTTCAGGTCCAGCGTGCGGGGATGATCGGGGCAGGCGATGGCAGGATCGCGCAACACCGCATCGGGCGACAGATCGGACAGGATGTTCGCCACTTCGCGTTCGGTCAGTTGCGATGACGTGGGCACCGGGATCAGACCGGCGGCGATAGCACCAAGATAGGCGATGGGAAAATCAACCGAATTTCCCAGCCGCATCAAAACCCGCGCGCCCGGTTTCAACCCGGTCTCGCGCAGCCCCTGCGCCACGCCCTGAACCGCCTGTTCCAGACGCGCAAAACTCCAATCCTGCGATCCGGACAGCGACAGGATCGACAGGGCGGTTTTGTCGGGTACATCGCGCGCGCGGCCCAGAACATAGGCGGCAAGGTTGAACGGGGCGGGGCAGGGCGGCGGCGGCCCGTGATCAAAGACAGAGAGCATGGCCAACCGCTAGCCCGCAGGCGCGCCCGTTGCAAGTACCCCGATGCAGTTCTATAGACGCAAGCATGAGCGCAGATGACCCCAAAAACCTGATCCGGATTGCCCGCGAAAACGGGCAGGACGAGACCGCCGAGCCGCTGGATCTGGGCGCGCGCGTGCGTCAGTTGCGCAAAGCGCGTGACTGGACACTGGAACAGGCCGCCAGTCAGGCCGGGCTGGCACGTTCAACGCTGAGCAAGATCGAAAACGGCCAGATGTCTCCGACCTACGAGGCGTTGAAAAAGCTGGCGACGGGTCTGGAAATCTCGGTGCCGCAATTGTTCACGGCACCGCAGAAAAGCCGCGTAAACGGGCGTATGGCCATCACCAAATCGGGCAGCGGCGCTGTGCACGCCACCACCACCTATGAACACGAACTTCTGGGCGACACGCTGACCAAGAAACAAATGCTGCCCTATCGCGCCCGCGTGCGTGCGCGCAGCATGGATGAATTCGACGGTTGGGTGCGCCACGACGGCGAAGAGTTTCTATATGTGCTGACAGGTGTGATCCGGCTTTATACCGAATTCTATGAACCCGTCGAAATGCGCCGCGGCGACAGTGCCTATTACGATGCGGCGATGGGACATAACGTTGTCTCAGTCAGCGACGAAGACGCGTCGATTTTGTGGGTGACGTCGCTGGCGTGACGGCACGCCCCTGCACAGCAGATGTGATCGGCCCTAATTCGGGTCAAACCACCACATTTCCGGCATGAAATTCGGCCCGTCCCCGTAAACCGGCAGACGATCAGGAAAATGCAGCTCTTTGACATGGGCGATGCGCCCGACGGTGTATTGCCAGAACGGAATGACATACCGCCCCGTCGTCAGCACCCGATCGAGCGCGCGCGCCGCCGCCACAAAATCATCGCGGCTTTCCGAGGTCAGCAACACATCAATCATCGCGTCCGCTGCGGGGGATTTCATCCCCATCAGATTGCGTGATCCGGGCGCGTCTGCATTTGCAGACCCCCAGTAAAAGCGTTGTTCATTGCCCGGTGACAGGGACAGTTCGCGCCGGAACGACGTCATGTCAAAATCAAATTCGGCCGTGCGCCCGGTAAACTGTGCATTGTCGACAGTTTCGATATCGGCCTGAATGCCCAAGCGCGCCAGCGCCGATATATAAAGCTCGGCAATCGACTGGCTTTCGGTATCGCCCTGTTTCAGCAGAATGGTGAAAGAAAACGCGGCCCCTTGCGCATTGCGTAAAACGCCGTTTTGTACAGTCCATCCGGCGCGCGCGAACAGATCGGTTGCCTTGCGCAGGTTGGCGCGGTTGCGGGCTGATCCATCGCCTAGGGGCAGGGCGTACCCATCCAGCGCATCCGGCGGCAAGCTGTCTGCGAACGGGGCCAGCAATTCGACCACACGGCCCGTTGCGGCACCCGGTTGCATCGCCAGTTCGGAATTCGAGAAGTAAGACGAAATACGCGGCTGCGCGCCGCCGGTGAATGTATCGTTGATGAATTCGAAATTGAACGCATGGATCAGCGCATCGCGCACATCCAGATTGTCAAACGGCGCGCGCCGTGTGTTCATCACAAACCCTGTCATGCCCGATGGCTTGGAATGGGGTATTTCAGATTTCACCACATCCCCGCGCAGCGCTGCAGGAAAATCATACTGGGTGTCCCATTTTTCGGCATTGAATTCGCGCAAGGCAGTCAGGGTTCCGGCCTTGAACGCCTCGAACAGAACCGAATTGTCGCCGAAGAAATCGATCCGGATTTCATCCAGATTATGGGTGCCGCGCCGCAGGGGCAGATCATTGCCCCAATAATCGGGGTTGCGGGTCAGCGTGACGTAGCGCCCGGCTTCGAAACTGCTGACGGAATAGGGCGCGCTGCCGATGGGGATGGTGTCCAATGCCGCTTCGGCAAAATCGATCCCGTCCCATTGCGCCTTTTTCAGAATCGGGCGCAATCCGGCAATCAGCGCCAGTTCGCGGTCCGCGGTGTTAAAGGTCAGGCGCAGCGAACGCGGACCGGTCTGTTCAATGCTTTCAATCTGGGATCGCAAACCGTGATAACGCGGGTGGCCTTGGGTGCCCAGAACCTCGTATGACCAGATCACATCCTCGACCGTGACGGGGCTGCCATCTGAAAACCGTGCCTCGGGGCGCAGGGTGAATTCCACCCAATCCCGATTCGGCCCGACATCTATCGATTCGGCCAAAAGACCGTAAAGCGTGAACGGTTCATCCCAACTGCGCCCCATAAGAGACTCGTATGCAAAAAACCGCAGTTGCCACGGCGGGGTGCCTTTGCGCACGAAAGGATTGAGCGAGTCAAAGCCGCCGGTGTTGCCCAAAACAATGCGCCCGCCCTTGGGCGCATCCGGATTGGCATACGGCAGCGACACAAAATCAGGTGGTAGGTCGGGTGTGCCATACATAGCTATGGCATGCTGCGGCGCGCTATACCCGATATTGGCGAATAGAAGAGTGGCAAGAATCAGCGCATAAAGACGCAGAAAACCGCCGACGGGTTGGAAATAAACTGATCGCACTTTGGCAACAATCCTGCTCTGCCCTTGTTTTGTTTGCGCAGACGGTAACGGCAGTTTCATGTCTTTTCAAACTTTTAGCTTGGATGCAGGCTCGGAATTGCTTATAAAGAATTCACTGCTCGATAGGTTTCTTGCCTGTATGAAACCTGCCTCAATAACTTAACGCCCGCTTCGTGCGGGCGTTTTTTTTGCGCAGACCTTTTGTTTACTGGCCCTTCAATCATGGGGCGGTTCTACACATACCGGCGCGACACACCACACAAATCGGCCGGCCCCGCCCCAACGGAACCGATTCTTTTCCACGCGCCAAATTGCGCAACGAACCGGACCTCAGGCTGTGTTGCTATTGAGTTGAAGTCTTTTGGGTTTATTTCGCATTTGCAGCATGACAGATTGCGCCAAACGCCACCGACCCCACCCAAAAGGAGAGATTGCATGACCCTGTCAGGAAAAACCGCCGTGATCACCGGATCGAATTCAGGGATCGGACTGGGCATCGCCATCGAACTGGCCAAGGCAGGGGCCGATGTGGTGCTGAATTCCTTTACCGACCGGCCCGAAGACCACGCCATCGCAGACGGCATCGCCAAAGATCACGGGGTCAAGGCACGTTATATTCAGGCCGATATGTCCAAGGGCGATCAGTGCCGCGCGCTGATCGAACAGGCGGGGGCCTGTGATATTCTGGTGAACAACGCCGGCATTCAGCATGTCTGCCCGATTGACAGCTTTCCGGTCGACAAATGGGATGCCATCATCGCCATCAACCTCAGTTCGGCGTTTCACACAACCGCCGCTGCACTGCCGCTTATGCGCAAGGCCGGTTGGGGCAGGGTGGTCAACATCGCATCCGCGCACGGATTGACAGCCAGCCCGTACAAATCGGCCTATATCGCCGCCAAGCACGGGGTTGTCGGCCTGACCAAGACAACCGCGCTGGAAACCGCGCAAGAACCGATCACTGCCAATGCGATCTGCCCCGGTTATGTCCTGACCCCGCTGGTCGAGGCGCAAATTCCCGACACGATGAAGGAATATGACATGAGCCGCGAAGACGTGATCAAGAACGTCATGCTGACCCGTCAACCGTCCAAGGAATTCGCGACCGTGGAACAGATGGGCGGCACCACCGTGTTTTTGTGTTCCGACGCCGCCGCCCAGATCACCGGCACCACCATCAGCGTGGATGGCGGCTGGACCGCGCTATAGGAGGGTTGGGCGTGATCACCCACAAAAATGCCGATTTGCATGGCGCTGATTTCGAAGACGTGAACCTGTCGCAAAGCCGGTTTGAGGATGTGACGCTGGAAGGGTCGGTGATGAACAACATCAGCCTGAAAAACGTGCGCATCACCGATTGCTGTATCGATGGTATGACGATCAACGGCGTTCTGGTGACCGATCTGTTTGCGGCCTATCGCGCCAGATGAGCAAACTGCGCATCAATCTCGCGCTTCAGGGCGGGGGCGCGCATGGCGCGTTTACGTGGGGTGTGCTGGATCGTCTGTTACAGGATGATGATATCGAGATTGCCGGTATTTCCGGCACATCGGCGGGGGCCCTGAACGGGGCTGCGCTGAAGGCGGGAATGCTGAAAGGCGGCAAGCAGGGCGCGCGCGACAATCTGGACTGGTTGTGGAGCAAGGTCAGCGCGGTGCAGGACAATGCGCTTGCGGGCTGGATGTATTCGTCGGGCCCGCAAGCCTATTCCCGCATGATCGAAAACTCCCTGCCGTTCATGATGGCCGATACATGGTCGCGCATGGTGTCGCCCTATAGCTACGGGCCG
This sequence comes from uncultured Alphaproteobacteria bacterium, assembly GCA_963765555.1. Lineage (GTDB taxonomy): Bacteria > Pseudomonadota > Alphaproteobacteria > Rhodobacterales > Rhodobacteraceae > JL08. The sequence goes on from CAVXWX010000003.1 coordinate 806,468, forward strand.
TTCTATTCCAACCCGCTGCGTCCCATTGTCGAAAAATTCGATTTTTCCTCGGTCTGCGCACAGGAGGGTCCGGCCCTGTTCATCTGTGCCACCCGCGTGCGCAACGGTAAAATCCGTGTCTTTGCCGGTGATGATATCACAACCGAAGCGATCATGGCCTCGGCCTGCCTGCCGACCCTGTTCAAGGCGGTCGAATTGCACGACAGCGAAACCAACCAGACCGAGGCGTTCTGGGATGGTGGCTATACCGGAAATCCCGCGCTGTTTCCTTTGTTTGATGAAGATTTGCCCAGCGATATCGTGATCATCAACATCAATCCGCTGGAGCGCGACAGCGTCCCGCGCACCCCGCAGCAAATCCAGAACCGGATCAACGAAATCAGCTTCAATTCATCGCTGTTGCGCGAATTGCGCGCGATTTCCTTTGTCCAGCGTCTGCTGGAACGGGGCACGCTGAAACAAACCGAGATGAAGCGCGTGCTGATCCACATGATTGCCGATGATGCGCTGATGAACGATCTGTCGGTCGCCACCAAGCTGGTGCCCACCCCCTATGTGCTGAAAACCCTGAAAACGGCGGGGCAGCAGGCGGCGGATGGGTTCATTGCCACCCACAAGGCGGCGCTGAACAAACGCAGTTCAGTCGATATGAAAGAGATGTTCGGCTGAGCCGCGAACGGCAAAGCCGGAAAGAAATACGGTTCATGGCGCATTTGGTCTGTCGGGGTTTGACCAGCATCAATGCATTGGCATGAACCTGCACTAGCGTGACGTTCAGACCGGATGGTTGCGCTGGATACCGGAAATGCTCTTTTCTCGTCGCACTTTTGTTTATGGCGCTGCTGCCTTGTGTGGCGGCGCGCTGTTTGGCGGCGGGTATGCCATCGGTTCCTACACCGAAACCATTTCCGCCGCCCGCGCACGGATCGACCAGAAAAGCAGGCTTGTTCCCACTCTGTTCGGCGATCTGGAATATGCTGTCGAAGGACGTGGCAAACCCATCCTGATGATTCACGGAACAGGCGGTGGATTTGATCAGGGGTTACGGTTTGCAAGTGGTTTGATTTCGTCAGGGTTCGAAGTCATCGCACCATCGCGTTTCGGATATTTGCGAAGCGATTTCCCATCTTACCCGACATCTGAAAACCAAGCGGATGCATTTGTTGATTTACTGGATGCTTTGCAAATCGACAAGATACCCGTCGCAGGCGGGTCTGCGGGCGCATTGTCTGCGGCGCAGTTTGCCCTGCGCCATCCAGACAGGTGTTCACATCTGGTGTTGATCGTCCCCGCCATGAACCTCAGCAACCGCGACCCGGTCGAATTTACCCGGCTTCAACGCTATTTTGTTGGAAAGTTACTGACGTCAGACCGCTGGTTCTGGGCAGCTTTGAAACTGGCGCCAGACCAATTGATCCGCACGTTACTGGCCACTGATCCGGCCCTGCTTGACAAGGTCGAAACCTCGGAACGCAACAGGGCGCGCCTGCTACTAGGAGATTTGATGCCGATCAGCCAGCGCGCGACCGGCATGGCCAACGATGCCAGACTTGCGGGCCGTCCGAGCGATATTGATTTCTCGCTCCTGCAAGTACCCACTCTTGTCGTATCCGCTCAGGATGACTTGTTTGGCACTGCGCAAACAGCACGCACTATTTCCGAACGAACGCCCAAGGCGCGGCTAGAAATATTCCCGTCAGGGGGCCATATCTGGCTTGGCCATGATAACGAACTGACCGACCTGATTACAGAGTTTGTAGCTTCAGGATAAGGCCGTCTGCGTGATCAGGCAGTTTCGCTATGGCTTTTCGGCGCATCCGCCGATCACCATCGCAGGCACCACTGAAAAAACTGTTTGGTGCGCTCCGGTCCTGTTTCAAAAACAAAATAAAAAACAGTCTCTTGAACGCTACTTTTGATCTGGTTTCGGCACTGTCGGATCTTTCCCGTTGGGATAAACCAGCCCTGCAGAGATCACCAGTTTGGCGGCATCTTCCACGGTCATATCCAACTCGATCACGTCCTCTTTGGGAAAGAACAGCAAAAAGCCCGATGTCGGGTTCGGTGTTGTCGGCACAAAGATCGACATCAGCGCGCCGCTGGTTTCCGCGCGCCGCGCAACCTCGCCCTTGGCCGTGGTCGAAACAAAGCCGATGGCCCAGATGCCCTTGCGCGGGTACTGGATCAGACAGGCCTTTTCGAACGAACGTTCGGATTGTGCGAACACGGTTTCCGAGATTTGTTTGATACCCGAATAGATCGAGCGCACAACCGGCATCCGGTCAACCACACCTTCACCAAACCGGATCAGCGACCGCCCGATCAGCCCCTTGGCGATCCAGCCGACAATAACCGTGAAGACAAGGAAAATGAAAACGCCCAAGCCGCGCAGGTTGATCCCGATATACTGTTCCGGCCGCAGGTTGGCGGGCACCAGCGGCAGCACGAACCCGTCAATCCAGCCAACCACGGACAAGATCAGCCAGATGGTCAGCCAGATCGGCGCGATCACAACAAGGCCTGTCAGGAAAGACGCCCGTAACCCCGCAAAACGCCCCGCCTTACGGGGTTTATCATCATCATCGAATGGGGTGTTCATCTCTGACCCGTTCACTTGGTTTGCGCGTGATACTTAGGGTGTTTGGTTTCGCGCTACAATGGGCCAGATCATATAGGCCCGATTACCCCGAGGCCGTGCCAAAAGCTTTGGCAATCTCTGCTCCAAGGCGCGCATTGTTCAGCACCAGTGCGATATTGGCCGTCAGCGAACGGCCCCCGGTCAGCTCGAATACCCGCTGCAAAAGATAGGGCGTCACCGCCTTGCCGGTGATGTTGTGGCGGTTTGCATCCTGCAACGCCGTGGCAATCAGCGGGGCCAGCGTGTGCGCCGGTATTTCATCCTGCTGCGGGATCGGGTTGGCCACCAATTGCCCCCCTGGCAGGCCAAGGGCCGCGCGCATGTCATGGGCGCGCGCGATGTCTGCCGCGCTGTCCAGCCGCAAGGGCGCGGCCAGATCGGACCGCGCCGACCAGAACGCGGGAAACACATCCTGCCCATAGGCAATCACCGGCACGCCCAGCGTTTCCAGCACTTCCAGCGTTTTGGGCACATCCAGAATGGCCTTGGCCCCTGCGGCAACCACCGTCACCGGCGTTTGCGCCAGTTCGTGCAGATCGGCCGATATGTCGAAATCGGCTTCCGCCCCGCGATGCACACCGCCGATGCCGCCGGTGGCGAACACCTTGATCCCCGCCAGATGCGCCGCGATCATCGTGGCCGCCACCGTGGTCGCGCCGGTTTTGCCGGATGCAAGGCACACGGCCAGATCGGCGCGCGACAGCTTGGCGACGGATTTGGACTGCGCCAGCGTTTCAAGCCGGTCGTCATCCAGACCGATGTGAAGCTGGCCCGCCATCACGGCGATGGTCGCCGGAACGGCGCCGTTCCGGCGCACTGTGTCTTCCACCTGCCGCGCCACCTCCAGATTTTGCGGATAGGGCATGCCATGGGTGATGATCGTGCTTTCCAGCGCCACAATAGGCGCGCCGCTGGCCCGCGCCGCCGCAACCTCGGGCGAATAGTGCAAATCGATCATGATGGTGTTTCCCCTGATACATAAACCGCAGCGGCCCGCAGCGCGCGGGCCAGCGCTTCGGCGCGGTCCGATCCCGCATATTCGGCGGCGATATGGGCCGCCATGAACGTATCGCCCGCACCCGTGACCCGTGTCACCAGAACCGGTGGCGGGGCTTGGGTGATCACCCCCTCGGCTGATCCTTCGGATGCGTCCTGTCCGCCGTTTGTAACCAGCGCGCGCATCGCCCCGCGCGCCACCAGCGCCTCGGCCGCCTCACGCGAACCGGAAAATTCGGTGTGACACAGCAATCCGGCTTCTTCCAGATTGACGTACAGCACCCCGCGCCGCTTTGCGATAAACGGCGCCAACCGCTCTGCCTTGCCCGGCGAGGCCGGGGCCACCCGCAGATCGGCGGCGGCAAACAGATCGGACGCCGCGATCTGGGCCAGCAATTCGACGGTCAGGTTTCCGTCCAGCGCCACCGGCCCGGTATGCGGGGCGGCGGCAGTGCCCAATGGCCCCACCATCAGAGGGCGCAGGATTTTATCGCCCGCCGCCTCAAGCGAATGGGCATCGGCAATGGCCGCGATCAACCCGTTTGCCCCTTCCACCGCCATGTAACGGTCTGTCGGCAAATCCTCGGACCGGTAAACATGGTCGGTGATCATACCGCGCGCCGTGCAGGCCGCGATCATTTCATCGCCTTCCGCGTCGCGCCCGATGGCCGTCAGCAGTGCGGGCGTCATGCCAAAGCGCGCCAGCGTCATCGCGATATTCATCGCCACACCGCCCGGCAGGCGGGTGATCCGCCCCGGCACGTCCGATCCCTGACGCATTGCACTGGGCGAACGTCCGATCACGTCCCATAAAACGGACCCGATACACAGGATATCTGGCGAAACTGTCATGGCGCGTTTGTGGCGGGGATCAGGGCAGGGCGCAAGCCACCATGTCTTTATTCCGGTACGGCAAATGTCAGCGCCGCCCACAAGGATTCCCAAACGGTTCCGCTGTCTTTGGGGGCCTCGCGCAACACCACCGCATCCAGCAGATAGCTATGCCCGCGCGTCACCGGCACTTGCGCGATGCCGGATGCGTCGGTTTGCGTTGTGGTGACCGTGACGGTGCCATCTGATGCCCGGTCAAAGATTTCGACCTGCGCATTGATGCGCGGTTGCCCCTGATACAAGACCTGCACCCGCATGATACCGCCCAGCGCATCGGTATAAGGGTTGGTCAGCGCAACAAATTCCGTCTCCATGCCGCTTGGCTCATCCTGTCCTGCACCGGCCCCCACCGCGACAAGCGCCTTGGCATAGCGGAAATAGGTTTCCTTGAACGTGTCTGTCGGAAATCCCAACGCCTCGTGCCGCGCGCGCATGTCGCCGAAACCTTTGTGATCGGCAAAGGCCTGAAACTTGTCCCACTCTGTGTAGGTCAGGCGGCTGGCCGTTGTTTCATGCACGATGACAAGCAAACCATCGCCATCAACCGGCTGCTGCAATGCCGGAGAATCCCCCATGCGACCGGCGACAGGGGAAACAACACCGTTTTGAATCATATCAAAGCGCGCAAACCGGTTTTCAAAAAATGCAAGGTCTATACCTTTGAAATTCTGTCCGTTTTTCAGGTCGGCCTGCAGGATTGTGCCGTTTTCAACTTGATAGTTTTGTGGTTCAATCCAGAATTCATGGGCAGACACAGCACTGGTGACTGTCATCAGGGCCAGAACGGACAGGGCAAGGCGGAACATGCAAAATCAAACCTTATTGCGGATCACCCCTAAGCTGCGCCTGATTGTGATGTTGTCAACCCTGTGGGCGCTGCTGTGCACCGCAGTGTCCGCACATGAGGTCACGCCGAGCATCGGCGATCTGAGCGTGGACAATGGCGAGGTCACGCTGGTGCTGCGCCTGAACGCCGAGGCCTATCTGTCCGGCATTGATCTGGACGGGGTTGAAGACACCAATGAAACCCCGCAATCCAATGACTACGATGCCCTGCGCGCGTTGCCTCCGGCAGAGCTTGAGGCGCGGTTGGCCGCGTTTGTGCCGGACTGGGCCAAAACAATCGAGATCAAGGCAGGCGGGGAGACCGTGCCACTGGCCCTTGTCACCGCAAAAGCCGGAGAGGTGGGCGATATCGAACTGCCCCGCATCACCCAGATCACACTGCGCGGGCCGATTGCAGAGGATGCCAATTTCCTGACCTTCGGCTGGCCCAAGGGGGCGGGCGCACTGGTGCTGCGCCAGCAGGGCGTGGAACAGCCGTTTACCGATTATGTTGATGCGGGCACCACCAGCCCCGATATCGATCTGCGTGGCGGGGGCGGGCTTGGATCGTGGGCGACGTTCGGCACCTATATTCCCATCGGGTTCGATCATATCCTGCCCAAGGGGCTGGATCATATCCTGTTCGTGCTGGGCCTGTTTTTCCTGTCCACCCGTTTGCGCCCGCTGATCTGGCAGGTCAGCGCATTCACGCTGGCCCACACCGTCACACTGGCCCTTGGGGCGTTGGGATGGGTCGACCATTCCGGGCAGCATCGTCGAACCGCTGATTGCCGCCTCGATCGTCTATGTGGCGGTGGAAAACATCCTGACCGACGGGCTGAGCCGGTGGCGGCCTTTCGTCATCTTCGGGTTCGGGTTGCTGCACGGGTTGGGTTTTGCATCGGTTCTGGGCGAATACGGATTGCCCAGCAACCAGTTCTTTCCGGCCCTGATCGGGTTCAATATCGGCGTGGAACTGGGGCAATTGACAGTGATCGCCATTGCCTTTGCCGCCGTCGGGTACTGGTTTCGCGACAAACCGTGGTATCGCGCGCGTATCGCGATCCCGGCGTCGGTTCTGATCGCGCTGGTCGGGGCCTACTGGTTCGTGGAACGGGTGTTCCTTTAACCCATCGCCGCTTGCAAGGTTTTCAATGCGGTCACCGGATCATCCGCCGCCCAGATTTCATCGCCGATGCCGAAAAAATCGGTATAGGGGGCAAGGCTGCGCACCAGATCAAGGGTCAACGCGCCTTCGGCAACGCAGGGCACCTCGACCACGTCGGACCACCATTCAAACACCTCCTGTTCGGCGCGCGATCCGTCGCCCAGCGCGGTTTCCCCGACAGGGCCAAAGCTGATGTAATCCGCACCCGCTTCGCCCGCGATCAGCCCGTCATGGCGCGATGTACCGCAAAAACTGCCGATAATCGCGTCTTCGCCCAGTTGCTTGCGCGCGTAGCGCACGGATTTGGACGCATCCATCAAATGCACGCCGTCCAGCCCCAGACGTTCGACCAGCACCAGATGTTCCGACAACACCAGCGCCACGTCGCGGGCATGGGTAATTTCGCGCAACGTATCGGCGGCGCGCGCAATCGTATCTTCAGACTGGCCCGCCATCGCCAGACGCACACAGGCGACAGGGCAGGCATCCAGCACCTGCGCCAGCAAGGGCGGAAAGGTCGACAACTCGAAATGGGCAGGGGTGATCAGATAGGTTTGTGGCTGCTCTTGTTCGGCCATGGTGAAACGTCCCTTTGGTCTTTGAAAACCGCATGTACCCTGTCTGGGCGCAAATGCAAACGGGCAGCTGAATATTGCACCTGACGGACCGGATCGGATTGCATGATACGGGCGGGCCGCGTAGAGCAGGGGCGCATTTTCAGGGAATTCGCGATGCCAACCGATACGCCACAACCTGTCTTTATTCTGGTGCGCCCGCAAATGGGCGAAAACATCGGCGCGGCGGCGCGGGCGATGTGGAATTTCGGGCTGGACCGGATGCGCATCGTGGCCCCGCGTGACGGCTGGCCCAATCAAAAGGCGGTTGTGATGGCCAGTGGCGCGGGCCGGCTGCTGGACGAGGCCGGTGTCTTTGACAGCGTGGCCGATGCGGCGGGCGATTGTACCTATGTCTTTGCCACCACAGCGCGCCAGCGCGACCTGACAAAAACGGTTATGTCGCCCCGAACACGCGATGCAGGTGGCCCGCGACAAGATCGCCAGCGGGCAAAAGGTGGCGGTGCTGTTCGGGCCGGAACGCGCCGGGCTTGAAAACGACGATATCGCACGCGCCGATGCGTTGATCTCGGTCCCCGTCAATCCGGAATTTCCGTCGCTCAACCTTGCGCAATGTGTGTTGCTTACCGGCTATGAATGGCGCCGCCATGCGGTGGATGTGACACCGCAAACCGTGGAACTGGCCGGCACCGACTGGGCACCGGTGATCGAGGTGGAAAAACTGGCCGAACATTACGAGGCACGACTGGAAGACGCCGGGTTCTTTTTCCCCGAAGACAAGGCCGCCAGCATGAAGATCAACCTGCGCAACCTGTGGGCGCGCATGGCGCTGACCCGCGCGGATGTGCAGATGTTGCACGGCATCCTGCGACAGATGGTGCGCTGGAAGGAACGCGGGTCGTGACACCGCTTGAAGCGGTGCGGTCCGCGCCCTAGTCTTAGCCAAAACAGATGAGGTCGAAATGAGCGGTAAACGCAACATTTTTGAAGAGGTCGACACAACGCAGGCCACGCGCCCGGCAGCGCAGACAGGCGTGATCGATCAGGGCCGGGGCGGCGCGCGCGGGGGCATCCGTGTCTGGCTGATGATCTTGTTTGCCCTTGTCGTGGTGATGATCGCCGTGGGCGGTTTGACCCGCCTGACCGACAGCGGACTTTCGATCACCGAATGGCGCCCGCTGACCGGCGCGCTGCCCCCGATGAACGAGGCCGCGTGGCTGTCGGAATTCGCCAAATATCAGGCGATCCCCGAATTCCAGATCCAGAACCAGTGGATGCAACTGGAGGATTTCAAGGTCATCTACTGGTGGGAATGGGGCCACCGGCAACTGGGCCGCGTGATCGGCCTTGTCTGGGGTATCGGGTTCCTGTGGTTCTTCCTGCGCCGCCAGATTCCGACCGGCTGGACCAACCGCCTGTTGATCCTTGGCGGGCTGGGCGGGCTTCAGGGCGCGATCGGGTGGTGGATGGTGTCCTCGGGCCTCAGCGGGTCGATGACCGATGTGGCCAGTTACCGGCTGGCGATCCATCTGGGGCTGGCCTTTGCCATTCTGGGCATGATTGCGTGGTATGTGTTCCTGCTGGGGCGCAGCGAACGCGATCTGATGCAGGCGCGGCGCGGGAAAGAGGCCAAGCTGTTTTCCCTGTCCACCGGATTGATGCATTTCGCGTTTCTGCAAATCCTGATCGGCGCGCTGGTGGCGGGCATTGATGCGGGGCGGTCCTATACCGATTGGCCGCTGATGGGCGGGCAGGTGTTTCCGGCCAGCGCACTGGTGCTGGACCCGTGGTGGCGCAACCTGTTCGAAAGCCCGGGACTGGTGCAGTTCATCCACCGGATTGCCGGGTATCTGCTGCTTGTATTCGGCATCATCGTCTGGTTGCGCGGGCGCAAGTCGGCCCATGCGACCACGCGATTTGCCTTTAACGCGGTGATGGCGGTTCTGTCGCTCCAGATCGTGCTGGGCATTGTCACCGTTCTTTATGGCGCGCCTTGGCAGGTCGCCATTCTGCATCAATTGCTGGCCGTGGCCCTGTGGGTTCTGATCCAGCGCGCGCGTTACCTTTCGGCCTATCCGGTCGCAACCTCACTCAGGACACAATAGATGGCAGCCTATGATGAATTGATGGCGTTCCAGCGCGATACCGAAGCGCTGGGGCAGGTCGCAGGCCGCTTGGGCTGGGATCAGGAAACGATGATGCCACGGGGTGCTGCCGCACAACGCAGCGAAGAAATGGCCGCGATGGAAGGCGTGCTGCACGCGCGGCGCATTGATCCGCGCATGGCCGACTGGCTGGCCAAGATCGACGATGCAACGCTGGGCGACGTGGAACAGGCGCAGATGCGCGAAATCCGCCGCAGCTATGCGCGCACGGTCAAGGTGCCCGCTGCACTGGCCGCTGAAATTGCCCGCGTCACATCCCGCGCACAGGGCCAGTGGGCCGAAGCGCGCAGCGCCGATGATGTCGCGGCCTTTGTCCCCGTTCTGGACGAGGTGTTGCGCCTCAAGCGCGAAGAAGGGCAGGCGCTGGCGGCGGGCGGCAATGTCTATGATGCGATGCTGGACGATTACGAACCGGGCATCACCGCGGACGATCTGGATGCGATGTTTGGCGCGATGCGCCCGCGTCTGGTGGCCTTGCGCGCCGCCGTTCTGGACCGGCCCGCGCCCGACGGGCTAAGCGGTACGTTTGACGAACCCAAGCAGATGCAACTGACCCGCAAACTGGCCAAGACCTTCGGTTACAACATGGCGACAGGCCGCGTAGACAAGGCGGTGCATCCGTTCAGTTCGGGCAGCGGGCAGGATGTGCGGATTACCACGCGCACATCCGAAACCGACCCGTTCAACTGTTTCTATTCCACCATCCACGAGGTCGGGCACGCCTGTTACGAACAGAATATCGACCCCGATTATCTGCTGACCCCGCTGGGGCGCGGTGTGTCGATGGGCGTGCATGAAAGCCAAAGCCGGATTTACGAAAACCAGCTGGGCCGCAGCCGCGCCTTTTGCGGGTTCCTGTTTGAACAGATGCAGACCCAGTTCGGCGATTTCGGTGTGCCGGATGCCGATGCGCTTTACGGGGCCGTCAACCGCGTGTCCAACGGCTATATCCGCACCGAAGCGGACGAGGTGCAGTATAACCTGCATATCATGCTGCGCTTTGATCTGGAGCGCGCGTTGATCTCTGGCGATCTGGCGGTCGGCGATCTGGAAGCCGCGTGGAACGACCGGTTCAAGGCCGATTTCGGATACGAGGTCGACCGCGCCTCAAACGGATGTTTGCAGGATGTGCACTGGTCTGTCGGGCTGTTTGGATATTTCCCGACCTACAGCCTTGGCAATGTCTATGCCGGATGCCTCTATCAGGCGCTGCGCGCGGCGGTGCCCGATCTGGAAACGCAATTGTCCCAAGGCGATCTAGGCCCCGCCACGGACTGGCTGGCGCAGAATGTACAATGCCATGGCGGGCGGCATCTGCCCCGCGATGTGATCGGACAGGCCAGCGGGATCGCCCCGTCAGAAGCGCCGTTGCTGGACTATCTGGATGGCAAATTCGCCGCGCTTTACGGGCTTTAACGAAAAACACCGGAGTTTTAGAAAAACTCCGGTGCGATTTCTTTGCAAGAAAACGGATACTAGGCCCCGTCTTCCACCACGTCCTCATCGCCCTGATCGGCAATCCGCGCGACACTTACGACGACTTCGTTCTTGCCGGTGTCAAACACCTTGACGCCGCCGGCACTGCGCGAACGGAATGAAATCCCTTCGACTGGGACACGGATTGACTGGCCCTTGGATGTGGCCAGCATGATCTGGTCGTCCATATCCACCGGGAAGGATGCCACCAGCGCGCCGCCGCGCATGGCCTTGTCCATCGCGGCCACGCCCATGCCGCCGCGTCCGCGCAGCGGATAATCATGGCTGCTGGACAATTTGCCCGATCCTTTGGCCGTGATCGTCAGGATCAGGTTTTCAGCCGCCGACATTTCAGCATAACGCTCGGTCGAGAAATTGGGATCGGCCACGCCGTCTTCGTCCTCGGCCTCGCCATCATCGGCCAAACCGGCCATCGCACGGCGCATTTTCAGATAGGCCACGCGTTCGTCCGGTGTCGCCACAAAATGGCGGATCACCGACATGGATACCACGCGGTCATTCCCCGTCAGACGGATCCCGCGCACACCGGTGCTGTCGCGCCCCTTGAACACCCGCACATCCGTTGTGCGAAAGCGGATCGCACGGCCCGAATCCGTGACCAGCATCACATCTTCATCTTCCGAACAGATGCGCGCGTTCACCATTTCCACATTTTCGGGCAGTTTCATCGCGATCTTGCCGTTGGATTTCACATTGGTGAAATCGCTCAACGCGTTGCGCCGCACGTCACCGGCGCTGGTCGCGAACACGATTTGCAGATCGGCCCAGTTTTCTTCGGGGACATCCACCGGCATGATCGCCGCAATCGACGTGCCCACCGGAATGGGCAGGATGTTGACCACCGCCTTGCCCTTGGATGTACGCCCGCCCTGGGGCAGGCGCCATGTTTTCAGCTTGTAGACCATCCCGTCGGTGGTGAAGAACAGCAATTGCGTGTGGGTGTTGGCCACGAACAGGGTGGTGACAACATCCTCTTCCTTGGTCTGCATGCCGGACAGGCCCTTGCCACCGCGACGCTGGCTGCGGAAATCAGCCAGCGGCGTGCGCTTGATGTAGCCGCCGGATGTCACCGTCACGACCATATCCTCACGCTCAATCAGGTCTTCGTCGTCCATGTCACCGGACCAGTCGACAATTTCGGTCCGGCGCGGCACGGCAAACTGTTCGCGCACCTCGCGCAACTCGTCCGAAATAATCCCCATGATCCGTTCGCGCGATCCAAGAATTTCCAGATATTCCCGTATCTTGCCTGCCAACTCCTGAAGTTCGTCGGTGACCTCTTTGACGCCGATCTGGGTCAGGCGTTGCAGGCGCAGTTCCAGAATGGCGCGGGCCTGTGTTTCGCTCAGGTTATAGGTGCCATCGTCGTTGGCCGTGTGGGTCGGATCGTCGATCAGCGCGATGTATTCCAGAATATCGCGCGCGGGCCAGCGGCGCGTCATCAGCTTTTCGCGCGCTTCGGCGGCATCGGCCGATTGCCGGATCGTCGCAACGATTTCGTCAATATTGGTCACGGCCACGGCCAGACCACACAGGATATGGCTGCGTTCGCGCGCTTTGCGCAGTTCGAACGCGGTGCGCCGCGCCACGACATCTTCGCGGAAATCGATGAACGACGTCAGGAATTTGCGCAGAGTCAATTGCTCGGGGCGTCCGCCATTCAGCGCCAGCATGTTGCAGCCGAAATAGGTTTGCATCGGGGTAAAGCGGAACAACTGGTTCAGAACCACTTCTGCGGTGGCGTCGCGCTTGAGTTCCACCACCACGCGCACGCCGTTGCGATCTGATTCGTCCTGCACGTGGCTGACGCCTTCGATCTTTTTATCGCGCACCTGTTCGGCGATCTTTTCGATCATCGACGCCTTGTTCACCTGATAGGGAATTTCATCAATAACAATGGCGTAGCGGTCTTTCCTGATCTCTTCCACGCGGGTCTTGGAGCGAATGATGACCGAACCGCGCCCTTCCAGATACGCCTTGCGCGCACCGGTGCGGCCCAGCATGATCCCGCCGGTCGGGAAATCGGGACCGGGGACATATTCGATCAGGTCCTCGCTGGTCAGATCGGGGTTGTCGATCAGCGCCAGTGTCGCCGTGACCACTTCGCCCAGATTGTGCGGCGGGATGTTGGTCGCCATGCCCACGGCAATACCGCCGGCCCCGTTGACCAGCATGTTGGGAAAGCGTGCTGGCAAAACGGTGGGTTCGCGATCCTTGCCGTCGTAATTGTCCTGAAAATCGACCGTTTCCTTGTCGATATCGGCCAGCAGAAACGCGGCCGGCTTGTCCATCCGCACTTCGGTATAGCGCATGGCCGCCGCATTATCGCCGTCCATCGAACCGAAATTGCCCTGTCCGTCCAGCAGCGGCAGCGACATCGAAAAATCCTGCGCCATCCGCACCAGCGCATCATAGATCGCGCTGTCGCCGTGGGGGTGGTATTTCCCCATAACATCGCCCACCGGACGGGCCGACTTGCGATAGGATTTGTCATGTGTGTTGCCGGTTTCGTGCATCGCGTAGAGGATGCGCCGATGCACCGGTTTCAACCCGTCGCGCAGATCCGGAATGGCGCGGCTGACGATCACCGACATCGCATAGTCCAGATAGGACGTCTTCATTTCGTCTTCGATCGAAACCGTCGGGCCATCGTAAACCGGTCGTTCCGGTGGCATTTCGTCTTCGTTTTCAGGTGTTTCTGGCGTGTCGTTCACGTATTTTTGTCCGTTTGTCACTGCGCGCTATATTTTGTGTTTCAGACTATATCAGAGGCAGGATGTAGGGTGCAATGGGTGACGTCCGATTGCTTTGGCAGCCACATCATTCAAGTGATAACATACTGTTTTTATTGAAAAGTAATTCGGTTCGGGCATTGTATGATTCAAGGGGGGTCGGAAAGGACCAAATATGGATCGTCAGGAAACCGAATTGATGTTGCGCGGATACGGGCTCACCACGGCAGAGTTTTTCTACCGCATGCCCGATTATACCCATGTGCTGAACAGCTTTGTCTGGCAGGATTATGATATCGCACCGGATCATCCGAAACTGTTTGAGTTTGTCGAATTCTGGCAGACCGAAATTGAAGGGCCGCTGCACTCGGTGCGGTTTTCACACCGCAAATTGCTGCGCTCGGGCGAATGGCGCAATGTGATCGGCGAATTCACCCTGCATTAGGCACCGGGCGGCAGCTCTTGATCCGCGCGGGCAGGGCGCTCTGGCCAGCTGATGGCCAGTTTGCGGGCGATATCCTTGTTAAACAGCGCGCTCAGCGCATTAGACAAACGCGGCGATTTTTCCATCAGCGCCGTCAACCGCGTGCGTTCCCACTGTACATAACGCGCACCGGCCGGAACGATCACGGTGGCCGTTGCCGGCCCATCGATCAGAAACGATATTTCGCCCAAAAAATTGCCCGCCCCAATGGTGACGGTTTTGCCGTCACGCCCCAGTTTGATGGTGCCGGATGACAAAAGATAAAGATGCGTCGGCTTGATGCCTTGTGTGCAGATTTCGGTATCTTCCGTTGCAACAATCCAGTCGCCATGGCGCATGATCCGGCGAAACTGTCCGGGGTTCAGCGTGGGAAAGGATTGGTACAGGGTCAGCATCTCGGCTGACATGCCCCACGTCGACCGTTCCCGCAGAATAATCGCGATCATCAGCATGTTGGACAATCCAATTGCCGAACTGGTCCAGATTGCATCCCACAGCGGCGCGTCTGACGCATTGTAATAGTAGATGATGTAAAAGCCCGAGCCGATCAGCAACAGAACCCGAAGGCGCAATTCGTTGCGCGTCAGCAATCCCAATACGTAGAACAACAGCGCGATCTGCACAAAGATGCCCGCGCCGGAAAAATATGAAAAATCCATAAAATACTCGGGTCCACAATATCACGCGACCCTAGACGCAAGCGCCGTTTTGTTCAATTGGCAAGCAACCCTGCGCAGATGCGCCTTGATCCATCCGCTCTATGCAGAACAGCTGGCCCCGCCCAGAACGCAGAACTTTGCACAATGGGGATGGTTCAGGTGAACATCCCGTTCCGCTGCCTCCAGCGTATCGCCCAGTTCGAATTCGGGCGCATAGGGCAGCAGGGTACAGGCCAGAACCGCAGGCCTTTCCGCGCCTTTGCGTTTCACCACCATGCGCGAGCTGGAACACATTACAGCATCGGGCGATTTGCCCAGAATATCCCAGCACGCCGTGGTGATTTCCGGTACGGGCACGGTTTCGTCCATTTCCGGAAACAACACTGTTTCGGCTGGATTTTCGGCGTCTATATCGAACCCGTGGCGCGCATAAAACGCGGCATAGCCCTGCCGGGATGTGGCTTCGTCATCGCCCCAAACGGTGCGCCCCGCAACGGCCATCCTGATCCCGTGATCGCGCAGCCATTCCATGCCCTTGACGGTATCTTTGAAACTGCCCGCGCCGCGTTCTGCGTCGTGGCAGGCCGCAGAATGGTGATCAACGGAAATCCGCAGCGTCAACATGTCCCCGAACCGGGTGTTCAGATCGATCAGCCCCGCCTGAACACGCGGGCGCATCATCGGGCGCATGGCATTGGTCAGAATCAGAACCCGATATCCCCGTTCAAGTGACACGCGTGCCATATCGATCATCTGCGGGTTCATAAAAGGTTCGCCGCCGGTAAAGGCGATTTCCCTGACCGGCCAGCCCCGTTCACTGATCTGATCCAGAAACTCCGTTACCTCTTGCGCGGTGATGTAAACCAGACTGTCATTTTCAGGGCTGCTTTCGATATAGCAATTGGCGCAGGTGATATTGCACAGCGTGCCGGTATTGAACCACAGCGTTTGCGGGTCGCGCAGCTTTACGCACGCGCGTGGTTCGCCGGTTGCGGTAACCAACGGGTGTTCGAATTTGCCGTCATTGCCCGACGTTGAAGCGTCTTTCATTGCGTACCTTGACCGGAATTGCCTGTCCCCTCGTTTCTAAAGCCCCCAAAAACCAAGGGAAAGTGCAACCTCGCGGTTTGACACCATTGTGATGCAGGCAGCAAATGCTAGGGTCGGCGCACATCATTCCGCAATGAGGGCGCACATGGTTTCTCGTATCATTCCGGTTGACCCGTTCGATCTGGTCATTTTCGGCGGCACCGGCGATCTGGCGCGGCGTAAAATCCTGCCCGGCCTGTTTCGCCGTTATTGCGACGGCCAGATTTTGCCCGGTGCGCGGATCATCGGCGCGGCCCGCAGCGATCATGACGACGCGCGAATACCGCCAGTTCGCGGCGGACGCGATCCGCGAATTCGGCGGCGGGCGCGCCTGCGAGGATGGCACGCTAGAGGCGTTTCTTGAAAACCTGACATATGTCACCACGGACGCACGCGGCACCCAGGGCTGGGACGAACTGGCCAGCCGGATATCGAATGACGGGCGGGTCAAGGCCTTCTATTTCTCGGTCGGGCCGGGCCTGTTTGGCGATCTGGCCGAACGGTTGCACAGCTACGGCATGGCCGACGCAGACTGCCGCATCGTTGTGGAAAAACCCTTTGGCCGTGATCTGGCATCGGCGCGGGCACTGAACGCGACACTGGCGGCACATTTCAACGAAAGCCAGATTTACCGGATCGATCATTATCTGGGCAAGGAAACCGTGCAGAACCTGATGGCCGTGCGGTTTGGCAATATGCTGTTCGAACCGTTGTGGAATGCGCAATATGTCGATCATATCCAGATCACCGTGGCCGAAACCGTGGGCGTGGGCGGGCGCGGCGAATATTATGACAAATCCGGCGCGATGCGCGACATGGTGCAGAACCACCTGATGCAATTGTTGTGCCTGATCGCGATGGAACCCCCGGCCAAATTCGATCCCGATGCGGTGCGCGATGAAAAGCTCAAGGTGATCCGCGCGCTTGATCCGGTGGAACCCGCATCATATCGTGCGCGGCCAGTACGAAGCCCATGCAGGGCAGGAGGATGCACATCCCAGCTATCGCGACGCGGTTGAAAACCCGCGCAGCAGCACCGAAAGCTTTGTCGCGCTCAAGGCGCATATCAGCAACTGGCGGTGGGCGGGCACGCCGTTTTACCTGCGCACCGGCAAGCGGCTTGCGCGCGCGGTCTTCGGAAATCACCGTCGTGTTCAAGGATACGCCGCACTACATTTTCGGGGCCGATGCGGGGCGCCACCGCAATGTGCTGTCGATCCGCCTGCAACCCAACGAAGGCATCACATTGGGTGTGACGATCAAGGAACCGGGGCCGGGCGGGATGCGTCTGGTCGACGTGCCGCTGGATATGTCTTTTGCCGAAGCGTTGGGGCCGGATGGCGAAGATCCGCCCGATGCCTATGAACGGCTGATCATGGATGTTATCCGTGGCAACCAGACCCTGTTCATGCGCGGCGACGAGGTCGAGGCCGCATGGGCCTGGACCGATCCGATTATCGAGGGCTGGGAATCGCGCGGCGAATTCCCCAAACCTTATGAAAGCGGCAGTTCCGGGCCTTCGGATGCAGATATGTTGATGCAGCGCGACGGACGCAAATGGCGAGGAGTGAGCCCATGACCCTGATCGAGTATCCCGACCGTGAAATGTTGGCCATGGATGTTGCCAACAAACTGGCCGGCGAGCTGGAAAACTGTCTGTTCAATCATGATCACGCGTCGTTTGTGGTGCCCGGCGGGACAACGCCGGGGCCGATATTTGACGTGCTGTGCGCCGCCGATCTGGACTGGTCGCGCGTGCATGTGTTTCTGACAGATGAACGCTGGGTGCCCGAAGATCACGACAGGTCGAACACCAGACTGGTCCGCGAACGTTTGCTGGTCGAACGGGCCGCGGCGGCGCGGTATCTGCCGCTCTACGTCAAGGCGGACACCCCCGAGGACGTGTTGCCCGAACTGGAATCCGAACTGGTGCCGGAATTGCCGATTTCCATCGCGCTGTTCGGAATGGGGGCGGATATGCATACCGCATCCCTGTTTCCCGGCGCGGATCAACTGGCCGCCGCGCTGGACCCGCACGCCCCGATCCTTGTGCCCATGCGCATTGACGGGCAGCCCGAAACCCGCGTCAGCCTCAGCGCGCGTGTGCTGGACGGGGCGTTGTCAAAACATCTGGTGATCTATGGATCGGAAAAGCGTGCCGCACTGGAACGCGCGCGCTCGCTTCCGCCCGAAGACGCGCCGATCAACGCGGTTCTGGATGACATGACAGTACATTGGGCGGAGTAGAGGCCATGTGGGAACGATTTGAAAACCGAACATGCGCGGGTCAAAGACCGCCCGATCCCGGATCTGTTCCAAACAGACAGGCGTGCGCAAGACTTCAGCGTGACCGCCGGTGACATGGTGTTCGATTATTCCAAGACAAACATTGATGCCGACACCCGCGATGCCCTGATCGACATGGCGAACACCGCCCGCGTTGCCGAAAAACGCGATGCGATGTTTGCAGGCGCCCCGATCAACGACACCGAAGGGCGCGCGGTTTTGCACACTGCCCTGCGCAATCTGGATGGCGGGGCAGTTCTGGTCGACGGGCAGGATGTGATGCCCGAAGTCAGGAACACGCTGGAGCGGATGGCAGCACTATGCCGATCAGGTGCGCGCTCAGGGCCCTGTGCACAGATGTGGTCAATATCGGCATTGGCGGGTCCGATCTGGGGCCAGCCATGGCGGTGCAGGCGCTTTCGCCGTATCACGACGGGCCACGCTGCCATTTTGTGTCGAATGTCGATGGTGCGCATATCGCCGACACGCTGCGCGCTCTGGATGCCAAAACCACCTTGGTCATCGTCGCCTCGAAAACCTTTACCACGATCGAAACCATGACCAACGCGCGCACCGCGCGGGCGTGGATGCAGGAAAACGGCGGCCGATCCCGGATGCGCAATTTGTGGCGCTGTCCGGCGATCTGGAAAAAACCGGCGGCCTTCGGCATCCCGCCCGAACGCGTGTTCGGATTTCGAGGATTGGGTGGGCGGGCGCTATTCCGTCTGGGGGCCGATCGGGCTGTCCCTGATGATCGCCATTGGCCGGGATGCGTTTTTTGCGTTCCTGCGCGGCGCACAGGCGATGGACACGCATTTCCGGGCGGCCGACTGGCACGAAAACATGCCGGTGCTGCTGGCGCTTGTGGGGCTCTGGCACAATCAGGTCTGCGGCTATGCCACCCGCGCCGTACTGCCTTATGACCAGCGGTTGGGCCAGTTGCCCGCCTATCTTCAGCAGCTTGAAATGGAAAGCAACGGCAAACGCGTGGCGATGGACGGCAGCGATCTGACCGTGCCGTCGGGGCCGGTGGTCTGGGGCGAGCCGGGCACCAACGGGCAGCATGCGTTTTACCAGCTGATCCATCAGGGCACCCGCGTGATCCCGTGCGAATTCATGATCGCGGCACAGGGGCACGAACCCGAATCTGCGCCATCACCACGATCTGCTGGTGGCCAATTGTCTGGCCCAGTCCGAGGCGTTGATGCGGGGCCGGTCACTGGACGAGGCGCGCGCGCATGATGGCGGCCAAGGGCTATACCGGCGCCGAACTGGACCGGCAGGCGCGCCACCGTGTCTTTCCCGGCAACCGCCCGTCGACAACGCTGGCCTATCCGCAGCTGACGCCGTTCGTTCTGGGCCAGATCATCGCGCTTTATGAACACCGCGTGTTTGTCGAAGGCGTGATCTTGGGCATCAATTCCTTTGATCAGTGGGGCGTCGAACTGGGCAAGGAACTGGCCACATCGCTGGGCCCGATTGTTGAAGGCCGTGCATCTGCGGATGGCAAAGACGGATCAACCCGCGCCCTGGTCGATTTTGTGCATCGCTGGCGCGACTAACGCCTATTCGGCAATCGCGCCGTCAACGTCCAGAAACCGCTGTTTCAGGGCGTCGGGCAGGGGCATTTTGCCCGACCCGTCGGGGCGCAGCAAAACCGTAACACAGGTGAACACAGCCCGCTGGTCGCCAGCCCACAATTGCTGTTCCATGGTGCAGGACGCATTGCGAAACGCGATGACGCGGCAGGTCGTCACGTAATCCTCGCCCATCAGCATTTCCTTGATGTAACGCACCGTGCCCTGCGCCAACACGATACGCGGGCGGGGTTGGTCCGCGTCATAATAGGGGCGCGCAAACAGGCGGAAATATTCGACCCGCAGCGTTTCAAACCACGTCATATACGCCTTGTTGTTGACGTGGTTCAGCACGTCCAACTCGGCAAACCGCACACGGTCGGCGATGGCCAAAGGCTGCGGCGCGGTCAGGCCAAAGGCGCTTTGTTGCTCGGGTGACAGCGGGGTGTGAAAGGGCAAATCCATGGCGGCAGGGCTATCCCCGACGATGGGGTGATGCAAGGGCTGACTGCACAAGACACCGCGAAACGCCCCGTCGTTAAGATGCCGCCAACTTTTCCGGAATTCGCCTTAAAGAAACCACCGGAGCACGCCAGGGTGGGCCCAGTCACGTAACCAGTCCCGATTTTGAAAGTATGTTCGTATGGCAAATGTGCGCCCCAAATCGCAGAATGATCTGCACCTTGACATCATCGAAACCCCGCCCGGATCAAAACCGGCGTTGACCGCGCTGGTGTTTCTGGAATTCGTCGCGGTGTTTTGCGCGATTTTCACAGTCGCGATGGTTGTTCTAACCTAAACGCCGCCACCATCCATTAGGGCGCAGATACCCCGCCCACGCGATAGGCAGCGGGCAGGGCTCATGTGATCGGATTGGAATAGCAGCCCGGATCAGGCGCGCCGACGACGCCCGCCTGCGGCACGTCCACCCCGGCCACGGCCTTCTTCACCGGCTTTGGGCGGCTGTTTGTTGAACTTGATCCATTCGCCGCCATGCGGATCATTATTGGTCAGGAAATTGGCGGCACGAATGGCTTCCATTTCCTTGCCCGCGCGCGGTTTGGTAGACCCCAGACCGGTCAGGTTGGCCAGCACTTCGGGATCGATATCATCGGGAACGATAATACCGGCGGCCGCCAGTTCATCGCGTTTTTCCTGCAATTTGATCGGGCCAACGGGCAGGGCGACCGGGTTCATGATCGCCGATGTCATACCCGCAGCCATCGCCATCGGCAGGAACGCGTTGTTGATGCCGTGACGGTTGGGCAAGCCGAACGAAATGTTGGACGCGCCACATGTCGTATTCACACCCAGTTCTTCGCGCAGACGGCGCACAAGCGCGAACACCTGCAAACCCGCCGTGCCCATCGCACCCACCGGCATCACCAGCGGATCAACCACGATATCATGGGCCGGAATACCGAAATCCGCGGCGCGTTGTACGATTTTCTTGGCCACTTCGAACCGCACATCGGGATCTTCGGAAATGCCGGTGTCATCGTTGGAAATGGCCACAACCGGCACATTGTATTTCTTGACCAGCGGCAGGATCAGTTCCAGACGGTCTTCTTCGCCAGTGACGGAATTCAACAGCGGGCGGCCTTCGCAGACTTTCAACCCTTCTTCCAGCGCACCGGGAACCGAACTGTCGATGCACAAAGGCACATCGACCAGCCCCTGCACCAGTTCCAGTATCTTGCGCATCAGGGGCGGTTCGGTTTCGTTGGGGTTCGGGTTGGAATTATAAACCACACCCGCGTTCACATCCAACACTGTCGCACCCGCCGCAACCTGTGCCAGCGCATCTTTTTCAACGGTCGAAAAATCACCCGCTTCCAGTTCGGCGGCCAGTTTCTTGCGCCCTGTGGGGTTGATACGTTCCCCGATCACGCAGAACGGTTGATCAAATCCGATAATGGCGGTTTTGGTTTTGCTTTCGACAATCGTACGGGTCATGCGCGCGTCCTTTTAGGCTTGGTTTGCAGGACGGGCCGAAGCACCGCCATTTTCGATGGCCCAGTTGGCATTGGTCTTGATGCCGCCCAGGGGAAAGAAGTGAACATTGGTGATGTTGAAATCGGGGTGCGCGGCCTTGTGCGCCGCCAGTTCGGCCACAACGTCATTCGGTTCGAACGGCAACAACAGCTTGCTGACATCCTTGGCCCGCTTTTGCAGCACTTTCAGCGACGGGCCGACACCACAGGCAATCGCAAACTTGATCAGCGTTTGCAATTTGGCCGGTCCGGCAATCCCGATATGGATCGGCAGATCAATGCCAGCCGCCTTGAGGCTGTCAGCCCACGCGATAATCGGTCCGGCCTCGAACGCGAATTGGGTCGCAAGGGCCATTTTGGCATCGGTTTTTTCCGAAAACGCCTGTTTCCAGCGCAGCGCGTCATCGACGTTCTTGCTGCCGCCTTTGGGGTCGATATCGCGGTTGCCTTCGGGGTGGCCTGCCACGTGCAGCCGTTTGAAACCGGCGCGGTCAAACGCCCCGTCTTCAAGCAACTGCATCGAACTGTGAAAATCGCCATGCGGCTTTTCCACACCACCGGCCAGCAACAACGCCTGATCCACGCCCGCTTCGCCCTGATAGCGCGCGATCCAATCGGCCAGTGTTGCGCTGTCTTTGATGATACGGGCCGGAAAATGCGGCATCACCGGAAAGCCATCGGCCGACAACCGTTTGGCCGTGGCGACCATATCGTCAATCGGCGTACCTTCGATATGGGCGATATAGACTCGTGTGCCTGCCGGCAGCAGATCACGGAAATTCTCGACCTTCTCGGCGGTGCGCGGCATCACTTCGATCGAGTAATCCTGCAAAAATGCCTCGACCTGCGGATTGACCGGTTTCACGCCAACGTCTTCACGTTTCTTGAAATTGAACAAAGCCATTGCGGCCTCCCATATGGAACGGTGTCGGCTCAGCCCTTGGCCCAGCCATCATTGGCGATCAGCGCCTTGATACGGTCGCGATCAAATTCGGTTTCCAGACGCACGGCCTCGGCCTCGGCGATCTGGTCGGGGTCGCCTTCGACCTCGTAGGGGGCGGCTTTGCGCCATTCGGCCATATAGGCATCGGTATCGCCCGCACCGACCTTCATGGCGGCGCGATCAATGGCCTGTTCAAACCGTTCTTCCAACTGGCGCTTGGACCCGCGGCGGCCTTTGCCAACAATAACCTGCGCCGGAATATCGCGCCAATAAACAATTGTGACCTCTGGCATGTGTGATTCCCTAGCCGCACTGAATTTACATCTATCTAGTGTACGCACCCCGTTTGGCACTGCCGTTTTTCGACAGAACGCGCCCTGTCCGCGACGTTGTGAACCTTGCATGATCACGGCGCCCCAACCAGACGTGCCGGCATGAAAGTTATGCACCTTCTTTATGAGCCGTGCTGTCGCGACTTTCTGTGGCGCACCATCGCGTGACGCTTGCGCGTTGAAACGCAAGACGTTAGCGTAAACGCAACTCGAAAATGGAGGGCGTGACACATGGCGCCCAAGCGTCCCACTGGTGCGGGCGCGTTCCCGAAGCCGGTTGATAGCCCCGCGCCGAAACCGCCTGATCCCGCCGCGCTGTATGCCGCGCTGGATTTGGGCACGAACAGTTGCCGCATGCTCATTGCCCAGCCCAAGGGCAGTGGGTTCCATGTTGTCGACAGTTTTTCCAAATCGGTGCAACTGGGCGCAGGGCTGGAACGCACCGGCCGCCTGTCGCGCAATTCGATGGCGCGCACGGTGCAGGCGCTGCGCATCTGCCAGCAGAAACTGAAACGCAACAACGTCCAGAACATGCGCCTGGTCGCAACCGAGGCGTGCCGGCGCGCGCGCAATGCGCAGGAATTTATCCGGCAGGTGCGGCGCGAAACCGGCATGCAACTGGAAATCATCCAGCCCGAGGAAGAGGCGCGGCTGGCGGTGATCTCTTGCGCGCCGCTGGTCAGCACCAAAACCGAACAATTGCTGGTGGTGGACATCGGCGGCGGATCAACCGAACTGGTCTGGATCGACATCAGTTCGGTGCCCAAACGCGACCGCCCGCGCGCCATCATGCGCCTGCACGCAGGGTTTCACCCGCCCGAAAGCCCGTTTCCCGCCGCCAAGGTGATCGACTGGATATCGGTACCCCTCGGCGTGGCCACGCTGCGCGACCAGTTCAACGATGTCGAGGACGACGCCGCGCGTTTTGCGCTGATGAGCTGGTATTTCGAAGAAAACATGGTGGATTTCGCGCCCTATAAAGACATTCAGGAACGCGAACGGTTCCAGATCGTCGGCACGTCGGGCACTGTCACCACCGTGGCCGCGACGCATCTGGGGCTGAAGCGCTATGACCGCACCAAAGTGGACGGGCTGCGCATGACAACCGACCAGATCGACCGCGTCATTCGCGGCTATCTGGATCAGGGTCCGGAAGGGCGGCGCAACGATCCACGGATCGGACAGGACCGGCAGGCGCTGATCATGTCCGGATCGGCAATTTTGCAGGCGCTGATGCGTGTTTGGCCGACCGACCGCCTGTCTGTGGCCGACCGCGGCCTGCGCGAAGGACTGCTTTATGCGCAGATGAGTGCCGATGGAGTGTTGGAAGACGGGCCATTCTGACATAAAGACGCGTGTTCGCCGGATCGCACCGGCGGATTTCGAGTATTTCTGGACAAATGAAGCGGGCAGGGGCCCACATCGGATCATGGCAAAGACACCCACAGGCAAGAACACATCGGGGCGCGGCGAACGCGACCTGAAGGTCAAGGTCAAAAGCGCGCGCGGGCGCAAGCTGAGCTCGACGCGCTGGTTGCAGCGGCAGTTGAACGATCCTTATGTGCGCCGCGCGCAAGCCGAAGGCTATCGCGGGCGCGCCGCCTACAAGATACTGGAGCTGGACGAAAAGTTCCGCTTTCTGGTGCCGGGGGCGCGGGTGGTCGATCTGGGCTGCGCGCCGGGCGGGTGGTGTCAGGTGGCGGTCAAGCGGGTCAATGCACTGGGCGAGCGATCGGGCAAGGCCGTGGGCCGTGTTCTGGGCGTGGACCTGCAGGAAATGGAGCCGATTGCGGGCACCGACCTGTACCAGCTGGATTTTCTGGAAGACGATGCCGATGAAAAGGTCAAGCAGTGGCTGGGCGGGCGCGCGGATGTGGTGATGTCGGATATGGCGGCCAGTTCATCGGGGCACAAGCAAACGGACCATTTGCGCATTATATCGCTGTGCGAGGCAGCGGCCTATTTCGCTTTTGACGTGCTGGAAGAGGGCGGCACCTTTGTGGCCAAGGTTCTGGCCGGCGGCGCGGAAGGCGATTTGCAAAAGGTGCTCAAGCAGCGATTTGACAAGGTGGCCAATGTCAAACCACCGGCATCCCGCGCAGACAGTTCGGAAAAATTTGTTGTTGCCACCGGCTATCGCGGAGAGCCGAAAGACTGATCAGGCGCGCATCTCGAACGAGCGTTTTGCCATCGCCTTGATCTCGTCCGCTTCTTCGGCGCTGATCTTGCGGACCTGAAATCCTTTGACACGCGCCACAGTGCGCGAGGCCTGATTCTGCTGACGCAGCATTTCGAACAGGCGCGCGTGACGGATTTTTACAGACTGATCACTCATGTCCATGGTCCTTGCAGGTTTCGAACATCCCCATCATGCGCCCAAATAAGGCAAGAACGGGACAGAGGTGCGGTGTTTTCAAGGGGTGAGGCGCAAACCGTGCCTTAAGCTGTTGTTTTCCAGTCCGTCCGGCCGGAATCGCCTTTCTGGAAACACTGTGTTTCACATTTGCGTCCAGTCCAATCTGGGCATGTTTGCCAGAAATCGCACCCGACCCGGGGCGCCCTGTTTGTGCCTGTTCTGGAAACAACCGCTGCCATTTACTTAAGGAAACGGAAAAATGCGTCCAAGCATTTGCAGCATTGTTGCGGGAATGGCATCAATCCCCGCTCTTCCGGAGTACGACCTGCCACCGCGCTGTCTTAAACCCGCCATAGCTTGCTCCAAACCTGTCATATCCACACCTTGTTTGTGCGGTGAAAGAACGCGGGTAGGATGTGTATCCGGCCGTGACCGGACAGGTTGCGACCGTGTTGAGGTGTAACGATGACAACGAAAGTGTTTAAAATGGACCTGACGATTGAGTATGAGTACAAGCCCGACGGCGCGCTTTTGGTGCATTCGGGCGGCATAAAGGAAGACGAGGGCGGTGCGTGGCGCCCGCTGGTGTTCCAGATCGGTCCCGGAAAATATCAAAGCGGGGTGATCCAGAAAGTGAAAGGCGCAAAACCTGTACTGCACCGCGCCATTCTGGACGATCTGAGCTTTGCCCGCCATGTTGCGGAAGAACTGGCCCGTCTGGCGGCGGCTTAGGCCCAATCGAACATGCAATAGATGCCCAACGTCGTCTTGCGCAATGGTCTTTGCAACCAACCCATCGCGACGTTGCTGGTAGGAGAGGCCACAAACAAGCTTGGATCGGCGGCAAGCATCGATGTGATGCGCCCCTTGCAAGCCTTTGATGCTGGCGGTCGCGCAAAGGCCGCAAAGCAGATCATAGACGTTTTGGCAGCAGCAAAAGAGGCAGGGGTGAATCCGGCAACGGCCTTGCGGTTGGTGGATTGGGAATAATGTAGCAAGACCTGCAGGTCATTTCAGTCGCGATTTAGGAAGTTAGATCGAAAACGTTGCGCTAACACAAGAAACACGCCTAACAAGTTTGCGCCCCGCAACCATGGGCATTATGGTTAGTCTTCGTCCTATCAAAAATACCGCATAGAAGGTATAATAAATTGGCAATTCCTATCCGACGAGACTTGGTGGCACCATTTGTATATGGATACTTCACGCACTTTTGGTTTGGTGCTTCTGCGGGGCCGGTTGATCCAACACTTGAACAAGCGCTTAGTTTCGGCGACCAATTGTGCCAACGCGAAGTCGGTCGAGGAATAAAGGCAGCGGCCTTTGAGAACGGCTCTGTTCTGTTCGATTTTTCGCAATGTGAAAATACTCCTGTCATTGTACGCCGAAATAGTTTGTACAATGCCGTAGAACCCGATGAGAGAGGCATCAAGTTTGACGCAGAAATTAGCGCCAGGTTGGCAAGGACTGAAAACAAACAGACAAACAACCAAAGCTTTTACCGAACCGTTATTATTGCGCACATACTGCTTCTAGAGAACGCTGCGCGCAAGGTGTCAGGTATTGGCATGAATTTTCCAAGAATGGAAAACTTAGCTGATGCAATCGCTTGCCACGCGTTGGCAAAAACCTATTCACATAGAGCGATTCTAAAGCAAAACTTATGCCTAACAAACCAAGCTCTAGAACAATCGTTTGACGATCTATCACGGGCTTTAAACTCGCCTCCGAGCGTTGCACGTTCATTGGAGTTGCTAAAGCTATCGCATTACCGGCATCTGGATCATCGCTCCGCTGAGGCCCTTGTTCTTTGCTGGGCGGTTTGTGAAAGCATCGTTGATGACCTATGGAGCGCTATGATCGACCAAGTCAGATTAGATGATAAAGACAGAATGACAAAGAAACGTATTGAAAGCTTATCTAATTCGTCGGCATTTACTGCCTCCGTAAAGACAGAAACGCTGGAGTTAACTGGTCAACTTTCTATTCAGCAAGTTCAAGGCCTCAACTCGGTCAGAAAGCTACGAAACAACTGGCTACACTCATTAAAAGAAGTTGAAGTGATAGATGCAAAACATGCAATTCGAGTTTGCACTGACCTTATTTCATCCACCCATGGTATCGAGTTACTAAATGAATTTAGCGACCCGGGCGGAAGTGGCGGCGGAAGGTTTCTCGATGTTTTTGAAAGCAATTTTCCAGATTTTGACTTGAGCAAAGCCTACGATGGCTAAATTGTCAAAGATACTCTCGAGCACCCACAAGTCACATTAACGAGTCTCCTGAAGGCTATTCCAGATATACTCTAGTTCGACAGTAACCGAGCATCTTAAATATTGGGCGGATAATTTGGCGGATAAGAAAGATAAACCGCAAAATTATTCTTTTAAAACAAAGGATTTTGGCGGAGAGACAGGGATTCGAACCCTGGGAACCCTTACGAGCTCAACGGTTTTCGAAACCGTCCCGTTCGACCACTCCGGCACCTCTCCGCGGGGGTCTTGGAAGGGCCATGTAACTTGGACGGCTCTGGGTGGCAAGATCAGAATTGATCCTGTCGCGCTTCTGTCGGGTCTCGCGGCGATTTTCATTGCCCATGGACCCAAAAGCCTTACCCTTGGCCACACTTGCCCAAGTACAGGACGCATTTCATGGCTTTTCCCCGTTTGATCCCCCCGTTGGCCTTTGTCGCGGCGTTGATTGTCGCCGCTGTGACGGCGCTGTCCGCGCAGGCCGCCGATCGCGCGCGGCTCGAGGCGTTTTTGAACGTCACGGGGTTTGATATCGCGCTGGAAAGCATCAAGCTGTCGGCGGCTTCGGCCCCTGAAATGCTGGGGCTGGACACCGACGCATTCGGCGATGACTGGACCCGCCTTGCCGATGATATTTTTGAAACCGAAACCCTGCACGGCATGGCGCTGGATATTCTGGAACAGACGTTGAGCGATGATCTGCTGGCGCACGCGGCGGAATTTTATGCCTCGGATCTGGGGCAGCGGCTGGTGGTGGCGGAAAACGCATCGCATATGATGGAAGATGATGCCGCCAAAACCGCCCAAGGCGAGGCGATCGTGGCGCACTTGGTGGCAGACGGGTCGGACCGGCTAAACAGTCTGAACCGGATGAATGCGGCGGTTGATACGGCGGGCAACGGGGTGCGGGCACTGCAGGAAATCCAGTTGCGGTTTCTGATCGCGGCCGAGGCGGCAGGCGTGATAGAACTGCGCATGGATATCGAAGATCTGCGCGGCATGATGCAACAGCAAGAGGGCGAATTGCGCCGCGCCATGCAATCGTCGGGCCTGTCGGGCGCCGCCTATACCTATCGCGATTTTTCGGATGCCGAAGTTCTGGCCTATGCCGATGGCGCTGGAACATCCCGATATGAAGCTGGTCTATGAACTGATGAACGCGGTGCAATACGAGATTATGGCGAACCGGTTCGAAAAACTGGCCGCACGTATGGCCGAACTGCATCCGGGAACAGAGCTGTGAGCGCAATGTGGGCCCGCATCTGCGCCGCCACGGCCGTCCTGCTGATATCCGTTTCTTGTGTCACGGCGCAGGGCACAGCGCGCATCAACTTGTTGATGGACGCATTGAAGATGGCGGACATGATGCAGATCGTGCGGACCGAAGGGCTTGATTATGCGCACGAGTTGAATGCCGATATGCTGGACGGGCAGGGCAGCGGGTTCTGGGCCGCCCAGGTCGACAAGATTTACGACCTTCACCGTATGACGGAAACCACCCGCGCCGGTCTGGCGGATGCGCTGCAAGGCGATGATCTGGACGCGACGCTGGCGTTTTTCCAGACAGCGACAGGGGCGCGCATCGTGGCGCTGGAAAATGCCGCGCGCGGCGCGATGGGGGATGACGACGTAGAAGAGATCGCGCGCCAGAACTATCGGGACATGGAACAAGATGGCGAACAAGATGGCGGCGCGCGGCTGGAGCTGATCCGCGCCTTTGTCGCCGCGAACGATCTGTTGGAGCGGAATGTCAGTGGCGCGTTGACATCAAACTACCAGTTTTTCCGCGGGTTGAGCGACGGGCACGCGTTTGACATGAACGATGACGAGATGATTGCAGAAGTCTGGGCGCAAGAGGAAGAGATACGTTCCGATACGGACGAGTGGCTGATGGGATATCTTCTGATGGCCTACCAACCGCTGAGCGACGAGGAACTATCAGCCTATATCGCCTTTTCCCGAACCGATGCGGGGCAGGCGCTGAACCGCGGATTGTTTGACGGGTTCAACGCCATGTACACCGACATTTCCTATGCGCTCGGGCGCGCCGTCGCGTTGGAACTGGCCGCCAGCGAACTGTGATTTACAGCATCTGTGCCAGCAGGCTGGCCTCGTATGCGCGGGCCTCGGGACGGGCCAGTTTGCGTGGTGCGCGGATACCCAGTTCGGGGAACAGCGCCAGAACTTCGGCAGCCTGTTCCAACGCGGTACCGGCGCGCGCTGGCGTTCCGACATAATAGCTTTCGCTGTCGCAGCCCTGGGTTTGCACAATTTCGTGGTCGTCAAACATGATATGAACATATGTCACGAACCCCGTGGGGCTGCGTTTGACCGTGCGCCCGTTCACCAGATGTTTGGCCGCGACAAGCACTGTGTCACACGCCATGTAAAGCTGTGCATGGGCTCCGCTGATCAGCATGCGATGGTTGGGCGAAATCAGCAAATCGCGGGTCGCGCCCAAGGTGCCTTTGCAAATCCGAACCGGTGCCATCGCCCCCATGCCCGGAACGCTGCGGCGCCCCACCCAACGCACCGGTTGTGGCCCGTGCAACAGGGTGCAAACCAGATCACCCACCGCCAGATCGCCAACCTTGCGCACCCCCTGCGGTGTTTCGATCAGGGTGGCGCTGGTGAAACAGGCAAACTCGCTATAGCTGCGCGCGCCGCTGCCGCCGATATTCGCCTCTTGCGTGAACACATATTGCTGCCCCGGCACCATGGGCTGCGTTGTAATGAACGCGGTGGTCGTGTTGTTGCCCGAATTTAAATCGCCGATGGTGATGGAAAACCCTTCAAACCCGTTATTGTCGGTCACCACATAATTCACCACAACATGGCTGCCCGCAGGGTAAAGAACACCGTCAATCGTGATGTCGCTGGCCAGCGGCTGCGACGGGTCCGATCCGGTGGTTTCCTGAAAAAGCGTATCATCGTCGTCAATCACGGCTTGCAACGGTGTCGCCGCGGGATCAAGGGTCATCGTAAAGGGCGGTGATCCTGCCGCGCGCGCGCCCTGTTCATCGGGCGGCGTGATATTGCCGCCCGTGGTTAGGAAATCGGACAGTTGATAGACGTATTGAAGCGTGAAAAGGGGCATACAAACCTCACTATTGACCGGTTGATCGAGTATTCGGGGTTTGCGGCATTATAATGGCGTGCGGTTTAGGATCATCGATACCGGCGCGAACTTGCGCACACCGCCGCAAAACGATGTGCCACAGCGCTCCGGTCAACGGGATCAGGGCGGAGGCAAACTCCCCCTTGACTTGGGTCCGTGTTCCCCGCATAAGCCCGCATCTCGACAGGGGAGTCCCCCGTGTCGGGTTTATTTTTAATGACGCCCCAAGGGCGCGCTGTTCGAGGTGGCCATTGGGCCGATAACACCCGGAAACGGGGACCACAGAACGCGGCAAAAGCGAAGGAAAGACGCATGTTTGCGGTCCTCAAGACCGGTGGCAAGCAGTACAAGGTTCAATCGGGCGATACGCTTCGTGTTGAAAAACTGGCTGCAGACGCTGGCGAAACAGTACAATTCAACGAAATTCTGATGCTGGGCGGCGACAAGCCGGTCGTTGGCGCGCCTTTGGTGGCGGATGCCGGCGTACAGGCCGAAGTGATCGACCAGATCAAGGGCGACAAGGTGATCCATTTCGTCAAGCGCCGCCGCAAGCACGGCTCGCAGCGCACCAAGGGCCACCGTCAAAAGCTGACCCTGATGCGCGTGACCGAGATTCTGGCAAAGGGCGCTGACAAATCCGGCGTGAAAGCCGCGATCGGGGCCGGTTCGGTATCGGCCGTCGCCGTTGCTGCCGCCGCGCCAAAGAAAGCCGCCAAAAAGGCAGAGCCCAAGGCCGCCAAGAAAGCAGAGCCCAAAGCAGAGCCGAAAAAAGCCGCGGTAAAACCCGCAGCCAAGGCCGCGGGCGCTGACGATCTGAAGCAACTGTCCGGCGTCGGCCCCGCGCTTGAGAAAAAGCTGCATGCCGCAGGCGTGACCACATTTGCCCAGGTGGCAGCGTGGACAGAGGCGGATGTCGCTGCTATGGACGAGCAACTGTCGTTCAAAGGCCGGATCGAGCGTGAAGGCTGGATCGAACAGGCCAAAGAACTGGCTAAAGGCTAAGGAGAAACCAAATGGCACATAAAAAAGCAGGCGGTTCATCCCGTAACGGTCGCGACTCGGCGGGTCGTCGTCTTGGCGTGAAACTGTACGGGGGCCAGGCGGCCATTCCGGGCAACATCATCGTGCGTCAGCGCGGCACCAAATTCTGGCCGGGCGAAGGCGTGGGCATGGGCAAGGATCACACGATCTTTGCAACCGTCGATGGCGCCGTGACCTTTCACAAGGGTCTTAAGAGCCGCACATTCATTTCGGTCATGCCGGTGGCAGAGGCCGCTGAATAAGCCGTACCGAAGTGATTTGACATTTCAGGGGATCGGCGCAACCGCCGGTCCCCTTTCTTATTTGACGGAATGATTTCATGGGCGTTGCCGCCGCCAGTTTCCTTGTCTTTGCCGCCTCGCAGGTGGGCACGCCGGGCCCGGCCAATATGGCCCTGCTGGCCACCGGTGCGCGCTATGGGTTTCGCGCGGCACTGCCGTTTGTTGCGGGCGTTGCACTGGGCAAACAACTGGTCATCTGGCCCGTCGGCTTTGGCCTGATGGAACTGTCAGCACGTGCACCATGGGTGTTTGAAACACTGAAATGGGCCTCGGCCGCTTATATTCTGTGGCTGGCTTGGAAGGTCGCCAACCTGCGCCTTGGTGCGCAAGGCGAACGCAACACCGCGCCGGGGTTTCTGGCGGGGCTGATCGTTCATCCGCTGAACCCCAAGGCATGGGGCATGATCATCGCCGGATTTACC
Source organism: uncultured Alphaproteobacteria bacterium (assembly GCA_963765555.1). Lineage (GTDB taxonomy): Bacteria > Pseudomonadota > Alphaproteobacteria > Rhodobacterales > Rhodobacteraceae > JL08. The sequence goes on from CAVXWX010000003.1 coordinate 838,789, forward strand.
GGATTTGTCGCTGTTGGCACACCGCCCTTGCAGGCCACGGCCACCATCGCGGCCATATTGCTGGCCTGCCAGATGGTGCTGCACCCGATCTGGGCCTTTGCCGGTGATCGCATTGCCGCCACGGTCGCAGGCACAGCGGCGGAAAAATACCTGATGTGGACCTTGGCGGCGCTGACTGCCGCCTCGGTCCTGTTTGTGTTGTTCGCGGGAGGAGCAAACGCATGAAACTGGATCCGATCCTGAACCAGCCCTTGGTCGAAACCGACCGGTTTGATCTGCGCCCGTTGCGCAAATCCGACATGGGGTTGATCGAACTTTATGCCAGCGATGAACGGGTGGCGCGCATGACCGCATCCATCCCGCATCCGCTGCCACCGGGGCAACCGAAGCGTTTGTTGCCCGCGCCCTGTCCACACCCCGGACAGAAGACGTCTGGGCCATGGACGGCACAAAATCGGACGGCCCCGATCTGATGGGCGTGATCGGTCTGGAGCGTCTGGACCGCGACCAGTCCGAAGTCGGCTACTGGGTCGCTCCGGCATTCTGGAACACCGGTCTGGCCTCGGATGCCGTGCAGGCGCTGGTGGATGCCAACCCGATGGGCAACAAAACCATGTTTGCGTCGGTGTTTCAGGACAATCCGGCCTCGGCGCGGGTACTGATCCATTGCGGGTTCGAATATCTGGGCGATGCGGAAACCTTTTGCGTGGCGCGTGATGCAACCGTTCCCACATGGACCTATAGTCGAAAACTGTGATTGGCTGCGTCTGCCCTTTGCACTAGGAGAACATCATGAAGTTTCTCGATCTCGCAAAGGTCTATATCCGCTCTGGTGGCGGGGGTGGGGGCTGTGTCAGCTTTCGCAGCGAGAAATTTATCGAATATGGCGGCCCCGACGGCGGCGATGGCGGCAATGGCGGATCGGTCTGGGCCGAAGCGGTCGACGGGCTGAACACGCTGATCGATTTTCGCTATCAGCAGCATTTCTTTGCCAAATCCGGCCAGCCCGGCATGGGCCGCCAACGCACCGGCAAAAGCGGCGATGACATCGTCCTGCGCGTACCGGTGGGCACCGAAATTCTGGACGAAGATCAGGAAACCGTGGTCGCCGATCTGACCGAAGTGGGCCAGCGCGTGCAACTGGCGCGCGGCGGCAATGGCGGCTTTGGCAACCTGCATTTCAAATCCTCGACCAATCAGGCACCACGCCGCGCCAATCCGGGGCAGGAGGGCGTCGAACGCACGCTCTGGCTGCGCCTGAAACTGATCGCCGATGTCGGATTGCTGGGCCTGCCCAATGCCGGAAAATCGACCTTTCTGGCCGCCACCTCCAACGCGCGGCCCAAAATCGCCGATTATCCCTTTACCACGCTGCACCCCAATCTGGGCGTGGTCGGCGTGGACAATGTGGAATTCGTGGTCGCCGACATTCCCGGCCTGATCGCCGGCGCGCACGAAGGGCGCGGCATTGGCGACCGGTTTCTGGGCCATGTCGAACGCTGCGCCGTCTTGTTGCATCTGGTGGATGGCACCTCCGAAACCATTGCAGAGGATTACCGGATTATCATCGACGAACTGGACGCCTATGGCGGGCATCTGGCGGACAAACCACGCATCACTGTTCTGAACAAGATCGATGCGCTGGATGAAGAAGAACGCGCAAGCGCCTGTCAGGAATTGGAAAATGCCAGCGGCGGCCCCGTCATGCTGATGTCCGGTGTCGCGCGCGAAGGCCTGACCGAGGTGCTGCGCGCCTTGCGCACCAAGATCGATGAAGACAGGCTGCGCCACCGTGCGCCCGCACAGCAGGAAGAAACATGGCATCCCTGACACAGGCCAAACGGGTTGTCGTCAAGATCGGCTCTGCCCTTCTGGTGGACCGGACCAGCGGCGATTTGCGCCATGACTGGTTGCAGGCTCTGGCGCACGATGTGGTCTGGCTGAAAGCACTTGGCATTGACGTGATCCTTGTCTCGTCGGGGTCGATCGCGCTGGGGCGGGGCGTGCTGGGTCTTCCGGCGCATGATCTGACGCTGGAACAGTCCCAGGCCGCCGCCGCTGTCGGGCAAATCCGGCTGGCCCGCGCCTACGAAGAGGCTCTGGCCCCGCACGACATCACCACCGCTCAGGTGCTGGTGACACTGGAAGACAGCACAGACCGGCGCCGCTACCTGAACAGCCGCGCCACGCTGGAACAGCTGATCGCCCTTGGCGTGGTCGCCATCGTGAACGAAAACGACACCATTGCCACTGACGAAATCCGCTATGGCGACAATGACAGGCTGGCCGCGCAGGTGGCCGTGACGGTCGGCGCGGACCAGTTGATCCTGCTGTCGGATGTGGACGGATTTTACAGCGCCAACCCCGCGCAAGACAGCAGCGCGCGCCGCTATGACACCATCGACGACATCACCCACGACATCGAAGCGATGGCAGGCGATGCCGGGTCGGGCCTGTCCAAGGGCGGCATGAAAACCAAACTGATGGCCGCCAAGATGGCCACGGCGGGCGGTTGCACGATGGCCATCACCCATGGCGGCCCGCTTAATCCGTTACGCGCGCTTGAAACCGGCGCCCCCGCCACATGGTTTACCGCCAAACTGAACCCGCAGGATGCGCGCAAGCGCTGGATCGGCGCGATGAAGCCAAAAGGCGAAATCATCGTGGACGCAGGCGCGGCCAAGGCCCTGAAAAGCGGCAAAAGCCTGTTGCCGGCCGGTGTCGCACAGGTCAATGGCAGCTTCGGGCGCGGCGATCCCGTTGCGATTCTGGATACCGACAATCATAAACTTTCCCAAGGTCTTAGCCGCTATACCTCAGCCGAGGCGAAAGCCATAAAAGGTTGCCAGACCAGCAAGATCGAAGCGATTTTAGGCTATCCGGGCCGCGCCGCTTTGATCCACCGTGATGATATGGCAATCTAACCCTTCATTTGTCCAAAAATACTCAATCCTCCGCCAGCCCACAGGTCGCCCCCATGAAAGACAGTGAAAACATCCCCGCCCTGATGGCCGAGATCGGCCAGCGCGCCAAAGCGGCCGCAGCCGAGCTTGCCTTTGCCAGTGCCGAGCGTAAACACGCCGCGCTCATTTCGGCGGCCGAACATGTCTGGACAAACCGCGCCGACATTCTGGCGGCCAACGAAAAGGATATGGCGTTCGGCCGCGACAAGGGCCTGTCGCCCGCGATGCTGGACCGGCTGCATGCTGAACGAAGACCGCATTCGCGCCATCGTCGACGGGTTGCGCGCCGTGGCCGAACAGGCCGATCCGGTGGGCGCGGTGATCGCCGAATGGGATCGCCCCAACGGGCTGCACATCCAGCGGGTGCGCACGCCCTTGGGCGTGATCGGCGTGATCTATGAAAGCCGCCCGAACGTGACGGCGGATGCCGGCGCGCTGTGCCTGAAATCGGGCAATGCGGTGATCCTGCGCGGCGGATCGGAAAGCTTTCATTCCTCGGGCGCGATCCATGCCTGTCTGGTGCAGGGCTTGCGCGATGCCGGCCTGCCCGAAGATGCGATCCAGCTGGTGCCCACGCGCGACCGTGCGGCGGTATCGCGAATTGCTGACCATGACCGATACGGTCGACGTGATCGTGCCCCGCGGTGGCAAGGGGCTGGTCGGGCTGGTCCAGCGCGAGGCGCGCGTGCCGGTTTTTGCCCATCTCGAAGGCATCGTGCATATCTACATCGATGAACATGCCGATCCGCAAAAAGCGCTGGAAGTCGTGCTGAACGCCAAGACCCGCCGCACCGGCATCTGCGGCGCGGCCGAATGCCTGCTGATCCATCAGGCCGTGATCGACACGATCGGGCAGGGTGTGATCCGCGCCCTGATCGACGACGGGGTCGAAGTGCGCGCCGCAGGCGATCTGGCCCGGATCGAAGGCACCGTGCCCGCGACCGATGCCGATTGGGGCCACGAATATCTCGACATGATCATCGCGGCCAAGCCGGTCGAGGATGTCGATGACGCCATCGCCCATATCCGCCGGTACGGGTCCAACCATACCGATTGCATCCTGACCGAAGATACACACACGCGGGATCGGTTCTTTGAACGGCTGGACAGTGCGATACTGATGCACAATGCCTCGACCCAGTTCGCCGACGGGGGCGAATTTGGCATGGGCGCGGAAATCGGCATCGCCACCGGCAAGATGCATGCGCGCGGCCCGGTGGGGGCCGAGCAGCTGACCAGTTTCAAATATCTTGTGACCGGTGACGGAACCGTGCGCCCCTGATCACATCAAAAGGCGATGTGCACTTCTGCATCTTGCCGCCCCGATGACAGAACGCGCCCCGCCTCTTGCGCAAGAAGGGGCAGCAACCCGAACTGCACCTGCGCAGGGGACAGGGCAGGGCGGATCCTGTGATCGGTCAGGCTGGCCCACAGGTCCGGATCGAACCTGATGTCTTGGGCACAGCCAGTAATGCGCCACATCGTATCGCGGCTTTCGAACGTTATCTTCCCGCCATAGGGCATTGCGGTTTCAAGACATTGCAAACCCAGAAACGCCAGACGCACCAACACACGCGGTTGCGGCGTTTCAAGGCACCAATCACAGTCAAACCGGCTGGCCGCTGACAGATCGGACAAGATCGACATGACTTCGGCGCGGCCCATCATCTGGTCGCCGGCAGCCCCAAAGGCCACGCGGAAAAACCGGATGCGGGCGGCGGCATTGTCCACGCTGTCTGTGATCAGATCCAGTTCGGCAGCACTGTCGCGCGGCGCCATTTGCAACAGTTCGACCCCGTTGCCGATCGCGCCAATGGGGCTGATCAGATCATGGCAGATGCGTGACCCTACCAAAGACGAAAGATCGCGATTAGGATATGCTGATAACATGAAATGCCCTGTGGATAGCTGAATGTCTGATTTGAATGCCGCGCTGGCCCCCGGAATGCTGGTTCAACATCCCGACCGGCCGGATTGGGGCACAGGGCAGGTCCAGTCCAACATTGGCGGAAAAATCACCGTCAACTTCCGTGAACAGGGAAAGGTTGTGATAGATAGTGCGCGCATTGGCCTGATGCCTGTGTTTGATCCCTGATTGTATCCCAAGCAAAGCTTAACACAACCTTAAGTTGCATCTCAACAGAAAACGGCGCTGCGGGTTCCGGTTGCCTCATAAGAAGGGCTTTTGTATGCACGGCCACGCACTGCGACAGACCGCAAGGAATATATGTCCGTCATGATCCGTCCCGCCAGCCCCCGGTTTACGGTCAAACTTGCCACGGATCAGGCCGAGGTCGAAGCGGCACAGCGCCTGCGCTACGAGGTTTTCGTGCGCGAGCTGGGCGCGGGGGGTGCGATGGTGGATCATCAGGCCCGGCTGGAGCGCGACAGGTTCGATCCGTTTTTCGATCATCTGATCCTGCGCGATGACAGTGCCGGCCGGATTGTCGGGGTGTACCGCCTGTTGCGCGATGATCAGGCGGCGCGGGCAGGGCAGTTCTATTCCGAAGACGAATACGACCTGCAGGTTCTGAAAGACAGCAACCGCAAGCTGCTGGAACTGGGGCGGTCTTGCGTTCACAAGGACTATCGCGGCGGTATGGCGCTGATGCATCTTTGGAATGGTCTGGCCGATTATGTCGCCGAGCACGGTATCGAAATCCTGTTCGGGGTCGCCAGCTTTCACGGCACCGATATCAATGCGCTGGCCCTGCCGTTATCCGCGCTGTACCAGAGCCATCTTGCCCCGCCGGACCTGCGGGTCAAAGCGCGCGCACCGCATTTCCAGAACATGGATCTGATCCCGAAGCACCTGATTGACCGGCGGCGTGCGATGATCGAAACACCCGCCCTGATCAAGGCCTATCTGCGTCTTGGCGGGTATGTGGGCGAAGGTGCGTTTGTCGATCATTCTTTTAATACAACGGATGTGTGTCTGGTCATGGATACCGCGCGCATGAATTCCAAACAGGGTGCGCGCTACAAACGCGGCCTTCAGGGCTAAGCCGATGGCAGGCCCGACCTGGCACAGTGACACGCCGGCAGATGCGTATAAAATCACCGCGGCAGGCTGGCTGCGCGTTGGGCTGCGCGGCCTGTGTTTGGGGGCCGTGGTCTTTGGCGGGCTGTTGATCCTGCTGCTGGTGCGGATGATCGAACGTCCGGTCTGTGGCCTTGGGCGGCCGGTGACACCCTACATTACCCAAACCGTGTGCAGGATGGCCTTTGTGATCCTTGGCATGAAACGTCTGGTCCGCGGCGCACCAATGCGCGAACGTGGGGCTGTGGTGGCCAATCATGTGTCATGGCTGGATATCTTTGCGCTGAATTCTGTGAAACGGTTCTACTTCGTGTCCAAATCCGAGGTCGCGCGCTGGCCCGGCATCGGCTGGCTGGCCCGCGCCACGGGAACCGTATTTATCGACCGCGATCCAAAACGCGCCAAGGCACAGACACAACAATTTCAGGACCGGTTGCTGGCCGGGCACAAACTGTTGTTCTTCCCCGAAGGCACCTCGACCGACGGACAACAGGTGCTTCCCTTTAAAACAACCTTGTTTCAGGCGTTTATGACACCCGAATTGCAGGACAAGCTGTTTATCCAGCCCGTCACCCTGATTTATCACGCGCCATTGGGGCAGGCGGCCCATTTCTATGGATGGTGGGGCGATATGGATTTTGGCAGCCACATGCTGAAAACACTTGCCGCCTTTCCGCAAGGCAGTGTCGAACTGGTTTATCACGATCCGGTGCGCGTGAACGCCTATGCCAACCGCAAGGAATTGGCCGCCGATCTGGAACAGCGTGTGCGGGCAGGGCACACACCCCATGAATTGCGCTGATCCCGACGGCGCCTTTTGCCCTTGCACGCCCCCCGAACCTGTCTTATACGCGCGCCATTCAAACCCGCAGGCGGGGTTTGGGCCTTCGGGGGAGACATCCCCGATCGTCCGCCGGTTGAAGCAAACGCTTTGAACCCCCGCTGAGGATAAAACCGGAAAGGTAAACGAACATGGCTCTTCCTGAGTTCACCATGCGCCAATTGCTTGAAGCAGGCGTACACTTTGGCCACCAAACGCAGCGCTGGAACCCCCGTATGGGTCCGTTCATCTATGGCGACCGTAATGGCATCCACATCATGGATCTGACGCAAACTGTTCCGATGCTGGATCAGGCGTTGACCGCGATCCGCGACACCGTCGCAAAAGGTGGCCGTATCCTGTTTGTCGGCACCAAACGTCAGGCCGCGACTCCGGTTGCCGAAGCGGCAGAAAAATGCGCGCAGTATTACATGAACCACCGTTGGCTGGGCGGCACGCTGACCAACTGGCAGACCGTTTCCAAATCGATCCAGCGCTTGAAGCAGATCGACGAAGCGATGCAAGGCGGCGTTGAAGGCCTGACCAAGAAAGAGCGTCTGGGCATGGAACGCGATCAGGGCAAATTGCAAGCCTCGTTGGGCGGTATCCGCGAAATGGGCGGCACCCCCGACCTGTTGTTCGTCATCGACGTGAAAAAAGAAGCATTGGCCATCGCCGAAGCCAACAAACTGGGCATTCCGGTTGTGGCCGTGGTGGATACCAACTGTTCCCCCGATGGTGTCGATTACATCATTCCGGGCAACGACGATGCGGCCCGCGCCATCGCGCTTTACTGCGATCTGGCATCGCGCGCCGCCCTTGACGGCATGTCGGCCCAACTGGGTGCGGCAGGCGTTGATCTGGGTGCCATGGAAGAAACCGTCGAAGAAGCGATTGCAGGTGATGCAGCGCCCGCGGCGGAAGACGCACCAGCCGAAGCCGAAGACACCCCCGCCGCAAGCTAAGCGCGCCGGAACCGTCACCGAAATGACATGCGGGGCAGGGATACCTGCCCCCGAACCGATTTTGATTTGAGGAGAGCCGGAATGGCAATCACAGCATCTATGGTCAAAGAACTGCGCGAAAGCACCGGCGCAGGCATGATGGACGCAAAGAAAGCACTGACAGAAAACGACGGCGACATGGAAGCCGCCGTAGACTGGCTGCGCACCAAAGGTCTGGCGAAGGCCGCCAAGAAATCAGGCCGTACCGCCGCCGAAGGCCTTGTGGCCGTTGTGGTGAAAGACGGACACGGCGTTGCCGTTGAAGTGAACTCGGAAACAGATTTTGTCGCGAAAAACGCTGATTTCCAGACAATGGTTGGATCCATTGCCACGGCCGCCTTGGGCGTGGACCGATCTGGAAGCGTTGAAAGCGGCCGATCTGGGCGGCAAATCGGTCGAGGCAACGATCACCGATAAAATCGCAACCATCGGCGAAAACATGGCCCTGCGCCGCATGGCATCCGTGAACGGTGACACGGTTGTGTCCTATGTCCACAATGCCGCGACTGCCGGCATGGGCAAAATCGGCGTTCTGGTCGCCATGACCGGTGGCGACGAAGCGTTTGGCAAACAGGTTGCCATGCACATTGCCGCCGCCAACCCGGCGTCCCTGTCGCAAGCCGATCTGGACCCGGCGGTCGTTGAAAAAGAAAAATCCGTGCAGATGGATATTGCCCGCGAAAGTGGCAAACCCGAAGCCGTGATTGAAAAAATGATCGTGGGCCGGATGGCCAAGTTTCTGGCCGAAGTCACATTGCTGGGTCAGGCCTTTGTCATCAATCCCGACCTGACCGTCGAAGCTGCGGCCAAGGAAGCTGGCGCAACCATTACCGGCTTTGTACGTCTGGAAGTGGGTGAAGGCATCGAAGTCGAAAAAGAAGACTTTGCCGCCGAAGTCGCGAAAGTCGGCAAAAGCTAAGCAACCAGACGCAAGTCTGGACAAAAAAGCGGAGCCCTCGAAAGAGAGGCTCCGCTTATTCTTTTGATCGCCCGCCTTTGGGGATGGACGGAAACGGCGTATCAAAATCCGGCCTGAGAATGGAAGAATACAAACCCAGGCCGGGGTTCCGGTAAACCGGCCGGTCAGAAGAGCCTTGGTATCGCAAGGGTCCTGGCCGATGTCCCAGAGGCATAAAAAGCCACCACTCACGGAACATGTTCAGACTGCGCCTTTACCCTAGGTCAGGAAAGTAAGGGTTTCCTTACCTTTTTGTAAAAGTTATGTAAATCAACCCTCTAGGACGAACATTTGATTATGGAATGCCGCCTTGAGTACAGCCTGAGCCGTCGTTTCCACCGAAAGTGACTCGCGTGCGAGTCGCAAATGCTTTTCCACGGTGGCCGTTGTCAGCCCCATCAGCATCGCAATATCCTGAGTCGTTTTTCCGTCGCCAACCCATTCCAGCGCTTCGCGTTGCCGTTTGGTCAGCGCGCGGTTGGGCGCGCTATAGGGCAGGGTCAGGATTTTCAGGTGCGCAATATTGTTCATCAGGTGAATATCGCGGCCATGCTCGGCCCACACCTCATCCACGTCTTGCTGGGTCAACCCTTTGCGTGCTGTTAGCGCGATTGCCCCTTTGGATCGGGCCGAAACCGCCTTGAAACTGATGGTGTATCCGGCCGTTACACCCATCGAATGGTTGAACTGGAACACCTTGCGTTCCGCATCTGTCATCGTTTTCGTATCAATCATATCGGCCAGCATTTTCCAGCTGCCAACGCCTTCATGCTCCAGCGCCCAACGCACCATGGGGGCATGAAAATAAAGGCCTTGGCCCAGAAACACATCCGTATAGGCCGCCGAATGGTTCGTCAGGATGACAAAATCCTCGGGATCGCCCAAAGACGTGTTCGTGCGATAGCGCGTAAAGCCGTAAATCAGGCGGTCAAACCCGTATTCCGCCATCTTCTCGGTATGGGCCGTCCACAATTCTTCCAGGCTTTTTGTATTGCTCAGATAATACAGGTATTCCCGCATCATGGGGCGGCCCCCAGATGGTTCAGCATCGCATCAATTGCCATGATGTAGCCAAACGCCCCGAACCCGCAAATCTGGCCGACCGCCACAGGCGCAACATAGGATTTGTGGCGGAATGGCTCGCGGGCGTGAATATTGGACAGGTGAACTTCTGCAACGGGCAGGGCGGCGGAACTGATTGCATCCATCAATGCCACTGACGTGTGTGTGAATGCACCCGCATTCAAAATGATCCCGTCATGGGTGCCGCGCGCATTCTGGATCGTATCGACCAGCACGCCTTCATGATTGGATTGGGCAAAATCCAGCTGCGTTTTGGTGCCGTTCACATGCGCCGCACACATCGCCTCGATATCAGCCAGCGTTGTCGCACCATAGACTTCGGGTTGGCGCAGGCCCAGCATGTTCAAATTCGGTCCGTTCAAAATAAGAAGCGATGGCATATCAAGAAATCCTTTTGCATGCTACTTAGCCGTGCGGGGGCAATCCTGTCCAGCATTGCGCATTAAAACCCGCCTTTGGCTAGGGGATGTGTGTAATGCACAGCACCCAATAAGCCATTGTAATAGATGCAGGAATGCCTGAATGCCAATTCTGGCATATCTTTTAATTACATAATACTGATTATAAGCCTTTTGGACGCGCGGATACCACCTGAAGAAAACCGGTGTTTCCGGGGTGATCACCGCAAACCGTGTGCACCGCCCCCATTGACCACCGGCGTGTTTTTCAACACCCTGATACGTGATCAAGTTCACCACGCAGCAGGTATCATGACACACAGCCCAACCTTCTTCATCACCGCCCGCACACGGGCCACCGGATGAAAACCCAAGTTGTGATCATCGGTGGCGGCCCTTCCGGGCTGTTGTTGTCACAACTGCTGCATGTGAACGGCATTCACAGCGTGGTTCTTGAACGTAAGACCAAAGACTATGTGCTGGGCCGCATCCGTGCGGGTGTGTTGGAACACGGCTTGGTCGAACTGATGCAACGCGCCGGTGTCGCAGACCGCCTTATGGCCAAAGGCGATTTTCATGACGGTACAGTGATCGCCTTTGAGGATCAGACCTTTCGCATTGATTTCACCAAACACACGGGCAAGCCGGTGGTTGTCTATGGCCAGACCGAACTGACACGTGATCTGTACGAAGCCCGCGAAAACGCAGGTGCGGATATCATCTATAACGTTGAAAACGTTGAAATTCATGGTGCGGATGGCGATGCGCCCTTTGTCACCTGCAAGGCGGATGGCACCGCGCACAGGATTACCTGTGATTTCATTGCCGGATGTGACGGATTTCATGGTGTCAGCCGCCGCACCATCCCCGAAACGGTGCGATCCGAATATGAAAAAATCTATCCGTTCGGGTGGCTGGGTGTGCTGTCGGAAACGCCGCCGGTGCATCCCGAACTGATCTATGCCAGTTCTGATCGCGGCTTTGCGCTGTGTTCGATGCGCAATGCCAACCTCAGCCGCTATTACATCCAGTGCCCGATCACCGACACGGTGCAGGACTGGTCGGACGATGCGTTCTGGGCCGAATTGAAACGCCGCCTGCCCGCGCCCTTTGCCGACACGCTTGTGACCGGCCCGTCGATCGAAAAATCCATCGCGCCACTGCGATCTTTTGTAACAGAACCGATGCGTTGGGGCCGGTTATTCTTGTGTGGCGATGCCGCCCATATCGTCCCGCCGACCGGTGCCAAAGGGTTGAACACGGCGGCGTCGGATGTGCATTACCTTTATACTGGCCTGTGCGATTTCTACCTGAAGAATAGCAACCACGGCATTGATACATATTCACAAAATGCACTGGCCCGCGTGTGGAAGGCCGAACGGTTCAGCTGGTGGTTCAGCAATCTGATGCACCGCGACCCCGATCAGACGCCGTTTGATATCCGGATGCAGCAAGCCGAACTAGCCTTTTTGCGCGACAGTGACGCCGCACAGGCGGCCATGGCGCAAAACTACGTCGGGTTGCCCTATTGAAAGAGGACCAGATGACAGACACCCCCACAGGCTTTCTGCCGCGCGATCCCGCCGCACATCCCCCCGCGCTGTACCCCGCTTACAAAAGCAGCGTTGCGCGCGCGCCGTCCCTGGCACCGCTGACATTTCCGGCCTCTTTATCGGAAACCACCGGCCCGGTGTTCGGCCACGCGCTGTTGGGCCCGCAGGACAACGACCTGATCCACAATTACGCCTCCGCCGGCGCATCGGCCATCGGCCCGCGCATTATCGTGCATGGCCGCCTGTGCGACGAATTTGACCGCCCCGTCAGCGGCGCGCTGATCGAGGTGTGGCAGGCCAATGCCGGCGGGCGCTATCGCCACAAGAACGAAGGCTATCAGGCCCCGCTGGATCCCAATTTCGGCGGCTGCGGACGCATGATCACCGATGATCAGGGGCATTACGCCTTCCGCACGATCCAACCGGCCCCCTACCCCTGGCCCAACGGCCCCAACAGTTGGCGGCCCGCCCATATCCATTTTTCGGTGTTCGGGCATGGTTTTGCCCAACGTCTGATCACCCAGATGTATTTCCAGGGCGATCCGCTGATCCCGCTGTGCCCGATCGTGAACAGCCTGCCGTCGCAAACTGCGGTGGATCGCCTGATTGCGCCGCTTGATATGGATGCCACCGCGCCAATGGATGCCCTTGCCTACCGGTTTGATATCGTGTTGCGCGGCGCACGCCAGACCCTGTTCGAAAACCAGCCCGAGGGAATGTAAAATGACCAGATCGCAAACGCCCTCCCAAACCGCTGGGCCGTATGTGCATATCGGCTGCATGCCAAATTTCGCAGGTATCACAGACGTTTATAGCGCAGACCTCGGGCAGGACATGATTACGGGCAAGGCGCAGGGCCAGCGCATCACTGTGACCGGTACCGTGTTTGATGGCACCGGCACCCCGTTGCGCGACGCGGTGGTCGAGATTTGGCAGGCGGATGCAAACGGCCGTTTTGCCGGCGCGCCGGATGCCGATGCGCATTTTACCGGCTTCGGGCGGGCCGCCTGCGATCAGGATACAGGTCTGTTCCGGTTCGACACGATCAAGCCGGGTGCTGTGCCGTTTGGCGACGGGCGCGCCCAAGCGCCCCACATCACGGTCTGGATCGTAGCGCGTGGCATCAATATGGGTCTGCACACCCGTCTTTATTTCGCGGGCCAGGATAACGCGGCCGACCCAGTGCTTGGCCAGATTAATCCGCAGTCACGAGCCAAAACCCTGATCGCCGCGCAGACAAGCCCCGACGCATACGAATTCAATATCTACCTTCAAGGCCCTGATGAAACAGTGTTTTTCGATGTTTAACCGATCAGGTCACGCACCGCCCGCACAATACCATCCCGCGAGGGCAGCGTTGCCCCATAGGCCGGACCGGTTGCGATAAAACTGTCTTCGGCGGTCAGGCGCGCGAAAGATTTCACACCCGCCTCGCCCAGCATTGTACAGATGCCTTCACTTTGCGATCCCGTGCGGCGGCATTCATCCACCACCAGCACATGTTTGCAGCCCTTGATCGCCTTCAGGATTGCATCCTGCGGCAGCGGCGCCAGCCAGCGCAGGTCAATGATACGTGTCTTGATTTTCTGTTTTTCCAGAATGGCTTGCGCCTGATGGCTCAGGTAGCACCCGTTGCCATAGGTCACAATGGCCACGTCCTTGCCCTGCCCACTGACTGCCACCTCGCCCAAGGGCGCACCCTCACTCCGTTCGGGATAATCAAACATCCATTTGCTATCGCCGTCTTCGTGCAGATCCCGCATCGGATACAGCGCGATCGGGTCAATCATCACCACCACGCGCTGGTCTTCGCGGGCAAGGCGCACCGCTTCGCGGTACATGCGCACCGCATCGGCCCCGTTGCTGGGCACGCCGATCACAATCCCGGGGATATCGCGCAGAACGGCCAGCGAATTGTCATTGTGGAAATGCCCGCCAAACCCCTTTTGATAGCCAAGCCCCGCAATGCGCAGCACCATCGGGTTGCTGAACTGCCCGTTGGAAAAGAACGGCAAGGTCGCCGCCTCGCCGCGCAACTGGTCCTCGGCATTGTGCAGATAGGCCAGAAACTGGATTTCGGGCATCGGGGTAAATCCGTTCTGCGCCATGCCGATGCTCAGCCCCAGAATGCTTTGTTCGTCCAGCAGGCTGTCGATCATACGCGCGGGGCCGAATTTGGCCTGCAAGCCCTTGGTAACGCCATAAACGCCGCCCTTTTTGCCAATATCTTCGCCCACCATGACGATATCGGGGTGATCCAGCATCAAATCGGCCAGTCCCAGATTGATCAGCTTGTTCATCGGGTGTTTGGCGTCCAGCGCGCGCATATCCGCCGCGCCAAAGATCTTGGCGCGTTGTTCGGCGGACGGGCCGTTGCGTTTGGGCAGTGTGCGGGCGGGCGGAAGGATGGACGCCATCACATCGCCCGCCGTTTTCAGCTTGGGGCGCTTGACAGCTTGTTCAGATTCACGTTCAACGCGTTCCGCAATTCCTTGATATAGATTGATTATTTCGTCTGCGGATTGCCCTGCGCCCTGCATCAGGCGGGCGGCGGTATGAATCAACGGATCATTGCGTTCGGCCTGTTCGATCTCTGCCATCGGGCGATAGGCCGATTCCACATCCGGCCCCGCATGGCCATAAAGCCGCACGCAAGTCATATGCAGCACAACAGGTTTGCGGTTGCGCCGCGCCCAATCGGCCGCCGCACGCGATGTGGCGTAGGTGTCGGCCACATCCAGCCCGTTACAGGCCATATAGCGCAGGCCGGGGCGGTGTTGCAGGCTGGCGGCCACCCATCCGCCGGGTGTTTTCGTCGAAATGCCGATGCCGTTGTCTTCGCACAGGAAGACCATGGGCAAGCGGTACATTCTGATAGGCCGTCCATCCGGCAGTGTTCAGCGCGCCCTGCGCTGTTGAATGGTTCAGCGATGCATCACCAAAGCTGCACAACACGATGGCATCCTTGGGATATTCCGCATTGATCGGGGCACAGCGCCGCATCAGCCCGATACTATAGGCCGCGCCGACCGCTTTGGGCAGATGGCTGGCAATGGTCGAGGTTTGCGGCGGGATCGACAGCGCCTTGGACCCCAGCACCTTGTGCCGCCCGCCACTGATCGGATCATCCGATGACGCCGTAAAGCTCAGCAGCATGTCCATGATGGGCGTCTGCCCCGGCACCTGCCCGGCGCGCGCGATCTGGAACGCGCCATCACGATAGTGCAGAAAGGCCGGGTCGGTCGGGCGCAACGCATAGGCCACCGCCGCGCTGCCTTCGTGACCGGACGACCCGATGGTGTAAAACCCCTGCCCCTTGGCCTGCATCTTGCGCGACACGCGATCCAGATGGCGCGATGTCACCTGCGCGGTAAAAATCGCCAGCAGATCATCCGCGCCAAGGCCGCCGGCATCCCCTGCAGGTGTCGGCACATCCCCAGACGCCAACCGCGCCAGAAACGCCTCATGCACGATCTCGGCACGGTCCATGGTGCTGTTCCCGTCCCGTCTTGGCCTAGAAGAACGCCTGAAGGCCGGTTTGCGCCCGCCCAAGGATCAAGGCGTGGACATCATGCGCGCCCTCATAGGTGTTGACCGTTTCAAGGTTCATCATGTGCCGGATCACGTGGAAATCGAGGCTGATCCCGTTTCCGCCATGCATGTCGCGGGAATGTCGTGCAATTTCAAGTGCTTTTCCGCAGTTGTTACGCTTGATGATCGAAATCATCTCGGGCGCGGCGCGGGCGTCGTCCATCAGGCGGCCAACCCGCAATGCGGCTTGCAACCCCAATGCTATTTCGGTCTGCATGTCGGCCAGTTTCTTTTGAAACAGCTGCGTCTGCGCCAGCGGGCGGCCAAACTGGTGCCGGTCCAGCCCGTATTGACGCGCGCCGTGCCAGCAGGTTTCTGCCGCGCCCATCACGCCCCACGCAATGCCGTAGCGCGCGCGGTTCAAACATCCAAAAGGCCCTTTAAGCCCCTGAACATGCGGCAATAACGCGTCTTCGCCCACTTCGACATTGTCCAGAACAATCTCGCCCGTGATCGAGGCGCGCAAACTCATCTTGCCCTGAATTTTCGGCGCGCTTAGCCCTTTCATGCCCTTTTCCAGCACAAAGCCGCGGATTTTACCGTCATGCGCTTCGGATTTGGCCCAGATCACGAATACATCGGCAATCGGGCTGTTGGAAATCCACATTTTCGATCCGGTCAGACGATACCCGCCCTCGGTCTTGATCGCACGGGTTTTCATGCCCGCCGGGTCACTGCCCGCGTCCGGTTCTGTCAGGCCGAAACAGCCGATCCATTCGCCGCTGGCCAGTTTGGGCAGGTATTTCAGGCGCTGTTCTTCCGATCCGTAGGCATAAATCGGGTACATCACCAGACTGGATTGCACCGACATCATCGACCGGTATCCGCTGTCCACACGCTCGACCTCGCGCGCGACAAGGCCATAGCTGACATAACCGGCCCCCAACCCGCCATAGGCTTCGGGAATGGTGGTGCCCAGCAGGCCCATGTCGCCCATTTCAGCGAAAATGGCGGGGTCTGTGCTTTCGTCAGCATAGGCTTGGGTCACGCGCGGTTGCAGCTTTTCCTGCGCATAGGCGCGCGCGCTGTCGGCAATCATCCGTTCTTCTTCGGACAATTGATCGTTCAGGTAAAACGGATCCGCCCAGTCAAACGATCCAAGATCGGGGGCATCTGTTGCTTTCAGCTTTGGCGCGATGTTCATGATGTTTCCTTTGCAAGCGGAACGTTATGAGTTTTATGCGTAATTATTTGCCATTTGCGCCGTCATACGGCAAAAAGCGGGCAAAATACAGTTACAATTCCGCCTGAAAACATGAGGAAACAGAATACATGATCGGCCCGCGCCGCTTTTTGCCCTCGATCGCGTCGCTGCGCGCGCTGGAAGCGTTGGACCGTCTTGGCAGCGCCTCGGCGGTGGCCGAGGAACTGGCGCTGACCCAAAGCGCGGTCAGCCGGCAATTGCAGACCTTGGAAAAGCAGTTGGGCACCACGCTGATCATTCGCGAAAAGAAACGGATGATGCTGACCGGCGAGGCCCAGAAATACGCCGCTGACCTGCGTCAGGCACTGGGGCAGATCGCCCAGGCCTCGCTGCAGGTGCAGGCGCGCGCCGCGGGCGGGCAATTGACCCTTGGCATTCTGCCCACGTTCGGGATGCGCTGGCTGGTGCCCCGCCTGCCCGATTTCGCCCAGCGTCACCCCGACATCACATTGAATATGTCAACGCGGCTTGTTCCATTCAACTTTGCCGAACAAGCCCTTGATGCCGCGATACATTTCGGAGATTCTGGCTGGCCCGGAACACACCGTTTGCGGCTCAAGACCGAACAGGTCATTCCGGTCTGCGCGCCATCCGTTCTGAAAAACGGGCCTTTGCACCACGCAAGCGATATTGCGTCCCTGCCCCTGCTTCACATCGAAACCCGCCCGCGCGCGTGGGCACAGTGGCTGGAAAGCCATGGGGTCATGGATGCACACAGCCTTGGCGGAACGATGTATGATCAGTTTTCGACCATCACGCAGGCCGCCCTGCACGGTTTGGGCGTTGCGCTGCTGCCCGATTATCTGGTGGAACAGGATGTGGCGGCGGGCCGTCTGGTGGTGGCCCATGGCGGGCCGCTACGTTCGCTTGGGGCATATTATCTGGTCTGGCCGGTGCACAAGGATCGTGATCCGGCGCTGCGGGCGTTCCGCGACTGGCTGGAAGGTCAGGCCGAGGATGAAGACACCCTGCCGCGCTGATCCCTATCCCAGCGCATAGCCTGCCCCACGCACCGTGCGCACCGGATCTTCTCCGCCATTCTGGGTCAGCACCTTGCGCAAGCGCCCGATATGCACATCGACGGTGCGGGTATCGACATAGATGTCACGGCCCCACACCCGATCCAGCAATTGCTCACGGCTCCAGACACGGCCGGGTTTTTCCATGAACGTGCTGAGCAGGCGAAATTCCGTCGGGCCCAGCTTGATCTGATCACCCGCACGGCTGACCTTGTGGCTTTCCGCGTCCAGCACGATATCTTCGAATTCCAGCCGCTGGCCCACGGTCGACGGGCGCACGCGGCGCAGTTGCGTGCGTACACGCGCCATCAGTTCCACCACCGAATAGGGTTTGACCACATAATCATCCGCGCCGGTTTCAAGCCCGCGCACCTTGTCCACCTCTTCCGAACGGGCCGACAGCATGATGATCGGAATCGCGCGGGTATCCGGGCGCATTTTCAACCGGCGACAGACCTCGATCCCGGAAAGGTTGGGCATCATCCAGTCCAGAACGATGATATCGGGCAGGTTCTCGTCGACCAGAAGCAGCGCTTCCTCGCCGTTTTCGGCGCTGACCACCCGAAAGCCTTCGGCCTCAAGGTTGTAGGCCAGCACTTCCCGCTGGGCATGTTCATCTTCGACAAGCAGAATACAAGGCTGATCTGCGGCCATGGTCCTGATCCTTATCCTTCAAGTTCAATCGATGTTCTGTCCGCCTTCTGGCGGTCGTCTTCGGGTTTGTCACCGGTAACCAGATAGACAACCTGTTCCGCAATCGAAGTCACGTGATCGCCCATCCGTTCGATGTTTTTGGCGATGAAATGCAAATGCATACAGGCGGTGATGTTGCGCGGGTCTTCCATCATGAATGTCAGGAATTCGCGAAACAGGGCGTTGTACATCTGGTCCACGTCACGGTCGCGCGCGATCACGTCCAGCGCCAGTTCCGCATCGCGCTGGATATAGGCATCCAGCGCGTCCTTGAGCATCACACCAACTTCCTTGGCCATGCGGCGCAGCGCGCCCGCGCTGTCGTCAACTGGGGCCATCTGGGCCAGAACGCCAGTGCGCTTGGCCATGTTTTTTGCATAATCGCCAATACGTTCCAGATTGGCGCTAATCTTGATCACAGACAGGATCAGGCGCAAATCAATCGCTGTGGGCGCGCGCAAGGCAATCACGCGGGCCGCTTCCTCGTTGATCAGTTCTTCCAGTGCGTCAATCGCTTTGTCCGCGCCGCGCACCTTTTCGGCCAGTTCCTCGTCGCGGGTTTCAAGCGAATTTGCACCTTCCAGAATGGCGGTTTCAACCAGTCCGCCCATTTTCATGATCTGCGCCTGTATGGCCTCAAGATCGCGGTCAAAAGCCGATGCGATATGTTGTTCCTGCATGCTCATGCTCCCTTAGCCGATCCGGCCGGTGATATAGGATTCAGTACGGGGATCTTCGGGATTTGTGAAAATCTGCCCCGTTTCGCCGAATTCAACCAGATGGCCCAGATGGAAAAAGGCCGTTTTCTGGCTGACCCGCGCCGCCTGTTGCATCGAATGGGTCACGATGACGACGGAAAAGTTCTGGCGCAATTCGTCAATCAGTTCCTCGACCTGTGCGGTTGCAATCGGGTCCAGCGCCGAACACGGTTCGTCCATCAACAAAACCTGCGGTTCGGTGGCCACGGCGCGCGCAATGCACAACCGTTGCTGTTGTCCGCCGGACAGGCCGGTGCCGGGCGCATCCAGACGGTCCTTGACCTCGTCCCAGATCGCGCCGCGACGCAGCGATTTTTCGACAATCTCGTCCAGATCGGATTTAGAGCGCGCCAATCCGTGGATACGCGGGCCGTAGGCCACATTGTCATAGATCGATTTCGGAAACGGGTTGGGTTTCTGGAACACCATGCCAACCATCGCGCGCAACTGCACCGGATCAACCTTCTTGTCGTAGATGTCCTCGCCTTCGATCAGGATATCACCCGTGACGCGACAGATATCAATTGTGTCGTTCATCCTGTTGATACAACGCAGAAAAGTTGATTTGCCACATCCGGAAGGTCCGATAAACGCGGTCACGGTTTTGTCTTCGATGTCCACATTCACATCTTTGATTGCATGGGTATCCCCGTAATAGACATTCACGTCCTTGGCCTGAATTTTGACGTTATGTGTGTCCAAGGTTCTCTCCGCAATTCTCATATCGTTCATTATACCAGATCCTTCCTACCAGCGTCGTTCAAAACGACGGCGCAGAATAACCGCGATGGTGTTCATGGTGACAAGGAACACCAACAGGATGATGATGCCCCCCCACGCCCGTTCGTAAAACGCAGGGTCCGCGCGCTTGGCCCATTCGTAAATCTGCGCCGGCATCGCCGAATTGGGCGACATCAACCCTTCGGCAATGGTATCGGGTGCGTTGGATGCGATAAATCCGATCATCCCGATCAACAGCAACGGGGCCGTTTCACCCAAGGCCTGCGCCAGCCCGATGATCGTGCCGGTCAGAATGCCGGGCGCGGCCAGAGGCAGCACATGGTGGAACACCGATTGCATCTTTGACGCTCCGACCCCAAGGGCCGCGTCCCGAATGGACGGCGGCACGGATTTCAGCGAGGCGCGCGTGGAAATAATGATCGTCGGCAATGTCATCAATGTCAGGACAAGACCGCCCACCAAAGGTGCGGATTGCGGCAGATGCATGTAGTTGATGAACACCGCCAGCCCCAGAATACCGAACACGATAGAGGGCACCGCCGCCAGATTGGAAATGTTGACCTCGATAATATCGGTCAACAGGTTCTTGGGCGCGAATTCTTCCAGATAGATCGACGCGGCCACACCGATCGGCAAGGCCAGCGCCAGCACCACCAGCATCATAAAGAACGATCCAACCATCGACACCCCCATGCCTGCGGCCTCGGGCCGCTGGTCGGACGCATCCGCGCCGGTGATAAAGGCCAGATTGAACCGTTTGTCCAACGTGCCGCCCGCAATCAATTGATCCACAAAATCAAGCTGTTCGGACGAAATGCTTTTGTCATTCACGATACTTTCGCGGCTGACGCGATCTTTCATGTATCCGTCAACCCGGCTTGAGGCGAGGAATTCGAAAGTGACGGTCTGTCCGATCCGGTCGGGATCGGCCAGAACGTAATCACGCAGCTGCGCCGGTGCACCTTTTGACAACAGGCCCGCCATGTCTTTTTTCTTCAGCGGTGTTTCGATCCCCAGCGCGGCCACCTTGGCCTCGAACGCGCCCTGTATCAGGGGCGCATAGCCAAAGGTGGATACTTTGGCGATCTCGTCCAGATTGCGATTGCCGGTCTTGTCCAGCTTGTCCTCAAGCAATTCGACATCCAGCGTGATGAATGTCTGCTGGAAAGCGCCCGTGCCGCGCGACACGATGGTCACGACCAGAATGATCAGCATCAACAGGCCGAAGCCGATAGCCGCCAGCCCGTAAGAGCGGAACCGCGCCTCGGCGGCGTTGCGTTTGCGGGTGCGCTCATCCAGTTGCAGCAACGATCCGTGTTTGATCGGGGTCGCGCCGCCCATCGGCGTTGTATCGGTCATTCGTACTGCTCCCGGTATTTGCGCACGATATAAAGGGCCAGAACATTCAGCCCCAGTGTCAGAACAAACAGCGTCAGGCCAAGCGCAAAGGCCACAAGGGTTTCGGGGCTGGCGAAATCGCCATCGCCCGTCAACTGGCTGACGATGCGGGTTGTAATGGTGGTCATCGATTCAAGCGGATTGATCGAAAACTTGGCAATCGCCCCCGCCCCCAGCACCACGATCATGGTTTCGCCGATGGCCCGGCTGGCAGCCAGCAATATCGCGCCCACTATCCCCGGCAACGCCGCAGGCAGAACCACCTGGCGGATCGTTTCCGACCGTGTCGCGCCCAGCCCAAGTGATCCGTCGCGCAGCGATTGCGGCACAGCGTTGATAATGTCATCCGACAGGGACGACACAAACGGGATCAGCATGATACCCATCACCAATCCGGCCGTCAGAACCGATGTTGCGCCGGTCATCCATTCGACCCCAAGAACACCGTCTTCGCCGCGGCCAAAGAACCGCACCAGCATCGGGCCAACCGTGAGCAACGCAAAGAGGCCGTAAACGATTGTCGGGATACCGGCCAGAATTTCCAAAAGCGGTTTGGCAAAGGCGCGCGTTTTTGGGCCGGCATATTCGGACAGGTACACCGCCGAAAACAGCCCGATCGGCACCGCAACCGCAAGTGCAATCACCGAAATATACAGCGTGCCCCACAACAGCGGCAGGATCGACAGATCGCTGTCACCACGGAAATTGGGGGCCCATGTACTGCCGAAAAAGAAATCTCGCCACGAATGCAGCCCGAAAAAATTCATCGTTTCAAACAGCATCGACAACACGATGCCAACCGTTGTCAAAATCGCCAAAGACGCCGCCAGCATCAGCAGCCACAACACCGCACGCTCGACCACATTGCGGGCGCGGAAATCCTTGTTCGTCGGCAGGACCGACAGAACCAGCCCGCCAATGGCCAACCCCAGAACAACGACCATCCGCCACATATTCCCGGATGATGACATGTCGCGGTAGGCTTGCGCCGCTTTCAGAACCGGGGCTTGCACATCCGATCCCAGCGCAACGCCCACCTCGGCCAGTTGCGCGCGGATATCGGTTGAATTTACATCCAGATCGCGTGCGTCCGCCTCGGTCAGTGTGCCCTGCGCCACGGCAACATCAATGCCGTCCGCCACGCGCTGTACATCCGACATCACAAGACCAAGGGATGACCCTTCCGATATCGTGCTGTCGGGGATCAACTGGGACACGCGGCTGTCGATCAGAACGGGTTGCACCAGCAGCCACAGGACAAGGGTCAACAATGCGGGAACGGCCGTGAACAGCGCCACGTTTGATCCGTAATAAGACGGCAGCGAATGCAGCTTGCGCGCATCGCCACCTGCAGAGGCCATCGCGCGTCTGCGTCCCAGAACGTATCCGATAGCTGTCAAGGCAAGCACAACAAGAACAAGAAAGCCGGTGTCGCTCATGACGCGCTCCGTTTCGTCGGGAAAGGTATTAAACAGATTTGGGGCCACCCGATGGGCGGCCCCTTATCTTTCAGGCGATCAGCTATTGGTGCCGATCACAGCTTCGTCAGCCACATTTGTCTGTGTCTTGCTCAATTCAGGATCGGCAACCAGGCCATATTCGGCCAGCGGGCCATCAGGGCCAGCGATTTCATCGGCAACAAAGAATTCCGCGAATTCCTTCAGGCCGGGAATGACGCCGATATGTGCTTTCTTCACGTAGAAGAACAGCGGGCGGGACACAGGGTATTCACCTGTCGCGATCGAATCGACCGAAGGCACGATGCCCGACATGGTCGCCACTTGCAGCTTGTCTGTGTTGTTTTCGTAAAACGCCAGACCGAACACGCCGATCCCGTCCTTGTTGCTTTCGATACGGGCCAGTGTTTCGGTGTAATCGCCATCGATATCAACCGAACGGCCATCGGTGCGCAGTTCGATACAGGCTTTTTCAGCGGCCTTTTTCTTGGCTTTGTCGCTGTCACCCTCGGCAGCCGCAAGATACGCGTCAAAATCGCCGGTTTCTTCACAGCCCGCCAAAATCACTTTTTCCTCGAACACTTCGCGTGTGCCGTGCTTGGTGCCCGGAACATAGGCCTGAATGGGCTGCGCGGGGAACGCGGGGTTCACTTCGTTCCACATGGTATAGGGGTTGGCAACGATCTGACCATCGACCACAACGTTTTCGGAAATCGCGCGGTACCAGTCAACCGGCGTGAATTCAAAGGAATTGCCTGCGATGTCCGAGGCAAACACGATGCCGTCATAGCCGATGCGCACTTCGATAATGTCGGTCACACCGTTGGCGGCGCACACTTCCAGTTCGGATGATTTGATCTGGCGCGACGCATTCGCGATGTCGATGGTGTTTTCGCCAACACCTTCGCAAAACCGCTTCAGACCTGCAGAGGATCCACCCGATTCAACAACCGGTGTCGGGAAATCAAAGTTTTCACCAAAAGCTTCGGCCACGATCGACGCATAGGGCAGAACGGTCGATGATCCGGCAACCTGTACCTGATCGCGTGCAGCGGCGGTGGTTGCGGATACGGCAGCGATTGTCAGCGCGGACGCCGTCAGTTTGAAGTAAGACATTTCAGTCTCCTGTATTGGAATGATCACCCCCATGATGATCTTGCCGCCCGTCTAACGGGCTTGCACGCAGCTTTTGTGATAGTTTTGTAACGTCTGTGTGACACTTGCCGAAATCAGCGGAAATTACTGGGCTGACGTCGGGGAAGAATCCTGAGAAACGGGCAATATCACTGTAAAAACAGATCCTTGGCCAATCTCGCTTTCGACGCGCAACCGCCCGCGATGGCGGTTTATGATGTGTTTCACAATCGCCAGCCCCAGCCCCGTACCGCCCAATTGGCGGCTTCTGTGACTGTCAGCGCGATAGAATCGTTCTGTCAGGCGCGGCAGATGCACCGGATCAATGCCCGGCCCCTTGTCGATCACCTGAATGCGCACACCCGGCGCACGCAATGTCGGGTCCCGTTCTGACGGCGCGACCCGTACCGTCACGACACCACCGCTGCCCCCGTATTTCAAAGCGTTTTCGATCAGATTGGTGAACACCTGGCTCAACTGGTCCGAATCGCCGGTGATGATTACAGGATCGTCCGGCAGGTCCAGCGTGATCTGAACGCGGCCTTCATCGGCCAGCGGTTTCAGCGACCGGATGACAGAACCGATCAGATCGCCAACATTGACCTGCCCTTTGGGGCGCACACGTTCCTCGCCCTCGACCCGGCTCAGCGACAGCAAATCCCCGACCAGACGGTTCATGCGTCCCGCCTCACCGGCCATGATGTTCAAGAACCGTTCGCGCGCGGCGGGATCATCACGCGCCGAGCCGAGCAGGGTTTCGATGAACCCCATCAACGCGGTCAGCGGCGTGCGCAGTTCATGGCTGACATTGGCAACAAAATCGCGCCGCATCTGGCTGGCGGTTTCAAGATGGCTGATGTCTTCGAAACACACCAAAACCCCCGCCGCAGCCGGATCACCCTGCCCGTCCACAAAACGGCATGTCACCTGATAGGTAATATCCTGCGCACCGTCATTCGTCAGATAGCGTGCGGTTCGGGATGCGCGATCACGCAAGGTGCTTTCAATCGCGTCCAGCGTGGTCGGCTGGCGCAGCATCGTCACATAATTGCGGCCTTCAATCTGCTGGCCCAACAGCGTGCGTGACAGCGCATTGGACGCGGCAATCCGTTCGTCCCGATCCACCATCAAAGCCGGCAGCGGCATGGCCTCGAGCAAGGCGCGCAGATCACTGTCGTACATCGCGCCCGCCCCTGTCCGGCTAGTCCAGATCGCGCGTGGCGGCCACCGCATCCGTAAACACCGCCATCAGCGCATCGGGGTCTTCCAGCCCGACAGACACACGAAAGAAGCCTTCGGACAGGCCAAGCGCCGCGCGTTCATCGACGCTGAGTGCGCGATGCGAAGACGACGCAGGATGCGACAGCGTCGTCCCCACATCGCCCAGAGTCGGTGCGAAACACAACCCGTCTGCCGCGCGGGTAAACGCGTTGGCCGCACTGCGCCCGCCGTCAAGTTCAAAGCTGACCATATTGCAGGTCTGATCGCCCAACAAATCGCGCGCGCGCGCATGATCAGGGTGATCGCTGCGTCCCGGATAAATCACACGTTTCACGCCCTTCAGCCCCGCCAGATGATCCGCAAGCCGGATCGCCGTGGCCTGCGCGCGATCAAAGCGCAAATCAAAGCTCAGCATGCCGCGTTCGCACAGCCAGCAATCAAACGGGCTGGGCGACAGGCCCGTGGTCACCGCGAAAACCCGCATTTTCTGCGATAGCTCCGGATCACGCGCCGATACATAGCCCAACATCACATCGGAATGGCCCGCCAGCAACTTGGTCAGGGAATGGATGACGATATCGGCCCCGTGATCATAGGGCCGGAAACTGCGCGGCGTGGTAAACGTGTTGTCCACGGCCAGCAGAATACCGTGGTCCTTGGCCAGTGCCGCGATGCCTTTGACATCCGCCACCCGCAATGTCGGGTTGGACACGACCTCGATCAGGATCATTTTTGTCTCGGGCGTGATCGCCGCCTTTATGGCCGCCACGTCACCGGGATCGGCCAGCGTGGTGGAGATGCCCAGACGCGGCAGATCTTCTTTCATCAGGCGCAGCGAGCGCCCGTAAAGCTGGTTACCGCCGATCACATGGTCACCCGCTTGCAGCAGCCCCATCAGCGCCGCCGTCACCGCCGCCATGCCGGATCCGGTGACGGTGCCGTCACTTTGCCCTTCCATCGCATCAAGCCGCGCCGCAACAACATCGGCATTCGGGTGGCCTTCGCGCGCGTAAGTATAGCCGTGAATGTGCCCTTCATACTGCGCATCCAGCTGATCCGGCGTTTCGCTGGCATACACTACGGATGGTGACAGCGGCGTAACCACGGGCCGGCTGGCGCTGGCGGGCAGCGGATCGGGGCGGATCAGCGATCCTTTTTCATTTCGCATGATGTTCAGTCTGCCTGTGTCAGGCCGGCGCGATACCGGCGCATGTTGTTCTGATAATGCACGGCGCTGTCTGTCAGCCCCGAAATCGAGGTTTGATCCAGCTGGCGCATCACCTTGCCCGGCGATCCCATCACAAGCGATCCGTCTGGGATATCCTTGCCTTCGGTAATCAGGGCCCCTGCCCCGATCAGGCAGTTTTTGCCAATCGTGGCCCCGTTCAGAATGATGGCCCCCATCCCGATCAGGGAATTGTTGCCGATGCGACATCCGTGCAGCATCACCTTGTGCCCGATGGTGCAATTGGTGCCGATGGTCAGCGGAAAACCCATATCGGTGTGAAACACACAGTTTTCCTGCACGTTGCTGCCCTTGCCCACGGTGATCTGTTCATTGTCACCGCGCAACGTGCTGCCAAACCACACTGACGCCCCCGCGTGCAAGCACAACCCGCCCGATCAGGTTGGCATCTGGCGCCACCCATGTGTCTTCGTGCAATTGCGGCGCGTGGCCGTCCAGTTGATAAAGTGTCATGTCAAATCCTCGAATTGGGCTTGTAGGGCGCGCACATGATCCGTCAGCCCCGGTTGTTGACTACGGCGCAGGCGGGTGGCCGTCACGATGGATTTCAAACGCTCTTCCGTCGCGTCCAGATCATCATTGACCAGCACAAAGTCATAGCCATCCCAATGGCTTATCTCGTCCCAGCTTTTCTGCATCCGGCGCGCAATGGTCTCTGCATCATCCTGCCCGCGCGCCTCAAGCCGGCGGCGCAGTTCGGTGATGGACGGCGGCAACAGAAAAATCGAAAGCGTGTTCTGACCCAGCGCGGAGTTGCGGATTTGCTGCGCGCCCTGCCAGTCGATATCGAACAACACATCCTGCCCCGCGCCGATGGCCTGTTCCACCGGCCCGATCAAAGACCCGTAGAAATTGCCGAACACATGCGCGTGTTCCAGCATCTTGCCTTCGGACACCGCGCTTTTGAACGCGTTTTCCGACACGAAATGATAATCCGTCCCATCCACTTCCCCCGGGCGGGCGTGACGGGTGGTTGCGGACACCGAAAAACAGATACTGGGGTCCCAGACACGCAACCTGCGCGCCAAGGTGGATTTACCCGCCCCCGACGGCGATGACAAAATAATCAACAACCCGCGACGGGGCATTTTGTGTTCAGCACTCATGTCTATTCCACGTTCTGTACTTGCTCGCGCATCTGGTCGATCACAGCCTTCAACTCCAGCCCGATCTTTGTCAGATCGCTTGATTGCGCCTTGGAGCAGAGTGTGTTGGCTTCGCGGTTGAATTCCTGCATCAGGAAATCCAGCTTGCGCCCCACCGACCCGCCTGCTCCCAACAAATCGCGCGCCGCTCCGACATGCGCGTGCAGCCGGTCGATTTCCTCGGTCACGTCGCTTTTGACGGCAAGTATTGCCAGTTCCTGCGCCACCCGGTCCGGATCGGCCCCTTCGGAATTGTCCAGAACCCGAGCAAGGTTACTGCGCAAGGTTTGCGCCACGTCCGCCTTGCGCACCTCTGCGCGCTCTGCCGCTGCAACGGTCAGGGTTTCGATCTGGGTCAACTGGTCTTGCAGCACCTGTTCAAGCGCCTGCCCTTCGGCGCGGCGCATATCCACAAAGGCAGACACCAAGGCTGCGAAATCCGCCTGCAATTGCGCGGACAAGGCCGAGGTATCCTCTGGCGCGGCGGATGCGTCCATGACCCCGCGCAGCGCCACGATATCGGATGCCTTGGACGGTGCCAGCGACAGGCCCCGCTCCATTGCCTGTGCTTCGACTTCGGCCATGGCGATCAAAACCGCGTTCAACTGATCAACATTCAGCGATGCCGCGGCATTTGCTTCATCACGCTGCACCCGCAAGGACAGGCTGACATTGCCACGGATCACCGATTTGGCAAGTTGCGCGCGCAAAGCTGCCTCCAGCCCTTCGATCCAGTCCGGCACCCGCAGGCGCAAATCCAGCCCCTTGGCATTGACGCTGCGCAAATCCCAAACCCATCTGTACGGGGCCAGTTCCCCCTGCGCCGAAGCAAAGCCCGTCATCGAAGTAATCACGTTGCGGTTCCCCGTCTGAAAAGTCTGCCTTGCACCTACGGCAATCTGCACAGTGTGGGCAAGGGGAGTTGCCGACCAAATGCCCTGCAAGGTCGCCCATCCATTAACCAGTTAGCGATTTTTGACCCCACCGCTATGCGCTTTGCCGATATTAAGACTTCAGTAATCTTTATGTAGATAGGGTTAATGGAACCAGCGCCTGTCCCCGAGACAGGCAACACCAAAGCCCCAAACACGCGCCGTAAACAATGCGGCAGAAAGGGCAAACCCGTGGACCAGCAGAACCATGTCACATTCAATCAACAACCATGCCCCCGATTGCTGCGCAAAGGCAATCTTGTCGTGATGAGCCGGTTTCAGTCTGACAACCGCTTTTCCGCCATCCAGCAGGCCATCGCCTACTGGGAGGCGTTGCGCGGTGACGCTGCGCTGCCCCGCCGATCCGATATCGATCCGCGTGGCATTGAAAACATTCTGGAATATGCCTTTGTGCTGGAAAGGATCGCGCCCGGTCTTGCACGGATGCGGGTGGCCGGATCTCATCTGTCCGATCTGATGGGGATGGAAGTGCGCGGCATGCCGATTACCGCGTTTTTCACCCCTGCCGGGCGTGCCGCGCTGGATCAAACGATCGAAGCCGTTTTCGACGATCCCGCCATTGTCGATCTGGCGCTGACCGGCGAACGTGGCATTGGCCGCCCGCCACTGGACGCCCGTATGGTTCTTTTGCCGATGGAAAACGATCTGGGCGACGTCAGCCGGATTTTCGGCTGTCTGGTGGCCAAGGGCGACATTGGCCGCAAAACCCGCCGGTTTGATGTGACCGCCACACAAAAAAGGGTGTTGGGATCGCCCGCCTTTGATACGCCTGCATCCACGCAGGGCCAGACCGGCGGCAGGCCCGCACATGCCACCCCCGGATTTGCCGAAGCCAGCACGCCCCTTGCCGGTGCAAAACCGACAAGGGTGCCCTATTTACGTATCGTGTCGCGCGACGACTGAACGCAGCGCGGCAGTTCAAATGGCTTCGCGTGCCTGACGTTTCGCGCGAAATGTCGAAAGCGCCTCGGCCACCAGAAACGCCAGTTCCAAAGACTGGCTGGCATTCAGGCGGGGATCACAGGCCGTGTGATAACGATCCGACAGGTCTTCTTCGCTGACGGCCCGCACACCACCGGTACATTCGGTCACATCCTGCCCGGTCATTTCAAAATGCACGCCCCCCGGAATCGTGCCTTCCGCACCGTGAACATCAAAAAATTCCCGCACTTCGCGCAGAACAGAATCAAACGGCCGTGTCTTGTACCCGGTCGAGGATTTGATCGTGTTGCCATGCATCGGATCACAGGTCCAAAGCACGTTGGCGCCTTCTTCCTGCACTGTCTTGATCAGACGTGGCAGATGATCCCCCACATTGCCCGCCCCAAAACGCGCGATCAGCGTCAGACGGCCCGCTTCGTTGGCAGGGTTCAGTTTCGCCATCAGCGCCTTAAGGTCATCGGATGTCATCGACGGGCCGCATTTCAGCCCGATCGGGTTCATCACCCCGCGACAGAATTCGACATGTGCCCCGTCGGGCTGGCGGGTGCGATCCCCGATCCAGATCAGGTGCCCCGATCCGGCCAGCCATTTACCGGATGTTGAATCCAGCCTCGTCAGCGCCTCTTCGTATTCCAGCAGCAACCCTTCGTGACTGGTGTAGAACTCCACCGATTGCAGCGTATGTGCCGATTCCTGCGTGACACCGGCCGCGGCCATGAAATCCAGCGTATCGCTGATCCGGTTGGCCAGTTCGCGGTACCGCGCTGCCTTTTCGCCTTCGGTAAAGCCCAATGTCCAGGCATGCACCTGATGCACATCGGCATACCCGCCGGTGGAAAATGCCCGCAACAGGTTCAGCGTCGCCGCCGCCTGCGTATAAGCCTGCAGCATCTTGGACGGATCCGGCACCCGCGCGGTTTCGGTGAAATCCAGTTCGTTGATGATATCCCCGCGATAGCTGGGTAATTCCACACCATCCATCACTTCGGTCGGCGCGCTGCGCGGTTTGGCGAACTGTCCCGCGATCCGGCCCACCTTGATCACCGGCACCTTGGCGCCATAGGTCAACACCATCGCCATTTGCAGCATCACCTTGAACGTATCGCGGATACCGTTCGCACTGAACTGGTCAAAACTTTCGGCGCAATCCCCGCCCTGCAGCAGAAACGCATCGCCACGCGATGCCGCCGCCAGATGCGATTTCAGGCGCCGCGCCTCTCCGGCAAAAACAAGGGGCGGATACTTTGACAATTGCGCCTCGACCGCATGTAGCGCCGCACTGTCCAGATAGTCCGGCATCTGGATCCGCGGCTTCTTGCGCCAGTCCGATTTCTGCCATTCACCCATTGCATTTCTCCGGTCGTTCGTGTGTTGAAGGGTTTCTATACAAAACCCCAAGCCAACTGACCATATCACAAATGCGGCCTCTTGACGTCGGCTTTGCACTCTGGGCAAGGTCTCAAAGCGCGGCAATATATGTCGCAAACCGCCAATTCAGACCGTGACAAAGGACCTGCGGAATGAAAGACCCTCGTCAGGTTTCTTCAAAAGAGCCGACCCAGATCAAACCAAGACGCTTTGTGTTTGTTCTGCTCGAGAACTTTTCGCTCCTGTCGTTCAGCTGCGCGGTGGACAGCCTGCGCATCGCCAACCGAATGGCGGGGCGCACGCTTTATGAATGGAAACTGGTCGCCGAAGGCGGCGATACCGTACATTGTTCTGCCGGAACCGTGTTCAAGGTCGATGACGACCTGACCGAGATGGGCCGCGAAGATACGGTTATTCTGTGCGGTGGTGTGGATGTCCAACATGCCACCACGAAAAAGCTTTTGAACTGGGTGCGCCGCGAAGCCCGCAAGGGTATCGTCATCGGCGGGGTCTGCACAGCGGCCTATTCCCTTGCGCGTGCCGGTCTGCTCGATGGCAAGCGCGCCACGATCCACTGGGAAAACCAGGACAGTTTTTCCGAAGAATTCGAAGATGTGAACCTGACGAAATCCGTATTTGTGGTCGACGGCAACCGCCTGACAACGGCCGGTGGCACATCGTCGATCGATCTGATGCTGAAACTGATCGCCGATGATCATGGCGAAGAACTGGCCAATGCGGCGGCAGACCAGATGATCTATTCCTCGATCCGCACCGATCAGGATACCCAGCGCCTGTCGGTGCCCACACGTATCGGTGTGCGTCATCCTAAACTCAGCCAGGTCATCCAGATGATGGAGTCCAACATCGAAGAACCGATCAGCCCGTCCATTCTGGCGAAAGAGGTCGGCATGTCGACGCGGCAGCTGGAACGGCTGTTCCGCCGCTATCTGAACCGCTCGCCCAAACGCTATTATATGGAACTGCGCCTGCAAAAGGCGCGCAACCTGCTGATGCAGACCGATATGAGCGTGATCAACGTGGCACTGGCCTGCGGCTTTGCCTCGCCCTCGCATTTCTCAAAATGCTACCGCGCCCATTACGACACGACACCTTACCGCGAACGCGGCAGCCACGCGGCCCGCCTGTCAATCTGACGCACCCCGCTTCTTTTTGCCAAAAATACGGGAAACCCGCGGGCGCGTCATGCGCCCCTATCGCGGCGTCATCCGGTACACCGCCCCCTGCCCGACGGAAATAAACCAGATCGATCCGTCCGGCGCTTCCACCACATCGCGAACACGTTCGGTTTCGGGGCCACTGATCTGTTCCACCTCTCGCACAGTCTCTCCGTCCAGACGCGCGATATAGTCGAATTTCAGGCTTCCGATCAGCATGTCGCCGCGCCACTCGGGCCAGAGCGCGCCGGAATAGATCACCATGCCCGATGGCGCGATGGACGGGTCCCAGTAGAACGCCGGTTGTTCCATCCCCTCGCGCGTGGTCCCTTCGCCGATCTTGGCGCCGGAATAATGCTTGCCGTAAGAAATCACAGGCCAGCCGAAATTTGCGCCTTTCCTGATCCTGTTCACTTCATCGCCGCCCTGTGCACCGTGTTCGGCGACCCACAATGTCCCGCCCGAATCCAGCGCGGCCCCTTGCGGATTGCGATGCCCAAAGGAATAGATCTCGGGCCTGATACCAGCCACGCCGACAAACGGATTGTCCGCAGGCACCGACCCGTCCCGATTGATCCGGATCACGCTGCCATTATGAACAGACCGGTCCTGCGCGCTCGGGCGATCCCCCCGATCTCCGATTGTCAGAAACAGGCTGCCATCCGCTCCTTCCACGATCCGGCTGCCGAAATGGCGCCCGCCTTGGGATCCCGCCGACATGACAAACAGATCGCGCACATCGCGCAGCGCCGTTCCATCCGCGTTCAGCGTCCCAACCGCCAGCGCCGTACCGGCCCCGCCTTTCAGGCTTTTGGAATAGCTCAGGAACACCGCGCGGGTTTGTGCGAAATCACGGGGCAGCATGACATCCAGCAATCCGCCCTGCCCCGACGCAACCACATCCGGAACCCCCGACACCTTGGTCGCCGTTCCGTTGCTCACATATAAAAGCGCCGCCGTCGCGTTCGGTCACCAGATACGCCCCGTTGCCGTCTTGCGGCAGATGCGCAATCGCCCATGGTTCATCCAAACCGGTCAGCATCGGCGTCAGGGTCGCCGTCCCGGCGCTGGTTTCAAGCGTCTGTGCCAAAGCAAACGTGCCGCCAAACAGCAGAATCACACATGTCAGGACTATTCGCATACCAAAGCCTCCGCATTCTGGTGATCGTGATACTAACGTATTTCAACGGTCCGCCCAATCACGTCGGCGTCAGGAACAATCATATCGCCCGTCACGCTTTGTACTTTTCTTTTGCACAGCCTGCGCATAACTTGCGCGATGAACGTCAAGTTCCAACATGGGAGAAATCATATGAAAAAACTGCTTATGGCCACTGCGGCCACTGCATTGATGGCCGGAACCGCCTTTGCGGGCGGCCACGGCAAAGAAGTCAAACTGGGCATTCTGATCGGCTTTACCGGCCCGATTGAATCGCTGACCGGCCCGATGGCCGCAGGCGCGGAAATGGCCATGAAGGAAGTGACCGACAGCGGCAAGCTGCTGGATTCGGCCGTCGTCACGCCGATGCGTGCAGATACCGGCTGTATCGATAACGGCCTGTCCACATCCAACGCCGAACGCCTGATCGCCGATGGCATCCACGGCCTGATCGGTGGCGACTGTTCCGGTGTCACCGGCGCGATCCTGCAAAACGTCGCAATTCCGAACGGCATGGTGATGATTTCACCGTCCGCCACATCCCCGGGTCTGTCGACAGTTGAAGACAACGATCTGTTCTTCCGCACGGCCCCGTCGGATGCGCGCGAAGGTCAGGTTATGGCCGACGTTCTGACCGATCGCGGCATCAAGTCCATCGCCGTTGACATACACCAACAACGACTATGGCAAAGGCCTGGCCGACGCGATTGTCACCTCGTTCGAAGCGGTCGGTGGCGAAGTGACCATTTCTGCTGCGCATGAAGACGGCAAGGCAGACTATTCTGCTGAGGTTGGCGCACTGGCCTCGGCCGGTGGCGACATTCTGGTGGTTGCCGGGTATCTGGACCAAGGCGGTCTGGGCATCATCAACGCGGCCCTTGATTCCGGTGCCTATGATACATTCGGTCTGCCCGGCGGCATGATCGGTGAATCCCTGCCCAACAATGTCGGCCCCGCGCTGAACGGATCGTTCGGCCAGATCGCCGGTTCCGGCGGTGACGGCATTGAAAAGCTGATTGCCATGGCAGGCGATGCTTTTGATGCGACATCACCCTACACACCGGAATCCTATGACGCGGCCGCGCTGTTCATGCTGGCCATGCAAGCGGCAGATTCAACCGATCCTGCTGTTTACGGCGCCAAAATTCTGGACGTCGCCAACGCACCGGGCGAAAAAATCTATCCCGGTGAACTGGGCAAGGCGCTGGATATCATCCGCGAAGGTGGCGAGGTTGATTATGTCGGCGCATCGGCGGTTGAGCTGATTGGCCCGGGCGAAAGCGCCGGTTCCTACCGCGAGATCGAAGTCAAAGACGGCAAAAACGAAACCGTTGCGTTCCGTTAATCTGTAACCGATCGAAAAACCAGACAGCCCGGAGCATCGTCTTCCGGGCTGTTTCAATAGAAGACAGCCACAACAAAAGTGGCGTGGGGGTGACATGATTGTCGTAGAAAACGTGCACAAGCACTTTGGCGGCTTTCACGCGGTAGATGGTGCGACACTGTCTATTGCTGAAGGATCGATTACCGGATTGATCGGCCCGAACGGCGCTGGGAAAACCACCCTTTTCAATGTGATCGCGGGCGTTCTTAAACCCACATCCGGGCGTGTGACCATGGCGGGCGAAGATATCACCGGACTGCCGCCCCACGATCTGTTTCACAAAGGATTGCTGCGCACCTTCCAGATCGCCCACGAATTCAGCTCGATGACCGTGCGCGAAAACCTGATGATGGTGCCGGGCGGGCAATCGGGCGAAACGCTGTGGAACACATGGTTCGGCGCGGCGCGGATCGCACAGGAAGAGCGCACCCTGCTGGCCAAGGCCGACGAGGTGCTGGAATTTCTGACCATCGACCATCTGAAAGACGAACGCGCCGGCAACCTGTCGGGCGGGCAGAAAAAGCTGCTGGAACTGGGCCGCACCATGATGGTGGACGCGCGCATCGTGTTTCTGGACGAGGTTGGCGCCGGCGTGAACCGCACCCTGCTGAACACCATCGGCGATGCCATTCTGCGCCTGAACAAGGAACGCGGCTATACCTTTGTCGTCATCGAACACGACATGGATTTTATCGGACGCCTGTGTGATCCGGTGATCTGCATGGCCGAAGGCAAGGTTCTGGCCGAAGGCACACTGGACCAGATCAAGGCCAACGAACAGGTAATCGAGGCCTATCTGGGCACCGGCCTGAAAAACAAGGACAAGGTGGGCGCATGAGCAGCAACCCCTATCAGGAAGATCGCGGCAACAAAGATGCCTCGATCACCAACCCCAAAGGTCAGGGCACGGCCGAAAACGCGCGCAAGAAGGGCAAGGCAACCCCGGCCCCCGGCGGCCCGTTTCTGATCGGCGACAGCATGACAGGCGGTTATGGCAAGGGCCCCGATATCCTGCATGACTGCACCATTGCCGTGAATCCCGGCGAAATCGCTGTGATCGTCGGCCCCAACGGCGCGGGCAAATCCACCGCAATGAAAGCCGTGTTCGGCATGTTGAACGTGCGCAGCGGCCATGTGCGTCTGGATGGCGAAGATATCACCGCCCTCTCCCCACAGGATCGGGTGATCAAGGGCATGGGCTTTGTGCCGCAGACCTCGAATATCTTCACCTCGCTCACGGTCGAGGAAAATCTTGAAATGGGCGCGTTCATCCGCAAGGACGATTTCCGCGATACGCTGCACCAGATTTACGATCTGTTCCCGATCCTGAAAGACAAACGCTATCAGGCGGCGGGCGAACTGTCGGGCGGGCAACGCCAACAGGTCGCCGTGGGCCGCGCGCTGATGACACAGCCCAAGGTGCTGATGCTGGATGAGCCGACAGCGGGTGTCTCGCCCATCGTGATGGACGAACTGTTTGACCGCATCATTGATGTGGCCCGCACCGGCATTCCGATCCTGATGGTCGAACAGAACGCGCGTCAGGCACTGGAAATCGCTGATCGTGGCTATGTTCTGGTACAGGGCAGCAATGCCTATTCCGGCACCGGCAAGGAACTTCTGGCCGACCCCGAAGTCCGCAAATCGTTTCTGGGGGGCTAAGCCATGGATTTTCTCAACGCTTTCATCGCCCTCTCGAACTTCGTTCTGGTCCCCGCGATAGCCTATGGCAGCCAGCTGGCACTGGGCGCACTGGGGGTCACGCTGATCTATTCGATCCTGCGGTTTTCCAACTTTGCCCATGGCGATACAATGGCCTTTGGCGCGATGATCACCATTCTGTTCACATGGTGGTTCCAGTCCATGGGGATCAACCTTGGGCCGCTGCCCACGGCGCTTTTGGCGCTGCCCTTCGGCATTCTGGGCTGTATGGCGTTGCTGTTGATCACAGATCGCGCCGTTTACCGGTTTTACCGCGATCAAAAGGCAAAACCCGTGATCCTTGTGATCGTGTCGATGGGCGTGATGTTCATTATGAACGGCATCGTGCGCTTTGTGATCGGCCCCGATGATCAGCGCTTTGCCGATGGCGAACGGTTCATCATCTCGGCCCGCACGTTCAAGGAATGGTCAGGTCTGGAAGAAGGTCTGGCGATCCGCACCTCGCAAGGCATCACGGTCATCACGGCGGTGATCGTGGTGGCGCTGCTGTTCTGGTTCCTCAACCGCACACGCACCGGAAAATCGATGCGCGCCTATTCCGATAACGAAGATCTGGCCCTGCTGTCGGGCATCAACCCCGAACGTGTGGTGATGTACACATGGCTGATCGTGGCCGCACTCGCCACGGTTGCCGGCGTGCTTTACGGGTTGGACAAATCGTTCAAACCGTTCACCTACTTCCAGTTGTTGCTGCCGATCTTTGCCAGCGCCATTGTTGGCGGTCTGGGCAACCCGATCGGCGCCATCGCGGGCGGTTTCGTCATCGCGTTTTCGGAAATCACCATCACCTATGCGTGGAAAAAGGTGCTGGGCTACATGATGCCCGAAGGCCTTGAGCCCAATGGCCTCGTGCAGCTTTTGTCGACCGATTACAAATTCGCGGTGTCCTTCGTGATCCTGCTGATTGTGCTGTTGTTCCGCCCCACCGGCCTGTTCAAGGGAAAAGCGCTATGAACGAGACCGTCAAAAACACCGGCCTGTTTGTCATTGTCGCCGGTCTGATCGCCATCACCGGCTTTACCCAAAGCTGGAACGCGGCGCTGCTGATCCTCAACATGGGATTGATTTCGGCCATCATGGCGCTGGGCGTGAACCTGCAATGGGGCTTTGCGGGCCTGTTCAACATCGGGATCATGGGCTTTGTTGCGCTGGGCGGTCTGGCGGCGGTGCTGGTGGCGATGCCGCCCACCACAGATGCGTGGGCTGCGGGCGGTCTTGGTATTCTGGTCGCCCTTGTCATGGGCGCGGGAACCGTTGTTGCCGCCGCCATCGCAATGAACCGCATGGCCCCCGGGCGCAACCGCACCCTTGCGGTGCTCGCCATCATTATCATCGGGTTTTTCATCTACCGCGCCCTGCTTGACCCGTCTGTCGAAGCGGTCGAGGCCGTAACCCCCGCCGCCACCGGCTATCTGGGCGGTCTGGGTCTGCCAGTCATACTGGCATGGCCCGTGGGCGGGCTGCTGGCCGCCGGCGTGGCATGGGTGATCGGGAAAACCGCGCTGGGCCTGCGCTCGGACTATCTGGCCATCGCAACCCTTGGCATTGCCGAGATTATCCTTGCCGTGCTGAAAAACGAAGACTGGCTGTCGCGCGGCGTGAAAAACGTTGTCGGCCTGCCCCGCCCGGTTCCGTTCGAAATTGATCTGCAAAACAATGCGGGCTTTGTCGACCGTGCGGCGGGCATGGGCCTTGATCCGGTCACCGCCTCGACCCTCTATGTCAAACTGGCCTATGCGGGCCTGTTCGCGCTGGTTCTGGTGATCCTGTTGTGGATGGCCCAACGCGCCCTGCATTCGCCATGGGGGCGCATGATGCGCGCCATCCGCGACAACGAGGTCGCCGCCGAAGCCATGGGCAAGGACGTGACCGCGCGCCACCTGCAAATCTTCATTCTGGGCAGCGCCATCTGTGGTATCGCCGGTGCGATGATGACCACGCTGGACGGCCAGTTGACGCCCGGCACCTACCAGCCGCTGCGCTTTACCTTCCTGATCTGGGTGATGGTGATTGTCGGCGGTTCGGGCAACAATTTCGGCGCCGTTCTGGGCGGTTTCCTGATCTGGTTCCTGTGGGTGCAGGTCGAACCGATGGGCATCTGGTTCATCGAAACCATTACCTCGGGCCTGGCCGACACCAACCCGGTCAAGCTCCACCTGATGGAAAGTGCCGCGCATATGCGCCTGCTGACGATGGGCGTGATCCTGTTGCTGGTGCTCCGGTTCAGCCCGCGTGGCCTGATCCCCGAAAAATAACGCGATCAAAGGGGACAAATGGCGCGCACCTGTTGCTTCATTTGTCCCCAAATACTCGAAATTCCGCCCTATCGCCCCTTGAACAGACCGCCCAGAATGCCGCGCACGATGCGCCGCCCTGTTGTGCCCTTCAATTCCTTGATCACCGCCTGTGTCATCGCGCTGGTCAGGCTGTCATCGCTTTGCGTGCGCCGCGCGGTTGACCTGCTGACCCGCTTGCCCTCGTACCGGCGCGCGGTGTTGAATTCGCGCAGCTTGGGTTCCTGCTGTTCGGCCTCTGCCTCGGCCTTTTCGGCCTCTTCGGCTGCCGCAGCTGCACGTTTGGCCAGCATTTCATAGGCCGACTCGCGGTCTTTGACGGTCTTGTACTTGGCCTCCAGCTCTGAAGCTGTGATCATCGCCTGCCGCTCGCCCGTTTCCAACGGCCCGACCTGCGACGAGGGCGGGCGGATCAGCGTGCGTTGCACCACGCCCGGCACGCCCTTTTTCATCAGCATGGATGTCACCGCCTCGCCCACGCCCACCTCGCGAATGGCCTGTTCGGTCGAAAACGCCGGATTGTCGCGGTAGGTTTGCGCCGCCATGGCAAGGTTCTTGCGGTCCTTGGCAGTAAACGCACGCAAGGCATGCTGCACACGGTTGCCCAACTGGCCCAGAATATCCTCGGGCACATCTGCCGGATTTTGCGAGATGAAATAGAGCCCCACCCCCTTGGAGCGGATCAGCCGCGCAACCTGTTCCACCTTGTCCACCAGCGCCTTGGGCGCGCCGTCAAACAGCAGATGCGCCTCGTCAAAGAAAAACACCAATTTGGGTTTGTCGGGGTCGCCGACTTCGGGCAGTTCCTCGAACAGTTCCGACATCAGCCACAGCAGGAACGTGGCATAAAGCCCCGGCGACGCCATCAGCTTGTCTGCCGCCAGAATGTTGATCATGCCCGCGCCCGTCTGTATCGGTGCGCATCATATCCGCACAGGTCCAGTGCCGGTTCCCCGAACAATTGCGCACCGCCCTGATTTTCCAGCACCAGCAACTGGCGCTGGATAGCCCCGACCGAGGCTACCGAAATATTGCCATAGCGCAGCGACAATCTCGTTTTTCTGTTCGCCAATCCAGACCAGCAAGGCTTGCAGGTCTTTCAGGTCCAGCAGCGGAAGCCCCTGTTCATCCGCCAGACGGAAGGCGATGTTCAAGATACCTTCCTGCGCGTCTGTCAGATCCAGCAGGCGCGCCAGCAGCAACGGCCCCATTTCCGCAACCGTGGTGCGCACCGGATGCCCCTGCTCGCCCAGCAAATCCCAGAACGTGACCGGAAACGCGCTATAGGCATAATCGTCAAACCCGATTTTGGCGGCGCGTTCGGTAAAGGGCGTGTGCAGTTTGCCGGTGTCCGACCCCGATTTGGCCAGCCCCGACAGATCGCCTTTGACATCCGACAGGAACACCGGAACGCCTGCAGCCGAAAACCCTTCTGCCAGAATTTGCAGTGTGATCGTCTTGCCGGTGCCGGTGGCCCCCGCGATCATGCCGTGCCGGTTGGCATACCCCAGATTAAGGGTCTGGCGCTCGCCATAGTCCGGTCCGCCACCACCAATAAAAATGCCTGTATCCACCCGTCAAATCCTCTTGGTTGCCTGTCTTTGCGCCCCGACCATACAAAGTTAACCTTTGAGGGCCATAGTCATTTTTGCTTCCGGCCCGGTGTCCTCCCGGTGTTCGGGGGCAAATTCCTCCCTGTTAGACTGGCCGTGCCTTCGGGTACGGCCTTTTTTCGTCAGTTTCCGTCCGGAATCCGGTCAGTTGGGTGGGAAATCTCAGGTTTACTGTTGACCGATGCCAAACGCTTTCATAACGTCTGCGCAATAATAAGTCGGCCAGTCCGACGGGGAGCACTAATTGAAAAGAGGGCTGGTTTCAGCCCTCTTTTTATTTTGCCCGGTTTGGCAGGTCTGCGCATGTTCTGAAACGAGACTGTCAGCCACCCGCACCCAGCCATTGATCAAGTGTCGCGTTGTAGTCCTTGATATCGCCGAATGTTTTTTGCACCCATTCGGAATTGTAATAAGTATCCAGATAGCGCTCTCCGCCGTCACACATCAGCGTGACGATGGATCCTGTCTGCCCCTTTTCCAGCATGGATGCCGCAACCGACAGCGCCCCCCACACATTCGTTCCCGTCGACACGCCGGGTTTGCGGCCCATCAATTGATCCAGCCAAAGCATTGTTGCCACACTGGCCCCGTCCGGCACTTTCACCATCTCGTCGATCACGTCACGCTGGAACGATTTTTCCACCCTTGGCCGTCCGATGCCTTCGATCCGGCTGGAACAGTTCTGGGTCAGGTCGGGATCGTTCTGCACGAAGCTGTCATAGAACACCGAGTTTTCCGGATCGACGACCAGCAATTGCGTATCAAACCCCTTGTAGCGGATATAGCGCCCCAGCGTGGCCGATGTGCCGCCTGTGCCCGCGCTCATCACCACTGTATGCGGGATCGGGTGGGGTTCGCGCTGCATCTGGGCAAAGATGCTTTCGGCAATATTGTTGTTGCCGCGCCAATCCGTCGCGCGTTCTGCATAGGTGAACTGATCAAAGAAATATCCGCCGGTCTTTTCCGCCAATGCCACAGCAGCGGCATGCATTTGCGGCGCAGAGTCCA
This sequence comes from uncultured Alphaproteobacteria bacterium, assembly GCA_963765555.1. Lineage (GTDB taxonomy): Bacteria > Pseudomonadota > Alphaproteobacteria > Rhodobacterales > Rhodobacteraceae > JL08. The sequence continues at coordinate 879,836 of CAVXWX010000003.1, forward strand.
CAAAATGGCATTGCCCGCCATATAACGTGATCTTGTCTATTTTGCTTTGGGCGGTACTGCGCGGCATGACGGCAAAGAACGGCAGGCCCAGCATTTGGGCGAAATAAGCCTCCGACACGGCCGTACTGCCCGAGGATGCCTCGATCACCGGCGTGTTTTCGGACAGCTTGCCATTGCACAGCGCATACAGGAACAGCGACCGCGCCAACCGGTGTTTCAGGCTGCCTGTCGGATGGGTGCTTTCGTCTTTCAGATAGATATCAATGCCGCGCAATCGCGGGATCGTCAGTTTGAACAGATGTGTGTCTGCCGATCGTTGAAAATCAGCTTCGATTTTGCCGATCGCCTCGGATATCCAACGGCCCATTGCATCTGCCTTTGTGCTGACTGCGTTCGCCCCCGTCATATCACGGCGCGCGTCCAAGTCCACAGAACCGCAAGATCAGGGCAGATCAGGGTCACACGCCCGCCTCACGAAAAATTTGGCGACAAATCGCCCTGATCCTTTCGCGCGCCCCGATAAGGCACTGACATCCGCATTTGGCCATGCTAAGCCGCACCAAATCAGTCACGACAAGGATTTGGAGCCAATGCCTCGTTATCTATCCGCCCTGCCCGCCGCGTTGATCATGGCCTTGGCCCTGCCAGCCTTTGCGCAAGACACCACAACAACGCAGGAACCTGCCGCAGAACCCGCAGCCGAGGGCGAAGCGAAACCGGAAAGCAACGTCGAAGACGCACTTTCCATGGGCGAAAACGTGGACGGCACGCCGACATTGGGCCAACCCTATACGGCCAAAACGATCGGCGCATGGGAAATGCGCTGCATCAAGACCGAAGACGAAACAGACCCCTGCCAGATGTATCAATTGCTGGATGATGGTCAGGGATCGCCCGTCGCAGAATTTTCCATGTTCCGTCTGCCCGAAGGCGGTCAGGCAATGGCCGGCGCGACCGTGATTGTGCCGCTTGAAACCGCCTTGGCCCAGCAGCTGACCATTTCTGTCGATGGAGCCAAGGGCAAACGGTATCCTTATGCGTTCTGTAACGCGGTTGGCTGCTATTCGCGCATCGGCCTGACACAGGAAGATATTGATGCGTTCAAACGCGGAAACGAGGCCAAATTGACAATCGTTCCAGCGCTTGCCCCCGACCAGCCTGTGATTGTGACATTGTCGCTGGAAGGGTTCACCGCCAGCTATGACGAGGTTTCGGTGATCTCTCCCTGATCGGGAGCGCACAGAAAAAAAGCTTTGACCGCCGTCCCGAACCATTCGGGGCGGCGGTTTGCGTTTAAACCCGGCGCAATGCCAGAACCGCGTTCATACCACCAAATGCAAACGCATTGGACAGCGCGACATCGACTTTGGCCTCGCGCGCGGTGTTGGGCACCACATCCAGTGCGCATTCAGGGTCCGGTTCTTCATAGCCGATGGTCGGGGCGATGATGCCGTCGCGCAGCGCCATGATACAGGCCAGCAATTCCACCGCGCCCGTGCCACCGATCAGATGGCCGTGCATCGATTTCGTCGAACTGATCATCAGATTGTCGGCATAAGGCCCGAATACATCGGCCACAGCCGCACATTCGGTTTTGTCATTCGCCGCCGTACCGGTGCCGTGGGCGTTGATATATCCCACCGCATCGCGGTTGATCCCTGCATCATGCAATGCGCCCGACATGGCCCGCGCCGCGCCCTGTTTGGACGGCATCACGATATCGGCGGCGTCCGATGTCATGGCAAATCCGGCGACTTCGCACAGAATATCCGCGCCCCGTGCCGCCGCGTGTTCATAATCCTCGAACACGAACACACCTGCGCCTTCGCCCTGCACCATGCCATTGCGATTGGCCGAAAACGGGCGGCAGGCATCTTTTGACATCACGCGCAGCCCTTCCCATGCCTTGACCCCGCCAAAGCACAACATGGATTCCGATCCCCCCGTCACCATCACCGGTGACATGCCATAGCGCACCATCTGAAACGCCTGCGCCATCGCATGGTTTGACGACGCGCACGCCGTGGACACGGTAAAAGACGGCCCCTTGAGGTTATATTCCATCGACACGTGGCTTGCGGCGGCATTGTTCATCAGTTTGGGCACAACGAACGGATGCACGCGGTTTTTGCCGTCTTCGTAAACACTGCGGTAATTATCGTCCCATGTGCTGACACCGCCGCCTGCGGTGCCCAACACAACGCCGGATTTGGCCGCCAGTTCGCCGGTGAACACCAGCCCCGATTGCGCCACGGCCTCTTTCGCGGCGCACAGGGTAAACTGCGTGAACCGGTCATACAGCGACATCTGCTGACGGTTGAACAGGCCTTCGGTTTCAAAGCCGCGCACCTGCCCGCCAATCTGGATCGAAAGCCGGTCAACATCGCGCATGTCCAGCGGGCCGATCCCGCACCGGCCATCGCGCATGCCCGCCAGTGTTTCCGGCACAGAGTGACCAAGCGCATTGATTGTGCCTGCACCGGTGATCACGACGCGTTTCATAACGATGCTTTCAACCCTGCCTTGGTCACGATTGTTCCGCCACAAGGGTTTCGACACCACGGATGATCGCCGCCACGGTCGAAATATCAAAATCGCTGGCCTTGGGTTCATTGGCATTGAACGGAACGTTGATGTCAAACGCCTCTTCCAGAGCGAAAATGCTTTCGACCAATCCCAGTGAATCGATCCCAAGATCTTCCAGCGTGCTGTCTGGCGTCACATCGGACGGGTCCAGCACGGCCTGTTCGGCAATGATGGCGATAACTTTCTCCGAAATACTCATACGCAGGTCCTTTGTATGGGTGTCCTTGTGTGACTTAGTCACTGGAACCGGACTTGAAAACCGCTTTCTTTAGCGCCGCAACGTCAGCAAACAGCCGTGGCAGGCGGCGGAAACCCTTGTAGGATTCCATGTGGTTTTCCATCTTGATCGCGGGATAGCCCAGCATTACGCGGCCCGCAGGCACGTTTGACATCAGTTTGGTGCCACCGCCCGTGATCACGTTATCGCCGACAAATATGTTGTCGGACACGCCGCTTTGCCCGGCCAGTACCACGTTGTTGCCGATGCGCGCAGACCCGGCCAGCCCGACCTGCCCGCAGATCAGACAATCGCGCCCGATCTCGTCATTGTGGCCGATCTGGACAAGGTTATCGATCTTGGTGCGGTCGCCAATGGTGGTATCGCGAATGGTGCCGCGATCAATGCAGGTGTTTGATCCGATTTCCACATCGTCACCGATCCGGACCGATCCCAGCGAATGGATGCGCGCCCAGCTTTGCGGTTTGCGCTCTGCCTCGGCCCCCAGATTTTCGCGTGCCACTTCGACGTCAGACCGTTCGGGCGTCACAAAGGAAAACCCGTCGCCGCCGATGCGCGCGCCCGGTTGGGCGACGAACCGGTCACCGATCACGACACGGGCGGCAATGCTGACGGATTCGCGCAAGAACGCATCACAGCCCAACACTGCATCGGCCCCGATATAGCAATGCGGCCCGATCACCGCGCCCGCACCCACACGCGCGCCCGGCCCGATCACACTGAACGCACCAAGGCACAGATCATCTGCCACCTGCGCCGCCGGATCAACAAAGGCCGTTGGATGGATCCCCTGCCCAAAGCCCTGCCCGCGGTCCAGCATGCGCGTCAGGCCCGACATGGCAAAGCGCGGGCGCGGCGCAACAATCGCCGCCTTCAACCCAAGTGCGCGCCAATCGGCCCCGTCCCACAACATGGCCGCGCGGGCGCGGCCTTTTGTCAGTCCGGACGCATATTTTTCATTGGTGGCCAGCGCCAGTTCGTCCGGTCCGGCATCGGCAGGCTCGGCCGCCCCCGTAATGCGCAAATCCGTCGCGCCAAAGGCCTGCGCGCCCAAGGCATCCGCAATTTCCTGAACAGTGTACTGCATCATCCGGCCCTCACGTTTGGGCCCAGTGATTACCCCTGAACGCCCCGCAGCGCCACCCCTGCTGATTGCAGCGCATCCCAGATTTTCGCATCCCGCCCGTAGATGTCACGGCGATACTGGATGGCGCCCTTGGCATCCGAAAATGCAGTGCGGTAAATGATGTGAACCGGCACAGGTTCCTTCAGATCAACCTGAATTTCCTTGCCTGTGTCCAGCTGGGATTTGAAGAACCCTTGCGGGTCGGGTGTTTGCTTGGCCAACAACGTGTAGGCAAAATCAAACGGGTCGGCCAACCGGATACAGCCATGCGAATAGGCCCGCACCTCGCGACCGAACAGGTTCTTGGCAGGCGTGTCATGCAGATAGATGTTGTAGGGGTTGGGGAACATGAACTTGACCAGCCCCAGCGCATTGCTTTGGCTGGGCGGCTGGCGCATCGCAAACGGAAAGCTGCGGGCGGTAAACTGGCTAAAGTCCGTTGCTTGACGGTTCACCCGGCGGCCCCGGCTGTCGGTGATTTCGATATGTCCCACCGCATTCGGGTTTTGCTGCAATTGCGGCAGGTATTCCTTGGTCACGATCGAACGGGGCACGTACCAGCTTGGGTTGATCACCATGAATTCCATCACATCCGAAAACTCGGGGCTGCGGCGGTCATTGGAATTTTTGCCGATCACGGATCGCGTTTCGAACGTCAGTTTACCACTGTCGTAAATCTTGGCGGAAAAATCGGTGAGGTTGACCAGAATGTGGCGTTCCCCGCGGTCCCGCGGCAACCAGCGTTCCCGCTCCATCGCGACCATCACGGATTCCAGACGCTCTTGCATCGAGCGGTTGATTTCGGCCAGCGTGTCACCGCCAACGACCCCGTCGGGCGTCAGGCCGTGGGCCGTTTGAAAGGCCAGAACCGCCGTCTGAACATCGCCGTCAAAGCTTCGGGTGGTTGTCCGCCCAAGATAGCCCTGCGCGATCAGACGGTTGCGCAAGGCCACGACCGCCTCGCCGGTTTGACCGAACTCCAGCTTTTTGCCCGGCACTGTGGGGCCCCATCCGCCGCGTGCCAGTTCCCGCTCAAGACGCAGCTTTTCCTTCATCAAGGCAAGGTATTCTGGCGATCGCGGTGGCAGGTCGCGCAAATAGGCGCGCGGATCGGCGTTCGAAAACTCCTTTAGAAACGTGATGCGATCCTGATAGGGAACCGTCCGCACCAAACCCGGATCAATGGCAGAGGGCACCACCACGCCGGTCTGGATATCACGGGCATAGGCCAGAAAACGTTTGCTGAATTCGACTTCCAACAGACCCAGATCACGGGCACTGCGCGCCGTTTTTGTCTGCGCAATCAATTCTTTGGTGTCATAGCGTGCAGCGGGCAATCCGTGTTCGGCGGCATGGGCCAGCGCTTGCATCAGTTCTACGCGGCGGGCGCGATCCTGTGCACTGTCCCCTGTCCAGATCGGCGTATAGCCGTTGGATTGGTAAAAGGCCGCGATGTCCTTGTCGCGCGATGCGGCCTCGGCCACGGCCTGTTTGAACGCTGTTACCTGCGCCGCCACCGGGCGGGCCATACCCAACACAACCACAAGGGACAAAAGGCAAAACGAAAAAAGTGAAACTCGGACCGTTCGGTGCACCAAATACATTGTTATCCTCTTGTTTGATCGCGCTGTTCCCTCATGTCACGCAAGGTTGGCGGGCATGTCCATTCACATTTGCGCGGGGTCGAAAAGCAAGTTGACGCTGGTGCAACCTTGCATCGTATTCCCGGCGGCCGCGCGAGCGCACAATCCGGTTTGCGCAAGATCCCGCCGAAACACCGCTATTATGACAAATCGAAACAATCCGTGCTTGGTTCGCGAATCTTCGTATGCAATAACGACAATGCATCTGGGGATAGATGGAATGTCCGTGTAACATCACGGGCTGGCAGGAACAAAAATATGTGCGGGACACAGCAGTAAGATGACAGATTCTATTTCGACGGGCCTGACCCGCCGCGCCCTTTTGGGTGCGTTCGCGGCAACCGCTGTTTCGGCAGCGCCCACGTTTTCGAATGCAGCAGGGTTTCTGCGCGGCGCAGGCGATATCCGCCGCATCCGGATGTATTCGGGCCGCACCGGTGAACGGATCGACATGATCTACTGGGTCGAAGGCAAATACATCAAGGACGCGGTAAACGAAGTAAATTACTTCATGCGCGACTGGCGCACTGACGGCGTAAAAACAATGGATCTGCGCACCGTTGATATCATGGCTGCCGCCCATAACATGATGGACATCAACGAACCTTACATGTTGCTGTCGGGCTACCGCAGCCCGCAAACCAACGCGATGCTACGCTCGCGCTCGCGTGGCGTGGCCAAAAATTCCCTTCACATGAAGGGCCAGGCCGCCGATCTGCGTCTCAACTCGCGCTCGACCGGACAGATGGCCAAGGCCGCAGCGGCCTGCCGCGCCGGGGGCGTCGGACGATATTCAGGGTCCAACTTTGTCCATATGGATTGTGGGCCCGTAAGAACCTGGGGCGGATAACCCAAGGACAAACCTCAAAAAATTCAGACGCCTTCGGGCGTCTTTTTTTTTGCGAAGCTCTTTTAAATGGCGCGTAAGGTCTATGCTGCCGCAAACCCTATGGTAGAGTTCGCAGGATTCCTGCATCCACAGGAATCAATCGAATTTCACGAAAGGAACAAACAATGCAATCACTGACCCTGATGACCTTTGGCGCTGCTCTGGCTTTTGCCGCAACAACCGCATCCGCAGAAACATTTGAAAAATACGGCGAAGTCGAAGGCTGGAAGGTTTTTGTCGACGTTGAAAAGAATTCCTGCCTGATCGAAAAAGTCGACGATCTGGAAAACGTTGTGCAGATGGGTCTGACCGAAGACAAGTCAGCCGCTTATGTCGGTGTGTTCACCAAAGGCGAAACCGCCATCAAAAAAGGTGAAACAGAAGCGGTGGCCATTGCTGTCGGGGAAAATGTGTATCTGGGCGAAGCCACCGGAATGCGCGGCAACATCACCAAAGGCTATTCCGGCGGCTATGTGCTGGCCGATGATCCGCAATTCATCGAAGACATCGCCCGCCAGTATGAAATGGTGGTCTTTCCCGAAAAGGAATTCGCCTTTGTCGTCGACCTGACAGGCACACTGAAAGCCATCGAAATGGTCAAAACCTGCATTGATGAACGCTAATCGCGTGTCTTAAAAAACAGGGCCGGTGCTGTCACATGAACAGCACCGGCCCTTTTTATTGCCCAGCGGTTGCCGGATCAGATTTCGGCGACCAATCCTGCGGCCTCGATCCCTGCTGTCGCGGCTTCGGCATCTTTGTCACTGGTATCACCCGTCACACCAACCGCGCCCAGCACATCACCCTTGGCGTTGCGCACCAGCACGCCACCCGGCACCGGAATAACCTTGCCGCCGTAAACGCCGTTGGCCGCCGTCATGAAATAATGCTGGCTTTCGGCGCGCGCCATTTGCGCCGTACCCGCCATGCCCAGCATCACGGTTCCATATGCCTTGCCCTGCGCGATATCGAACCGGCCGGGGCTGGCCCCGTCTTCGCGTTCGAACGCCTTGACGTGGCCGCCGGCGTCCAGCACCACAACACTCATCGGCTTAAGCCCCATATCGCGGCTTTTTTCCAATGTCTTGCGCACGATAGTGCGCGCTTTTCTCAAACTAATCTCGGCCATATCCGCATCGTCCCTTTATGAAACTGCTTTGTATTGAAGACGGCGCGCATGCAGCACCGGTTCGGTATAACCCGACGGTTGCACGCGCCCCTTGAACACCAGATCACAGGCCGCCTGAAACGCGATTCCGTCAAAATCCGGTGCCATCGGCTGATAGCTGGCGTCGCCTGCGTTCTGCCCATCCACCACGGCGGCCATTTTTTGCAGCGCGCCCATCACCTCGTCATGGCTGACCACATCGTGATGCAGCCAGTTGGCGATATGCTGGGCCGAAATCCGGCAGGTGGCGCGGTCTTCCATCAGGCCGACATTGTTCATATCCGGCACCTTGGAACAGCCCACGCCCTGATCGATCCAGCGCACCACATAGCCCAGAATACCCTGCGCGTTGTTTTCCACTTCGCGAATGCGCTGGTCATCGCTCCACTTGCGATAGGCGGCCAGCGGAATATCCAGCACCGTATCAACATAGGCGCGCCGCCCGCCGGCGCGGATTTTGTCCTGCACCGCGAACACATCGACCTTGTGATAGTGCAGCGCGTGTAATGTCGCCGCTGTCGGGCTGGGCACCCATGCACAATTCGCACCCGCCTTGGGGTGTTCGATCTTCTGTTCCAGCATTGCCGCCATCATATCCGGCATGGCCCACATGCCCTTGCCGATCTGTGCGCGCCCCTGCAATCCGCAGGCCAGCCCGATATCGACGTTCTGGTTTTCATAGGCCCCGATCCACGCCTTGCGCTTGATGAAATCCTTGCGGCTGAACGGCCCTGCCTCCATCGAAGTGTGGATTTCATCACCGGTGCGATCCAGAAAGCCGGTGTTGATAAAGGCGACCCGCGATTTGGCGGCGCGGATACATTCCTTGAGGTTCACGGATGTGCGCCGTTCTTCGTCCATGATGCCCAGTTTCACGGTATGGCGCGGCAGGCCCAACGCATCTTCGACCCGCGAAAACGTGCGGTCGGCAAAGGCCACTTCATCCGGCCCGTGCATCTTGGGTTTGACCACATAGACCGACCCGCGCAGCGAATTGCCCCCGTCGCGCTGCAAATCATGCATGGCGATCAGCGTGGTGATCATTGCATCCATCAGCCCTTCGAACACCTCGTTTCCATCCTTGTCCAGAATGGCGGGGTTGGTCATCAGGTGGCCGACATTGCGCACCAGCATCAGCGCCCTGCCCTTGACCGTCACGTCAGACCCGTCCGGCGCGGTATAGGTGCGGTCGGCGTTCAGGGTGCGTTCAATCGTGCGCCCGCCCTTGTCGACCGACGCGCTCAGATCACCTTTCATCAGGCCCAGCCAGTTGCCGTAGGCCAGCACCTTGTCCTCGGCATCCACACAGGCCACCGAATCCTCGCAATCCATGATCGCGGACACCGCACTTTCCAGCACAACATCGGCCAGCCCCGCCTGATCGCGGCTGCCGATCGGATGGGTGCGGTCAAACACCAGTTCCGCGTGCAGGCCATGATTGACCAGCAAAACCGCATCCGGCGCCTTGGGATGGCCGCGATAGCCGACAAATTTGGACGGATCGGCCAACGGCATGTCATCGACCAGCAATGCGCCGTCAGAAATGTGATAGCGGCGTGCGTCCGCGTGGCTGCCACCGTTGATCGGAAACGCCTCGTCCAGAAACACGCGGGCGCGGGCGACAACGCGGGCGCCGCGCCCCTTGTCATACCCGCCTTTGGGCGGTGCACTGCCCATCGCATCGGTCCCGTAAAGCCCGTCATACAGGCTGCCCCAGCGGGCATTGGCCGCATTCAGCGCATAGCGCGCATTGGTGATCGGCACGACAAGTTGCGGCCCGGGCACATTGGCAATTTCATCATCGACATTGCTGGTGTCGATTTCGAAATCATCGCCTTCAGGCAGCAGATAGCCGATTTCGCCCAGAAAGGCGCAATAGGCATCGTGATCATGGGGCTGGTTGCGGCGTTTGATGTGCCACGCATCAATCTGGCTTTGCAACTCTTCCCGCCGCGCAAGGAACGCCCTGTTTTCCGGCCCCAGATCATGCAGCAGATCAGAAAATGCGGCCCAGAACGCATCTGCCTTGATCCCTGTTCCGGGCAAGGCGTGATCGTTAATGAATGTTTCCAGTTCCTGTGCCACCTGCAACCCGTGCAGTCCGCTCCGCTTGACCATCGTAAATCCTTTTCTGAATGTTGGGCGCACGCTATGCAGTTGCATCAAAAGAGGCAAGCAGACGCAGGCGACTTTGCCAGACAAAACAGGCTTAACCCGTGAAAATTGTTGTGAAATGGCGGACCCAAGAGGATTCGAACCTCTGGCCTCTGCCTTCGGAGGGCAGCGCTCTATCCAGCTGAGCTATGGGTCCATGTCGCGGGGTATAGCGTTGCCCCGCACAGCCTGCAATCTTAAAAACCCATCAGGGCTGGCGCGCGTGAAAGACCTTGCTGCGTACCACACAGGTGTTTGACGGCATTCCCGCCATCTTGGCCATCGCCTCGGGCAGGGTCACGTTCATTTCCGCGTCCTGTTCAATATGCGTCGGGTCGACGACCGTGACCACAGATTTGGACACGGCAATGATATTGCCCATCCCGCTGTCCGAGATATCGCTATAGACCCCCTGCCAGACGTTTTCGTCCAGCTTGGTCCAAGTAAACTGAAGATCGGCGTTTTGCAGGGCTACCGGATCGAACGGATCGGGAAAGATCAGATCGCCAACATGGCCGCTGCCCATATTGGTCTGCATCTGTGCCACCATCTGCGGCGGGCACCCGACCTGATCGACAAATTCCACGGCACTGGCCCATGTGCCATCCTGCGGCTGGATATCGGCCTGAACGGCCACGGGCACACACACCAGAAACGGTGCGGCAAACATCATACGCAACATCAAAACCAATCCCTTTTGTGCCCGATTACCATGTCTAGGCGAAAAGATCATGCGCCAGTTCCAGCGCATCCACCAGCACATCAACCTCGGCCGTGGTGTTATAAAGCCCGAAAGACGCGCGGCAGGTGGCCGTCACCCCCAGATGATCCATCAACGGGCCGGCACAATGATGGCCAGCGCGCACCGCAACGCCCTTTTTGTCCAACACGGTTGATATGTCATGTGCATGCGCGGCCCCGTCCAGCGTAAAGCTGAAAATGGCCGCCTTATCAACAGATTGCCCTTGAACCTGCAACCAGTTCAGCCCGTCCAGACGGGTGCGCGCATAATCGCGCAACGTATTTTCATGGGCCAGAATATTATCCATGCCCAACCCCATCATATACTCCAGCGCAACGCCGAACCCGATGGTTTGCACGATCCCGGGGGTGCCGGCCTCGAACTTCATCGGCGGGTCGTTATAGGTCACCGCGTCTTTGCTGACCTCGCGGATCATGTCGCCGCCGCCGATAAAGGGGCGCATCTCGGCCATACGTTCGGATTTGATGAAAATCGCCCCCGATCCCGACGGGCCATAAAGCTTGTGCCCCGTGATCGCGTAGAAATCACAATCCAGATCCTGCACATCCACCGGCATGTGCACCGCCGCCTGCGATCCGTCCACCAGCACCGGAACGCCCTTGGCATGGGCCGCCGCCGTGATGGTTTTGACATCAACCTTGGTGCCCAACACATTGGAAAGGTGGGTGATTGCAATCAGCTTGGTGCGTGGGGTGATGGCATCGATCACCGCCTGCGGGTCCAGATCACCGTTGATATCGGTATCCACCCATTTGATCACCACGCCCTGACGTTCGCGCAGAAAATGCCAGGGCACGATATTCGCGTGGTGTTCCATCACACTGAGAATAATCTCGTCCCCTGCCTGCATCCGTGGCATGGCCCAGCCATAGGCCACCAGATTAATGCCTTCCGTCGTGCCCGAGTTGAACACGATCTCGTCCTCGGATTTGGCATTCAGAAAGGTCGCAACGATGCCGCGCACCCTTTCATACTGGTCGGTCGCAAGGTTAGAAAGATAATGCAACCCACGGTGAACATTGGAATATTCATGGGAATAGGCACGTGTCACCGCATCGATCACCACCTGCGGTTTTTGCGCGGACGCGCCATTGTCCAGATAGACCAGCGGTTTGTCGTTCACGCTGCGCGACAGGATCGGAAAATCAGTGCGAATTTTTTCGACATTATACATAGGCGACAGACCCCAAGAACGTGGCCCCGATCAGGGACAAAAAGAAAGACAGGCCAAGCGCAAGGCCCAGCATTGCGGCCACCAACACCCCCGCCGCGCGCGGCACGGAATTCAGGTGATGGGCCGTATTGATGAAATGGACCAGTATCCAGATGCCCCACAACGCCGCCGCCATCACCACAAACGCGGCCAGAACCGGCGCGAGAAGCAGCATGACCAGCGTGATCACCTGCAAGGCCACGCGCAACGCCTGCAACCAGATCATCAGAACCAGTATATCGCCCAATTCCCCCGTGCCACCCAGGGCGCGCCCCGTCCAGTACAGCGCATGCACCGTCAGAACCAGACCGCCCGCAACGATGAACAGGAAGACAACCGGGCTTTGAAAGGCACCGGGCAAAGGCGATTGCGTGGGCACCAGAATATTCGTCACCATATAGACGATCGTGTTCAGCACCGCGACCAGCAATAGCGCCAGCCACAACACATCGCGCGGCAGATGAAAGGCCATCACCTGTTCTGCGGCTGCCGCCGGGTTGCGCAATGTCTCGATCGCCAGATCGCGCCAATATGGAAACGTGATTGTCATGCGCGTTCTGCCTGCCACAATCCGGCCAGCCAGAACCACAGGAAACAGCACAGCCAGATCACACCGATGATCTGTTCCTGCGGGCCAGCGCCGACAAATCCACGCATCAAACCGTGCAACAGCATCAATGGGCTGGTGGCCAGAAACGCCCAGAACAATGCGATCCGTGCACTGTAGAAACTGCCTTTTCCGCCAAACAGCTTGGCCACGCCATGGCTGATCCACGCCAAGGTATAAAGCAGCAACGGCGCCACAATGATCCACGCCATCAGCGATCCGGCCAGCAATCCGTTCAGCTCCACCTCTTCCAGATGGGCCTTGCGCGCCAGATACGGCCATTGCGCAATAAAGGTGATGACACACGCCGCCATCACAAAGATCAGCGCGCGGTCTTCGCGCTGACCCATATCCAGCAGGCGCTGCATGACCTTGCGCGGGCCGCGATACGTCGCTGCGATATCGCGTGTGACAGGCATCAGCTTCGGCGGGCCAGCCACGCTTCAAGGCGCGCCAGAATATCGTCAGCCAGGGCTTCGTCTTCGATCTCTTCCACCGCTTCGGCCAGAAACGCCAGTGTCAGCAAATCAGTTGCCTGCTTTTCCGGCACCCCGCGCGAGCGCAGGTAAAACAAACCGTCCTCGTCAATCGCGCCCGACGTGCTGCCATGCGAACACACAACATCATCGGCATAAATCTCAAGCTCGGGCTTGGCCAGAAACTGGCTGTCCCCGTCCAGCAGCAACGACTGGCTGATCTGGTAGCCATCGGTTTTCTGGGCGTGCTGTTTGACCAGAATTTTGCCCTGAAACACACCTGTCGCCCCGTTGCGCAGCACCTTTTTGAACACCTGACGGCTTTCGCAATTCACCGCGTCATGGGTGATGAACACCGTGTCGTCATGGTGAAAATCGCCATCACCGACGCAGGCACCGGCCACATGGGCCACCGCATCATCTCCGGTCAGTTCGATCACACATTCGTTGCGTGTCAGAACGCCGTTTGCCGTCAGGGTAAAGGATTTGAACGTGCTTTTTTCGCCCAGACGCGCAAACATATGCGTTGCCGCACGGCGGTCATGGTCGCGCCCTTGTGCGCGCACATGGTGAAATCCAGCCCCGTCCGCAATGTCGATTTCCATCACCTTGTTAAACCGCGCCGCGGCAGGCCCGTTTTCAAGGATCGTCACATCGGCATCTTTTTCAAGCTTGATCACATGGTGCAAAATCGCATCCGACGTGGGCGAAGCATGATGATAGATCAGGCTGATCGGGCGCGACACCTGCCCCGTCACATGGATCAGAACGCCATCGGTTGCAAAACCCGTATTCAGCGCCGCCAGCGGGCGGTCCACCGGCGTCTGGCCGTTGCTTTCCAGCACGCCATAAAGATCTTTGGCCCAGTGGATATCCTTGTCCGCAACAGCGGCAAGGCGTTCGATGCTGACCCCTTCCAGCGACAGATCGTCCGATGCATCGGCATCAAACACGCCATCCACAAACACAATCTTCAGCCGGTCGATATCGCCGAACACCGGCTTTTCTTCCGGATCAAAGGCTGCTGCTTGCGGCACATCCACCGCTGTCAGGGTATCGGGGCGGGTGAACTTCCAGTATTCATCGCGCCGCGATGGCAACCCCATGGCCCGCACACGCGCCACCGCTGCCGCGCGCGCCGCCATGCTCCACCCGCCTTGCGGCATTTGAAGCGCGTCCAGCCGCGCCTCGGTCGCGGTTTGTTTCAATTCCGGCAGGCCCATTACGCCACCTCTGCCAGAATATCGCCATAGCCGTTGTTTTCGACCTCAAGCGCCAGTTCGGGGCCGCCGGTTTTCACGATCCGGCCATCCGCCATGATATGCACAACATCGGGTTTGATGTGATCCAGCAGGCGCTGGTAATGGGTGATCACCAGAAACCCGCGCCCCGCATCACGCAACGCGTTGACGCCCGAAGCCACCAGTTTCATCGCATCCACGTCCAGACCGGAATCTGTTTCGTCCAGAATGCACATCTTGGGTTCCAGCATCGCCATTTGCAGGATTTCATTGCGCTTCTTTTCCCCGCCGGAAAAGCCCACGTTGACGGGGCGTTTCAACATATCGGCGTCAATCTTTAGCTCTTTGGCCTTGGCGCGGATCACCTTCAGGAAGTCCGCCGCGCTCATCTCGTCCTCGCCGCGCGCCTTGCGCTGTGCGTTCACCGCCGTGCGCAGGAATGTCATGTTGCCCACACCGGGGATTTCAACAGGATACTGGAACGCCAGAAACAGGCCCGCCGCCGCGCGCTCTTCGGGTTCCATATCCAGAATGTCGGCCCCGTCCAACGTGGCCGATCCGGCTGTCACTTCGTACCCGTCCTTGCCCGACAGGACGTATGACAGGGTGGATTTACCCGATCCGTTCGGCCCCATGATGGCATGCACCTTGCCCGCATCCACTGTCAGGTTCACACCTTTCAGGATTTGCTTGTCTTCTTCTTCAAGTTGCACGTGCAGGTCTTTGATTTCTAACATATCTTGCCTCGTCTTATTTCGGTTTTGGCCACAGCAGCCTCAGATGGGTTTCGTGTAATGCGCAAGGATAACCGTTCTATCCCTACGTGATGAATGGGCGGGGTGCAGCATGCGCTTGCCCGCTCCGGCGCAGCTTCCGGAAAAGTCAGGACCAGATTGGTTGATCACCTCGGATCCCATGTCAGCCGTCCTTCAGCACAACGGCGGTGCCCGACGCGCTGACCATCAGCATGGATTGCCCGACAACTTCGTAATCCAGATCGACACCAACCACCGCGTTCGCGCCCAGTTCACGGGCCCGATCCTGCAATTCGCGCAAGGCGGTGTCGCGCGCATCCTGCAACTTGCTTTCATAGGCACCTGACCGGCCCCCGACGATATCGGTGATCGACGCAAAGATATCGCGCACCACGTTGGCACCCATAATCGCCTCACCCACAACGATGCCCTTGTAGGCTGTGATGCTGTGGCCTTCGACGGAAGGTGTGGTTGTGACGATCATTGTCTTGCTTCCCAGCGGTCAGTCGCCCCGCGCTGCGCGGTTCTAAGCCGCGCAGTTTCTGAGTTGATCGTTCCGCCTCATCAAATCGTTCTGCTCCACCCGTCAGAACAAGCGCGTCGTGATGCACCGACAGACCAAACCAGACAACCGCCGGTCCCAATGGCCCCTATCAGCGCAGATCAATGGTCGTCAAATCCGAAAATCGAATCCAGACGGCCTGGAACGAAAAATCCATGCGCAACAAAACTAAGCATGCCATCGCAAAGAGGCCCCGAGACAAATGTGACCACCACACGGCTATTCCGTTTGTCTGCACGCCATCGGAGGTATCGGCACCGGATGCAGCCATCAGCTTAAGGTTCCTTGGCCAGTCACGTCACAGCTGACAGGCCAGCTTACCCCACAGACCCTTCCAGCGAAATCGCAACCAGTTGCTGCGCTTCCATGGCAAATTCCATCGGCAGCGCCTGCAACACGTCCTTGCAGAACCCGTTGACCACCAGCGCCACGGCCTCTTCCTCGTCCATGCCACGGCTGCGGCAATAGAACAGCTGGTCGTCATCCACCTTGGAGGTGGTCGCCTCATGCTCCACCCGGGACGAATTGTTTTTCACCTCGATGTAAGGCACCGTATGCGCCCCGCATTTGTCGCCGATCAGCAGGCTGTCGCATTGGGTATAGTTGCGGCTGTCCTTGGCCTTGGGGTGCATCGACACCAGCCCGCGATAGGTGTTCTGCGCATGGCCCGCGCTGATCCCCTTGGACACGATCCGGCTTTTGGTGTTCTTGCCCAGATGGATCATCTTGGTGCCGGTGTCGGCCTGCTGGTAATTGTTGGCGATGGCGATCGAATAGAACTCGCCCTGGCTGTCATCGCCGCGCAGGATGCAGGACGGGTATTTCCACGTCACGGCGACGCCGGTTTCGACCTGCGTCCACATCACCTTGGCGCGGTCGCCCCGGCAATCGGCGCGCTTGGTCACGAAGTTGTAGATCCCGCCCTTGCCGTTCTCGTCGCCCGGGATACCAGTTCTGCACGGTGGAATATTTCACCTCGGCGTCTTCCTCGATGATGATCTCGACCACGGCGGCGTGCAACTGCGCAATATCGCGCTGCGGCGCGGTGCAGCCTTCCAGATAGGACACATAGCTGCCCTTGTCGGCAATGATCAGCGTGCGTTCGAACTGGCCGGTGTTTTCGGCGTTGATCCGGAAATAGGTGCTCAGCTCCATCGGGCAGCGCACGCCCGGCGGCACATAGACAAACGATCCGTCCGAAAACACGGCCGAATTCAGCGTGGCATAGAAATTGTCCGACACCGGCACCACCGAGCCCAGGTATTTCTTCACCAGTTCGGGATGGTCCTTGATCGCTTCGGAGATCGAACAGAAGATCACGCCCGCTTTCTTCAGCTCGTCCTGAAAGGTCGTGCCCACCGATACGGAATCAAACACCGCATCCACCGCCACCTTGCGGCCCTCGGCGGGCATATCCTCGGCGCCTTCGACACCGGCCAGAATCATCTGTTCTTTCAGCGGAATGCCCAGCTTTTCATAGGTCGCCAGCAGCTTCGGATCGACCTCGTCCAGCGATTTCGGCTTGACCTCCATGCTTTTGGGGCGCGCATAGTAATACTGGTCCTGAAAATCGATCTCGGGATAATCGACCATCGCCCAATCCGGCTCTTCCTTGGTCAGCCAGCGCTCGTAGGCCTCCAGCCGCCAGTCGGTCATCCATTCCGGCTCTTCGTTCTTTTCGGAAATCAGCCGCACGATATCGGGCGTCAGGCCCTTGGGCGCATATTCCATCTCGATATCGGTCTACCAGCCGTATTTATACTTGCCGCCAACCTCGCGCACCGCATCGACGGTTTCCTGATCCACACCCTCTTTGACGGTTGTGTTGTCCAGTGCTGCCATCATCGATACTCCCGCTTCGCTCACGCCGCCCGGCGCGCGATGTTTCTGTCTTTTGTCCAGCCAGGTTTCTGCAAAGCTGACAACATCGTCTTCTGTCGTGTCCAGCCCCAGCGACACGCGGATCGCGCTGCTGGCCACGTCGTCACTCATACCCCATCGCGCGCAGCACCCGGCTGGCGCGCACCTTGCCGCTGGAACAGGCCGATCCTGCCGAAACGGCAAACCCGGCACAGGTCCATCTGCATCACCTGCGTCTCGCCCTTCCAACCCGGGGCCGCGAAACAACAGGTGTTCGGCAAGCGCTCGAATTCTTTCCCGACAAAAATAGTCTTATTTACGCCAGCCTCAAGAGCCTTTTCTAGAATATTTCTAAATTGGCCGATTTCTTCCCAGCGTCCCGCCGCCAGATCCGCGCGCCGCCGCCTTCTGCTGCCGCGCCGAAACCGGCGATGCCGATGATGTTTTCCGTCCCCGACCGGCGGCCCATTTCCTGCCCGCCGCCCTTGATCTGCGCCGCAACGTCAAGCCCGCGGCGCATCACCAGCGCGCCAACCCCTTTGGGCCCGCCCAGCTTGTGCGCCGACACAATCGCCATATCGACACCCAGATCATCAAAGCGCACCGGCACCTTGCCAAAACCCTGCGTCAGATCGCACACGGCAAGCCCGGCCGGCATATCCTGCAACACACCGGTTTCCGAATTGGCCAGTTGCAGCGCTGTTTGCGTTGCGGCTCGACAACGCCCACCTGCCCGTTTGCATCAACAGGCAGATCGGCGGCTCACCCACGCCAGCACCGCGTCATGTTCAATCTCGCCCCCATGCAGGCCCCGCCCCGCACAGGCCAGCGCCGCCGCCTCGGTCGCGCCTGAGGTGAACACGATATCCGCACCCCCCGCGCCCAGAGCCTCGGCAACTCGCGCGCGCGCTTTTCAATCAACGCCTTCGCCGCCCGCCCTTCGGCATGCACCGAAGACGGATTGCCCACCACATCCATCGCCGCAATCATCGCCGCCCGCGCCTCGGCCCGCAGCGGCGTCGTCGCATTATGATCCAGATAGATGCGCGTCATCGCTTCATTTGTCCAAAAATACTCAAAAAACCGGTCGCCCTAATCGTCCACCACCGCAAACAGGTTCGGCACCGCCGGACAGGGGGCCAGATCGTTTTCGATCACATCCGACAACCGCGTCTGGTGCAGGAACACATAGACATGCGCACTCAACCCTTCCCACAACCGGTTGGTCAGCGATTGCGCCCGGCTGCCCGACAACGCGCCCGACGCCCCCGCCCCCTTGTGCATCGCATCCACCGTTTCATCCACCGCCGACAAGCATATCGACAACCCGGATTTCCGACGGCAGCTTGCGCCAGACGATAGCCGCCGCCCGGCCCGCGCACCGATGCCACCAGACCGGCGCGGCGCAGCTTTACGAACAACTGCTCCAGATAGGGCAGCGAAATATCCTGCCGCTCCGAAATCTCGCCCAGCGTCACCAGTTTGTCGCCCGGCTGCAGCGCCAGATCGGCCAGCGCCACCATCGCATAACGCCCTTTGGTCGATAGTTTCATGTTTAACGCCCTCTGGCCCGCAAAAGCCGTCTGAAATCATTGACCTTCGGCGCTATTGCGCTTAAGTCCCGCAAGCTACCGCATCCCCGCGGTGAATTAGATTAGAACAGTTCTAAGGTGCCTTAGCGATTTCGTCAAGAATTCAGCGCGCCTTGGTGTACATGCAGCAAGGACCGCATATGCCCGAGGTTATTTTTCCCGGACCCGAAGGCCGCCTCGAAGGCCGCTATCACCCGCAAAAAGAAAAAGACGCGCCCATCGCGATCATCCTGCACCCGCACCCCCAGTTCGGCGGCACGATGAACAACAAGGTGGTCTATAACCTGCACTACGCCTTTTACAACATGGGCTTTACCGTATTGCGGTTCAATTTTCGCGGCGTCGGGCGCAGCCAGGGCGAATATGATCAGGGCATCGGCGAGTTGAGCGATGCCGCCTCTGCGCTGGATTACCTGCAATCGATGAACAACAATTCCAAGCATTGCTGGGTCGCGGGCTTCAGCTTTGGCGCGTGGATCGGCATGCAGCTTTTGATGCGCCGCCCCGAAATCACCGGCTTTATCAGTGTGTCGCCGCCAGCCAACATGTATGATTTTTCCTTTCTGGCGCCCTGCCCGTCTTCGGGCCTGATCATCAACGGCAGCGCCGATCGCGTCGCGCCGCCCGCCGACACGGTGTCGCTGGTCAACAAGCTGCATGAACAAAAGGGCATCACGATCACCCATCAGGAAATCGAAGGCGCGGGCCATTTCTTTGAACCGCCGTACATGGACACGTTGATTACCAACACAACCGATTATGTAAAACGCCGCCTGACCGAGACATCGCGCTGATATGTCCCTGACCAATGATATTGCCGACGAACTGGCGCTGCAGACGATGGAAATTCTGCACGCCACCGGCGAAGATGATGTGATTGCAGAACTGTCCGCCGCGCTTGGCGGATTTTCCCAGACGCTGGAAGAGGCGTATATGACGGCGATCCGCGTGCGCCGCGCCGAAGAACGGGCGCGCAAGATTCTGGCCAAGCGCCGCAAAGAGGCGGGCCTGGACACAGATGGCTGACCGGCTGGACCGCCAATTTGCGTTTCTGAATGAAGCGGACAAACTGAAATCGGTTCTGCGCGGCACCACCCTGAATGACGGATCGCGCGCCGAAAATTCCGGCGAACACAGCTGGCATATTGCGCTTTATGCGCTGGTACTCGCCGAACATTCGAACCGTCCGGTCAACGTGGACCGCGTGATCAAGATGCTGCTGATCCACGACATCGTGGAAATCGATGCCGGTGACAATCCCATTCACGGCGATCATGATCCGGTGGAAATGGCGCAGATCGAACAACTGGCCGCCGACCGGATTTTCGGCCTTCTGCCGCCCGACCAGCGCGACGGATTTCGCGCACTTTGGGAAGAATTCGAGGCCGCTGAAAGCGATGACGCGATTTTCGCCAAAAGCATCGACCGCGTTCAACCCGTAAACAGCAACCTGCAAAGCGGTGGCGGCACGTGGCGCGATTACAATGTAACGGCCGATCAGTTGCAAACCCGTGTCGGCGTCAAGGTCCAGCGCGGCGCGCCCCGGCTTTGGACATGGCTGCAACCGCGGTTGGCCGGTTTCTTTGAACCCTCGTCGCATTAACACCGCGACATCTCGTCACCGGTATACATTGGTATACAGTCTTTCCAGCCCGCAAGAAGTGCGCTAGACCGCGCGCAAGTGATTCAACTGAAAGCAAAGGGACCGCACCCATGACCAAGATCAAGGTGGACAATCCCGTCGTCGAACTCGACGGCGACGAAATGACCCGCATCATCTGGGATTTCATCAAGAAGAAACTGATCCTGCCTTATCTGGATATCGATCTGAAATATTACGATCTGGGCATTCAGGCGCGCGATGAAACCGATGACCAGATCACCATCGATTCCGCCCACGCCATTCAGAAATACGGCGTTGGCGTCAAATGTGCGACAATCACACCGGACGAGGCCCGGGTTGAGGAATTCGGCCTGAAACAGATGTGGCGCAGCCCCAACGGCACCATCCGCAACATTCTGGGCGGCGTGATTTTCCGCCAGCCGATCATCTGCCAGAACGTGCCGCGCCTTGTGCCCGGCTGGACCAAACCGATTGTTGTGGGTCGCCACGCCTTTGGCGACCAGTACCGCGCCACCGATTTCAAATTCCCCGGCAAGGGCAAGCTGACGATCAAATTTGTTGGCGACGATGGCACCGAGATTGAACGCGAAGTATTTGATGCGCCTGATTCCGGCGTTGTGATGGCGATGTACAACCTTGATAAATCGATCATCGATTTCGCCCGCGCGTCCATGAACTATGGCCTGTCGCTGGGCTGGCCCGTCTACCTGTCGACCAAGAACACCATTCTCAAACAATATGACGGCCGCTTCCTTGAACTGTTCCAGAAGGTCTATGAAGAAGAATTCGAGGACAAGTTCAAAAAGGCGGGCATCACTTATGAACACCGCCTGATCGACGACATGGTCGCCTGCGCGATGAAATGGAACGGCGGCTATGTCTGGGCCTGCAAGAACTACGATGGCGACGTGCAGTCCGACACCGTGGCGCAGGGTTTCGGATCGCTGGGCCTGATGACATCCGTTCTGATGACACCCGATGGCAAGACGGTCGAGGCCGAAGCCGCCCACGGCACCGTGACCCGCCATTACCGCCAGCACCAGAAGGGCGAGGAAACATCGACCAACTCGATCGCGTCGATCTATGCGTGGACCGGCGGGTTGAAGCACCGCGCCAAGCTGGACGGCAACGAGCCTTTGATGAACTTTGCCACCACGCTGGAAAAGGTCGTTGTCGACACCGTGGAAAGCGGCGACATGACCAAGGATCTGGCGCTGCTGGTCGGACCGGATCAGAAGTGGCTGACCACAATGGGCTTCCTTGAAAAGGTCGACGAGAACCTGAACAAGGCGCTGGCAGGGTAAACCGGCCAACAAAAAAGCGGGGCCGTGATGGCCCCGCCAAGGTATCAACTGGAAAAGCCGTCCCACACCCCGGGGGCGGCTTTTTCAATTAATGGCTTCGGTTATGCATCCGGTGGTGCAGTTTTTCGATGATCCCACTGGCGGTTTTTTCAAACGCACACGGGATAAACGCGTGCACCAACGCGGCGCCGGCCGCTGCAAACAAGGCACCGGAAAATCTTAGCGCAAAGCGCATATGCTGAAAAAATGTTTCATCAACGCTTTGCGGGTGATCCAAAAATATCCGGTTAAACATGTCGCGCTCCGTTCCGTGAGTGTGCGGCCAGACTAGAAAAACCATGTTGAACATATGTCCCAATTACCGGTTTATTCCGCTTTATCTTGGGATGATTTCCCGCAATACTCCGATTTATGATGACATTTGATGAAATAGACCGTCGCATCCTGCAAGAACTGCAACGCGACACGACGCAATCGCTCGACACGCTGGGCGAACGGGTTCACTTGTCGCGCAACGCCTGCTGGCGCCGGATCAAGGCGCTGGAAGACGCGGGCGTGATTGAAAAACGCGTGGCCCTGCTGGCCCCGGAAAAACTGGGCCTTGGGCTGATGGTGTTCCTGCAGATCCGCACCAATTCACACGAACCCAACTGGCTGCGCACATTTTCGGCGGCCACACAATCGATGCCGGAAATTCTGGGTGTCTACCGCATGACCGGCGATCTTGATTATTTGATCCGCGCGCGGGTTGCGGATATGGCGGGGTATGACCGGCTGTACCAGAACCTGATCCGGCGCGTCCCCCTGTCGGATGTGTCGGCCAGTTTCGTGATGGAACAGATCAAGGACACCACCGAATTACCACTTTAGGGAGGCATCATGCCCGTTCACTATATCTACCTGTTTGTCGCAGTGGTTGCCGAAACAATCGGCACAACCGCGCTGCAAGCCAGTGCGCAGTTTTCGCGGTTCTGGCCTTCGGTCATTGTGGTGATCGCCTATGCGCTGTCGTTCTATCTGATGGCCGTGACGCTGAAATACATGCCCGTGGGCATCGTCTATGCGATCTGGTCGGGTCTGGGCATCGTGTCGATCGCGCTGATCGCCTTTATCGTTTTCGGCCAACGGCTTGATCTGCCTGCAATGCTGGGCTTGTCGATGATAATTGGCGGAATTGTTGTGATCCACGTGTTTTCGGGAACAACATCGCACTAGGACCGGCGCGCCACGTCACAGCCCCTGCACGCTTTTTCCCCTAGCCTTCTGCACCGCAGCGATGTATGCGCGCGACAACTCCGAAAAAAGGTAGAGACAATGGACCTGCGAAATATCGCAATCATCGCGCACGTTGACCATGGCAAGACCACGCTGGTGGATGAATTGCTGAAACAATCCGGTGCGTTCCGTGAAAATCAGGCCGTGGCCGAACGCGCCATGGACAGCAACGATCTGGAACGTGAACGCGGCATTACCATTCTCGCCAAGGCCACGTCTTTGGAATGGAAGGGCATGCGCATCAACATCGTTGATACCCCCGGCCACGCCGATTTCGGCGGCGAGGTCGAGCGGATCCTGTCGATGGTGGACGGTGTTGTGTTGCTGGTGGATGCCGCCGAAGGTCCGATGCCGCAAACCAAATTCGTGACCTCCAAGGCGCTGGCGCTGGGGCTGCGCCCGATTGTGGTGCTGAACAAGGTCGACAAACCCGATGCCGAACCCGATCGCGCGCTGGACGAATGTTTTGATCTGTTCGCCAATCTGGGTGCCGATGACGACCAGCTTGATTTCCCGTCCATGTATGCCTCGGGCCGGTCGGGCTGGGCCGATATGGAACTGGACGGTCCGCGCAAGAATCTGGACGCGCTGTTTGACCTGATCGTGCAACATGTGCCCGCCCCCAAACAGATCGAACGGATGGATGAACCGTTCCCCATGCTGGCAACAACCTTGGGGTCGGATCCGTTTATCGGCCGTATCCTGACGGGCCGCGTGGAATCGGGTACGCTGAAGGCGGGCGAAACCGTCAAGGCATTGTCGC
Organism: uncultured Alphaproteobacteria bacterium; assembly: GCA_963765555.1. Taxonomy (GTDB): domain Bacteria; phylum Pseudomonadota; class Alphaproteobacteria; order Rhodobacterales; family Rhodobacteraceae; genus JL08. Next base: position 903,675 of record CAVXWX010000003.1, read on the forward strand.
GCGACGGCACGTTGATCGAAAACTTCCGCGCCACCAAAATCCTTGCCTTCCGCGGCCTTGGCCAGCAGGCGATTGATCGCGCCGAAGCGGGCGATATCGTGTCCATCGCGGGCATGTCCAAGGCCACCGTGGCCGACAGCATCGTCGCGCCGTCGGTCACCGAACGCCCTGCCCGCCCAGCCGATTGATCCGCCCACCATCACCGTGACATTCGGCATCAACGATTCCCCGCTGGCCGGCCGTGACGGCAAAAAGGTCCAAAGCCGCGTGATCCGCGACCGCCTGATGAAAGAGGCCGAATCCAACGTCGCCATCAAAATCAGCGACACACCGGGCGGTGAAGCGTTTGAAGTCGCCGGACGTGGCGAATTGCAAATGGGCGTTCTGATCGAAAACATGCGCCGCGAAGGGTTCGAGCTGTCAATCTCGCGCCCGCAGGTTCTGTTTCAGACCAGCGAAAGCGGCGAACGGCTGGAACCCATCGAAGAAGTCACCATTGACGTGGATGATGAATATTCCGGCGCGGTGATCGAAAAGATCACCGGCACCCGCAAGGGCGAACTGACCGAAATGAAACCGGCCGGCGCGGGCAAAACCCGCATCATCGCGATGGTCCCGTCGCGCGGGCTGATCGGGTATCATGGTGAATTCCTGACCGACACGCGCGGCACCGGTGTGCTGAACCGCGTGTTCCATGGCTGGGCACCGCACAAGGGCCCGATCCCGGGCCGCCGTGCCGGTGTGCTGATTTCCATGGAAAGCGGCCAGTCGGTGGCCTATGCCCTGTGGAACCTTGAAGATCGCGGGCGCATGTTTATCGGTGCGCAGGCCGACATCTACGAAGGCATGATCATCGGCGAACACAGCCGCGAAAACGATCTGGAAGTGAACCCTCTCAAGGGTAAAAAGCTGACCAACGTGCGCGCATCGGGCACGGACGAGGCCGTGCGCCTGACCACCCCGATCACCATGACACTGGAACAGGCGATTGCGTATATCGACGATGACGAACTGGTGGAAGTGACGCCAAACGCCATCCGTCTGCGCAAACGTTTTCTGGACCCGCACGAACGCAAGCGGATGTCCAAAGCAGGCTGATCTTAAAGGGGCGCGGGTGTATCCGCGCCCTTACTCGCTGGTTTCCAGAATCATCAATTCACGTTCGGACGCGCCCAGTGCATGGCTTAATGCACGCTGGTATGTCACTGAATTGTAACACTCTTCCGCCGCCTCGACCGAAGGGAACCGCGCCACCACATTGCGTGGGCGCGCCTGTCCTTCCAGTTGCACGAACCGCCCGCCACGGGCGATGAATTTGCCACCATGCGCGGCAATCGCCTCGGTCGCCAAAGCGGCGTATTTGCTATACGCCTCTTCATCGGTCACCGTGACATGTGCGATCCAGAGTGCTGGCATCCTATCCCTCCAATACAGCAGTTGCGGCGGCAATGGCCGCCTTGGCTTTGGCGGCATCAGGGCCACCGCCCTGCGCCATGTCAGCACGCCCGCCGCCACCTTTACCACCCAACTCTGCCACGGCAGCCTTGACCAGATCAACGGCGGAAACACGTGCGGTCATATCATCGGTCACACCGGCCGCAACGGCCGCCTTGCCCCCCGCATCCGCAATCAAAAGCACCGCGCCACTGCCCAGACGCGATTTATGTTCGTCAATCAACGCTGGCAGATCCTTGCCCGTAACGCCCGACAGCACCTGAGAAACGAACTGTATCCCGTTGATTTCATGCGACTCAACAGCAGGTGCGGCACCGCCACCGCCCGCCATCGCCAATTCGCGGCGCAATTGCGCAACCTCATTGGCCAATGCCTTGCGTTCGTCCATCAGCGCCCGCACCCGCGCGGGCACGTCTTCGGCCTGCGCCTTCAATTCCTGCGCCAGCGCGTTGATCCGGCGATCTTGCGCGCTCAGGTGGCGCAATGCATCCACGCCGGTCAACGCCTCGATCCGGCGTACGCCCGCGCTGGATGCGCTGTCGCCCAGCAGGGCAAACACCCCGATATCGCCGGTCTGGCGCACATGGGTGCCGCCGCACAGTTCCAGCGAATAGGTCTGCCCGTCGCTGCCCTTGCCCGATCCGTCCTGCCGCCCCATCGACACAACGCGCACTTCATCACCGTATTTTTCGCCAAACAGCGCCTGCGCCCCCAACGCGCGCGCGTCATCCGGTGTCATGATCCGGGTTTCAACCGGCGCGTTCTGACGGATATAGGCGTTCACATCTTCTTCGACCTTGGCCAGTTCTTCGGCGCTTAAGCGCCGCGTTGTGGCTGAAATCAAACCGCAACCGGTCTGCCGCGTTCAGTGATCCGCGCTGCGCCACATGATCGCCCAGCGTTTCGCGCAATGCCTCGTGCAGAAGGTGGGTGGCCGAATGGTTCGCACGGATAGCGGTGCGCCGCGCATGATCGACAATCAGCATCGCCGCCTGCCCTTGGGCCACTTCGCCGTCGATCACCTTGGCGATATGCACGAAAACACCGGCCGTCTTGCGCGTATCCATCACTTCGGCTGTGCCGGTATCGGTCCGGATCAGGCCGGTATCCCCGACCTGCCCGCCGCTTTCCGCATAAAACGGTGTCTGGTTCAGCGCGATCTGCACCGATCCGCCTTCTTCCACACGATCTTTTGCCGCTCCATCTACCACCAGAGCCGCAATCTGGCCTTCGGCGGTTTCGGTGTCATAGCCCAGAAAATCGGTCGTGCCGTGTTCATCCGCCACATCAAACCAGATCGTGGCATCCGCCGCCTCGCCCGAACCCGACCAGGCCGCGCGCGCCTTGGCTTTTTGTTCGGCCATGGCCGTATCAAACCCGTCTGTATCCACCGCGCGCCCCTTTTCGCGCAGCGCATCCTGCGTCAGGTCCAGCGGAAACCCGTAGGTGTCATACAGCTTGAATGCCGCAGCACCGGGCAGGTTCTGCCCCTCTGGCAGGTCGGCCAGTTCCTCGTCCAGCAGTTTCAAACCGCGATCCAGCGTGGTCTTGAACCGTGTTTCTTCCAGCTTCAGCGTTTCGGTGATCAGCGCCTGCGCCTGCCCCAGTTCGGGATAGGCCGCGCCCATCTTGCGCACCAGCGCGGGCACCAGCTGATACATAATCGGGTCTTTCGCCCCCAACAGATGCGCGTGGCGCATCGCGCGCCGCATGATCCGGCGCAACACATAGCCGCGCCCGTCATTGGACGGCATCACCCCGTCCGCAATCAGGAACGAGGTCGAGCGCAAATGATCCGCAATCACGCGGTGATGGGTGCGCCCCGGCCCGTCAGGATCGGTGCTCGACGCATCCGCGCTCGCCTCGATCAGGCTGCGCATCAGATCGGTGGCGTAATTGTCGTTGGTGCCCTGCAACAGCGCCGCCACCCGTTCGATGCCCATGCCGGTATCGATCGACTGGTTGGGCAGATCGGTGCGCGACCCGTCCGCAAACTGTTCATATTGCATGAAAACAAGGTTCCAGATTTCGACGAACCGGTCACCATCTTCTTCCGGACTGCCCGGAGGGCCACCCCAGATGTGATCTCCATGATCATAGAAAATTTCCGAACACGGGCCGCACGGGCCGGTCGGGCCCATCATCCAGAAATTATCGTCCGTGGCGATGCGGATGATCTTGTCATCGCTCAGCCCACCGACTTTTTTCCAAAGGTCCGCCGCCTCGTCATCGGTATGGTAGACGGTCACGGTCAGCTTGTCCTTCGGGATGCCCAGTTCTTTGGTCACCAGCTCCCACGCGTAGGGGATCGCTTCGGATTTGAAATAATCACCAAAGCTGAAATTGCCCAGCATTTCGAAAAACGTGTGGTGGCGTGCCGTATAGCCGACATTGTCCAGATCATTGTGTTTGCCACCGGCACGCACACATTTCTGCGCCGTCGTCGCGCGGCTGTAATCGCGATGTTCCAGACCGGTGAACAGGTTCTTGAATTGCACCATGCCGGAATTTGCGAACATCAGCGTCGGATCATTGCGTGGCACCAGCGGGCTGCTGTCCACCACTTTGTGCCCTTGTCTTTGGAAATAGGACAGAAATGTCGATCGGATATCGTTAACGGTTTGCATGGACGGCACCCCTTTTGGGCGAAAATTTCGGTTTCCGTCAAATAACCGCCCACCTGCGTGCTGTCCACAGGTCACTGCCCCCGGACGCAAAAACAGGGCGCACCGGTCATGCGCCCTGTTTGATGTTTATCCTGTCAGGATGCGGCCCTGCGCCGCGACCCGGTTGTTAGTCAGGCTTCCAGTATGTCTTCATCTGCCGAATCGGCGCCTTCGGGCATGTCGAAATCAAGCCCGTGCGACGCGCGGATCTTGTCTTCGATGGCATAGGCGATCTTGGGGTTGTCACGCAGGAACTGCTTTGCATTCTCGCGCCCCTGCCCGATGCGTTCGTCGCCATAGCTGAACCAGGATCCCGATTTATCAACCACACCGGCCTCCACGCCAAGATCCAGCAATTCGCCGTTCTTGGAGATGCCTTCGCCATACATGATGTCGAATTCGACCTGTTTGAACGGCGGCGGCCACCTTGTTCTTCACAACCTTGACCCGCGTGGCGTTGCCCACAACCTCGTCACGATCCTTGACCGCGCCGATGCGGCGGATATCCAGACGCACCGACGAATAGAATTTCAGCGCGTTGCCCCCCGATGTGGTTTCGGGGCTGCCGAACATCACGCCGATTTTCATCCGGATCTGGTTGATGAAGATCACCATGCAGTTGCTGCGGCTGATCGAACCGGTCAGCTTGCGCATCGCCTGGCTCATCAAACGGGCCTGCACGCCGACGCTGCTGTCGCCCATGTCGCCTTCCAGTTCCGATTTCGGGGTCAGCGCCGCCACCGAATCCACGACCACCATGTTCACCGCGCCCGAGCGCACCAGCGTGTCGGTAATTTCAAGCGCCTGTTCGCCGGTATCGGGCTGCGAAATCAGCAATTCGTCGATATCGACGCCCAGCTTCTTGGCATATTGCGGGTCAAGCGCGTGTTCGGCATCGACAAAGGCGCACACACCGCCCTTTTTTTGCTGTTCGGCCACGCAATGCAGCGTCAGCGTGGTCTTGCCCGAGCTTTCCGGCCCGTAAATTTCGATGATACGGCCCATCGGCAATCCACCGATCCCCAGCGCGATATCCAGACCCAGCGATCCGGTCGAACTGGCCTTGATGTCCTGTATCGCGCCTTCCGCGCCCAGTTTCATGATCGAGCCCTTGCCGAACTGCCGTTCGATCTGCGCCAAAGCGCTGTCCAGCGCCTTTTGCTTGTCTGCGTTTTTCTTGCTGTCCATTGTCAAAAGATCTGCCGTTGCCATGATTGTTCTATCCCTTACTGTCACACCCGCACGCGGGCGGCAATCGCTGCCGATGTTCGCCTCTTGTTCCTTATGGGACCAAAAAGAGAACATTTCAATCAAATTTTTCCTGCCCCTACTGTTTGCACCAAGCGTTAAAGAGTGGTTTACAAAAGGCAGCACATCTTCGGGCAACCCAAAGGACGGAACTAAATGCTTGTTTTTTATAAGGAACGTCTGGTTTTTTTGTCGGTGCCTAAAACCGGAACCACCGCCTATCAATCCGCACTGGCCCCTCATGCCGATATTGTGGTGTCCGATCCGCCGATTCTGAAACACGCTCCGGTCTATCGCTACAACCGCTTTTTTCGCCCGATGTTCGAAAAGGCCTGCAACGTCGAGATGGAATTGCTGGCCGTCATGCGCGAACCGGTCAGCTGGCTGGGCAGCTGGTACCGCTATCGCCAGCGCCCGTTCATGAAAGGCAAGGCCAACGCAACCTTTGATCTGAGTTTTGACGACTTCGTGCAAGGCTACATCAAGGGGCGCAAACCGGCATTCGCCGATGTTGGCAGTCAGGCGAAATTTCTGGAACCCCACCCCAGCGGCTGCCATGTGACCCATTTGTTCCGCTACGAAGACCAATCCGGCCTGCGCGCATTTCTGGAAGACCGCCTTGATCTTTCAATCAGTCTGGGGGCTGAAAACGTATCGCCCAAATTGCCGCTGGACTTGTCGGCAGACACCCGCGCGGCCTTGCTGCGGAAATGCAGTCAGGAATTTGACCTCTATAACAGCATTCCCGTGCGTGGCGACCCCGACGATATCTGATCAGATCACACCTTCACGACGCGGGCAGCTAATGCAATTGGCGGTGTACCGTTTCCGTCAGGTCGTTCAGGGAAAACGGCTTGGGCAGGAAGACCGAGTTCGGGATGCGTGTCTGGTTTTCGCCAAACGAATCCTCGGCATATCCGGAAACAAACACCACCCTGACATCCGGCCGGTCTTGCAAGGCCTGTCGCACCCAACTGGGCCCGTCCATGCCCGGCATCACCACATCGGTCACAAACACATCCACGGCAACATCGGGGTCTTCCAGGGTTTTCAGGGCCGCCTCGGCGCAATCCGCCTCTAACACAGTATAGCCGCGCAACCGCAGGGCGCGGCTGGCAAAGGCGCGCACCGGCGCTTCGTCTTCGACCAGCAGAATCACGCCTTCGCCGTGCTTTGGCTGTGTCGCCGCCGTGATTGCGGGGATTGGCGCTGGCGCCATCGCTTCGACTTCGTAAACCGGGAACAGCAGGGTAAAGGCGGTGCCCGATCCCACCACGCTGTCCACAAAGATAAACCCGCCCGTCTGCTTTACGATCCCGTATGCCGTTGACAGGCCCAACCCGGTGCCTTCGCCTGTGCGTTTGGTGGTAAAAAACGGCTCGAATATTTTTTGCAACTTGTCTGCGGCGATCCCGGTGCCTTCGTCCGAAACCTTGACCGATACGTACGATCCCGCCGGAATATGGGCGCGTTCGCGTTCCACCATGTCGGCAAAATGCACCCCTTCTGTTTCAATGCGGATTTCCCCCCCTGACGGCATCGCATCCCGTGCGTTGACCACAAGGTTCATCAGCACCTGCTCCAGCTGGCGCTTGTCCGCGCGGATGGATTGCAAAACCGGATCATGGGACAGGGTCAGGGTAATTTTTTCACCGACCAGACGGTTCAAAAGATGGGTCAGATCAGACAGGGTATCGCGCATGTCCAACACTTCGGGGCGCAAGGTCTGCTTGCGCGAAAACGCCAGCAACTGCCCGACAAGAGCGGCAGCACGGTTGGCGTTCTGGTTGATCTGCACCAGATCGCTGTAATCCGGATCACCCTGATCATGTCGCAGCAACAACAGATCGCAATGCCCTGAAATTGCAGTCAAAAGATTGTTGAAATCATGCGCGACACCGCCCGCCAACTGCCCGATGGCCTGCATCTTCTGGCTTTGCACAAACTGCGCCTCCAGCGTTTTAAGCTCGGTCGCATCGCTCAGTACAGCAATCAGGGCTGTGCCGGTTGCCTCGACGCAGCGGTTTAGCGTGACTTGAACAAACACCTCCCTGTCGCGCCGCGTGAGTCGTAAAAACTCGGACCGGGGGGCGGAATTTGCCTGCGCGGCTTCGGCAAGCCAGTCGGGAATGGCCCGCCCCAATCCCTCCATCACGTCAGACAGCACCGTGTTTTCGCCGATCTTGCCGCCCAAAAGGGTCGTTGCCGTTGTGTTCGCCATCAGAATTTCGCCACCCGGCGCCACTTTCAGCAGGGGCACAGGCAGATCCTGAAACATGGTCCAGTCCTGCGGGCCGTGCTGGACCTGCATCGGCACCAGATACAACTCGCGACGGCCCGCGCTTGCGGGCACCTCAGACACCAGCACATCCCTGGGGCCGTCTGCCGTTGTAATCCGGCTTGGTTGGCCGGATGTGTAGGGCAGCGAAAGAAACAAACGATCCAGCGCCTTGACGCGGCTGCCAATCAGGTGGCGCGCCGCTTCGTTCATGAACAAAACGGCATCGGTGCGCCCGACAGTGATCAGCGGAATAGACAGGCTGTCTGCCCCGCGCCCTGCATTCGGACGCTCCAGAATGTCCTCGATCCGCCAAAGAAACATACCCTGTCCCACCCCGTGCACCGCCAACCGGTAATGCCCCTGCCGGGTTACCAGATCTTCCTTGGCCGATCCGACAGAGTCCGCTTTGGATTGCAGTCGGAACAGCACGGCACTGGGGTTTGCGAAAACGGTGCGCAACACACCGGCCAGCGTTTGGGACCCCAAACTGTCCATCCGTTCGAGCGCGGCCCCGTTGCGAGAACGGATAACGCCATCGCTGTCGGTGACGAAACTGGGGGCTGCATCTTTGGCGATGAAATCGGTCAGGATACGGTAGGCCGTAGCCTGCGCCGTCCTGTGATAGAGCGCCAGACCAAGCAGCAACGCCGAGATCGCCGCCAATGTTCCCCCCGCCCCGACAAGCGGCAGCAACACCGGTTTGGGTGCCAGCAGAACACCGCCCGCCATGATCACCAGCGCCGTCGCGAACAGAATGCTGCATTGGCGAACAGCCTGATCCGCAACACGCTGCAAACGCGCAAACACACCGTCCGCGACAGGCCGGGCGTGGTGTTCATCTGTCTGTGTCAGCACGCTGCGTCACTCCTGCCAGTTCGAATCGTGTCAGGGCATTACCGTCATCAACGGTTAATCCACGCTTAACCGCTGCCGCGCAGCCTCAAAATACCACCTTAAGTTGTTTAGATTTCAAATTACCCGCGCGTCAAGTGTGCGGTGTAAAACCCGTCTCCGCCTTGCGAAGGCAGAAATGCCTGTTCGAACGCGCAAACCCATTCAGGATTACGGGATAAAAACGCCTGAACCCGATCCTGATTTTCAGATCGAAGCACAGAACAGGTTGCATAGGCCAGCGTTCCGTTGGCGGCCACAAGCGCTGCCGCCTTTGCAAGAACATCGTCCTGTACATCATTCAGATCGTTTAATTTTTCCGGCGTCAGGGTCCATTTTCCGTCCGGTGACCGGCGCCAGGCACCGCTGCCCGAACAGGGCGCATCGCACAGCACCAGATCATAGGGGCCGGTCTGGGCCAGTTCATCCGCGGTTAGAATGCGCACGTTCACCCCGGCGCGCACAGCGCGCAGCGGCAAATCTTTCATCCGGCCCGGATCGATATCATAGGCGAATAACTGTGCCTGCGCGCGGCCCGCAATGGCCAGTGTCTTGCCACCCCCACCTGCGCAATAATCCAGAACTCGCTGACCATCCTGCACCGGCAATGCAGCCACAACCGCCTGACTGGCGGCATCCTGCAATTCAACAAAGCCACCGGTATAGGCCGCCGATGTCCGGATTTTGCGTGTTCCGTCGCGCACAACAAGCGCGGTATCGGCCAAACCATGCGGCTGAACACTTATGCCGTCTTCTGCAAGCCGGTCGATTGCATCGGCCACCGAACCCATCGCCAAATTCACCCGCAACATAACCGGTGCGCGCTCTGACAAATGCAACGCTGTGTCCTCGGCCACATCCCCCAGCGATTCCTTGAACGACTGGACCAGCCAGTCCGGCAGGTTCCAACGCTCGGCTTCGGTTTGCGGTGCATGTCCGGCGGCGCGTTCAGCTTCATCAAGAGCGGGTGCGCCATATCCGTCTCCGGTAAACACGGCGTCCGGATCATCACCGGCAGCGCGCACCTGACCGATCATAAGTCCGCGCCCGCTCATCTCTCCGCCCAAGGCAGCAAAAGACAGCTTGCACCGTATCGCATCAAAAACGTGATCGCGAATGGCGGCGCGGTCCTTGGATCCCGCAAAACGGCTGCGTCTGGCCCAGGATGTCAACGCCTGTTCAGCCGCAGCGCCGTTCAGCACCTCATCCAGTACAACAATGGCAGCCGCCACGCGCGCAGAGGGTGTCATCGCCCTGATTTCACATTATATATGGCGCGCAAAACTTTGTTTATAAACATTTATCCTATCCGGTAATTCGGGCTTTCACGGGTGATCTGCACATCATGCACATGGCTTTCCTTCAGGCCCGCGCCGGTGATCTTCACAAAGGTGCAGTTGTTGCGCATTTCTTCGATCGTGGCGCAGCCGGTATATCCCATCGCGGCCCGCAAGCCGCCAACCAGTTGGTGAATTACCGCATTGGCGCTGCCTTTGTAGGGCACTTGGCCTTCGATGCCTTCGGGCACCAGTTTGTCACTGGCGGCGTCCTTTTGAAAATACCGGTCCGCCGATCCGCGCGCCATCGCGCCCAGCGATCCCATTCCGCGATAACTTTTAAAGCTACGGCCTTGATATAGAATCACTTCGCCCGGGCTTTCATCGGTGCCCGCAATCATCGATCCGACCATGGCACAGGATGCGCCTGCTGCAATCGCCTTGGCGAAATCACCCGAAAACTTGATGCCGCCATCCGCGATCACCGGAACATCGCCCGCCGCCGCCGCGCAATCCATGATCGCCGTCAGTTGCGGCACGCCGACACCGGCCACCATCCGCGTGGTGCAAATCGAACCCGGGCCAATGCCAACCTTGATGGCATCCGCCCCCGCGCCGATCAGGGCGCGCGTCGCCTCGCCCGTGGCGACATTGCCGGCGACAACCTGCACCTCGTTCGACAGCGTCTTGGCCCGTTCCACAGCGCGCGCAACCCCTTCGGAATGGCCATGCGCGGTATCAATCACGATCATGTCCACGCCCGCATCCACCAACGCTTGCGAGCGTTCAAACCCCGCATCCCCCACCGTGCTGGCCGCCGCCACCCGCAAGCGGCCCAACTCGTCCTTGCACGCAGTCGGGTTCAACACGGCCTGTTCGGTGTCTTTCAGGGTCAGCAGTCCGGTCAGGACTGCCCTTGCCATCGGTGACCAGCAGTTTTTCGATCCGGCGCGCCTTCATCAGGCTGATCGCCTCTTCGCGGTCTGCCGGTTCGTTCAGAATCGCCAGATTGTCGGTGGTCATCATGACGCTGACGGGCGTGGCATCATCACTGGCAAAGCGCATGTCGCGGTTGGTCACAATGCCCACGACCCGTCCGGTTTCATCCACCACGGGAAAGCCTGTCACGCTGTAACGCTCTTGCAATGCCTTGGCATCGGCCAGCGTCTGATCGGCGCGCAGGGTGATCGGATTGTAGACGATACCGGATTCAAACCGTTTCACACGCCGGATTTCGCGGGCCTGTGCCTCGATATCCAGATTTCGGTGCACCACGCCCATGCCGCCCGCCTGCGCCATGGCAATCGCCATGCGGCCTTCGGTGACGGTATCCATCGCGCTGCTGAGCAACGGAATATTCAAGGCAATCGCCTGCGTCACCCGTGTGCTTGTATTTGCCCCCGCAGGCAGGACCGAAGACGCCCCCGGCACCAGCAGAACATCATCAAAGGTAAGGGCCTCGCGAATCTCCATCACAACTCTCCATGGATAGCTCGTTTGGCGGCCACCCTATGACACGGATCGCACCTGCGTAAAAGAGGCCATGTATATATCTTGGGGATCATCCATATCCCTGCCCCAAGGGATCGCCCTTTCCGGCGAATTTTCAAAAAATGCCGCGACCAAACCTGATTTTGCCGCAAGCCGCCTTTCCCTTGGCGCAGGGTCGCCTATTGTCTGGCCAACATTGGCAAAAGGACGACCCCGCGCATGAGCGATCCTCTGGTAATTTTTACGCCTTCGGGCAAACGTGGCAAGTTTCCCGTGGGCACGCCCATCCTGACAGCGGCGCGCCAGTTGGGCGTCGATCTGGATTCTGTATGCGGCGGGCGCGGAATATGTTCCAAATGCCAGATTACGCCCAGCTATGGCGAATTTTCCAAACACGGCGTTACCGTCAAGGACAACGCCCTGTCGGACTGGAACAGCGTTGAAGAGCGTTACAAATCCAAACGCGGCCTGATCGACGGGCGCCGCCTTGGCTGTCAGGCCACGGTGCAGGGTGACGTGGTGATTGATGTGCCACCGGAAAGCCAGGTGCACAAACAGGTCGTGCGCAAACGCGCCGAGGCGCGCCAGATCACGATGAACCCGTCGACCAAGCTGTGTTATGTCGAAGTGGCAGAACCGGACATGCACGATCCGTCCGGTGATATGGAACGTTTGACAGACGCGCTGAAATCCCAGTGGGAGCTGGAAAACGTACATGCCGATCTGCACATTCTACAGGTGATGCAGCCGATTTTGCGCAAGGGACAGTGGAAAGTCACCTGTGCCGTGCATCTGGGCGATCATGAAAACGCGCCACGTATCATGCACATCTGGCCCGGCTATTACGATGGATCGGTTTACGGCCTTGCCGTCGATCTGGGATCAACCACCATCGCCGCACATCTGTGCGATCTGCAATCGGGCGAAGTTGTCGCCTCGTCCGGCATCATGAACCCGCAAATCCGCTTTGGCGAAGATTTGATGAGCCGCGTGTCCTATTCGATGATGAACCCCCAAGGCGCGCAAGAAATGACAACAGCCGTGCGCGAAGGCATGAACGCCCTGTTCACCCAAGTGGCCGCCGAAGCGGAAATTGACAAGGCGCTGATCGTGGATGCGGTGTTTGTCTGCAATCCCGTCATGCACCATCTGTTTCTGGGGATTGATCCGTTCGAACTGGGTCAAGCGCCGTTTGCACTGGCAACGTCCAATTCCCTGCGCCTGCGCGCCGATGATCTGGACCTGAACATTCACCCCTCGGCGCGGATTTATCTGCTGCCGTGTATCGCGGGCCACGTGGGCGCGGATGCGGCGGCTGTGGCCCTGTCCGAAGCGCCGGACAAATCCAAGGAACTGCTGTTGGTGGTCGATGTGGGCACCAATGCCGAAATCCTGCTGGGCAACACCGAAAAGGTTCTGGCCTGTTCCTCGCCCACCGGCCCCGCGTTCGAAGGCGCGCAGATCAGTTCGGGCCAGCGCGCCGCGCCCGGTGCGATTGAACGGGTCGAAATCGATCCTGTAACCAAAGACCCCCGCTTTCGCGTGATCGGTTGCGATATCTGGTCAGACGAAGACGGGTTCGAAGAAGCGATTGCGACAACCGGCGTCACCGGCATCTGCGGGTCCGGTATTATCGAACTGGTCGCAGAAATGCGCATGGCAGGTGTTGTCGATGCCCCCGGCCTGATCGGATCACCGGAACAGACCGGCACCAGCCGCTGTTTTCTGGACGGGCGCACCTATTCCTATCTGGTCTATGATGCGTCGACCACGGGCGGGCCGAAAATCACCGTCACCAACCGCGATATCCGCGAAATCCAGATGGCCAAGGCGGCGCTGTATTCCGGCGCGCGCCTGTTGATGGACAAATTCGGTGTCGACAAGGTGGATCGCGTGGTTCTGGCGGGGGCGTTCGGCGCGCATATCAGCCCCAAGCACGCGATGGTGCTGGGCATGATCCCCGATGCACCATTGGACAAGGTCACATCGGCAGGCAACGCAGCAGGCACAGGCGCGCGGATCGCGCTTTTGAACACCGATGCCCGCGCCGAAATCGAAGAAACCGTGCGCAACATCCACAAGATTGAAACCGCGATCGAACCCCGCTTTCAAGAGCATTTCGTAAACGCCAGCGCCATTCCGAACTCTGTCGAGCCCTTTCCGATCCTGAATTCGATCGTCACCCTGCCCACTGCAACATTCAACACGGGGGGCGGTGGCGCAGATGACGGGGCGGCAGGCGGGCGGCGCAAGCGGCGGCGGGGATAAATCGCGGGCGAAAAAGGCAACACACAGTCTGGACTTCGGCGCGCGCCACTTCATCTTGTTGGAAAACCGCGCCGGCTGTGCGGCGCCCCTGATACAGCAAAGGATATTCCGATGATCAGCCTGTTCCGCTTTGCCTGTCTTGGCGCATGCCTTGTTGTTCTGTCGGCCTGTCTTGACACAACGGCGCAGGACAACAGCGTTCCCTATTACCAGCAGGTTGCAGACCGCTCGGCCTACGGGGAACGGTAGTTTATTTATAAAGGTCCAATCCACGGCATATCTGGGCATGCAGCGCGGCCGCAGCCTGCCCGATGGGTTTGTCTTTGGCCGTGATCACGGCAAGTTCGTGATCAATACGCGGGGCAAAGGGGCGCCATGTGACCCCGTCGTTTAAATCTGCCTTGCCGTTGATCGGGTCAATAATCGCAACATCATTGCCCGCCGACACGATATTGCGTGCAATGGCAAAGAAATATCCCGACACCGTGCGCGTAACGGTTGTGCCGGTATCAGACAGCATACGTTCCAACTGCCGGTCGACCGTATGATCACCAGTTACCCCGACAACAGACCGCCCCTGCAACGCGCGCGGAGACACAACATCTGTTCCGGTCAACGGGTCGTCCTGTGACATGACGCAAACGCATTCCAGCAAATACACATCCGCATTCAGACCTGCGACCGGAACAGGCAGATCGATCAGCCCGATATCGATCTGGCGCGCCCCGACCCATGATGCGATCTGGCGCGAGCTGTGCACCCGTACCTCGATCCCGACACCCGGGTTTTGCTTTTGATAATCCGCAACCAGCGCGGGCAGGAAATTGATCGCCAGCGCCCCGTTGGTCGCGATGCTGACAGTCCCCGTGGTGCCCGACCGGATTTCTTCCGCCCGCTGTGTGACCCGCGAAATCGCCCGCAATCCTTGCGCCACTTCGCTGTGCAAAAGCATCGCCTCGCCGGTGGGTGCAAAATATCCCCGTTCACGATGAAACAGGCGAAATCCAAGATCCGCCTCCAGATTGGACAGTGCGATACTGACAGCCGGCTGCGTGAGGTTCAGCCGCTCTGCCGCGCGCGAAACCGATCCCGCTTCAAGCAGGGCATCGAAAACTTCCAGTTGCCGCAGTTTAAATTGCACCAAGCTGCTCCTGTGCAGTGATCTTTTTGTTGGTATAAATAAATCGAAACTAAAGATAACAGATATTAAATTGATTTAATCAAGGGCCTTTTCTAGCGTCAAGAGACTGCGCGACCAGATTGATCTTTGCTGTTTTGCAACGGCCAGACCATCTGCGGGTGCCACTGCTTGGGGAAGCCGTCAAAGATGACCACGTCGGATACGCCTTTGTTGAAGAATTTCAAAGACACGTCTTATTGGCTGGACGGTCTGCCGCCTGCGCCATCCCTGCCCGATGTTCCGTTGGCCATGGCCGATGTCGTGATCGTCGGTTCCGGCTACACAGGTCTGAATGCAGCGATCCAGACCGCCCGTGCAGGGCGCAGCACAATGGTGCTGGATGCCGAAGATCCCGGTTGGGGCTGCAGCACCCGCAACGGCGGGCAGATCAGCACAAGCATCAAACCGTCGCTCGAAAAACTGACAAAACGCTATGGTGCAGAGCGCGGCCGCGCCATCCGCAAGGAAGGCGAACACGCGCTGGACTGGATCGGCGATTTTATCAGCGGCGAAAACATCGACTGCCACTTTCGCCGCTGCGGGCGCTATCACGCGGCCCACACGCCGGCCCATTTCGAAGAAATCGCGCGCAACGCCGATGATCTGCGCAAACATGAAGGCATCCAAACCCACGTTGTGCCACGACAGGACCAGCGCAGCGAACTGGGGTCGGATGTTTATTTCGGCGGCGTTGTCTTTGAAAAGCACGCCGCACTTGACCCCGCGCGCTATCATCGCGGATTGCTTGACATTGCAGTGCGTGCAGGCGCGCACGTCACCGGCCAGTGCCGCGTGAACGACATTGCCAAGGACGGAAACGGGTTTGTGCTGAACACATCCAAAGGCAAGATCAAGGCCCGCGATGTCATCGTTGCCACCAATGGGTACACCACCAACCTGACCCCATGGCTGCAACGCCGCATCATCCCGATCGGCAGCTATATCATCGCAACCGAACCGCTGCCCCGCGACCTTGTGGATCGCCTGTTCCCGACCGACCGCATCGCCAGCGACACCTGCAAGGTGATCTATTATTACCGCCCTTCGCCCGATCGCACGCGCATCCTGTTTGGTGGGCGGGTGTCGGCAACCGAAACAAACAACGCGGTCAGCGGCCCGAAGCTTTATGCCGACATGTGCCGTATCTTTCCCGAACTGGGCAAATACCGCGTCACCCATTCATGGTCGGGCAAGGTGGCCTATACCTTTGACGAACTGGCCCATACCGGTGTGCATGACGGGGTTCATTACGCGATGGGCTATTGCGGATCGGGCGTATCGATGGCCAGCTATCTGGGCATGCGCCTGGGGCAAAAGGTTCTGGGCCTGCCCGAAGGGCGCACCGCGATAGACAGCCTGCCCAATCCGACCCGGCCGTTTTATCGTGGCAACCCGTGGTTCCTGCCTGCGACCGTGGCGTGGTACCGGCGCAAGGACCGCGCCGAATACCAGAAAGCGGCGGCATCCAACCGACAATAACACCCCGGCGGCCTTTGCCAAAGCCGTCGGGCGCAACCCCCGGCAACACCCCAACGCCAAAGAATATGGCGGACATTAAACAAGGAGGATATATTATGAAGCTTTCAACCGGTCTGACGCTGGCGGCGTCCCTAATTGCCGTTCCGGCCCTTGCCCAAGACAAGACAGTCACCATCGCATCCTGGGGCGGTTCCTATCAGGAGGCGCAAAGCAAGGCGCTGTTCGTCCCCGCATCCGAAGCCACCGGCGTGGTCGTCAAGGAAGAAACCTATGGCGGGATGTCCGATGTCCGCCTGCAGGTGACATCGGGTGCCGTCACGCTTGACATTGTTGCCAGCGGATCAGGCTCTGCCGCGCGCGCCGGTGCCGAAGGATTGCTGGAAGAACTGGATTATTCGATCATCGACGTGTCGGATTTCTACCCGACGCTCTATTCCAAATACTGCGTTGGCGGCGACGTGTTTTCCACCGTCTATGCATGGAACACGGAAACCTATGGCGATGCGGGTCCGCAAAGCTGGGCCGATTTCTGGGATGTCGAAAAATTTCCGGGCAAACGCGCTTACCGTGCCAAAGTGGCAGGCGCGCTTGAACCCGCTTTGATGGCTGACGGCGTCGCCATGGAAGACGTCTATTCGGTGCTGGATTCAGAAGAAGGCATTGAACGCGCGCTGAACAAGATCCGCGAACTGAAACCCAACATCGATGTGTTCTGGACCTCGGGCGCGCAACACGCGCAATTGATGAAAGACGGCGAAGTCGACATGACAACCGGCTGGAATGGCCGTTTCGACAATGCGGCCAAGGACGGCGCACAGGTGAAATACAGCTACAATCAGGCCCTGCTGGATTACGACTGTTTCGCCATCCCGCTGGGCGCGCCGAACAAAGACACAGCAATGATGTTCCTTGCCGAGATTTCCAAGCCCGAATATCAGGCCAACCTGCCGCTTTACATCACCTACGGCCCCACAAACAAAGCGGCCTACGATCTGGGCAAGATCGATGCCGAAATGGTCGCCATGCTGCCCTCGTCACCGGCCAATGCCGCGCTTCAGTTGCCGGTATCGCTGGATTGGTATGCAAAATGGGAAACCATCGCAGATGAAATGTATCAGGAAATGCTGACAGAATAATCCCCGCTTCCTGACACCTGTTGCCACGGGCTGCACGCGCGGCCCGTGGCCCTCTGACCAAAAGGACGAGATATTGGCCCAAACACCAAACGCCGCCCTTCCGATCACCGTGCGCCATGTCACCAAGACCTACGGTAAGGTCCACGCGCTCGACGATGTGTCGCTGGATGTCAAAAGCGGAGAGTTTCTGACCCTGCTGGGCCCGTCCGGATCGGGCAAGACCACATTGCTGATGGTGCTTGCCGGCTTTACCCGCCCCGACCGTGGCAGCCTGAAATTCGGTGACACCGAAGTCATCCGCCTTGCCCCGCATCTGCGCGATGTCGGCATGGTGTTCCAGAACTATGCCCTGTTTCCGCATATGACGGTCGCAGGCAATGTCGGCTATCCGCTGCGCTTGCGCAAAACGCCCAAGGCCGAACTGGCCGAACGGGTCGAACGGGCGCTGGAAACGGTGCAGTTGGGCGGTTTTGGCGACCGTGGCATCGACCAGTTGTCGGGCGGGCAAAAACAACGCGTCGCGCTGGCCCGTTCGATTGTGTTTGAACCGCGCATCCTGCTGATGGACGAACCGCTTTCCGCGCTCGACAAGAAACTGCGCGACCGGATGCAGATCGAACTGCGCCACCTGCACGAAAAACTGGGGATGACCACCGTTTACGTCACCCATGACCAGCGCGAGGCGCTGACCATGTCCGACCGGATTGCCGTGGTCAATCACGGGCGCATCATGCAGCTTGCAACGCCTCAAGACCTCTACGATCAGCCCGCCAACCGGTTCGTGGCGGATTTCATTGGCGATTCAACATTTTTGCCGGTCACACGCAAAGGGGCCACAGTGGCCTTCGGCGATACCGTTCTGAAAACAACGCGCCCCGTTCCCGATGCATCCGCGCTGACGCTGATGCTGCGCCCCGAACGGGTCCGGCTGGCGGCGAAAGCGGGCGGCGATGTAAACCTGTTCAAGGCGAACGTGTCCGAAGTGGTCTATCAGGGCGACAGTTACCTGATGTATGCAAATCTGGCCGACGGCACCGAAATCAGCCTGCGCGGGGCCATCCGCGACGGCACCGTTGACGGCTTGCCCGCCATTGGCGACCCCGTCACTCTGGCGCTCGATCCCGGGGACACCGTGATTATCGATGGCGCGGACGTGTGATATGACAGCAACCGATATCAACGCCCAGGGATTGCGCCGCGACGAAAAACTGGAACGGCTCAAACTCTTCGGGCTCAGTTCCCCCGCGCTGTTGTTGGTGATGGTTATTCTGGTCATTCCGGTCGGCTGGCTGTTTTACGTGTCGTTCATCGGCGCGGACGGTCAGTTTTCGCTGGAAAATTACCAGCGCATGATCGACCGGAAGTCTTATGCGCGGATTTTCATAACCACCTTCCAGATCAGCCTTCTGACGACGGCGCTGTGCGTGCTGATCGGCTATCCGCTGGCCTATTTCATGTCGCAACTGCCCACCCGCATTGCGAACCTGTGCCTGATCACCGTGCTTCTGCCGTTCTGGACATCGCTGCTGGTGCGCACCTATGCGTGGTTGGTCCTGTTGCAGAAAAAAGGGCTGGTTAACGATTGGGCGATCGGCCTTGGCCTGTGGGACGAACCGATCAAGATCGTGCACAACATGACCGGTACACTGATCGGGATGGTGCATATCATGCTGCCGTTTCTGATCCTTCCGGTCTACAGCGCGATGCGCGCCATCGACACCGACCTGCTCAAGGCCGCATCGAACCTGGGAGCCAGCCCGCGCCGCGCGTTCTGGAGCGTGTTCTTTCCGCTGTCCACACCGGGGCTTTTTGCCGGCGCGCTTATGGTGTTTGTTCTGTGTCTTGGCTTCTTCGTGACACCCGCAGTGCTGGGCGGCGGCAAGGTGATCATGGTATCGATGAAAATCGTCTCGAACATCGAACTGTTCGTGAACTGGGGCGCGGCCAGTGCCTTGGGCGTTGTCCTTCTTGTTCTGACGGGGGGCGTGCTTTGGATCGCGTCCCGCTTCCTGAACCTTGAAAAAATGACAGGGGGCGGACACTGATGTTGCGCTGGCTGAACAATCCCGCGTCAGACACGCAGGTCACGCACGGGCAACGGCTTTGGCTGTATATCTTCGCCATCATCACCATGCTGTTGCTGGTCACGCCCACGCTGATCGTGATCCCGATGTCGTTTTCGGATTCCCAATATCTGGAATTCCCGCCCGAAACATGGTCGACCCGCTGGTATCGCCATTACTTCGCATCCGATTCATGGATGCAGGCCACGTATACATCTCTCAAGGTGGCCTTTCTGACGATGCTGGTGGCGACCCCGATCGGCGTCGTCGCGGCCTATGGCCTGCATGCCAGCAACATCCGGTTTATCCGCGTCGCCTTTGTTTTGCTGATCACGCCGATGATGGTGCCCGTGGTGCTGATCGCCATCGGGGCGTTTTATGCCTATGTGAAGCTGAACCTGCTTTACACCGTCACCGGCCTTGTGATGGCGCACACCATTCTGGCGCTGCCGCTTGTCCTGATCGTGACGGGATCGGCCCTGAAAAGCTATGACATGAACCAGGAACTGGCCTCGCGCAGTCTGGGCGCCCCCCGATGGAAGGCGTTTGTAACAGTCACCCTGCCCCAGATCCGCTTTGCCGTTGTCACGTCCGCACTGCTGTCAT
The DNA here is from genome assembly GCA_963765555.1 of uncultured Alphaproteobacteria bacterium. Taxonomy (GTDB): domain Bacteria; phylum Pseudomonadota; class Alphaproteobacteria; order Rhodobacterales; family Rhodobacteraceae; genus JL08. Next base: position 923,716 of record CAVXWX010000003.1, read on the forward strand.
TCCTGACCTCGTTTGACGAAGTGGTGATTGCCATGTTCATTTCGGGCGGCGACAACCCCACGCTGACGCGCAACATGTTCAACGCGCTGCGCGACCAGATCGACCCGACTATCGCGTCCATCTCGACCCTGATGATCGTGGTGACATCCGTGATGATGGTGCTGGCGCAAGTGTTCGGACGCGGCAAGACCGGCAAATAGGTTCATTCCGTCAAGGCAGGGCTGGTCAGATCAGGCCCCTGCCCGGTTCACGGTGTCGGCACCGTCACAAGCTGGCGGGTCAGGACCTCAACCATTTTTGGAACCTCATCCGGTTTCAGGCGGCCATGGTTTGTCAGAAACTGTGCGATATCCCTGCCTGAATACCGGCCCCAAAGCGTTTCATCCCGCAGGATCAGGGTCGCGCGCGCCAGGTCTTTCGCGTTGGAGTGGCACATCGCGCATTTTTGCTGAAACAACCGTCCGGATTTCCGGATGCTGGACATATGTTCCATCAGGGCCGCGGTTTCCAAATCCGACAATCCACCGTGCCCCGCTGCCAGATAGTCCGAAACCGGTTTTCCGGTTCTTTTCCCGACAAGGGCGTCGTTGATCAGATCCGTACTTTCGAAAACAAACGCGCCGGCATGGGCAGAATGACATCCGGCACAGTTTTTCTCGTACACGCTGTGGGGGTCGATCTGATGCGCCTGCGCCATTCCGACCAGACAGGTCAGGGCCAAGAACCGGAATACAAAATGATATATACGCACAACGCACCGTTTCATCTGACAGGTGGGCGGACCATCTGCGCGGCCCACCGCGCCAGCGGCCATCCACACAAGCCATGAATATGCGCAACCAAACGCGGGCGCATTGACCCAAGTTAATCACGGCAGGCCCTTGCGATCTTATCCGCCCGGCACCGCGATGCCCCCGCTTCGCATGACGATTTCACTGTCAGAGCCCGCCGATAACGGTTCATGAAAAAATGTGACCGCGAACAGAAGCATACCGACAGCAAGCACACAGGTTGCCCCGGCCAGCCGGGCACCGGTTTCAAAGCGTTGACGGCGGCCCGCGTCAGGGGCCAGCCGGCGCTCTGCCCAGTCACGCCCCCACAGCGCCGCAACGCCCAGTAACGACATCGCAACCGCCATACCGGCAGATATTGCAACAACCATCAAGATCGCAGGCCAGATCAGATCGTTCGCCAACCCGAACAGCATCACCAGCAGCGCACCCGTACAAGGCACGACACCCACGGCGGCCGCGACCCATCCGCTTCCCCGCGGTGCCGCGCTGGCGGCGCAAGCGGCACAACCGTTTTTGCCGTGGTCATGGTTGTGGTCGTGCTGCACAGGTTGCGACAGGCCAGAGCCTGATGTGGACGCGCGCCGCCGAAGCGATGACACGGCCTGCCATAGCATAACCGCGCCGATCACAATGATCAGCGCATAGCTGCCCAGCCGGATCACTCGATAATCCGAAGGTGCCGCCCCCGTTGTCTGGCGAACCGCAAGATCAAGCAGGAAAACCACCACGATGGCCGACAGCACGTGGAATACGGCAATTCGGATGCCCATGATCAGGCCGCGCCGCAGGCTGCCACCCGTTCCGACAAAGTACGAGACCACCACAGCCTTTCCATGCCCCGGCCCAAGCGTGTGCAGCGCCCCGTAACCGAATGACAAGAGTACAGCGAGAAATATTGCCTTGATCGATCCGCCTTCGCCAATGGCTGACATGCCGGACGTAAACAGGGAGTTAACCCAGATCTGGGCCCGCGCCAGCACCGGAATATCCAAAGCTGATGCGGCGACAATCTCGCCCGGGCGGCCACCCGGCACGGTATCGCTCAGGCTGAAGGACGCACGGATCTGGCGGCTGCCATCAATCAGAAACAGCGTGTGTTCCGCCGGTTCGTGTCGCAGCAGGCCGCTGAGGCGCACGGCTTCAAACCGCCGCTCCAGCACCAGACCCGCGGGATAAGAGATATGGACGATCTGGTTGGGCGGCGGCGGGGGCGTATGGATACAGGCTCCGACCCACGGCACAAGAAGAAACTCGACAACCCGCCCGGCCTCGTACTGAAGCGGTAGCACATATCCATCAAGTAGAACCTCCTGATCAAGGAATGTCGACGCGACGCCTGTGGCCGCCTCGCGCCGGCGCTCCATCACGACAAGACGTTGTTCCAGAAGATAATCAGGGTCGAGCCCCGCCGCCACAAGACGTTCAAGCGCGGCATCGGCCTTTTCGCTCAACGCCGGTTCTGTGCGGCCCTGCGCGGTTGCTTCCCGACTTAACAGAACATCGCGAAGATCGGATTTCTGCTCAAGGGACATGTCAAGAAACGGGTCATCAAAGGGCTCAACCGACGTCGCAAGTTCGTCCCAATGAACAAGCTTGCCTTCAGCGGCCGAAACCGGTGGCGCAAGCACTGCCAGAGCCGAAAATACCACGAGAAATACCAGAACGCGCAGGGTCCTAAAAAACTGAACCAAACGGCTGTCCGCATGGCTGCTGGAACTCAAAGGTGCCACCGCCCGCGAATGACCCAGACACGGCGCGCAGCTTTCCTAGCACCGTGTCGGAGGCTGTGTGCACCATGAAACCGTCGTGCAAGATCATTCAGGATCTCCCGACCATTGCAGCGTCCAGATCTGCAACGCGTGCTGCGCCAACCTGTTGCATCATGACCTGTGTTTCTGCGTCCAGAAGTTCCAGAACCTTCTCTACCCCCGGCTGGCCGAAAGCCGTCAGCCCCCAGATGTAAGGGCGCCCGACGCACACCATGTCGGCGCCCATGCACAGCGCCTTTATAATGTCAGAGCCGCGCCGGAACCCTGAATCAACAATGATTGGAACGGCGCCCGCGACCTGACTGACGATGGCCGGAAGCGCATCGATCGTCGCCAGTCCGGACTCGTCCGCGCGCCCGCCGTGATTGGACACAACGATCCCGTCGAAGCCCTGGGCGACTGCAATTGCCGCGTCTTCAGGCGTCAGCAGGCCCTTGATCACAACCTTCATGTCCGTGCCGTCGCGCAACCGTTTGAGTGTATCCCATGTCATTGACGGATCCATCGGGTTGCGCACTCCGGTCAGATCGAAATCCCGATACATGGGCAGGAACCGCACACGCTCGTCCATGGTTGTCGCACCGTGGCACATCTTGCAGTCGCGCGTGTCGGTGCGCCGCAACAGGTTCTTGGTCTCCAGCACCCGTTTGCCAACCAGATCGACCGTGACGACCAGAACCGGGCAACCGGCCTCTTCTGCGTGGCGGATCCTCTGCCGCGCCAGATCCGGGAATCGCTGGCATAAAGCTGGAACCAGACGGGTTTGCCACGCGCTTCGTTCACCCTTGCCAGTTCGGTATTGGTCTGGGTCGAAAGGATTTGCAGGTGATTACCAGTCGCTGCAGCGCGCGCCGTGGCGGCTTCTGCCTCGCGGTGGAACACCAATTGCGAGCCCAGGGGGGCAAGGCCCACAGGCGAGCTGAAGGTTTCGCCAAGAACCGTCGTTGAGAGATCAGGTTGGGAAACATCAATCAGGCGTCGGGGCTTTAACACATAATCTTCGAATGCCACGCGGTTGGCGCGCAGCGTCTCTTCGCCCCCTACCCCCGAGGCAAGGAAGCCGAAATGGGCTGGCGGAAGCCGCACCTTGGTCACCGCTTCGAAATCAAAAATGTTCACCGCCTCATCTGGCGACGCGATCAGGCCCTCGACCAGATCAAGCCACATCTTGTCAGCGGGCAAATCCTCGGCCTTCTGGATCAGCTCCGCAAGCGCAGGCCCGGCCCCTGCCGCCAACAGGGGCGACGCCGCAACAAACTCCAGAAAGCGGCGGCGGCTTGGATTTTGCGTAGAACGGGAAGCTTTGGTCATCGTATTGGCCTTTCTTGCTTTGTTGGTCCTGTCGGCGTGCATCATGGTTGACGATCCTCCGGGTCGGGCGATCTGGCTTTCATAGGGTCAAAAACCAAAGCACGTGCAAACTGCGCAAAAAGCGCCACAAACACGCCGACCCCCACGAAGATGTAGAACACGGTAAACACCTTGCCGAACTGTGTGGCAGGGCCGAAATCGCCCAATCCGACCGTCGACATGATCGTGACCGAAAAATACAGGCTGTCGATCCATGACCCCCCTTCGACCGTGCGATAGAAGATCGTGCCGGACATCAATATCAGGCTCGCCACCGCAAGCCCGGCCCGAAACGTCTCGTCGGACCAGGAACGATAGACCGCTTTCAAAAAGCGCAGGACAGTCAGGGCAAAAGGCAGCATGGTATCACATGGTGTCCTTGTAGATCACGCCCGCCTTCATGATGAGATCAAGCACGTCCGCGTGGTTTTCAAGGATCGTGACGTCTTCCAGCGGGTTGCCGTCGATCAGCAGCAGATCAGCGTGGGCACCTTCAACGATGCGCCCGACCACGCCCGGATATGGGCTTCGATCACCGGAAAGTTGCAAGAGTTCGCCCGAGTTGGCCGTCGCCTGAGTGAGAATTTCAGCGGGCGTGAACCAGTCAAGCCGGGCGCCGAATTCCTTGTTCTGATCGGCGCAGGCTTGCGGGTTCACGACGACGTCGGTGCCGAACACAGTCTTGATCCCGTATTCTTTTGCCAACGTAAACATGCTGTCGAGCCCGGCTTCGACCATCCGGCCCTTGGCCAGACGCACCGGCCCAAGATCCGGTGAAAAGGTGCGGTAAACAAGTACCTGCGGGCTGAGCCAGACGTCATTATCTACCATAAGCTGCGCAATTTCGTCGTCGATCAGATTCCCATGCTCAATGGAGCGCACCCCGCCTTCGATCGCCTGCTTGATCCCGTCGACGGTATAGACGTGGGCGGTGACATAAGTGCCAAAGCCCTCTGCCACCTCTACGGCTGCCTCGATTTCCTCAAGGATGAATTGCCGCCCGTCGATAGGGTCGAACTCGGTGCCGACGCCACCGGCAAGGTGCATCTTGATCTGGCTTGCGCCGCGCTTGAGCTGTTCGCGGGTTGCCACCAGCACTTCGTCACGGCCATTGACAATCCGGCTGTAGCCAAGGCGTTCCAGATTGTTTTCAGGCCCGCCAAACTCGCGCGGGTTCATGAAACGCGGATTGGCGTCGCCATGGCCGCCAAACTGGGAAATCGCCCGCAACGACGGCCAGACACGCGGGCCCGCGATCTCGCCCCGGTCCGCCGCAAGTTTTGCCCCCCAAGAGGCCCCGCCCACATCGCGCAAGCTGGTAAAGCCGCGCATCAGCGCGTCTTCTGCCGCCTGAGAGGCCTTGATCCCGATGTAATCCAGATCAGGCGCGTAGGAGCCGGCCATGTCGGCCACCGGCACCGTGCAAAGACTAAGATGATAATGCATGTCGATAAAGCCGGGCGTCATCACGCGCCCCTCCGCATCGATCACCGTGGCGCCCTCGGGCGCATCCAAACCGGCCCCGATGGCGGCGATCATGCCGTCCTGCACCAGCACATCCTGCCCCTCGATCAGGTCGGGACCTACACCGTCGAAGATACGTGCGCCGACAATCAGTGTTCCGGCATCGGCATCATCCTGTGCAAAAGCTGGTAATGAAAACGCGAAAAGAATAGAGACTGCGGCGAGTCCGGTTTTCTTAAACATGGTATATTCCTTCTTTGTTTGGATGACCTGCGGCGCACAGGCCGCGCACCGACGTGGCAGCACTAGTCTTGTTTCAGCTTTGACAGAACTTTCACTTTCAGCCCCGGGCGCAAGAATAGATCGGGATTGGGAAATTCAGCCCAAATCGTGATTTTCTGGGTCTCTTCTTCAAACGTGTAGCCACCCGACACCAATTGGCCCGTGTGGGGATACGGCTCTCCATCAGGCAGCACGAGCGATAGGACGAGCCCTTCGGCCAATGCCGCATCTGACGCAAACTGTTTTTGTCGCGCGGCATACACATCATAGGGCACCTCGCCCTTGACCTGTATCGGATCAAGTTGCGTGATAATGGCCATGGTGATGTCCCCGTCTTGCACATCCTGCCATCCATTCTCACGCACCATCGGCGCGCTCATGACTCCGGCAAAGGGCGCTTTTTGTGTCATCTGCATGACACCCAGTCCCGCCAGCCCCACATTGGCCTCGGCCTGAGCGACATTCGCGGCCGCGACATCGCGAAACGCTTCACTTTTTTCAAGATCCACTGCCGAAACGACATTCCGACCCTGCAGCGTTTCTGCACGCTTGACGTCGGCGATGGCCTCAAGCAATTGCGCGCGCGCCGCAGCTAGTTGAGCCTCTGCGAGTTGCAACCGGTATTCGGCAGGCGGCTTGTGGAATTCGAACAAGACCTGCCCCTGCTCGACCATCTGGCCCGGTTCGAAGGCTATTCTGTCCAGCCATGCGCTGACGATGGGCGTGATCTCGGCCTCTCTCGCGGGTACAACTGTGCCCTCGAATTCGGCAATAGCCACAGCGCTTTCATCGGCGATGGCCGCCGTAAAGACCATCGCGGCGAAAACACCCGGTATCACCGATTTGAAAGCGCCCGCGCAGGCAAAGGCGCTGGCGACAGAGCGCCTGATCCTTTTGGTCACTTCAGAGGGATGGAACGCTTTTACTTCATTCATTTCGTTGTACCTCAAAAACTGTTTTCCCTGTCTGACCGGTTGCACCAAATTTCCTTCGAACCTCTCACCGGGCGGCGGCTCTTGCCCGGCGTTTCTTCGCATCACATCAGAAGTTCAGGACCTTGAACCCGACCTGCAGTGACCAGTCGGCCGGTGCATCGCCGCCGAAAAGCACGCCCGGTTTGATGAAAACCTGACTGTCACCGCCGAAAAGCCGCCCGGTCAACATGCCCATGGTGACTTGCAAGCTGCCGAATGTATCATCGCTTTCCCAGTCATGAATAATCGCAGGATCAAAAGTCATGAAGTATTTCGGGTTTGCCAACTTGGGCACATAGTAGAAATCAAACGTGGTCTGGTTCAGCTTTGCACCACTGCTGCTTCCGCCTTCCAAACCAAATGTCTGCACCCAAGCAGGCGCGAAAATGCCGCCATTCTTCAAGAAGAACGCATAAAAAACAGATGTTTCCAGCGCGAACTGACCGTACCCGTTGTCGCTCCGGTTGGCGGTATCAAGGAACAATTCGGCCGTGTATGCGGCCCCGTTCTGTTCGGTCAGATAAAAGACATCGACAAAGGTGATGCTGATGTCACCCACATCCATCGCGGAATCAAACGGGCTGTTTGCAAATGGCACGGTAAACCGGAAGGCTTTGTTCCCGTCACCAATGGGTTGCGTGTACTGAAACTCCAGCAGGTCCGAATCCAGATTGCTATCGATTTCATTGTACTGGAATTGAACAACCGCCTGCGTGGTCAGAAGCGTCGGGTTGGTCCCGTTGTTGATCGCTTCCTCGTTCGCCGCCGCAGTGCCATCCGCCCTGTTTTGCGCAATCTGGCCACTGGCGGTATCCTGTGCAAGCGCGGCGTTCGAAAGCGCCATGAAAGCCGTGACAGATGCGGGCAAGACACACCGCAACAGCCATAGAAACGAACTGGCTTGATCCGTCTGTGCGGCCATCCCCGCGCCGCTTGTTTTCGGGAAAATCATTTCATTATTCATTGTGTTCTACCCTTTTGAACAAGGCCAAGGTGCCGCATTGATATTCAGCACTGTGTCAAAAACCTTGATCGCCACCGCAACCGCGAACGCGTGCAACAAGCCATGTTTTTCCACTCCGCCAACCTAGAAGCGGCAGATGTATCCAATCACGCAGCGCTGCCGAACAGGATCAATGACCGATCCGTTCCGGTGCCATAAAGAAGCGCTCAGGCTATGGTGAAAACAGCCCTCAACCTCAAAAGCCGTTTGCGCCCAAGCGCCCGCGCCGCCTAGTCAATCTGGTTCTTGTAAACCACGCCGTTTTTCATGATCAGATCGAAGTTTTCATGCGGGTCCGCGATAAGGTCGATATCTTCCAGCGGGTTGCCATCCACAAGGATCAGGTCGGCATACGCGCCTTCCACGATCTGACCCAGCGGGCCTTCCTGATAGGGATGGCGCGGACCGGCCAGTTCCAGCAATTCGGCGTTGGTCGAGGTCGCCATCTCCAGCACTTCGAACGGTGTGTACCACCGTTGCAATTTGGCAAGGAATGCGCCCTGCCGTTCCGCCAATGCCGGATCAAACAGGATGTCGGTTCCAAAGGCCGTTTTCACACCGACGTCCTTGGCCGTCGTGTAGGTGAAATCGGTGCCGTTGGTGACGTCGATCCACTTTTGCTGGCTGACCGGATCGTCAAACGAAAACCCATCCTCGTCATCCAGAAGCGGCTGCACCGACAGCCACACATCATTGTCGCGCATCAGTTCCATGGTCTCGCGGCTCATCAGAAAACCGTGTTCGATAGATTTCACACCAGCCTCGACCGAAATGCGCACGGCATCATCCGTAAACGTGTGCGATGCGACGTAGGTGTTGTAAGTGTCTGCCACCTCCACAAAGGCCTCGATCTCGGCTTTGGTATACTGGCGCACGTCAAGCGGGTCATAGGTAGATGAAACGCCCCCACCGGTGGAAATCTTGAGCTGTGTCGCCCCCATGCGCATGATCTCGCGCGCCTTCTTGGTCACTTCGGGCACGCCATCGGCCATCGCCATCAGGCCGACACTGTACCAATACCATTGCGAATTTGCCGAATTGGTCGGCACCGCCTGATAGGGGCGGTAATCGAAATGCCCGCCGGTCTGCGTGACCGGGGGACCCGATGGCAGAATGCGCGGCCCTTTGAGTTCTCCGCTATCGATCATGCGTTTGATCGCGAAGGAGTTGCCGCCCACATCGCGCACGGATGTGAACCCGCGCATCAGCGTTCCTTCGGCCCCATGGGCACCACGTATCGCCACCTCAAGAATGTCGCCTGTCACCACGACACTTTGCGGGTTGCAGCAATAAAGCGTGTGCCAGTGCACATCGATAAGCCCGGGGATCAACGTGCGCCCGCCACCATCAATGACCGTCCCACCGGCAACGGCCACATCTTCGGTCGAGATTTGCGAGATCAGATTGCCTGTCACGACAACATTTGCATTTTCGATGAGTGTTTCGTTTACTCCATCAAAGACATTCACATTGGTGATAAGGATCGGCGTCGCATCATTGTCCTGCGCAGCAAGCGGGCTGGCACAGGCGACAGCGAACATGATCGAAAGATGTGGAAATTTCATGGAGCACTCCTATTTTGTTAGGTTATTGATTTTTTAAGCCAAAAACCCGAAATTCAGAAATCACTTCGCTATGCAGAAAATAAAGAAAACCGAATTTTTTGTAGAAAGTGCCGGGTTCCGACGGTTTTCCACTTCGTTTCAGTCCATGGTCAATGATGGCATAATGGACGGCCAGATCGTGCAGTATGTACATGCTGACGGGATCGATCAGATCATGGGCTGCACCTCTGAACGGGTCGTCATAGCCCATACCCGCTTTCCGCACGAGGCTTGCGTGCGGACAGGGCAGCCGAAAAACCTGGTCACGTTCACCCTGCCGTTGGCGCCATCCGAAAGCTGGACAGTCAACGGCGTTTCAGGCGGCAAGCGGGCACTTTTTATAAACTTCGGGTTGGATGAAACGCAAATCTACGCCCCCAACCGGAACCTGATCGCCGGGGGGGTCGAAACCTCTTTTCTTCTTGAGATGCTCGGCGCACTTGGCGGTTGCACACCAGACGAAGCCGATATTCCCAAAGGCGTGTTTCAGCTCAGCCCCAAGACCTACGAGCAAACCGCAGATGCCTTTCTGAAGGCGATCTACGCGTCCAATATGTTCGAAGGTGTCATTTCGGTCGAACAATCGGTCGCATCGGCATTGGCTGCCGCCCTGCTGTCTGCGCCTGCTTCGCGCATCACGCCGCCAAAGCGTGCAGACGACATCTTTGCAACCGCGCAGCGCCATATTCTGCAACATGCCCACACGGCCCTTCGTATCGCAGACCTGTGCGATGTTTGCGGCGTCAGCGCCCCCACCCTGACACAGGCATTCTGCCAGATGACCGGCAGAACGCCGATACGATATGCAAAACAGGTAAGGCTTGCGCGCGCACACGACCTTCTGTCGGCCAAGGACAGCGACAAGACAACCGTGAAAGAAATCGCAAGCCTGAACGGCTTTTCCGAATTCGGCCGCTTCAGCGAGCTTTACAGGAAATCATACGGGGCCCTGCCGTCTGAAGTGATCGAAGGGCGCACACGGCAATAGCCGCTGTGCTTGCGGCGACATCCGGATACTTCAGAAAAAATAAGGTGGCGGACAGACAGGGATTCGAACCCTGGAGACGGTCTCCCGCCTACACACTTTCCAGGCGTGCGCCTTCGACCACTCGGCCACCTGTCCGTGGGACGCTGATTAGACCAGCCAGCATTGCAATTGCAAGGGCCAAGCGCATAACAATCGCACGATTGTTTCATGCAGTGCTTTCCAGTAGCCTTATGGCGGTAAAACCAGACTATAGGACATCCGGCGCGTTATGAACGATCTTGATCCGGCCACTTCGCCGCCCCGCACCGAACCAACATCGCGGCGTCGCGTCGATACCGGCACCGTGCAGGCCATTGCACTGGTGATCATCGCCTGTGCCGTCGCAGGCGAGGTGCTGGTGCAATCGCGGTTTCTGCTGATCAATCTGGTTGTCGCGATTATCATTTTCAGCCTGACCAGCGATGTGATCAATTTCATCGCCCGTCAGCGCATCGGCCCGCTGCACATTCCCAACTGGCTGGCCAGTCTGGGCGGTCTTGCCATTATCTCGGCCTCGTTGCTGATCCTGACATCGATCCTTCTTAGTCAGGTAAACCCGGTTTTGATGACCACATTGCGCATCTCCGAAAGCGCGCCTGCCGCCATCGCGTCCTTGTTCGCCTGGATGGGCGAAGAGGTCGAGGCCTCGATCCTGCAATCGCTTGGCTCGATCAAGGTGTCGGGATACCTGCGCACCATTGCAGGACAGGCAGGCAACCTGATGTCCGCCACCGTGATCGTCATTCTGTTTGTCGGCTTCCTGTTTGTCGAACGGATCTGGTTCGGGGCCAAGCTGGACAATATGCTGCGCGATCCGTCGCGGGCACAACAGGTGCGCAAGGTAATCGCATCGATCATGCACAACGTGAACTATTATCTGTTGGTCAAAACATCTGTCGGGGCAGTCACCGGTACGCTGGTCGGGTTTGTCAGTGTCGGTTTTGGCCTCGAACTGGCGGTCGCACTGGGCATTCTGACCTTTGTTTTGAACTATATTCCGTCGGTCGGGTCTATCGTGGCCACGCTGCTTGTCACACTCGTCGCCTATGTCGAACTGGGTGATGCAGGGGCGACATTCGCCATTTTCCTGATCGTTGCGATTTTGCAGTTCGTCATTGGCAATGTGATCGATCCGCTTCTGACAGGGCGCACATTGCGCGTGTCCTCTTTCGGGATCATTCTGTCGCTGGCGTTCTGGGGGGCGGTCTGGGGCATTCCGGGCATGTTCCTGTCGGTCCCGATCATGGTGGCGGGCATGATTATCTGCGGCCAGTTTCAAGTGTTGCGCCCGGTTGCGATCCTGTTGTCACGCGAAGGGTTGCCCGATCCGGAACCTTATATGGATATCGACGCCTCCGCGCCGCACCGGTCCGCCCAGCAGGGAAAATAGGGGCAAACCCGCGCTTTCAGCTTTCGCTGCGGGTCAGCACTTCTGGATTGCGCAACCAGATATCGCGTTGGGCAAACGGAATTTCGATGCCTTCTTCGCCAAAGCGTTTCGCGATTTCGTGGTTCATATCGGATTTGACCGACAACACCCAGTTTACATCGCGCAGGATCGCCCGGATTTCAAACTCCAGCGAATCCGCGCCAAAATTGTGGAACACGATATTCGGGGCCGGGTTGGCCAGCACCATGGGATGCGCATTTGCAATCTCGCGCAGAATGCCTTCCACGCGCTTTGTATCCGTGCCGTAGCCCACGCCAACCTTGACGATCACCCGACCAACCGTATTGCCCCGCGTATAATTCGTGACCGTACCGCTGACAAAATCGGCATTGGGTATGATCACATCGGTGCGGTCAAAGGTTTCGATCCGTGTTGCCCGCACCGATATGTCGCGCACATATCCCATCTGGCCGTTCACTTCGATCCAGTCGCCTTCGGCAATCGGGCGTTCGATCAGAAGGATGATCCCGCTCACAAAATTCTGAACAATGGTCTGTAGTCCGAAACCGATCCCAACAGACAGCGCACCGGCCACAATCGCAAGCGACGACAGGTTGATACCGGCCGTTGTAATTGCCACCACGGCAGCAATGAAAATTCCGACATATCCCAACCCAGCAACAATCGCCGTCTGCCCGCCCGTATCAATCTGGGTTTTGGGCAGTACGGTGTTGCGCATTGTGCCTTGGATCACGCGGGTGATCGAATAGCCGATGGCAAAAACGATTGCGAAGGTCAAAAACGCCGATGGCGAAATCTGGACCCCGCCGACGGAAAAGCCCTTGAGGAACTTTAACCACCATTCATAAAGATCAACGCCCCGCGCGCCCCAGAACAACGCAAGAAACGGGAGCGACGCCAAAGTCAGGGTGAACCCGAACAGCACAGGTATCAGCGCGTCACGCCCTGCTTCGCCCTTGCCCGAGACCCAAACATAAATATCGGTGGCCAAGCGGTTCAGCACCAGCACAAAGGCCAGCGCCCAAGTGGTTGCGATCATCGGGAAAATAACACCCTTGCTGGCCGCGGTAAAACCGAATGCGGCAAGGATCGGCGTCGCGATACCGATGGCCATCATGGCCGTGCCAAGGTTACGCGCCAGCCATTCCGCATTGCTTTTTTGCGATCCTTCCACTGCGTCGTCCGGTTTCGGGATATTGCGCAAAATCTGGCCCAGTCGGGAAAACACCAATCCAGCCAACAGAACCTGCGGGAAAAACAGGATTGCTTCGATCTGCGGGGAAAACCTTTCGAAATTTGACAGCATTTCGAAAAAGCTGCGCAACACGATCAGAATGGCAAGGAATGTGCCGTAAAACCGCGCCTCGGACCGGTTTTGCGGCGGCAGGTTCAAAAGCGCGTCGTCGTCGTCTTTTCCGAACACCTGTTCGCACAACCAGCGGAACAACAGGATGATCGCGCCCCACGCCGGAATGGCCACGATAAGGGCGGTGCCACGCAGCCCGAGATGCCCCGTCAACACAATCGCTTGCGCGATGGCCATCAGACCGACAAGCGGCAGAATTATCCGCCCGAGCGAGACAACAAACCGCCAGACCCGCGCACCGCCGCCGCCAAATAGCGCAAGACGCGCGCCAAGAAGACGGGACCATCGCCCGCCACGCGCGATCAAGACAAGCCCGACCGCAATCAAAACAATAATCATCAGCAAGTTGTCGTGGGTCGTTATGGTGCGTGTCGGTGCGGCGCGCGCCGCCTTTGCCTCGCTTCCGATCGCACGCAAGGACCGCACAACATGTTCGATCGCGACAGGCCATTCCGACAGCTTCAGCGGCGATGGCGACCGTTCCAGAAAATCTTCCCGAAGTCTTTCGCGGATCAGTTTGTCGATCTCCGCAACAAGCGCTTCGGCAAGGCTATGGGCTTCTTCGGCCTCGATCACCGGTTCGCGGGCTTGCGCCAATTGGGCTCTCAGGTTTTCGCGCCGTTCCGCAACCGGTTCGGAATCGCCCGCTTCGGGCACTGGCCCCAACGATTCAAGCTGTGCGTTTATCGTACTGATACGGGTCTGGTTGATGCTTTGGGCGTCCAGAAACTGTTTGCGAAACGCCACAACTTCCTTGCGCAGTTCTTCCATGGCGTCGACCGACGCACGGTTGGCTTCAATCGCCGCCTCGGCGCGCGTCGCCGTGGATGTCCACGCGTCGTAATCCGGCCCGCCACTTTGCGCGATCGCAAGCCCTGCAAAAAGCACAAGGCAAATGACCGCAAAAAGGGTGCGCAGCGTTTTCATACGTCCTCGAACACGCCCGGAATACTGGCCGGGGCCTGCGTCAGCCAACGGGGCTGCGGCAGGTTCTTTTCGCGCAGGAAATCAGGGTTGAACAGCTTGGATTGGTACCGCGTGCCATAGTCGCACAAGATGGTCACAATCGTATGTCCCGGCCCCATGTCGCGCGCCATACGCACCGCGCCCGCAATGTTGATGCCCGACGATCCGCCCAGACACAGGCCCTCATCCTCCAGCAGATCGAACACATAGGGCAATGCATCCGCATCGTGAATGTTATAGTTGAAATCCGGCGTCAGCCCTTCAAGGTTCTTGGTGATCCGGATTTGCCCGATCCCTTCGTTGATCGATCCGCCTTCGGACATCACCAGTTCACCGGTGGTATAATAATTGTATAGCGATGCACCGTCCGGATCAGCCAACCCGATCTTGACCCCTTTGGGTTGCAGCGCCTGCGCGACACCGGCCAGCGTACCGCCCGATCCGACCGCACAGATGAAACCGTCAACCTTACCATCGGTCTGTTGCCAGATTTCCGGCCCTGTGCCTTCGATATGGGCCTGCCGGTTGGCCACATTGTCAAACTGGTTCGCCCAGATCGCGCCGTTGGGTTCCGTCTTGGCCAGCTCGCGCGCCAGACGCTCGGAATAGCGCACAAAATTGTTCGGATTGCGATATGGCACCGCGGGCACCAGAACCAGTTCGGCCCCGATCAGGCGCAACATATCCTTTTTTTCCTGACTTTGGGTTTCCGGCATCACGATCACCGTCTTGAACCCCATCGAAGCACCGACCAGCGCCAGACCGATGCCGGTATTGCCTGCCGTCCCTTCGACAATCGTGCCGCCCGGTTTCAAATCACCGCGCGCAATCGCATCTTTGATGATGAACAGCGCCGCGCGGTCCTTGACCGACTGGCCCGGGTTCATGAATTCGGCCTTACCCAGTATGTCGCACCCGGTTGCCTCGCTGGCCTGTTTCAACCGGATCAACGGAGTGTTGCCGATCGCCCCGGCCAGATCTGATGCAATATGCATGATACGTCCTCGAATATTCAGTGGCGTTGACGCCTTGACCAGATGTACCCGCGCGCCGCCGCGACCTCAAGCCATTGACGGGCTCAGGCGGTGTTTCGCAGACGATCACGATGCCGCGCCAGCCACAGCGCGGCCAGCGCCAGCGGCGCGTTCCTGATCTCGCCCCGCTCCAGCATCGCCATCAGCGCCTCAAATCCAACCAGATGCACGCGGATATCCTCGTTCTCGCTGTCCAGCCCGCCGGTGCCTGTTGTCTTTTCCGGCAAATCAGCAAGGCCGATATAGATATAGAAAAACTCGCTGGATGCCCCCGGGGACGGATAACAATCTGCAACACTTTCAAGGGCCTGTAGCTCTACCCCCGCCTCTTCCAGTGTCTCGCGATAGGCGGTTTCCTGTGGCGTTTCCCCGGCATCCAGCCGCCCGGCGACAGGTTCAAGCTGCCACACATCAGGATCACCGCGTCCCAGCGGGCCCATGCGCATCTGTTCCACCAGCAAGACCACATCGCGCACCGGATCGTAAGGCAGAACAATCGCCGCGTCCCCGCCCATAAACACCGCGCGTTTGACATTGCCTGTTTCGGATCCGTCAAATCGGCGGAACGACAGATCATATTCGTCAAGCGCAAAGAAATCCGCATAAGCCCGCCGGTGCTCTGAAATCCGGACATCCGTACGGCTCAAGCCGCTGGGACTGACAGGCGTGCCCTTGGCCGCGTTCAGACGGGCGGCCGCGCGGGCCTGTATCATCGGGAACATGTGGCCAATCGCGTCGTCGGATTTGACGCCGAAATAATCCATAACCTCGACCGCGGCCGTGGTGGCCAGCGGCCCGCACCCTTCTTCCCATGCGCTTAGCGACCACGGCGCACCGGGTGCCCATAGCGAGACATCGGGAAAAAACACCTGTGCCGGCTCGGCATCGCCGCCCTCCGGCAGCACATGCACCGGGCTCAGATCATAATCAAAACCGGATTCGTAGAAATCCAGCCGCGCCACATCTTCATCGCTCAGCCCACGGATCAACAGGCCCTGCGCCTGTGCACCGGCCTGCGCAACAATCATCGGAAAGGTCTGATCCTTGGCCCAGTACACCGCATGATCGGGCAGCACGGCATCCGCCATGTCCAACGTCCCAAGATCACGCCCCAACACGATCTTGAGCAGCGGCAAATGCCGCAACGTGCCGTAACAAAAGAATGAAATCATACCGTCAGCGCCATTTCCGCGACGCATGTTCGGTCAGCAGTCCAACGATCACGCCACCAAACACCAGTACAAGGATCAGCGGCCCGTTCAGCAGCACCATACCGTATTCCGCCATCAATTCGAAAATCGCGATCACCGCTTCGAACGCGTTGTCATAGCGGTTGCGCATCGCAAGGCGCACCAT
This sequence comes from uncultured Alphaproteobacteria bacterium, assembly GCA_963765555.1. Lineage (GTDB taxonomy): Bacteria > Pseudomonadota > Alphaproteobacteria > Rhodobacterales > Rhodobacteraceae > JL08. Next base: position 940,116 of record CAVXWX010000003.1, read on the forward strand.
TTCGTTGCAGCCCTGCACAAACAATCCCCAGAACACCAGACTGACCATGCCGGTAAAACCGTTATTGATCGCGGCCGTGGTGCCCCGCCCTGCCCGTTTTCCCATCACGAACCATCCGCACAGCACGCCCAGCACCATGTTCACGATCGTGAAATACCCGAAATCCGTGCTTTCGGGCATCAACGGCATGATCATACCGGATGCGATAAACGCCAGTACAGCCAGCCCGACGGCGGCGACAAGGCGGGCTGCGCTAGGCATTTATCTTCATTTGCGTCATGTGGGCCGTGATATTGTGATCTGGGTTACGTCACAGTTGGCACTTTCAAACGTCGCAGCGCAAGAGGTGAGATAAAAATTCCACATTCTGCGAAACCTCTGATCAAAGCCAAGGGCCGCGATCTGATCCCATTTTTCGTTGAATGTTTCATGCCAGCGCCGCAACGACAGGCTGTAACTTTTGCCGAATTCAAGTGATCGAACGATGCCAAGTCCGGATTTTTCGATCTGCGCCCGCAAGACCGAAGGGCTGGGCAGCATGCCGCCCGGAAAAATGTATTTCTGGATAAAATCTGGCCCGCGTTTGTAAACGTCCCAGCGCCGGTCGGCGACGGTGATGATTTGCAAGGTGGCGTTCTTGCCCGGTTTCAACCGTTCGCGCACGGTTTCAAAGTACACCGGCCAGTATTGTTCGCCCACCGCTTCGAACATCTCGATACTGGCGATGCCGTCATAGATGCCTTTTTCGTCGCGGTAATCCTGCAACTTGAAATCAACCATCCCCGAAAGGCCTGCTTTTTCAATACGCTTGCGCGCATAGTTAATCTGCTCTTCGCTGATGGTCAGCCCGGTCACCTTCAGGCCACGCTCTTTCGCGGCATATTCGGCAAACCCACCCCAGCCGCAGCCGATTTCCAGAATATGATCCCCCGGTTTCGCACCCATCTGATCGACCATGCTGGCATATTTGGCTATCTGGGCCGCCTCGTGGCTTTCCTGCCCAGTTTGGAAAATCGCACTGGAATAGGTCATCGTGTCATCCAGCCACAATTTATAGAAATCGTTGCCCAGATCGTAGTGATAGGAAATGTTCTTGCGCGCCTGATTTTTGTGATTGCGTTGCAGCCAGAATCTGACCCGTTCAAACAGGCGTACAATTCCCATTCCGGGAAAGCCGTCATAGATGTCTTCGTTGTCGGCATGCACCAGATCCATAAAGGCCTGCAGATCAGGGGTTGACCACCAGCCTTCAAGATAGCCGTCACAGAATCCCAGATCGCCTTCGCGGATCAGACGCGCGAACAAATCATCATTGTGAATCTCGATTTCGGCCACCGGGCCGGGGTTCTTGCCATGCGCACGAAACCGGCGGCCATCGGGCAAGACAAAATCAACCCGCCCGTTATTCATCGCCTGCGACATCGCAAAAACATTCGAAAAATACCGGGGCAGCCCTTTCTGGCCGTCTGTCGTTGTCAGGATCATCCCCGCTCCTTCTTCGTTCATTCGCACAAAAAGGCTAGGCGCTGCGGCGTGGCCCTTCAAGGTTTCAGTCATATGTTTCATTAGAATCCACGGTTTTCATAGGCTCCCAGTGCCCTTTTGCGCCCGTCAGCCGGGTCAACAATCGGGGTAGGATAGGGATCGGTCGGGGCAAGGCCCCAGCGTTTCGGGACGGCATCGAAATAACTCAAAGCCGTGGCACTTGGATCGGATCGGCCTTCGGCGATCCAGCTTCGGGCATAAACGCCCTTGGGGTCGAACTTTTCCAGTTGGCTGGCGGGATTGAACACGCGGAAATATGGGGTCGCATCCGGCCCCGACCCGGCAGACCACTGCCAGCCCATCGCGTTACTGGCCGGATCCCAATCGGTCAGGCAATCGGCGAACCAGTCCAGCCCGATCTTCCAATGGGTCAACAAATGTTTGGTCAGGTAACTGGCGACAATCATGCGCCCGCGGTTGTGCATCCGGCCTGTCACATACATCTCGCGCATCGCGGCATCGACAAAAGGCAAGCCGGTGCGCCCCTGTTTCCACGCCAGCACATGGGGATGATCAGCATCGGTCTGCCAGGGAAACGCATCCCAGTCGGGTTTCCAGTTGCCGGTCAGGATACGGGGCGTGTGATGCATCAGATGATAGGCAAATTCGCGCCACGCCAGTTCCTTCAGAAATGTTTCCGCGCCCTGCTTGCCCTGATCCTGCGCGCGCGCGCCTGCATGCCAGCACTGATGCGGGCTGATCTCGCCCAACGCCAGATTTTCGGACAGGTTTGATGTGCCGTCCACGCCCGGACGATCACGATTGGCGACGTAATCGCCCACCAACGCATCGATAAAATAATCCAGCCGGTCCTGTGCCGCCTGTTCGCCCAGTTGGATATGCGGGCGGACAATATCCGCCCCGCGACGCATACCGCGCCCCAGCGCCCAATCCTGCAATGTATCCGAAGTCGGCCACGTGTCAGGCGCTGGCAGGCTTGCGGGTTCGGCCAGCGGGTACGCCACATCGCGCCCTTGCACCGCCCGCCAGAACGGGGTGAACACCTTGTAATACCCGCCGGTTTTTGTTTCCACGCTCCACGGTTCGAACATCAGATGGCCGCCAAAGGATCGCGCCTCGATCCCCTGCTCTTTCAGCGTCGCCTTGATGTCGGTATCCCGCTCTACCGCGTCCGGATCATACAACCTGCTCCAGTATACGGCACCGGCACCGGTGTCGCGGATCAGGTTTTGCAAGATATCCAGTGCCGCCCCCTGCCGCAGGATCAGGTCACTGCCCTTATCGCGCAACCGGCTTTGCAGATGCCCCACGCCAAGGCCCAGCCGCCATTGCGGCGCTGTGCCCAGCTTGCGCACGCCGTCTTCGCAGATGAAGACAGGGATAATCGGGCGGCCTGTCGCGGCGGCGGCGCTCAGCGCGGCATGATCGGACAGGCGTAAATCGCGGCGAAACCACATAAGGATGGGGGAATATGACTGCACACCGTGCCTTTTGTTTTGTCTTTAACCTTTATACGCGCGCCGCGCCCGTCCGGATTAAACGACGTCGTCCAAAACGTTCAAAAGCTGGTCCAGCTCGGATTGTGTGGTGTAATGGGTGAAACTCAGCCGCAAGACACCGTCATCGGGGTTGATCCCCAGCGCCTTGAGCGCGCGCACTGCATAAAAATCGCCGCCCCCCGCCATGATCCCGCGTTCGGCCAGCTTTTGCGCCACCGGAAGGGCCGCGCGCCCCAGATCCAACGCCACAGTCGGCGCGCGCGCCTCGGCCTTGTCCGGCCCGATCAGGCGAACAGAATTGCGGCTGCTTGCCCAATCCAGCAACGGTTGCAACAATGCGGTTTCGTGCGCGCGCATCAGGTCGTGCACAAAGGCAGACCGCTTTGATGGTGCCATATCGCCACCCCCATGATGGGCATGCATGGCATCGATGTAATCCGCCATTCCGGCGCTGGCGGCAATCTGGGCGTGGTCCGGCCCCGCAGGTGTAAAGCGTTTGTACAATGTGCCGGCGTTGAAATAATGCCCCTGATTGGGCAGCAATTCCCCCAAGGCCCGCCGGATCACCATCAACCCCTGATGTGGCCCGTATGTTTTATAGGCCGAAAACAGATAGATATCAGCGCCCAACATCCCCACATCCGGAAATCCGTGCGGCGCATAGCTTACCCCGTCAACACACACAAACGCGCCCGCCGCATGGGCCATCGCGGTGATTTCCGCCACCGGATTGATCGCACCCACCACGTTGGAACAATGCGGAAAGCACACCAACCGCACCTTTTCGTCCAGCAATCCATCCAGATCATCGGTGTTCAGCATCCCGCTGTCTGGGTCTATTTTCCATTCGCGCACCTCGATCCCGCGATCGGCCAACCGCCGCCACGGGCCGGAATTGGCCTCATGATCCTGATCGGTGACAATGATCGCCTCGCCCTGTTGCATCCAGTCGCCGAACGCGTGGGCCAGCACATAGGTGTTCTGCGTGGTCGACGGGCCAAAGCTCAACTCGTCCGTCGCAACCCCCAGCATGGCCGAAAGCCGCGTGCGCGCCTCGTCCATTTCCGCGCCCGCCAGTTGCGATGCGGCATAGGGTGCATAGGGCTGTACCTTGCGCTGCGTGTAATAGCGCAACAACCGGTCAATGACCGGCTTGCAGGTATAAGACCCGCCCGCGTTTTCAAAAAACGCCTGCCCTTGCAGGCTGGGTTCACCGAACGCGGGGAACTGTGCCCGCACATAATCAATATCAAGTGTCATGATGAATTGGTGGCGCGTCCCGCTGCGGGCGTCAAGCACAGAAAAGGCCGCCCCGAAAGGCGGCCTGTTCCGTAGGTTCACACGGCAAAGCCGGTTTATTCAGCCGGTTCGGCCGCAGCACCGGTTGTGGTGGGCAATCCGTGCTTGATACGCTGCCCGTCGCGCCAGATCGCCTTGATCAGCGCAATACCCATCAACACCATCACAAAGCTGAACGGCAGTGCACCGATCACCATCGCCGTCTGGATCGCACCCAGACCACCGGCAATGATCAGACCACCCACAACCAGCGCAAGGGCCGCGCCCCAGAACAGGATGTGCGGCCGCGCCTTGGGCCCTTCGTCGCCTGCTGCGTTGATCGTGTTGATGATCAACACCGCGCTGTCTGCCGATGTCACCAGATAGGTCAGCAACAGCACAACAATCAGGATCGACATCAACCACGCCAGCGTTTCGCTCAGGATCACGCCCAGCATCGCAAACAACTGGTCTGCCTGACCGGCCCCGACAATGGCGCCGTCTGCGACACCTGTCAGTTCCAGATCGATGGCCGTTCCGCCAACGATGGCGAACCAGACGAAACACATCAATGCAGGAATGATCATCGCACCAAGAACGTATTCGCGCACGGTACGTCCCTTTGAGATACGCGCCAGAAACACACCGACAAACGGCGCAAACGCGATCCACCAGGCCCAGTAGAAGATGGTCCAGGCGCCCTGCCAACCTGACAGTCTGCTTTCGGTGGCCGCAGCATAGGCCGCCGCAATATCACCTGCTGGCAACGACGCAGCGCCGCTTCTGGCAATCCTTCACTGAACGACGCCAACGTGCCCCAGGGGCTTGATGCCGCATCATAAACCGCCGTCAGGGTTTCAGGTGGCAATGACTGAACCGACGCGGGCACATTTGCCGCGAACGCATCCATCGATGTCGCCGACCAGACGGTGAACATATTGCCCGGAATGGACAGTAAGATAATCCCAGATACCGACGAACAGCGCCGACAGGCCAAAGAATGTCGATCCGAACAGGATAAAGAAGGCCAGCACGAAAAAGCTCAGCCCCATATTGATGTTCGACAGCCATTTGATGCCTTTGCCCACACCGGACAGTGCCGACAGGGTCGATGCGCCCATGATGATCAGCAACGCAAAGATAATCGCACTGGTCGAGGACGATTGCGTGCCATCTGCCGCTGTCGTGTAAAGCCAGTCGCCAAACCCGATCCGCGACAGCCCCGCGATAAACTGTTCCACACCAAAGCCCAGCGTCTGCGCCACACCCAGAACCGTGGCGACAACCGCAACCACATCAACCGCGTGACCCACCGGCCCCGAAAGCGTTTTGCCAAAAATGGGCACCAGCGCCGACCGGATGGTCAGCGGCAGTCCGCGACGATACGAGAAATAGCCAAGCGCCAGCCCGACAATCGCATAAGACGCCCACGCCGCCAGCCCCCAATGGGTGAACGACCAGATATAGGCATCACGCACGTTACCGGCGGTGCTGCCTTCGGTGGCTCCCATGATTGTCGCGGGGTTCGATCCGAAATGGTACATCGGCTCTGCCGTCGCGAACGTCAGCATCCCGATCCCGATCCCGGCCCCGAACATCATCGAAAACCACGAAAAGTTGGAAAATTCCGGCGTATCGCTTTCCAGCCCAAGCTTGAGCTTTCCCGCCGTCGGCCAGAGCGCAAGCGCGAAACACAAGATGACAAAGAACGCCATCACATAGACGTACCAGTAACTGAACGACGCCAGAATGATACTGTTCAGCGCGCCAAGAACACTTGCCGCCTGATCCGGGAACGCGATGGCCCACAGGATCAGCGCGCCCACCAGTAATTTGGCGGTAATGGTCACATCTTTGGTAAACCCACGATAAAATCCGGATGCTGCCGTCTTGATCGGCAACTCCGTGAGTGCTGGTTTTATTGGCATTTTTCCCTCCACTGCCGCCCGAAAGTAAGACGGTCATTTTTTCGTATTGCGTTTTTATTGTGCCTGATTTTGCAGCAATACATGCATCTCAGGCTCATCATAAGCGGCACTATGTCAACAAAAAAAGGCAGCTTTCGCTGCCTTTTCCCTGTTTGCGGTGCCTCTTACGCGTTCACATCCACCACGACACGGCCCTTGACCTGGCCTTTCAGAATGTCTGTTCCAAGCTGCGGCAAATCCCCCAAAGTTGCCGGGTGCACCATCGCCTCCAGCTTGTCCATCGGCAGATCCTTGGCAATCCGCTCCCACGCCCGCACCCGGTTGTCATAAGGCTGCATCACGCTGTCGATCCCCAACAGGTTCACGCCGCGCAGCAGGAACGGGATCACCGTGGCCGGCAATCCTGCCCCGCCGGCAAGGCCAACGGCGGCGACCGACGCGCCGTATTTCATCTGCCCCAGAACCCGCGCCAGCATGGCACCGCCCACGGCATCGACACAGCCCGCCCAGGTTTCGCCTTCCAGCGGGCGCTTGACGGTCTCGTTGATGTCTTCGCGCGCGACGATCTGCGTCGCACCCAGTGATTTCAGATAGTCGGCGGTTTCAGGGCGTCCTGTCACACCGGCCACCTCATGGCCCAGATGCGCCAGTATGGCCGTCGCCACCGATCCCACACCGCCCGCGGCACCGGTCACCAGAACCGGCCCGTGGCCCGGCGTCAGCCCGTGATCCTCCAGCGCCATCACCGCCAGCATCGCGGTAAATCCGGCCGTGCCCACCGCCATCGCCGGCGCGCGTGTCCAGCCCGTCGGGCAAGCGGCACCAGCCAGTCGGCCTTGACCCGCGCCTTTTGCGCATAGCCGCCCCAATGCGCCTCGCCCACGCGCCAGCCGGTCAGCACCACCTTGTCGCCGGGTTTGTAGCGCGCATCATCGGATGCCTCGACCGTTCCGGCAAAATCGATCCCCGGCACATGCGGATAATTGCGCACCAACCCGCCCCCCGGACCGATGCACAAACCGTCCTTGTAGTTCACCGTGGAATACTCGACCGCAACAGTCACCTCGGCATGGGGCAGATCCTCCAGACCGATCTGCGTCACCGCCGCGCTGGTTTTGCCTTCGTCATCCTTGTTCACGACCAATGCGTTAAACATCTTGCTCTCCTGTTCCACACGGCAGGACCAACCGTCCCGCCTTCCTCTTCATTTGTCCGAAAATACTCCCGCCGGAGGCTCCGGCGGTGCACATCGGGCTACAACCAGAATTTTTCCTGCACGGTTGCACCGCGCATGCCGTCCGGTGTCTCCACCTCAAGCTTTGTGCCTGCATCCCAATGGGTCATGCGCACCATGCCGATCGATACGTTGGTCTTGAAATCGGGCGACCACGCCGCAGACGTAACCTGCCCGACACGTTTTCCCTTCGCGAACAACGGCCACGCGCGGTCGCATCCCGGCACGGCCTCGCCGTCAATCGCAATCGGGCGCATCTGCTGCACCGGCCCTTCCTTGGCCACCCGCAGCAACGCATCCCGCCCGATACAGCCGATCGCGGTCTGCGTGTCGCAAAACCGGCCCAACCCGCATTCATGCGGCGTGTTGTCATCGGTCATGTCGTTGCCATAGCTCAGCAACCCGGCCTCGATCCGCTCGATCCCGTTGGGGCATCCGGCCCGCACGTTCAGATCTTCGCCCGCCTCGAACAGCGCGTTCCACAGCGGCATGCCGATATCGCTGCCTTCGACATAAATCTCGAACCCGCCCTGCTTGGAATAGCCCGACCGCGCGACAACCAGATCGCGCCCCTCGAACTGGAAAGCCCGAACCGGAAAAACCGGATGTCTGCGCACCGACTCCCCGAACACCCGCGCCATCAGATCATCGGACTTGGGGCCCTGCATCGCCAGCGGCGAAATATCGGGCTCGTCCACCAGCACATCCAGCCGATACCCGTTGCGCCACGCCCTTGACCCACAACAACAGGTCACTGTCGGCAATCGAAATCCACCAGCGGTCCTCGGTCAGCTTGACCGCCACCGGATCGTTCAGCATGCCGCCGGTTTCATCGACGATGGGCACGTAATAACACTGCCCCGGCAACATGCCGCGCAAATCACGCGGCGTCAGCATCTGCATCAGACGCGCCGCATCCGGTCCGCGCAATTCCACCTGCCGCTCACCGGCAACATCCCAGACCTGCACATGGTCCTTCAGATGCCGGTAATCGGCCTGTACACTTTCAAAAACGGTCGGCAGCAGCATCCGGTTGTAAACCGTATAGGCTTTGACGCCTGCGGCTTCGACACCGTCGGAAAACGGGGTGCGGCGCAAACGGCGCGACGGGGAAATCAGGGCCATGTGTCAGGGTTCCGGCATAAAGGCGAGGTCAGACACAGGCGCGCTCAGACCGGCTGCGGTCATCATGGCATGGATCTGGCCCCGGTGGTGGGTTTGATGGTTGAACATATGCACCACGCACAGTTCCTTTTTCTTGGTCATGTCACGACCAAGAGCGCCTGAAAACCAGGTCAGGTCGCCCTTGAGGTCGATAGTGTTCAGGCGCTCGGCCCAATGGGTGATCCGCCGATCCAGGCGAAACCGGTCCGCACTCCAGGATGCAAATGTCGGGTGCAGCGCGTGGCTTTCGGGGATGCCCCCCTGCGGCTTCGCCCCGCCATCAAAGCGCGACATCCAAAGCGTATCGCCCCACAACACATGGTTCAGCGTGCCCAGGATCGATCCGAAAAACGCACCCCGGTCCTGGCGCAACACAGCATCGCCCACCCCGTCCAGACTGTCTGTCAGCTGGGTGTTCTGCCACGCATTATAGTGCGCCATCGCGATGCAATAATCGCGATCGATCATCACTTGGGGCCCTTCCAGTCGATCGGGCAAATCTCGGCCGACATACCGGCAAAGTCCCACACCCGCCCATAGTCGCGCACCCGGCTTTTCAGCCCCTTGGCGGCAATAATATCCGGCCCCATCCAGTATTTGGAATTGCTGACCATGACGGGGTGTTCCGGGCTCAGCCCCGCGATCATCTCGATCTCGCCCTGTATCTTGCGCCCGATATTGATCGACCGGCGGTTGCCCTCGCGCACGATTTCCACAGGTGCCTTTTCCGCGCCGATAATCTCGGACACCAGCATGGTGAACAGGCCCGTTGTACCGCCCGCCGCACCCGAAAAGATTTGCAGAATGCCGTTATACGCCTTCTGGCTGGCACGCTCGTCGACATAGGCGGCCACCTTCCAGTTGCCCTCGCCCATGCGGCCCGGAATATCGACCAGCAGCCCCACATTCAGGCCGCCCAGATCTTCGCCCTCGAAATGGCCCTCATCAATGGCAATCGCCATCCATGCGTGGCAATGGCCTTCGGTCGGGGGATGCGCGCCCAGCGACACGACACAGGGGCAGAACACCGTGCAGGAACAGTTCAGAAACAACTCGCCCTTGATCGCCCATTCGGTCGGACTCGCCTGCCGCCGTTTCGGGTTGGGCATACGTTGGTCGATCCGCTGCGATATTGGCAAACGATCCGCGTCTGGTCTTTTGGTCGCCATGTCTCTCTCCCTTTAAATCAATGTCGTGTACGGGGCCGCCATCACGGCACATCCGCCCGCGATCAACACAACCCCCATTGGTTTGGTCACATAATGCCCGATCTGGGGCAGTTTTTCGATCACCATGAACAGCGTCGCCAGCCCCATCCACAACAGGCTCATCACCCCGCCGACAAAGCCAAGCGCCATAAACCCCCAGCAACAGCCAACGCAAAACGCGCCCAGCCCCAGCCCCATGCGCACACCGCCGCCAAAACCGGTGCGCCAATGGCCCAGAAAATACATCATCGGGCTGTGGCAGACACCGTGGCACACCTCTTTGGCGCGGGTAAACTGGAACGCACCCACCACAATCAGCAATCCACCGGCGAACCAGTGCGATGTGGCAATGCCCAGCATGTCGATGGCGCCGGAAAACAGCAGCGCCAGTTGCACCCCCGCAATCAGCGCCGCAAACCCGACCCAAACCACGAAATAGCCCAGCAACACGCCCAGCCATCCCGCCCGCGTGCCCGTGGCACTGGTCATCAGATCCTCGTAACTGCGCAGCGTCGGCACCAGTGTCGGCAGCATCATCGCCGCCATCATGATCGCCCACATCCAGAACAGCGGCCCGAAATTGGCCATCGGCATATACATGTCCATGCGCGGGTCCATGCCCTGCATCGCCTGCCCCATCGGCCCCGGACGGCCCAGCAGATCCAGATCCATATCCACGCTCATGGAATACATGACCCACCATGCCGCCAGAATGGCCGCAAAAATCCGATCCACAAAATATTGCGCACTGGTGTCAGGTTCACCGAATTCTCCCGCATTCCGGCCAACTCAGGGACTTGCCTTTTTAATGTCAGACATTTAATTGTCTGACAAATGAAAATTGATCCTGACAATCCCGCAGACCTGTCTGCCCAGATCGCCACCGCGATCCGCGACGCGATTATGTCCGGCGCATTGATCGTCGATACCCGCCTCCCGTCCGAGGCCGAACTGGTCGAACAGTTTCAGGTCTCGCGCCCCACGGTGCGCGAGGCTCTGAAACGGCTGGCCGCGCAATCCCTGATCCGCACGCAACGCGGCGCGTCCGGTGGCGCCTTTGTCAATCGCATCAGTTTTGAAGACGCCTATGACCAGCAAATCACCACCTCGACCCTGCTGCTGAGCATGAACGCGGTCAGCTTTGAAACCGCATGCGAGGCGCGGTATGCGCTGGAACGCGCCTGCGCGCCCCTGTCCGCCCAGCGCCGCAGCGCCGATCATCTGGCCACGATGCGCGCCGAAATCCATCGCCAGTCCCAACCCGGCCTGACGGACGAAGCGTTCTGCGCCTCCGATGTCGCGTTCCACCGCGCGCTGGTGGATGGTGCGGGCAATCCGGTGCTCAGCTACCAACTGGCGGGCGCGGTCGAAGCGATGCAGCCGCTGATGAACATGATCACCTTCACCGCCCGTGATCGCGCACGCATCGTGGCGCTTCACACCCGCATCACCGATGCGCTCGACACACAGGACGGGGACGAAACCAGCGCCGCGCTCTCCGCGCTCGAGGCCGAAACCCAGGCGCTTGCCCAAAGCGTCTTTGCCGCACGTCAGGCCGCCGCCACACGCGGCAGCTAACCCCTTGTCGTGCGCGCGCCGCGGCGCTACCTCCCCCTTATGACAGATATTCTCAACATCGTGGCCGCGCTTTTGACCATCGGCTTTGGCCTGTTCGGCTTTCTTGCGCCGCGTTATACCGCCGCCGCACTGGATCTCGCGCCCACCACCTCGACCATGGGCCTGTCGGAAATGCGCGCCTCGGTCGGGGGGCTGTTTGTCGTGGCCGGGATCGCCGCCCTTTGGATACAGCCCCGCTGGCCTATGCCATGGTGGGCTTCTGTTTTGCGGGCGCAGCACTCGGGCGCGGCCTGTCGCTGATCCTTGATCATCCGCCGCTGCGCAAGGCCCTTGTCTTTGGTGGGATAGAGGCCGCGCTGGCGCTCTGGCTCATCGCGGCCAATCTCTGACCCCGTCCGCCCCTTTCATCTTTTCAAAAATACTTGCTGCACCACGCAGGCAATTGAAACGCCACGCGGCTTGTCTTATATATGATCTGTCCTTCGGGACTATGAACATAAACGCGCTCGTAATACGCGGATCGGACCCGGGGGCGGTACCCGGCGACTCCACCAAAAACCCGTTCATTTGGCGGTCATGGGGTCGAAATAGGATCGACGAACGTCTAAAGGGGTTTGCTTTGTTTCGGCGGGGTGCCACCGTATCGGCCCGAAAAGTACAATTGCAAATGACAATCGTGCTCCGGTAGCCGTTGCTGCGTAAGCAGTAACCAAACCGAAACTTAAGCCCTTGCGCCTAGCAGCGTAAGGCGGGGTTCGCAGGCACCTGGCAACAGAAGCCTGCACTTTCCTCCTCTCACATGCGATCACGGAAATGTGTAAGTCGCTCGCTTGTCGCGGCGGACAGCCAGTTTATTTTTCTACTCATGAAACATTTTATCATAGCACTCACCCTCATTCTCTCGGCTCCGGTTGCAGCCTCGGCTGCATCCACGCCGCCCGAAAACGGGTGCGGCGGGCGCTGATCGCGCCTGTCACAAGAGACCCACACCAAAGCGCCTGCCCGCCCCCCAGCGGGCAGGCGTATTTTTTTGAAACGTCTCCAAAAGAAAAAAGCGCCCCGATTCATCGAGGCGCTTTGTGTTTCTTGCGGATTCTAAAACAGGCGTATTCGGATTAAACCGCTGCGGCCTTTTTCTTGGCCTTGCGCCGTCCGGCAAAGCCCAGACCACCCAGTGCGGCCCCCAGCATCAGAACCGACGCCGGCAGTGGCACGGCAGCCACCTGAAGACCGTCAACCGAAAACCCGTCATTCAGTTTGAAGGTGCTGCCACCCGATACGGTGTAATTTCCCAGCATGATATTGGCGGATGACACCCATTCGCCAAAGTCGATGACAACCAGTTTTGCGTTTCCATCCGGCAATTTACCGCCTGTGCGCAGTTCGTGCGACGTTGTTCCGGTCGTGATGCGCAAAAACGCCCCCACGTCGCTTGCATCATTCAGGATAAACGAAACAGCATCGAATTTCTTTCCGATGGCCACATCCCAGGACATGCCCCACGTATCATTTGAATCCAGAAACCACGTTCCGCCTGTCGGCACGGTGTTTTCGCGCCCGTATACATTGCCGTTGCGCAGCGCCAGCAGGTTTCCGGTGTTGCCGGGCAAGCCCGTGACGGTCCCGCCGCCTCCGGTGCCACCCAGTGTTGAAAATGAACCGACGGCAGTGCTGAACCCGTCCGAAACCTCGCCCGCGCCCAGCGATCCGCCCAGCGTTTCGAAATCTTCGCCGACATTGGGCGCCGCTCCAAAGCCCGTGTTGTAAGACGCAGCATCAAAGATTGAGACAGTAATGGAAGAGGCATATGCGCCTGTGGCGCTGGCCAGCACGATCACGGCAGCCGAAAGTGTTTTGGTAACAGACATAATATTCACTCGCTAAAAAAAACAATTGTGTCAAAATTAAGGGACGTGCGCGATCCTGACAAGCCAAGGATCAGGAACACTCTGTTTCTGAAAACGCCCCAAATCGCAGCCGCCACCGCGCGCAAGGCCTCGCCGAGGATATTTTTGTCCGTTCCGTTCAAGTGAAATCATCTGTAAACCATGCACAAACATACAGAAAATCGGGCCGCGACATGCATTTTTCCATCGTTATTCCTGTCTTCAACGCCGGATCGAAAATTGAAAAAACCCTGTCGGGCATTCTGGCGCAAAGCTCCATTCTGGACGGGCGTGACAGCTTCAATTGCATCGTGATCGATGGCGCCTCGGGCGATGACACGCTCGAGCATGTGGCGCGGTTTCAGGATGACCGGATCACTGTGATTTCCGAACCCGACAAAGGCATGTATGACGCGCTGGCCAAGGGGCTGGCGCAAACGCAGGGCGACGTGACAACCTATTTGCCCGCTGGGGAATTCCACGATCCACATGCCTTTGCCACAGTATCAGAGGTTCTGAAGCAGTTTCCCGACATCACCTGGCTTACGGGGCGGTCTGTCACCCGAAATGCAGACGGCGTGATCACCGACTCGTTCCTGCCGCATCCCTTTCAACGCCGCTATATTGAATGCGGCATGTACGGCACCCGCCTGCCCGCGCTGCAACAGGAAAGCACGTTCTGGCGTTCGCCCCTGACGCAAGAGATTGATCTGGACGCATTGCGGCCCCTGAAACTGGCCGGCGACTATTTTATCTGGAAGAGTTTTGCCAAGAACCACGAACTTTATGTGATCAACAGCCATCTGGGGGCGTTTTCCATCGAACAGGGGCAATTGTCGCAACAGGTGCCCGGCGCCTACCGCAAGGAATTGCGCACCCTGCGCCGTAGCCCCACAGTTTTTGAACGCGCCAGCGCGTTGATCCACCGGTTGCGCACCAAACACAAGCGCCCGAAAAAATCCGCGCCGCGCCTGATCCAGTATGATCACGATACAGCCCGCTGGGTGATGAAAAACAAAGGCTGACCTGCCCCTTGACCCGCGCCCTGTGATCCGGTCATCATGCCTTATGGGGTTCAACTGCGAACGCCCCGTGAGGCGCAAGCCGCAGGTTCGCATGTTTCCAAACGAAAAGGATGCATGCACATGGCTGCCCCCAACGAAATCACCCCACCCCAATTGTTGCGCCTGATCGGCACGCCCGACGCGCCCGTGATCGTCGACATTTCCATTGATCCCGATTTTGCCGCCGATCCGTTTCTGATCCCCGGTGCGATCCGCCATCCCCATAGCGACATTTCCGGCCTGATCGCCCGCCTGAACGGGCGGCCCTGCGTGGTTGTCTGCCAGAAAGGCATCAAGCTCAGTCAGGGCATGGTCGCATGGTTGCGCAGCGCAGGAATCGCGGCCGAATATCTGCAAGGCGGCAATTATGGCTGGCGCGACACCAAAGGCGCGCCGCGCGTTCCCGCCTCGGCCATTCCCTTACCGGTAGAGGGTAGCACGCTCTGGGTCACGCGCCACCGCCCCAAGATCGACCGCATCGCCTGCCCGTGGCTGATCCGGCGTTTTGTCGACAGGGATGCGCGGTTTCTGTTTGTCGCCCCGTCCGAAGTGGCCGGTGTGGCAGACCGCTATAGTGCGACGCCCTTTGATGTTGAAGATGTGTTCTGGTCCCATCGCGGCCCGCTGTGCACCTTTGATACGATGCTGGACGAATTCGGCTTGCGCACCGACGCGCTTGACCGGCTGTCGACCGTTGTGCGCGGTGCGGACACCAATGCCCATGATCTGGCCCCCGAAGCGGCGGGATTACTGGCGCTTTCGGTTGGCCTGTCGCGCCAGTATCGCGATGACACCGGCCAACTCACCGCAGGACTGCCGCTTTATGATGCGCTTTACCGCTGGGCGCGCGATGGTGCGGGCGAAGGCCATGACTGGCCCGCGGATCGCACATCATGAACGGGCCATCCCTGCCCGACCTGACCCGCGTATCGGCCCGCATCGGCCTGTTGTCCTTCGGCGGCCCCGCCGCCCAGATCGCCCTGATGCACAAGGAACTGGTGGAAGACCGCCAATGGCTGGATGAACCCACATTCCTGCGGGCCCTGTCACTGTGCATGCTGCTGCCCGGCCCCGAGGCGATGCAACTGGCCACCTATGCCGGCTGGCGGCTGCACGGCGTGCGTGGCGGGCTGATTGCGGGCGGCCTGTTCGTGCTGCCCGGAGCCCTGATCATTGCGGCACTGGCGCTGGGTTATGCAACCTATGGGCAATTGCCGCTGGTGCAGGCGCTGTTTGTGGGCATCAAGGCGACAGTGATTGTGATTGTCTTGCAGGCCCTGCTCAAAGTGGCGCGCAAAGCGCTAACCTCGCGGTCTGCATGGCTGATTGCCGCGCTGTCCTTTGTCGCGATCTTTGCGTTCGGCCTGCCGTTTCCGCTGATCATCGCCTGTGCCGCGCTCTGGGGGTTTGCCACGGCGCACACCACGCCCGCGCAATCCCCGCCTGTGTCCGCAAAAACCACATGGCAGGGCACGGCACGCACAATTGCGATCTGGGGGACATTGTGGCTGTCACCTCTGGCCGTGCTGGCCCTGACCGGCCACAGCTTTCTGACACAGCTGGGCCTGTTCTTTGCAAAACTGGCCGTGGTGACATTCGGCGGGGCCTATGCCGTTCTGGCCTATATGACGCAAACCGTGGTGGCCGATTACGGCTGGATCAGCACCGCCCAGATGATCGATGCGCTGGGGCTGGCTGAAACCACCCCCGGCCCCCTTATTCTGGTGATTGAATTTGTGGCGCTTCTGGCCGGCTTTTACCAAGGCGGATGGGGCATGGCATTTGCGGCAGGCGTTCTGGCGCTTTGGGTCACGTTTATTCCCTGTTTTTTATGGATTTTCCTCGCCGGACCGCTTCTTGACCAAATCGCGGCACGTCCGCGTCTGGGGGCCGCCCTGAACGCCATCACCGCCGCCGTGGTGGGTGTGATCCTTAACCTGTCCCTGTGGTTTGCCCTGCATGTTGCATTTGCCAGCGTGACGCAAACCGCGATCGGCCCGCTGTCGCTGCCGGTGCCCGATCCTCGCACGCTACAGCCAGTGGCGCTGGCGCTGATGGGGGTGGCGGCGTTGCTGCTGGTGCGCCTGAAACGGGGCCTGCCTGTGACACTGGCGGTCACGGCTGCGGGTGCCGGGTTGATTTCGCTGATCTGACCGGCGCAATTCATCAAGTGCTCTTTTGTTTCGGATCGAATCCCTTATGCTGCCTGTAACGTCAGCCAGAGGGTAAGCTATGACCCGTGCTATTGATTACGGAAATCTGATGCACCGCGCCATGCGCGGGCTGATCCAGAACGTGTTGCAGGATGTTGCGGAAAACGGGCTGCCGGGCGAACACCATTTCTTTATCACCTTTGATACAGGCCACCCGGATGTCGAACTGGCCGATTGGCTGGCCGACCGCTACCCCGGTGAAATGACCGTTGTGATGCAGCACTGGTATGACAACCTTGAGGTGACGGATGAAGGGTTTTCAATCACCCTGAATTTCGGCGATGCGCCGGAACCGCTGTATATCCCCTATGACGCGATCAAGACATTTGTCGATCCGTCGGTGGAATTCGGCCTGCGCTTTGAAAACCACGATGATGACAGTGCAAACGGGGATGTTCTGGCACCGACGACACTGGAACTGGCCCAAGCCGACAAGACCGACAAACCCGCCAAGGAAAAAAACGCGGATGTTGTGTCACTCGACAGCTTTCGCAAACCCTGACGCGGCCAGAGATCGCATCAGCCGTCAGTCACCCTAACCTTCGATACGTTCCAGATATGCGCCCAGTTCGCGGTGGACGTGACCGTCGCGCATGCTTTTGAACTTCAATTCCAGCCCGCCCTCGACAAGGGTCCGGTCAAACTGCTGGATTTCGTATTCCCCGTCATCATACACATACAGCGAAAACACGGTCAGCGTATCGCCTTCGATACGGCCCCAGACATAGGGTTCCCCCTTCATCGGGTCCAAAGGCACGGCCTTGCCGAACACATTGTTTTTCATCGCAGCACCGTACACGCCGTCGCGCTCGCTTGGCTGGAATTCAACCGAATAGGATTTCGCCTTAAGCGATCCGTCGGCGCGATAGGTGCCCGTCGTCCAGTCCACGGTAAAACCCGCCTTGGTCGGCGCAATCTTAACATTCAGATCCCGCTGGATCGTTTTGCCCTCCGACTTCAAACGAAACCGAACCGGTATAGGTGCCCGAAAACCGGTCAATCGGGTTGGCGAACGCCATCTGTGCCGCCATGACAAGCGTCATGACCATCCCCACCATGGCAACCAACCGGAAACGTTTTCGTTCATAAACCGAAATCATTGGGGTCTTCCTTTTCGTGGCGACATTTACACTCGCGATACGCAGTTACAGGTTACATCTCTATATGTGGGGCCAGATTACCATCAAGGCAAGGGCACTGTACCCGCCCTGCGCCAATTGGCCCATATCTGCGCGATTGCCTTGATCGGCCCGTATGGGTAAACCGCACCCAACACTGGAATTGGAGAAGACGATGGCCCAGACCCGCACAGAAACCGACAGCTTTGGCCCGCTGGAGGTGCCCGCCGACAAATATTGGGGCGCGCAGACGCAGCGCTCGATCATGAATTTTCCCATCGGCTGGGAAAAACAGCCCGTCGCCATCGTCCGCGCGCTTGGCGTGATCAAGAAGGCCTGCGCGCAGGCCAACATGGCCACGGGCAAGCTCGACGCGACGCTGGGCAATGCGATCATTGCAGGCCGCCGGCGAAGTGATCGAGGGCAAGTTCGACGACAATTTCCCGCTGGTGGTCTGGCAGACCGGATCGGGCACCCAATCGAACATGAACGCGAACGAGGTGATCGCCAACCGCGCCATCGAAATTCTGGGCGGCGTGATCGGATCAAAAGACCCGGTGCACCCCAACGATCACTGCAACATGGGCCAGTCCTCGAACGACACCTTCCCCACCGCGATGCACATCGCCACCGCCATGACCGCGCGCGACGTGCTGCTGCCGGGGCTGGAAAAGCTGCACGCCGCGCTGCAGGCAAAAGTCGCAGGAATTCGACGGCATCATCAAGATCGGCCGCACCCACACGCAGGATGCCACACCGCTGACGCTGGCGCAGGAATTTTCCGGCTACACCCATCAGGTCGCCATGGGCATCCAGCGGGTCAAGGACGCGCTGGGGCGGATTTACGAACTGGCGCAGGGCGGCACCGCCGTCGGCACCGGGCTGAACACCGCCAAAGGGCTGGGACGAGACCGTTGCGGCCAACATGGCCGACATCACCGGCCTGCCCTTCGTCACCGCGCCCAACAAGTTCGAGGCGCTGGCCGCCCATGACGCGATGGTCGAGATCTCGGGCGCGCTGAAAACCGTGGCCGCAGCCCTGTTCAAGATCGCCAACGACATCCGCCTGCTGGGCTCCGGCCCGCGCTGCGGTCTGGGCGAACTGATCCTGCCGGAAAACGAACCCGGCAGCTCGATCATGCCGGGCAAGGTGAACCCGACCCAGTGCGAGGCGCTGACACAGGTCTGCGCCCATGTGATGGGCAATGACGCCGCCGTCGGCTTTGCCGGATCGCAGGGGCATTTCGAACTGAACGTCTACAACCCGATGATGGCCTATAACGTGCTGCAATCCATGCAGCTTCTGGGCGATGCGGCCAGCGCATTCACCGACAATCTGGTTGTGGGCCTGCAGGCCGATCCGGTGCCGGATCGAAAAGCTGATGCGCGAAACCCTGATGCTGGTCACCGCGCTGGCCCCCGAAATCGGCTATGACAACGCCACCAAGGTGGCCAAGACCGCGCACAAGAACGGCACCACCCTGAAGGAAGAGGCGATTGCGCTGGGCTTCGTCGATGCCGAAACATTCGACCGCGTGGTGCGCCCCGAAAACATGATCGGGCCGAAGATGACGCACGCCGGTCAACCTGAACAAGGTCCGCAAGCAAGGCCCGCGCCAAGACCGCGCGCAAGAGCGGCGGATGAAAACGCCGCGAAACACGGGTTGACCAAGGACCGAGCGCAGACCGCGACCGCGCGCAGACAGACGCGCGCGGTCCGCCATCTTGACGGCCACAAGCGCGAACCATGAGCGCACGGCCCGTCAAACGCTCGCTGACCTTGCGCGGGCACCGCACCAGCGTGTCGCTGGAGGATGAATTCTGGGCCGCTTTCCGCGCAGATCGCACAGGACCGCCAGATGCCGATCAACGCGCTGGCCGCAGAAATCGACGCAGCGCGCGGCACCGACATCGGCCTGGCCTCGGCGATCCGGGTGTTTGTGCTGAACGGCGTTAACCAGCCGCTAACCACACGGGTGGCAGTCTGGGCCGATGTATGATGCCGCCTCTCCTCTTTCCCCGCAGGGCTGGATGCTGGACCTGTTCAGCTCCAAATCCGCGCGGCAAGGCGGTGTGATCCGGCGCAAACTGCGCGACATCGATCGCTATGTCGGGCGTGATGCGTTTCTGGATGAACTTGACCGGCGCGGCTATCACGCGGTGGAAAACGCAGGCCAGTTGGTGATTTTCTGCAATCAGGAACCGATCAGATTGATCACCTGACCGTTTTCTTTCCAAGAAAACGCCACCGGAGTTTTCCCAAAACTCCGCCCCTTACCGCCGACTGATGCGCAGCCAGATCCCGTCTTTCGCGCGCACCGTCAGATGCGCCACCGGCACCGGGTCGCGCCCCGCGACCAGTTCGAACCGGAAATGCGCGCACAAGCAGTCGCCAGCAACAGCGGCCCCTTCGACCATCGCAAACCCGGCCCCGGTACAGACCCGTGGCCCGGCCGAAAACGGGATATAGGCCGTCGCGCTGGCAGGTCTTGCCGTTTTCGGTCCGCCAGCGCGCCGGGTCGAACTCGTCCGGGTGCGTCCCAGAGCCGTTCGTGGCGGTGCAGATGCCACGGGCTGAGCACGAGTCTGCGCGCCCTTGGGCACGTCGCGGTCGCGAAACCGTTCGGGCTGCGTCGCCTCGCGCACCATCATCGGCACCGGCGGATAAAGCCGCAGGGTTTCGCGAAACACATCGCGGCTGCATCCGCAGCTTGCGACAGCAGCGCAAAATCGGCACGTCGATCCAGCGCCTCGCGCCTCTTCGGCCACCCGGTCCTGCCAGTCGGGATACAGCGCCAGCAGGTAGAGCGCCCAGGCCAGCGCCGAGGCGCTGGTTTCGTGCCCCGCGAGAAAGAAGATCGCGACCTGATCGACCATCTCGTCGGTATCGAACCGCGCGCCGGTCTCGGGATCGGCGGTGGTCATGATCTTGGTGGCCAGATCGTCCGGCGCGCGTGCCCGCCGCGATCTCGGCCATCCGCGTCGGCCGTCAGTCCGGTGATCAGGCCCGGATCTGCGCGCCGCGGTGCGCTTGGTCTCGCGCGCGGTGAAACCGCGGCACCCAGCGCGGCAGCGGCACGAAGGCGGCGAGGTTCAGGATCGGCTGGCGTGCGCTGATAGGTCTTGAACTGGCTCGAACACCTGCGCCGCCATCCGCGTGCTCGATCGGGATCGAAAACAGCGTGCGAAAGATCACATCCGCCGCCGCATGGCTGGTCTCGGCCTCGATCTCGACCGGTCGCCGTCGCCCTGCGCGTCCAGCCGCGCCACCGCCGCCTGCCCGGCCGCCCAGCATCGCCGGAAAGGTGTCGCGCAGCCGCCCGCCCTCGAAGGCCGGGTCGATGATGCGGCGCTGGCGCTTCCCAGATCGCGCCATTGGTCAGAAACACCGAATTGCCCAGCAGCGGCGCGCAGCCCCTCGCCGATCCGGTCGGATTTGGGAAAATCGTCGGGCCGTTCTTTCAGCACCAGTTCGCACCAGGTCGGGCTCGTTGCACAGGAACGACGGAAGAACGGCGTGCGGAATTCGGCCATCCAGGCGCGGTACAGCCGCGCAGGCTGGGCCGACAGGATATCGGCGCGAAACAGCCGCGCATAGCGCCACAGCGACACCTGGTCGGGCGCGCGCGGGCGGTTTGGGCGGCGATCATGCGCGCCACCGATGTGTATTTCGACACCGGCGCGTCGATCCGCGCTTTGGAGGCGGGCCGCCCGGCATAGCGGCTCGCCAAGCGTCAGCGGCCCGGCGGTGATCTGGAAATAATCGTAGTCCCCGGGCCGGTCGAAGGCGCAGAGATACTGGAAATGCAGCCGGAAAAACCGCCAGCGCAGCTCTTTCCAGCGCTCCGGGCTCAGCGTCTGGGTGAAGGCCGCCGAAATCACCAGCGGCCAGCGTTTGTCCGGCCGGCGCCACGCCGCGACACCGCCACCGGATCGCACAGCGCAAAGGCACAGCCGTCGCCCGGGGCGGTCACATCGACCCAGGTCAGCTCATCGCGCGACGACAGATACTGCAGATCGGCGCGCAGCCGGTGCGCGTCGGGCAGGAAGGACACCATCGGCACCACCTGCCCCAGCGACAGCAGCGCCAGCGCCGGCCCCGTCGGCCGGCACCCGCCCCGCGCGGATCAGATCGGCCAGGATCGACACCGCCAGATGCGCGCCCGACGAATGGCCGACCACCAGCACCTCGTCCACGTCCGTCGGTCAGCGCGGCCGGCGATCGCATCGCGCGAAGTCCGCCATCCGCGCTTCCAGCTCGGGCGGGATAGGCCCCGCGCGATTGCGCGCGAATAGGCGTAATCATGCATCAGGTAATAGGCGAAGAGCTTGTTGTCCCTGGCCTTGAACCAGCGCAACGCGGCCACAGCCGCCACCCACGCCCGCCGCCAGCGCCACAAGGCTGCCAACGCCCGCCCGCAGATCGGCACCAACGCGTCAATCCCGCGCGCCAGACCGGCCCGCACCAATGCACCAAGCCCGACCGCAAGCGCCAGTTGCAGCAGCAACATGCCCACCGGATAAAGCGCCGCGATCACCGGCCCCTTGCGCAGCCGCATCAGCCGCCACAGCGCGCCGGTGCTGATATAGGTCCAGGCGGTGCGCACCAGTTGCGCAGTAGGTGCCCGGAATGGTGTTGGCCATACTCGTGCGCACGATGTCGGACCAGACCAGCACGTCGAAATCCGCCATGACCTGCGCGCCGTCGATCTCACCCGTGACATGCCAGCCATAGGCGTCGCCGGTTGTCTTCTGGTTTCAGTTCGATGCTGTAGCCCGAAATCTTCGCCTGCTCCGCGCCTTCGCTGCCGATAGAGCTCGCGGTAGCGGCGGGGATGGATGGGATCATAGCCGGGAATATAGAACACCCGCCGTCTGCGCACCTGATTGCGGTGCGGGTCGTGTCCATCCTGCCTGCCGTTCGCTCTGGCCGCAAGGCTAGCGTGAATTTCCGGCAAGAGTAAGGCTGCTGATCCAAGCGTCAGCCAGAGGCAGGCCGGGAAGGGTTCCAGCAACCAGAGGAAAACGACTGAAAACCCCCCGGTGAGCAGCGCCAGACCGACAAGGATCAGCAGCACACCCATCATCCGCTCGATCAGCTCCATATGGCGCTTCAGCCGGCTCATCAGCACCCATCGCGCGGGTCAGGAACATCGCCGCCAGCAGAAACGGCAACCCCAGCCCCAGCGCATAGACTGCCAGCAGCATGGTGCCGCGCGCAACAGACGCCTCGGAGGCAGCCAGCGACAGGATCGCGCCCAGTTGCGGGCCGATGCAGGGCGTCCAGCCAAAGGCAAAGGCCAGCCCCAGCATATAGGCCCCGAAGCGATGGCCGCCCTGGTCGCCGGCATCGATCCGCGCCTCGCGGTCCAGAAACGGAATGCGGAAGACGCCCAGAAAATGCGCCCCGAACACGATCACCACCACGCCTGAGATCTGCGCGAAACAGCTGTTGGTTTTGCAGGAAAAACGCCCCGAACGCCGAGGCGGTAAAGCCCAGAAACAGGAACACCGTCGACAGGCCCAGCACAAAGAACAGCGCGGCCACAATCGCCTTGCGCCGCGCGGCCTGCGATCCTTCGATCTCGTTCAGGCTGACCCCGCTCATATAGGCGAGATAAGGCGGCACGATGGGCAACACACAGGGCGACAGAAAGCTGATGATCCCGGCGGTCAGCGCCACGATCATCGCCGGCAAAAGCCCCGCATCGATGATGTCAATTCCAAACATATCCCGTCCCTTACGCCACAGCGCGCCCGGCGTCACGCCCCTGTCGTGTCGCACATGGTCACATCTGTGTGGACAGGATGTAACATCCCGCCTATCTGGGGCGTATGAGCGATATCACCGAACATCTCGACGCCACCGGATTGCTGTGCCCCCTGCCCGTGCTGAAGGCGCGCAAACGGTTGAAATCCCTGCCTGCGGGCGCGGTTCTGGCGCTGCGCGCCGATGATCCTGCCGCCGTCGTGGATGTCCCGCACTATTGCATGGAATCCGGCCATACGCTGATCGACACCACGGATGCCGACGGGGTGCAAACCTATCTGATCCGGAAATCCGGCAGCTAGGGTCGTTCAACGCCCCAAAGAAAAAGGGCAGACCGACGGCCTGCCCAAATTCTGATTTCTCGTGCGTTCCCGATCACTTGCCCAGCGACCACCAGCCTTTGCGTTTTGGCTTGGCCGGTTCGTTCGACGCAACCGATCCAACAGGTTCCGGCACCGGTTCGGGCGCTGGTTCTGGGGCCGGTTCGGGCGCAGGCGCCGACGTTTCGGCTGGTTGCGGTGCCGGGGCGGCATCCGGTTGCGGCGCGGGGGCGGCGTCAACCGCTTCCTTTTTCGCCGCGTCTTCGACCGCGTCACCCTGTTTGGCGTCCACCTTGGGCTTTTTCGCCCGCGGCGTGGCGGGCTTGCGGGTCCGCTTGGGCTTGGCCGGGGCGGCTTCGGCTTCTTCCGCCTTCACATCCGTCGCCTCGGCCTGTTGCGCTGCAACCGGTTCCGCCTCGGCATCGGCTTCGGCCTTCTTGGTCGCGGCCGATTTGCTCTTGGCCTTGCTTGTGGTCGACCGTGTGCGCGTCGTTTTCTTCTTCGGCGCGGGGGCATCCTCGGCCTTGTCGCCTGCCTCGGCCACAGGCGCGTCTGCTTCGGCCGGCGCATCTGTCGCGGTCACAGTCTCGGCTTGCACTGGTGGTGCAGTGTCGCCTTCGGCCGCTTCGCTGTCACCCTCGGGTGCGGCACCGTTGGTGTAGCCTTCGCCGTTGTTCTTGCTGCCGCCACGCCGCCGCGACCGACGCCGGCGTTTGCGTTTGGGTTTTCCATCGCCGTCGCCATTGCCGTCCTGCGTCTGCGCATCTTCCTGCGATTGCGCGGCCGCTTCGCTTTGCGCTTCGTCTTCGTCGATCTGGTCCATGATCGACGTATCAACCGAAACCACATGGGCCGATGCCGCAGGCACCACACGGGTGGCCGTCTTGAATTTTTCCAGCGCGAAATCAGGGCTGACCAGATGCGGATCGCCCTCGACCCGGACCGACAGGCCATAGCGGGCCTCGATCTGGGCGATGTGTTCGCGTTTCTGGTTCATCAGGAAATTCGCGATCCCGACCGGCGCCTTGACCAGCACCTCGCGCGACCGGCGGCGTGTGCCTTCCTCTTCGATCTGGCGCAGGATCGACAGCGCCAGATTGTCATCCGACCGGATCAAACCGGTGCCGTGACAGGCCGCACAGGGCTGCGTCGTGGCCTCGATCATGCCGGGGCGCAGGCGCTGGCGCGACATTTCCATCAGGCCAAAGCCCGAAATACGGCCCACCTGAATACGCGCGCGATCGGTTTTCAGCCTGTCCTTCATGCGTTTTTCCACGGCGGAATTGTTCTTGCGTTCGTCCATGTCGATGAAATCGATCACGATCAGTCCGGCAAGGTCGCGCAGGCGCAACTGGCGCGCCACTTCTTCGGCGGCCTCAAGGTTGGTCTTGGTCGCGGTTTCCTCGATCGAGCCTTCCTTGGTCGCCCGGCCCGAGTTCACGTCAATCGCCACCAGCGCTTCGGTCACGCCGATCACGATATAGCCGCCGGATTTCAGCTGAACCGTCGGGTTGAACATCCCGGCCAGATAGGTTTCCACCTGAAAACGGGCAAACAGCGGCAGGCTTTCGCGATACTGCTTCACGTTCACCGCGTGCGACGGCATGATCATTTTCATGAAATCCTTGGCGATGCGGTAGCCGCGTTCGCCTTCCACCAGAATTTCATCGATATCACGGTTATAGAGATCACGGATCGACCGTTTGATCAGGTCGCCTTCTTCGTAAATCTTGGCGGGCGCGATCGATTTCAGCGTCAGTTCGCGGATTTGTTCCCACAACCGTTGCAGATATTCGTAATCACGCTTGATCTCGGGTTTGGTGCGTTTGGCACCGGCGGTGCGCACGATCAATCCCGCGCCTTTGGGCACTTCGATTTCCTGCGCGATCTCTTTCAGTTTCTTGCGGTCCGCCGCATTGGTGATCTTGCGCGAAATGCCGCCCCCACGGGCGGTGTTCGGCATCAGCACGCAATAGCGCCCCGCCAGCGACAGATAGGTGGTCAGCGCCGCGCCCTTGTTGCCGCGCTCTTCCTTGACGACCTGCACCAGCAGGATCTGGCGCACCTTGATCACTTCCTGAATTTTATAGCGGCGCGGGCGCGGTTTGCGCACAGGGCGGATATCTTCGATGTCATCTTCGTCGGCCACGGATTCGATCGTGTCATCCTTGGCTGCGGCACTGACCCCATGCGCCGGGCCGTCATCGTCGCCATCGTCATCAGCATCGGCATCGGCGCCGCCCGCCTGTTCGGCGTCGGCTGTGTCATCGCCTGTATCGTCTGTGGGCTCTTCCTCGGCGCTTGGGGTGTCTACAGGGGTTTCAGCCACCGTTTCCATGGGCGAGGATCCCTCAAGATCGTCATCCCCCAGATCGATGGTTTCCATTCCGGTAATTTCGCCGTCTACGTCTTGCGTTTCGACAGCGTCTTTGGAACTGACCGTTTCCGCCTTGGAACGGCTGCGCGAGCGCCCGCGACTGCGGGATTTCGGTTTATCTTCCTCGTCTTCACGTGCCTTAAGGCTTTCCGCATAGGCCTGTTCTTCGGCCATCAGCGCCTCGCGGTCGGCGACGGGGATTTGATAGTAGTCGGGGTGGATTTCCGAAAACGCCAGAAAACCGTGCCGGTTTCCGCCGTAATCGACAAACGCCGCCTGAAGCGACGGTTCGACCCGCGTAACTTTTGCTAGATAGATGTTGCCAGCAAGCTGGCGTTTGTTTTCGGATTCAAAATCAAATTCCTCGACCTTGTTTCCATCCACCACAACCACGCGCGTTTCCTCGGCGTGGGTGGCGTCGATAAGCATTTTCTTAGCCATGTTGTCCAATTGCACCTTGGCGCAGGCAACGTTCCCGGGGGATCACTGCACTGGGGAAGGTGACTTGTTCGGGCGAAAACAGGCGCGCGACAGGCGGCGCCCGAAAGGGCCCCTGCTCTGTGTCTCAATACGTCCGCGCGCTTCATCGCGTTTCTTCTCCGATGCTTGGCCTGTTCGGGCCAGCACCCGTTTATTTCCTGTTCGTCCTGTTAGACGTTCAGGCATTTCATCGGCCCGCTACGGGGCCCTATCGGTCTGCTCCGGTCTTGGGCGGCATATCGCCAGCAAGGCCCCGAAACAGCGAAATCTCATCTCATGACACAAGCGCAAAAACGCCCTGCCATGTCTCTGTTACAATAAAGGCAGCCAAAGAAGAATGACAATGGGCAATGTGTACACAATGCGAAATGAGGCGTCACATTTCGCACTGAACCCGCCAAAGCTGTCCGTTTGGCGGGTGTTTTCGGTTTTGTCAGCCTGTGCGTGCTTTACAGATAGTCAGACCGCTGCAATCCGTATTTTGCCATCTTTTCGTTCAACGTACGGCGCGGCAGGCACAATTCATCCATCACCGCCGCAATCGATCCCTTGTGGCGCCGCATCGTATTGTCGATCAGCATCCGTTCAAACGCCTCGACATATTCTTTCAGCGGCTTGCCTTCGGTGGTCATCACCGGCTGCATATCCTCATGGTCGGACATCAACAGCGATGCAATCGTCCCGCTGCCACGGCGCGATTGCAGGACAGAGCGTTCCGCCACATTGATCAGCTGGCGCACGTTTCCGGGCCACGGGGCCTGCAACAGCTGCGCGGCCTCTTGCGCGCTGACCTTGGGCGTATCGCAGCCGTATTCTTCGGCGAACTGTTCGCTCAGCCGCGTGAACAGCGTCAGAATATCCTCGCCCCGCTGGCGCAGCGGCGGCACCGTGATGCGCAAGGCCGCCAGACGGTAAAACAGATCGGGGCGCAGCACATCCTCGCAGGTGCGGTCCTGTTCCTGCAGGTTGCTGATCGCGACAATACGGGTTTCCGCCGGCGTGCCCTGTTCGTTGATCACGCTCAGCAATTTGGCCTGCAGCGTTTCGGGCAAGCGCCTCGATATCTTCCAGCACCAATGTGCCGCCGCGCGCCTCTTCGATCGCGGGCAATTGCGCATCTTCGGGCTGCATCGGGCCAAACAGCCGCTTGGCCAGCGCGTCGGGTTCGCAGTGCCGCACAGCTGACCAACACAAACTTCTTGCCCGCACGGCTTCCTACCGCGTGCAGCGCGTGCGCCACCAGCGTTTTGCCGGTGCCGGTTTCGCCGTCAATCAGCACATGGCCATCCGCCTGCCCCAGATCCAGAATATCCTCTTTCAGGCGTTCCATCACCGGTGCCGCGCCAATCAGCTTTTTCATCAACTGGCTGCCATCGCTCAACTCGCGCCGCAGGGCGCGGTTGTCCATCACCAGACGGCGCGCGCCTGTGGCCTTTTTCGCCAGCGCCGACATCCGGTCGGGATTGAACGGTTTTTCCAGAAAATCAAACGCACCGACACGCATCGCCTCGACCGCCATGGGCACATCACCATGCCCCGTGATCATGATCACCGGCAAGGCACTGTCATTGCCCATCAGCTTTTTGAGAAACTGCATCCCGTCCATACCCGGCATCTTGATATCGGAAATCACGATCCCCGGATAATCCGGCCCCAGCACCTTCAGCGCATCTTCGGCGCTGGCGAATGTTTCGGTGTCATATCCCGACAGGGCCAGCCACTGGCTGATCGACTGGCGCATGTCCTGTTCGTCATCAACAATCGCAATTTTCATAGCTTGTGCCATCATCGGTCACTCCGCTGCTTCAATTTCTTCTTCCAACAGGGGCAGTTGCATTTCAAAAACGGCCCCCCCCTTCTGACCGTTGCGGGCCATCAGGCGTCCGCCAAGGTCGTTTACGATCCCCGAGGAAATGGCAAGCCCCAGCCCCACGCCGTCGCCCGCCTGCTTGGTCGTGTAAAACGGCTCGAACAATGCATCCAGATCCTCGATTCCGGGGCCATTGTCACGCACGGTCAGGCTCGCGATACGGCCCGCGGTCAGAATAATATCCACTTGCGGGTTCGGGACTGATTTGGTGGCGTCCAGCGCATTGCGCAAGAGGTTGACCATCACCTGCTCGATCCGCATCTGGTCGCCCATCACCCGCACCGGGGTTTCGGGCAATATCCGGTTGATCTCGACCTGGCGCAATTTCAACTGCGGCTCCATCATCGACAGCGCCGAATTCAGCGCAAGCCCCATATCCACTGGGGAAAATGTCTCGGACCCCTTGCGCGCATAGGATTTCAACTGGCGGGTAATGCCCCCCATACGTTCGATCAGATCATCGATCCGCCCAAAGGACGACATCGCCTCGTCCGGGCGATTGCGCCGCAGCAACAACCGCGCCCCGGCCAGATATGTTTTCATCGCCGCCAACGGCTGGTTCAACTCGTGGCTCACCGCCGCCGACATCTCGCCCAACGCGGCCAGTTTAGAGCTTTGGGCCAGCGTCTGTTCCGCCACCGAAAGCGATTCCTGCACCCGTTCGCGTTCGGCGATTTCCCGCTGCAGCCGCGCATTCAGTGCGCGAAGCTCCGCCGACTCGCGCTGGAACAGCGCCATGCGCAACGCGTTCTTGCGGCTCAGCGCATAAAACGCCAGCGCCAGCAAAATCGCGAATCCCATGATCTCAAGCGCCAGAACCCCGTTCACCCGTTCGCGCACCGATGCATAGGTGGTGAACGATGCCATGCGCCATCCCCGAAACGGGATCCGCGTTTCAAGCCGCATCACCGCTTCGCCCTGCAAATAGGTGTCGGCCGGCAGCGCCGTCCAGTCGGCGGTGGCCTGTATCGCCCGCTGGATCGCGCCCTGCGGCGTTTGCTGGGCCAGCGCCTCGCCCTCGATGCGGCCACGCCAGCGCGGTTCGGTCGCCAGAATGATCGTGCCTTCGCTGTCGGTCACCAGCACCGCGTCGGAAATCCCCGCCCAGGCGCGTTCGAATTTCTGCAAATCCACCTCGACCACGATAACGCCCAGAACCGCCGCCCCGCTTTCGATGCGGCGCGAATAGGTAAACCGGTAGCCGCCGCTTTCGCGCGGGATCACGGAAAACACCGTCGCGTTGGACCGGATCGCATCGACATAATAAGGCTCGGTGCGATGTTGCGATCCCAGTCTGTTGCGGTCGGTCGCCGCCACTGTGCGCCCGCTGCCATCCAGCAGCATCAGGGATTCCGCGCCAATCTCCTCGACAAATGAAATCAGCCGCTGTGTCGACAAGCTGAAATCCTCGGATTCCAGCGCCGCGATCAACGTCGGATCGCGCGCCAGCAATTGTGGCACAATCGAATTGCGGCGCAATTCGCTCAGCAGGTTGCCGCTATACAGCGCAAGGCGCAGTTCCGCGC
The DNA here is from genome assembly GCA_963765555.1 of uncultured Alphaproteobacteria bacterium. GTDB lineage: Bacteria > Pseudomonadota > Alphaproteobacteria > Rhodobacterales > Rhodobacteraceae > JL08. Next base: position 970,135 of record CAVXWX010000003.1, read on the forward strand.
GGTTTTTGGTGCTTTCGGTAAACCGGTCGGTCAGCAGATGGTTGGTGACCCAAACCGTCGCCACCGCCACCACAAGCAACAGCACCAAAGCCAGACGCACCCGCCAGCTGATCGGGGCTGCCTGCCGCTTGGGCGCAATGCTTAAAAGGTTGGCCATAAGGACAAACTACGCGCCCCGTGCCACAGGCTCAAGTCACGCTGTCACCAGCGCCCCCGCCAATGCGCGAAAGAGCGCCACCCCGTCGGTGCCGCCATGGCCCGCATCCGCAGCCCGTTCAGGGTGCGGCATCATCCCCAGCACCCGCCGGTTGTCCGACAGGATACCGGCAATATCGGCCACCGACCCGTTGGGATTATCGGTATAGGAAAACGCGATCCGGTCTTCGCCCTGCAACCGCGCAACCGTGTCCGCATCGGCAAAATAATTGCCGTCATGATGCGCGATCGGAATGTCGATCTGATCCCCTGCATTGTACCCTTGGGTAAAGGCAGTGTTTGATGTTTCAACCCGCAACCCTATGGTTTTGCAGATATATTTCAAACCCGCATTGCGCAGCAACGCCCCGGGCAACAAGCCGGTTTCGGTCAGCACCTGAAACCCGTTGCAGATGCCCATCACATAGCCGCCGCGTCCCGCATGATCCGCCACCGACCGGCAAATCGGAGAGTTGCGCGGCAATCGCGCCACAGCGCAGGTAATCCCCATAGGAAAACCCGCCCGGTATGCCGACAATATCCACCCCCTGCGGCAGCGCCGTGTCCTTGTGCCAGACCATGCTGACGCGCGCGCCGGCGCGTTCAAAGGCCACTGCCAGATCGCGATCACAGTTCGATCCGGGAAAAACAACAACCGCCGCGTGCATCACAGCACCTCGATACGATAGGATTCGATCACCGTATTGGCCAACAGACTGCTCGCACATCTGCTTGATCATCGTCCTCGCCGGTGCCCTCGGCCAGATCCAGCTCGATCACCTTGCCCTGACGCACCTTGTTCACACCCTCAAAGCCCATCGCCCCCAGCGCATGGCGCACGGCCTCGCCCTGTGGATCCAGAACCCCGTTTTTCAGCATCACGTGCACTCTTGCCTTCATCTGTTCCCCCGGACCCTTTGCCGCTTCATTTGTCCAAAAATACTCAAAACCCCGACAGAGGATCAGTTGATCAGCGTCGGCTTTGTGATCGGTGTCGATGTTTTCGGCATCACCCCCAACCGGCGCGCCACTTCGGTATAGGCATCGGTCAGATTGCCCAGATCGCGGCGGAACACGTCCTTGTCCAGTTTCTGGCCGGTTTCGAGATCCCACAGGCGGCAGCTGTCGGGGCTGATTTCGTCGGCAATCACCAGACGCTGGAAATCGCCGTCATAGACGCGCCCGATCTCGATCTTGAAATCCACCAGACGGATGCCGACCGCCATCATCACGCCGGACAGGAAATCATTGACCCGCAGTGCAAGGCTCAGGATATCGTCCATATCCTGCTGGCTGGCCCAGCCAAAGGCCGCGATGTGTTCTTCCGTGACCAGCGGATCACCCAGACTGTCGTCCTTATAGCAATACTCGACGATCGGGCGCGGCAATGCCGTGCCTTCCTCGATGCCCAAGCCGTTTGGACAGGCTGCCGGCTGCATAATTGCGCACAATCACTTCCAGCGGAATAATTTCGCAGCTGCGCACCAGTTGTTCGCGCATGTTCAGCCGTTTGATGAAATGCGTCGGCACCCCGATATTGTTCAGCCCGGTCATGAAAAATTCCGACAGACGGTTGTTCAGCACGCCCTTGCCTTCGATCACGTCCTTCTTTTCCGCATTGAATGCGGTGGCGTCGTCCTTGAAGTATTGCACGATCGTGCCCGGTTCGGGGCCTTCGTACAAAATCTTGGCTTTGCCTTCGTAGATTTTCTTGCGGCGGGCCATAGTGAATATCCTGTGCATGGGGCGGGCCGACTCCCCGGCGCCTTTGATCAGTCTCATAGTCCAAGGGACCCGGTGTCGCAAGCAGGCCGCGCCCTCTTGCGCCCACGGCCAAGGGACTGCATATCTATAAAGAACTTATCTTCAGTTTCAGGAAGCCAGAAATGACCACATTCGACGAACGCGAAAACGCCTTTGAAGCCAAATATGCCCACGACGCCGAAATGCAATTCAAGGCCGATGCACGGCGCAACAAATTGCTGGGTCTGTGGGCTGCCGATTTGATGGGTCTGAAGCCGGCGAGGCTGCAGCCGATTACGCCAAAGAGGTGGTGAAGTCGGATTTCGAAGAGGCCGGCCACGAAGATGTCTTTCGCAAGGTCGCCGGTGATCTGGGCGACAAGGCCGACGAGGCCACGATCCGCGCGCAGATGGCCAAGCTGATGGCCGAAGCCAAAGCCCAGATCATGACGGAAGTGTCAAAAAACTGATCCGTCCGGCATAGACAAATCCACAGCGGGCGTGCCGGAGCGTGATCCGGACGCCCGTTTTTTGCTTCCGGTGCGCTCCCCCGATGAAAGCGCCCTGCAGCGCAGCTCATAATTATCATGAGAATTATGAATTTGCCTCAAACCGCGGGGCATGACACACCGCGCCAAAGGCGCGCATTTTTGTGCGACACATGACATCCAACCACAGGACACCCCAATGACATCTGCATTCCGCGACATGCTGGCCACCTATGACGTTATTCTGGCGGATGGCGCGACGGGCACCAATCTGTTCAACATGGGCCTGATGTCGGGCGATGCGCCGGAACTGTGGAACGACGAACATCCCGACCGCATTGCCGCGCTGTATCAGGGCGCCGTGGATGCGGGCAGCGATCTGTTTCTGACCAATTCGTTCGGCGGCAACGCCTCCCGTTTGAAATTGCATGGTGCCGAAAAACGCGCCCACGAACTGTCACGCATCGCCGCCGAAATCGGGCGCGAGGTGGCCGATAAATCAGGTCGCAAGGTGATTGTGGCGGGGTCGGTCGGGCCGACCGGTGAAATTATGGAGCCTGTGGGCACGCTCAGCCATGCAAGCTGCCGTGGAAATGTTTCACGAACAGGCCGACGGGCTGAAAGAAGGCGGCGCTGATGTGCTGTGGCTGGAAACCATTTCCGCGCCCGAAGAATACCGCGCCGCCGCCGAAGGGTTTGCACTGGCCGGAATGGATTGGTGCGGCACGATGAGCTTTGACACCGCAGGGCGCACCATGATGGGCGTGACTTCGGCCGATATGGTCAAGATGGTGGAAAAACTGCCCAACCCGCCGCTGGGATTTGGCGCCAATTGCGGCACCGGCGCGTCCGATCTGTTGCGCACGGTGCTGGGTTTTGCCGCGCAGGGCACCGAACGCCCGATCATCGCCAAGGGCAATGCCGGTATCCCGAAATATGTCGACGGGCATATCCACTATGACGGTACGCCGGAACTGATGGGCGATTATGCCGTGATGGCGCGCGATTGCGGGGCCAAGATCATCGGCGGATGCTGTGGCACCATGCCCGACCATCTGCGCCACATGCGCGATGCGCTGGACAGCCGCCCGCGCGACACGCGCCCGACGCTGGACCAGATCACTGCCGCTTTGGGGGCGTTTTCGTCGGCCAGCGATGGCACCGGTGATGATGAGCCTGCGCCGCGCCGTACCCGTCGCGGGCGGGCCCGCGCATAAATTCAGGTTCGGATGGGCGCGTGAGCGATCATGGGCGTTCCCGCGCTTGAAACTACGCGGCCAACGCCAGTTTCGCATGCGAAAGCTTTTGCGCCAACCCGTTGATATCACACACCCGAATCCCCCCCCTTAACCGACTGTTAAAAATGCGGTTTTTCGGGTTAAAGCAGCGTTAACTGATCCCCCGCCCGTGCCGGGACCCGAAACAGATCACAGCGCAGCTTCGGCTGCGCCTGCGCCAGCCCCAACCGCCGCGCCGCCACCTTGAACCGGTGCGCCACCATGTCTGCATAGGCCCCTTCGCCCCGCATGCGATGGCCCCAACGCGCGTCGTAATCGGCCCCGCCATGCATTTCGCGCACCCGCGCCATGATCCGGCCCGCGCGGTCGGGGTAATGCGCCGCCAGCCAGTCCTGCCACAGCGGCGACACCTCACGCGGGAGGCGCAGCATGATCCAGCTGGCGCTGGTCGCGCCCGCGCTGTGGCCCGCGCGCAGAATCGACTCAAGCTCGGGGTCGGTCAGGGCCGGAATGACCGGCGACACCATCAGCCGCACGGGTATTCCCGCCTGCACCAACCGTTCAATCACCTTCAGGCGGCGCGCCGGAGCGGGCACGCGCGGTTCCATCAACCGCGACAGGCGCGCATCCAGCGTGGTCACGGAAACACCCACCCGCACCAGACCATCACCTGCCAGATCGGCCAGAATATCAATGTCGCGTTCGATCAACATGCCCTTGGTGACAATCGCGACCGGATGGCGAAACTGCGTTAACACACGCAGGCAATCGCGCATGATTTCATGCTTTTTTTCAATCGGCTGATAAGGATCGGTATTGGTGCCAAACGCAATCGGGGCCACGCGGTAACCGCGCGCGCGCAATTCGGCGTCAAGCCTTTGTGCCGCGCCTTTCTTGGCCACAAGCCGCGTTTCGAAATCCAGCCCCGGCGACATCCCCAGATAGGCATGGCTGGGGCGCGCGAAACAATAGATGCAGCCATGTTCGCAGCCGCGATAGGGGTTGACGGACCGGTCAAACGGCAGGTCGGGCGACCGGTTGTAGGTAATCACCCGTCGCGGATCTTCGATCCGGGTGTGGGTGCGCAACACCGGCGCCTCTTCGGCCATGTCCCACCCGTCATCTTCGGCAACGTGCTGAAAACGTTCGAATCGGCCATCTGCATTGCTGGCGGCGGCGCGCCCTTTCGCGCGGTGTTTCAGGTCAAAGCGGGTGGATTGTCTGGACATGCCGCAAATTAGAACATTTCAGGAACATACGCCAGAAAAACCGCGTGTATCCAGCCACACCCCGCGCAAAAAAGAACGTTTTGGCAGGCATTGGGTCGGTTGCAGCGCCAGCCATGTCGCAATTCGGAAAGTCGAACCGTGACAAAATGCCAAAACGGGCAGAACACTAAACGCCGCGCTGCATGCGCGAACAGTAAGGGAATACCCTATGTCAGACGAAGACGACATCATCCTGTCAGAACTGGACGACGAAGAACTGGTCCAACAGATGTTTGACGATCTGTATGACGGTCTGCGCGAAGAGATCGAAGAAGGCGTGAACATTCTGCTGGAGCGGAAATGGGAACCCTATGACATTCTGACCAAAGCGCTGGTTGGCGGTATGACCATTGTGGGCGCGGATTTCCGCGACGGTATTCTGTTTGTGCCCGAAGTTCTGCTGGCCGCGAACGCGATGAAGGGCGGCATGGCGATCCTGAAGCCGCTGCTGGCCGAAACCGGCGCGCCCCGCGTGGGCAAGATGGTGATCGGCACGGTCAAGGGCGACATCCACGATATCGGCAAGAACCTTGTCGGCATGATGATGGAAGGTGCCGGGTTCGAAGTGGTCGATCTGGGCATCAACAATCCGGTCGAAAACTATCTGGAAGCGCTGGAAAACGAAGGCCCCGACATTCTGGGCATGTCCGCCCTGCTGACCACCACAATGCCGTATATGAAGGTTGTGATTGATACGCTGGTGGAACAGGGCAAGCGCGAGGACTATATCGTTCTGGTCGGTGGCGCACCGCTGAACGAGGAGTTTTGCAAGGCCATCGGCGCCGACGCCTATTGCCGCGATGCCGCCGTGGCTGTGGAAACCGCCAAGGAATGGATGGGGCGCAAGCACAATTCGGCCAAAGCCTGACGGGCAACAAACGACGCTATTCGCGGCCCGTTCCGGCACACCGGAGCGGGCCGTTTGCTTGAATAAAGGGTGACAAGGTGGATCTGAGCGACAAGACCTTGACCGAAAAAGGCCTGCCACTGGCACGGCCCAAGGGCCGCATCCTGCTTGTCGCCTGTGGGGCGCTGGCGCGCGAAATCCTTGATCTTAAGGCGCAGAACGCATGGGATCATATGGATTTGACCTGTCTGCCCGCGATTTTGCACAACCATCCGGAAAAAATAACCGAGGCCGTGCGCAAGGCCGTGGAAAAACATCGCGCCGATTATGACGATGTCTTTGTTGTGTATGCCGATTGCGGCACGGGCGGCCATTTACAAACCGCCTGCGAGGCCATGGGCGTCAAGATGGTATCAGGCCCGCATTGTTATAGTTTTTTCGAAGGAAATGAACGCTTTGCACAACAAAGCGAAAGCGAAATTACCGCCTTTTACCTGACGGATTTTCTGGCGCGCCAGTTTGATGCGTTCATCTGGAAACCGTTGGGCATGGATCGCCACCCCGAACTGGTGCAGATGTATTTTGGTCATTACACAAAGCTGGTCTATCAGGCGCAGACCGATGATCCGGCCCTGACCGCGCGGGCGCAAAGCTATGCCGACCGGTTGGGGCTTGCCTTTGAGCGGCGTTATACAGGCTATGGTGATCTGGCAACGACACTGGCGGATGTTGCCGTAGAACAGGATTAAGCCGCAGCCGCAACCAACTGAATACGTTCGATCATGGCACGCAATCCGTTGGATCGTTGCGCCGAAAGGTGATCATTCAGACCCAGCCGCGCCATTTCTGTGCGCGCGTCAACCTGCGCGACATCAGCCACCGGCAATCCGTTGTAGAGCGCGCGCAACACAGCGATCAGCCCGCGCACGATCATGGCATCGCTTTCGCCATCAAACCGGAACACGCCGTCTTCGATGACCGGGTGCAACCAGACCTGACTGGCACAGCCATCGACCTTGGTGGCGGGCACCTTCAGCGCATCGGCCAGCGGGTCCATCGCCTTGCCCTGTTCGATCACATAGCGGTACCGGTCTTCCCAGTCCTCAAGGTATTCGAAATCTTCGACAATATCTTCAAATGCCTGCGTCGCCATAACCTGCCCTTTCGTCTGCGTGACAGGTAAGGCGCGGGGGCGCAAACGTCCAGACCTGCCTTGGTGCTTTTCAAGTGGATGCAGATACGATAACCCGATGGACAAAGACGAAAGGGGCAGTACCCATGCGCAGACCAATGACAACGCTTGTGATCGTCGCATCCTTGCTGGGCGGTTGCGGATTTTCCGATTCCAACTGGAATCCGTTCAACTGGTTCGGAGGCGGGCAACCCGCCCCCGTCAACGCAAGCGACAGCAACCCGCTGGTTCCCGACACACGTCGCACCCGGCGCGAGGCTGACTATGTCTATCAGGGCACGCCCATTGATACGATCACCGAACTCAAGATCGAACGCATTCCGGGCGGGGCCATTATCCGCGCCACCGGCGTGTCGCAATATCAGGGCGGGTACAACGCGTTTCTCTATCCGATGATCGCCACAGACGGCAGCACAAGCGATGTTCTGACATTCCGCTTTGACATCAGCCTGCCGGCGGGCGCGCGGGCCGGTGGCACCACGCAAAGCCGCGAAATTACCGTCGCGCGGCGCGTGACCGAACAGGATTTGGCGGGCATTCGCACCATCCGCGTCGAAGGCCGGCAAAACGCGCAAGTGTCGCGCCGCTAGGCAGTCTGCCCCCGATACAGGCCCCTTACAGCGGCACGATCTTGATCGCGCTGCCTTTGGCGGTCAGGGCGATTTCGCCATCGCACAGGCGCAGGGCGTCTTCGCCGAACACCTCGTTGCGCCACCCTGTCAGCGCAGGTACATCGCGCAGGCCCGCCGCAATTGCATCCAGATCGGCAGAGGGCGCGATCAGCTTGGCGGCGACGCCCGCGCTTTCGGTCTTGGCCTTTAGCAGCACGCGCAGCAGATCGGCCAAAGCCGGGTTGACCTGAAGCTTTTCGCGGCTGCGATCGGGTTCGGGCAACTTGTCTTGCGGACAGGCCAGCCCGGCAGCAACAGCGGCCAGAATACCATCTGCGATATCGCCCCTGCGCGCCTCGCGCAGTAACAGGCGCGACCGGCCCAGATCATCCATCGTTTTCGGCTTGGTCGAGGCCAGTTCAACCAGCGCATCATCCTTGTACACGCGCGAACGCGGGATATCGCGGCTTTGCGCATAGGATTCGCGAAACGCCGCCAGTTCGCGGGCAATCGCCAGAAACCGCGGGCTGTTGGTGCGTGTCCTGATCCGCCGCCATGCCTCTTGCGGGGCGATATCATAGGTGTCGGAATTGGTCAGCGTCTGCAATTCTTCGGCCACCCAGCGGGCACGCCCTGTGTCATCCAGTTTGGCTGCCAGAAATTCGTAAATCTGGCGGAGATGGGTGACATCGGCCAGCGCATAGGTTTTTTGCGCATCACTCAGCGGGCGGCGCGACCAATCGGTAAAGCGCGATGTTTTATCCACCGGCTTGTTGGCGATCTTGCGCACCAGCGTTTCATAGCCGACCTGTTCACCAAAGCCGCAGACCATGGCCGCGACCTGCGTGTCAAACAACGGTTCGGGAAACACCTGTGCATCGACCCAGAAAATCTCGAGATCCTGGCGCGCGGCGTGAAACACCTTGACCACGGAGGTATCGCGAAACAGATCATAAAGCGGGTCCAGCGACATATCACCGGCCAGCGGATCGACCAGAACGGCATTGCTGTCATCCGTGCCCGGCATCGCCATCTGGATCAGGCACAGTTTGGAATAATAGGTGCGTTCGCGCAGGAATTCGGTGTCGAGTGTCACATAGGGATGGGCACGCGCCTGCGCGCAAAAATCGGCAAGCTCTTGGGTCGTGGTCAGGGTTTTCATAAACAGGCGTCTTCTTTTTCAATCGGTTGGGGCAAACCCAATTCCACAGTCATAGCGATACGCCCCGCAGATGCAAAGCGGTGTTGCCGTTACGTCAGATATCCAGAAATTCGGTATTGCCCGCTGCAAACCGGCGCAAAACAGCAGGATAAAGCTGGTGTTCGGCCTCAAGCACGCGGGCGGCCAGTGTTTCGGGCGTGTCGCCTTGCACCACGGGGACATGCGCCTGCCCCAGCAACGGGCCGTCATCCAGCGCCGCCGTGACGCGGTGCACGGTGCAGCCATGTTCCCGATCCCCGGCCGCCAGCGCGCGGGCATGGGTGTGCAGACCCTTTGTATTTCGGCAAGAGCGAGGGATGGATATTGAGCATCCGGCCGCGCCAGTAGTCGACGAATTCACCGGTCAGCACCCGCATGAAGCCTGCCAGACAGATGATATCGGGCCGCGCGTCCATCAGCGGCATCATCAGTTCGGTTTCGAACGCGGGCCGGTCTGCACCGAACGGGCGGTGATCCACCACCGCCGTGGGCACGCCCATCGCGCGGGCCTTGGCCAGACCGCCCGCATCGGCGGTATTGGACAGCACAAGGCACGGCATTGCGGGATGATCGGGGTCGCGCTGCATCGACTGGACAAGGCGGATCATGTTCGATCCGCCGCCCGAAATCAGGATGGCAACGCGTTTTTTCAAATCAGGGTGCCTGTGTAGCGCACCCCGGCCCCGGCGGTCACGGTGCCAAGATCAACCACGGTTTCACCCGCGTCCGAAAGTTGCGCGCGCAGATCGTCTGCCGCATCTGCATCCACCGCCAGCACCATGCCGATGCCGCAGTTGAACGTCTTGAGCATTTCGGACGGGGCGATATTGCCCACCCCTGCCATCCACGCAAAGACCGGCGGCAGCGCCCACGCATCAAGGTTGATATCCGCGCCCAGATCGTCCGGCAGCACGCGGGGCAGGTTTTCTGTCAGCCCGCCACCGGTGATATGGGCCAGCGCATGCACGCCCCCTGCCCTGACGGCCGCCAGCGCGGGCTGCACGTAAAGCCGTGTGGGTGTCAGCAGCGCCGCGCCCAACGGGCCATCGGCAAATGGCGCGGCATCGTCCCAGCCCAGCCCCGAAAGCTCCACAATCTTGCGCACCAGCGAATAGCCGTTGGAATGCACGCCGTTGCTGGCCAGCCCCAGCAGCACATCGCCGCTGGCCACGTCGCGCGGCAGGTCTTCGCCCCGTTCCATCGCGCCTACGGAAAAGCCCGCCAGATCGAAATCGCCCGCCGGATACATGCCCGGCATTTCGGCGGTTTCCCCGCCGATCAGCGCACAGTTTGATTGCACACAGCCTTCGGCAATGCCTTCGATGATGCGCGCGGCCACCTCTGTTTCAAGCTTGCCGGTCGCGAAATAATCAAGGAAAAACAATGGCTCTGCCCCTTGGCAGACCAGATCGTTGACACACATCGCCACCAGATCAATGCCCACGCCATCGACGTTGCCGGTGTCGATCGCGATACGCAGTTTGGTGCCCACACCGTCGGTCGCCGCCACCAGAACCGGATCGCTGTAGCCGGCATCTTTCAGATCGAACAGCGCACCAAACCCGCCAAGCCCCGCCATCACGCCGCTGCGGTTCGTCCGCTTGGCCGCCGGTTTGATCCGGTCCACCAGCGCATTGCCCGCATCAATGTCTACACCGGCCTGTGCATATGTGATGCCGTTTTTACCGTCGCTCATTGCCCGACCCTTGCTGCTGCGGATTGCTTTGGCGCGGGGTTAGAGCATTGTGACGGCGCGCGCAACGGTTTGGCTTGACGCAGGCGATCTGTCTGCTAACCACAGGCGCAGGTCGGGCCTGTAGCTCAATTGGTTAGAGCAGAGCGCTCATAACGCTTTGGTTGGGGGTTCGAGTCCCTCCGGGCCTACCAGATCTCCCCACCTGTTTATCTATTACATCAATACATTAGAAGTTTCCGGTGGGTTTTATATCCACTGCTGCATCCAGTTTTTGCTGTTGTACCGGTCTGTCGGTGCCTGATCCGCTGTTCCATATCGCTCGACCAGCCGATCAGGCCAATTCTCGCACCAACTCTTCGCGTGTTTTACCGCGCCGAGCAGATTCTGTGTCATGCAACAGGTCCAGAACCGCCTCTGGCCAGCTTTTGTAACCTGAGAAAGAAAGTCAGGTTCGAACCTCTCCAAGAATTTCTTTCTGGCATCTTGAAACCCTATACAAAAATACCACTTCCATCCCATCCGAGCGTGAGGCTCCGCCCGGCGACTGCAGAGCGCGGGGTCGCGCCGAGAGTGCAATCCTCTTCTGGACAAATGAAATGCGTCTTATATTGGCGGCGGCATTGACCGCATCATCGGGGTTGGCCTGTTTGGCCGACGAAACCGAAGGCCACGTTCTTGCGTACGACCGCAAAGCGGGCATCATCGTACTTACTGACAAAACAGTCTGGACCATGTCCGGCAATATCGCACTTCCGGATGACCTTGGACGGGGTGATCGTGTGCTGATTGAGTATGAAACCGCCGGTGAGGACGGTCTGACTGCCATTGACGGGATTACCCGTCTTGCCGTTGCGTTGCCCGAAGGCACAGACGGCGGCAGCTAACATCAGGAAGCGTCGTTGTGCAGGGCATTTGGGTCGCTAAATCGCTCACTCAAAGCCTTGCACACATACGCATGGCCCGAAGATCAGGGCAAGAGTTGCGCAAAGCTTTGATCGCGTCTGTTAGGGTGCCATCGAATGGCTTCGGCGTCGTCCTTCAGCCAAAGCTGTAGAGTGGTCGCCAGCCTCTTAAGCCGCATAGGTGATGTCAGACCAATTCGATCCAGTCTCCGAATGGACGGCAAGACTGGTGCTTATGCAGCGACACTCAGCAAGAGTAGCGGCGCGGTTCAGCCTGAAATTTGGTCTGGTCCTGAGGCTTCTTTCCGAGTTTTACAGCTTGTAAATCGAGGCGTGGACGAAGGCGAATTTCCGCAAAATTCGCATATGCCTGAAGCGAAGTATGGCGCGTTCCCGTCGTCGAAACGGCAAGTGTGAATTCTCTGCCCTGTTGTTCAGCCAGCGACCAGTTTCCCCACCCTTACCGCGCGATCACGATATCGGCGCGCAATCCGCCCAGACGGTCGCTTTCGCCCAGACGCAGCACGCCGCCATGGGCGCGGGCGATGTCGGCGGCGATGGCAAGGCCAAGGCCGACGCCGCTGCCCTTGTCCTGATTGCGTGACGGATCAAGGCGCATGAACGGTTTGACCGCTTCGCCCCGCATGTCGGGCGGGATGCCCGGCCCGTCATCTTCCACGCGAAACCGCAGGGATTTGTCGGTCAGCGCCACCGACACCTCGGCGCGGGTGCCGTAGCGCACCGCATTGCCGATCAGGTTTTCCAGCGCGCGGCGGATGGCAATCGGGCGCACGCGCACCTCTCCGCTGCCGGTGCTGTCAACGCAGGTCACGTTCTGCCCGCTGCGGTCGTAATCGGCGACAATCTCGGCCACCAACTGGTGCGGATCCACCTTTTCGGGTTCGCCTTCGGATGCGCCTTTGGCAAAGCTGAGGAATTCATCCAGCATGCGCTGCATCTCGTCCACATCCTGACGCAGGGGCGCGGCCTCGTCCTCGTCCAGCATCGACAGGCCCAGCTTCAGCCGTGTCAGCGGCGTGCGCAGATCATGGCTGACGCCCGACAACATCAATGTGCGCTGTTCGATCTGGCGTTCGATGCGCGCGCGCATGTCGACAAAGGCGCTGCCCGCGGCCCGCACCTCAAGCGCGCCGGACGGGGTGTAGGGCACATGCCGCCCGCGCCCGAACGCCTCGGACGCCATGGCCAGGCGTTTGATCGGGCGCAACTGGTTGCGCAAATAGATATAGGCGATCACCGTCATCAGCCCGCCGAAAAACACCATGTTCACCAGCAACTGATGCGGGTTTGAGGCCGACACACGCCGCCGGTCCAACGCAACCTGAACCACCCCGTGGCGGGTATGCGCAAAGGTTATAACCTCGCGGTTGTCGGGCAGCAGAACGTGCTGCATCCGCGGCAGATTGGATTTCAGAACCTCGATCACCACGATACCCGAAAAATCGAACCAGCGCCGCTGGTCCTGCGCGGGCACAGCATCGGGCGCAACAAACGCGATCTTCATGTTCAGGGTCTTTGTGATCTGGTCCAGCGATTCGAGCGCCTGTTCCGGCTCCGGCGCGGTTTCGATTCCGTTATAGACCAGCCGCAATTCGCGCGTGACGGTCAGGGTCATCTGGTTGGTCACGTCTTCGAAATGGCGCTGGATGAAAACCACCGACACCACCAGCTGCAAGAACACGACCGGCAGGATCAGGATCAGCGCGGCGCGCCCATAAAGCCCGCGTGGCATATAGTGTTTGAGCCATCCAAAAGACATGCGCTATACCTATCCCGACGCCCGCCCGTTAGAAAGCCAAATGACAAATCCTCCCGACAGTTTCGATCCCCCCGTGGGCATTGCCGAAATGCTGGAACCCGGTTTGCGCCGGATTGTGGCACCGAACCCGTCACCGATGACCTATCGGGGCACCAACACCTATCTGCTGGGCACAGGCGATCTTGCCGTTATTGATCCCGGCCCCGACAGCCCCGCCCATCTGGCGGCAATCCTGTCCGCGATTGGCACGGGGCAGCGTGTGACCCACATTATCGTATCGCATGCCCATCTGGATCACAGCCCGCTGGCGCGGCCGTTGGCCGTTGAAACCGGTGCGCCGGTCTATGCGTTTGGTCCGGCGCAAGCGGGGCGCAGCGCTGTGATGGCAGACCTCGCCGCGCGCGGGTTGGCGGGCGGCGGTGAAGGGATCGATGCCGCCTTTGCCCCCGATCACGCGCTGGCGGACGGTGCGGTATTGCACACGCCCGACTGGCGCCTTGAGGCGCTGCACACCCCCGGCCATATCGGCAACCACCTGTGTCTGGCATGGGGGGATGCCTGTTTCACCGCCGATCATGTGATGGGCTGGGCCAGTTCGCTGGTGTCCCCGCCCGATGGCGACCTGACAGATTTCATGGCGTCCTGTGCACGGTTGCAGGCACAAAGATGGCGCACATTCTATCCCGGACACGGTGCCCCGATTGACACACCGAATGCGCGGCTTGACTGGCTGATCGCGCACCGGCGCAGCCGCGAAGCCGCCATTCTGGAGGCGTTAACGGGCGGCCCCGCCGACGCCGCGACGCTGGCGGCGTCGATTTACACCGATACTCCCGCCGCCCTTTTGCCCGCCGCCACCCGCAACGTTCTGGCGCATCTTGTTGATCTGACTGGAAAAAATGTGGTGTCCCCGCGCGGCACCTTATCCGCCGACGCCCAATTTGAACGATGTGACAACAAACTTCCCCCGAATTCATGAAATTCCGGCAAAACCCTCTGGACGCCGCAAAGTCTGATTGCTATATCGCCCAAACCGTTCCGGCGTAGCTCAGCGGTAGAGCAGTTGACTGTTAATCAATTGGTCGTAGGTTCGATCCCTACCGCCGG
>CAVXWX010000004.1:0-405033 GCA_963765555.1 uncultured Alphaproteobacteria bacterium
CTTGCGGATCAATCTGTTCAATCGGGTCGGACCGGTCGCGCGTCGGGTGGTGCAGCCCTTCGGCGGCGATCCATTTGTCGAAGAACGGGTCCATATCCGCCACCAGATCCTTGATCACCGGCAGGTTGCGCAGGGGGCAATTTCCACCCTGTCATTTTCAGCAACCTTTTTTACCTGGGTACGGCAGGTCCAGCGTGGTTGCCCGTTCACCATCATCGCGCAGCTTCCGCACATACCCACGCGGCAGGCAAACCGGTAGCTGAGCGTTGGATCAGCGTTTTGCTGAATCCATGATACCACATCCAGAACCGTCTGGTTGTCATAGGCCGGGACTTTGAACGTGTCGGTGTGGCCATCGTCCGCACCACCTCGGCTGACTGTGACGTGCAGATGCGGTTTTTGCGTTGCCACAGATGCTCTCCTTGAGGTTTGGTACGGATAATCGGCGCTTTTCGTTATAACCAAGAGTTAAACTGACAAAAAGGAATTAGTATTTATGTTTTGCGTAAGAAAAATTTACAAATTGTCGTGCGTGGCGCGCAGATGACCCAATCAGATTTGCAATCCCATTTGCGCGCGCGTTTCGCGGAAGAGTTTGATCTTCCTGAAGTCGCGGGACCAGCAGGCAAAACGTTATCGGCTATGGCCGCCCGCGCCTCGTGCCGGTCTTTTGGAGCGGAACCGGTTGCGGATGAAACCCTGCGGATGCTGTGTGCGGTTGCGCTTTCGTCCCCGTCAAAAAGCGATCTGCAACAACGCGATATCATCATCTTGCGCGATCCGGCGCAGGTGTCGGCCATCAAGGACTTACTACAGGCGCAAAGCTGGATTGCGGGCGCGCCCGCGCTTTTGGTGTTCTGTGGCAACAACCGGCGTCAACGCCAGTTGCATGCGCGTTGGAACCGCCCGTTTGCCAATGATCATCTGGATGCGTTTTTCAATGCGAGCGTGGATGCCGGTATTGCCCTGTCGGCGTTTATTTCAGCGGCCGAGGCGATTGGGCTGGGGTGCTGCCCTATCAGTACAATCCGAAACGATGCGCAACGGGTCAGTGATCTGCTCGGCCTGCCTGACCATGTCTTTCCCGTCGCGGCGCTTGCGGTTGGCCATCCCCAAACCCAAGGCCGGATCAGCCCACGCCTGCCGCTTTCAGTGACAGTGCATTGGGACAGGTTCGACGAAAGTGGGCTTTCGCAGGCGCTGGACGACTATGATGCGCTGCGCGCTCAACCCGGTGCAACTGCATCGCAACGCGACACAGCAACCTTTGGCCATGCAGACCCCTATGTGTGGTCCGACGGTAAGACCCGTCAGTATGCCACGCCTGAGCGGGCCGATTTCGGCAGGTTTATACAGGGCAAGGGGTTCAAACTGGATTGAAGCAAATCAGGGGGCAATGACGGAAAGTATAGCGACCTGAGCAGCGTCAAAAGGCCATTGGTACGTGGGTGGCCAACTACATCCGGCTTATCGCGAGAATGCACCGATTACGCGGTCAGGCGGATGTTTCTACCATCCTGAATCCGAATGGTTAATCCCTGATATGTATATGAAATTTCTGTAGTCAGTCGAAGATACTATCAAGATTCCCGATAATACTGATGAGCAGGGCCACACCGCCAATCAGGATCGCCAGCCAGAACACATACTGCATGACAAATGCAGAAACTCCGATGCCGACAGCCATATATGAAAGCCGGTGTGGTTCGTTTCGGTATAGTCCTATGCCGCCAAGCGCGACCGCAATTCCCGCAGCACAAAGCGCGGCAATCGTGATCAATTGGCTGTAATCCTGAGGCGGCGGAGCGACCTCTGGGGCCGGCTCCCCTGTCAATGCACGCGCTGCTGATTGCTTAATATCAGCTGCAATCTCGCCAATGATAGAGCCGCTGCTCTTTTCTTGGGGTTCAAAAATCGCGGCAAGCTGGATGAGAATAACGACAAGGCTTGCAATACCCAGCATAAACCCAATCAACCCGAATTTCGCGGTACGCTCTTTGATTGGCAGTTCCATTTCATGGCTCATTTGTCGGTTCGCGGCATCCAGATAAACAACAAGGACGGCCAAAATAAGGCATCTGAACCTTGAGTTCACACGTTCTGTTACCAGCGTCGTTTGCCTTAAACGCGTAAACCAGACGTGGTTGAGGAGCCACAAAGTAACCCGTTTTAGGCTGTGAACCTAACCGCGTTTTTCTTTCGTGACGCGCGAAAGCGTTCTGTCGGGGGAAATTGGTGGAGCCTAGCGGGATCGAACCGCTGACCTCCTGCATGCCATGCAGGCGCTCTCCCAGCTGAGCTAAGGCCCCAAAGTGCCAGATGTCGACTGGCTTGCGCCGCTGTCTAGGCGCTTGCGCGGGCCGGATCAAGCGAAAAAAACCGGCCCTGCGCTGCATTTTTCAGGTCTGACGATCAGTCGTCGTCATCCGCCGCAACGTCGGCGATTTCGTCCAGCGATACATCATCATCGTCGTCGTCATCTTCCAGCAGATCATCATCCAGATCCACTTCGACGTCATCGTCATCATACCAGCAGTTCATCATCATCGTCGATGCCTCTGCCTGTTTGGCCTTTGTTGTGGCCGCGTCTTCTGCATCGGCCGCGATCATGCGGCTTTTGCCATTTTCCATCTCGACCTTTTCGCCCGTGTAGGGGCTGACGATCGGCACTTGTTCAGGTCGTAAAACCGTTTGCCGGTTGTCGGGCAAATACGCTTTACACCCCATTCTTCCTTGGGCATGTGTAATCCCCTTTAAAAATATCATGAGTCTTGTCGACGATTCCGGCCAAGTGCCATATGAGGCAGGCAGTGTCAAAGCCTTTACGCGCAACCGAGACAACCGATGACAGATCATTCCCTTCCCGGCAATCCGCCAATTCCGCTGCTGTTGCGCCGTTCTGCTCAGGCGCGGCGCATTTCACTGCGCATTTCGCAACTGGACGGGCGCGTGACGCTGACCCTGCCCAAACGGTGCGCCGAACGCGAAGCGCTGGACTTTGCCGCACAGAAGGAGCCGTGGATTCGCAAGCATCTGGATGCGCGCAGCCCTGATACCGTGATCGGGTTGGGCGCAGACGCTGCCGTTTCAGGGTGCGATGTTTGAAATTGTCGCGGGGCAGGGGCGGTCTGTATTGGTGTCTGACGGCAAAATTGCGGTTCCCGGCCCGCCCGAACGCGTGCCAGCGCGCCTGTCCGGTTTCCTGAAACAGACGGCCCGCACCCGTCTGGCCCATGCATCTGATCATTATGCGTCAAAACTGGGCCGTTCTTACGCCACGTTGACGATCCGCGATACGCGATCCCGCTGGGGGTCTTGTTCGGCTGCGGGGGGGCTGATGTATTCGTGGCGCTTGATTCTGGCCCCGCCCGAGGTGCTGAACTACGTCGCCGCGCACGAGGTGGCGCATCTTGCAGGAAATGAACCATTCGCAGCGGTTCTGGGATGTGGTGCAATCGCTATACGGCGCTTACGAGGCACCGCGCGGATGGCTGCGCCGCGAAGGGTCTGATCTGCACCAATACCGGTTTTAGAGCAACACAGATTGACCTTTGCCAGATTTGTGATCACAAATAGGGCATGATGATCAACCCGCGTCCAGCAGAGGCTACGCCTGCTGCCCATGATCCGTTTACCGGCGGTTGCGCACCCGTATCATGTACGGTGAAATTGCCCCCGGCAGTGCGCTGACATTGCGCGGGATCGGCAAAGAATACGGCGTGTCGATGACACCGGCGCGCGAAGCCGTGCGCAGGCTGGTGGCCGAAGGGGCATTGTTTCTGTCCGCTTCGGGGCGTGTTTCGACCCCCGAACTGACCAGTGAGCGGATTGAAGAACTGGCTGCCTTGCGCGCCTTGCTTGAGGTCGAACTTGCCAGCCGCGCCCTGCCACGCGCGCACATGGCGCTGATCGACCGGATGCAGGCAATCGATGCCACCATCGCCGACGCGGTGTTGAACCGCGATGCGGTTGGATACATCCGTACAAATCTGGAATTTCACCGGACATTGTACCTGCGCGCCCAAGCACCGGCCATTCTGGCGATGGCGGAAACTGTCTGGTTGCAGATGGGGCCCACGATGCGAGAGCTTTATGGTCGTTTGCGCCGTACCGAACCCCCGCATTATCACCGCCTGATCCTTGCGGCGTTAAAAGCCGGGGACGAACCGGGATTGCGTCTGGCTGTCCGGTCTGACGTGACACAGGGATTGCGGATGCTGACCAGCTAAGGGCTGGATACTGTCGGCGGGGCATTTGTGCGCAGAAAAGGATATGCGCCGGTGATACATTGCCCTTGGGGCGCAAAGCGACATAACATCCCCGCAACGCAATGCGACAGAGTTTGGCTAAATCCTTGGGAGGAATAACATGACACATCTGACACGCCGTTCGACGCTGGGCCTGATGGGGGCGGCCGCGACCGCACCGCTTCTGGGTGCACCTGCCTATGCAAGCACAAAACTGAACGTGGGCGCGTTGCGCTTTACCAGCCATGCGGCCAGTTTCGTCGCATTCGAGCGGGGCTATTTCAGCGATGAGGGTCTGGATGTCGAATTCCGGTTCTTTGAAGCCGCGCAGCCTATGGCCGTCGCTATTGCATCGGGGGATGCGGATTATGCTGTAACCGCGATTTCCGGCGGGTTGATTTCGCTGGCCGAAAAAGGGGCGGCCAAGGTGATCGGTGGCGCGCTCAGCGAAGAGGCCGGGATTGACGGGCAGAAAATTCTGGCATCGGATGCCGCGTTTCAGGCGGGGTTGACCGCCCCTGCAATGCTGGACGGCAAAAGCTTTGCGGTCACTCAGCCGGGATCGTCGTTTCACTATATGGGGGCAAAAATCAGCGGCGCAGAGGGCGCTACTGTGCGCTTTACCCCGCTGCAAAAGGTTGGCGCCATCATCGGCGCGCTGAAATCGGGGCAGGTTGATGCATGGTCGATCGTTCCCCATATCGCCAAGCCACTGGCGGCGTCCGGCGCAGTGCACATTATCGGCAACGTCGCCGATTATCTGCCCGGATATCAGGTGACAACGGTGTTCACATCGGCGGCCAATGCAGCCAATGAACGCGCCAAGACCGAAGCGTTCCTGCGCGCATTTTCGCGTGGTGCGGATGATTTCAACGCGGCCCTTGTTGATAAAACAGCCGGAGATGATGCCGCAGAAGACATGGTGAAGCTGGTCCACAAATACGTCTATACAGACCGACCCTATGAAAAGGCCAAGCCGTCGATTGTGAACGGCGCAATGCGGATCAATGCAAATGCCGCGCTGAATATGGCATCGGTGACCGATCAGGTGAACTGGTTCAAATCCGAGGGTCTGATCAAGGACAGACATCACGGTCGAGACACTGGTTGATCCGTCCTATGTCGAGGTCGTGTAAGCCGAAGCTTTGGACCTGACGCTTCAGAACATTACGCACCGCTACGGCGACGTGGCGGTGCTGGATGATGTTTCGCTGGACATACCGGCGGGGCAGATCGTGTGCATCATCGGGCCGTCCGGTTGTGGCAAATCCACGCTGCTGCGCCTTATCGGTGGGCTGGAACGGGCAGATCAGGGCAAGATTTTGCAACTGGGTGATCCACCTGCCGGATGTCTGAACCCGCTGACTTTTGTGTTTCAGGATTTTGCCCTGCTGCCGTGGCGGGATGTGGCCGGCAATGTGTCGCTGGTCCTTGAGGATCATGGGCTGGGCCAAAGCGCGGTTGACGCCATTATTACGGATGTTCTGGCGCGCACGAAACTGGGTGATTTTCGCAAAGCCCTGCCGCGCCAGCTATCGGGCGGGATGAAGCAGCGTGTGGCGATTGCCCGCGCGCTTGCGGTGAACCCTGCGGTGATGTTGCTGGATGAACCGCTATCGGCGCTGGACGCGCAGACGCGCGAATTGCTGATGGAGGATTTGATCGCATTGTGGGCTCGGGCCCCGTTCACCGGTGTTTATGTCACCCACAATCTGGCCGAAGCGGTGCGCCTTGGGCATCGCGTTGTCGTTCTGTCGCGCCGACCGGGCCGTATCCGCGAAGTGATTGATATCGATCTGCCATTGGAAGACCGGCACATGAACCACCCCGAGCTTGAGGCCCATCAGGCGCGATTGTGGACCCTGATGAAAGAGGAAGCGGCGGCGGCGGATCAGGAATTGCTGAATGTCTAGCGGCACGCCTGTCCCGTTTCGCGGTGGCGGGTTTCGCCCGGTTGGCAAACGGGGTGTCGGTGTTGCCGTGTTCGTCGTGCTGATCCTGATCATCGAATGGGGGACGCGCGCGGGCTGGATCAGCAATCTGACGTTGCCCCGCCCCAGCGATGTGGCGGCTACATTTGTCGATCTTTGGCAAAGCGGGATGTTGTGGCAGCATCTTTTGCCGTCGCTTGTCGCGGCTTCTGGTCGGGCGGCGCTTTGGGTATCACGGCGGGCATTGGTGTGGGCGTCCTGATCGGATTGTTCAGCTATATCCGCGCCGGACTGGTCCCGTTGGTCGCTGCGATTTTCCCGATTCCCAAAATTGCATTGTTGCCACTGTTCGTGATCTGGTTCGGGATCGACGAGGCGTCTAAATACGCCCTGATCGCGCTGGGCACGTTCACGCCGACCGTGGTTTCGACCTATGGCGCTGTTGATAATGTGGATCGCACATTGGTGCGCATGGGGCAAAGCTTTGGGCTTGGCTGGTGGTCTATCGTGCGCAAGATCGTGTTGCCGGGCGCGTTGCCCGGCATTCTGTCGGGGTTGCGCGTCAGCGTGGCGATCGGGATTATCCTGCTGGTGGCGGCTGAAATGCTGGGGGCCGAATACGGCATCGGCGCCTATATTCTGCAGGCGGGTGCGTTGTATGATCTGGAACGGCTGTTCGCCGGCGTTGTGATCCTGTCGGTCCTTGGGGTCAGCACCAGCGCCCTGATCGGGGCGATTGAACGGCGCGTGTTGCGCTGGCGCAGTTAGCGGCGATCAGGCCGCGAGCCCCTTTGATCCCATATCCAGATATTTGCGCCGTCTGTCGTTGACCAGGTCCTTGGGTTTCTGATCGCCTAGGTCGTCCAGCATGGACAGGATCGCCGATTTGACAGATTGCATGGTCGTGACGGCATCGCGATGCGCACCACCTTTGGGTTCCGGAATAATATGGTCAGCAACACCCAGCTGGATCAGATCCTGCGCAGTCAGGCGCAAAGCTTCGGCGGCTTCGCGCATCTTTTCGGCATCTTTCCACAGGATCGAGGCGCAGCCTTCGGGCGAAATAACCGAATAGACCGAATGTTCGAGCATCGCGACGCGGTTGGCCGTCGCAAACGCAACCGCACCGCCGGACCCGCCTTCGCCGATGATGACACTGACCAGCGGCACACCGATCTGCAGGCATTTTTCGGTGGCGCGGGCAATCGCTTCGGACTGGCCGCGTTCTTCGGCACCTTTGCCGGGGTAGGCACCGGGCGTATCAACAAGCGTAATCACCGGCAGGCCGAATTTGCCGGCCATTTCCATCAGGCGGATGGCCTTGCGGTAACCTTCCGGGCGCGCCATGCCGAAATTGCGTTCGATACGGGATTTCGTATCATTGCCCTTTTCATGGCCGATCACCATAACAGGGCGCCCGTCAATCCGCGCAAGCCCGCCCATCACGGCGTGATCATCGGCAAAATTCCGGTCGCCCGCCAGAGGGGTGTATTCTTTGAACATTGCATTGATGTAATCGCGGCAATGCGGGCGGTCGGGGTGGCGCGCGACCTGACATTTGCGCCAAGGTGTCAGCGATTTATACAAATCGGTCAGCATATCGGCGGCTTTTTTATCCAGCGCCTTGGCTTCGTCCGCGACATCCATTTCCTTGTTCGCCCGCGCCAAGGCCCGCAATTCTTCTGCTTTGCCTTCGATTTCGGCCAGCGGTTTTTCGAAATCCAGATAATGGGTCATGCGGCGCTCCTTGACGGTCACGGACCTTTATATGGCGGGCAATGCGTGCCTTTGCAATCCGGTTTGCCGGATCAAAGGCCGGGTCAGGGAAACAGAACCGGATAAAGCGATGCAACCAGCAAGGCCGCCATTGACCAGTTGAACAGTGCAAGGCGGCGCGGGTTCGTCAGGATGCGCGCCATTTGCTGGCCCAACAGTGTCCACGTGCTGACCGAAGGCAGGTTGATGGCCCCGAAAACGGCGGCAACCAGCAGGATTGCCGCATAGGTGTTTGACGGCATGTAAACAGTCACCGCTGTGACGGCCATGGTCCAGGCCTTTGGATTGACCCACTGAAACAGCGCGGCCTGAAAGAAGGTCATTGGCGTGCCGACAGTTTCGCCTTTTTTGATCGGGGCGGCAGTGGCGATCTTGAACGCCAGATACAATAGATAGGCCACGCTGACGATCTTCAGAATTGTGTTGGTGATCGGAAACTGGCTGAACACCTGCGCCAGTCCGGCCCCCACCAGAACCACCATGAACGTAAACCCCAGCCCGATACCCAGCATGTGCGGAATTGTGCGGCGAAAACCAAAGTTTGCGCCCGATGCCATCAGCATCAGATTATTCGGCCCCGGTGTGATCGAGGATACAAAGCAAAACGCGGCCAGAGCTGTCAGGATTTCATAATTCATCCTGCAATTATTGACGATGTTGCGGCAAATGATGTTGCAAAGGCTTCGTAATGGAATGTATTTTCGCAACGAATGGCGAAGATAGATCACATAAACGACCAGATATTGCGGGAATTGGCGCGCGATGGGCGGGTCAGCAATCTGGAACTGGCGGATCGAGTCGGCCTGTCACCATCTGCCTGCCTGCGCCGCGTGCAGGATCTGGAACGGGCGGGCGTGATCAAGGGATACCGCGCGGTGCTGGACAGGTCGTCCTTGGGCGGCGGGTTCACCGCGTATATCGGTGTCGGCCTTGGGGTGCACAACAAGGCGGCGCAGGAAGCGTTTGAACAGGCGGTCGCACACGCGCCCGAGGTGCGCGAATGCCACAATATCACTGGCACGATCGAGTATTTTTGCGTGTCGAATGTGCCGATCTGCCGTCTTACAAGCGGTTCCACACCGATGTTTTGGGGACACTGCCACAGGTCAGATCCCTGACATCCTACGTGGTGATGGGATCCCCCAAGGATGAACGCGCCTGATCACGCCGGATATGCCAGCGCGACATTTCAGGACGAGTAAGGATCCTTGGCAGAGCGGTCCTCGGACAATGACCCTTGCCGTCGTGCAACCAGTTCTTCGATGGCATCTGCCAGATGCGCTTCCTGAATATTGTAATCGCCTCGCGCAACACGAATTCTGTGCGCTGCGATCATCACATCGGCGTGGCTGTATCCGAACGGCGGGTCAAACCGGTAACAGGCCAGTTCGATCAAAAGACCGAGCGGATCCTTGAAGTAGATCGAATCCATAAAGCCGCGATCCTTCGGGCCGGAGTGTTCGATCCCGCGCTGGTCCAGTCGTTCGACTGTTTGTGAAAAGGTTGCCTTGCTGACTGCAAAGGCAAGGTGATGTACACATCCCGCGTCGGTCGGGGTGCGTTTGGGGTCTGGTGTGCGTTCTTCGTTGGTAAAGACCGTGATCAGGCGGCCGTCACCGGGATCAAAATACACATGCCCTTCGTCAGGATTGTCCAGATTGGGCTGGTCAAACACGAACGGCATGCCCAACACACCTTCCCAGAAGTCGATCGAGGTTTGGCGATCCGCACCTGTGATCGTGATATGGTGAACGCCTTGTGTCTGGATTTTTCGCATTATTCTGGCCTTTGAGGGTCCGAAAAGATGCCCGTTTCTACCGGACAAGGCCGCAAATGTCATTTCGGTCCTGCGCACATCTGCTGTGCATGGCGTGTGATCTGCGACAGATGTTTCAGTTTCCGGTCATGCTTGGACAATCCCGTGATGCAACCATTACAAGATCCGTGCAAAGCCCTTAGGAACTGCGCTAGTGTTATCACGAAACGATTGCCAAATTCACAAACCCGAGAGAGGGACTGACATGGCTGCGAATAACTTTCTAGGTTGTCGCCACTGCACACCCCATCCGAGGATTTAGTAAATGAAACGTTTTTCTTTTGTCGCTGCTGCCATCCTGACGATAAGCACGGCAGCCTTTGCCGGCGAACAATATATTGATGAAACCGGTTTTGCGGTTTCTGGCTATGACGTGGTTGCCTATCGCAGCCTGACCCAAAGCCCCGTAGGAAGTGCCCAACCCGAAGGCATCCCGGGGCGCGCTGACATTACTGCAGAGTATAACGGCGCAAAATTTGCGTTTTCATCCGAAGAAAACCGCGCGACCTTTTTGGCGGACCCTGCGAAATACGCCCCGCAATATGACGGTCACTGCGCTTATGGCGTGGCCAAGGGCGGCAAGGTTCCGGGCAACCCCAATCTGTGGCGGATCGTGGATGACAAGCTGTATCTGAACATCACGCCAAATGTCGTCGGCTTCTGGGAAGAAGACATTCCCGGTAACCTGACGCTGTCCGAAGGCAACTGGGTAAGTCTGGATCCGCAAGAGGCATCCGAGCGAACAGTGCCAGACTTTATGTCTGCGGCCCCTGTTGCCAACTAACACGCCCCAGAATGACCCCAAGGTCAAACATCCGGTGCGAGTGTCGCGCCGGATGTTTGGTGTCGGGTTGGTGTCTGCCGCCGCAATTGGCGCAGTTTGGTGGCGCAATCGCGATCTGGAAACGCAAGCCAGCGCCAAACTGGATGTTCAGGCGGCTTTTGACGCGGCGGTTCGCAACGAAATCCTGCTGATTGATATCCGTCGACCCGATGAATGGGCGCAAACCGGCATTCCCGCCCCGGCCGTTGCAATTGATATGCGGCGCCCCGATTTCGCGACACAATTACAGCAGTTAAACGCAAAGCATCCGGATCGCCCTGTTGCGGTGATCTGTGCGCGCGGGGTGCGTTCGCGCCGTCTGGCCGCCAGTTTGATCAATGCCGGATTCCCGAATGTTCTGGACGTGCCGGAAGGTATGCTGGGGTCCGGGGCCGGGCCGGGCTGGATGGCCAGCCGTTTGCCGGTGCGCCAGATGACGGCGCAGGAAAAGGCCAGTATCTGATGCGGCTTCTTGGCCTTGTTGCAGGATTTGCGCTGACTTTCGGATTATCGGGCGGGGCAATGGCCGCGTGTGGCCCATCGCCGGACCCCTGCGAGATCGCGTCAGGCACCTACCACATCGAACTGCCGGAAACCGCAGCGGCGGGGCGTCCGGCGCTGATGTTCATCCATGGCTATGGCAGCACGGGCGAAGGCGCGTTGCGCAACCGCGGGATGGTGGATGCGGCTTTGTCACGTGGCTATGCGGTCATCGCACCGGATGGAATGCCGATGACAGGGCGCAACGGGCGCAGTTGGTCCTTTCATCCGCTCAGGACACAACTGCGGGACGAAGTTTCCTTTCTACAGTCGGTGCGGGATGATGCCGCTGCGCGGTACGGGCTGAATGCCGATAATATGCTTCTGGCGGGTTTTTCGATCGGCGGATCGATGACGTCGTATCTGGCATGTGCGGCCCCTGATGCCTTTTCTGCCTATGCACCTGTCGCAGGTGGGTTCTGGCGGCCACATCCGACGACCTGCGCAGGCCCTGTCAGGTTGTTTCATACACATGGATGGGCCGACACAACTGTCCCGCTGGAAGGCCGCGTGCTGCGCGGGGCCGACAGCAACGATCCGGCGGCGCTGATGCAGGGCGACATTTTCCATACGATGGAAATCTGGCGCGCCACAAACGGATGTTTTCAACTGCGCGGCGATGCCTTCAGCGTGACGGAAGCATTCTGGCGGCGCAGTTGGACGCGTTGTAGTGAAGGCACCGCGCTGGAATTGGCTCTGTTTCCCGGCGGACATGGCGTGCCGAAAGGTTGGGCAGATATGGCCCTCACTTGGTTCGAAGGATTGTAGTCGCTGTTCTGCTGCGGATTTGTGGCAGGAGGGTATTATGAAATTCGGGCCATAGCTTGGCTTTTTTACAACGTCATTCAGCAGCAATACGGGGTGCGTCGCCCGCCGTGTTCAGGGCCGCGTGAATTCTGGCACGCTGTACGCGGGCCTGCGCGACAATTCCGGGTTCGCGGATCGTATGGGGGCTGTCCAAACGCCACCCGCCACGGGCCATCTTGGCCAGATTCATTGCGCTTAGCGCCGACAGCGGAACCGCCAAAAGCAAGCTCGCGATGATGGGAAGCAACCAAAGCGATACCAGCCCCGCCAAAACACCAACCGCCAGCACAGCACCAACAACAGTTTCAAACCAGTGAAACGCGAACAAAGTCTTCAGGTTGTAACTGGTTGGCCCGCGCCGCTGCGGCATCCATCCGCCCCCGGCACTGAACATGGCGGACAAAACGGCTTGTGTTTGCTGTACCATCAGAATGGGCGCGTACGCGATGGATGATGCGACTTCGACACCAAAAGCGGTCAGAAATGCGCGCCGCCCACCAAAAAGCTTTTGCGCCTTTGGCGACAAGGCGATCATGATTGCGCTGGTTATTTTCGGTGTCAGCAACATCGAGTACATGATCAACAGGAACACGAGCGAATTCGTCTGGCTGATGTCCGGCCACACAGGAAACATCGGATTGGTTTCGTTAAAATACCGGATCACATTCGTTTCAGCGCTTTTGCCCAGCAACGCCCAGACAATCAAAAGTATGAACCAAGCTGGCGACAACAGATAGCTGACGGCCCCGTGAAACAGGTGGAAACGGGAAACCGGATGAAATCCGCGCGTCGCCAGCAGGCGCAAATGTTGCAGGTTTCCCCGACACCAGCGCCGATCCCGTAGAACATAATCGATCAATGTGGGCGGGGTTTCTTCAAAACTGCCACCGATGCGCGGCAGGAACCGGACACCCCAGCCCGCCCGCCGCAGCAAACCAGCCTCGACGAAATCGTGGCTCATGATCAACTGCTTTTGCCCGCGCAATCCGTGAAGATAGGGCAGACCCGCGGATGCGGCGAAGGCACGGGTGCGAATGATGGCGTTATGACCCCAGTAATTGCCCTCGCGCTGGGCCCAAAGTGCCAAGCCTTCAGCCAGCAACCATCCATAAGCGATGTTGGAAAACTGCTGGATGCGCGCAAACAGCGTTTCGGCCCCGATCAGCGTAGGAAAAGACTGGATCAGCCCTGCGCCCGGATCCGCGGCCAGTTCATCGGCCAGCCGTTTTATGGCGTGCCCGCTCATCAAGCTGTCGGCATCCAGCACCAGCATCGCATCATAGCCAGCGCCCCAACCGGTGATCCAATCCACCAGATTACCGACCTTCTTGTCTGTGTTAACAAGGCGTCTTCGATAGTATATTTTAATGTTGTCAGGTGCTTGCGCGCGCAATGCTGTCAGGGCGGTTTCTTCTGCGCGTGCAATCGGGATGTCTTGTGTGTCGCTTAGGATAAACAAGCTGTAGGTGTGTGTTGACCGTTTGCGGGCCAGATCGTCGATCATGGCGGCGGCGTTGCCAAATACATCGGCCGCACTTTCGTTGTAGATCGGGACAAGCAATGCCACGCTCAGGGGTGTGAACTGTCCGCTCGGTCCGTCTGGCAGTTTGGTTGCACTACGCAACGTACCCAATACCCCGACGATGACCGTACTGACCGACAGAGAGACCCAGACAAACATCGTACCAATCAGGACCAGCAGGCCGTATTCCAACCACGTCATTCCGGCGCTGGACAACCAGCCATGTATGCCAAACAGCAGGGCCGCCGTTGCCAGAAGGGCCGGAATGAAAACAGCCGCCCGCCACGCAACCACAGGCCGCTTGGGCATCACAGCGACCTGGCGTGCAGAACGGCGGCGCAAATCCTGAACCACCATTTCCAGCGGTGCGCTTGGTGGCATCATAGGTGTGGTATGTTCAACGTCGGTGGTCATGGTGTCCACCGGTATAACCACACCTCGCTAAGCGGGGTTCCATCAAGGCGCAATTGAACGCGGAATTCCGCCAGTGTCGACTCGCCGGGTTCGAATGCAAAAGCAAGCCGCGGACCACCTGTTTCCAGGTTCGTCTGCAATACGCCATCGGACACTGTCCCGGCGCTGGTGCGGATCAGTTTTTCGATTGTGTCCAGATCATCCGGTACGGTTGCGCCGTCTTCGAAATCAATGGCAATGATGAACCCGGGCTTGGCGTCCGGTCCAAAAGGTGGTCGGGCGCCCATGCGCGTGTTCAGAACCCGCAACGGCGCGTCCGGCAGATCAGGTTCAACGCCCCAGTCCATGCGGTAGTTGAACTGCGCCTCACCGCCCTGCGGGATCGGTTCGGACGGCCGCCAATAGGCTACGACATTGTCGTAAATCTCAAGATCGGCGGGTATTTCGACCAATGTGACAGACCCATGCCCCCAGTCACCTTTCGGGGTGATCCAAAGGCCGGGGCGGCGATGATAGAGCGCTTCGAGATCGGCAAAATCACCGAACCGGCGTTCGCGCTGCAACAGGCCGAAGCCTTGCGGGTTGGTATCGGAAAAGGCGCTTATCTGAAGGTTTCGGGGGTTGGCCAGTGGCCGCCAGATGATTTCGCCCGCGCCATTGCGGATCAGCATACCGTCACTGTCATGTACGGCGGGCCGGAAATCGGAAAACCGGTCGCGCATGGTTTCATCAAACAGAAACATGGATGTCAGGGGTGCAATGCCAACATGTGCTAAATCCGTGCGGGCAAAAATATGTGCTTGCACATCCATTTCCAGAACCGCGCCGTGGCGGATATCAAAGCGGTAAACGCCGGTGCAGCTTGGCCCGTCCAGCAGGGCATACATCACCGTATCGCCCATTTCAGGGGCGGGGCGTTCGATCCAGTATTCCGTGAAATCGGGAAATTCTTCGCCAGTCGGTTCGCCCGTATTCAGGGCGATCCCGCGTGCGGACAGGCCATAAATCTGCCCCGTGCCGATGCCGCGAAAATAGCTGGCGCCCTGAAAGACCGCGTATTCCTGAAAAATGCCGGGTTCGTTCAATTCCGCGCGTAAGCGCAAACCGGAAAACCCCATGTTGCCATCTACGGGCAAATCGGGAAACTGATCTGTTGTGTCAAACACAGCCATGTCAAACAGTACGGGGCGGGCCATGCCATCTTCCACAACCGATAGTTTGACCGGTTGCGGAAAATAAAGCCCGGGCGGAAAGACATCGACGCGCAAGGGTGCGTCTGTGCCTTCAAACAGGGCGTTGCGGCTGTCAAACCAGATAGCGCGATACTGGTCATAGGTCAGATCGATCCACGGCTGTGGAACGTTGGCGCGCGGTTCATACGCCTGCTTGGCCATGGAGCGCGCCCGCGCAATCAGCGAGTCATGCGAAAACGGCCGGGCATCTCCGACCTGCAAACCGGGTTCGCTCGCGAATGCGGCAGCGGGTACGGTGGCCAGTGCCGCCAGCGCCTTGAGAACGTCACGGCGCAACATCATCGTATCCCCACGCGTTGGCGCCAAGGCTGTGATTTAAACCAGCCCGCGCCATAAGCGACCCCAATCAGCAAGGCAAATCCAAGCATGTTTACAAAAATCATCGATGCGTGGCTGCGGCCCAGAACATCCAGCAAAACGCCCAAAAGCCGCGCAAGGTACATGGATGCGATGAACACGGCCAGTGATTGCTGGCCGACCTTCATGATCACCTTCAGCACCACGCGCCAGATACGTGCGCCCAGACTGTCATGTGAGGGTGGCAATAGGCGGGCACCCTTCGGCCCGACCGCCACCCAGGCCAGATAGGCAAGTGCCAGAAAATGCACATAGCGCAACAGTCCGAAATCCGTCTTGTCGGTAAAAAAGCTCAAGCTGTCGCGTATTTCGCGCAATTCGGGAAACACGCCCAACAGACGGAAATAGGACAGGGGCACAATGGCCAGAACCACAGCACCGGCCAGCAGGATCAAACGGCGGTCGACCGGCGGCGCAGGCAGCCAACCGGACATCAGGGCAAAGCCGGTGAAAAAGACCAATTGCCAACCAAAAGGGTTAAAGAACCATTCCCGCTCGGACCATGGCTCTGCGGGAAGCGCCAGCCCCCCCAGATCGGCGGCCGCCCAGACAAGGACGACAAAGCCCAGAGCCGCCAGCGGTGCAAGCCTGTAGAGCGCGATCACAAGTGGCATCATCGCCAGCACAACAAGATACATCGGCAGGATGTCAAAATAGTTGGGCACGTATCGCAGCGTGACCAAAGCGGGCAGGTTCGTCATCGGGTCCTTGAAGAAAGGATAGAGATTGAGCTGCCCGACATAATCGCGCGAAAACAGCTCGGTCGCGTTCAACGCGGCCATTGTGACCGCAATGGCAATGAACAGGCAGATATGGGCCCAATAGACCTGCCAGCAACGAAACGCCACGCGGGCTGTGCCCATCGGTAACCCCTGATCGCGAAACACTTTGCCAAAGGCGATGGCCGACGCCATGCCCGAACAGAACACAAACACTTCGGTTGCGTCCGAAAATCCGAACCGCGCCGGTATCCACAAGGTCAGCCAGTTTCCGGGGGTATGCGCGATCAGGATGATGAACATCGTCATCCCGCGAAAAAAATCCAGACGCGGATCACGTATGGCAGAGACAGCATCCGACGACGCGCTTTTGGCGCGGTGGGTGGATTGGGCCGCCATTTGGATCGGGTCCGCCAAGGTCATTGCCATTTTGTCCGTTGCATTCGCCGCTGCTATTGCGCCGGAATTCGGCTGGCGTCCAGCCTTGCGGCGTCCAGTGCGGCAAATCGGCTGGCGGCATACGCATCTTCCGCGCCCCCACGTCGCACCAGCCTGTGCGTCAGGATTGCTTCGGTCTGATCGAATTGACCGGCACGTAGGCCTGCATCAATGGTGATCCGTTCGAACACATCGCGCTGGGCATGGCTGCCGCCGATTGTTTGCATCTTTGGACGGGCCGCCGCCAGTTGGCGGAACGCTTCGCCATAATGGCCTTCGGCAAATGCAGCCAGGCCGGATGCGGCTGCCACACCTGGATCGGCGGCAATCTTGTTCATTTCGCCGGGGGCTTGGGCGCTGGACGTAAACCGGCCCAAAAGTGCATCGACGCTTTCGGGCCTTTTGTCACCCGTCAGGGCAAGCATGTAATGCAAATCAGCAAACACGACACATCCGTCATCGGTACGTTTTTGCGCAAGATCGGCGAGTTCGCCCCAGCGGTCGCCCACGGCAATGCCTTCCAGTTCAAGCCGCATCAAAAGTGAAGTCGCGTTGGCAATGTCGCGGTAGTCGTCGGTCTTGTCGTGCCGGATTTTCTGATCGTAAAGGCCCAGCACCTGATCCTGTTCGCCCAGATCAAGGTGCAACAATGCCTTGTGCCACCAGACGTGATACCTGAAGTTATTGCAGTGCAGCCAAGCGTTTTCATAATCTTCGATCAGTTTAATGCCTGCGGTGGATCGGGCTGTCATATCAAAAACATGGGTGACGGCATGCAGGCCCCATGCATCGTCTTCTGCATGCTCAAGCCCGATCAGGCCCTGTTTTTCCGCCTTTGCGTATTCACCGGCCTCTTCCAGCGCGAAGGCATGACAGCCCAGTGCATATCCTCGGCAGGGATGGTCTTCTCCGTGCGCCGGTAACACCGCCTCGATTGAACGTAACATGCCGGGCCCGTCGCCCAGAATGAACCGGATCGCATGGCTTACCTTCATCGAAAGTGTATCAGCGGGGTTTTGAGCCAGAATTTTTTCCATTTCGGATATGGCACCGCTGGGGCGGCCTGCCAACCATGCCTCCAGCGCGGTAATCCAACCCCGTTCGCGAAATGTCCGGCCCGAGATAGGTGCGGCGTGGCGCGCAGCGCGCAGCGCCGTGCGGGCGGTTTCCATCAACTCGCGTCGGCCCATCATGATCGAAAACAATCCGCGTGCGGCGTGTCCCATCGCAAAATCGGGTTCGCGTTCAAGAACGGCGTTCAGTCGTACGGGTGTGTCCGTTCCATGCGCCAGAAAAGCCAGAACCATTGCGTTCCAGTCTTCCAACGCGTCCGCCGTCGTCAAGGACACGTCACTATTACAGATGTCTGTGGCCATGCGGCCCTCCTGACAGAATTCCAGTTGATCATGTGTGTACTGTGATTATGCAGCAAAAAAAGAGGCGGGGTGCGGCTCACACGCAACCGTGATGGGGATCGTGGACTTCGTGAATAGGAGTGAACAGATTGGCGTAATTCAGCCGATTTTATTACGATCTGCCTAGCCTTTAGGCGTCTTTCGGGTCGTTCAGTTCGGCCAGTATTTCATCCGTATGCTGGCCAAAGTGTGGCGGTGCCATCCGGTATTGCACGGGGGTACGCGAAAACCGCAAAGGATTGCCCAGCAGGCGCACTTGACCACCTTGAACATCGGGGCAATCCACGCTGATGACCATTTCGCGCGCTTTGGCCTGATCCGACGACAATGCCTGCGCCACATTCTGGATCGGGCCAACGGGCACACCGACGGAATTCAATCGGTCCACAATGTCGGCCACCGCTATCTTTGCCAATGCAGGGTGCAGATGTTTCATCAAAGCGTCGCGGTTTTTCAGACGCATCGAATTTGTGGCGTAATCCGGGTTCGCGGAAAGATCGGGAAGGCCGATAACGTCGCAGAACCGCGCGAATTGGGCATCATTCCCGACAGCGATCAACACATGGCCATCTGCGCCCGCAAACGCATCATAGGGAACGATATTGGGATGCGCGTTGCCGCGCCGCTGCGGCAACTGACCGGAAGCCAGATAATTGGTACCTTCGTTGATCAGCCACGCCGTCTGAGTATCAACCAGCGACAGATCGATATGTTGGCCTTCTCCGGTGGCATCACGATGGCGCAGCGCGGCCAGAATGCCTATGGTCGCGTACATGCCACACATAACGTCCGCGATGCCGACCCCCACTTTCATCGGTGGGCCATCCGGCGCGCCTGTCAGGCTCATGATCCCACCGTAGCCCTGCGCCATCAGGTCGTATCCGGGACGGTTGCGGTTGGGGCCGGTCTGTCCGAAACCCGAGACGGAACAGTAGACCAGACCGGGGTGGGCGGCGCATAATGTCTGGTGATCCAGACCGTATTTAACCAATCCGCCCGGTTTGTAATTCTCGATCACAATATCTGCGCGCGCGGCCAACTTGCGCGCAATCTCTTGTCCGTCCTTCGTTGAAATATCGATCGCGACAGATTTCTTGTTGCGGTTCGCGGCCATGAAATAGGCGCTTAGATCGGTGTCTTTACCGTCCCTGCCAGGGGCATAAGGCGGGCCCCAGCCGCGCGTGTCATCGCCTGCGGTTTTGGGGTTTTCGATCTTGATTACCGTTGCCCCCAGATCGCCCAGCAATTGCGTGGCCGTCGGGCCCGCCAGAATGCGGGTCAAATCCAGCACTACAAGCCCGTCTAGCGCCATTGGCGTGTCAGATACGTCCGTCATAGCTGTTCCGTTCGATGATGGCGGCGATCACCGTGAAGGTTTCGGCTGATTGCGCCTTTTCCAGTGCCACGCGCAATTCGGTGCGCGACGTTACCGTGTGACCTGCCCCGCCGAAGGCCACCCCCATGGCTGCGAAATCGTGATGGCCGAAATCGACACCCTGATTGGACATCTGGCGCGCCCGCTGTTTCATTTCGATCAAGGACAGGGAGGCATCGACAAAGACGACAAATATGGTGTTGAGGCCCAGTTCTGCTGCGGTGCTTAATTCGCCCGCGACCATCAGGAAACCCGCGTCGCCGGAAAACGAAACAACCGCTCTGTCCGGTTCGACCAGTGACATGCCCATGGCCAGAGGCAGCGCGCAGCCCATTGTGCACAATGCGGTGGATTGCACCAATCCGCGCGGTTCGTAACACGCCCACATCTGCGATAGCAAAATACGATGCGCGCCGCTGTCCACACTGGCCAGAGTGTTGCGGGGCAGGGTATTCCGGCATTCGTCGATGATTGCTGCTGGCCCCCACTCTTCGTCTTGGGAAAACGCTTTGGCCAATTGCGCCTTGACGCGGGCCACTTCGCCATCGGGCCAAGTGGCCCGAGGTGAAACGCCATCGCCAATGGCGTTCAGAGTTGCGGTGCAGTTGGCGACGAAATTCAGCGTCGCCTGATGCATGTAATGGTGATTGGGCTCGGCGATGATATCGATCATGTTTGTGCTTGTTGCGTCCCAGACATTGCGCCAGCCCGGACGCATTTCGATCGGATCATAGCCCACCCCGATAATCAGATCGGACTGTTCCACCAGTTTGAGCAGCACCGCGTCAGCCTTGGGAGACAGACCGGCACCGCCGAGCGCCAGATCGTGATCTTCTGCAATCAAGCCTTTGGCCTTGTAGGTGGTGATGACGGGCGCGCCGAATGTCTCGGCAAAAGAGACCAGCGCAGCCGACGCGTTTTCGTTCATGGCATCGACACCGGCCACAATCAGCGGACGGCTGGCATTTGAAAGCATGGCGCGGGCCCGTTCAAGATCGGTGCCGTTGGGCGTCGTTGGGGATGCATCCGGTCGGGAGGCCGGAACCGAGCATGTTACAAGTGCATCCGCGACCTCGACAGGGACATCAATATGAACAGGTCCGGGCCGGCCTTCAGTGGCGATGGCGACAGCCTTGTCTGCAATCGTGTGGGCGGCCCCTTGCGAGAGTGTAAAAGTCGCTTTGGTGATGGCGCGAAAGACACGCGGTTGATCCAGAACCTGATGCGTATAGGTCTGCGCCTCGTCCGGATCTACGCAGCCAGTCAGCACAATCATCGGAACGCGATCTTGATATGCATTGGCAACGACGTTCACGCCATTCAATGCGCCGGGCCCAACCGTGGCGACCAGAATAGCGGGCGCGCCGTCGCGGTGATAAACACCTTCGGCCATGAAACCGGCGGCGTTTTCATGCTTGGCCAGAATGAACCTGATCCCGGCGCGTTCCAGCGCATCAACCAGAGTCAGCACTTCTCCTCCGGGCATGCCGAACGCATAGCGGCAACCGGCCTTGTACAAGCGGATGGCGATGGCATCGGCGGCGCGCATTTTTTCAGATGGAGAATAAGTCAAGGTGCACCTCGGGCTGGACTGCGATTTCACTCTAGCTTTCTCATGAGGGCCAATGGGTCGCAACTCCTATTCACAAGGGGCTGTCGAACGGCAAAACACAGAACACCGCTTCCGCCCCGCGTGTGGCGGGCCGGGTGTTCCCGTATTTTCAACAAAAAGAAGTCGGAGCGTGCGCTTTTACCGTTTGCGGTCGCGCCGCGCGCTCATCGGTTGGAAAGCAACGCCGACATGCGCCTCACAATAGGGTTTGCCGGCTTTGACCGGAAGACCGCAGAACCAGAAATCATCTGTAGCAGGATCTCCGACAGGCCATTTGCAGGTGCGTTCCGTCAATTCCATCAACGTCAGTCGCTTGGCCTTTTTTTCGATTTCGCTGACCTTGGCCAGCGCTTCGGGGCTGATTTCGTTGGCGGAAGGTTGCGGGGGCAACGGTTGACCCGCCGGTATGATCTGCTTGCGGATTGGCAGAACCGGTTTTGGCGGTTCCGGCTGTTCCTCGGTCTGGACGTCGGCCTTGGGGGCCGGTTTGGGCTTGGCTTCGGGCTTGGCGGCGGGTTTCGCCTTGGGTTCGGCCTTGGCCGTGCCGCCACTGCCTGCGCGGTTTGACAGGCCCAGACGGTGCACCTTGCCGATGACAGCATTGCGGGTCACGCCCCCCAGTTCCTTAGCAATCTGGCTGGCGGACTGGCCTTCGCCCCACATCTTCTTGAGTATCTCTACGCGCTCATCTGTCCAGGACATGGGGCTTTCCTTAGCTAAAAAGCGGCCCGTTTGTGGACCGCCCTTAAAAATCGTGTCAGCGCCCTATTCTAATCACTGCGGGACGAGTTACAAGGCATCTTGCACATGCAAGGCCGATCAATGCGGTTTTGCCTGTGCCGTCCCCTTCTTAGGTGGATGGAGCATCGGGTGTCATGGTCAAAGCGGCGGCACGCGGTGGTTCCATTGAAACGCGGGCCTGGCCCAGCCTTGGATGCAGGCGCGATGCAATGGCCCATGCCCCAAACATCGCAAGACCACCCACCAGGAAAATTCCGGATGTCGGTGCCACGGCCAGCACCAGCCACGCGCCGCCCGGCGTCAAAATCCCCGAAACATCGCGAAAACTGGAATAGACGGCCGACATTTCGGTCCGTTCCGACGGTTTGACTGCCATCAGAAACGGCAATCCGCCGCACACATCCAACACGATCAAAAAGAAAGACCCCAACATCAGCGCAGCCACGCTGATGACGGGCCATCCGGACAAGAATGCCGCTGCGCAAAACGTTATCCCCGACAATGCAAATCCGATCTGAACCGATTGCCGCAATGAACGCCGCAGCATCCAGCGCAGGATCAGCGGGGCCGAAAAAAGACAGGCATTGGTGGCCGAAAGAAGGATACCGCCCAATTGATCGCTAAGACCGTTTTCGATTGCGAAAATCGGCAGGTAAACGACGTAGATCCACCACCCGCATGACCGGATTACCGCGAACAGCCAACCGGCGACCAGCCTTGGTTGTACGAAAAAGCGGGCGAGAAACGCGACGGGATTGGGGGTTGGGGCGCGGGCGCGGGTGATGAGTTTGCCGTTGCCCAAACGCAAGTACCAGAACATTGCCAGCATGGAGGCGCAGGAAAACGCTGCGATCAGAAAGGGCAAGGCGGGCCACCATGCATATAGCAAAACGCCGATCGCGGGGCCTGCTGTCCACCCTGCGGCGCTGTACAACATTCGCGATGTTTCGCATTTCCCAAGATCAACCTTGGCGATGTAATCGAGAACATAGGCGTTGAAGCACACAAAGGTAACGACGATGGCAACGGTGTTCAGCCCAACTGCCGCAACAACAGCAGTGGGCGTGCCCAGAATGGCCAGCAGCGATCCGGAAATATACATGCTCGCTCCGCATGTGTACATCCAACGACGCGGTAGAAACCTGACCAGCCACGGCACCATCAGGCCCATGACAAGCGATACAACCCCGAAGGCAAAATAGATGCTCGAGACAAGCTGGGCATCCTGCAGCGTGCGGTACATCAGAAGCGGGATCACCGAAATCAGAATACCGCGTGCCACGGCCTCAAGACCGGCCAGCACCGCAAAGCCGCGCACGCCGGGCGCGGGCGCGTGGCGCAGCCATTCGGGGATACGGCGTTCATGCATTGCTCAAGCCTTGGTGTTTTCTGGCCAAGTTGCCGATGTGGCGTGCTGAATGCGCCCTTGTTTGCGACAGGCGCGCGACGGCTTTGAACCATCTATGACTGGAAAACGCTTTCGGGGTCTTGTGGGTATTAGGGCTTTTGGCGTCTCAACTGCCCCTCGCGCAGGGCCAAAAGCAGCGCGCCTGTCAGAATGATCACCGCACCAAGAACGCTGATGCCGTCGGGCATGACATCAAACACCGCGAAATCGTAAAGCGTTGCAAAAATAAGGGTGGCATAGCTGAACGGGGCTACAAAACTTGCGTCCGCGCGCGCCATACCGTTCACGAACAGTGCCTGTGCCGTCGCCATCAAAATGCCAAGCGCGGCCAGTGCCCCCCATTGCGCGGGCGTCGGCATTTGCCAGACAGTCAAAACGGCGAGCGATGCAATACAGACCCCCAGAGCATTGTTGACCAACAATATCTGGATCGGGTTTTCGCGTCGTGTCAGTTTCTTGATGAAAATCAGCTCCAACCCCATGATCATCGCTGCCGCCAAAGCCAGCAATGCCGCCGGCTGAAAACTGTCCGGTGCAGGGCGCAGCAGGATTATTGCGCCCGTCAGAGCAATGCCCGCAGCCGACCAGCGGATGCGGCCGACACGTTCACCCAGCAACGGAATGGCAAGAATCATGGCAAAGGCCGGGTTTAGGAATGTGATCGCCGTTGCATCGGATAACGGGATATACGCAACGGAGGCGAACATAAGCGTCACGCCCAGCCAGCCAGCCAGGGTGCGCCCGAAATGAAGACCCCAATGGGGTTTGCCAAAGGTTGGCCGCAATGTGGATGCAACCAAGGCAATGGCCACCAAGGCAAAGACGAACCTGCCATGGCTGATCTGTAAAGGATGCAAGGGTGGCCCCAACATGTCGGTGCCCAGCATTTTTGCCAACAGGGTCGTGGCCGCGATAAAGGCGGTTGCCGCCCCTATCAGGGTTGCCGCCAAAGCGGGATTGTTCTGTTTGGCTGCATACATTCCGTCGCTATGACAAGGCTGTGCGCGGCGCGCAAGCCTTGGATGGCAAAGCGGCTTGCGGGGTCGGCACGCAGCTGCAATTTTCGCTTTTCACAAGGGGCGGGTTGGGCTAGACAGCGATCATGAGTGATCTGGTACATACTGCGTTTTTGCGACGCCGAACCATCCGCGCCTGAGCTGCGCGCGCGATCCCGTATGGCGGCTTGCCAGCCAGCCTGTTTCCATAAATATTGATCCAACTGCACGAATACATTCTGTTCGGCCCGACATTCAAAGGACATCCAAAATGATCCCTTCCATTCTTCCGACCTATTCGCGTGCGCCGCTTTCCTTCACCGAAGGTTCCGGTTCCTGGCTGGTCGAGGCAGATGGCCGACGGTTTCTGGATCTGGGGGCGGGGATCGCGGTGAATGCGCTGGGGCATGCGCACCCTGCGCTGGTTGCCGCGTTGACCGATCAGGCACAGAAACTCTGGCACACGGCCAATCTCTATAACATTCCCAACCAGACCGCGCTGGCGGATCTTCTGGTTGCCCATACCTTCGCGGATACTGTTTTCTTCACGAACTCCGGTACCGAGGCCTGCGAGCTGGCGGTGAAAATGGTGCGCAAGTACTGGTTTGATAAAGGCCAGCCGGACCGCGTCGACATTATTACGTTTGCAGGGGCGTTTCATGGGCGTTCTTCGGCGGCAATTGCAGCCGCCGGATCGGAAAAGATGACCAAAGGCTTCGCTCCGCTATTACCCGGCTTTGTGCATCTTGACTGGGGCGATCACGATGCTCTGCGCGGTGCAATCAGCGACACAACAGCGGCAATCCTGATTGAACCGGTGCAGGGAGAAGGGGGTATTCGCCCGCTTCCCGATCAATGTCTCAAGGGGTTGCGCGATCTCTGTGACGAACATGGCATACTTCTGGTTCTGGACGAGGTGCAGTGCGGCGTCGGGCGCACGGGTAAGCTGTTTGCGCATGAATGGGCAGGGATCGAACCCGATATCATGATGGTGGCCAAGGGCATCGGCGGCGGGTTTCCCTTGGGGGCTGTGCTGGCGCGCGAAAACGCGGCATCAGGGATGACAACGGGCACACACGGATCCACCTATGGCGGAAACCCTTTGGGCTGTGCTGTCGGGTGCGCTGTTCTTGATATCGTCGCAGACCCGGATTTTCTGGCTGATGTAAACCGGAAGGCGGGCCTTTTGCGCCAGAAACTCGAAGGTCTGGTGGCTGCGCATCCGGATGTTTTTGACAGTGTGCGGGGGGTTGGCCTGATGATGGGGCTGAAATGTAAAAAACCGAACACGGATGTGGTCGGTGCCGCTTACGATCAAAACCTGCTGACCGTTCCGGCCGCGGACAACGTTGTGCGGCTTCTGCCTGCGTTGAACATTTCGGATCAGGAACTGGCGGATGCGGTTGACCGACTGGATCGCGCCGCCGCCTCGCTTTAAAATCCTCACGCCTCACTTTTTCACAAATACTTTGGGGGTCCGGGGGTAAAACCCCCGGCCTGACCGGACCAGCAAAGAGACTGACTATGAACCATTTTCTGGATATCCACAAAACCGATCCAACCGATCTGCGCACCATTATTGACAGCGCGGCAGCCATGAAAAAAGCGCGTTCGGGGCGGCTAAAGGGGATGCCCGATGACGATCAGCCGCTGGCAGGGCATATCGTGGCGCTGATTTTCGAAAAGCCGTCAACCCGGACGCGTGTGTCTTTTGATGTCGGCACGCGCCAGATGGGTGGAACCACGATGGTGTTGTCCGGTAATGACATGCAACTGGGCCACGGTGAAACAATCGCTGACACAGCCCGCGTTCTCAGCCGCTATGTCGACCTGATCATGATCCGTACCTTTGACGAGGCTGTTTTGACAGAAATGGCGGAATATGCCGATGTGCCGGTGATCAACGGGCTGACCGACCGTACACATCCGTGCCAGATCATGGCCGACATCCAGACATTTGAAGAGCACCGCGGCCCGATCAGGGGCAAAAAGGTTGTCTGGACCGGTGACGGCAACAATGTCTGCGCGTCTTTCATCCATGCGGCTGGCCAGTTCGGTTTCGATCTGACCTTTACAGGCCCGCCCACGCTGGACCCTGAACAGGGTTTCGTTGAAGAGGCGCGCGCGAAAGGAGTGCGCATTGATATCGAACGCAATCCCGAGGTCGCGGTAGCGGGGGCCGATCTGGTGGTGACCGACACGTGGGTTTCCATGCATGATGCGCAATCCGCGCGTGAACGGCGCCACAACCAGTTGCGCCCCTATCAGGTCAACGAACGGCTGATGGGCTTTGCCAAGCCTGACGCTCTTTTCATGCATTGCCTGCCTGCCCACCGCGAGGACGAGGCGACGAGTGCCGTCATGGATGGTCCGCACTCGGTGATTTTCGATGAAGCCGAAAACAGGCTGCATGCACAGAAGGCCATCATGCGGTGGTGTCTGGGTGTGTAGAGGGCATACGGGATGAACGGGGCAGAAACACTTGTACAAACCCTGTTGGAAAACGGGGTAGACATCTGTTTTGCCAATCCGGGCACGTCCGAAATGCATTTTGTGGCTGCGCTGGATGGCAACCCCGACATGCGGTGCATCCTGTGCCTGTTTGAAGGTGGAACGACGGGGGCCGCTGACGGGTATGCCCGTATGACGGGCAATGTCGCGGCTACGTTGCTGCATCTCGCACCGGGGTTCGGCAATGCCTTTGCCAACCTGCACAACGCGCGCAAGGCCGGCAGTGGGATGGTCAATATTGTCGGGGATCACGCCAGTTATCATCTGAAATACGAAAGCCCTTTGAAAGGCGATGTCGAAGGGGTGAGTACCGCCGTTTCGCACTGGACCCGAACCTGCCAAAATGCGCGGTCTGTTGCTTTGGACGGGGCCGCTGCCATTGCGGCCGCGCGCTCTGGTGGCGGGCAGATTGCGACATTGATCCTGCCAGCCGATACAGCATGGGAACCGGGCGGCGAAGTGGCCATGTCTGCACCGGTGCGGGAACTGCGTTTGCCCGGGGCAGACCGGATCGCGGCCGCAGCCAAGGTTTTGCGCACTCCCGGTGCATGCCTGATGGTCGGGCGAGAAGCGCTATACGGCCGTTTGCGCCGGATCGCAGGACAGATCGCGCAAGAAACAGGGTGCCGGCTGATGTCTGATACGGCTGTGCCACGGCTTGAACGCGGTGGTGGATCGGTGCGGATCGAACCGCTGGTCTATCATATCGACGGAAAGCTGGGGCAACTTGAACAGGCACAGCATATCGTGTTGTGCGGCTTGCACCGGCCGGTTGCCTTTTTTGCCTATCCGGGAAAGCCAAGCCTGCCGGAACCGGCAGGCTGTCAGGTCCACCCCCTGTGTGATCCCGATATGGATATAGAGGGCACGTTAATCGCGCTTGCGCAGGCTTTAAACATATCAGCCGATGCGCCCGTGGATGTTGTTCCGTTGGAATTGCCCGCGTTGCCTAAGGGGGTGGTCACACTGGACAAGGCAGGGGCGGCGATTGCCGCACTGATGCCGGAAAACAGCATTATCGTGAATGAAAGCGTTACGGCGTCTTTTCCGCTGCTTTCC
The DNA here is from genome assembly GCA_963765555.1 of uncultured Alphaproteobacteria bacterium. GTDB lineage: Bacteria > Pseudomonadota > Alphaproteobacteria > Rhodobacterales > Rhodobacteraceae > JL08. The sequence goes on from CAVXWX010000004.1 coordinate 27,760, forward strand.
GCAACGCGCACGGCCCGTCCGCATGATCTGTTGGCGACAACCGGCGGGGCAATCGGCCAATGCCTGCCTTGCGCGACGGGCGCTGCGGTGGCGTGCCCTGATCGTCAGGTGATCGCGCTGACCGGGGACGGATCAGCGATGTACACACTGCAATCTTTGTGGACGATGGCGCGCGAACAGTTGAATGTGGTTGTCATCGTGATAGCCAATCGCGGGTATCAGATCCTGCATGGCGAATTGAAAGCTGTTGGTGTGGACAGTGCCGGACGCAATGCACACCGCATGTTCGATCTGGTCGATCCGGATCTGGATTGGGTTGCACTGGCACGCGGCCATGGCGTGGCGGGAACGCGCGCCAATTCGATGGAGGCGTTCAATGATGCCTTGGCCACGGGCTTGGACACAAACGGCCCCTATCTGATCGAACTGGTTGTGCCCGCGGGCTAAGCGGTCAGATCCCGCGCGGGATTGCCAACAACTGTGGTGCCAGCGGCAACATCGCGGGTCACCACACTGCCTGCGCCGACGATGGCGCCATCGCCAATCGTAATGCCCGCAAGCAGGATTGCGCCGCCGCCGATCCAGACGTCCTCACCAATCTGCACAGGGTGCGCCACCTCAAGCCCGGCGCGACGCCCGGCAATGTCCTTGTGGTGTTCGGCGCAATAGATGTGCGCGCCGGGCCCCAACATCGATCGATCCCCGATACTGACGGGGCCGGTGTCCAGTATGACGCAACCCGCATTCAGGTACACGTCGTCACCCAATGTGATGTTGATGCCGTAGGCGCAATGAAACGGGGCTTCGATCAGGGCGTTGCGTCCGACGTGCCCCAGCAGCGCAGCCAGTGCTGGCGCGATGTTGCCACGTTTGTCGGGGGCAAGTGTATTGTGGCTGTGAACCGCGTTGCGCGCCCGGTCGCGCATGCGTTCCAGTTGCGGGTCAAGACAGGTGTACCAGTCGCCACTTTTCATTTTTTCAAACTCTGATCGGCCCATTTTCAACCCTTCCTATGTCCCACGCGGTTTGGCCCGTGTTGTCGGCGCAGCGACGGTCGGATCTTCTGGCCAAGGGTGACGCGGATAGCGTCCGCGCATGTCCTTGCGCACATCCTGATAGGAACTGGCCCAGAAACCCGGCAGATCCATGGTAACCTGCACCGGGCGCTGCGCCGGTGACAGCAATGTCATCTTGAGCGGTGTGCCCGCAATGTTCGGGTGCTGCGTGACGCCAAACAGTTCCTGCAGTTTTACAGCAATTTCCGGTTGTTTCGTGCTGTAATCGATCGGCACCTTGCGTCCAAGCGGCGTGGTAAAATGCGCGGGTGCCAGCCTGTCCAGCACTTGAAGTTGATCCCAGTCCAATGCGGCCCGCAACACCGGCAGCAGATCGAACCGTTTCCATTCTTCTGCGGTGCGCACGCCAGAGAGATGGGGCATCAACCAATGTTCGATGGAGGCCATCAGCCCGTCAGGTGACATGTCGGGCAGGGACGGGCCACCGCCGCGCACCAGTTCGACACGCGCGGCAAACCGTGCCGCTGCGCCGGCCAGAACGATTCCCATTTCGCGCACGCCTTGCAGCATTGCCCGCGCAACTTCTGTTTCCGGTGCATCACGCCAAATGCGGTCCTGCAAAACCAGTGCGCCGAACTGTTCCTGCTGTCTGGTCAGAACGCGCCGGTCGCGGCGTGACCATTCACACAGGTTGTGCCATATGATCTGGTCTTCAAAACACGCACGCATCTCGGTTTCGGTGATCGTGATCGCGGAACGGATGCGGGCCTCGCGCGGGTTGCCATCCAGATCAGGGGCAACAATCAGTCTCGCGCCTGCAAGCGGGTCCCCGTCGGGCATGACAGCCCCTTTGCCACCGGACAGGATATAGCGCGGCGCGTCGCCCGCGCGCCGCAATCCAACGCGATCAGGATAGGCCAGCGCGACCATTTCGGCATCGCTGTTGCCGCCGGTCTTGGTTACAAACCGTTCCAGTCGTCTGATATCCTGACGTATACGCGCCATGACGCCATGCCGGATGTCGTAAGAACGGGTTGATTTGAACCGGCGCGGATCACGCACCGCTTCCAGACGCAGGCCAAGATCGACGGGGGCGTTTTTCAAGACGTCCCGTTCGGCCAGTATCGCCGCCACCGCAGCTGCGGCACGGTCCGCCGGTCAAAAGCATATGCGCCAGTCTAGGGTGCAAGGGGACGTTTGCCAGCGCCTTTCCGTGGGTTGTGATCCGCCCTGCGTCATCCAGCGCACCCAGCAGTTTCAACAAGGCCCGCGCTTCGGCATAACCGCCCTGATTGGGTGGTGTCAGAAAGGCCAGATTTTCGGGCTCTGCGCCCCAATTGGCCAGTTCCAGCGCCAGCCCGGCAAGATCGGCCACTTCGATTTCGGCAGGGGCGAATGCAGGCAATGCACCGTGTTCGCCTTTGGTCCAAAGACGGTAACAGGTTCCGGCAGCAACACGCCCCGCGCGCCCTGTACGTTGTGTTGCCTCGGCGCGGCTGGCGCGTTCTGTTACCAGCCGCGACATGCCACTTCCCGGATCAAAGCGCGCGCGGCGTGCAAGCCCGGCGTCGATCACGACCTGAACATCCTCGATCGTGAGCGACGTTTCGGCAATGGATGTCGCCAGTACAATTTTATGGGTGGTCTTGTCAGGTGAAATCGCGGCGCGTTGTGCGGCAAAATCCATCGCACCGAACAGCGGCCGCACAGTGTATTCCGATGGTGTGCGGCCTTTCAGTGCCGCTTCGACCCTGCGGATTTCCCGTTCACCCGGCAAGAAAACCAGTATGCCGCCGTCGGTGTCCTGCGTTGCGCGCAATACGGTGTCAGCTACGGTATTTTCCAACCGTGCGGCAGGGGCGGTGGGCCGGTCTGCCCAGTGGATATCAACCGGAAAGCTTTGCCCTTGGGACGTTATGACAGATGCCTCCATCAATTCGGCCACCGGGGCGGCATCCAGCGTGGCCGACATGACAACAAGGTGCAGATCAGGACGCAGAGCGCCTGCAATTTCAAGACAGAGCGCCAACCCGAGATCGGCATTCAACGACCGTTCGTGAAATTCGTCAAAGATAATGGCGCTTACGCCGGATAGGTCAGGCTGGCTCTGGATCATCCGGGTCAGGATGCCTTCGGTCACAACCTCGATCTTTGTGGATGGGGATACCTTGGAGTCTCCGCGCACCCGGTAGCCTATCGTTTCGCCTGTGTTCTCGCCCAAGGTTTGCGCCATGCGTTCTGCGGCGGCGCGTGCGGCCAGACGGCGGGGTTCAAGCATGATGATACGGCCGTCGCACAGCCCCGCCTGCAACAACGCCAGAGGCACCCGCGTCGTTTTGCCCGCGCCCGGAGGTGCCTGAAGAACCACGCGTTTGTCAGCGCGAAGGGCATCAACAACATCGGGCAGCACCGCATCAATGGGCAACATGTCTTTCATAGGCACCTTATCGGGCAGATTGCAGGGCGGGCCAAGTGCAACTGTGTCTGGACATCACCGGTCTGCTGCCGGACAAAAGGAAAACCGCAAAAGCCAACCACAAGGGCAAAACGCAATATGGACATCGCGCAACTGGCAAAAGGGATCATCGCAGGGCAGCGGCGCGCCCTTGCACGGGGGATTACCCTGATCGAAAGCGGGCGCGCAGATCATCGTGTCGCGGCGGCCGCGCTGTTGGAAGCGGTGAACACGACAGACCGTCAGGCGATGCGGATTGGCCTGTCCGGCACACCAGGGGTTGGGAAATCCACCTTTATCGAAAGCTTCGGGATGATGCTGACGGGGCAAGGGTTGCGCGTTGCGGTGCTGGCTGTTGACCCCAGTTCGGCGCGTTCGGGCGGGTCTATTTTGGGCGATAAAACCCGGATGGATCAACTGAGCCGGGACCCCAATGCCTTCATTCGCCCTTCGCCCAGCCAAACCCATCTGGGGGGCGTGGCGCGTCGCACGCGCGAGGCGGTTCAACTGTGCGAAGCCGCCGGATTTGATGTGGTGCTGATTGAAACGGTGGGCGTTGGCCAATCGGAAACGGTCGTGGCTGAAATGACCGATCTGTTCGTTCTGTTGCTGGCCCCGGCCGGTGGTGACGAATTGCAAGGGGTCAAACGCGGGATCATGGAAATGGCGGATATCATCCTGATCAACAAGGCGGATGGCGATCTGCGGCAGGCGGCAATGCGCACCTGCGCCGATTATTCCGGTGCCTTGCGGCTTTTGCGCAAACGCCCGCATGATCCTGACGGTTTTCCAAAGGCGATGATGGTGTCGGCCGTGGATCAGACGGGTCTGGCCGAGGCTTGGGCCGAAATGGAGCATTTGGCCAAATGGCGAAAAGAGCAGGGGCACTGGGCCAACCGGCGCGCCGATCAGGCCCGGTACTGGTTCGAGCAAGATGTGCGCCAGACCCTGCTTGCCGGTCTGGACAAGCCCGAAGTTCGGGCGGAAATGAAACGTCTCGGGCAGGCGGTTGCAGAAGGCACATTGCCCGCGCATGAAGCGACTGAACATGCGTTGAAATGTTTGCAAGGCAGCGCAGGTGACTAAGCCGCGCCGCATTTTTTCAAACCCGAGGCCGGAACACGACCTACCGGCTTGACCCGCGCCGCGATTCCCCCTAAAGCCAGCAAACGATTTTCCACGGACCGCTGCGCGGACCGTATGTTTTGGCTGTAATACCTACCTGCCAATAAAATGACAAAGGACAATGCCATGTCGCGCCGCTGCGAACTGACCGGAAAAGGCCCCATGTCGGGCAACAATGTCAGCCACGCCAAAAACCGCACCCGTCGCCGGTTTTTGCCGAATCTGAACGATGTTACTCTGCAATCCGAAACCCTGAACCGGGGTATCAAACTCAAGATTTCTGCCGCAGCCTTGCGTTCGGTCGACCACCGCGGTGGTCTGGATGCGTTTCTGGCCAAAGCCAAGGACGAAGAGCTTTCGGATACTGCCCTGAAAGTGAAAAAAGAGATTCGCAAAGCACAGGCCGCCGCCTGATCTTTGCCTTAGTCCGGCGCAAGCTGGGACGTATTGAAGCAGCTCCGCTCTGGCGGGGCTGTTTGTATTTGTGGGCCGTGATCCGTGCGCCTATATCTCATCGCAAGATGATTATGATCCGCCATTCCCTCAGCGCACTTCTTGTGGTGCTCTTGATACTGACGGCGCAGTCGATGGCTGTGGCGCGCGGATCGTCCATGATTGCCGGTCAGATTGTGTTGTGCACCGGCACCGGTCCTGTGATCGTCAACACCGATCGCAATGGTGCGCCGGTCGCGCCTGCCCATGTCTGCCCGGATTGTGTGATTTCATTCGGCGTTGACGTTGCGCCTGTCGTTGCGCCTGCACAGCCTGTCTTTGCAGAACTTCAGTTGCGCTGGGGTGGTCTGAGCGCGCTTGTCGCGCAAGCGGGTTCGCCCGCACACCGTGCGCGCTCTCCTCCGCTTGAACAGGTGTTCCAAAGCGGTTGAACCACAACCGAAAAATCCAACCCATTTTTTGAAAAGGAGAGACATGATGTCTTTCAGAACCAGCGGCCTTGCCGTTTTGTGCGCGACTGCGGTCGCATTCCCGACCTTCGCAGGCGATGCGTCGAACATCACGATTGAAGACCCGTATGCACGGGTGTCTTCGGCCTCGGCCAAATCGGGGGCTGCCTTTATGGTGATCCAGAATACTGGTGCGACCGATGACAGGTTGATCGCTGCCCAGAGCGACGTTGCCAAAAAGACAGAACTTCATACCCACAAGCAAGATGCCAACGGGGTCATGCAGATGATGCATGTCGAAGAAGGCTTTGCCGTTCCCGCCGGTGGCATGCATATGCTGGCACGTGGTGGTGACCATGTGATGTTGATGGGATTAAACCAGTCTCTGGCACATGGGGATGTGGTGTCGGTGACCCTGACATTCGAACAGGCCGGCGATGTTACCGTCGATATCCCTGTCGATCTTGAACGCAAACCGGACCATGGCGCCATGGACCATTCCGGCAGCAATACAGGCGGTTAAGGCTTTGAAAAGCTGGCCACCCATTCTGGAACCGTTTGGGTGGCCGGACCAATATGCGCCGCGTCAAAATACGGCGCTACATCCGCTTCTTTCAGATTAAACGCGATCAAACGGGCACCGGCTTGTGCCGCTTCCTGCGCGAATCCTGCGGCCGGATAAACCTGCCCGGAAGTGCCGATTGCGGCAAAGATGTCTGCGTTCTGTAAAACAGTTTCGATTTGCTCCAGCCCATAGGGAATTTCGCCGAACCAGACGATATCGGGGCGGACAGCACGTGCCGCACACAAGGGGCATGTGTCATTAACCGACATGTCAGTGGATGCGGGCCACCTGTGTTCGCATGCCGCGCACAAAGCGCTGTCCAGTTGCCCGTGCATATGCAGGACCTGAGGTGATCCAGCTTGTTCATGCAGGCTGTCGACATTTTGTGTGATCAGGAACACGGAGTGGTCGCGCATGCGCTGCAAGGTGGCAATCGCGCTGTGGGCGGCATTGGGAAGAACGCTGGCGGCTTTGGCACGTCGCGCATTGTAAAATGCGTGGACACTGGCCGGATCGCGGGCGAAGCCTTGTGGCGACGCCACGTCTTCCAGACGATATTTTTCCCACAAGCCGTCGCTGTCGCGGAATGTGCTAAGCCCGCTTTCCGCCGACACGCCGGCCCCTGTCAGAATAACGATGTTGGTCATTTACAAGCTTCCTGATGTGGCTCTGTCTGGCTTTGGTTTTTCCAAATCTGTTCTCTGTTGTTGTCAAAACCCGGAACAGCGGGCTTGCTGTCACACATGGTTCGCCGCTTGATAATGTTTTGCACATCCGAGCACATCATGACGCGCGCGCCCTTTTTGATCCCCGATGCCCGACCGACACCGGCGGTCCTTGCGATCTTAGCCTTCCAGCACCCGCAATTGCGTGCCCAACCAGGGCAGTTGCGCGCGCGAGGGTGTGATCATCTGGTCTTGTACCAGATGCCGGACGGTTTGCGCCACATCGCGCGGCACCCGGTCGGCCCAATCCGAATTCGCGAACAAAGATATGGTGCGCGAAAACGGTTTGAACGGCAGCGGGTGGACCGACAATTTGTCGTGCAACCGTTTTGTGCGCATGAAGCCAAGTTGCGTGGTGATCGTCCATCCCGTCTGGCGCGCAACCAGCGACATAAGAGATGGATGACTGCCGATTTCGAACCGCTCTGCGAAAGTCAGGTTTTGCCGCGCCAGATGGGCTTCGATCTGGCGACCGATCAGTTGCTGTCTGTCGTAGCGCAGCAAAGGCAGGCCGGACAGCGGCGTCAGAATGTCATCCGCGCCTTCAGGGATCACGCCTTTGGGCGCGACAAGGACAAACGGATCGCGGACCAGCGGATACTCTGTCACATCGTCAATCACTTCTCCGGTGCTGGCGGACACGGCGATATGAAGGCGGCGGTCTTTCATCGCCGCGTTGATTTCGTGGCTGGGGGCCGTCACCAGTTTGAACCGGCATTTGGTCAGGCTGTCGGCAAGTATGCCGACCAATCGCGGCGTCAGATCATTGTCAAAATCATCGATGATCCCAAGGCTCAGGGTACTGAGGTGGGTCAGGTCCATCACCGTCAGTTCACTTTGCGCCACCCGCAGTTCGCGCAGAACAGCCTCGGTCCGGACCAGAAAGCTGCGCCCTGCAGGTGTCAGAATCATCGGGCGCTTCCCGTGATCCACAAGATCGGCGCCCAAAGCTTTTTCCAAGTTGCGCAATTGCTGGCTGACCGCAGGCTGGCTCAGCCCGGTTTGTTGCGCCGCGATGGCGACAGACCCGCTTTCGGCCAAGGCTTCAAACACTTCCAGCCCGCGCAGCGTGACACCTTTCATCACCACAATCGATCCCTTCCTAGTTTTGAAATTTGTGAAACTAAGACTCTGCTACGTCAACCCTCTTGTTTGTGTGAGACATAAAATGAAACATCTGAAATCGACGACTGGCCTGCCCGATGGCACAAGCCAGGATACGGCCGACATAGTGCAGATCATGCTGGCCCGGATCGCGGACGGTGGCGAAGATGTTGCGCGCGAATACGCGCAAAAACTGGACCAGTGGTCCGGTCCGATTTGTGTGGGGCGCGATGAGATCGAAGCCGCCAAGAAAATGATTTCCGACGATTTGCGCGACGCTATCGACTATGCTCACGGCAATATCCTAGCCTTTGCAAAGGCACAGCGTGCCACATGCACCGAATTCGAAGTCGAACTGCGCCCGGGTCTGATGGCAGGCCAGCGTCAGATTCCGCTCTCCAGTGCCGGATGTTACGTTCCGGGCGGGCGCTATGCGCATATTGCATCTGCATTGATGACAATCACAACTGCGCGCGCCGCGGGTGTCGGGCATGTCACCGCATGCAGCCCGCCAAAACAGGGGCAGGGCATCGCGCCTGCCATTCTTTACGCAATGGACCTTGCCGGTGCTGATACCATTCTGGCTTTGGGCGGCGTACAAGGTGTGGCAGCCATGGCAAACGGCCTGTTCGGCGCGGAAAAGGCCGATATTCTGGTTGGACCTGGCAACCAGTTCGTCGCCGAAGCCAAGCGCCAGTTGTTTGGCCCGACCGGTATCGACATGGTGGCCGGCCCGACCGATTCAATGGTGATCGCGGATGAAACGGCTGACCCGTTGACCGTGGCCTGGGATTTGGCAGGGCAGGCAGAACATGGGTACAACTCGCCGGTCTGGCTGGTGACCGATTGTGCGCAACTTGCCGAACAGGTTCTAACTTTGGTGCCGGGGTGTATCGCAGAACTGCCGCAACCCAACCGCGACAGTGCCGAGGCGGCGTGGGCTGCGTTGGGGGAGGTCATGCTGTGCGATGACCGCGTGGAAATGGCGGCAACTGCCAATACCTATGCGCCCGAGCATCTGCATGTACAGGCGGCGGATTTGAAGTGGTGGAAAACGGCGCTGACAGCCTATGGGTCATTGTTTTTGGGCGAAAACAGCACGGTTGCGTTCGGGGACAAGGCCGCTGGCCCAAATCATGTGCTTCCAACATCGGGTGCGGCCCGCTATACGGGCGGCCTGTCGGTGCATAAATTTATCAAGACTGTGACCTGGCAAACTGCCGATCCTGTCGCGATTCCAGATCTGGCACGCGCAACCGCCACTATTTCCCGGTTCGAGGGGATGGAAGGCCATGCGCGTACCGCTGATATTCGACTTTTGAAACATACGGACCATTTGAAACTGGCCGTCAGTCACTAAAGGAAAAGCCTTATGAATCTTGCCAAATTTCCGCGTGTATCGCTTGCGCATCTGCCGACCCCACTGGAATACATGCCGCGCTTGTCGGCGGCCTTGGGTGGGCCGGACATTTGGATCAAGCGGGATGATTGCACCGGCCTGTCTACAGGGGGCAACAAGACCCGCAAGCTGGAATGGCTGATGGCAGAAGCCCGGGATCAGGGTGCGGATGTGGTTCTGACGCAAGGCGCAACGCAATCCAACCATGCGCGCCAGACGGCGGCAGCCGCCGCCAAACTGGGCATGGATTGCCATATCCTGCTTGAGGATCGCACTGGGTATAATCACGAAAACTACCGCTATAACGGCAACGTGTTGCTGGACGTGCTGCATGGTGCATCTATTGAACATCGCGGCCCCGATCTGGATATGAACGCGGAAATGGAAGCTGTGGCGGAAAAGATGCGTGCCGACGGGCGCAACGCCTACACCATTCCGGGTGGTGGATCGAATGCGACTGGCGCGCTGGGTTACGTCAATTGCGCGCTGGAACTTTTGAACCAGTTTGTCACCACCGGATTGAAGGTAGATCACATCGTGCATGCCACCGGCAGCGCGGGCACACAGGCGGGCCTGATCACGGGTTTGAAGGCGATGAATGCAAATATTCCCCTGTTGGGTATCGGCGTGCGCGCGCCCAAGGCCAAGCAGGAAGAGAATGTTTACAACCTTGCCGTAAAAACTGCGGAAAAACTGGGTTGCGCGGGTGTAGTCGTCCCCGAAGATGTGGTGGCCAACACAGATTATGTGGGGCCGGGATACGGCATGCCCGCCCAAGATACATTGGATGCGATTGATCTATTCGCCCGCACCGAGGCGATTTTGCTGGATCCGGTCTATTCCGCCAAAGGCGCGGCAGGCCTGATTGATTTGTGCCGCAAGGGACATTTCAAAAAGGGTGAAACTGTTGTGTTCCTGCATACAGGCGGGGCCATCGGTTTGGCAGGCTACACCCACGAATTCGATATCGCGTCGAGGGCATGAAACCGGTCGGCATCCTTGGCGGTATGGGGCCGGATGCAACCGTTCTGCTGATGCAGAAAGTGTTGCGTGCGGTGCCCGCCAAAGATGATGCCGATCATATCCCACTGATCGTGCATCAGAATCCGGCTGTTCCCAGCCGGATTGCGGCCCTGATCGACGGTTCTGGTGCAGACCCTGCGCCAGTGCTGGCGCAGATGGCGCGCGATTTGCGCGCTGCGGGCGCAACGGCACTGGCGATGCCATGCAACACGGCGCACCATTACGCCGCTGCGATCTGCGATGCGACGGATTTACCATTTCTAAATATGCTTGATCTGACAGCGCTGCATTTGGCACGGGCCGGCGCGGCGCGCATCGGGATGCTGGCCTCGCCCGCGGTGCGGATCACAGGTGTTTTTGACGCCGCGTTTGCCGAAAAAGGGCTGGAGCAGGTTTATCCGGCGGATGATGCCGCCGTTTTGGGGCTGATCCGTGCAGTTAAGGCAGGGCAGGTGCTGGACGCAGATGCCTTGTGTGCGCCGGCATCGGGATTGATGGATCAGGGAGCCGATCACATTCTGATCGCGTGTACAGAGCTGTCGTTATACGCAGGCGGTCTTGGCGATGATCTGGCGTGGAGCGACAGCCTTGACTGTCTGACGGCAGAAATCGTGACTACAGCCCGCGCGTGTGGCGGTTGATCTACCGGATTTGGCAGATGGCTTCGGCGGTTTCACTGTAATTCTTGTATTTCTGCCAGAAAATCTCATCCCGCGAGCGATCGGATTGACGGACATCCTGTGCCTTCTGCGGATCGCTGTAAAAGCTTGCCGCGAGGGTCTGGTCAGATTTTGACAACGTGCGATCTGCTGCGGCTTGGATGCACCCGCACAATTGACGGTTTCGGGCCTTGCGATCAGACGACAGGCAGGCGCGGCTGATGGGGCCGCTGGCAGCGCGCGTTACGACAGAATAGTCGGTGGTTCCGCGATTGCGGGTTGTGTTGGAACACGCGGCCACGAATACCGCCAAGATCAGAATGCCTGCCACTTTCATCTGTCGCGCCCGTTGATTGCGGCACCGGTTCAGGTGCCTGATATATTTTGGATGAATATGGCCCAAAAACCGGATTTGATCAATCGGTTGTGGTTACGCTCGGCTGCGGAAATAGCCTTTCGAATGAGGCGTTCGGTGGTCGGGGTTTGTGGCGCGGTTCGGTGGAACTTCTGTGTGCCGCCAGCATATGTGTCCCACGCAGGCGAAATGCCCCGATGTCCTGTCCTTTGGCCCATACATACCCATTGACCAACACCCCAAAGCAAATCATATCCCCTTTTATGACAGACCTTGCCCATATCCGTAATTTCTCCATCGTCGCGCATATCGACCATGGCAAATCCACCCTTGCCGACCGTCTTATCCAAGAGACGGGCACGGTTTCCGGGCGTGACATGAAGGAACAATTGCTGGACGCGATGGATATCGAACGCGAACGCGGGATCACCATCAAGGCCAACACTGTGCGCATCAGCTATACTGCCGACAATGGAGAGGCTTATGTTCTGAACCTGATCGACACGCCGGGCCACGTGGATTTCGCGTATGAGGTCAGCCGGTCCATGCGCGCGGTCGAAGGGTCGTTGCTGGTTGTGGATTCGACCCAAGGGGTCGAGGCGCAGACACTGGCCAACGTATATCAGGCCATTGATGCCAATCACGAAATTGTACCGATCCTGAACAAGATCGATCTGCCCGCATCCGATTGTGACCGCGTCGCCGAGCAGATCGAGGATGTGATCGGCATTGATGCCTCTGGCGCCATTCGTGTCAGCGCGAAAACAGGGCAGGGTATCCACGAAACGCTGGAAGCGATTGTGCAGCATCTGCCCGCGCCCAAGGGCGATCGTTCCGCGCCGCTCAAGGCGATGCTGGTGGACAGTTGGTATGATGCCTATCTGGGGGTGATCGTTCTTGTTCGGATCATGGATGGCGTTCTGAAAAAGGGCGACAAGATCAAGATGATGCAGAACGGATCGATCCACCATGTCGACCGTATTGGCGTGTTCCGCCCGCAGATGGAAACGATCGAAGCGCTTGGGCCGGGAGAAATCGGGTTTTTGACCGCGTCGATCAAACAAGTGCGCGACACGCGGGTGGGGGATACGATTACCCATGAAAAAGGCGGTGTGACGCAGGCATTGCCCGGCTTCAAACCGTCCCAACCAGTTGTGTTCTGTGGCCTGTTTCCGGTGGATTCCGCCGAATTCGAAGATCTGCGTGATGCAATCGAAAAGCTGGCGCTGAATGATGCGTCGTTTTCATACGAAATGGAAACCTCTGCCGCGCTGGGTTTCGGCTTTCGCTGCGGGTTCCTTGGCCTGTTGCATCTTGAGGTGATCCGCGACCGGATCGAACGCGAATATGACATCGATCTGATCACCACGGCGCCGTCGGTGATCTACCATGTGCATATGCGTGACGGTTCGATGATCGAACTGCACAACCCCGCCGATATGCCCGACATGACCCACGTGGACCATATTGAGGAACCGCGGATCAAAGCGACGATTCTGGTGCCGGATGAGTATCTGGGTGATGTGCTGAAGCTATGTCAGGACCGGCGCGGCATCCAGATGGATCTGACCTATGCGGGCAGCCGTGCGATGGTGGTTTATGATCTGCCGCTGAACGAAGTGGTGTTTGATTTTTACGACCGCCTGAAATCCGTGACCAAAGGTTATGCGTCATTCGATTACCAGTTGACCGAATACCGGCAGGACAATCTGGTGAAAATGTCCATTCTGGTGAATGACGAACCGGTGGATGCGCTGTCGATGATGGTACACCGGGATCGCGCCGAAGCGCGCGGGCGTGGCATGGTGGAAAAGCTCAAAGACCTGATCCCGCGCCACATGTTCAAAATACCGATTCAGGCTGCGATTGGCGGCAAAGTGATTGCCCGCGAAACCCTGTCTGCGATGCGCAAGGACGTAACCGCCAAATGTTATGGCGGCGACATGACGCGCAAACGCAAGCTGCTGGACAAGCAGAAAAAGGGGAAGAAGAAAATGCGCCAGTTCGGCAAAGTCGACATTCCGCAAGAGGCGTTTATTTCCGCACTCAAGATGGATAGTTAACCTCGTCGGTTTTCTTGGGGCTGGGTTAAAGCATCTTCTGCCAAGCGACTAATCCAATTCACTTTTTCTGAATGGGTGGGCCGGAAATTTGCGGTCTGCCTTGAGGCCTGGAAACAGTTCGTTTCACAACTATTCCTTTGAATTGCCACATTTTTGACGCAAATTGTTATCCGTACGAGTGTGTGGGGCTTTTTAGCTATGATTCCTGACTATTTTTCAGTTGCCAGAACGCGACGCCTTGAGGCGTTGGAGTCTCTGGATCGCCGGCAACCCGATCTTCCGGGCCTGTCGGAGCCAAGTGTTCCGTTCGAGAAAAGGCAACCGGACGAGCAATCCGATTATCCATCCCGTCTTATGGCGTCCTGACCTCGGGTCTGGCGCGCGCTGTTCGGGGCTAGGTTTCGGACGATTGGCAGTCGTGATTTTGGGATTTGGGCCGGGGCGGGCACGCCAATTGGCCCGAAGATGATTCGGATTTCGGGTCACAGCCGCGCCACATTGGGCTAGCGCTACCATATTTCAACCACAAGGTGAACATAGTCTTGCCACATTGGCTGTTCATTCGGCGCTTTGCTGACACATTTACAGGTCTGATTTGGTGGGGAAAGTCAGTAATATGGGCTAAATTCGGTGATTAAGGCAAGAATTCGCCAAGTGTTAATTAACTGTTTTTTAACAATTAATTGTAAATACGTGTTAGATTTCCCGCCTGATTTCCCAAACGGAAACAAACCGTTTCAAGAATTCTCCCTTAAATTGTCTTAAAAATGAACGCAACCTATGGATGTCGCTCATGACCACTAGGGAAGGAATACAAAATGAACCTCAACTACACCAACATCGCCCGCACCCGTCGCCTGGACGCATTGGATGCACTGAAACGCCGCCAGTCCGATATGAACGGTGGAATGCCATCCGGCCTGTCTGTTCGTGAATCCGAAGCCAGAATGCAGGCGCAAATCCAGTTCTCGTCCTGCCGCTCTCTCGGCATCTGATCAAGTTACGACCCAAGACCTTACGTTTTTCCCAGTGAACGAATTTCGGGGTTCGCCCCGCAGTTCCGTCGATACCGCCCGAGGCGGTGGCGCAAGCCCCGCCCGACAGGCCCCCGGCCCCTAAAGCCCGATCGACGCTTTACCCGTGTACCCACAAAATCAATCAAGGCGCGCAACATCCAGTTGTGTTTGCAGGACAAGCGCGCATCTGTCCAATCTCACGGGGACCATAAAATGACACATATCAACGTCGCACATATCCAGAATTCTTACTACGATCCACGTATGGACGCACGCAGCTGCGCCAGCAAATTGCGCGGGCGCAAATGCTCTGCCATGCCGCGCGGATCGGTCCTATCGACGCAAATGTCCTGGCAGGAACCGGCATCTTCGCCCGCATCCGCCTGGGTCGCTACGCACTAAAACTGCATTTTCGGGCGCGGGCGCGTTGGTCGCCCCGCCCCGGCTTGATCGATCAGGCCAGTGAAAACCGCTTACAGCGAATTCTGAACATTCTGGGCTGTATCGGCAATTGCATCGCCCGCTTTTTCAATGTCGCGGCCCGCGCCTTTGGCGGTTTCGCAGGCGGTCAGGGCAATCAGGGCAAAACATAAAAGGCTCACGCGGATCATAGCATCCTCCGAAAGGTGAAACTGGTCGCGCCATTTACACAAGGCGATCCGCCCAGTGCAAGGTGATCTGCCCGTGCGACTTGACACAAATCAACGCAAGACACATTCAGCGTAGATAATATGAGCAAGACACGGTAACGCGCGCCTGTTTTGCGCAAGGAGACATATGATGTTGCGTCTTGCTTCTATTCTATATTCGTTGATTGCCACGACATTGGCTGGCAGTTTCATAATTGCCGTTCTGACAATGGGATACGGAACATTGCAACCGATCCTGTTGGCGGCTGCGGTTGGGGCGGTTGCCGCATTGCCCGTGTCCTATCTGGTTGCAAAAAAGATCACATCTTGAACGTTTTGCTTTGGGTCAGACCAAATAGGCTGACAAAGCCGCGATAAATTCGCGTGGTTTTTCTGCGTGCAACCAATGCCCTGCACCGGGGATTTTGGCAAAGCGCGCATTGGGAAACAGGGCCTTGATGATCGGGCGGTGTTCGCGCGTGACATAATCGGACATGCCCCCGGACAGGAACAGGGCAGGGCCACTAAACGTACCTGTCACTTCGGGGAATGACATGATGTGGGGCATCTGGTCTGCCAGTACATCAAGATTGAGCCGCCAGCGTTTGTCCGGCACATCCAGCGATTGGGTGAAAAAGCTTTGCAGCGCGGGATCAACACCCAAATCGCCAAGTTGCGCCTCTGCCTCGGACCGGCGTGTGACGCGGGACAGATCGACCGCTTTCATCGCCTTGATGAATTCGATTTGTGAATGGCTATAGGCCACAGGTGCGATATCCGCGACAACAAGGCGGTTTACAAGTTCGCGATGGGACAACGCCAGCACCATCGCCGCCTTGCCCCCCATCGAATGGCCCAGCACGTCCGTAGATGGCCCGATATGTTCGATCACTTGGGCCAGATCACCGGCCAGATCGTTATATGTGTGGCTATCGAACCAATCGCTTTGGCCATGATTGCGCAGATCAACCGTGACCACCTGCCGCGTATCTGCAAGACGCTTCGCGATCACCCCCCAATTGCGCGCGGACCCGTATAGCCCGTGCACAATCAGCAAGGGCGGTAATGCAGTAGGGTGCCCGAACTTGATCATGTTCAACATGGGCGGATTGATACCTGTGTGGGGTGTCTAAAAACCACCCCCATTGAGGCTGCATGCCTGTCGTATTATGCTTTTGGCAGGAGAGCGCCAAGTGATTGACGAAAAAGATTTATCTGAAAAAGCAGCCAGCCTTCAGGCCGAGTTGCAGCGTGCGTTCGGCGTGAAGGCCGGAACGCTGGCCAAGGCCCTGCGCAAAACCGGGCGGCGCTTGCCCGCGTCTTTGGGTAAAAAGGCCGAAGCGATCCTGCAGGCACAAAGCTATGGTGGCCATCCAAAATTGATGCGCATGGTCGATCCCGGCGAGGTTGAAAAGGCACATTCGGATATTATGACGTTTCTAGGTAATATTGATCCGACAGAAGCGCGCCGCAATCGAATGCTGAACCTGACGGCGGAAATAGTGCTAAAGCTTCTGTTCATCATATCAATGGTTACTTTGGTTCTGGTCTGGCGGGACCTTTTGTAACGCAAAAAGCCCCGCGTGATACGCAGGGCTTTGCTGGTTTTCAAAGCTGAGTTTAAAGGTTCGGGTACAGTGGGAATTGCGCGCACAATTGCGCAACTTCGGCTTTTACCTTGTCTTCGACGGCACCGTTACCTTCTTCACCATTCGCGGCCAGACCATCTACAACTTCTATGATCCAATCTGCGATCTGGCGGAATTCGCCTTCGCCAAACCCGCGGGTTGTACCGGCGGGCGATCCAAGGCGGATACCTGACGTGACAGTCGGTTTTTCCGGATCAAACGGTACGCCGTTCTTGTTGCAGGTGATATGCGCTCGCCCCAATGCTTTTTCCGTGGCGTTGCCTTTTACGCCTTTGGGGCGCAGATCGACCAGCAGAACATGCGTGTCGGTCCCGTGGGTCACGGTATCAAGCCCGCCCTTGATCAACTGGTCAGACAGCGCCTGCGCGTTGATCACGACCTGTTTGATATAGTCCTTGAACTCCGGGCGCAGCGCTTCGCCAAAGGCAACTGCCTTGGCCGCAATCACGTGCATCAGCGGCCCGCCCTGAATGCCGGGGAAAATCGCCGAATTAAATTTTTTGGCCAGCGCCTCGTCATTGGTCAGGATCATGCCGCCGCGTGGACCGCGCAGTGTTTTGTGCGTTGTGGTTGTGGCGACATGGGCGTGGGGGAACGGGCTGGGATGTTCGCCCGCCGCAACCAGACCCGCAAAATGCGCCATGTCCACGTGAAGATACGCACCGACCATATCGGCAATCTCGCGCATGCGGGCAAAATCGATCTGACGTGGAATCGCGGACCCGCCTGCGATGATCATCTTGGGCTTATGTTCCTTCGCCAAAGCTTCGACCTGATCGTAATCCAGAAGATTATCCTGCTTGCGCACACCGTACTGGATTGCGTTGAACCATTTGCCCGACTGGTTCGGGGCCGCCCCGTGGGTCAGGTGACCGCCAGCATCCAAAGACATGCCAAGGATGGTGTCGCCCGGAGTCAAAAGGGCCTGAAACACGCCTTGGTTGGCTTGTGATCCGGAATTGGGTTGTACATTGGCAAAACCACAATCAAAAAGTTTGCAGGCGCGCTCGATCGCGAGGTTTTCGGCGATGTCGACATACTGGCATCCGCCATAATACCGGCGGCCCGGATAGCCTTCGGCGTATTTGTTGGTCATCACGCTGCCTTGGGCTTCCATCACGGCGGCGGACACAATGTTTTCTGACGCAATCAACTCGATCTCGTCGCGCTGGCGGCCCAATTCGGATGTGATAGAGGCCGCAATTTCGGGGTCGCGGCTGGACAGGGATTCCGTAAAAAATCCATTTGTGCGGTGTGGCACGTTCATTTGGGCAAACTCCCTAAGGCTATGGGTCATAATTGAGGCGTTTCGTATAGGAAACCAGCGCCCCAAGAAAGCCTGTAATGCGACCATTCCACAGATAAGCGCGTCAATGCTGGCAGTGTGCGGGAATATGTGATTGTTTCGGACCCAAAGGACTAAGACAGGAAACCCATTGCCAATGGCCATCAAGATCGCCTTTGCCGCCAGCCCGGCCCCTGTCGCCCAGACCGCGCGCGCAGCGCTGATCGGACGGTACGGTGATTGTCCGGTGGATGAAGCCGAAGTGATTGTGGCGTTGGGTGGTGACGGGTTCATGTTGCAAACCCTGCACAACACGCAAGACATTCCGGCTCCGGTGTACGGAATGAACCGTGGAACCATCGGTTTCTTGATGAACGAATACCGCGAAAGCGGATTGCTGCGCCGGTTGGAGCAGGCGGAAGAAGCGAAGATCAACCCGCTTTACATGCATGCCACTTGCGTCGATGGAACGACGCATAAAGCATTGGCAATAAACGAGGTTTCATTGCTTCGTGCAGGCCCGCAAGCGGCCAAGCTGCGCATCAGCGTGGATGGACGTCTTCGAATGCAGGAATTGGTGTGTGATGGCGCGCTGGTCGCGACCCCTGCGGGATCAACCGCCTATAACTATTCGGCGCACGGCCCGATATTGCCCATCGGATCGGATGTATTGGCCCTGACAGCCATGGCCGCGTTCCGCCCGCGACGCTGGCGTGGTGCGTTGTTGCCCAAAACGGCGCAAGTGCGTTTTGACGTTTTGGAAGCAGATAAACGACCGGTCATGGCAGATGCCGACAGCCGGTCTGTTCTGAATGTGGCGTCCGTGGAAATCGGATCGGAACCGTCAATTACGCATCGTATTCTGTTTGATCCCGGTCACGGACTGGAAGAGCGCCTGATCAGCGAGCAATTCTCGTAAGTTTCGGCCAGAACTACTTTGGTGCGCCAGCATACCCGATCTGCTGAAGTGCTGTGCGGATTTCATCCAGAATGGCGGGATCGTCGATTGTCGCGGGCATTTTGAAATCTTCGTTGTCCGCAATCTTGACCATCGTCGCGCGCAGGATTTTTCCCGATCGTGTTTTGGGCAAGCGATCGACGATCAGCGCCAGTTTGAATGCTGCAACGGGGCCGATCTTGTCGCGTACCAGCTTCACACATTCGGATGTGATTTCTGCGTGGGGGCGATCAACACCATTCGTCAGGCACAAGAACCCCATCGGGGCCTGCCCTTTCAATTGGTCGGTCACGCCGATCACGGCACATTCCGCCACATCGGGATGGCTGGCAAGAACTTCTTCCATCGCGCCGGTCGACAGACGGTGGCCCGCGACATTGATTACATCGTCAGTGCGCGCCATGATGTACAGATAGCCATCTTCATCAATCATGCCTGCATCACCGGTTTCGTAATATCCGGGAAACTGGGTCAGGTAGGATTTTTTGAACCGGTCATTCGCGTTCCAAAGACCGGGCAGGGTGCCGGGGGGCAATGGCAGTTTAATTGCAATTGCGCCCAATTCCCCTGATTTCATCGGATGGCCGCCTTCATCCAGAATGCGCACGTCATATCCGGGCATCGCAACCGAAGGAGATCCGATTTTGACGGGCAGCGGTTCTATCCCCATCGGGTTGGCCGCAATGGAATAGCCTGTTTCGGTTTGCCACCAATGGTCAATAACAGGAACATTCAGGATATTCTGTGCCCATTCGATCGTATCCGGATCGGCGCGTTCGCCCGCCAGATAAAGCGTGTTCAGGCATGATAGATCGTATTTCTTGACAAATTCGCCTTTGGGATCTTCACGCTTGACCGCCCGAATGGCGGTCGGGGCGGTGAAAAACGATTTTACGTTATGTTCCGAAATCACGCGCCAGAATGTGCCGGGGTCAGGTGTTCCCACCGGCTTGCCTTCGAACACGATTGTTGTGTTGCCGTGAATAAGCGGGCCGTAGCAGATATATGAATGTCCAACGACCCAACCCACATCGGATGCCGCCCAAAACACGTCTCCGGGGTCGACATTGTAAATCGATTTCATTGTCCAGTTCAGTGCAACCAGATGGCCTGCCGTCGGGCGGACCACGCCCTTGGGCGCGCCGGTAGTGCCGGACGTGTAAAGAATATAGGCAGGATGATTGCCTTCGACCGGAACACATTCAGCATCCTCGACACCGTATTGAAACGCGTGCCAATCAAAATCGCGCCCGTCTTCCAGTTTGGCAACTTCTTGATCCCGTTGGAAAATCACACAGAAGTCAGGTTTGTGCTTTGCCATTTCTATCGCGCCGTCCAGCAGCGGTTTGTAATGGACAACCCGCCCCGGTTCCAGACCGCAAGAGGCGGCGATAATCGCCTTTGGCGTGCAATCATCGATACGCACTGCCAGTTCGTTGGCGGCAAACCCGCCAAATACGACTGAATGGATTGCGCCCAATCGCGCGCAGGCCAACATCGCCTCAAGCGCTTCGGGCACCATCGGCATGTAGATGATGACACGATCCCCTTTTTCGATCCCCTTTGCGCGCAATGCGCCCGCCAGGGACGCAACACGCGTCTGCAATTCGCCATAGGTGATTTCGTGTTTCGTACCGGTGATCGGGCTGTCATGAATAATGGCGACACGTTCGCCGTTGCCCGCTTTCACATGGCGATCAACCGCATTGTAGCAGGTGTTGACCTTGGCATCGGTGAACCATTCGTAAAGCGGTGCATTTTCGTCGTTCAGGGCACGTGTCGGCGGGGTATCCCAATCAATGGCCTTGGCAGCATTCATCCAGAATGTTTCGGGGTCTGATTTCCAATCATTGTAAATCTTACTGTAGGCCATGATCTGTCCCTTAATTTTTATATTTGTACGACTTTATTACGCAGCCCAATGGGACCGGACAAGTCCCGGATCATGCGCCATAGAGCCACGGTTGGCGGTAACAGAAGCCTTAGCCGTAATGCGCGACCGGTGTTCCGGCGATCGCGCTCATGTTCAGGATGCCGCGTGCCGTGATCGAAGGCGTCACGATATGGGCGCGGTTTCCCATTCCCATCAGGATCGGGCCAACCTCCAGCCCTCCGCCCTTCATTTTCAGGATGTTGCGCACGCCACTGGCCGCATCCGCGTGCGCAAATATCAGACCATTTGCAGCCCCTTGCATGCGGTTTCCCGGAAAGATGCGATCGCGCAATTCAGGATCAAGCGCCGCGTCGATGTTCATTTCGCCCTCATAGGTGAAATCTAGATCCTGAGTGTCCAGTATTTCGATTGCGGCGCGCAAGCGGTATCCGGTGTCACAGGCCAGATTGCCAAATTGTGATTGTGCGCACAGGGCAATATTGGGGATCAGTCCAAAACGCCGGATATGACGTGCGGCCCCGATTACGGTTTGTGCAATCTGTTCGGGGCTGGGTTCTGAACGTACGTGGGTATCGGCAATGAAAAGCGGGCCGTCTTCCAGAATCATCAGGCTTAGCGCGCCGACGGTGTTCCGCCCGTGGCCCAGAACCTGTTCGATATAGTTCAGATGCCAGCGAAATTCGCCAAATGTGCCGCAAATCATGCTGTCGGCTTCGCCGCGTTCTACCATGACGGCGCCGATGGCTGTGGTATTGGTGCGCATGATTGCGCGGGCCAGATCGGGGGTCACACCGCGCCGCGCCATAATGTGGTGATAGGTTTCCCAGTAATCGCGATACCTCGGGTCGTTTTCCGGGTTCACAATCTGCGCATCCACGCCCAGTTTCAGCGTCAGACCGGCGCGTTCGCAGCGCCGTTCAATCACATCGGGACGCCCGATCAGGATGGGCTGTTCGCGGGTTTCTTCCAGCATGGCTTGCGCCGCCCGCAAAACGCGTTCGTCCTCGCCTTCTGCAAAAACGATTTTGCGGGTGACCATGCGCGCGGCTTCGAACACCGGGCGCATCAGAAGGGCAGATTTGAAAACGGACCCGTCCAGTTGTTGTTTGTAGGCGTCCATGTCGGCAATCGGGCGGGTGGCAACACCGGTTTCCATTGCAGCGCGGGCGACTGCGGATGAAACGATGCCGACCAGACGTGGATCAAACGGTTTCGGGATCAGATAATCGGCCCCGAAGGTCAGTTGTTCCCCTTTATAGGCTGCTGCGGCTTCGGCGCTGGTGGTGATGCGGGCCAATTCGGCGATGCCCGCGATACAGGCCAGTTCCATCTCGTCGTTGATCTCGGTCGCGCCAACGTCCAGTGCCCCACGGAAAATAAAGGGAAAGCACAAGACATTGTTGACCTGATTGGGAAAATCGCTGCGACCGGTTGCAATAATGGCGTCAGGGGCAACCTTGCGGGCTTCGTCGGGCAGTATTTCCGGTGTCGGGTTGGCCAGCGCAAAGACAATCGGGCGCTTTGTCATCTTGGCAACCATGTCAGGTGTCAGAACTTTGGGGCCGGACAGCCCTAAAAACATGTCAGCGCCGTCAATCACCTGATCCAATGTGCGCAGATCGCTGGCTTGGGCAAACGCCCCCTTTTGCGGGTTCATATCTTCGGTTCGACCTTCGTAAACCAGGCCATGAATATCGCACAGCCAAACGTTTTCGCGGCGCACGCCCAGTTTCAGCAGCATGTTCAGGCAGGCAATTCCTGCCGCGCCGCCGCCTGTGGATACGATCTTGATGTCTTCGAACGCTTTACCCGCAACACGCAACGCATTGGTTGCAGCGGCACCGACAACAATGGCCGTTCCGTGCTGGTCGTCGTGAAAGACCGGAATATTCATGCGCTCGCGGCACAATTGTTCGACGATAAAACAATCCGGTGCTTTGATGTCTTCCAGATTGATTGCGCCGAATGTCGGCTCCAGAGCGCACACAATGTCGGCCAGCTTTTCGGGGTCGCTTTCATTCACTTCAATGTCGAAACAATCGATATTTGCAAATTTCTTGAACAGAACGGCCTTGCCTTCCATCACAGGCTTTGACGCCAGAGCACCTATGTTTCCAAGGCCCAAAACCGCACTGCCGTTGGTAACGACCGCAACCAGATTTCCCTTGCTTGTGTAGCGGGCGGCGTTGGCCGCATCTTCCTTGATCTCAAGACAGGCCTCTGCCACGCCGGGGGAATAGGCGCGCGACAAATCGCGGCCGTTTGCCAATGGTTTGGTCGCTCGTATCTCGAGCTTTCCGGGTTTCGGAAACTCGTGATAGTCAAGTGCAGCCTGACGCGCGGACTGGTTGTCGGACATTTGAAACGTTCCTCCCAAATTTAGTTTAGCGTTAAACTAGTTTTCTTGCGGGCGCAATTGGCGACGTGAGCGGGCATTTTTTTGGTGCCCGCTGTCGCCTATTATTGCAAATAGCAAAGCAAAGGCACACTCTGCATTTCAATACCGGAGGACACATGCCCGAGATCAAAGCCGAAATACGCCTGCCAACCGAAGAATTGCGCAAGGATATCCCGTTTTATACCAAGGTTCTTGGGATGCGCATGGACAGTATCTATCCTGCGGATGACCCGAAAGTGGCGGTTTTTTCAGGCCACGGAATGCGCCTGCGCATTGAAAAAGGCGCGCAGGAGTCACCGGGCACATTGCGTTTGCTTTGCGAAGATCCCGCCGGTTTTGCCGATGGGCAGACCCGACTGATCGCGCCAAACGGGACAAAGATCGAAATCGAACCGCTGAACCCGCCTGTTGTGATGCCGCAGACGGTCCATTCCTTTGTTGTGCGCCGCTTGGCGGATCAGGCCCCCTGGATCATCGGGCGAGCGGGCATGCAGTACAGGGATCTTATTCCGGACCGGCTGGGCGGTTCCATTATTGCCAGCCACATCCGGATACCGGATGGCGGGCCGGTGCCGGATATGGTGCATTTTCATAAGGTCGGGTTTCAGCTGATCTTTTGTTACCGCGGATGGGTTGATGTTGTGTACGAAGATCAGGGCCCCCCGATGCGGTTGACTGCGGGCGACTGTTTTATCCAGCCGCCTGAAATCCGGCATCGCGTGCTGGTGGCCAGCGACAATGTGGAAGTTATCGAAATCGGTGTGCCCGCCGAGCATGAAACCGAAATTGATCATGATATGGAGCTACCGACATCGCATTTGCGGCCTGATCGGGAATGGCAGGGGCAGAAATTCGTCTTCAATCAGGCTGCTACTGCAGACTGGACCAAGGCGCGCCTGCCGGGTTTCAACAGCCGCGATACCACGATTGCGAAGAACACACGCAATGTCGCGGGTGTAAATGTTTTGCGTAAGGGGCAGGGTGCCGCGCAATGGACCGCCCATGATACAGACATTCTGTTCACCTTTGTGATGGAAGGAAAGATGGTTCTGGAAGGGGAAGGGCGCGACCCCCACGCGCTTGAAGCCGGGGATGCCTTTGTCATTCCGCCGGGTATGAAAACCCGATATGCCGATGCTTCGGACGATATCGAATTGTTGGAAGTCGCCTTGCCCGGGGCCTTTGCGACTGTGATCGAGGATTGAGATGACATTGAAACCTTTGGCAAGCGCCGTGCGTGAGCGTGCCTACGCACCCTATTCGAACTTCAAGGTGGGGGCGGCACTCCGCACGGCATCAGGGCAAACCTATGTCGGGTGCAACGTGGAAAACGTGGCCTATCCCGAAGGGACCTGTGCCGAAGCGGGGGCCATTGCCGCAATGATCGCCGGTGGCGACACGCAGATTGTCGAGGTTTATGTGATAGCAGACAGCCCGACACCGGTGCCGCCCTGTGGCGGGTGCCGTCAGAAACTGGTGGAATTCGGGGCCAAGGATGTGTCTGTCACACTGGCGACGACCGCCGGCGCCGAACAAAAGACAACCCTTGGAGCGCTGTTGCCCGGCGCGTTCGCCAGCGCGCACATGGCCGAGACCTGAAGCCGTGGATGCACGAGCCATCATTGCCAAGTTGCGCCAAGCACAGATGCCCGATGCGCAGGAACTCGCATGGTTTTCCCAAGGTCTGGCCGATGGCAGCGTGAGCGACGCACAGGCCGGGGCCTTTGCCATGGCGATCTGTCTGAATAAACTCGGCGATGACGGGCGCGTGGCGCTGACCTTGGGCATGCGCGATAGTGGCCGCATTCTTGATTGGGATATGGATGGTCCTGTGCTGGACAAACATTCGACCGGCGGGATTGGTGATTGCGTCTCGTTGCTGTTGGCCCCTGCCGTCGCTGCCTGCGGCGGATATGTCCCGATGATTTCAGGCCGGGGATTGGGCCATACCGGCGGCACGCTTGACAAGCTTGAGGCGATCCCCGGTCTTACCACAACGCTGGATGAAAAGCGGTTTCGCGACGTTGTTGCCACCACCGGGTGTGCCATCGTCGGGGCCAGCGCGGATATCGCGCCTGCGGACAAACGGCTTTATGCGGTGCGCGATGTGACAGCGACAGTGGAAAGCCTTGATCTGATCACAGCGTCTATCCTGTCGAAAAAGCTTGCCGCGGGGCTGGATGCGCTTGTGCTGGACGTAAAGACCGGCAGTGGTGCCTTTATGAAATCCAAGGCAGAAGCCGTCGCATTGGCGCAGGCTTTGGTGCAAACAGCCAATGCTGCCGGATGCAAAACCACTGCAATCCTGACGGATATGAGCCAACCGCTTGTTCCCAGCTTGGGCAATGCGCTGGAAGTTGCGGAAATCATGCGGGTTTTAACCCAACAGGCAACGGGACCGATTGCTGAAGTCACCTGCGCGCTTGGTGGCGTATTGCTGGCCAATGCAGGGCTGGCACCGGACGCAAACGCCGGAGCAGAAGCGATCAATGCGGCGTTACGTGACGGGCGCGCGGCAGACCGGTTTGGCAAGATGGTCGCGGCAATGGGGGGGCCGGTGCACTTTGTCGACAACTGGTCGCGGTTTCTGCCCGAGGCGACGGTGATCAGCGAAGTGCGCGCTGGCATGAATGGTTTCATTCACAGTATGGACGGGGAAGCGCTGGGGCTGAGCGTTGTCGCCCTGGGGGGCGGGCGTCAGGTGGAAAGCGACAGTGTTGATCCGGCAGTCGGGTTGTCCGATGTCCTGCCGTTGGGAACGGCAGTGCAGCGCGGCCAGACCATTGCACGTGTTCATGCCGCCCGCGAAGATGCGGCGCGTCAGGCGGTAGATACCGTCGGCAAAGCAATCAGAATAACCCCCGATAAACCCGATGTTGTGGCGCTGATACAAGACAGGGTCGGCTGATGGCACGGGCGTTTCTGATTGTTCTGGATTCTGTCGGCATCGGGGGCGCACCGGATGCAGATCAGTTTTTTAACGGCCAGTTGCCCGATCGCGGCGCGAACACAGTCGCGCATATTGCACAGGCCTGTGCCGCCGGTCAGGCGCAAGAGGGGCGCGACGGTGCGTTGCAAGTGCCCAATCTCGCGTCGCTGGGCCTTTGGGGGGCGGTTAAGCTGGCAAGCGGCGAAGATGTGGGTACGACAACCGGCATTGTCGGACGTTTTGGGGCGGCCACCGAAGTGTCCAAAGGCAAAGATACCCCGTCAGGCCATTGGGAACTGGCCGGCTTACCGGTGCCGTGGGACTGGCATTACTTTCCCGATACCAAACCGTGTTTTCCCGAGGATCTGGTGGCAAGGGTGTGCGCAGCGGCTGGTACAGATGGTATCTTGGGCAATTGTCATGCGCCCGGCACCGCGATTATTGATCGCGAAGGCGCGGCGCATATGCAATCAGGCTGGCCGATTTGTTATACGTCGGTTGACAGTGTGTTTCAGATAGCAGCGCACGAAGAAACCTTTGGTTTGCAGCGATTGTTGGATTTGTGCGAAGCGCTGGCCCCTGAACTACACGCAATGAAGGTCGGGCGTGTCATCGCGCGCCCCTTTGTCGGGGATGCCGATGCCGGCTTTGCACGCACGGTGAACCGGCATGATTTTGCGATCATGCCCCCTGAACCGGTTTTGACCAATTGGGTCCAAGATGCCGGTGGGCATGTGTATGGCGTTGGAAAAATAGGTGACATTTTTTCGATGCAGGGAATTGATAGCAGTTTTAAAGGGTCCGATGCGACGCTGATGGAACATGTGCAGGGATTGATTGAAACAGCAGAAGATCACAGCTTGACATTCGCGAATTTTGTCGAGTTTGACAGCCTTTATGGCCACCGGCGGGATGTGTCCGGCTATGCGCGCGCACTGGAATGGTTTGATGCCGAACTGGGCCACATTCTGCCCAAGCTGCGCCCGTCTGACCTGTTGATCATCACGGCGGATCATGGAAACGATCCGACATGGCCCGGAACGGATCACACCCGCGAACGTGTTCCGGTTCTGGTGGCCGGGTGCGGTACAGGATCGCTTGGGCAAATCGGGTTTTGTGATGTCGCGGCAAGCATTGCGCATCATCTGGGGGTTCCATCGCGAGGGCCGGGCCGGACTTTTTTGACCTAAGCAACCTTGCGGGCCTGCGTGGATGGGGCCACAAAGGGCCAACTGCCAAAGGAGCCTGCCATGACCGACCACCTGACCGTTGTGAACCACCCGTTGGTTCAGCACAAACTGACACTGATGCGTGAAAAAGAGACATCCACCGCTGTTTTTCGTCAGTTGCTGCGGGAAATCAGCCAGTTGCTGGCCTACGAAGTGACACGCAATCTGCCAATGACGACAAAACATATCGAAACCCCGATGCAAGGCATGGATGCGCCTGTCCTGGATGGAAAAAAGCTGGCGCTGATTTCTATTCTGCGTGCCGGGAATGGCCTGCTTGACGGTGTGCTGGAATTGATCCCGTCGGCCCGTGTCGGATTTGTTGGACTGTACCGGGATGAAAAAACCCTACAGCCGGTGCAGTATTATTTCAAAGTGCCGGATGCACTGGAAGACCGGCTGGTGATTGCGGTTGATCCGATGCTGGCCACCGGAAATTCGTCTGTCGCAGCGATTGATTTGCTGAAAAAGGCAGGGGCGAAAAACATCCGGTTTTTGTGTCTTCTGGCCGCCCCGGAAGGTATTGCGCGCATGAAAGAGGCGCATCCTGACGTGCCGATTGTCACGGCGTCGGTGGATGAAGCTCTGAACGACATTGGGTATATTGTTCCCGGGCTTGGCGATGCAGGCGACAGGATGTTTGGCACGAAGTAACCAAACACGCAGCAAAAATCCGTACCTCATTAAGGTTATGCCAATAGTCTTGCTTTACTCGGAAGCAAGAATCCGGCATCCTTGGTCTATATATTGTGGGGGCAATTATGAAATTTACCAGAATTGTTGTTTTTTCTCTGGCAGCCTCGGTTTTTGGCCTGACGGGTGTGCACGCGCAAACCACCAGTAACAACGCTGTCCCGGCAGAGTTTCCGCCGGCAAGTTTCACTGGAAAGCAATATGTCGACAGCAACGGCTGTATTTTTATCCGTGCCGGCGTGAGCGGGAATGTCACATGGGTTCCGCGCGTCGGACGCGACCGTAAACAGATTTGCGGGTACCAACCCAGTGCGCAGACCAGCAGCGCAGCGGCAGTTCCCACACCACGTGCCGCTGCCCCCGCTCCGGTTGAAATTGTTCCAGACGCCGTTCCGGGTGTGATTGCAACGGCCCCGGCCGCGCCCGTTGCGGCACCGACGGCTGTGGTTGCCCCTGTCGCAACGGCCAGTGTCGCAGCACCTGTTGCCGCGCCCAAAACGGTCAAAGCCAGACCTGTTGTGGTTCCAGCCAGCCCCAAACGCAGCACGGCAGGTTATATCAAAGCCATCAACGCCAGTACGGGCGAAACAGTCTTGCTGCCGCCGAACACACGGGTGGTGCCTCGCCATGTTTACGAAAACAGCCGTGCCTCCAGAAACGTTCAGGTTCCCAAAGGGTACCGGGCAGGCTGGCGGGATGACCGTCTTAACCCGTACCGGGCGGAACAAACGTTGAAGGGCCGTGCCCAGATGAACATGGTCTGGACCAATACAGTTCCGCGCCGTCTGGTTGTGGCAGGGTCGGAAAACACGGCTTCGGATGTACCGGTTGTTTATGAAACCCAAACGCATCGCATCAATCAGGTGACGGTGGCCGTTTCGACGCAAAGCAACGCGGCGGCGCAATCTGCGGTGACAAGATCGGCCAATCAGTCCGGCAAAGCAGATAATCTGCGCTGATCGCTGGGATGGTTCTGTGTGGCCGCAAAATGTGCGGGTTATCCACCACAGATGTTTTGCAACCTGATCCAGTCGCTGTCTTTCAGTAACACCGGAGCAGTCTGGCCGGCCATCGGGTCGGCCTCGATCAGGCCAAGTACACTTTCACCCGATATGTCCACTGCATAGGCATATGGCGTTGACCGGACACTTGCAGCCGAAAAACCGGCCAGTGTTTCAGCCTCGCTCAGGATCGGGCGCGGAGCGGTCAGCAAATGCTGGGCGTAGGCATCCAGCGTTTCATTGGTCAATGTGCCGGTCGTAATCAGATGGAAACTGGCCATAACGCCGCTATCGTGCAGCAGCGTTTCCAGTGGATCACGTTTCTTCGCGCGCAGTTGTTCCATGATAACAAAACCGGCAACAACATCGGGCTCTTCATAATCCTCGATGACCGCACGGTTCAGAACGATGATCTTTCCGGGTAGAATCAGCGCATCGCGCACGCCCGAGCGGACGACGACAAGATCCCGCGCGCCCACTGTGGCGCCCAGTTTGGCAAGGGCGGCCTGTCCCGCAGGATCATTGCAGGCGGGGCCGGAAACGCGCTCGATCCGTTTCAAAAGTGACCTTCCGATGGTTGCGCGGTTTACATCGGGAACAACAGAAACGGTGTGGCGCAACATCGCACCGGGCAGCCAGAACACGACAAGCGCGGCGACGGCCACAACAGAAACCAGAACCGAAACCAAGCGTAACCTGCCCGGATGCGGGCGCGATCGTTCAATTGCGCGTTGCAATTTGGCGATTGCGTCGATCATTTCCTGCGCGTCGGCCGCCAGTTCAAGCGTTTCGCCCGGATCACCGTCCGGGAAGTAGACGGCCGGTGTCTCTTCGGGGTTTGCCCGTTCGATCGCGGCCAGCGACCAATGCGCCAGCGCCCGGTCTGCCATATCGGTGATGACCAGCGTTGCTTCACCAATAGAAACAACTACTTCCTTGCGCTGATCGTCCGGGCGTGCGCGCCAAAGCCCGCTGGCCTCCAGCCTGTCATATTGGTTCAGCGCGGTCATGCTTTTGAGTGGGCCTGCTCTGCCTCGTTTCGATCAATCTAGCATGGTTGAAGGGGGGCGGGCAATTCTGTGATCATCCGTTTTGATGGTTCCTGAACCGCACCGCCCGTCCCGCGTTACAACTCGGCCGCCTTTCTTGCGCAACTCGAATTTCTGGATCTTGCCGGTCGAGGTTTTTGGCAATTCCTGAAACACAATCCTTTTAGGCGTCTTGAACCCTGCAAGCGTTTGCCGGGTGAAGGCAATCAATCCCGCCTCGTCTTCGGCTTTGCCGGGTTTCAATTCAACAAAAGCACAAGGCACTTCGCCCCATTTTTCATCGGGTTTTGCCACCACAGCAGCCAAAGAAACATCCGGATGGTCCATCAGACACGCTTCGACTTCGACGGAGCTAATGTTTTCGCCGCCTGAAATAATGATGTCCTTGGCGCGGTCGGCGATTTGAATATAGCCATCGGGATGCTGCACAGCGATATCACCGGAATGGAAATATCCGCCTTTGAAAGCTTCCTGTGTGGCGTCGGGGTTTTTCAGATACCCTTTCATCACCGCATTTCCACGCATCACGATCTGGCCTTGCTGTGTCCCGTCCATCGGGATTTGCGTCATCGTGTCGTCCATTACCGTGATGTGTTCCATCATCGGAAAGGCCACACCCTGCCGGGCTTTGACTTTGGCCCTTTCTGTCGGTGCAAGATCATCCCAAAGATGTGCTTTCCAAAGGCATTCCGTTACATGGCCATAGGTTTCTGTCAGCCCATAAACCTGGGTTACGTTAAATCCCAATTGTTCGATCTTGCTCAGGGTCGCGGGGGCAGGGGGGGCCCCTGCGGTGAACACCTCGACTGGATGATCAAAGCGTCTGCGCTCATCCGCGGATGCGTTCACAATCATGTTCAGAACAATGGGGGCGCCGCCAAAAAAGGCCACGTTTTCGTCTGCGATGGCGTTATAGATCGCGCCCGCATTGATATCGCGGCAACACACCAATGTGCCGCCAACAAGCGGCATCATCCATGTGTGGTTCCATCCGTTGCAATGGAACAAGGGTACAATTGCCATGAAAACCGGATTCAGAACCATGCGCCAACTGATCACGGTGCCCATCGTCATCAAATAGGCCCCGCGGTGATGATACACGACACCTTTAGGGCGTCCGGTCGTGCCAGACGTATAATTCAGCGCAAGGCTTTCCCATTCGTCCTGCGGCATGACCCATTCAAAGTATGGGTCTCCGGCGGCAAGCACGTCTTCGTATTCCGGATAGCGCCCGCTGGCGGGATAGCCTGCATTTGCATCCGCGACTTCGATGATCTGGGGCCCGGAGCCCTGCATCTGATTGATCGCGGCCTCGGCCAAGGGCAGAAACTGTGAATCAACCAGAACAATTTTGGCGTCACCATGTTCAAAAATGTAAGCAACCGTATCAACGTCCAGACGCGTGTTGATGGTGTTCAACACGGCCCCGCAGGCCGGAACCCCAAAATGCGCCTCGGCCTGTGCGGGAAGATTGGGGATCAGTGTCGCGACAACATTGCCGGGTTGAACGCCCATGCCGGCCATCGCGGATGCCAGACGGGTGCACCGATCATAATATTCTGCATATGTTTTGCGGTGATCACCGTAAATGACGGCAGGGTGATCTTCAAAGACATGCGCGGCCCTGCGTAAATGTGATAGCGGTGTCAATGCTACATGGTTCGCGGCGCATTTTTCCAGCCCGGTTTCATCAGCCATCCAGCCCATTTTCGTCAACCTCCCCGAAGACGGTTCTTGTGTGTTCTGCGATAAAGAGTATTGCAAGATTATCAGTGTTGGAAAGTGAAATGTCAGACAATTGAGCAGGATGTCCATTCCACATGCGCCCAATCAGGCGCTACTTGCGGCAGGATTGATGGTAATGGCGATGGTCATTATCGGCTTCATCGACAATTTCATCGTGATTATCGCGGCTGATATCGGCATCTGGCAGTTTCATGTGGTTCGTTCAACCATGGCCTTGGCGCTGATTGCGTTCATGTCGCGTTGGGGTATGGGCACGTTGCGCCCCATACGGTTTTGGGCCGTTGCCTTGCGCAGCACCCTGATCGGGTTGGGTATGCTGTTCTATTTTGGCGCACTGGCGTTTATGCCATTTGCCCAAGCTGTGGCGGGGCTTTTTACATCGCCTCTGTTCGTCTTGCTGATCACGGTTGCTGTGCTGCGCCATTCCATCGGGCCATGGCGCATTCTGGCTGTCGCAATCGGGTTTGTCGGTATTTTGCTGGTGCTGAACCCTGATATCGCCAATCTAAGCTGGCTGGTGTTTATGCCAGTGGCTGGCGGGTTGTTTTATGCCATGGGGGCGGTTGCGACCCGCGCCCTGTGTGAAGGTGAAAGCACTTTAACCCTGTTGTTCGGGATCATGGCGGTCCAGGGTGTGTTTGGCATCGTTGCACTGCTGATGTTGGGTGTTGTCGATCCCCAAGTTCCCGATGGTGCCGCAGGGTTTCTGTTGCGTGGTTGGGTGTGGCCGATCTGGACTGTGATGCCCTTGCTTGTGTTACAGGCTGTCGGCTCTGTAATCGGTGTGGCCCTGATCATCCGGTCGTACCAGCTGGGCGAGGCCAGTCAGGTGGCCGTGCTTGAATACACGGCACTGATTTTCGGGCCGTTTTTCGCTTGGATCCTGCTTGGCCAGTCTATCGCCATATGGCAGGCTGGCGGCATCGCGATGATCGCCGGTGCCGGGATCATTATTGCGTTGCGCTCGCGCTGATCTAGAATGCCGGCATGATTATCAGTCGCGGTCGCGCCTATGTTTTTGTGCATATCCCGAAAACCGGTGGAACATCTGTTGCTCTGGCCTTGGAGGCCCGGGCGATGAAAGATGACATGATGCTGGGCGACACGCCCAAAGCCAAAAAACGCAGACGCCGGTTGAAAGACGCCAATACCAAAGGGCGGCTTTGGAAACATTCGACCTTGTCCGATATTGACGGTCTGGTTTCTGTCCCCGACATTTCTGAAATGTTCACGTTTGCTTTGGTACGCAATCCGTGGGATCGCGCAGTCAGCTATTACACGTGGTTGCGGGCACAAAAGTTCGATCATCCGGCGGTGCATATGGCGCGAGCCATGTCATTTGACGCCTTTGTTGCAGATGGCCGCACTTTGGAGTCGTTTCGTGCCACACCGGCGCGCCACTACATGACCTGTGCGGACGGGGTGGAACGCTGCAACAGCTACATCCGGCTCGAGTCTTTTGAACAAGATGCCGGCCCGTTGGTCGCGCATCTTGGTTTTCCGCTGCACATTTCGGTGCACAACCGGTCTGCGCGACAAGCTGATTATCGCAGGTATTACAATGACAAAACGGCCGGTCTTCTGGCGCAAAGCTGCGCCGAAGATATCGCACGTTTTGGGTATTGCTTTGAATAAGGCGTGTCGCTGTTTCACACGAATAGGAAATTCCGAATATTTCCAAAAATTGCAGGGTAAACCCGAAACAATGCCTCAATTGTGCCATTTTAAAGGCATACATCTAACACGGCAATTTTGCCAATTGGATTGACTGTCACGATTCGCATTGCGCGTTTTGCGGTGCAGAAAGGGATTGGACATGACATGTCGGCATGGGACGAAAAATCAGACACCAATGTTCACCGCATGGCAGACATGGGCCGCGCAATGAACGGCACTTTGGTCGGTATCACGCATGGTCTGGTCGCCGGAACGAATGTGGCATCGAACCTCGGATGGCGTGCTGTTGACGCGCTGAGTGTCGGAGACATGGTTCTGACCTTTGACAATGCGATGCAGCCGATTGTCGAAATCCGCCGCGATCTTACGTGGCTGGATGCCAAGGATGTGCCGCCCCAGATGTGGCCCGTGACTGTGCCTGCCGGTGCGTTGGGTAACAGGTGCGAACTGGCACTATTGCCGGATCAGGGGATACTGGTTGAAAGCGAAGCGGCAGCGGATGCCATGGGCGATCCTTTTGCAGTGGTTCCGGCCCTTGCCCTGAATGGCATTCGCGGAATTCATCGCGCGCCCCCACAACACCAGATCGAAATCATAACTCTGTTCTTTGCCGCTGACGAAGTGGTTTATGTCGAAGGGGGTACGCTTGCATTCTGCCCGCACCTTGGCTGTCTGGTCAGCGAACAGGTGAACACCGAAAGTACAATGTATGATGTCTTGTCACTGCACGATGCAGAGTTTCTCGTCGAATGCATGTCGGTAGAAGACAACATGAGCGGCGAAGGCGATTGGGAGGCATTGGCCGCGTATGTCGCCTAGGTTCAATACCGCGTTTGGTTATCCAAGCATTTGAACTGAATTTTCCTCTGTACTCGGGTCACAAACGATAACCGGATTGACGCCCCACCCCGAAAACCAGAACGGGCGTGCCGGTATCAGAGGAGAACAAGAGGGGCTGCGGGGACAGCCCCTCTTGCATTTTGGTTAGGCCGCCTTGGCGTCCGACCCAAAGCGATCATAAAAGCTCTGGTTCTTGTCTGCCATGTCGCGCAGCAGAGCGGGGCAGGCAAAGCGGTCACCGAATGCGTCAGTCAACTGGTTACAGCGCTCTGCCGCATAGGGCGCGCCGATCATGTCCAGCCAGCTGAACGGGCCACCCGACCAAGGCGCAAAGCCCCAGCCCAGTATCGCCCCGACATCGCCTTCGCGGATATCTTCCAGCACACCTTCTTCCAATGCGCGCACCGCTTCCAGTACTTGGGCGAACAAGAGGCGATGCTGAACGGTGATCAGATCGGGTTGATCCTTGGCTGTCGGGTACTTTGCCGTGATCCCGTCCCACAGGCCCTGACGTTTGCCTTTTTCGTCATAGCTGTAGAAACCGGCGTTTGATTTGCGACCCAGACGGCCTTCGGCTTCCATCCAGAACACAACCTCGTCCACGGCTCCATCTGGATAGGCATCGCCCATCGCCGCCTTTGTTGCGCGGGCGATTTTTGCCCCCAGATCAATCGAGGTTTCATCGACCAGTTGCAGCGGCCCCAAGGGCATCCCCACCAGACGGGCAGCATTTTCCACCAGCGCGGGCGTGACGCCTTCGGCGATCATCCGCATGCCTTCGTTGATATAGGGAATGATACAGCGGTTGGCATAAAAGAACCGCGCATCGTTCACCACAATCGGCGTTTTGCGGATCTGGCGGACATAATCCAGCGCCTTGGCCACGGCCACATCTCCGGTTTCCTTGCCCTTGATGATTTCAACCAGCAGCATTTTTTCAACCGGGCTGAAGAAATGGATGCCGATAAACTGGTCCGGCCGTTTTGACGCTTTGGCCAGCGATGTGATTGGCAGCGTCGAGGTGTTGGAGGCAAAAATACAATCGTCACCGATGACCTCTTCCACCTTGGCGGTCACCTCGGCCTTGATCTTGGGGTCTTCGAACACCGCTTCGATGATCAGATCACAGCCTTTCAGGGCGGCATAATCTGTTGTTGCGGTGATCCGGCCCAGCATTTGTGCCTTTTTCTCTTCCGTTGCCTTTTTTCGGGCAATACCTTTGTCCATATAGCTGGCGGTATAGGCCTTGCCCTTGTCGGCGGCCTCTTGTTTCTGGTCGATCAGTATCACCTCGATACCGGCCTGGGCCGACACCAGTGTGATGCCAGCCCCCATCATGCCCGCACCCAGAACACCCACTTTGCGCACTTTCTGGTCCGCGACATCCTTGGGTCGCACAGCACCTTTTTCCAAAGCCTCTTTGTTGATGAACAAAGACCGGATCATCGCCGCCGAAGACGGGTTCATCAGCACGTTGGTAAACCAGCGCGCTTCGACTTTCAGCGCGGTGTCGAACGGCACAAGCGCGCCTTCGTAAACCGCGCTCAGCAACGCTTTGGCAGCCGGATATACGCCTTGTGTCTTACCATTCACCATCGCGGATGCACCCACAAAGGTCATGAACCCTGCAGGGTGATAGGGCGCACCACCGGGCATCTTGTAGCCTTTGGCGTCCCAAGGTTTGACAAGGTCGGCGTCTTTCGCGCTCAAAACCCAGTCTTTCGCCGCCGCAACGGGGTCCGCGACAACCTCGTCGATGATCCCCGCACGTTTTGCCGCCTGCGGATCGCTCAACTTGCCCTCAAGCAGGAAGGGCGACGCGGCCATCGCCCCCATCTTGCGCACGAGACGTGTTGTGCCGCCCGCACCGGGGAAGATGCCGACCATAATCTCGGGCAGGCCGATTTTGGCCTTGGGGTTGTCAGCACAGAAGATACGGTGCGTGGATAAGGGCAGCTCCAGCCCGATGCCCAACGCGGTGCCGGGCAGGGCGGTTGCAATCGGCTTGCCGCCTTTTTGTGTCTTGGGGTCCATGCCCGCCAGTTCGATCTTGCGCAGCACGCCATGCATTTGCATCACGCCTTCAAACACGCCGCGCGCCGGATCGTCGCCTGCGTCTTCCTTCATCTTGGCAATCACGTTCAGGTCCATGCCACCGGCAAAGGTTCCGTCTTTGCCTGATGTCAGAACGATGCCTTTCACAGCCTCATCCGCCAGCGCCTGATCGATCAGATCGCTCAGATCGTTAAAGGCCTGCTGGCTCATCACGTTCATGGATTTGCCAACCGTGTCCCAGGTGATCAGGGCCACGCCGTCGGCGTCGGTCTTCATGGTAAAATCGGTCATATCCCTGCTCCTTACACGCGTTCGATGATGGTTGCGGCGCCCATGCCGGATGCGATGCACAATGTCGCCAGCCCGACCTCTTTGTCGGCGCGCTCCAACTCATCCAGCAACGTTCCAATGATCATTGCGCCGGTGGCCCCCAGCGGGTGGCCCATCGCGATGGACCCACCGTTGACGTTGACCTTGTCACTGTCCACGTCAAAGGCCTGCATGAACCGCAGAACCACAGCGGCAAAGGCCTCGTTGACCTCGAACAGGTCGATGTCTTTGATATCCATGCCGTTATCAGCCAGGATTTTCTGGGTCACCGGCACGGGGCCGGTCAGCATGATGGTCGGATCGGTGCCGATCTTGGCGGTGGCACGGATGCGCGCACGCGGCTTGATCCCGTGGCGTTCGCCGAATTCCTTGTTGCCGATCAGTACGGCAGCGGCCCCGTCCACGATGCCGGATGAATTGCCCGCATGGTGAATGTGGTTGATCCGCTCCAGATGCGGATATTTCATCAGTGCAACCTTATCAAAGCCGGGCATCACCTCGCCCATGGCCTGAAACGCGGGGTTCAGCGCACCCAGCGTTTGCATATCTGTCTGCGGGCGCATGTATTCATCGTGATCCAGGATCGCCAAACCATTCTGGTCGCGCACCGTGATCACCGATTTGGCGAACCGGTTGTCATCCCATGCGGCCTTGGCGCGGCGCTGGGATTCCATTGCCAGTTGATCGGCATCGTCGCGGGAAAAGCCGTATTCGGTGGCGATGATGTCTGCGCTGATGCCCTGGGGTACAAAATACTTTTCCATGGCAAGGGTCGGATCAACGGCAATGGCCGCACCATCGCTGCCCATCGCCACACGGCCCATCATTTCGACGCCACCCGCGATATAGGCTGATCCGGCCCCGCCGCGCACCTGATTGGCGGCCAGGTTGACCGCTTCCATGCCCGAGGCGCAAAACCGGTTGATCGCAAGGCCGGGAATGGACTCATCAAGATCAGACGCCAGAACCGCAGAGCGCGCCAGACAGCCGCCCTGTTCCATCACTTGCGTGACATTGCCCCAGATCACATCCTCGA
This sequence comes from uncultured Alphaproteobacteria bacterium, assembly GCA_963765555.1. Classification (GTDB taxonomy): domain Bacteria; phylum Pseudomonadota; class Alphaproteobacteria; order Rhodobacterales; family Rhodobacteraceae; genus JL08. Next base: position 65,565 of record CAVXWX010000004.1, read on the forward strand.
CGGCGTGACCGTCCAGATTGTTGCGCTCTTTCAGCGCGTTCAGCGTTACGGCAGACAGGCGCAACGACGTCACTTCGTGCAGCGCACCATCTTTGCGGCCCTTGCCGCGGGGCGTGCGCAATGCATCGTAAATATAGGCTTCGGTCATGATAGTCTCCTTCAGGCGCGGTCGGCGGGAGAGCCGGGCATAAGATCATAGGGGTGTTTCCACCCTTCGGTTTGTGAAATACGGGTCAGCCATGCGTCGATATGGGGCCAGTCAGCTCGGTCAAAGCCGAACGGTTCGGGGTAGAAAAGATAGCCGCAGCAAGCGATATCGGCGATGGTCAAACGATCGCCCACCAGCCAGTTCTTGTCGGCCAGTTCATCGTTCAGAACGGTATAGGCGGCTTTCAGACGGCCTTGCAAAAAGGCGATCACCTCTTTGGGGCGTTTGTCTTCGGGCAGGAAATTCATCAAAAACCGCGTGGTTCCGGCGTTAGAGCTCAGCTTGTGATTGTCCCACAAGACCCAGCGCATGATCTCGCGGCGTTCATTCGCGCTGTGGCCGCCCATTTTGCCGCCTTTGGTGCTGATATAGTCCTGAATGGCACCCGATTGGGACAGGGTCAGATCGCCGTCAACCATCACCGGCACTTCGCCCATAGAATTGATGGCGCGAAACGCTTCGCTGCGGGCTTCGCCGCTGAAGAAATCGACAAAGACTGGCTCCCATTCCAGGCCCGACAGTTCCAGCGTCAATGCGGCTTTGTAGGAATTTCCACTTTCGCCGAAGCAATAGAGTTTGATGGTCATGGTCGCCTGCTTTCTGTTGTGGTGTTCGGGGCTGTCGTCGCGTTCAAGTATTTTCGAAAAGATGAAGAGACAGGGGTGTTCTTAACGTCGGTTTAACCTTGATCGTGTCCGGTTACGGGTGCGGTACAGGCGGAAGCGCCGATGGCCGTAAAAGGTGAAGGCACCCTTGTCCTGATGATCGTGATCCCGTGGCAAGGGTGTTTTTCCTTTTCATCTTTTCCCAAATACTTCCGCCGGAGGCGTCCTGTGATCACGCCCGCGCTGCGGGGCGCTATCCTGGTCACAACGTGCGTGAAATCAGTTCCTTCATGATCTCGTTCGTGCCGCCGTAAATGCGTTGCACGCGCGCGTCGGTCCACATTTCTGCAACGGCATATTCCTGCATGTAACCATAGCCCCCATGCAATTGAAGGCATTCGTCCAACACTTCGCCTTGGGTGTCCGTCAGCCAGTACTTTGCCATGGCGGCCTTTTCTGCGGTCAGGTCACCGCGCAGGTGCTCGCTGATGCATTCATCCAGAAAGGCGCGTGCGACCATGGTTTTGGTTTTGCATTCCACCAGTTTGAAGCGGGTGTTCTGGAACTGGATGATCGGCCCGCCAAAAGCTTCGCGTTCCTTGCAATAGGCAATCGTGCGTTCAACGGCACCTTCCATTGCGCCCATCGCCCCGCAAGCGATGATCAACCGTTCCTGCGGCAGTTGCTTCATCATCTGGTAAAAGCCTTGGTTTTCTTGCATTCCAAGGATGTTTTCCGGCGCGATTTCAACATTGTCGAAAAACAACTCGGAAGTGTCGGCGGCGTGCAGGCCGATTTTTTCAAGGTTGCGTCCGCGCGCGAACCCGTCTGCGCCGTCCGTTTCCACAACAACCAGAGATGTGCCTTTGGCCCCCTGGGTCGGGTCGGTTTTGGCGGCGACGATGATCAGGTTGGCGTGCTGGCCGTTGGTGATAAATGTTTTCTGGCCGGTCAGTTTGTAATTGTTCCCTTCGCGGGTGGCGCGGGTTTTGATCCCCTGCACGTCTGATCCGCCGCTGGGTTCCGTCATCGCCAGCGCCCCGACCAGTTCGCCACTGATCATTTTCGGCAGCCAGCGCTTTTTCTGGTCTTCGGTGCCATAGGCCAGAATGTAGTGGGCAACGATACCGGAATGGATCGCATGCCCCCACGAGGCCAAATTTGCACGGCTGGTTTCGATCAGAATGGCGGCTTCATGGCCGAAATCGCCACCTGGGCCGCCGTATTCTTCGGGGAGCGAGGGGCAGAGCAGCCCCAATTCCCCCGCTTCGGCCCAGGTCGAGCGGTCCATCTCGCCCTGTTTGCGCCATTTGTCAAACCGCGGGGCCCATTCGGTGTTGATGAATTGGGCGGTCATGTCCGCAATCATGCGGTGTTCGTCTGTCATCCAAAGCGAGGCGTGTTCAGTCATGGCAGGCTTTCGTGTGTATTAGCGTTTACGGTCATCAAGTTCGGCGTTGAACAGGCGCATCCGGGCAATCAGGTTTTCCGAATTTGTCACGCTGTCAAAGTTTTCGAACAAGAATGACAATGCCTCGCCCTCGTCCAGACCGGCCTCGGTTGCGAACCGTTTCAGGCGGCGATAACCGTCTTCTGTCATGGCCACGGGAAACCGTCGGGTCAGTCGAAAGCGTTTGGGCATTGTCGTCCTTTCCAGGCGCAGGCGTTAAAACTGTTCGGCCTCCAGCGCCATCACGGTGTCTGCGCCGCTTTGGATACGGGCAAGGTGCATGGCTGTGGCAGGCAGTTGACGTGCCATATAGTAACGTCCTGTTGCCAGTTTTGTCTCGTAAAACGCGGCGTCAGAGGTGCCATTGGCCAACGCGTCCTGTGCGGCCTTACCCATACGCGCCCACATCAGACCCAGACAGACATGCCCGAACATATGCATGAAATCATAAGACCCGGCCAAGGCGTTGTTGGGGTTCTTCATGCCGTTCTGCATAAAGTACATGCCCGCCGCCTGCAGATCCTTGGATGCGGCTTTGAGCGGATCAAGAAACGCGGTGTCATATTCGGCGTTCTGGCCAGCGTTGTCCTTGATAAAGGACTTCACCAGATCAAAAAACGCCATGACGTGCTTGCCGCCGTCCTGCGCCAGTTTGCGCCCCACCAGATCAAGTGCCTGAACACCGTTGGCGCCTTCGTAGATCATGGCAATACGCGCATCGCGGGCGAATTGGGACATGCCCCATTCTTCGATATATCCATGACCGCCGTAGACCTGTTGCGCCAGAACCGTCATGTCAAAGCCCTGATCTGTCAGGAACCCTTTGATCACAGGGGTCAGGAGCGACACAAGGCCGTCGGCCTCTTTGTCCTGCCCACGATGGGCGGCATCGATCAGGGTTGCGCCCCACAGGATAAAGGCGCGCGCACCTTCGGCAAAGCTTTTCTGATCCATCAGACTGCGGCGGATATCGGGATGCACAATCAACGGATCGGCAGGGCCATCGGGGTTTTCGTCACCGGTTACGGCGCGCCCTTGCAGGCGATCCTTGGCATAGGTCAGGGCGTTCTGATAGGCGGCTTCGGCCTGGCTCAGCCCTTGCATGCCGACGCCGATGCGCGCCTCGTTCATCATGGTGAACATTGCGCGCATGCCTTTGTGTTCTTCGCCCAGAAGATAGCCGGTTGCGCCGTCATAGTTCATCACGCAGGTGGAATTGCCGTGAATGCCCATCTTTTCTTCGATGCTGCCGACGGCGACACCATTGCGCGCGCCCAGTGACCCATCTTCGTTGACCATGAATTTGGGCACGATAAACAGCGACACACCCTTGATGCCTTCCGGTCCACCTTCGATTTTGGCCAGAACCAGATGGATGATGTTGTCGGCCATGTCGTGTTCGCCGGACGAGATGAAAATCTTTTGTCCGGTGATTTTATAGCTGCCATCGTCCTGCGGCGCGGCCTTGGTGCGCATCAGGCCCAGATCGGTGCCGCAATGCGGTTCTGTCAGGTTCATCGTGCCGGTCCAGTCGCAAGCGACCATTTTCGGCAGGTAGGTGTCTTTCTGCGCATCAGTGCCGTGCACCAGAATGGCCGACGCCGCGCCATGCGTCAGGCCCTGATACATGGTGAAGGCCATGTTCGCGCTGGAAAACATTTCGCCCACGGCGGAACCCAGCACATAGGGCATATTCTGCCCGCCATATTCTTCCGGCATGTCCAGACCGGGCCAACCGCCCGCCTTGACCTGTTCAAACGCGTCCTTGAACCCTGTCGGGGTGCGGACAACGCCGTTTTCGAGTGTGCAGCCTTCTGAATCGCCAACCACGTTCAAGGGGGCCAGAACCTCGGATGTCAGCTTGCCTGCTTCTTCCAGAACAGCGGCGGTAAAATCAGGTTCCAGTTCGTTATATCCGGGAATGTCGGATTGCGAGACGTTCAAAACGTCGTGCAGAACGAATTGCATGTCTTTCGTCGGAGCAGTGTAGCTGGGCATTTCTGGTTTCCCTTGAACGTGTTGGTTGCGATGTCGCAGGCGTGGTTTAGCCTACGGCTGTCTTTTTTTGTGTCATCGAGGCGATCATGTCTTCGCCCCATTTAAGCTGGTCTTTCAGGTCGTCGATGGCTTCGGTCAGTTCGTCGCGCTGGGATTCCATGTCTGCCAAGTCGGGCACGGGCTATTTCGTAGGTGCGCACCAGCTGCGTGTGCTGCTGATCGCCGGTGTGATACAAATCCAGAAGCTGGCGGATTTCTTCGAGGCTGAACCCAAATCGTTTGCCGCGCAGGATCAGTTTCAATCTGGCACGGTCCCGTTTGGTAAACAGGCGTTTTTGCCCTTCGCGGATTGGAAACAGCAATTCCTTTGCTTCATAAAACCGCAACGTGCGCGGTGTCACTTCGTAGGCGTCGCACATTTCGCGAATTGTCAGGGTTTCGGTTGTCATCGTCTTTCTCTTTTTGATTGTGGAACTATCGGGGTCTTGGACCTCAGATGGAAACCACCTGATCGTGTTACAACACTGGTTGACGTTGACGTAAGCTGAACGTCACGTCACTTTTTCGGTTGACGTAGCATAAAGCCGCGTCAGCTATGGGGAATTAGATCATCAGGGGGAATTGGGGCAAAAACCGCCCCCTAGCGAATTTCCGAGGCGACACTATCGCGTAAGGATTGCAGCTCGTCCATGGCTTCGTTCAATTGTGTTTTCTGGTCTTCCAGTTCCAGCAATTGCCGGTCTGCAAGCTCGACCCAAGCCTGCATTTGTGCCTTGGTGCCTTCGTTTTCATAGATCAAAAGCCACTGTCGGATGTCTTCCAGTTGAAAGCCGAATTTGCGCCCTCGCAGGATCAGCTTCATACGCGCGACTTCACGTGGGCCATAAAACCTCGACCGCCCCTCACGATCGGGTTGCAGCAATTCAATATACTCGTAGTACCGCAATGTGCGCGGCGTCACATCAAACTCGGCGCACATTTCTTTGAATGAACGGCGTGACTCGGCCATAAAAAATTCTCCCTGACGAATCGTAAAACGATGTCACCAAAAGCGCAACACATGGGCTTGCCCTTGGGCGTCGGCGGGGATCATAAAGGCGTGACGGACCAGACAAGGATTTGGGTATGATAGACAAAACCAAACTGGCGCGACAGTTTATCGAGGCAATCCCCCATTCGCAGGCCTTGGGTATGCGTTTGACCGAACTGCAAGACGGGATGGCCGAGATTACAATGCCCTATGCGCCGCATCTTGTCGGCGATCCGAAAACCGGTGTTCTGCACGGGGGGGCCGTTTCGGCGCTGATGGATACGTGCTGCGGCGCCGCAGTGATGAGCCACCCTGCCGCGCCAGCGGGAACCGCGACGATCGATTTGCGCATTGATTATATGCGCGCGGCCACACCGGGGCAGGCGATTACAACCCGCGCGACCTGTTATCATGTGACGCGTTCGGTTGCGTTTGTGCGCGCCACAGCGTGCGATGACGATAGCGAACATCCGGTGGCAACGGCCACCGGCGCCTTTACAATCGAGGGGCGGTAGAATGGCGCGCCCAACCCCCGAACCGGTACAAGTGGTCAAGCAGCGGCGCGATGCGGCCTTGCGTGCTTTGGCCAATGGTGTCCCCTATATCCAGTTTCTGGGCATCCAGTTCGACAGGCGCGGAGATGAACTGACCGCGATCCTGCCATTCGACGATAAGCTGATCGGCAATCCGATGCTGCCCGGCGTTGCATGGCGGCGTCACAGCGGCCTTTCTTGAAGTGACGTCGGTTATTTCGCTCAGCTGGACCTATCTGTGGGAAGATATCGAATCCGGTGTAATCGATATGGCCCAGCTTGAAGCGGGAGAGTTGCCGCGACTGCCCAAAACGATTGATTTCACGGTGGATTACCTGAGGTCCGGATTGCCCCGCGATGCCTATGCGCGCGCGACTGTCAACCGGTCGGGGCGTCGCTACGCATCCGTGCACGTCGAAGCATGGCAAGACAATCGTCACCGACTTTTCGCGCAGGCCACAGGGCATTTCCTGATGCCTTCGCGCAATGGCTGAAGGGATCACTGTTCCGGTTGAAACAAAGCCGGTCACCCACCGGCGTGTGCTGAACATTGCTCTGCCAATCGTACTGTCCAATGCGACTGTGCCGATATTGGGTGCTGTTGATACGGGCGTGGTCGGGCAGATGGGGTTGGCTGCGCCGATTGGGGCAGTCGGGATCGGCGCTATCGTTCTAAGCGCGATCTACTGGATTTTCGGGTTCTTGCGGATGGGTACCGTGGGGCTCACGGCGCAGGCCGTCGGGCAGCGCAACGACGGCGAGGTCGCCGCGTTACTGACACGCAGCCAGATCATCGGATTGTCCGCAGGGCTTTTGCTTATCCTGTTGCAGGTGCCGGTGTTCTGGCTGGCGTTCATGGCGGCCCCGGCCAGCGCCGAGGTCGAGGCGCTGGCGCGCGATTACATGCAAATCCGGATATGGTCGGCACCTGCGGCCATCGGGCTGTACGGTATTACCGGATGGCTGATTGCGCAGGAACGCACCCGCGCGGTTCTGATCATTCAGGTCTGGATGAACGGGCTGAACGTTCTGCTCGATCTGTGGTTCGTGCTTGGCCTGAACTGGGGCGTGCAAGGCGTTGCGTTTGCAACATTTCTGGCGGAATGGAGCGGCTTTGCACTGGGCCTCTGGCTGTGCCGTTCCGCCTTTGCCGTGCCTGCCTGGCGCGATTGGGCGCGGGTGTTTGATGTGGTGCGCCTCAAGCATATGGCGGTGGTCAATTCGGATATCCTGATCCGCTCGCTGTTGCTCGAGGCGATATTTGTGTCGTTCCTGTTTGTCGGGTCGGGCTTTGGCGATGTTACGCTGGCGGCCAATCAGGTGCTGGTGCAATTCATGATGATCACCGCCTTTGCGCTGGACGGGTTTGCGTTTGCTGCCGAGGCAATTGTGGGGCAGGCGATGGGGGCGCAAGGCGCGGGCGACGTTGCGGCGCGGCGCGGTGCTGACCAGCGGTTGGGGGTTGTTCTGCGTCAGTCTTCTTTCCCTTAGCTTCGCAGTGTTCGGGGGATGGATCATTGATGTGATGTCAACCTCATCCGATGTCAGAGAAGAGGCGCGTATCTATCTGATCTATATGGTTTTCACACCATTGGCGGGCCTTGCGGCCTGGATGCTGGATGGTATTTTCATCGGCGCAACAAGAACGCGCGACATGCGCAATATGATGGCGATCAGTTTTGTTATCTACGTGATTGCGGCCAGCCTGATGGTTCCGACCTTTGGCAATCATGGATTATGGCTGGCGTTGATCATCTCGTTTATTGCGCGCGGTATCACACTGGGCGTGCGGTATCCTGCCTTGGAACGGCTGGCCGATTAGGCGCTATATCAGGTCCAATACGTTTTCCGGTGGTCGCCCGATCACCGCGTGATTGGCGGCAAAGGCAATGGGCCGTTCAATCAGGATCGGGTGCTGTGCCATCGCCGCGATCAGGGCCGCATCGTCGGTGGTTCTGGTCAAACCCAGTTCTTTGAACTGCTTTTCGCCGGTGCGCATCATGGTGATGGCGGGCGGGTTACCCAGTGCGGCAAGGGCGGCGCGAATTTCGGTCTCGGATGGAGCATCCTCAAGGTACTTGCGCACCTGAACGTCTGTCTTGCCTTCAAGCAAGGCAAGCGCCTGACGCGATTTGGAACAGCGCGGATTGTGCCATATTGTGATCATGTCCATTCCTTTTTGCCGGTTCCGACAGCCTCTGCAACGGTATCAAACCCGTCGCGTTGCAACAGATCATCCAGCCCGCGCGCGATTTTTGCGCCCAAGGACAGGCCGCCATAAACAAGGGCCGTATAAAGCTGGACAGCGGATGCGCCGGCGCGGATTTTTGCATAGGCCTGTTCCGGCGAACCGATGCCGCCGACCCCGATCAGGGGCAGATCGCTGAGCGTTGCAAGCTGTGCGAGAACGCGTGTCGATTTTTCAAACAGGGGCGCGCCGGAAAGCCCGCCCATTTCAGACGCATGTGGGCCGTGCAGGCCGATCCGGTCCAGCGTGGTATTTGTGGCAATGATGGCATCCACACCGGTTTTTTGGGCAACCGCTGCAATATCTGTCAGATCGTTTTCGGTCAGATCAGGTGCGATTTTCAAGAATACCGGAATAGGGCGGGCCAACGCATCGCGCACGCGCATGACACCATTCAACAGTTCGCTGAGCGCCGCACTGCCCTGAAGATCCCGCAGTTTTTCGGTGTTGGGGGACGATACATTGACGGTCGCAAAATCCAGATGGGCGGCACACCCGTTCAGGACGGTGGCAAAATCTGCCGATTTGTCCGGGCTGTCCTTGTTCGCCCCAAGGTTCAGCCCGATCACCGCATCATGCGGACGTTTTGCAAGACGGGTGGCGATTACATCCATTCCGTCATTGTTGAACCCAAATCTGTTGATCGCCGCCCTGTCACTTGTCAGGCGGAACAGGCGCGGTTTGGGGTTTCCCGCTTGGGCGCGGGGGGTGGCGGCACCAACCTCGATAAATCCGAACCCTGCGCGGGATAGCGGGTGCAGCGCTTCGGCATTTTTGTCAAACCCTGCGGCCAGCCCGACAGGATTGGGCAGGGTCAGCCCGGCGATGGTGGTTTGCAGCCGTTGCGATATAACTGGCCCCGGCATCGGGGCAAGCCCTGCGCGCAACGCCCGCAGTGCCAGACCGTGCGCCGCTTCGGGGTCGATCCTGCGCAGTGCGGTCAGGCCGATTTGTTCCAGCACACTCACAATAAGCCCGGTGGAAAGGCGTGGGTGTCGCCGTTCAGTGGCAAAGGCTGGGCCCATTCCACGTCAGCCAGTTTCAGCGGCCCGTAAAGATGGGGGAATAGCGCACCGCCACGGGATGGTTCCCATTTCAGGGCAGGGCCAAGGGTGTCACTATCCAGTGACAACAGCATCAGATCGCCAACACCGGCAAAGTGTTTCGATGCGGTTTCGACAACCTGTTCGCGGTGTCGAAAAATGGATATAGCCATCCGCGATGTCGATCGGGGCGCCTTGGGTTTCTTTTTCGGCGCGCAGCGCCTTCCATTCATCAGAGCGGAGGATTTTGAATATTTGCATGGCGATTGTGATGCCTTGGGCGGTGGCGCTGGTCAAGCGGGATTGCCGGATTTACGCCACGGGATCGTGCGTGCCCTTTGACTTTGGTGCGACTTGGGCGCAGCATTTGTTTCAGCGCCGTTTTCAAAAGGAATCTCTGCCATGATGTCCCGCCTGCTTGCCTCTGTTGCCGCCCTGACCCTGACTGCCGGTGTCGCTGCGGCCGATTACACATTGACGATACTGCACACCAATGACTTTCACGCGCGGTTCGAACCGATCAATAAATACGACAGCGGCTGCAGCGGCGAAGATGCCGCCGAAGGCAAGTGTTTCGGCGGGTCGGCGCGTTTGGTGACAGCCATCGCCGAGGCCCGCGCGCGGTCGAACAATTCCATTCTGGTGGATGGTGGCGACCAGTTTCAGGGCACGTTGTTTTACACCTATTACAAGGGCCAGTTGGCCGCCGAAATGATGAACAAGATGGGCTATGATGCGATGACGGTGGGCAACCACGAATTCGATGATGGCCCCGAAGTGCTGCGCGGGTTCATGGACGCGGTCAGCTTTCCTATCCTGATGTCCAACGCCGATTTTTCGGCTGAACCGTTGCTGGCCGACAAATTGCTGAAATCCACGGTGATTGAACGGGGCGGTGAAAAACTTGGCCTGATCGGGCTAACACCGCAAGACACGGACGAATTGGCCAGCCCTGGCCCCAACGTGGTGTTTACCGATCCTGTGCCCGCCGTACAGGGCGAGGTGGACCGCCTGACCGCGCAAGGCATCAACAAGATCATCGTACTCAGCCATTCCGGCTATTTCGTGGACCAGATTGTTGCGGCTGGCACCACCGGAGTTGACGTGATCGTGGGGGGGCATTCCAACACATTGCTCAGCAACACGTCTGACAGCGCGGTGGGGCCATATCCCACAATGGTGGGCAACACCGCAATTGTTCAGGCCTATGCCTATGGCAAGTTTCTGGGCGAATTGAACGTAACCTTTGATGATGCGGGCGACGTTGTCACCGCCACAGGCGAACCGTTAATCATGGATGCCGCCGTGAGCGAGGATGAAGCCACGGTGGCGCGGATTGCGGAAATGGCCATTCCGCTGAACGAAATCCGCGAAAAAGTGGTGGCACAGGCCGCAGCCCCCATTGGCGGTGATCGCGACGTGTGCCGCGTGCAGGAATGCGACATGGGCAATCTGGTTGCTGATGCCATGCTGGACCGTGTCAAGGATCAGGGGGTCAGCATCGCGATTGCCAATTCCGGCGGATTGCGCGCCAGCATTGACGAAGGCGAAATCACAATGGGTGAAGTTCTGACCGTGCTGCCGTTCCAGAACACGCTGTCCACGTTTGAAATCAGCGGCGCGGGCGTGATCGCGGCGCTGGAAAACGGGGTCAGCCAGGTGGAAGAGGTCAAGGGCCGGTTTCCGCAAGTTGCGGGGATCAAGTTCACCTGGGATCCGGCGGCCCCCCCGATGGAGGGACGGATCACCGAGGTGCTGGTTGCCCAAGGCGATGCGTTCGTGCCGATTGATCCGGCCAAAACCTACAAGGTCGTGACGAACAATTATGTGCGAAACGGCGGTGACGGATACGATATGTTCAAAGGCGATGACAAGAACGCCTATGATTACGGCCCCGATCTGGCCGATGTCACGGCAGAATTTCTGGCTGCACAAGGCCCCTATACGCCCTATACTGACGGACGGATCGCGCGGAAATAGTTACGACTTGTCAAAGACCTCGGGCCACAGCCCGGGGTCCAGCGCCTTGATAAAAGGCGCAAGTTCCTGTTCGTGCTTTTGCCAGTTGCCGATCGATTTGGTGTGGACCGGTTCGCGCACCTGATTGACGGATGCGGTCAGAACGGGGGCCTTGCTGGTGTGTGGCGCAGCCATTTCGGGGATCCAGTCCAGCCCGATATACGCGGCCAGATCGCGGCTGGCTGCCCCGATATCAGATACCAGATCATCGTATTTCAGGTCGTGGATGACACCGGGGCAAACCTTGTGCCAATGTGCCATCAGGCGTTTGTAATCGTTGCAGCGCTGGGCCATGCGTTTCATATCGTAGGTGTATACACGCAATCCACCGGTGAAATAATTGCTCCAGATCGACCACGCGACATCGCGGGGATCGCGCACCAGATGCACGATCTTGGCCTGTGGAAACGCCATATGCAGAAAACCGATCAGGCGATAGTTTTCCGGCATTTTATCGATGAAAAACTCTGGCCCTTCCGGCATGCCATGCAGGTCTGCGCGGTAATCGGCTGCAAACTGGCGGGCCTCTTCGTTGCCAAAGGGCAGATCATCGCGCAGCACATAGCGCAGCAACGTCGCGGCTGTAGCCCGTTCGCCCATGCCTGCGATATTCGGGTGGGTGGCCAGAACCGTTTCAGTCAACGTGGTGCCAGACCGTGGCATGCCCAGAACGAACACCGGCGTCGGTTTTGCCGTGTCGCCATCTACATCGGGCGTGATGATATCGGCAAAGCGTTCGGTAATGCGCTTGTGCAAATTGACCTGATAGTTTTCGAACGTGTCCTGTTGCACGCCGGGTGTCAGCATGGATTGCGCCGCATTCGCCTGCGCCAGCCAGTGGTGCACTTGATCGGTGTCGCGCTTTTTCTTGTACGCTTCGGCCAGACCATAGGCCAGTTGCACGCGATCTTCGCCGCGTTTCGGGGCGGCGTTAAAGGCGGGGACCAATTGTTCGATGACATCACCCAGTTGTTCGGCGGGGGCAATCATCGCCAGACGCGTCAGTGCGGTGGGATGCCCGGGGGCCAGATCCAGCACCTGCCGATAGGCCTGCACCGCCTCGTCGACGCGGCCAAGCTCGTTCAGCTGCACACCATAGCGCAAGATCGTTGCGATGTTTGACGGTGCGATAGCCAGCGCCTTTTCGATAACTTTCATCGCGTCTTCGTGGCGGTTCTGGCGCGCCAAAGGCAGCGATATGTTGGTCAGCGCGTTGGGATCATTCGGGTTGAACGACAGCGCTGTTTCATAGTCTTTCAGTGCCTCGTCATAGCGTTGAAAGCCGCTGTGCAGCACCGCGCGCAGGTTATAGGCCTTGGCCATGCGCGGGTTCAGTTCAATGGCGCGACTGGCATGGCTTTCGGCTGTCACAGGGTCTTCGGCCTGCGAATAGGATTGGGCCAGAAGATATTCCGCCTCGGCGTCTTTCGGGGATCGGGCAAGGTGGCGTTTCAGGACTGTCACGGCTTTGTCCGGTTGCCCGATCAGAACAAGGGTTTGCGCCAGATTGCGGTGCGCATCGGGAAATTCCGGCTGTGTCTTGACCGCATCCTGAAAATATTTGATCGCGTCGCGCGGTTGGCCCGATGTGCTTAGCGCCAACCCTGCAAGGTTCATGAAAAACGCCGTGCGTGGATAACGTTTGATCGCGATTTTGGCCTGTTTCAATGCCTTTTTCGCCTCGCCCTGATTGAGCAATGCGGCAATGGCTTTGGCGTCTTGTTCAGCGGTCATGACGGGCCTTTTGTGTTGGCAATGGTGCTTGCGTTTTAGGGGGCGGCATACATGAATACAAGATCACCGAAACGCATCTGGATCGCGCGGCACAGGACGCCTAGAGTGGAATTCATGTGCGGACGTTTTGCGATCACCCTGCCAAATGATGCGATGGCGCAGCTATTTGCGGCGTCCCCTGCCAATAATCTGCCGGATGTGCCAAATTACAATGTGTGTCCGACAAATCAGGTGCATGTCGTATCCTTGGCCGAAACAGGCCGTGTGTTGGCCCCGATGCGCTGGGGGTTTGTGCCGCATTGGTACAAAAAACCCAATGACGGGCCTTTGTTGATCAACGCCCGCGCGGAAACGATTGCACAAAAGCCGGCGTTCAAATCAGCCTGCCGGGACCGGCGCTGCCTGATCGTGGCCAGCGGGTTTTACGAATGGACAAAAACACCCGAAGGGGCGCGTTTGCCTTGGTATATTCACGCAGCCGATCGAACCCCGCTGGCCTTTGCCGGTATCTGGCAAAGCTGGGGCAGCGACGACGAGAAAATGCGTACCTGTGCAATTGTAACCACAGGCGCGAATGCGGCGATGGCCCAGATCCACCACAGGATGCCTGTGGTGCTGTCCCAACAAGACTGGCCGCTGTGGCTGGGCGAAGCGGGAACCGGCGCCGCGACTTTGATGGAACCTGCGCCTGATGACGCGCTCGCGTTCTATCGCGTTGATCCCGCCGTCAATTCAAACCGTGCCAGTGGGCCAGAGTTGATCGACCCGATCATTCCATCGGGGTCGGCGCAAAACTGAAACTGCCATCCATCGTAAAAAGGGCAGCGCTGCGAAACTCTGTTGAAATGCCCTGGATGACGGTCAGCACTGCTTCCTGCCCTGCGGCCAGCGGGCCAATGGACCAAGCTGAATCCGCGGCGATGATCGTTTGATCTTGGGTGGTGGAATTGACGAACCTTATGGTATCTCCCACTTCGACGTAGGAAATATCGGGAAAGAACGTATTGCTCATCACGATGACAACCTGTTCGTCGGCGCGGCCAATGCTGGCCAAACACATGAATGTGGCGAATGCGATAATTTCTAGTCTGCTCAACATGGTGCTGGTTTCCGTTTTGCCTGTTTTTGTTTTTTTGCCTGCCTCCAATCTAGGAACGGAGTGCGACGGAAATGGGGCCGTGCCAAGAAAGCTTTTGGCCCGACTGGGCACATCTTGGCGACAATGATTCAAAAAGCCTGCGGTTGTTGAAGCAGCGGGCTATAAATCACGAAACATCAACCGAATGGCGAAACGATCTGGCCGTGTCAGGCGGAACAATGGGCATCCACGATCCGCTGGACCATCGGAGCGAAATGCGCAAAATCCGGTGTTTCCATGTCTGCATGTTTGCCCGCATCGTCCAGATACCGGACCTGAATGATTTGTTCCAAATTCGGGTTCTGCTCGAATTCGGCTGTTTCTTGCGGGCTCATCGGGCCGCCTTGCAGGTTCAGGGAATGTACGGATGCATCGGACAGACGGTTGAAATACTCTGGTCTGGTCGCACATAAGTACCGTTTCGCAGCCACGTGGTATCGCACGCAATCTGTCACCAGAGTCGGGAAAAATGCCTCTAACACCTGCGCACCGGCTTCTTCGTGATACCGGTCCTTGGTGTCGTCCATCCGGAAGGTTCCAAATTCGCTGGTGAAGTGGCCGATATCGTGCAGAAGGGCCGCCACGATGATGATTTCCGGCAGGTTTGCATTTTCAGCCAATGTGGCGCCTTGCAACATATGCTCGGCCATGGTGACAGGTTCGCCCAGATATTCCTCTCCGCCGCGGCGTTCAAAGATGTCGGCCAGAAACGGAACAATCGTTTGGGGTGTCAGCGGGTTTGATGTTTTAGCGGTCATTGTGCGGCCATTACGTTCTGGGTGCTGAGTGTCGCCAGTTTTGACAACAAACCATCCTTGTCTGCATAACAGCCCTGCAGCCATCGGGTGCCCGCGCCGCTATAGGCTTTGCGCGCATGTAAAACCCGCGTGTTATCAACAACAAAGCATTCGCCGGGGTTCAGGCGAAATGTGACTTCCATCATCGGGTCGTCGATGATTTCGCCCAAACGGCGGTAAGCGGCATAATAGGTTTCCATCTGATCAAAGGGTACGTCCGTTATGGCGGCAGCCGACCGGTTGTTGAACCGAATTCCGATCAGTTCACCATCAGGGGCCAGTTCTATCATCGGGCGGCGCGTGCGCAAGGCGACAGTGCTGTCGCCTGCATATTCGAACCGGGCGCAATAGCGCGACAAGACATCGAAATAGTCGGGGCGTTCATCGCGCAGACGCCGCGCTGCGGCGAACCCGTCGACCACCATGTTTTCGCCCCCCGCTGCCGAGCTTTCGAGACAGTAAAGCACCTGAATGGTCGGAACCGGATCGCGATAGGGATTGTCAGTGTGCGCCTGCAGGCCAAGACCGGTATAGGCAAGGTTTGTCGGGTTCACTTCGGTGCGCACCTCGAAATGGCGCCCGTAATTGGTTTCGCGCACATAGCCGAACAGGTCGACAACCTGCATCAGGGCCAGATCGGTCACAGGGCCGCCATTCAGCTTGCCAAATCCGTAACGGGCCACATCGCTCAGCCAGCTGTGCAAAGCATCCGGATCAGTTTTGACAGTTTCGAAATCGGCCTCGGGCAGATTGGGGGCCAATGTGGCGTCCCATGGAACGGTGCTTTGGGGCAGCCACCCCGTTTCTTGTGGCGATCCGCGATCGTAACGGTTTTCCATCAACCACGGCACATCATACTCTATCATCCTGTTTTCCGGCGAAAACCCAAGCGTCAGTACACCTTTTTCCATGTGGGCCGCGTTGATTTTAACGTTTTTCGGAATGTCACCCAAAGTGATCAACCGCTGGCCGTTTCCGGGCGCGCGCGTAGCGCTGTCCCATGCGTTGTCGCGCAACCAGATGGCATGAAACCGCGCCGTATCTTTGCCATTTGTCAGGGTCAGGATTTGGCCATCGGGTGACAGGGTGTGTGTCCACATGGAACGCTCCTTAGTGGTTCAGGCTTGGGTTTTCATTGAATCTGTCAGATTTTGCCATAAAAACAACTTAGGTAAATTCTATCTGAGATATCGATTTCGTTATGAGCAAACGTGGTTTTCACGATCTTCCCTTGGAATGGATACGCGCGTTTGAAGCGGCGGGGCGGTTGGGCAGCTTTACCGCCGCCGCGCAGGAAACAGGTTTGACGCAAGCTGCGATCAGCCAACGGATCGGGCATTTGGAACGGCAATTGGGAACGCGGCTGTTCGTGCGCACCGCCCGCGGGGTCAGCCTGAGTGTCGAGGGCGAGGCATGGTTGCCCTATGTCAGCGAGGCCTTGCGCACGTTGCGGGACAGTTCACAGGATCTGTTCGGTGCCCGCGCTGGTAAGATCACGATCACCGCCAGTGCATCGGTCACGCAATTGTGGCTGGCACCGCGTTTGTCGGGCCTGCCTGACGATATCGAAATCTCGTTTGCCAGTATGGTTCTGCAATCCGATTTTCAGCCGAAAGAGGCGGGCATTGAAATCCGGTATGGATTGGGCGATTGGCCCAATCGCTATGCCGCGCGCCTGTTTGACGAAGCGCTAAGCCCTGTCGCGGCACAGGTTGAGCGCGACTGGCAGACCTTGCCCCGGCTGGGCGTTTCGGGGCCGCGCGCAGGGTGGCAGGACTGGGCCCGCCAGACGGGCGGGTCTGCCACGCCGATCCCGCACTTGCGGTTTGACAGCTATGCCGGCGCACTGGCGGCCGCAACCCATGGTGCAGGGGTTCTGCTCGCGTCCTTGCCGCTGACACAGGCCGCCTTGGACGCGGGGAAAGTGCACCGATTGTCTGATCAGGTGCTGCGGCCGGAAGCCACCTATTGGATGTGTGCGGACCGTGCGACGATCACAAAACGGCAGTGGGATAGGTTGTGTGCCGCGTTTTGTAAGACGGCGCCATAAACAACCGACATACGGTTTGTAAACGCTGGCGCGTCTTTAGCTGTTGCCGCCGGTAAACCGCGCCGCATCAGCCGCAGCCCGACGGATGGCGTTCGATTTATGCACGGTTTCCTGATATTCGGCCTGCGGATCGCTGTCGTAGACAACCCCGCCGCCCGCTTGGATATAAAGCTTTTGGTCCTGCACTACCGCGGTGCGCAGCGCGATACACATATCCATATCACCGCCCGCGCTGAAATACCCAACACCACCGCCGTAAAGCCCACGCTTTTCGGGTTCAAGCTCGTCTATGATTTCCATCGCGCGCACTTTGGGGGCACCGGACACCGTTCCTGCGGGCATACCGGCAAAAAATGCATCCAGCGCATCGCAGCCGTCGGCCAGTTCACCCACCACGTTGGATACGATGTGCATGACGTGGCTATAACGTTCGATGATAAACTGTTCGGTCGGGCGCACCGTGCCAATCTTTGAAACGCGCCCCGTATCATTGCGCCCCAGATCCAACAGCATCAGATGTTCGGCCAGTTCCTTTTTGTCCGCAAGCAGATCAGCCTCTAGCGCGCGGTCTTCCTCTGGCGTCGCGCCGCGTGGTCGGGTGCCGGCGATGGGGCGGATTGTAACTTCGTTCCCGAACACACGGACAAGGATTTCCGGGCTGGCCCCGATCACCTGAAAGCCGCCAAAGTTGAAGTAGAACATGAATGGCGACGGATTGGTGCGGCGCAGGCTGCGATACAGCGTAAAGGGGGGCAGGGTAAATTCCTGCGTCCAGCGTTGCGACGGGACAACCTGAAAAATGTCACCGGCAGCGATGTAGTCCTTCGCTTTTTCAACGGCCTGCATATAGGCCGCTTCGGTGAAATTCGATACCGGTTCCGGCGCATCCACCGCATCGCCCAGATCGCGGGCTTCGGTGGGCATGGCGCGCTCCAGATCGCGCACGGCATCCATCACCCGTTCGGCGGCTTGCGCATAAGCGGCGCGGGCTGATTGGCCATCATTGACCCACGCGGGTGACACAACGGTCACTTCGCCTTTGACGCCGTCCAGAACGGCCACCACCGACGGGCGCAACATCAGAGCATCGGGCAGACCGATCGGATCGGGGTTGATATGGGGCAGGTGTTCAACCAGCCGCACCATGTCATACCCCAAGTAGCCAAACAGACCTGCGGCCGCCTGTGGCAGGTCATCGGGCAGATCAATCCGGCTTTCAGCGATCAGGGCGCGCAGGTTATCCATCGGGTTGCCTGACTGCGGGTCAAAGGCTGTGCTGTCAAAACGCGCTGTGCGGTTCAGTTCGGATTGTGTGCCGAGACAGCGCCACACCAGATCGGGCTTCATTCCGATGATGGAATAGCGCCCCCGCACTTCGCCACCGGTCACAGATTCCAGCATGAACGCGTCTTTTTGCGCGCCCGTCAGCTTGAGCATCAATGAAACAGGCGTGTCCAGATCGGCGGCCAGTCGCGTGTAAACAATCTGGTTCTGGCCAGACGCATATGCGGCTTCAAACGCCTCGAAACTGGGGATCAGCGCCATTCAGGTGGGCCTACTGAAAACTGGAGTGGACGGCGTTGATCGCCCGCTGATCAATCGTGGGATTGGCCCGCAGTTGAACATCGCGGGCAAAAATCTCGAACAGGTCCTGCGCCAGTGCCTGATCCATCTGTTGGCCCAGCCCGTCGCGCAGTGCGTTCATTTCGACACTGTCATCAGGTTTGGCGATGCCATCAAGGCGCACGATAATGATTGCCTGTTCGCTGTCGACAATCGCGACCTCGTCAACGGCCATGTCGAACACGCGGGTCATGAACTCTGGCGGCGTGCCCGGTACAAATGCGCTGCGGATCAGATCGGTTTCCACAACAGCGTCCAGCGCCACATCGGCAAAATCCTTACCACTTTCCAGCTCGGGCACAGCCGCTTCGGCTTGTGTGCGCAATTGGGTCAGCAACTGGGTGTTTTCCCAATCAGCGATCACGTCGCGCCGTACTTCTGGCAAAGGCGCAGGGCGCGGCGGGAGCACGGCATCAAGACGCATGGCAAACATGCCTCCGTCGTCCAAACCATTGATTTGCGGGAAATCATCGGCGCTTAGCGCGATCGCGGCTTCGTTGAAATCATTGTAGGCTGCGATACCTTCGCCTATTCCATCGAACCAGTCGATCTGGCCCAGTTCCATATCGGTTTCCGCCGCCACTTCTTCCAGTGTCGCGCCTCCTGCCAGCATATCGTCGATGGATTGCGCCTGCGCTTCGATCACGCGGCGGGCACGATCTGCGGCCAGATCTTCCTGAAGGTCGGGGCGTGCATCTTCAAAGCTGGTGTTGATGGCAGGCAATACCCCGTTCACGCGAAACAGTGCAGGGCCAAGCGGCGAGGGTGCGGGCCCAACAACATCGCCAACATCTGCAGCAAAAATCGCTTCACCGGCGGCGCCCATGTCCTGGGCCGTGACATCCCCCAGATCAACATCGGCCAAAGCCAGTCCGCGCTCGTCCACCAACGCTTCATAGGTTGTGCCCGAAACTTCGAGTGCCGCCATGGCCGCGCTGGCCTCGGCATCTGTGGCAAACACCAGACGTTCCACCAGACGGCGTTCGGGCTGGTTGTATTCGTTTGCGCGCTCTTCATACAATTGGCGCAAAGCATCTTCGTCAACTTCGACCTGATCAAGGATCATATCGGGCGTCAGCATTGCGTAGGTGATCTGTTTGGTTTCCGGCAGGGAAAAGCGGTCGATGTTTTCTTCGTAATGTTGGGTAATCTGGCTTTCCGAAGCGGAAGCCAGCGATGTCTCCAATTTGGAGCGGTCCAGCGTCGTCCACGTAAAGCTGCGCCGCTGTCCGACATAAGTCATCAGCGTTTCGGTAAACGTCTCTGGCATATCGACACCTGTGACCATCGCGGCCTGAAGCAGGGTTCGCGCGCTTTCGTCGCGAATGCTTTCCTCGAACCGGGCTTCGGTCATGCCGCGTTGTTCCAGCAAAAAGCGATAGCCTTCACGGTCGAACTGGCCGTCCACGCCGGAAAAGGCGGGGATTTGAACGATCTGTTCGCGCAGGTTTTCATCGCCGATGGACAGACCCAGTTGCGCCGCTTCGTTGTCAAGCGCGCGGGTGGTGACAAGGCGCGACAACACGGCGCGATCAAGACCCAGAGACAGCGCCTGATCAAAGGGCAACGCTTGCCCTGTCTGCGCTTCTATCGCGCGGATTTCCTGTTGCAGGCTGCGTGCGTAATCATCCACGTCGATATATTTATCGCCGACATGGCCGACGGTGCGGATTGTACCTGACAGGTTCGTGGCGCCAAAGCCGGCAAGCCCCAGAATAAGAAGGGCCAGAATGATCCAGACAAAGGTTTTCGAAAGACTAGCGCGCGCGGCCATGATGCCCCCTTGGTTGACTGCAAGCGTGTCTACGATGCACGCCGATGCGGGGCAAGGCCGGATGGCTCAATAGTTGAGGTCTGAAAGTCGCGAAATCAGTGTTCCGATGCCTGCACGGTCCAGATTGGCGAAGGCGATCCGCAATTGGCGCTGTCCGCTGGTATCATCCACCGGAGCAAACATTGTGCCCGGCAGCGCCAGAATGGATGCATCGGCCACCAGTTTACGCGCCAGATCTGCCGAGGACATATCAAAGGGATGTTCCAGATAGGCAAAATACGCCCCAAGCCCGAGCAGTTTCCAACCCTTGGCCGCAAGCGCGGGAAATTCGTCCTCTATCGCCGCACGCCGGTCCAGAATTTCCGACCGTTCTCCGGCCAGCCACTGTTTCAGATTGCGCATGCCCCAAAGGGCGGCATGCTGCCCGATTTGGGCCGGGCAGATCGCAACTGTATCAAGGAATTTTTCAACTTCAGCCAGACGGGTGGACGAGGTGATCAGCGCGCCGACCCGATGCCCTGTCAAACGGTAGGCTTTGGAAAAGGAATAGAGATGGATCAGCGTATCGTCCCAGTTCGGGTCGGTGAACAGATCATGCGGGGCACCTGTCCGGCTGTCAAAATCGCGATAGGTTTCATCCACGATCAATGCGATACCGTTGGCGCGCGCCAGATCGAAGAAGGCGCGCAGCAGGTCGGCCGGATATTCCACACCGCAGGGATTGTTCGGGCTGACAAGGGCAATGGCACGGGTGCGCGGAGTGATCAGCGTGGCCGCCTGTTCGGGATCGGGCAGCATTGTGGCGCTGCACGGCAGCGGTACCGACGAAACGCCAGTCATATCCAGCCACATTTTGTGGTTGAAATACCATGGCGTGGGCAGGATTACCTCGTCACCTTCGCTGGTCAGGGTCATGATCGCGGCTGCAAAAGCCTGATTGCAACCGGATGTGATGCCGACATTATCTGCCGTCACCGCACCATTATAATGCGCGCTTGTTTGCTGTGCCAGTTCGGCACGCAATGCATCCAGCCCCAGAACCGGGCCATATAAATGCGTGCTGTTATCGTTCAGCGCGACATCGGCCATGACCTGACGCAAGCTGTCAGGGGGTGGATCGACCGGAGCGGCCTGACTTACGTTGATCAACGGGCGATCTGCTGGAAAGGTGAGTCCGTCCAGCCAACGGCGCGCTTCCATGACGGGTGGGGCGAAGGTGGCTGAGGTGCGGGGCAGGGGCATCGGTTTGATCCAGTTGCGGCGCGTCATGCACCATTTCGTTTATAAGGTTACGCCGTGTGCGAACAGTATTTGTGTTTATCTTGTCGCGCTGCGCGCGACATGCCTCCGGCGGAAGTATTTTTGAAAAGATGAAGGGCCGGGCCTGACATCGGGTAGATTTGTCTTTCTGGTTGCCGGAGCGCGCGATCAGTCGGTGCCGCGATAAGGTTCGACATATTGCAGTGCCATATCCCACGGAAAGAAAATCCACGTGTCCTGACTGACCTCGGTGATAAAGGTATCAACCTGCGGGCGGCCCTTTGGTTTTGCATAGACGGTGGCAAAATGCGCCTTGGGGAACATCGCGCGCACCACCTCAAGGGTTTTTCCGCTGTCGACCAGATCATCGATGATCAGAATGCCAGTTCCGTCGCCCATCAACTCGACATCGGGGGATTTCAAAACTTTCGCTTCGGATTGTGCCTGATGATCATAGGATTTGATGCTGATCGTATCGACGGTGCGAATGTCCAGTTCGCGGCTGACAATCATGGCAGGGGCCATGCCGCCGCGGGTAATTGCGACCACGGCGCGCCATGCGCCATCATCCGGACCATGACCATCCAGTCGCCACGCCAGAGCACGGCTGTCGCGGTGGATTTGATCCCAGCTGATGTGGAACCCTTTTTCGTGAGGGAGGCGGTCTGTCATTGGTCTTACCTGTCCGTTAATAGTTTCAGCCCGAGAGCCCCGAGCAAGGTGGCGGCGATACGATCCAGCAAAGGTTTGAGCCGCAGATACCGGGAACGTGCCGTGTTCGATCCAAGTGCAAATGCAAAAACCGCATAGAATGCAAGCTCGAGCAGCCAGTGGTTCAGCACGATCAGCGTAATTTCCGCTGGCGTCAAACCTTGCGGAAACACCACCACAATGACAGCGGCGGCAAACAACATGGATTTGGGGTTTCCCGCATTGACCAGAAGTCCGGACAAGAAGGCGCGCCCGTGCGGCATAGGGGTGTCAGGAAGCGGATGGCTTGCATGGCGCCACGTTTGGACCGCGATCCAGATCAGGTACAAGGCACCGCCGATCCGCAGCGCGGAATACGCCCATGGGAACAGCGTGAACACACTTTCAAGCCCGATCAGGGCTGCCAATGTCCAACCTGCGGCGGCTGTTCCCAGGCCCAGCCCGGTGATCAGCCCGGCGCGGCGGCCGGAAGCGACCGTTGTTTTGACAAAATAAAGCAGCGCCGCACCCGGACTGGCAATGGCCGCTATCAGCACAAGGTTGAAGGCGATCAGGCTTTCAAGTGTCATCCCGCCCCTAGTCCTTTGACATATCCGGCGCGTCGACGGCTTTCATGCCGACAACATGATACCCTGCGTCGACATGCAGGTTTTCCCCCGTTGTGCCCGATCCAAGATCGGACAGCAGGAACAGTGCGGCCTTGCCGACATCTTCTGTGGTGACATTGCGCCGCAACGGTGAATTGTATTCGTTCCACTTCATAATATAGCGGAAATCACCGATGCCCGAGGCCGCAAGCGTTTTGATCGGACCAGCGGAAATCGCATTCACGCGGATACCGTCCTTGCCAAGATCTTCGGCCAGATATTGGACCGACGCTTCCAACGCCGCTTTGGCCACACCCATCACGTTGTAATGTGGCATCACTTTTTCAGCGCCGTAATAGGTCAGCGTCAGACAGGACCCACCTTCGTTCATCATCTTTTCGGCGCGTTGGACGACGGCCGTGAAGGAATAGACAGAAATATCCATGCTCATCTGAAAATTCGAACGGCTGGTATCCACATAGCGGCCGCGAAGTTCGTTTTTATCCGAGAAACCAATGGCGTGAACCAGAAAATCAATGCTGCCCCAAACGTCTTTCAACGCGGCAAACAGCGCGTCCATCGATGCTTCGTCCCCGACATCACAGGGTAAAACGATATTGCTGCCCAATTGTTGTGCCAGAGGATCAACCCGTTTTTTCAACGCGTCCCCCTGATAGGAAAAGGCCAGTTCCGCACCGGCGTCCGCGCAGGCTTTTGCAATGCCCCAGGCGATTGACTTGTCGTTGGCCAAGCCCATGATCAAACCGCGCTTGCCGGTCATCAGATTATTTGACATATCAGCCTCTCTGCCCTTTGGCATTTATGGTATCATGTCCTTTAGGCGATTGGACAGACTGCATCAAGAGCGCGCTCTGTGTGCCGGTTTCCGGAGCGGGGCAACCGTTTTGAAGGTGAAAATTTGAAGGCGGGATGAACGTGATGGAAAAACGAAGCGGAATTTTTGCCGGGGACGACCCGATTGCAATTGCGCGGCGCTGGCTGGGCGAAGCGGAAAGCAGCGAACCGAACGATCCCAATGCGATTGCCCTGTCCACTGTTGATGCGGACGGCATGCCCAACGTGCGTATGGTTCTGCTGAAAGAAATCGAAGACAAGGCTTTTGTCTTTTACACCAATTACACCAGCCAAAAAGCACAAGAGATCGACCAGGCGGGCAAAGCCGCATTTGTCATGCATTGGAAAAGTCTGCGCCGACAGGTTCGGGTGCGCGGACTTGTCTCAAAGGAAAACGGCCCGTCTGCCGATGCCTATTATGCCTCCCGATCCCTGCAAAGCCGGTTGGGCGCGTGGGCCTCGCACCAGTCTTCCCCTTTAAAATCGCGCGCGACTTTATTGGCAGAAGTTGCTAAAGTCACAGCATCGAAGGGGCCAAACCCGCCGCGGCCACCGTTTTGGGGCGGTTACCGGATTGTTCCCACAGAGATTGAATTATGGGCGGATGGTGCTTTTCGGTTGCACGACCGGTTTGTGTGGAGACGCGAAAACGAGGGGTCGAACTGGGCGGTTTCCCGCCTAAACCCGTGAATTTCACGTGACGTGAAATGCAACAGTATGAAAACAGGTTGCTTTTTAAGCTTGAATTGAAAGGGCAATATGTCGCAAGAGTGAACAGAAAGTTACATGCGCGGGATGCGATTGAGGTTTTAAGTTTTGACGGACAGTGAGCAAAACATGCGCCAGGTTCATGGCCTTGTTAAGTGGTTTGACCCGGTAAAGGGTTTTGGCTTCGTCGTCGCGGAAACCGGCGGCCCGGATATTTTGTTGCATGTGAACGTGTTGCGGAATTTCGGCCAAAGCTCTGTCGCCGATTTTGCCCAAGTCGATATTCTGGTCCAGGACACCGATCGCGGCGTTCAAGCGGTCGAGGTTTTGTCGATCGAACCTCCCGTTGGAAACGATCAGGTCACGCTTGCGGATTTTATCGATCTTGATCTGGATGCGGTCCGGAACACGCCGCTCGCACCCGGGCGGGTGAAATGGTTCGACAAGGGCAAGGGTTTCGGGTTTGCAAATGTGTTCGGGCATCCCGAAGATGTTTTCCTTCATATGGAAGTGTTGCGCCGTTCCGGTCTTGCCGATCTGCAACCGGGCGAGGCATTGGCTTTGCGCGTCGTTGATGGCAAGCGTGGCCGCATGGCGGCCGAAGTGTTTGCCTGGGAAGCGGCGCTGGGCAAAAGCGAAACGTGATCCGGCTTTTTTCTGTTGTGACGGTGCTGGTGATGCTGTGCGGTACCGCGTTCGCAGCATGTCAGCAAAACACTGTAACGTTGCGCGGGGATTGGGGTCAGGCCCGCTTCAGCGTTGAAATCGCCGACACAGCAGAAGACCGTGGCCGCGGTCTGATGTTCCGCGAAAGCCTGCCACAGTCATCAGGCATGTTGTTCATTTATGATACACCGCAGGCCCTGTCGTTCTGGATGAAGAACACCCTGATCGAACTGGATATGATCTTTCTGGACAAGACAGGAACCGTGCGCAGCATCCACCACCGCGCGCAACCCGGTGATTTGCAGCCCAAATCAGGGGGCGATGATCTTTTGGCGGTTCTCGAAATCAATGGCGGATTGTCCAAATCGCTGGGTATTTCCGTTGGCAGCGAAATGCGCCATCCGGCTTTTTCCGATGGTCCTGCCGCGTGGCCGTGTTAATTCGTTCAATGGGGCTTTTCAAATCCGGCAGGCCGGTCTAAGGAGAGGCTCTGGTTCGGGGCGTGGCGCAGCCTGGTAGCGCACCTGTTTTGGGTACAGGGGGTCGTAAGTTCGAATCTTACCGTCCCGACCAGTAAAAAACCTCCCAACATTACTATCATACGCCGGCGGCCTGCCGATTGGTTTGCTGGCAGTGCCTGCCCAAAAAAGGCGCAGCCTGTTGCAGCGATATCGTACGCTATTCCTCGGTTTGCCGATGAAATCGAGGGCGGTGGTGCTTTGAGAGGGCATTGAAGTACTATATCTTGGAGTTCCACGGTATAACGCCAAATACGATAATCTCCATATAAATAACACTTTACTCTATGTCAGCGGTGTTCCACTCTGCCCCAAGGTATACTATATGTTGTGGGTGGACGAGAGGGTGGACGAGATGAAAAGGGCATTGAACAAGCTTACAGCATGTGGCAGTGAAGGCCGCTGGCCTCCGGCAAAGTATTCGGATGGCGGTGGCCTCTGGTTCCACAAGCGCCCGGATGGCGGTGCCGCAATGGTTCCTGCGGATACATGTTCACGGACGGCGGCACGAAATGGGGTTGGGAGCTTATCCAGATGTGTCGTTGAAAGAAGCCCGCGAACGAGGCCGACAAGTATCGGCGCGATGGTTCGTCAAGGGATAGGACGCCATCAAGGAACGGGAACGCCAGAACGGCGCGAAGACGAGCGCAATATGCATATTTTGAGAGACATCGCCGAAGATGCCTTTGAAAGCCGCAAGGCCGAACTGAAAGGCGACGGGACAGCAGGTCGGTGGTTCTCGCCCGCTGGAACTTCACGTTTTGCCCAAGCTGGGCAAGGTGCCTGTCGCTGCAAATGGACCAGAGCGACATTCGCGATACGCTGGCCCCGATCTGGCACACCAAGGCCTGATACGGCGCAAAAAGCGATGAACCGGCTGAGCATCTGCTTCCGCCATGCGGCGGCGCTGGGCCTGGATGTGGACCTGCAAGCCACCGAAAAGGCCAAGGCGCTTTTGGGCAAGCAGCGCCACAAGGTTCAGAATATCCCCGCCCTTGCACTGGCAGGACGTGCCGAGCTTCTATCAAGCGCTTGACGGTGGAAGCCGTTACCGCATCTGGCATTGCGCCTGCTCATTCTGACGGCGGTGCGGTCGCGGCCGTTGCGTTTCATGCGGCTTGACCAGATCGAAGGCGACGTCTGGACCATCCCGGCAGAGGCGATGAAAGGCCGCAAGGATGCCACCAGCGATTTCCGGGTGCCGCTGTCGCAAGAGGCGTTGGCGCGTGATTGAGCAGGCCTCAGCCGTTTGCGCGTGACGGGTTCCTGTTTCCCAGCGTCCGCAAGGGCGTGATTTCGGATGCCACCATGTCGCCGTTACATGGAGCGGCGCGGCATGGAGGAACGGCCGCATGGGTTCCGGTCGTCCTTCCGGGATTGGGTGGCAGAAACGACCAACACGCCGCATGAGGTGGCGGAAACCTGCCTTGGGCATGTGTCTGGCGGATGCGGTGGAACGGGCCTACGGCGCACGGATTTTCTGGAGCAGCGGCGGGCGGTGATGGAGCGGTGGGCAAATTTGTTAACAGCCGAACGACAAGTGGTGTCATTTCTGGATGGTCGGGTTTCATGACAGCGGACCGGACCACTAACGCTTTGTTGAAGTCGCTGATCACGTCGGATGACATTGTCACTGAAGTAAGTGTGGTCGAAGCTCTAAACCGCGAGGAGCTATTTTCACTAGGAGTTGCACTCTGGAAGATTTTGCCGAAAAGGCAAATGGGCCACGGAGTTGAAACTTTTGAAGGCCCGTTGAAATACAATGAAACTTCCAGCGATGAACAGAGACGGCTGTTGCAGCTATGGTTTAGATTGAACAATACTTCAATTCACCTAACCGAACCCTTACCGAAGCCTTTTGAAGCGCCACCAAAACCAGAGCAAAATCCACTAAAAGAGCCGGTCGATTTTGCAATTCAATATCTAAACCAGTGTGGCTTGGATTTTGAAGGATGGGAAACAACGTATCTGTTTTTCGACATCGAAGATGGCGATATGCGCCAAGTCGAAAGAGCGACTTACGAAGAATGGCGCAAGGCAAGCACTGAACAAGAACCAGCGGACACAAAAGAACTTCGCATTATTGTTGACAGCCTTGAGCATGCAGAAGAAATAAAAAAGGAATTCCAAGATGCAGGGATATCTTTACCAAGCATAGTTGTTGCAGAACAAACGACGAAAGAAATCGAAAATCTATATCGAGTCAGGTCAATAAAGAGTCACTACCAAGTCAATAACTTCGAGGAGTTTACGCCATTTTGGCATGCGGTTAACATTTTGCATTGGTATCATGAATGTTACATGGCCGAATGGAAGAATGCGATAATTGATCGCTTTGGAACGCACTACCGGCGCAACGTTTTGGCAAACTCGTTACAATGTATCGCACTTTCAGCATTTGAAATAGGTAGGTCCTACGAAGCACTAAAAAAGAAGAAATTCGAAGGTGCAGCCCTAACTGGC
Organism: uncultured Alphaproteobacteria bacterium; assembly: GCA_963765555.1. Classification (GTDB taxonomy): domain Bacteria; phylum Pseudomonadota; class Alphaproteobacteria; order Rhodobacterales; family Rhodobacteraceae; genus JL08. The sequence goes on from CAVXWX010000004.1 coordinate 93,583, forward strand.
TTGAAGGTTAAGTCTGGTTTGAGAGCTGCTGCAACCGCTACGAACCTTAAGCATCGAAATCTCAGAAGCGCTAGGTTTTCTAGAATAGCACAACTGGTAGATCAATTCGGGTTGGACCAAGCAGCTCGAATATGTGAACGCGAAGGTCTCGGTGGTTGGCAAGGTATCAAGAAACAATGGCAACGCCGAAAGGAAAATCGGGACATGTAGGCCACTGTCCCGAAGTGCCTCAAGTACAGTGTTGTTCAATGAAACAGCATGGGGCTCTCGAAAATGAAGCTACTATCTTTTAGCGACTTACAGCAGAAACTCGGTGGCCGTGGCCGCACTACAATTTACCGCGACGTGGAATTGGGCCGTTTGCCCAAGCCCATGAAACTCGGTTCTCGACTTTATTGGAATGAGGCTGAAATAGATGCTGCGCTTGAAAAGGGCGCAGCATAACCCCACCCCGCGCAATGCGCATGCATTGGCGTTGGGATGGGGCAAGAATTCCGTGGAAAGAATATCGGCACCTTACGCCCAGCGCCTTGTGAAATCAACTCAAGGAAAAACGCAATGAGCAGCAAAAATCAAACCTGTATTAAAGCCCGCCCACCTTCCAATGCGTTGCGCGTTGAAGCATGGCGCGACCTTCCTGCCGACCGCACCCCAGCGCGGTATCAGATCACGGACAGCGATGGTGACACGCGTACGATTACCCTGTCGAAAGGCAACCGGATCATTCTGGATGCCCTGATAAAGCAGCCGATTTACTGCGCCAGCCCGGTGCGGGTTTCGGATCGGGTGTGCATCCTGCGCCATGAATACGGCGTGCCGATCACAAAGGAAATGTACGAGAACGACACCGCTACGGATCGGGCTAAATTCGGCGTCTACTTTCTGGAAAATGGCGTCACACGTCTAACCGATGCGGGGTGCAAATAATGGGTGCCCTCAAGACAACCACACAGCAGCGCCAGGAGCGCCGCATCCGCTGGCAGCATGGCCTGTCTGAAACACAAGCCCGCTTGATTGCCGCCCTGTACTACGGGGAGGCCCGCCAATGACCGCTGAAATTATCAAGCTACCGACCTTCGATAAGTCTTACGTCACAGTTCGAAAGGAAGACGCGGGTTGGATCGTCGAGGTTGTAACGCCAGCGCCGGGGAAACCAGTGCGCAGGTTCATCTGCAGCATAAATGACAAGGAGATGGCTTACAGCATGGGCCGCAAAGCTGCAGGCCGATTGAATCGCCCGTTCAAGGTGGGAGGGCGCACAGCATGAAAATAGCGACACATCACCAAGCACCTGTCAGCTACACACAGGCGCAGACCGTTAACCCCGTAGACCTATCCCGAGACCTTGGCGGCAAATGGTACCGCAGCTACGGCGTGGCTCCATGCCCTGTTTGCCAGAGCGCGCGCCGCAAGGATCAAAACGCGCTAACCATCAATGCCAAGGACGGAAAGCTGTTGCTGCACTGCAAAAAGAACGGGTGCGACTTCAAGGATGTTCTAATCGCAGCCGGGATCACCCCGGGCTCGGTTGAAATCGATCAAATGGCGATTGAAGTGGCGGAACGGGAGCGGGCTGCACAGGCCGCAAAGATGAAAGCCCGTGCCCGGTCTTTGTGGGACATTGCTGAACCCATAGTAGGCACCCACGGCGAGACGTATTTGCGCGGGCGGGGCATAACCTGCGCTTTGCCTGAAACCTTGCGGTGGTTGCCTGACACCTATCATGGACCCAGTGGTCAATACTGTGCCGCTATGATCGGCAACGTCGCCTCAACTGGCGGTGTGCATCGAACATTCTTTACAAAGAAAGGGCAGCGCTTGGACAAGTCTGCAAAGATGATGCTGGGGCCGTGTTCTGGCGGTGCCGTGCGCCTGTCTGACGCGGCAGGTCCGCTTGTGGTGTGTGAGGGCATAGAAACTGGCCTGAGTCTGCTCAGCGGCTTGCTGGACGGCCCCCACACTGTTTGGGCGGCACTGTCCACCAGCGGCATCAAGGGGCTGCAACTGCCCTCGCACATCGGTGATCTGATTATAGCGGCTGACGGTGATGACGCGGGCCGCAGTGCATCTGCTGCTTTGGCGCATGACGCGACCGCGCGCGGCTGGAAAGTGTCACTGTTGAACGCGCCGGAAGGTCAAGATTGGAACGATGTCCTGCGTGGGAGGGCGTCAACATGACTGTCATCCAACCGACGTCTTACATTCACGAAGGGCCGCAACCGCTGGTGCGTGAAATTCCACGGGGCGAGGCGTACCCGATTTATGCGCTGGGCCCGCTTAAGGCCGCTGTTGAGGCGGTACAGGCCACCACACAGGCACCTGCGGCCATCGCGGCGCAATCCGCTCTTTCTGTGGCGTCATTGGCGGTGCAGGCCCATGCAGACGTAGAAACATTGGCGGGCTATGCCCCTGTATCCCTGTTCTGCCTCACGGTCGCGCAGTCTGGAGAGCGCAAAAGCGGGTGTGACAAGCTCGTGATGGCGGGCCTTCGCGAAATCGAGCGGGACCGTGCAGCAGACTATCGCGAAGCGATGGCGGAATGGGAAACCAGCCATAAGCTGTGGACGGCAAAGCGCGACCGGATGGTGAAAGACGCCGCTGGCACGAACGCTCAGAAAGCGCGGGATGCGGAGGCTGACCTTGCCAGCCTTGGCGCTGGGCCGGAATTGCCACGATCCCCCAAAATGACAACTTCAGAGCCAACATTGGAAGGTTTGGTGAAGCTGTATCTGACAGGCCAGCCAAGCCTTGGCTTGTTTTCGGACGAAGGGGGCGGTTTCTTAGGCGGTCACGCCATGAACAGCGACAACCGCCTGAAAACCGTTGCGGGTCTGTCAGGGCTTTGGGGTGGTGATGCGCTGGACCGGGTACGCGCCGGAGACGGCGCCACGACACTCTACGGCAGGCGGCTTGCCGCGCACCTGATGGTGCAACCGGTTGCGGCCCGTCCGCTTCTATCGGATCCGATTTCAAGCGGTCAGGGCTTCCTTGCACGGTTCCTAATCACGGAACCGCCCAGCGCTATCGGCACACGGTTGCGTCAAACGGATGAAAATGTCGCGGACGCAGCGATTGTCGCAGCGTCTGAACGTCTTTCTGCGATTTTGGCGACCCCAATGCCAACCCGCGACGGCAACCCGCAGGAGCTTGAACCGCGCGCCTTGAGGCTATCCCCTGACGCCAAGGCATTGTTGTTCGCCTATTACAGGGCGACAGAACAAGCGCAGGCACCCGGCGGTGAATTGGAACAGGTAAAATCCTTTGCTTCGAAATCACCGGAACAAGCCGCGCGCATTGCAGGCACCTTGACCCTTTGGTCTGACCTTGGGGCGACAGTGATTCAGCCCAGAGTGATGACGGATGCCATCGAACTGGCGCAGTTTTACTTGCTCGAGGCAAAGCGGCTGGCCGAGGCCGCAACTGTATCGGAAGAAATCGACAGGGCCGAACATTTACGGCGTTGGATCATTGAGAGCTGGCCGGGCATTGCGTCAGGGCAAGGCCGCGACCCGCAGACCATTGTCCCGCGCGATGTTGTGCGGTCTGGGCCCAATGCACTTAGAGAAACCGCTACCATTCGAAAGCTGATGGGCGTTCTCGAAAACCACGGGTGGCTTTTTCAGCTTGAAGCAGGTGCTGTAATCGATGGGCAGGCCCGCCAGATTGCTTACCGGATTGTGAGGGAGGCATGAAGCTTTTCGACCCATATGCGGCCTTAGCGGAAATTGAGAAACAGACCCCGACCCCTGCGACTTCCGCGACAATCGCGACACAGACGCCCAATGATACCCCAAATGTCGCGAAAGTCGCGAGTGTCGCAGCGTCTCGGCCCGAAATTGGAAAAAATGCGTCTCAGCCACAGGTGAACGATATGCGCCACGGATTCGCTATCAACGGGCACCCCAAAACGTGAACCGGTAAAATCGTTTCACTGGATGCGTGGCGGCAATTGTCTGAATGGGAAAAACACGGGCCGGATGGGCGGTGCTGGAACGGTAAAACGCGAATTTGGGAGGTGCACAAGTGACCACGGTGAAGGAACAAGGCTTTGAATTTTGTCAGGCCCTAAAGGGATGGGTTTCTGCCGCACATTTCAGGCTGAAAGACCGCCCGACCGCCGTATTCGAGGATTAGGTGCATGGTTAATGATCCAGTGACTTTCCTAACAGGACATGAATTGCAGGCAGCACGTCGCAAGGCCAAGATAAGCCAAGCCTCTATGGCGGGATTAATTGGGTGCAGCCGCCATGCCGTTTCATATTGGGAAACGAAGCCGATGATAGAGCATAAGGCGCTGCGCAGTGGGGTGCCTGCGCGAATGTGCAATGCATTGGAGATTCCGGTTCTGCCGAATTTTTGTAAGCCAGCGAGCTTTCGCGCGAGTTGGGGTCTTAGCCTTGATCTCGCTGACGGACTGGCGGTAGGCCGCAGTAGTACGCGAAGCCCTTGTGGTGCCCGAACCCGCAAGGGAACGCCGTGCCGCGCAAAGGCGCTATCCGGCAAACAGCGCTGCAAATTCCACGGGGGCAAAAGCACGGGGCCGCGAACAGTCGAAGGCAAAGCCCGAATTGCCGAGGCGCAGCGGAAGCGCTGGGTAGACTATCGGCGCGAGGCTCAAAGCAAAGAATTGCTTTCCAGTATCAAGGAAAAGTAACCCGCAGGGGTCAGCCCCGAAAAACTAAGCGATTTCAATGCCCGTTCCCGTTTCTGATATCAAAGGAAATCAAAATGCGTGAAAGCCATGAAACAACAATCTGGATTGAAGAACTGGACCCGCCGCATGTGCGGCTATCTTGGACCTATTACCCTTGGCAAAACGCAACACACATCAGGCGCAGGGCTGAACGATTAGCGGTTAAATATGCAAACGGTTGGAATTGTGCGCGTTGCGAAAAAATCATGCCGGTGTGGAAGCGATTGGATGCACGATACTGCTGTGAGAGTTGCCGGAAGATGGCGGCTCGGGCGCGAAGGGTTGGCTCAAGCCATACAGTTGATCACGTTGTTTTTGCGTGGTGGTCTAATTCCCAATAATGCTTAGCCCAGACCGGCGCAGCACATAGCGCTAATACTAGACCAAGTGTTTTCATCGTTTCCCCTCGCGTGATGTACATTGCCCTTAACTATTTCAGGCGGTTGTTACTTCCTTTGTCATCACTTCTATCCTGTGGCTTGACTATCTCAGCCAATGCTTCTTTCATCTTTTCATAAGTTTTTAGTATATTTTTTGTTCTGTCTAACAAGAAAATTGGACTGTGTTCAGTGCTGCTTACACTCACGAATTATCTGAGGCGCGTGTGATCTGCCCCCCGAGGCTCCCTCATTCACAATGAGATATTGCTGTTGATTTGAAACGCGGTGCTGTTGGGGGGCTGTCAGATGGCGACCAAGTTGCGAGGACCGGGGCTGCTCAATGCAATTAAGAAGCTCGAAAATCGAGCAACGCCCTGCGCAACGTTTTTCTTGTAAAAGCGGCCGTTAGAACCAGATTTCAACAGCCTTGGCGAGCACAATTGTTGCGGCGGAAATTGCGGCCAGATAGGTTAGCACCGCAGGAACGTCGATGAACGGTTTAGGTCTGAATGGAACTGACAAATCAATTGCTTCGTGCGTCGCTTCGGCCGCAGCCTGGGACAGTGACATGCGGCAAAGAGCGACGCACGTAGCAAGAAAAGTCATACTCAAAGGGCCTTTAAACAAACATACTGGTTACAAACACAAACACACTCAAAGCAACTGGCGAACAACAAGGCCATAGAGCACGCCTTAGTTGTACCCGGTTGGCGAAAAGTGTCAATTAGTAAACTCAAAGGTGTACTTTTGTACACTAACGTTGTGATATAGCGCCTTAAGCCACTGTCATCACTTGATAAAACTGAGATATCAAGAGTGGTAGTTACTTTACCAAAATGACCCAGAAACAGTCTTATTCCTAACAAGAACCTATTCAATACTGTGCTGGTTAGTAACGAGTAGGTTGGGTTTTTGACATGAACGAGTTGCATAAAGAAGGGCAATACGACCCCTTCGCTAGTCGTAAAAAGTACAGCCCGAGTTTATGGGAACGCTCAGCAGAGATTGCCGAAGTGTGCGTTATTGCGCTGCTTGTCTGCGCTTCGGTGTATCACCTTATGCTGAGCTAACGCGCAGTCCGGTTTTCGTATGTATTGGCGAAAACCGGATGCGTCGCTGGCCCTGCGGCCTTCCGTAAGCACATTACGGGGAAAAGGTCGCACCTATTCCCCCCTTGCATACTCCAGTACAAGAACTACTTTTATATGTGGTAGTGGCGTTTGCTGCGCACGAGTTTTCTTGGGTTGGGGTCAGTGCACTGGATTACCCCACCGTATGTCCGGCCACTGAATTGGCGAACGTTGCTACCACTCTTCCAACAGCGCCAAGGTGGACCAAAGGGTGGACAAGTTAACACCATTTATCGTCAACCTATTGATACTAAAACATAAATTAAAGGAATATGGTGCTGTGAGAGAGGATTGAACTCTCGACCTCACCCTTACCAAGGGTGTGCTCTACCACTGAGCTACCACAGCATTTCGCATCTGGGCCTGCGCCCGAAGGATGTGGCGGGTGATTAGACGCAAATCATCGGTCGCGCAAGCGCAATCTGGACCCTTTTGGGGCGGTGCTATAGACAACGGCTATGGCAAACAAAAAACACTCTGACCGCGACGGAAAACCGGGATCGGCACCAAAACAATCGCGCGAAGACAGGCTGAAGTCGGCGCTCAGGGAGAATCTGGCGAAACGCAAAGCACAAATGCGGGCCAGAAAATGCGGTGCAAAACACAGAGAAAGCCGATAACGGCGCAAACACAACACTCCGGGCGCAACAGGATATGGCCGGAAAACCCGAGGAATAGAGCAGATGGATTTAATTGTAGTGACCGGAAACGGCCCGTTGAAAGGAAAAATTCCGATTGCGGGTGCCAAAAACGCGTGTCTGACGCTGATGCCCGCAACCCTGCTCAGTGAAGAACCGCTGACCCTGACCAACACGCCGCGGTTAAGCGATATCAAAACCATGACGGAATTGCTGGCATCGCTGGGGGCCGAAGTCACGCAATTGCAGGATGGTCAGGTTTTGGCGATGTCCAGCCACGACATCAACAACCACACGGCACATTACGATATCGTACGCAAAATGCGCGCATCGATCCTTGTTCTGGGGCCGATGCTGGCGCGCGACGGCCACGCAATAGTTTCCTTGCCGGGCGGGTGCGCCATCGGAGCGCGGCCCGTTGACCTGCATCTTAAGGCGCTTGAAGCCTTGGGTGCAGAGTTGGAGCTGAAAGACGGCTATGTGCATGCCAAGGCCATGAAGGGATTGCGCGGCGGAACAATCGATTTTCCAATCGTATCGGTGGGCGCGACCGAAAATGCGCTTATGGCGGCCACGCTGGCCAAGGGAACGACCGTTATCAACAACGCGGCCCGTGAACCCGAAATCGTCGATCTTGCCACCTGTTTGCGCAAAATGGGAGCACAGATCGAAGGCGACGGTACGTCGACGATAACTATACAAGGCGTCGACCGGCTGAACGGCGCAACCCATCCTGTCGTGACCGACCGGATCGAATTGGGCACCTATATGCTGGCCCCCGCGATCTGTGGTGGTGAGGTGGAACTATTGGGTGGGCGGATGGATCTGCTGGCCGCGTTTTGCGAAAAACTGGACCAAGCCGGAATAGACGTAAGTGAAACACAAACCGGTCTGGTTGTGCGTCGGCGCGATGATGTGATCAAGGCCGTCGATGTGGTGACCGAACCTTTTCCCGGTTTCCCGACGGATTTGCAGGCGCAGATGATGGCGTTGCTGTGCACGGCAGACGGCACATCTGTTCTGGAAGAACGGATTTTTGAAAACCGCTTTATGCATGCGCCCGAGCTGATACGGATGGGGGCGAAAATTGATGTGCATGGGGGAACGGCGCGCGTGACGGGTGTCAAACAACTGAAGGGTGCACCGGTAATGGCCACTGATTTGCGGGCATCGGTATCGCTTATTCTGGCGGGTTTGGCGGCGCAGGGCGAAACCGTCGTGAGCCGGGTCTATCATTTGGATCGCGGGTATGAGCATGTTGTGCGCAAGCTGGAAGGCGTCGGCGCCAGAATAGAACGGATCAAAGACAAGTGACACAAGATGCAACATTCGAAGACGGACGCGAAGCGCCCCTGAACCTCGGGGGTTTGGACGCAGAAGATCTCAAGGTGATTTCATCGCTGGCGCAGGATGCGGTCTTTCCGATCACTGAAATGACATGGCGTGCGGCCGACCGCCGGTTTGCCCTGCTGTTGAACAGGTTCCGCTGGGAAGATGCCGATGCCGCCAAGGCGCGGCGGCGGACGGTGGAACGGGTTCAATCGCTTTTGGTGATAGATCAGGTATTGAACGTTGCATCGCAGGGAATTGACCGGTCAGACAAGGATACGATCCTGTCGCTTTTGTCTGTGACATTCGAACCCGGTGAAGACGGGGCCGGGCACGTTATCTTGACCTTGGCGGGCGACGGTGCGATCCGGCTTCAAGTCGAAGCGCTGGATGTTGCGTTGCGCGATGTTACGCGGCCCTATCTGGCACCATCCAAGAAAGTACCGGATCACCCTGAATGATTATTCGCACCCTGACGGCGGATGATCTGGCAGATTGGCGGGCAATCAGGCTTGAAGCCTTGAAGCGTTTACCCGAGGCCTTTTTGACCACCTACGCGGAAGAACGTCAGAAAAACGATGCCGACGTATCGGCAATGCTGGACAAGGGCGGCGTGCTTGGCGCGTTTTCGGATCAGGATTTGGCAGCGGTTTTGTCACTGGACCCTGAAACCAGAACCGCGCTGGCGCATCGTGCGTGGATCAATGCCGTTTATGTGCGTCCAGACTGGCAAGGCAGTGACGTGGCACACCAATTGCTGAACGCGGCCATTTTAAAGGCGAAAGCCCGCGGGTTCGTCCAGCTGGAACTTTATGTTGCGAGTGACAATCCGCGTGCGATCCGGTTTTACGAGCGCGCAGGGTTTGTGTTGGCGGGGCGTATGCCGCGTGCCGTGCGGCTGGCAGACCGGTATCAAGACGACCTGCATTATGTGCTTGAGATTGACGCATAGCCCCTTGCGGGCTTGAGCCTGCAAGTGCGGCCCGCTATGTCCCCCTTAAATAGCGGAGCGACCATGCCAGTTTTTCTGAATTTTTCCGAGCCCGATTTCGAGACGCGATTTGCCAGTCTTTTGGGGGCCAAGCGCGAGGATAGCCCCGACGTTGATGCCACGGTTGCGGGCATCATCGCGGACGTCCGCGCGCGCGGGGATGCGGCGCTGATCGAACTGACGGCCCGGTTTGACAGGTTGCAGCTTGCGCCGGATACGCTTGCCTTTACCAAAGAAGAGGTGGACGCCGAATGTGCCAAGGTCGCGCCGGAAGACCGTGCGGCACTGGAACTGGCGGCAGAACGTATCGAAGCCTATCACAGGCGCCAGATGCCGGAAGATGCCAGCTGGACCGATCCGACAGGCGCGCAACTGGGGTGGCGCTGGACGCCGGTTAGTGCGGCAGGTCTTTATGTTCCGGGTGGCATCGCGTCTTACCCGTCTTCGGTTTTGATGAATGCGATCCCTGCAAAGGTCGCAGGGGTTGAACGGCTGGCCATCGTGGTGCCGACACCGGATGGCAAAACCAATCCTTTGGTGTTGCTGGCTGCGCGTCTTGCCGGCGTCGATGAAATCTACCGCATTGGCGGCGCGCAGGCGATTGCCGCACTGGCCTACGGGACCGAAACGATTGCACCCGTAGACAAGATCACGGGGCCGGGAAACGCCTTTGTCGCGGCCGCCAAACGGCGCGTGTTCGGCAAGGTTGGCATTGATATGATCGCCGGACCGTCTGAAATTCTGGTGATCGCGGATGGCCAGAATAACGCCGACTGGATCGCGCTTGATCTGATGTCGCAGGCCGAACATGACGAAAGCGCGCAGTCGATCCTGATCACGACCGATGCCGCGTTTGGCCTGTCAGTCGCGGACGCGGTTGCAAAGCGGTTGGAAACATTGGAACGCCGTGACATCGCCGGGGCCAGTTGGCGGGATTTCGGGGCTGTGATTACTGTGCCTGATCTTGCAACAGCGGCCGCATTGTCCAACCGGATTGCACCGGAGCATCTGGAACTGTGCGTGGCCGACCCTGACGCACTGGCCGCGGAGATCACCCATGCCGGGGCAATTTTCTTGGGTCAATGGACGCCCGAAGCGATCGGAGATTATGTCGGCGGGCCGAACCACGTGTTGCCCACCGCGCGATCTGCCCGGTTTTCATCGGGTCTGTCGGTGATGGATTTCCTGAAGCGCACAACACTCGCGCGGATGACACCGGAAAGTTTGCGTGCTATCGGGCCTTCAGCCGAACGGCTGGCCCGTTCCGAAAGTCTTGAGGCGCATGGCTTGTCTGTGCGGGCGCGTTTGGATCACTTGAATGACTGAAGATGTACTTGATATGACCCGTATTTCGCAAATCGAGCTGGATGACTCTGGCCTGCCCCCTCCCACGCCAGAGATCGAACAGGAACGCAAGGTTGCCATGTTCGACCTTCTTGAAAGCAACAGTTTTTCGCTTCCCGCGCGCGCGGATCGCCCGGTGCCCGATGGTCCGTACCATCTGGGCTTGGCGATCCGTGACAAACGTCTTGTGTTTGATGTGCAGACCGAAGCGCGTGAACCGGCGGCGGAATTTCATCTGTCGCTTGGGCCGTTCCGGCAGGTCGTAAAAGACTATTTCCAGATTTGCGAAAGCTATTTCGATGCGGTCAAGAACCTGCCGCCCAGCCAGATCGAAACCATCGATATGGCGCGGCGTGGCATCCACAACGAAGGCAGTCGCGTGTTGCAGGAACGTCTGGAAGGCAAGGCAGACGTGGATACAGACACGGCCCGCCGCCTGTTCACCTTGATTTGCGTCCTGCATTTCGGAGGCTGAACGTTGGATCCGCTGCCACAATCCGTTCTGTTTTGTTGCGACCACAATGCTGTGCGGTCTCCGATGGCCGAAGCGATCATGAAGAAATTCTATGGTACAGGCACGTATGTGCAATCAGTCGGGGTCAAGAACGATCTGGAAATCGACGGTTTTTCGATCGCAGTCTGTCAGGAAATTGACGTGGAACTGTCGCGTCACAGATCGCGGTCTTTTGACGAAATGGAACAGTGGGGCGATGATCTGTCGTCTTTTGATCTGGTGGTGGCGCTGTCGCCCGCGTCACAGCGGCGTGCACTTGATCTGACCCGCGTGTTCCATCTGGACGTGGAATACTGGCCCATTCTGGACCCCACCGGTCTGGGCGAAACCCGCGAGGCCAAGCTGGACAGTTACCGGCAGGCGCGTGATCAGATTATCGAAAAACTGCAGGCCCGCTGGGGGCCACCAACGGAGGGACCATGAGCGACGTTATCAAACGGTATTTTGCTGCCTTTAATCTGGGCGATGTGCAAACCATGCTGGACTGTGTGTCCGATGATGTGGCGCATCACGTGAACGAAGGCCAGATACGGCGCGGCAAGGACGCGTTCGCGGAGTTTTGCGCCCATATGAACCGCTGTTACAAAGAAGAACTGACCAATATCGTTGTGTTCGAGGCCAATGGCGGCACCCGTGGCGCGGCCGAATTTATCGTGAACGGCACCTATCTGGAAACCGACAGCGGGTTGCCCGAAGCCAAAGGCCAGCAATACAAACTGCCGGGCGGGTCGTTCTTTGACATGGCGGATGGTAAAATTACCCGTGTCACGACCTATTACAATCTGGCCGACTGGGTCCGGCAGGTGTCTTGATCGACGTACGTACACTGACCGGTGCCGCACTTGAGGCGGCGCTGGGCGATGTGGCGTCCTTGCGGATCACGGTCTTTCGCGACTGGCCGTATCTTTACGATGGCGATTACGACTACGAGCGCAATTACCTGCAAGCTTACCGAGACGATCCGCGCGCTATTCTGGTGGGGGCTTTTGATGGCGCGCGCTTGGTCGGGGCCTCAACCGGCGGGCCACTGATCAATCATGCCAACGATTTTGCCGATGCATTTCAGGGCAGCGGGATTGACCTTGAAACGGTATTTTATTGTGCTGAATCAGTCCTTTTGTCCGACTATCGCGGGCAAGGCATCGGCCACGCCTTTTTTGACCAGCGCGAGGCGCATGCCCGCGCGCTGGGATTTCAGAACGTGGCGTTTTGTGCAGTAAAGCGCCCCGACGATCATCCGGCCCGCCCGGCGGACTACCGGTCTCTTGATGTATTCTGGCGGGGCAGGGGATATGCACCACTGGACGGTGTGATCGCGCAGTTCTACTGGAAAGACATCGGCCAACCCGAACAGACAGCCAAACCGCTGCAATTCTGGATGCGATCGCTACAGCCCTGAATCGCCCAGCAATGCCTTGCACAACGGGCTGTTTGCATCGGCCAATCCGTCGATCACGTTGAAATGGTGCCGGTCGGGTTCTTCAATCGCCTGCGTGGGGGTGCCCAGACCTTTCCAGATATTGGCCAACAGATCATTCTGGCGCAAAAACTCGGACCGTTCGGATTGCCCGACCCAACAGGTCAGCGGGATGCCATTGCGCGGGGTGCACAAGGCGGGGCTTTGGCGTTCCGCTTCTTCCGGCGTCAACCGGATCGCGTCATTCAGTTTCGTGCGCAAAAGCGGGCGCAGATCGTGCAGGCCCGAAATGGAAACCACATGTTCGATACGATCTGCGATATCTTCGGGCAACGGGCTGTTATCACACATCAAACGGGTCACGATGTGCCCGCCGGCGGAATGGCCCGTCAACCTGACCGGTCCGGCCACTTGGCCCGCCGCATGTTCAACCGCGCGGGCGATCTGGGCGACGATACCTGTAACGTTGGTGTCGGGGCACAAGGTATAAGACGGCATTGCCACAGCCCAGCCTGCGGCGACCGGACCAGCGGCAAGATTGGACCAAAAGGATTTATCAAGCCGCACCCAAAACCCGCCATGCACAAACACCACCAGTCCTTTGGGCGTCCCTTCGGGCAAAAACAGGTCATAGGTTTCCCGCGGGGCAGAGCCATAGGGGATATCCAACTGGCCATGCGCATGATTGCGGAATTTTTGGGCGGGGCTAACCCATGCATCGGGCCATTTTTCACCACCCGGAATGTTGGCGGCATTGGCATAGGCATCGTCCCAATCGGTGATTTTGAACATGTGAACGCTTTCTGACGGCTGGCAATAAGTTTGAGGCTTAGATATTTTATACTCAAAATAATACTTGATTGAAAAGACGAGTTATGACGAAGATGGGTGGACCTTTCGTTTGAAAGAACAGAATGTCGTATCCGGAAGACGGATAAACCAATGGGGAGTAAACTAAAATGTCACAAAAGATGACCAAAATTACGACAACACTGACGGCGGCAGCGCTTGGCGTTGGCCTTGCCACCGGCGCGTTTGCCGAAAATCTAAAGATCGGCATGGTTGTCACCCTGTCCGGCCCTCCCGGTGCGCTGGGCAAACAGGCGGCGGACGGTTTTGCCCTCGCGCTTGAGGAAAAAGGCGGCAAGCTGGGCGGCCAGACGGTCGAGATGTTTGTCGAAGACGACGAGTTGAAGCCCGACGTTGCACTGTTGAAGGCCAAGAACCTGATTGAGCGCGAAGAGGTTGATATCGTTGTCGGTACAATTTTCTCGAACATGCTTCAGGCAATTTTCAAGCCGGTTGTGGAATCCGAAACTTTCCTGATCAGCCCCAATGCGGGTCCGTCCACCTTTGCGGGTAAGAACTGTAACCCGTATTTCTTTGTGACGTCCTATCAGAACAACCAGAACGCCGAAGTCGCGGGTATGATCGCCAACGCCAAGGGATACGAAAACGTCTTTGTCATGGTGCCCAACTATCAGGCGGGCCGCGATAACGTCGAAGGGTTCAAAAGCACGTTCAAAGGCAATGTAGTCACCGAAGTGTTCACACCACTGGGCCATCAGGATTTCTCGGCTGAACTGGCGCAGATTTCCACATCCGAAGCGGATGCGCTGTTTACGTTCATGCCGGGTGGCATGGGCGTCCGTCTGGTCAAACAGTTTGCCGGTGCGGGTCTGAAGGACAAGATGGATTTCATGTCGGTGTTCACGACGGATGAAACTACGTTGCCGGGACAGCAGCAGGATGCCGTCGGATTTCTTGCGGCAGGCAACTGGGCGCCTGACATGGACAACGCCGCCAACAAGGCATTCGTAGACGCGTTCGAAGCGAAATACGACTATGTTCCCGGTGGTTATGCAATGCAGGCCTATGACACCGCCATGCTGATTGACAGCGCAGTGTCCAAGGTGGGCGGTGATATGTCCAACAAGGATGCGGTGCGCGAGGCGCTGAAAGCGGCTGATTTCACATCGGTGCGCGGTGATTTCGCATTCAGCAACAACCACTATCCGGTGCAGGATTTCCACATGCTGCAGGTGGTGGAGCGGGCTGATGGAAAATTCCATACATCCTACATGGAAACCATGATCGAAGACTATTCCGACAGCTTCAAACAAGATTGCGCAATGTAACTCTGCTTTGGCCCTCCGGATCGTCCGGAGGGCCAACCTTTAACAGAGGCACGGTGTCTTGTCCTTTTCCCTTCTTTTGATTCAATGCCTGAACGGGCTGCAATATGGCGTGTTGCTGTTTCTGATCGCAGCGGGCCTGACGCTTGTGTTCGGGGTGATGGGGTTCATCAATCTGGCACATGGCGTGCAGTACATGGTGGGGGCCTATCTGGCCTTTGCGTTCTATGGGCTGACCGGAAATTTCTTTCTGGCTTTGGTGCTGTCCCTGGTCGTGGCGTTGATCTTTGGCCTGTTGCTGGAAGTGCTGGTGTTTCGGCACTTATACGAACGCGACCATCTGGATCAGGTGTTGGCCACGTTCGGGATCATCCTGTTTCTGAACGAGGCGGCCAAGGTTATCTTCGGCCCGCTGACCCTGACAATTCCGCCGCCCGAGTTTCTGTCGGGGTCGGTGCAGCTCACCGAAAACCTGCGTTATCCGGTTTACCGCTTTGCCACCATTGCCGCCGGTCTGGCCGTTGCGGTCGCGATTGTGGGCCATCGTCACCCGTACCCGCGTCGGCATGTTGATCCGCGCAGGGGCCAGCAACCCCACGATGGTGTCGGCGCTGGGCGTCAATATCCAACGTCTGTTTATGGTGGTATTCGGCTTTGGTGCGATGCTGGCAGGATTTGCCGGTGTGATTGCCGCGCCGATCTTTTCCATCGAACCGGGCATGGGTGACAACATCCTGATCGTGGCGTTTGTTGTTATCATCATCGGCGGGATCGGATCCATTCGCGGGGCGTTTATCGCGGCCCTTCTGGTCGGGCTGATCGACACGATGGGGCGCAGTCTTGCCACCAGCACGCTTGGCCTGATCTTTGACAGTTCCATGGCCAACCAGATCGGTCCTGCGCTGGCTTCTATGCTGGTTTATATCCTGATGGCGGCCATACTTATCGTACGCCCCGAAGGCCTGTTCCCGACAAAAGGGGCCACCTGAGATGGATCGCAGTGTTCTGATCGCATCTGTAATCTTTGCCATTCTGCTGGCCGCGCCGGTTCTCGCCAACCAGTTTGGTGGCAGCTATCTTTTGTCACTTCTGATCAAGGCAATGCTGCTGGCCATTGCGGCGCTGTCGCTTGATCTTCTGATCGGGCAGGGCGGTATGGTCAGCTTCGGGCATACGGCCTTTATCGGGCTGGGGGCGTATGTCACCGGTATCGGGTTGGAAGAAGGTATTGATAACATCCTGATCCTGCTGCTGATCACACTGGTGGTCAGCGGTGTCTTTGCCGTGATCACCGGCGCGCTCGCGCTGCGCACGTCGGGTGTGTATTTCATCATGATCACGCTGGCATTCGGGCAGATGGCCTATTTCACATTCACATCCCTTGCGGCCTATGGTGGCGATGACGGGCTGACCTTGTGGAGCATGGCGGAACTGTTTGGCACCGATATCGTCCAGAATGGTGGGGGTTTATATTTCATCATCGTCGGCGCGCTGATCGGAACGTGGTGGCTGATCCACCGGATTGCGGGGTCTCGGTTTGGCCGTGTGCTGCGCGCGGCCAAGGAAAACCCGGGCCGCACCGAAGTGATGGGGTTTTCGGTGTTCCGCTACCGTTTGATCGCCTATGTGATTGCGGGCATGATCGCGGGCGTATCGGGCCTGTTGATGGCACAGCACACCGAATTTATCAGCCCCGCGATTTCCACATGGCAGAAATCCGGTGAACTGATTGTTGTGGTCGTTCTTGGCGGCATGGGTACCCGCAACGGTGCCATTCTGGGCGCGTTCTTCTTTGTTCTGGTGGAAGAGTTTCTGGGGGGGCTGTTCCACGAATGGAAGCTGATCTTTGGCCCGCTTCTGGTGCTGATGGTGCTTTATGCGCGCGGCGGCCTGTCAGACCTGCTTAAGGTTCGTACCAAAAAGGCCGCGACGACATGAGCGTGCTGATCATCGAAAATCTGAACAAATCATTCGGATCGGTGAACGTGACCAACGACGTGTCGCTCAGCGTGGGCGAAGCCGAGTGTCACGCGTTGATCGGGCCGAACGGCGCGGGCAAAACCACCCTGATCCATCAGATTTCCGGCGTGTTGTCGCCCGACAGCGGGCATGTGCGCTTTGACGGGCATGATGTCACGCATCTGCCCGTGTGGCAGCGGGTTCAGGCGGGGTTAAGCCGGACGTTCCAGATCACCTCGATCATTCCGTCGTTCTCCGTGCTGGAAAATGTGGCGCTGGCCGTGCAGGCCAAACAGGGATCAAGCCTGCGGTTTTTCAAACCGGCACGCGCCGAAACCGCGTTGAACGATGCTGCGATGCAGGCCATTTCGGATATAGGTCTTGCCGATCGCGCCGATATGGCGGCACAGGACCTGTCGCATGGGGAACGCCGGTTGCTGGAACTGGGGATCGCGCTGGCGGGCAAGCCGAAGTTTCTGTTGCTGGACGAACCGATGGCTGGACTGGGGCGCGCGGAAAGCGAAACTCTGATCGGCATTCTGGACGGGTTGCGCCGCGATATCCCGATGCTGCTGGTGGAACATGACATGGATGCCATTTTCCGTCTGGCCGATGTGGTGTCGGTGCTGGTGGACGGTGTCGTTGTGGCCCGTGGCACACCGGATGAGGTGCGCGAAGACCCCGCTGCCCGCGCTGCCTATCTGGGCGACAGCGCGGCATGAGCGATTTTGTCGAAATATCGGGCCTGCGCGCGGGCTACGGCGCGGCCAAGGTTCTGTTTGATGTGTCGATGTCTTTGCCCAAAGGACAGGTGACAACCCTGATGGGGCGCAACGGCATGGGCAAGACAACAACTGTGCGCTGTATCATGGGCCTGCTGAAGCCAACGGCAGGACAGATCGTGATCGCAGGTCGGGATATGACGGGCGCGCAGCCCTTTGATATTGCCCGCGCAGGTTTGGGGCTGGTACCAGAAGGGCGACAGGTGTTTCCAACCCTCAGCGTGAGTGAAAACCTGCGCGCCACAGCACGCGGGTTGCTGGGCTGGAATGAGGAAAAAGTGTATCAGGCGTTTCCACGTCTGGCCGAACGCAAGCGCAATCTGGGGCGTGAATTGTCGGGCGGTGAACAACAGATGCTGGCGATCGGGCGCGCCTTGATGACCAACCCCGAATTGCTGATCCTTGACGAAGCAACCGAAGGGTTGGCCCCGCTGATCCGTGCGGAAATCTGGGATATGCTGGCGCAATTGAAATCCGAAGGCTTGTCCATCCTGCTGATCGACAAGAACCTTGATGAACTGTCTCGGATTTCCGATCATTACTATGTGATCGAAAAGGGCGAGATCGTGTGGTCGGGCGATCACACCAAATTTGCCGGTGCCCGAACCGAAGTCGAAGGTTACCTGCATTTGTAAACGCTGATCAACAAAAGGGAGAAAAAGATGAAACTGGAACATGGTGTCACGCTGTCCTCGGACAGCTTCAAGGACAAGCCGTGGAATGTGGTTGGCCACACCTATACGCCCAAGCTGTTGTCGGAAAATGCGTTTGTCTGGCACGCGGTTCTTCCGGCGGACACGTTTGTGCCCCCGCATATTCACACCACGCAGGACGAATGGATTTCCGTCCTAAGCGGTCAGCTTGAAGTTGAATTTGGCGCGGAAAAGATGGTGGCCAATGCCGGGGATCTGGTGCGGATGCCGATGAATGAACCCCACGGCATTTTCAACCGCTCGGGCGCAGAGGCGACGGCGATGTTCGGCGTCGCCCCCTGTGGCAAGCTGTTTGAACTGTTCCAGAACCTGAACAACGTCACCGATCCGGCGGAACTCGTTCGGATTTCCGCAGAACACGATGTGGATTTCCTGCCGCCCCCTGAGTGATCCTGTTTCGCGTTCAGGCGCGGTTCACCTGTTCGGGCCGATAGCCCGCCATCGTCTGGTAATCGCCGACGATGGCGCGCAATTCATCCGGTGTGGCGACCTGATCCAGCGTTTCGAATCCGTTTGGCGCGCGATCCTCGACAAGATCGATCACCCGTTCCGGCCCGCCCTTGCGGTTGGCCCGAACGATATCGGCGGTGGCAGTGCGCCGTTCACTGTCATAGGGCAGAAGTCCCGCAATCCCGTCCTGTTTCAGATGGTTCGCCAGCGCGACAGCATCCAGTATCGCCTGACTGGCCCCGTTTGATCCGACCGGATACATCGGATGTGCCGCATCGCCCAGCAATGTCACGCGCCCGTGTGTCCATTGATCCAACGGATCACGGTCGCACATCGGATAAACATAGATATCTTCGGTGGACCGGATCAGCGCAGGAATGTCCATTTCCGGAATGTCGATTTTGCCGGTAACATGCTGCATCACCTCGTCAAGATCGCCACGGCGCGACCAGTCATCGGGATGGGGCAAAGCATCGTCACCTGTGGCGACATCGGCGCAAATCACCCAATTCATCAGCGTTTCATCGGGACGGGCCGGATCATTATAGATCGGGTACAGCACCAGTTTTGATCGCATGCCACCTGCGATGATCATGGTTTGCCCGTCCAGATATGGCGCTGTCCACGCCGCCCCGCGCCACATCACAATGCCCTGCCAACTGGGTGGCCCCTGTTCGCCGTGCCATGCCTTGCGCACGGTGGAATGGATGCCATCGGCCCCGACCAGAACGTCAAACCGGTCGGAAACGGGTCCGGCGTCGGTTTCAAACCGGGCGCTGACTCCGGTATCGTCCTGCGAAAAGTCGGCCAGTTTGTGGCCGGTTCGGATGGCGTTTGGCCCCAACCTGTCCGATACCGCCTGTGCCAGCACCGCCTGCAATTTGCCGCGATGGATCGAAAATTGTGGCACGTCATATCCGGCCCATGTGCCGCGCGGCTGGCGCAGAATGTCCTGACCGGTGGTGGTTTTGTACACCAATTCGCGGGTTCGGATGCCAATGCCGTCCAACGCCTCCAGCAATCCCAGATCGGCAAGTTGCCGGATCGCATGTGGCAAAATGTTAATGCCGACGCCCAGTTCGGTGATGGATTTTGACCGTTCAAATACAACTGGTGAAAACCCGGCCCGGTGCAGGGTCAGCGCAAGCGCCAAGCCGCCAATGCCACCGCCTGCGATTGCGATTTTCAGGGGTTCGGTCATTGCGCGTCTCCGTTTTGGGCTTAGATATTTTAAGTATATAATATATCGGACGCGAGTCTACGGATTGATGGATGACCCTACTGATTCTCTGCGGTTTTGACGATTTTTGGGGTCTGCGGCCGTGGGGAACTGGTTGAAACGATTTGTTTCGATTTCGGAAATCCCACGAAATGAGGCCAAATGGCCCCGATTCAGCCATATCCCGAAAGATGTTTCTCAAAATCATATTTGGAAACAATTTGCGAATAATTGCTTGTGTTTACTGAAACAGAAAAGCTTGCCGCTGGGTATTGTTTTGCAAGTGCGAACAGTCCCGGCGTTTTTCTGCATTCTGGCTGCCTTCGTTCTGACCAGAACTTGCCGCGGCATCAGAAGAAATACGTCATACCAGTACCTTGATGATGCGCGACACCGTACGTGTAGTTGGTAAAGAGTATCCGCAAACGACAATTTGGTGTAAGCTGGTTGTCAGCCGCGGGATGGTTCCTGCCGGGGCTTCCCACGTGTTGCCCCGGCAGTTGTGTCCCAAGCGGCGGGACCGGGGTGGGCCCGGTTGTAGTGTTTGTAGTTTAAGTGACGAGTGTAACATGAGTACGCAGAATAATGACGCCGCCATTTTGTCGGCTGTAACACAAAGCGTGTTGGCAGACGTAAAGCTGCGGGCACCGACGCCCAAGCCCCGTATTGAGAAAACCTGGAACTTGCCCGGCTTTTTTGGCAAGTGCCGTATCATGACATCCTTTGGCAAACTGCCAATCGAAGCACTGCGCAAGCGCGATCCGGTAAAAACGCTTTCGGGCGAATACCTTGAAGTCACCTGGGTGGACAAAATCCAGTTGGACGAAGATTTCCTCGTGCATCATCCACAGGCGCAACCTGTGTTCATTCCGCGCAATGGTCTTGGTTCATTGCAGCCCGAAACAAACATGCTGATTTCACCGGCACAACGGTTGAAAGAACCCGGGCGCGTGGGGCGAGAAGCGTTGAAACCGGCGTCTGAACTGGTGGGGCGCACATCGGCTACGCGCCTGCCTCATTCCGGTTTCACGTATTATGTTTTCCATTGCGATAAACCGGCGGTGATCAATGTCGAAGGCCTGTGGTTTCACGTCGCGCCCTAGCCGTGCGGGCCGTTTTTTGATTGTTGGCGAATGCGCTAACGTGTCCAAACCCTTTGGTTTCAAGAAGTTTTTGCGAAAACAGTGGCCGTGTAGTAGTTTGCGAATCAATACGGGTTCGAATCCTGCTGTTGCTTGCGGGCTCGCCTGTTTCGTTGTTGGGAGGATGCTTTGAAAGTTCGGATAGTCGCCTCTGCGATCTGCGCCTTGTTAATCGGGTCCAGCGCTGGTTTGGCGCAAGACGCCCGCGTGTCTTCCATGTCGGCCAATGATTGGACCTTTAAGGCCGCTCCGTATCTCTGGGCCACAGGTCTTGAAGGCGATATCGGCCTGTTTGGTCTTCCTGCGCAAAATGTCGATCTGAGCTTTGGTGACGTTCTGGACAATCTGGATATGGCGTTTATGGGTGTGTTCGAAGCCCGAAACGGACCCTACAGTTTCGGCGTTGAACTGGTGTATTCCAAACTCAGCACAGATATCGCAACACCGGTCGGGATCGCTGCGACAAGTATCGACGTAAAAGCCAAGACTTTTTGGGGAACGTTTTATGGCGGTTACCAGATCGTCGATGATGCCACGACATCTGTGGATGTGATCGGTGGTATGCGGGTCTGGTCAGTCGACAATGATTTCCGCTTTAATGGTGGGGCATTGGATGGCACGTCGACCAGTGATGGCGACGATTGGATCGATCCGATTATTGGCCTGCAATTTCGCAAGGAACTGAACAATAACTTCTATCTGTCCGGTTGGGGCATGGTGGGCGGTTTCGGCCTTGCATCGGATCTGGTTTGGGATGCCGCCGGACTTGTCGGCTACGAAGTCAGCGACCACACGTCCATTGTTCTGGGCTATCGCGCGTCGGGCGTTGATTACAGCAGTGGTGGTTTTTCCTATGATACCATCCAGCAGGGCCCGATTTTTGGTGCGGCCTTTCGGTTCTAGAACGTCGGTGGCGTGCTGGCGCTCATGATCTCGCAATGGGTTCGCCCGATGTTGCGGAACCTGTGCGGTAGACGGCTGTCAAAAAGATAGCCATCCCCTGCTTTTAGCACGCACACCTCATCCGCAACCGTAATTTCGATTTCGCCGGAAATGACGATACCGGCCTCTTCGCCGGGGTGCGACAAAAGCTCGGGCCCGGTATCGCCGCCGGGGGGGTAGTTTTCGTGCAGAAACTGAAGCGTATGCTGGGATGCATCACCTACCTGTCGCAGGGACAAAACGGCCGACCCATTGGCATGGCCTTGGGGGGCGATCTCGGTGAATTCTTCGGCGCGAAAGAAAATCTTGGCCCGGTCTTCGACTTCGAAATCGGAAAAGAATTCGGACATGCTGATGGGCACAGCATCCAAAAGCCGCTTGAGTGAGGCGACTGACGGGCTGGATTTGTTTTTTTCGATCAGGGAAATCGTTCCGTTGGTCAGGCCCGCACGCGATGCCAGTTCGCGTTGCGATAAACCGCGCGCCTTGCGAATTGCCTTAATCTTTTGTCCAATATCCAACGCAAACTCCTTTGACCTGACAGGTGGCACAAACATGTGCTAAATAAAAGGCCTAACGCCGACAGCGCCAGAACGCTTGAACCGGTCGGATTCTGCCACAATGCGCGTTCTTGGCCAAATCCGTATTGACAATAATATTAAACGCAATATTGAAAATTTAAACGTACTGGAACTCCTCTTCTGAAAGGGAACTCTGCAATGGCCCGTGCTGCTAAAAAACAAACTGCAAAATCCGCCGTGAAAAACAAACCGAAAATCGTAGCGGTTTCCGATCTCACGCCGTCCGCGCAAACCAATGCGTCACTGGTCGCGCGTCGGGATGCTGCGGTGCCCCGCGGTGTTGCATCGGCGGCCCCCATCTATGCAAAATACGCTGAAAATGCCGAATTGTGGGATGTGGAAGGCAACCGCTATATCGATTTTGCAGGCGGCATCGGTGTGTTGAATACAGGCCATCGCCATCCCAACGTCGTGGCCGCTGCCAAGGCGCAGGAAGATCACTATACACATACAAGTTTTCAGGTCGTGCCCTATGAACCCTATGTTGCTTTGGCCGAAAAGCTGAACGACCTGGCGCCGGGCCGTCATCCGAAGAAAACGCTGTTGGTGACAACAGGTGCAGAAGCCGTTGAAAATGCGGTTAAAATTGCGCGTGCGGCCACAGGGCGCCCGGGAATTATTGCGTTCACCGGATCCTATCATGGGCGTACGTTGTTGACGCTGGGGATGACTGGCAAAGTATCGCCCTACAAGAAAGACGTTGGCCCGTTCCCGGCAGATGTATTCCGCGCTCCGTTCCCGTCCGTGCGCGACGGTATCACGGTCGAGGATGCACTGATCGGTTTGAAAAATCTGTTCCTGACAGATGCCCAGCCCAGCCGCGTGGCCGCGATCATTCTGGAACCCGTTCTGGGCGAAGGCGGATACATCCCTGTTCCGTTCGAGATGATGCGCGAATTGCGTGCCATTTGTGACGAACACGGAATTCTGTTGATCGCGGACGAGGTTCAGGCCGGGTTCGGTCGGACCGGAACGTGGTTTGCCATTGAACATTCCGGTGTCGTGCCTGATCTGATCACCGTCGCCAAAAGCATGGCAGGGGGCTATCCCTTGGCGGGGGTGATCGGTCGCGCTGACATTATGGATGCGCTGGAACCGGGCGGTCTGGGCGGCACATATGGCGGCAACCCTGTCGCGTGTGCGGCGGCTTTGGCGGCAATTCAGGCCATCGATGAAGAAGGTTTGCTGGAACGGTCTACCAAGATGGGCGAACATTTCCGCGCCCGTTTCGCCGAGATTGGCGCACGGTCTGCGCCCTACCGGATGTGGGACATCCGCGGATTGGGGGCGATGGTCGCGGTTGAATTCGTCACGGATTTCGACAGCGCAAAGCCCGATGCCGCCCTGGCCAAATCGATCTGCGCCCATGCGCTCAAACGCGGCCTGATCCTTTTGGGCTGTGGCATGCATGGCAACGCGCTGCGCATTATGGTGCCGCTGACAGCATCGGATGATCTGATCGAAGAAGGTCTGGCGATCTTTGAAGAGGCGCTGGATGCAGCCGTCGCGGAACAAATGGCCGCCTGACGCGTTAAACAATCGTGTGACGGAAAGGCGCGCATCATTGCGCGCCTTTTTCGTTGCGGATTGGATCAACGGTTCTGCCTTTGAAAGCAGGGAAAGCCGAAAGCAAGCAAGCCTGTTGATTAATAAATTAAACGCTCATAACGTAGGTGTCCGGGCTGGGCGCTTGCAACGACAAACGCCATTTAAGGCCACGAAGGGAGAAAACAGATACTGACCACTCGGTTCATCACACAAACCGGTTCCTGGGTGCAAATTAGGCGCATGTCGCCTGTTTCCGTTCCGGTTGGAAGGGCGTAAGACGTGCCGGACACGAAGCCAATGACCGGATTGATCCGCAATCCGCTTCGTCAGCACGGAGACCGATGAGTATGACCCCTTTCGCAATCGCGGGCGTTCAGATGTATGTGAACGCGTTGCAGCCCAATGTCGACGGTATGATCCAGCGACTGGATATCCTGATGGCGCGTTTCCCTTGGACACAAATGGTGTTGTTCAGCGAACTGGCGCCGTTCGGCCCACTGGACCGCTTTGCCCAGACCCCTGAAAACGAAACGCTTGATCGCTTTTGCGAGGCGGCACGGCGCCATCGTGTCTGGCTGATACCGGGATCGATGTTTTTAAAGGCGGCGGATGGCCAGATTTACAATACCGCCGTTGTGATCAATCCTGACGGCCAGATTATCCGCAGGTATTCCAAAATGTTCCCGTTCCGCCCGTACGAGGCGGGAATTGCGGCTGGTACTGAATTCTGCGTGTTCGATGTGCCTGATGTGGGCCGGTTCGGCCTGTCAATCTGCTATGACATCTGGTTTCCAGAAACCACGCGCCAGTTGACCAGCATGGGGGCCGAGGTGCTGTTGCACCCTGTTCTAACCGGCACCACGGACCGTGACGCAGAACTGGCCATCGCGCGCGCCACCGCCGCACAATTCCAGTGTTATGTGATTGACGTAAACGGCCTTGGCGCGGGTGGGGTTGGTAAATCCTGTGTGATTGATCCGTCTTCTACCGTGCTGCACCAATCGGCGGGGCAAGAGGATATGTTCCCGATCGAAGTTGATCTGAGCATGGTACGCCGCCAGCGTGAAACCGGCATGAAAGGGTTGGGGCAGGTTCTGAAAAGCTTCCGCGACCGATCCAACGATTTTCCTGTTTATGACCGCAACAGTGGCACCGATGCGTTTTTGCATACGTTGGGGCCGCTTGAAATTCCACGACAAGGATCCCGCGCGGGGCTGCATGTCGATGTACCGACATCAGAACCGGGGGCGGGCATCCAATCGCAACCACTAGTCCACGATATCGGCGCTACGCCGATCTTGGGAAAAACATCCAGCGGCTAGATATCGCTGTGTTCCGGCCGCCTGAAGCGGCCGATTGCATCGATGTCCTGCCCCGGAAACGGAGTACGAACGATGCATTCTGTGAACGACTATCACTCGGCGATCCAGTTGCGTTCGGATCGGTGGAGCGCCCTGCGCGAAGCCACATCCAGCCTTGCGCGCAAGCCTTCGGACAAACAGGCATCCAAGTGCAAAACCAAGATCGAAGAGCTTTTTGTCTCTCTGGCGGTGATCGAACCCTATTGGGCCTTTCCGGGCATGGCTGCGTTCGATCACATGCGCCGCCAGTTCGAACATGGCAGTTTTGATGACCTGTCCTTTGCGGTCAATCGTGTCACGCGTGCGCTGACAACAGGCGCTTACAGACGGCGGCATATCCCGCTGGAACGGGATTCGATCGACAGTGAAGAACATGACGACGAGGCGATGCTGTCGCCCGAAGCGCGCGCCATGAGCAAACCCTATTTCGAGGTGCTGATTGTCGATCAGGTCAACGAACATCAGGAACGCTGGCTGAAAAGCAATGTTAACCGCATGCGCCGTTCCGAAGACCCGTTTATCTACGAAGCTGTGGTGGTGCCGTCTTTGGAAGACGCCCTGATCGCTGTTCTTTTCAATTACAATATTCAGGCCATCGTCGTGCGCCCCGGTCTGGTGCTGCAATCCAAGGTCGATCAACCGATTTTGACGAAATACCTGAACAACGCGGGCGGACAGGAACAGATCGAAGCAATGGCACCCGAGGATATCGGGCCGGAACTGTGCCGCCTTATCGCAAAGGTGCGTCCCGAACTTGATGCCTATCTGGTCACGGAACGGTCGGTCGAAGATATTGCCGGGCTTGATCTGGGGATATGCCGCCGCGTTTTCTACAATCAGGAAGATTTCATGGAACTGCACCTGAACATCCTGCGCGGTGTTCAGGCCCGCAATAAAACGCCTTTTTTCAATGCATTGGTCGATTACTCCACGTCAGCCGACAGGGGTATTCCACGCGCTGCCGATCAGCCGCGGCAAATCCATCACCCGCTCGCACTGGATACAGGATATGGGTGCGTTTTACGGGCCCAACATCTTTATGGCCGAAACGTCGGCCACATCTGGCGGGCTGGATTCCCTGCTGGAACCGCACGGTCCGATCAAGGAAGCACAGGAACTGGCGGCCCGCGCGTTCGGGTCAAAGCAAACGTTTTTTGCCACCAACGGCACCTCGACCTGTAACAAGATCGTTGTTCAGGCCTTGGTGCGTCCCGGCGATATTGTGTTGGTCGACCGCGACTGCCACAAATCCCACCATTACGGCATGGTGCTTGCAGGGGCGCAGGTCTGTTATCTTGACAGCTATCCACTGGACGAATTTTCCATGTATGGCGCGGTGCCCTTGCGCGAAATCAAGCATCAATTGCTGAAACTGAAAGCCGCTGGAAAACTTGATCAGGTCCGTATGCTGCTTTTGACGAACTGCACCTTTGACGGGATCGTCTATAACGTTGAACGCGTCATGGAAGAATGTCTGGCCATCAAGCCCGATCTGATTTTCCTGTGGGACGAGGCGTGGTTTGCCTTTGCGCGTTTCAGCCCGACCTATCGCCAGCGCACCGCCATGAACGCAGCCAATACATTGCGGGAAAGGTTGCGCACGGATGGCCACGCAGAGGCTTTTGAAAAACAGCAGAAAAAACTGAAGGATGCGGATGACGAAACCCTTTTGAAAACCCGCCTGATCCCGCCGCCTTCGGCGCGCGTGCGGGTTTATGCGACGCAATCCACCCACAAAACGCTCACGTCTTTGCGCCAGGGATCGATGATTCACGTCAACGATCAGGATTTCAAAGGCGAGGTCGAACAGAGCTTTCACGAGGCGTATATGACGCATACGTCAACGTCGCCGAATTACCAGATCATCGCGTCGCTGGATGTGGGGCGCAGGCAGGTCGAACTGGAAGGGTTCGAATTTGTGCAACGTCAGGTCGAGGCAGCCATGTCCATGCGCCGTGCGATCTCGGATCATCCGTTGCTGCGCAAATACTTCAAGGTGCTGACGGCGGGCGACATGATCCCCGATGTTCACCGCGAAAGCGGTGTGACCAGCTATTATGATACCGAACAGGGCTGGACCGATCTGTGGGATTGTTGGGAAAAGGACGAATTCGTTCTGGATGCCACCCGCGTGACCCTGTCGGTCGGGGGAACCGGTTGGGATGGCGATACGTTCAAGACCGATATCCTGATGGACAAATACGGCATCCAGATCAACAAAACCTCGCGCAATACCGTCCTGTTCATGACGAATATCGGCACCACGCGGTCTTCGGTTGCCTATCTGATCGAAGTGCTGGTGGAAATTGCCAAAGGTCTGGATGATCTGCTGGACGATGCAAGCCGGATGGAAAAGCTGTCCTTTGAACGGCGTGTTCGCAACTTGATGGAAGACCTGCCGCCCTTGCCCGATTTCAGCCGTTTCCACGATGCGTTCCGTGCCGACGGTGTCACAACCGAGGGCGATATTCGCACTGCCTACTACCTGAGCTATGACGAGAAGAACTGCGATTATCTGGAACTGCAAGGCAGCTTGCAGGACGCGCTTGATGCCGGTGAAGAGGTCGTATCAGCCAGTTTTATCATTCCATACCCCCCCGGCTTTCCCATTCTGGTGCCGGGGCAGGTTGTTTCAAAAGAAATCCTCGCCTTCATGCGGGCGCTGGATGTGAACGAAATCCACGGCTACCGCGCCGATCTGGGATTGCGCGTTTTCACAGCCGACGCGCTGGCCCAAAAAACGAAAAAGAAACTGTCCACCGCAGCCGAATAGAAAAGGAAACACTATGCCCGCGACCGTGCTCAAAAATATCTCGGAAATCCGCCGGTTCTTTCACCGTAATGAAGACCCGATCTATTTCATTTCGGCCACCAATTTCAACCTTTTGGGCCTTGATGAATGGGTGCGGCATTTCAAATACATCTGCTACATTGACTGTTATGGCGGCAAGCATCCCAACGTGTTCTGCCCGTCAGAACAGCCCCATGCCGAATTCCAGTCGATCGAAGATATCAACAACTATCTGTTGCAGCACAAAGAGGTCATCGACTTTATCAAACGCCGCGGGCGGCAAGCCCAAGTTCGTGTTCCTGATGTTTGACGAGGAAACCGAACGCCTGTCCAAAGAACTGGGTGCGGACGTGTGGTTTCCCAAGGCCAAGCTGCGCACATCCATGGACAACAAGATCGAAACTGTCCGCATCGGCAACAAGGCGGGTGTGCCGTCTGTTCCCAATGTGCTGGCCGAGGTCAAAAGCTATGCGGACCTGAAAAAAACCTGCGAAAAGGCCGGGATCGGTCATGATCTGGTGCTGCAATCCGCCTTTGGTGATAGCGGCCACACCACGTTCTTCATCAAATCCGAAGCCGATTTTCTGCGTCACGAGCACGAGATCGTCGGCGAGGGAGAGATCAAGATCATGAAACGCATTGATTGCCGTGGCTCCGCGATCGAGGCGTGTGCCACAAAGGAAGGCACCATTGTCGGCCCGCTGATGACCGAACTTGTCGGTTTCAAGGAACTGACGCCCTATCGTGGCGGATGGTGTGGCAACGAAATTCTGTCAACCGCCTTTCCCCCCAAGGTCCGTCAGAAGGCGCGCGAACTGACCTTTAAATTCGGGGAGCAACTGCGCAAAGAAGGCTATCGCGGCTATTTCGAACTGGATTTCCTGATCGACAAGAAAACCGGTGATTTGTGGCTGGGCGAGTTAAACCCGCGCATCACCGGCGCGTCGTCCATGACCAACCACGCCGCGTTCGCCCATGCGGATGCGCCCTTGTTCCTGTTCCACTTGCTGGAGTTTTCGAAAAAGAAATTCCAGCTTGATGTGGATGAACTGAACTCGCGCTGGTCCAATGCCGACATGATCGACAGTTGGAGCCAGATGGTAATCAAACACACGGATGACAGCGTGGATATTTGCACGCAATCTCCCGAAACCGGAATTTACAAGATGCTGGAAGACGGGCGTGTCGTGTTCGACCGGTTCGATTATCACCGCCGCGCAGTCGAATCCGAAAACGAGGCCTTTTTCCTGCGTATCCTGCAACCGGGTGATTACCGTTATGAAGGGGCCGACATCGGTATTCTGGTGACGCGGGGCCGGTCGATGACCAAAGGTTTCCAATTGAATGAGCGCGCCAAGAAGTGGATACACGGCATCAAGCAATCTGTTGCGGGTCAACCGTTGCCGGTGGCCGAAGCAGGCCCCGCACTGGCAGACCCTGCGTTCAAGATCATGTAACCCGGGATTAGGCAAACAATGCTATGGCGCGCCATATCAGAAGATCAACCCGGCCCTAAATGGGCCGGGCTTTTTGCTGAATACTGGCCCGATTACAAGCGTTGGTGGTTGAAGGAAGGCGAAGGCGTTCGGCCGACCTATGCGCAAAGCCGGTCCGCGCTGGCAACCCATATGCCGGAAATCGTACCGCTCTACGAAACCCTTTGCGATCTTGCGGGCGGCAGCGACCACGCTGCACGTTTCCTAAGCTTCTATCGCCCGCCCCCATATCTTGCAGGGTGCTCGCAGGCCATCTGGCCGGGGAAGGAACCCGTTCTTGTCCGCAATTACGATTACAATCCGAACGCCTTTGACAGTCTGCTATTGAAAACCGGCTGGCAGGGCCGGCAGGTGATCGGTACCAGCGACGGGTTGTGGGGTTTGGTGGATGGAATGAACGACGCCGGCCTTGCCGTTTCGCTTACCTTTGGGGGGCGGCGTGTTGTCGGTGACGGGTTTGGCGTACCTCTGATCCTGCGCTATGTGTTGCAAACCTGCGAAACCGCGCAAGAAGCGGGGGCCGCTCTGGCGCGGATTCCGACCCACATGAGCTATAATGTGACGGTTCTGGATGCTAAACGGAACTATCTGACGGCCATGATGGGGCCGGATAGAAACGCCGTAATCACCCATGCCGCGGTCGCCACCAACCATCAGGAAACAGTGGAATGGATCAGCCATGCGCGCTTTACCTCGACGGTGGAACGCGAAAGATACTTGCTGCAGCGGCTGACCTTGCACCGCGACCCACAAGACAAATTCATCGACGCGTTTTTGAAGCCGCCGTTGTATTCTACCGCGTTTTCAGCCGGATTTGGCACGCTTTACACCGCCGTCTATCGCCCCCGGAAACGGGAAATGGAAATCCGCTGGCCCGGCACAGTCTGGCCGATGTCGATGCGAAATTTTCAGGAAGGCGGCCGCCGGGTGCAGATACCCGGCGCGGCATAGATCGTATTGTTTGTATTTTCCGGCGTCGTGTTGAAAATTTGATTGTATCTTTCGCCTAGGCTTGGCCTGCGACACGCACTGTCGTGATCAATAGCGGGGCGCAGAATGCCTGAAAGATCAGCAACAGTTTCCTATATGAAGCGCAAAAATCCGGGTGTGTCCCGGCGTGAGCGGCTGTTTGATCTGACGATACTGGCTCTGGTCGCTCCGTTTCTGGTTGTCGCCCTGCCTTTGATCAGCGTTCTATTGATGGTGGTACAGGGGCGGCCGGTTTTTTATCTGTCGCGGCGAATGAAGTCACAAGATGAGGATTTTTCCCTGATCAAGTTCCGGACCATGCGAAGCTGCATTTCGGATGATGGCGTGGCCGGTGGTGACAAATTCGCGCGCATCACACCCGTCGGGCGGTTGCTGCGTCACGCCCGTCTGGATGAATTACCACAGGTGTGGAATGTGTTGCGGGGCGATATTCGTTTGGTCGGGCCGCGCCCGCCGCTGCCTCGCTATGTCAACAGCAACCCTGATCTTTACGCAAAGGTTCTTCGTGCAAAACCCGGCGTAACGGGACTAGCCAGCCTAATTTATAAGGACGCAGAGGCACGTCATCTTGCCTGCTGCACAACGCCAGAGCAAAGCCACGCTGTCTACAATGCGCGATGTGTGCCACGCAAAGCGGCGATTGATCTGATCTACCAGCGCAACCGCTCTTTGTTGTTCGATCTCTACTTGGTTTTGGCCACTGGCGCCGTGCTGTTCGGGGTGAAATTTCGCAGGCGGCCTTACTTCCGGCGCGGGGGGCCGCCCTTGTAACCGCTGGGTTTCCCACCTGGTTTGCCTGCTGGTTTCCCGCCTGACTTGCCCGCTGGTTTTCCGGCTGGTTTGCCAAAGGGTTTTGCGCCCGGTTTGCCCTTGGGTTTACCGGGTCTTGCACCGGCTTTGCCCGCATTCGGCTTGCCGGGGCGTTCAATCCGCTTGGACGGATCGCTTGCATCGAATTTCGGGCGTTTGGGTTTGGGCGCAGGTGCGGCGGGCGCGGCGGCGGGTGCAGGCTTAGATGCCTCGGCCTTTGCCGGTTTGTGCGCGGGCTTGGACGCTGGCGCGCGCTTTTCCATTGCCTCGGCTCTGGGCTTGCGGTCCTTTTTCGGTTTCTCCGGTTGGGGTCGATCCGGTTTCTGGCGCGGTTTGTGTTCACTAACAACGCCTTCCGGGCGCGATCTTTCGGGGCGTGGACGGGCTGGCATTTTCTCCCTCGCTTCGCGGGGCGGGCGCGCGTCACGCGGCTTCTTGCCGCCGCCATCGCGCGATGGTCCACCGCCAAGATCAGGTGCACTTGCCAGTCGCGTCAAAACCGCGCCGTCTTCCACGGTCGTGCCTGCACGCGCTGCAAAGGCATCCGCGCGCGCCGCCTTGATTTCCACAAAGCTTTCAGTCTGACGGATGCGAATGGCCCCGATATCGTCTTTTGTGATGCCGCCGGCCTTGCACAGCATCGGCAGCAAACGGCGCGGCTCTGCATTCTGGTCACGTCCGCCTGACACCGAAAACCAGACCGACGGGCCAAACGCCTCGCTTGGCCGTGGCTCGGGGGCAGACCCCGGATCGGCAAGCTCTTCGGGCGCGGACTGACGCGCGGCAAACAGTCGGATGTAAGCTGCAGCGATCTGTTCGGCGTCATACCGGCTGACCAATTCGCTGACGAATGCCTGTTCGCTCTCTTCTACAGGGATCTCCCAGACCGGATCCCCCAAAAGACGTTCCGCATCCCGTGCCTGTACAGCCTCGGCAGAGGGGGCCGAAACCCATTCGGCGTTGATCTTGGCCATTTTCATCAGGCGCTGTGCCTTGTTGCGCAGTTTCGCCGGGACGATCAGCGCGCTGACCCCCTTGCGCCCGGCGCGTCCCGTCCGGCCCGACCGGTGCAGCAGCGTTTCAAAGCTGGTCGGCAATTCGGCATGGATCACCAGTTCCAGATTGGGCAGGTCAATCCCGCGCGCGGCCACATCTGTGGCAATACACACCCGCGCACGCCCGTCGCGCATTGCCTGAAGCGCATGTGTACGTTCGTTCTGCGTCAACTCGCCGGACAAGGCGACAACGGAAAACCCGCGATTTGAAAACCGTGTGGTTAACCGGTTCACCATGGCCCGCGTGTTGCAGAAGACCAGCGCATTGGGCGCCTCATAATATCGCAAAACGTTGATGATCGCGTTTTCCACGTCGCGCAGGGCGACATTCATGGCCAGATATTCGATATCGCTGTGCTGGGACTGCTCCGCAACCGTCTGCACCCGCACGGCGTCTTTCTGATAGGTTTTGGCCAGCGTGGCGATCGATTTCGGAACCGTTGCGGAAAACATCAAGGTGCGGCGGTCTTGCGGCGCTTCACCGAGAATAAATTCCAGATCCTCGCGAAAGCCGAGGTCCAGCATTTCATCGGCTTCATCCAGAACCACCGCTCTGATATTGCCCATGTCCAACGATCCGCGCATGATATGATCGCGCAACCGACCTGGTGTCGCGACAACAATATGTGCCCCGCGTTCCAGCGCGCGCCGTTCATCGCGCATATCCATGCCTCCGACGCAGGACGCCATGACAACACCGGCCTTCGCATATAGCCAGCTGAGTTCGCGTTTGACCTGCAAGGCCAGTTCGCGTGTCGGCGCAATTACCAGGGCGAGGGGTGCGGCCGCGCCTTCAAAATGTCCGTCGGCCTGCAAGAGCGTTGGGGCAATCGCCAAACCAAAGCCCACCGTTTTGCCCGATCCGGTTTGTGCCGAAACCAGCATATCCGCGCCTTCCAGTTCAGGCGCCGTAACAGCCTCCTGTACCGGGGTCAGGGTTTCATAACCACGCTCTTGCAGCGCATCGGAAAGGGTCTGGATCACTTGGGTTTCCACAGATTTGGCAAAAAGGACAGGGGCACTCCGCGCAGGAATGCCCAAGCGCCTTGCCCTAATGGGAATGGCGCGCGTTGTATAGGGGCAATCCGTCACACGGCGCTTTCACGCAGCGGGCGTTGACCCAAACGCAGTGCAGGTCACCTTCGCAGTTTTTGCACCCTTCTTTTTGCCTCAAATACGGTTTCTTTGTATCGACACTGGATGCCGGTTTTGATCCTGTAAACGTGCGTCTAGTCGCGGACAGGCGCACCGCCTATGCTGGCGCTGATTTCGGCTGCGGCACGTGCCACCTGCGCGCCAAAGCCGTCAACCTGTCGGTCTGCAAACCGGTTGCTGGGGCCGGAAATGGAAACACCGGCAATCGGTTCGCCCAATGAATCACAGATTACGGCCCCGATGCACGACATGCCTTCAAACCTTTCTTCCTGATCAAAAGACCATCCACGCGCCCGCGTTCTGGCAAGGTCATCCAGCAATGCGGCCGGGGTCACCAAGGTGCGCGCAGTGAACTGCTCAAGCCCGGCCGATTGCATCAGCTTCAGCACCTTTGCTTCGTTCAGGGCCGCAAGAATTGCTTTTCCGGTGCCCGATGCGTGCATCGAAGTGCGTGTTCCATGATCAAAAAAGGCACGTACTGGGTTTTGCGATTCAACCTGTCCGATAAAAACAACCTCGGGCCCGTCGGGCACAGCAAGGTTGGCGGTTTCGCCAGTCGATTGCATCAGCGCGCGCATCACAGGGCGGCTGATATCCAGCAAATTGGTACGTTTCAGAAAAGACGTGCCGACACGGTAGGCTTCGATGCCGACCATCCAGGTTTGTGTGTCTTCGTCAAATTCGGCAAAGCGGCGTTTTTGCAATGTGGTCAGAATACGGTGCGTGGTGGCCGTCGGAATGCCGAGGCGCATGGCAATGTCGGTAAGAGACGCCGCATTCTGGCGTGACAGGGCATCCAGTATGCCCAACGCCCGATCCAGCGATTGCAACGTCGAAGCCGAGCTTTCGGTGAATTGTGATTTGGGCCGTCCCCGTTGTTTTTTGACAGGCTCTGGCATGATGCGAATCCTCTTGAAGTCAGGGTAACACCAAGGTTTCAAATTTGAAAAATATTTTCAATAAGGAAGTTCAGCAAAAAATGAAAAGATAATAAGTGAACAAAAGCAATTGATTGCAGAAAAAATTTAAAAATGAAAAATGTTTTTGAGAAAATTGCGAAAAAAGGAAGATCAGGTATTTTTAAGTGACCAAAGCGAGGAGTTGGTAAGATGTCAGATCAAAACCCGGTTTTCATTCCCGGCCCGACGAACATTCCGGATCGTCTGCGCCGTGCGATGCAGGTGCAAACACAGGATCACCGCTCGCCCGACTTCGTCAAAACCTTCGCACCGGTTCTGGAAAAGACCAAAACTGTTTTTGGCACGACAACCGGCCAGATCATTACCTTTCCGGCCAGCGGAACAGGCGGATGGGAAGCGGCGGTGACCAACACGTTATCCAAAGGTGATACAGTTTTGATCGCCCGCTATGGCATGTTTTCGCACCGCTGGATCGATCTTTGCCAGCGCCATGGACTGAACGTCCGGATCATCGAATGTGAATGGGGCAGCGGCGCTCCCGCCGACAAGTTTCTGGAGGCGTTGCAGGCCGACCCCGATCACACGATCAAGGCGGTGCTGGTGACGCATAACGAAACGGCAACCGGCGTTGTGTCTGATATTGCAGCCGTGCGGCGTGCAATGAACAAGGCCAATCATCCGGCAATGCTGTTTGTGGATTGCGTGAGCTCTTTGGCGTCCATGCCGTTTGAAATGGATGACTGGGGCGTTGATATTGCGATCTCCGGGTCGCAAAAAGGCTTTATGCTGGCCACGGGCTTGGCCATTCTGGCCGTCAGCCCCAAGGCGCTGACCCATATGGAAACGGCCGATCTGCCGCGCACGTTCTTTGATTTTCGCGACATGATGAAGGCCAATGCCTCGGGCGGCTTTCCCTACACCCCGCCGCTGCAGCTGATTTATGGCATGGGCGAAAGCCTGAACATGCTGTTCGAGGAAGGGCTTGATAACGTCTATGCGCGCCATCACCGCCTTGCTGAAGGGGTGCGCCGTGCCGTTGCTGCGTGGGGTCTGGAACTGGTGGCACAATCGCCCGATCTTTATTCCGATACGGTCAGCTCGATTTATGTGCCGGACGGGTTTGACAGCAATGCGCTGGTTGAACATGCTTTCAGTGCCTACGGCGTGTCCTTTGGCATCGGTCTGGGTGAAATGAACGGCAAGGCGTTTCGCATCGGGCATCTGGGGATGTTGACGGATGTGATGGTGCTGTCCGGCTTGGCTACCATCGAAATGGCGATGGCCGATCTGGAGTATCCCATCACTCTGGGTGCGGGCGTATCCGCGGCGCAGGACTATTTCAGACATTCGCGCGATACTGCGCTTAAATCGGCGGCTTGATCCATGCTTGATACACCAAACCTGACCATCGAGGACGTGAAAGAAGCGCACGCGCGCATTCGCCCCTATATCCACCGCACACCGGTTCTGACATCAACCTATCTGGACGATCGCACCGGTGCGCGGCTGTTTTTCAAATGCGAGAATTTTCAAAAGGCCGGTGCGTTCAAAGTGCGCGGCGCCTGCAATGCCGTGTTCGGGCTAAGCGATGAACAGGCGAAAAACGGCGTCTGTACCCATTCATCCGGTAATCATGCGCTGTCGCTGTCCTATGCGGCGGGACAACGCGGCATTCCGTGTAATGTGGTCATGCCACGCACCGCGCCGGAAGCGAAAAAGGCGGCGGTGCGCGGGTATGGCGGTAAAATCACCGAATGCGAACCCTCCACATCCAGCCGGGAAGAGGTGTTCGCCCGCGTTCAGGCGGAAACCGGCGGCGAATTCGTGCATCCCTATAATGATCCGCGTGTCATTACGGGGCAGGCGACCTGTTCGCTGGAACTGATGCAAGAGGTCGAGGATCTGGATGCCATCGTGGCCCCCATCGGCGGCGGGGGCATGATTTCGGGCACCTGCCTGACCCTGTCCAACATCGCGCCCCATGTGGAAATTTATGCGGCGGAACCGGAACAGGCAGATGATGCCTATCGCAGTTTCAAGGCGGGGCACATCATCGCGGATGACGCGCCGGTGACGGTCGCGGACGGGCTGAAGGTGCCGCTGAAGGAAAACACGTGGCACTATGTGTCAAATTTCGTGACCGATATTCTGACGGCAAGCGAGGACGAGATCATCGCCGCGATGAAGCTGACATGGGAGCGCATGAAGATCGTGATGGAGCCAAGCTGCGCTGTGCCATTGGCTGTCATCCTGAAGAACCCTGACATTTTTGCCGGCAAAAAGGTCGGCGTCATCATCACCGGCGGCAACGTCGATCTGGATAAACTGCCCTGGATCAAGGGCTAAGGAGGAAAAGATATGAACAAGCAAGTGGATTTTGCCGATCTTGAAGTCGGATATGACATTCCCGCCGCCATCGGCATGGACGAGGCCGACATCCAGACACCCTGCCTCGTGCTGGATCTGGACGCGCTGGAACGCAACATCAAGAAAATGGGCGATTACGCCAAATCCCACGGGATGCGCCACCGCGTGCACGGCAAGATGCACAAATCCGTCGATGTGGCCCTGCTGCAGGAACGCCTTGGCGGCTCGTGCGGTGTCTGCTGCCAGAAAGTCTCCGAAGCGGAAGTGTTCGCGCGCGGCGGGATCAAGGATGTGCTGGTGTCCAACCAAGTGCGCCAGCCTGAAAAGATCGACCGTCTGGCCCGCCTGCCGAAACTGGGCGCGCGCACGATCTGCTGTGTCGATGACATTGACAATGTGGCCGATCTGTCCGCTGCCGCACTCAAGCACGGGACCGAGATCGAATGTCTGGTGGAAATCGACGTGGGCGCGGGGCGCTGTGGTGTTCAGTACGGTCAACCGGTGGTCGAACTGGCGCAGGCGATTGATGCGGCAGAGGGCCTGAAATTTGCGGGCATTCAGGCCTATCAGGGCGCGATGCAGCATATGGATTCGTACGACGACCGCCGCGCCAAAACCCAGATCGCAATCGATCAGGTGCGCGAAAGCGTTGATCTGCTGAAAGCCGCAGGGCTGGAATGCGATATCGTCGGCGGCGGCGGTACGGGATCGTATTATTTCGAAAGCAATTCCGGCGGCGTTTTCAATGAATTGCAGTGCGGATCTTATGCGTTCATGGATGCCGATTATGGCCGTATTCTGGATAAGGACGGCAAGCGGATCGACGAAAACGAATGGGAAAACGCGTTGTTTATCCTTACGTCTGTCATGTCCCACGCCAAGGCCGACAAGGCGATTGTCGATGCGGGGCTTAAGGCACAATCGGTCGATAGCGGCCTGCCGACCATCTATGGCCGCGATGATGTGGAATATGTGAAATGTTCCGATGAACACGGTGTGGTTGCGGACCCTGACGGCGTCTTGAAGGTCAATGACAAGCTGAAACTGGTGCCGGGCCATTGTGATCCGACTTGCAATGTCCACGACTGGTATGTCGGCGTGCGCGGCGGCAAGGTTGAAACCCTCTGGCCGGTATCGGCCCGCGGCAAAGCCTACTGACATATTGTGGCTGCGCGCGCTTTAAGCGGCGCAGCCAGCCCTTTGAATATCCACGGAGAATTTCCCGATGAACACCCCCACATCCGACGGTCTGCTGATCGTATCCGAAGAGGTTTGCGCCAAGGTCATTGGCCGCGACGATGCGTTCAGGGCCGTTGAAAACGTCTTTGGCGCCATGGCGCGCGGTGATGCCTACAACTTTCCGGTGATCCGCGAGGCGATCGGCTATGCCGACGCGCTTTACGGGTTCAAATCCGGCTTTGACAAGGCGGGTATGGCGCTGGGGGTCAAATCGGGCGGCTACTGGCCGGGCAATGCGGCCAAGGGTCTGACAAACCACCAATCGACGATTTTTCTGTTCGATCCCGATACAGGGCAGTTGCGCGCGCTGGTGGGCGGCAATTACCTCACGGCTGTGCGCACGGCCGCATCGTCATCGGTGTCCATCGCGCATCTGGCACGCAAGGACAGCAAGGTTCTGGGCATGGTCGGGGCAGGGCATCAATCCACGTTCCAGTTGCGCGCCGCCGCCCAACAGCGCGATTTTGAAAAGGTCGTGGCGTGGAATTTCCACCCCGAAATGTTGCCGAACCTTGAAAAGGTCGCGGTGGAACTGGGGCTTGAGTTCCAATCTGTCAGCCGCGAGGAACTCGGCGCACAGGCGGACGTGATCATCACCATCACCTCGGCGTTTGAACCGCTGATGAAAAAAGACTGGATCAAACCGGGCACACATATCGCCTGTATGGGCACCGATACCGTTGGCAAACAAGAGGTCGACGCCGATCTGGTTGCGGCGGCCACCGTGTTCACCGATGAAATTGCGCAATCCATTTCACTGGGCGAGGCGCAGCATGCAATTGGCGCAGGCCTGATCAAAGACAGCGACATTACCCCCATCGGCGCGGTGATCAACGGCGATCACAAGGGCCGCAGCAGTGATGACGAGATCACGTTGTTTGACGGCACCGGCGTCGGGCTTCAGGATCTGGCCGTGGCGTCGGTGGCCGCGCGTTTGGCGCAGGAACAGGGGCTGGCAACGCAGGTTGCGCTGTAAATCAAATCAACCGGCTGCCAGCGCGCGCGCGTCGCGCGCCATCACCTCGATCACATGGCGTGTCTGGTCTGTGTCTTTCGGGTTGGATGCGTTGCCGTCCAGCGCGCGGCGCAGCACGCCTTGCAGGATGGCCAGCAGGCGGAAATACGAAAAAACCACGTAGAATTTCCAGTTGTCGGGGCGGGCAATCCCGCGCCTTTCACAATATTGCGCCACGTAATCGTCTTCGTCGGGCAACCCGATGGCGGCGCGGTCCACACCGCCCAGCCCGCGAAAATGGCCCGCATGGGGCAACCGCCAGTGCATGCACTGATAGGCCAGATCGGCCAGCGGGTGGCCCAATGTGCTCAATTCCCAATCCAGCAGCGCGATGACATCGGTGCCGTTCTTTGAAAACATCATGTTATCAATCCGGTAATCCCCGTGCACGATAGAGGCGGCGCCGTCGTCTGCCACCAGATGCTCCTCAAGCCACGCAATCAGCCAGTCGGCATCGGGCAGGGGCGTTGTTTCTGCGGCCTTGTATTGGGTCGACCAGCGACCGATCTGGCGCGCGAAATAGTTTCCGGGTTTGCCGAAGTCCTGCAAGCCGACAGCACCCGGATCAACCGAATGCAGCGCGGCAAGCACCTTGTTCATCTGGTTATAGACCGCGCTACGGTCCGGTTTCGTCAATTCCGGCAGCGCGGGGTCCCAGAACACCCGCCCGTCGACATGCTCCATCACGAAAAACATCGTGCCAAGCGGTGTATCCGCGCCCGACAGATGCAGCATCTGCGGCACCGGCACATCGGTTTGCGCCAATGCCTGCATCACCCGAAACTCGCGATCAACCTGATGCGCCGATTTCATCAGGGTGCCGGTCGGTTTGGCGCGCAGCACATATTGCCGGTCGCCCGACTGCAAAAGATAGGTCGGGTTGGATTGGCCGTCGGTGAATTTTTCGATGCGATCCAGCGTGCCAAATCCCGGCACATGGGCCGCCAGATAGGTTTCAAGCGTGGCGTGATCATAGGCGTGCATGGCAATTCCGGTCTTTGGGTGGTGGACAATCCACCTGTTAGTCATTCATCATTTGGGTCAAAGGTAAAGGCAGACGCCACAGTCCCAATCGAAAGGCCCCGACATGGATATGAATTTTTCAATGCGCCCCGAAATGCGCGACCTTCTGGGCCAGGTTACGGACATGATCCGCGACAGGGTGATCCCGCTTGAGGAAGAGTATCACGCCGAGATCAACAAGGGCGATCGGTGGACCTATACCACCCGTCAGGCGCAAATCCTTGAGGGGTTGAAGGCCGATGCCAAGGCCGCGGGGCTGTGGAATTTCTGGCTGACCGACAGCGAAAAGGGCATCGGGCTGACCACGGTGGAATATGCCTATTTCGCCGAAGAAATGGGCAAAACCCCGCTGGGGGCCGAGGTGTTCAACTGTTCCGCACCCGATACGGGCAATATGGAAGTGTTCGAACGCTACGGCACCAAGGCGATGAAGGAGCAATGGCTTGCGCCTTTGCTGGAGGGGCAAATCCGGTCGGCCTATCTGATGACGGAACCGGATGTGGCCAGTTCGGATGCAACCAATATTGCCATGTCCTGTGTGCGGGACGGGGACGAATACGTTCTGAACGGCGAAAAATGGTGGGCAACAGGGGCGGGTGATCCGCGCTGCAAGGTTTACATCGTGATGGTGAAAACCGCAGGCGACGAACAGCCCAAACATCAGCGCCAATCCATGATCGTCGTGGATGCAGACAGCAAGGGTATCGAAAAACTGCGCCCGATGGAGGTGTACGGCCATGATGATGCGCCCCATGGCCACATGCATTTCCGCTTTAACGATGTGCGCGTGCCCGCCGAAAACCTGCTGCTGGGCGAAGGGCGCGGGTTCGAGATTGCACAGGGCCGGCTGGGACCGGGGCGCATTCATCACTGCATGCGCGCCATCGGGCAGGCCGAGGCCGCGCTGGAACAGATGTGCCGCCGCGCCCTTGCACGCGAGGCATTCGGCAAGAACCTGGCCCAGTTGGGGGCCAATTACGACATCATTGCCGAATGCCGGATGGAGATTGAAATGGCGCGTCTGCTGTGCCTCAAGGCCGCGTGG
The DNA here is from genome assembly GCA_963765555.1 of uncultured Alphaproteobacteria bacterium. Classification (GTDB taxonomy): domain Bacteria; phylum Pseudomonadota; class Alphaproteobacteria; order Rhodobacterales; family Rhodobacteraceae; genus JL08. The sequence goes on from CAVXWX010000004.1 coordinate 134,757, forward strand.
TACATGGATCGCGGCGACAAACGTGCCGCCGCCCCGTGGATTTCCCAGATCAAGGTGGTGGCCCCGCGTGTCGCGTTAAAGGTGATTGACGAAGCGGTTCAGATGCACGGCGCACAAGGCATTTCGCAAGACACAGCCCTTGCGCAGGCGTGGACCCATGTGCGCACCTTGCGGTTGGCTGACGGGCCGGATGCGGTGCATCGGCGACAAGTCGCGCGTGCAGAATTGCGCCGCTTTACACAGGAAAACGTCTAGGCTCGAATGGCTTGCATAGGTATCAGGGCGTGGGGCGAACGGTATGATGCAGACAGGAGACATACGTGACCCACTTTAATCTGGTCAAAGAGTGCTATTCCTCGGCATGGCGTCGCCGTAACCTCATTGTTCCCGTTTACGTTGCACTGCGGCTGGCCGCCTATGCCGTGATTGTTCCCTTGCTGGGGGTCATGATCAATTTGGGGGTCTCTCTTTCAGACCAAAGCGCGCTGACGGATCAGGACATTGCGCGGTTTCTGCTGACGCCGACGGGCTTTGTGGTGTGCATCGGGTTGGTCAGTATCCTGCTTTTGAACGAAGTGCTGAGCCTTGCCGTGATGACGGCGTTCCTGCGTGCGGAAAATGCGGGCGCTGCGCAGCCGGTCCGCGCAGGCTTGGCCGCGATCCTGATGAAAAGCAAACCCCTGATCCTGTTTTCGATTTTGCTGGTCTTGCGCGTCACGTTTATCGCCGTGCCGTTTTTGCTGGCCTGTCTGTTGGCGGTTGGCCTGTTCCTGTCGGAATTCGATATCAACTATTATCTTTCGGCCCGCCCCCCTGAATTTTACAAGGCTGCCGCAATTATTATACCGCTGCTTCTGGTCATGGGGTGGTTGTTGCTATCGCAGCTTTCGGCGTGGGCCTTGTCGTTGCACTTCGTCGTGTTCGGTGAAACGTCGCCCCGCGGTGCATTCGGCATCAGCGCAAGGAGCATGGCCGGCGACCGCACGAAGCTGATCGGCCAGATTGCGATCTGGGTTGTTCTTCGGGTTATCGCAATGAGCGCGCTTGCACTGGTTTTTGGCCTTGCGATCGGGGTGATCCCGATCCGCCCCGGAACGGGATTGCGCACGGCGCTGGTTCTGATCCTTGTCCTGGCCGGTTTCTGGATGTTGTTGCGTCTTGTTGTGGCGGGCGTTTCGGTCGGCGCGCTTGCCAAGTTGCTGAACCGGCATTTTGACAAAGTGGGTGGTGGGGCATCCATGCAAGTGCGCGACATGCCCAAGACGCCCGCAATCAAAAATGCAGTGCTGGCGATCATTGCGCTGGTACCGCTTGGGCTTATTTCCGGTGCGCTGCTGTTGGACAGGGTGACCACAACAGACAGTATCGAAATCATCGCCCACCGTGGCGCGGCAGGCAGCCGCCCTGAAAACACGCTCGCCTCTGTCCGCAAAGGGATCGAGGATCGCGCCGACTGGATCGAGATCGACGTGCAGGAAACGGCTGATGGTGACATCGTCGTGGTGCATGACAGTGATTTGATGAAGCTGGCTGGCGTTGATCTTAAAATCTGGGATGCCACGCTGGAAGATCTGGAAAAGATCGATATCGGAAGCTGGTTCGATCCCGCTTACGGTGATCAGCGCACACCGTTGTTGCGCGATGTTCTGGAACTGGCCAAGGGCAAGTCAAAGGTTCTGATCGAACTGAAATATTATGGCCACGATATCGCGTTGGAAGAACGGGTGGCCCGCGTTGTCGAAGACATGGAAATGCAGGATCAGGTTGCCATCATGTCGCTGAAATATCCGGCTATCCAGAAAATGCAGGAATTGAGGCCCACCTGGCGGACCGGTGTTCTCGCGGCCAGCTCTGTCGGCAATACCGCGAAACTCGATGGTGATTTTATCGCCATAAGTCAAAGATTCGCATCAACCAGCCTGATCAGGGCCACGCAAAATGCGGGTAAGGACATCTATGTCTGGACGGTTAATGACCCGTTGAACATGTCCAAGATGATTTCCAAAGGTGTGAACGGGCTGATCACGGATGAACCGGCGCTTGTCCATCAGGTTCTGGCCTTCCGTGCAGGGTTAAGCACACCCGAACGTCTGCTGTTGTGGCTTTCCGAGGTTCTGGGGCTTGAGTTTAACACCAAGGCCTATCGCGATGACCAACCTTAAACCCGTTCTTGTTGGCATCGGGTGCCTGCTGGCTGTTTCAGCAACAGCGCAATCAACCGATGAAAGCAGTCTGTCGCGCAGTTTGGAACTGCCCGCACACACGGCGTTGCAATCACTTATGGGCAGGAATGAAACAGATTTGGCCCCGTTTACGACCGATGGCTGCAGTGGCGGCCTGTCGCAAGTGTGGGCGCTGGTGGCGGAAAACTTTCCCGATTTTCAGGAAACCCATGCGGATGAACCGCCGTGGCAGGGATGCTGTGTGACCCATGATCGCGCCTATCATAACGCGGGCGGGGCGCAGGATGCGGCCGCCAGTTACAGCGCACGGTTGCGTGCAGACGAAACATTGCGCAGTTGCGTGATCGATACAGCCGATGCGCGGATGGACGATCTGGTTGCGCTTTATGATGTCGACGAGGATCAGGTGCGCGCGGCCTATAACACCATCGCGGGCGCGATGTATCTGGCAGTGCGCTTTGGCGGCGCGCCCTGTTCGGGCCTGCCGTGGCGCTGGGGATACGGGTATCCGCAGTGCAGCGTGCTGACCGGGGCGTTCGATTGACATAATTTCCGTTTGCGTCCCCTTGGTTTTCTGGTCAATGTTCCGGTCATGCCAGCCCCGTTGATTGATAATCTGCAATACGCCAACTTTTCGCCCGCGATCTTTAAACAGATGCGCGTTGGCGGGGTCGACGCGGTGCATGTGACCATCGCCTATCACGAAACATTCCGCGAAATGGTTCTGAACCTCGAACAGTGGAACCGCTGGTTCGAAGCGCACCCCGATCTGATTTTCAAAGGCACAACCGCCGCCGATGTGACCCTTGCCCAAGAAACCGGTCGCACGGCGATCTTTTTCGGGTTCCAGAACCCCAGCCCGATCGAGGACGACATTGGCCTGATCGAGATTTGCCACCAGTTGGGCATTCGGTTCATGCAACTGACCTATAACAACCAGTCGCTTCTGGCGACGGGCTGTTATGAAGACGAAGACACCGGCCTGACACGGTTCGGCAAACAGGCCGTGGCCGAAATGAACCGCGTTGGGCTGGTGGTTGATATGTCCCATTCCGGCGAACGCTCCACGCTTGAGGCAATCGACCATTCCACGCGGCCCATCGCGATCACCCATGCCAATCCGCACTGGTGGCACGCGGCCCTGCGCAACAAATCCGATACGGTGCTGAAGGCACTGACAGGGGCAGGGGGCATGTTGGGGTTTTCCGTCTACCCACACCATCTGGCGGGTGGGCCGGCCTGCACGCTGGACAGTTTTTGCAAGATGATCGCCGAAGCCGCGGATCGCTACGGGGCCGAACACCTCGGGATCGGGACAGACCTGTGTCAGGATCAACCCGACAGCATCGTCGAATGGATGCGCGTCGGGCGCTGGTCCAAGGTGATGGATTATGGCGAAGGATCGGCCACCAATGCCGGGTTTCCACCCATGCCCGACTGGTTCAATGACAACCGCGATTTCGGTAATATTCGCCAAGGGTTGGGGGCCGCCGGTTTGAACGCGCAAGAGGTTGACGGTATTATGGGTGGCAACTGGTTGCGGTTCTACGAAACCTCTTTCGGAGCATTAAAGTGAAGGATTTTCCTGCCGATCCCGTTGTCCCGCTGCGCGCCCCCGATCAGGTGATGCGGCTGGCGCGGATGGGTGCATCTTTTCCCACGCGCCTGTCTTTTCTGCGCACTCTGATGCGCCAGTTGCGCGACGAAGGTGCGCGCGTCACACGCCCCGTGTGGAACATTGATGCAGACGGGTTCGGCCATGCGGTGTATTCGGTTGATCTGGGCGGGTATACCTATTCGCTGGTTGCAGTGTCGACGTATCTGCCGCCTGATCAGCGGACTGACCGTGTGATCGCAACAGCCTGGGACACGTCTTACGTTCTGTATGATGGTGTGCCGTCCAAGGATGAAGTTGCCCGCATCTGTCGCGCCGCGCCCGCAGCAAGAGGCCGCGCGTTTTGAAGAACGTGATCTGGTTCTGTCGCGTGCGAATAAATCCGTGCGCCTGTTTGCCCATGTCGTTGAGGCGTTGCGTGCCGGCCAGCAGCCGGATCAGACGATGATCCGCGATATCGGCTATCTGATGCGGACAACGGCCGTTTACGGCAACGGCAAATTCGGCATCGCGGACCGCGCCAAAATCGCCGACCGCCCCGGATTGGGTGGGCCGTTCATGGCCGAAATGCTGACCGTCTGGCTGATCCGTGGATTTACCCATGATCTGGTCGAACATATGGGCGGGGCATCGTTGGATGTTGCGTTGAAACGCCATCTGGGCATCGGCAATTCCACGGGGCTGGGTATGGCGCCGTTTCTGGTGTCACATCCCTTGTTGCTGGATGCGTGGATGCAGGTGCGCGAAACGGCACTGGCCCGCGTGCGCAGTGTTGAATTCCTGAGTATGGAGCAGATCGAACACCTTTATGATCTTGCCCCGCGCGTGGCCCAGCATCTGGCCGAATGGCAGGTGCCCGACGCGCAAGCCCAAGCGGCGATTGATGTGTTGCGCCGCGAATGGCCGCAGGTCACGACCAGCCTGACACCGGAGGCGATGACCGCCGCCTATCCGATTGATGCCCTGATCAAAGACAGCGCGCGCTGGTCTGTCGAGATGCAGGAACTGATCGTTGCTTTTGTGCTGGAACCGTTCGGCGATCTTGTCGACGGGCTGGCCGATTGCATGGCCACGCCGTTTACCCCGCAACTGGACCCGCAGATGGGGCTGGATCAGCTGCATGCGATCCTGAACACACACTGGGATTGGGCCTTGGCGCCGGATTACACGCAACGCGAAAACTGCGCGCAGTTCTGGTACGTGTCCGAAGAAAAACTGGAACCACGCCTTGGCAACCGGTTTGCCGAAGACGGCGCGGAACTGGAAAGCCCACTGGATATTGCGAGGCAGGTCAAGGCGTTGTCGGCCGATCTTGAAGGTGCTGACGGCGACGTTGCCACGTTTCTTCGGGCGTATCCGCAACACCGGTCTGCAGTGCGACGGGTCCAGACGCTGGATCGCCACCCCTATGCGGAAATCCGCGATAACCTGATTGGCGCGCAGTGCCGCCCGATTGATATGTTGCGCTGCAAACTGTCGTTTTTCGGGGCGGCCAAATTCGATCCCAAATCAGATCGTTGGACCCGCATCAATCTGGCCCAAGGCGCGCCGTTGTTTGACGAACTGGCCCGCGCCGATGATTGGTTTTTACCGCATTTCGGCATGGCATGAAACGCTCGGTCAATGAAATACAGGGCCTTGTTCTCAAGGCGGCGCGCGGGGGCGGTGTACCTTTGGGGATTGCCGAAGACCTGTGGGTGGCCGCACCGTTTATTCTAAAAACCAATGGTTTGGACGAAGTTGTGGATGTTCTTGAGGGGACGTCTTTTACCCCGTTGCAAGATGCCGCATCAGCTTTGGATGCGCGACAATGCGGGCAGGATGTGCCCGCCCCGACCGGACTGTCGCCCGCCCTATATACCGCTTTGGCTGCCGCGCGTGGGGTGATGCCGGAATGCGAAATGAAACCCGCATCAGGCGCGCAGGATGTATCGGGTGATGTGTGGGCCCGCCTGAACGCATTGGCAAAACGCACCTACGTGCCCAGTTCAGAAGAATCGCGCGCGGCAGGGGCCGGTGCGGGCCTGACAGATAACGACTAAAACGACGTTTTTTCAGTCTCTTGCGCAAACGGGTTCATGTCGTATTGCACCGATTTCAGGTATAACCCGTGCGGCGGGCAGACCGGACCGCAAGCGGCGCGTTCGCGTGCTTCCAACGCGGCTTTGACATCTTCGGGCTGCCATGATCCCGCCCCGACCCGTTCCAGCGTTCCAACGAAACTGCGCACCTGATTGTGCAGAAAGGATCGCGCGCGCACATCAAAATGCACTTCGCGCCCTGCCATCGTCGTTACCTGCCGGACGTCCAGACGATCCAGCGTCTTTACCGGACTGTCCGCCTGACAGATGGTTGAGCGGAAGGTTGTAAAATCATGATTGCCAACAAGAAAGTTGGCGGCGTTCTGCATGGCGTCAATGTCCAGATCATGCGCGACCTGCCAGACAAGTCCGTTGAAATGCGCGCTGGGTGCCCGCCGCATCAGGATGCGGAACAGATAGCGGCGTTCGCGCGCGGAAAACCGTGCGTGCCAGTCTTCCGGCACGGTTTCGCACGCCAGAATGGCCACCGGCGCCGGTTTCAGATGATAGTTCAACGCTTCGGACAGGCGGAACGGGTCCCAGTCCCGCTCCATGTCGCAATGCGCGACCTGCCCAAGGCCGTGCACGCCTGCATCGGTGCGTCCTGCGGCGGCGATATTGTGCGCGCGCGGTTCCAGTTTGGCCAGCGCAGCCTCGATCGCGCCCTGCACCGATGGCTGGTCCTTTTGCCTTTGCCATCCTGCAAAAGGCTTGCCGTGATATTCAACTTTCAGTGCATAGCGGGGCATATCCGTGCCTTAAACTGACGCGGCGTGTCCGGCAATCCCCACTGGTATCCATGCGTGGCACACCCTATCTTGCGACAACGTAGAAACAGGGGCAGTGATTTGGTGATTTCAACGATTGCGGGCGGGATCTGGCGCGGCGTCGAAAATGTGCAGGATACGGTGTCTGAAACGTTTTTTGAACCTGTCATACGGCTGGGTGTGACCGGCCTTGCGCGATCGGGCAAGACGGTGTTCATCACATCGCTTGTGGCCAACCTGCTGGACCGGGGGCGGATGCCCGGCCTTGTCGCCGCCGCAGAAGGCCGCATCAGTGCAGCCTACCTGCAACCACAACCCGACGATACGGTGCCCCGCTTTGATTATGAAACACATATCGGGGCGCTGACGGCAAAACAGCCCTACTGGCCCGACAGCACCCGCGCGGTCAGCGAATTGCGCCTGTCCCTGCGGGTGCGGCCCAAAGGATTGTTGGCGGGCCTGCAGGGGCCGCGCACGGTGCATATCGATATTGTCGATTATCCCGGTGAATGGTTGCTGGATCTGGCGCTGCTGGACAAAACCTTTAGCGACTGGTCACGCGAGGTGCTGGGCCGTATCAAGGACCGGCCACAAGCGTCTGAATACATGGCGCTTATGTCGCCCGTGGATGGCACTGCTCCGCTGGATGAGGTGCAGGCAAAATCGCTGGCTGCCAGCTTTACCGCCTATCTACAGGCCGCGCGGGCCGACGGGTTTTATGATTGCACGCCGGGGCGGTTCCTGTTGCCCGGTGATCTGGAAGGATCGCCGGTGTTGACCTTTGCACCGTTGCCGGATGGTGGCGCTAAGCCGCGCAAATCACTGATCCGCGAAATGGAACGGCGGTACGAAGCTTACAAATCTCAGGTGGTAAAGCCGTTCTTCCGCGATCATTTTGCGCGTATCGACCGGCAGGTTGTGTTGGTGGATGCGTTGGGTGCGATCCACAAGGGCCCGCAAGCGGTCGAGGATATGCGCCGCGCCATGGCAGACCTGCTGTCGGCCTTTCGCCCCGGACGCAATGCGTTCCTGACACGTCTGTTGATGGGCAAACGGGTGGAAAAAATCCTGTTTGCGGCCACCAAGGCAGATCATCTGCATCACAAACAACACCAAAGCCTGACCGCGATTATGGAGGCGCTGACCCGCGAGGCGCGGGACAGGGCGCGTTTTGCGGGCGCACAGACGGCGGCCATGTCCATCGCCGCGCTGCGCGCCACGGTCGAGGAAACCCGCCAGCACGACGGCCAAGACCTTGATCTGGTGCGCGGTACGTTGCTGGACAGCGGCAAACAGGCCGCGTTCTACCCCGGAGCCTTGCCGCAGGATCCCGCGCATCTGCTGGGGCCTGCACGGGAGGGTGCACAAAAATGGCTGGACGAGGATTATCAGGTCATGTCCTTTGCGCCCGCGCCGCTGACCCTGAAACCGGGGGATGGTCCGCCCCATATCCGGTTGGACAGGGCGGCCGAGTTTCTGATCGGGGATATGCTGTGACGGTGTCTTTGGATGTGGCGCGGCCGCTGGATGCCGGCGCGGTTGGCGCGATCCTGTCACAGGCGACGGATGATGCGCCGTGGCTGCCCCGCGTTCACAGCCGAGCGCAGGAAATCCGGTTTGCGGCAGATATGATTGATGCAGGATGGGTTCAGGTTGCCCGCAAAAACGGGGCCATTGCCGGATTCGTGTCGCGTGACGGGGCCGATATCCATGGGCTGTACCTTGATCCGGCCGCGCAGCGGCAGGGCGTGGGGCGCGCGTTTGTTCAGGCGGCGCAGGCGGTTGAACCCGCTTTGCGATTGTGGGTGTATCAGGCCAACAAAAACGCGCAGGCGTTTTATCGCGCGCTCGGGTTTCGCGAAACACAGCGCACGGATGGGGCGGGCAATGATGCGCGCCTGCCCGATATCCGGTTTGAATGGCAAAGAGGGGCAGGCTGACATGGCGCAGGGTATGGCAAAAGGTCCGGTCTTGATCGAAGTCGAAGATGCACCGGAAACGACCGTTGCAGATGCACCGCTGGTGCCCGATCTGGGGGCCCCATCCCCCGACGGGCGGGCCATGCAGGCCGCCGCACGGTTGGCGGCGCGCAAACCGTCGCGATTGGCACGCTGGTTCTGGGGGCTGTTGACGGCCCTGATCAGCGCGCTTGTCTCTTTGGCCGCATGGAATTTTGTCACTGCGCTGGTCGCCAGCAACCCGCTGTTGGGCTGGGCGATGACGGTGCTGATCGGCGCGTTTGTTCTGGTGCTGCTGGCCATCGCCCTGCGCGAGGCGGCTGCCTTTTCGCGGCTGGCGCGTATCGACAGCCTGCGCCACGGGGCAACGCAGGCGCTGGCGCAAAACGATCTGGCGGCAGCCCGCGATGTGGTGGGCAAGCTGACCGCGCTTTACCGGCATCGTGACGACACAAGCTGGGGCCGTGACCGTCTGGCAGAGCGGCAGGGCGACCAGTTTGATGCAGAAAGCCTGATCGGTCTGGCCGAGGCCGAGGTGCTGGCCCCGCTGGACATCGCCGCCAGCCGCGAGGTTGAAGCGGCAGCACGGCAGGTTGCCACGGTGACGGCGCTGGTGCCGATTGCGCTGGCCGATGTGGTCGCGGCGCTGACAGCAAACCTGCGCATGATCCGCCGCATCGCCGAGGTTTATGGCGGACGGTCCGGCACATTGGGAAGCTGGAGGCTGACACGTGCGGTGCTGTCGCATCTGGTGGCCACCGGGGCCGTGGCCGTCGGGGACGATATGTTGGAGCCGTTTCTGGGTGGGTCGATCCTTGGCAAGCTGTCACGCCGCTTTGGCGAAGGGTTGGTGAATGGTGCGCTGACCGCGCGTGTCGGCGTGGCCGCGATAGAGGTGTGCCGCCCCTTGCCCTTTACCCGCGCCAAACGCCCGTCCGTGCGCGGTATCGTCAAACGCAGCCTGACAGGGTTGTTTGGCACGCAAAAAGCACCCGATACCCCAGTTTGATCTGGCGCAGGGCGCGCAACCACTAAACCGGCCATAAACGACCCTGTTAGCCATTCAGGGGACCAGATATGCCGGATCACGGACACAGCCAGCGCGAAATCGAAGCACGGATCGACGCGGCCACCGGTCACGGCGTCTTGCGCGATACAGTGTACGGCGCAATTGACGGCGCGGTGACGACATTTGCCATTGTTGCAGGGGTCGCGGGGGCAGGGCTTTCGCCGTTTGTGATCGTTGCGCTGGGGCTGGCCAATGTTCTGGCAGACGGTTTTTCCATGGCGGCGGGAAATTATTCAGGCACCAAGGCCGAAAAGGACAACCTGCTGCGGCTGCGCGCGGTCGAAGAACGCCATATCGCCACCAACCCCGAAGGCGAACGGCGCGAGTTGCGCCATATTCTGTCCCTGAAAGGGCTAAGTGGCGACGTGCTGGAACAGGCCACGGATGAAATTGCCCGCCACCACGACAACTGGATCGAAATGATGCTGGAAGGCGAATACGGCCTGTCCAACAACATGCCGCACCCGATGCGCGGGGCGCTGGCCACATTTGGCGCGTTTCTGGTGGCGGGGATGATCCCGCTGCTGCCGTTTCTGTTCAGCGTGCAAAACGCCTTTGCCGTATCGTCGGGGATGACGCTGGCGGTGTTCTTTGCCATTGGCGCGTTCAAAAGCAAATGGTCGCTGGAACCGTGGTGGCGATCGGGGATCGAAACCTTCCTGATCGGGGGACTGGCGGCGGGTATCGCATATTTCGTCGGGTCGCTGTTTCACGTCTGACGGTGCGGCAGTGCGGGCCTCTGGACGCGGCGGATATGCGGGCCTATAACGCGCCCATGACCCGCCCGACCGCGATCATTATTCGAATTATATCCCCCGGCGTTTGAAGTTTCCAAACCGCCGGGACACAGGTGTTTGATCCTTCGCACCGCCCGTTTCACACATCCAGCACTTCTATTCAGGAACGCCCGCCATGTGCGCCGACACGCCCCAGACACCCGATTACAAATCTACGCTGAACCTGCCCAAAACCGATTTTCCGATGCGCGCGGGCCTGCCCAACCGCGAACCTGGTTGGTTGGAGCGGTGGGAAAAAATCGGCGTCTATGACCGGTTGCGCGAAAAACAGGGGCGCACGCCCTTTACGCTGCATGATGGCCCCCCCTATGCCAACGGGCATTTGCATATCGGCCACGCGCTGAACAAGACGATCAAGGACATGATCGTGCGCTCCCATCAGATGATGGGGTTTGATGCGCGCTATATCCCCGGTTGGGATTGTCACGGCCTGCCGATCGAATGGAAGATCGAAGAACAGTACCGCCAGAAGGGCAAAAACAAGGACGAGGTGCCGATCAACGATTTCCGCGCCGAGTGCCGCAAATTCGCCGCCGGCTGGGTCGATATCCAGCGCGAGGAGTTCAAGCGTCTGGGCGTGACCGGCAACTGGGCCGATCCCTATCTGACGATGGATTTCCACGCCGAACGGGTGATTGCCGAGGAATTCATGAAATTCCTGATGACCGGCACGCTGTATCAAGGCTCAAAACCGGTGATGTGGTCGCCGGTGGAAAAGACAGCCTTGGCCGAGGCCGAGGTGGAATATCACGACAAGGAAAGCTTTACGATCTGGGTGAAGTTTGCCGTGCACGAAACGGACAATCCCGCCCTTGAAGGCGCGCAAGTGGTAATCTGGACCACGACGCCGTGGACGATGCCGTCAAACAAGGCTGTCGTATATTCAAACGATATCTCTTACGGCCTCTACGAAGTCACCGATGCGCCAGAAGACAGCTGGGTCAAAACAGGTGAAAAATTCCTTCTGGCCGACAAACTGGCCGAAGATGTCTTGGGCAGGGCGCGGCTGGATGACGCGATTCAAGCGCGTTGCGCGATGCGCGGTGATCTATCCGGCACATCGCTGGCCCACCCCCTTGCCGGTGCCGAAGGCGCCAACGGCGAATGGGATGATATCCGCGATTTCCGCGCTGCTGATTTCGTGACCGATGACGAAGGCACCGGTTTCGTCCATTGCGCGCCGTCCCACGGGCTTGAGGAATACGAGCTTTACCGCGATCTGGGCATGCTGGAACAGGTCATCACCTACAACGTGACCGAAGACGGTACATTCCGCGAAAGCCTGCCGTTTTTCGGGGGCAAGGCCATCCTGAAGCCGAACGGCAAGGAAGGCGATGCCAATACCGCCGTGATCAACAAGCTGGCCGAGGTCGGCGGGCTGTTCGCGCGGGGCAAGATCAAGCACAGCTATCCGCATTCGTGGCGCTCCAAAGCGCCGGTGATCTATCGCAACACACCGCAATGGTTTGCCGCGATCGACCGCCCCGTCGGCGACGGGCAGGACACATTCGGCAAAACCATCCGCGAACGCGCCCTGACCGAAATCGACAACGTCAAATGGACCCCGAAATCGGGCCGCAACCGTTTGTATTCCATGATCGAATCGCGCCCTGACTGGGTGCTGTCACGCCAACGCGCGTGGGGTGTGCCGCTGACCTGCTTTACCAAGGTCGGCGCGTTGCCCACCGATGATGATTTCCTGCTGCGCAATCCGGCGGTGAACATGCGCATCATCGAAGCCTTTGAAACCGAAGGCGCGGATGCATGGTACGAAGACGGCGCGAAAGACCGGTTCCTGAACGGGATCGTCAACCCCGATGAGTACAATCAGGTCACCGACATTCTGGACGTGTGGTTTGATTCCGGGTCCACCCATGCCTTTACCCTGCGTGACCGCGTAGATGGCACCAAGGACGGCATCGCCGATGTCTACATGGAAGGCACCGACCAGCATCGCGGCTGGTTCCATTCGTCCCTGTCTGCAATCGGTCGGCACCACGGGGCACGCGCCCTACCGCAATGTGGTGACGCACGGCTTTACGCTGGATGAAAAGGGCATGAAAATGTCCAAATCGCTGGGCAACACCATCGTGCCCGAGACCATCGTCAAACAATACGGCGCGGATATTCTGCGCCTGTGGGTGGCGCAAACCGATTACACCGCGGATCAGCGGATCGGGCCGGAAATCCTGAAAGGTGTGGCCGACAGCTATCGCCGCCTGCGCAACACAATGCGCTTCATGCTGGGCGCGCTGGACCAGTTCAGCGAACGCGGATCGTGTTGATCCGGCTGATATGCCCGAACTGGAACGCTGGGTGCTGCACCGTGTCGCCGAACTGGACAAGGTCGTGCGCGACGGCTACGCCGCGTTCGATTTTCAGGGCGTGTTTCAGGCCGTGTTTACCTTTGCCACGGTCGATCTGTCTGCGTTCTATTTCGATATCCGCAAGGATGTCTTGTATTGCGACGGCGATACAGACCGCCGCCGCGCCGCGCGCACGGTTCTGGATATCCTGTTCCACCGCCTGACCACATGGCTGGCACCGGTGCTGGTGTTCACCATGGAAGAGGTCTGGCTGGAACGGTTCCCCGGCGATGAAAGCTCGGTTCACCTGATCGATATGCCCGAAACACCTGCCGCGTGGGCCAACCCCGATCTGGCCGCAAAATGGGCCAAGGTGCGCGCCGCGCGCCGTGCCGTGACCGCCGCACTGGAAATCCAGCGCAGCGACAAGGTGATCGGTGCCTCGCTCGAGGCGGCGCCGGTGGTGCATATCGAAGACGCCGATATGCTGGCCGCGCTGAAATCGGTGGCGTTCGACGATTTGTGCATCACATCGGCCATTTCACTGACCGCCGATCCGGCCCCGGCCGAGGCCTTCCATTTGCCCGAAGTGCCGGGTGTGGGTGTGGTTTTTGAAAAGGCGACCGGCGACAAATGCCAGCGCTGCTGGAAGATTTTGCCCGATGTCGGCAGCCATAAACACCACGGCGTTTGCAAACGGTGTGATACCGCACTTGGCTGATCACTGATGCGCCTTTCGGAATGTATATTGCATTTTCCGAAAGGCGGCGTCAGGCTGGTCTGACGCGATCCAGATAATCGAAGGAATGCCCAATGTCCGACATGACCGACAAACAGGCCCTGAAAACCAAATTGCGGGATACCATGCTGGCCCTCGAAGCGGCAGAGCTGGAAACCGCCGTGGCCCATTACGAGCATTACCTGCACGAGGCGATGACGGACGAGCGTGACAATCCCGATCGCGAGGATATTGCGCTGGCGCGCGGCAATGCCGATCTGGCAGCGGCGTTTGATCATCCGGTGCACACCCACCACGCCAAGATCGACGCGATAGAAAACGCCAATTTTTCGGTCACAGATGTGGTGCGCCCGGGGGCGGTTGTGGCGTTCAACAACCGGCATTTTGTCGTTGTGGCGTCCACCAAGCGGTTCGAATGTGACGGGACCACCTATATGGGTATTTCCACCGCCAGCCCGATTTACATGGCGATGGAAGGGCTGCAGGCGGGCGACACGTTCACCCATAACGGTCAAACGTTTACGCTACAGGATGTGATGTAACTCCGCCTGCGACCGTATCAGCTTATTTGATAGATTTACCGGCAATCACGGTCGGGGCCTTTGCGGCCCCTGAATTTGCGGTGGCCAGAACCTTGGGCTTTTCAGCCTTGGGTTTCTTGGCCTCTTTATTGCCGCGCTTGTTGTTACCTTTGGACATGGTCATTTCCTTTTTGCTGGATCACCGAACGGCGTGTGCCCATCGGGTCGTTGCTCAGGAAAATCAGGGTTGCCTGACGCATCTTGTCAGGGCGATGATTTCGGATGAGGCAGCAGGTTTCCGACGCCCCGAACTCGCCCGGATCATTGAACGCCTGCGCACCTATAATACCAATGCCAAGGGCGTCTTTCAACGAAGATTGCAAGGCAGTAATGCGCAGGTTCCGGATTGCGCCAGACCGCCAAGCACCGCACAGTAAGCTATGGCAACACTCACGCTAGATACGCAATTCGGCCCCCTTGGTCTTGTCGAGGACGACGGCGCGATTGTTACGTTGAAATGGACATCGCAGAACGATGGCGCACCGACCGCGCTCTTGCGGGAGGGAATCAGCCAGTTGCGCGCCTATGCCGAGGGCCGCTTGAAGGTGTTTGATTTACCGCTCAGGGTGGGTGGGTCTGACTTCCAGCAGGCGGTTTGTGCTGCAATTTCCGATATTCCGTTTGGCGATACAAAAACCTATGGCGACATCGCCAAGGCACTGGGTGCGCCTGCGCAGGCTGTCGGTGGGGCCTGTGGCGGCAACCCGATACCGGTGATCATCCCGTGCCATCGGGTGATGGGGGCCAAGGGATTGACGGGGTTTTCCGGCGCGGGCGGTGTAGAAACCAAGGTGGCATTGTTGCGGCACGAAGGGGCGGCCGGTTTGTTGATCTGACGATCAGTCAGCCGCGTTTTTGTCCGGAATGATCTGCTGCGCAATCCCGGCGAATGTCAGATAAAGGCTGGTGACAACCAGCCCCCAATGGGCCCAGCTTTCGGGATGAAAATCAACCCATGCGGCCCATCCCGCAAAAAACGTCCAAGCCAAAGCCATTGGCAGAGTGACTATGCGCCACCGCTCGGTGCGCACGGGGTGCACGAATTTCAGCGGCAGAAACATTGCGATGGCAAGGGCCGTGACAAGAGTGAGCGAAACCCAGAAATTCGGCTCCAGCGCGAAAATAACCAGCACAAGCATATTCCAGCATCCGGGAAATCCGGAAAAGGAATTATCCTTTGTTTTCATGCGGGTGTCGGCAAAATACATCGCGCTGGCAAAGGTGATGACAAAAATCGCGAACCAGCCGGTCCAACCGTCCATCAGCCCCGACTTGAACAGCGCAAAAGCCGGAATGAATACATAGGTCAAGTAATCGATAATCAGGTCCATCAAAACGCCATCAAATTCGGGCGCATATTTTTTGACGTGGTATTTTCGCGCCAGCGGGCCGTCTATTCCGTCGACGGCAAAGGCGACGACCAGCCACAAAAACATAAGGTCCCATTTTTCATCGACGGCGGCCAGCATGGCCAGCATCGCGAAAATGGCTCCGGTGGCGGTGAGCAGGTGCACTGCAAGAGCTTGGCGTTGAGGTGTCATGCTGTCCGTCATGGCGCAAGCGCACCGGATTTGCAAAACGAAATCCGGACCGGACGGGTGATCTGCGACAACAGGTTGCGCAAGAGGCACGGACAAGTTGCGGGAACGCGGCGTCTATCCGCAAAGCGCGGGGGCCGGCCCTTGTCAGGCTTTGGGATGCGTCCGGTTGTACACTTCCATCAGGCGTGCTGTATCGACAGCCGTATAGGCCTGTGTGGTTGACAGGGACGCGTGGCCCAAAAGTTCCTGTATCGCGCGCAGATCGCCCCCCGCCGACAACAGATGCGTCGCAAAGCTGTGGCGCAGGGCGTGCGGTGTCGCGGTCGCGGGCAGGCCAAGCTGCATGCGTGCCGCTGCCATGGATTTTTGAATGGCGCGCGGGCTCAGCGGGCCACCGCGTACGCCACGAAACAGCGGCTCGTCGGCTTCCATCGGGTGCGGGCACAGGCGCACATATGTGGATACGGCCTGACGTGCGGCATCAATCACGGGAACGACACGTTCCTTTCCACCCTTACCGACGATGCGCAAAACCGCTGGCAGCGGCACCTCTTTGCCAGTCAGCCCCAGCGCTTCGGATATGCGCAACCCACAGCCGTACAACACAGTCACTACGGCCACATCGCGTGCGGCGACCCAATCGCTTTGGCTTTGCAACTCAACGGTGTCGATCATGGCGCGCGCCGCGTCTTCGGCCAACGGGCGGGGCAGCTTTTTCTGGAATTTGGGTGATCGGGTGGACAGAACAGCCGTTGGCTCAAACCCTTCGCGCGTCGCAAGCCAGCGGTAAAAGGATTTCACCGCCGACAGCTTGCGCGCAAGGGATCGGGCCCCCGTTCCCGTGCCGCGCATATGCGCCATCCACGAACGCATGTCGGCCACGTTGATCTTGGCCAATGCCCCAAGGCCCTGGCTTTGCCCGTGATGTGTGCTCATGAAGGCAATGAATTCGCTGACATCGCCCCGATAGGCCGTGATCGTGTTGTCAGACGCGCCATCAAGCGATTTTTGTGTTTCCAGCCAATGGGCCAGACTGTCCTGTGCGGCGGGTGAAATCCGGATCAAGACAACCAGCGGCGCATCGCACGCTCGAACACGCCCGCGAAAAACGCCAGCAGATCGGTGCCATGCTGCGGGGTAAAGTGGTGCGGGTCTTCCGCGCCCATCACCAGCAGCCCGGGCAGGCGGCCTTCGCCGAAATCCAGCCTCAGCGCGGCTTCGGACCGAATCCAGTCCGCCTGCTGTCCGTAGATAAAGGGGGATGCATCCTGAACCTGTCGCAATGTGACCTGACGCGCGTTGTCGCCACGCCCGTCATTCAGGTAGCTTTCGATGAAACCGGGTGCCGCGACATTCAAAACCCCGTCAAGCCGCGCAACGGCGGGGTCGGCTTCGCTTTGGACTGATTCCAGAACCAGCTTGATCGCGTCCACCCGCAGAATTTCGGCCACTTCACCGCCCAAATCCCGCAGGAACGTTTCGAATTCGACAGGGTCAAGCATCCGCAGGATCGCGCGGTGCACCTGATTTGTACCGGCCAGATTTTCATAGGCGGCGGCGATCACGCTGCGGTGGGTATCTTCCAATCGATCCAGTCGCGCTTCCAGCCGTTCCATTGCGATGCCGCGCAGATCGATGATGTTGCCACCCATCGATTTCTCATTCGCCGCAACCAGCGCCTGCATCACATCCTGATCATCCAGAATCACATCAGGCTGCGACATGATCGTTTTACGCAACGCATCTTCTATTTTTGGCTGTCCACTCATACCGACCTCTTACCGATTTGTTCGGCTATAACATGACTTACAGGATTTTTTGACCTGTTTTTTCCCAATCTGCCAAAAAGGCGTCAAGGCCGGACTTGGTCAGCGGATGATCGGCCAGCTTTTTGATCACTGCGGGCGGTGCGGTGATGACATCCGCCCCGATCAGCGCGCTTTGCGTGATGTGATTGACCGTGCGGATCGATGCCGCCAGAATTTCGGTGTCATAGCCGTAATTGTCATAGATCGTGCGAATGTCCGCGATCAGGTCCATGCCGTCCAGATTGATATCGTCCAGACGCCCGATAAAGGGGCTGATAAAGGTCGCTCCGGCCTTGGCCGCCAGCAGCGCCTGATTGGCCGAAAAACACAAGGTGACGTTGACCATATTGCCTTCGCCCGACAGGGTTTTGCACGCCTTCAGGCCGGCCCATGTCAGCGGCACCTTAACGGCGATGTTGTCCGCGATCTTGGCCAGTTTGCGCCCCTCGGCAATCATCGCGTCTGCTTCGGTTGCGACCACTTCGGCGCTGACAGGACCATCGACCAGATCACAGATTTCCTTGGTCACTTCCAGAATGTCGCGGCCCGATTTCATGATCAGCGACGGGTTCGTTGTCACGCCATCGACCATGCCCAGATCATTCAGTTCTGCGATTTCGTTGATTTCGGCGGTGTCGACAAAAAATTTCATGGGCAGCGATCCTTTGATGGGTTGGCGTTGGCTTGCGATGGCTTTACCTCATGATCTGCGACGCTGAAACCCTGAATCCATGAACGAGGCCGCGTGACCGATCCGCAATTCTTTGATGAAGGTACGTTGGTGGGGGTGTTGACCGCCCAGCCGCTGGATCGGGTGCTGGATTACAAGGCCCCCGAAGGCGGCTGCCAGCGCGGTGCCTTTGTCGAGGTGCCGCTGGGCCCGCGCAAGGTGCTGGGTGTGGTGTGGGGCGCGGGGCAGGGCGATTATGACCTGTCCAAAATCCGCTCGGTCATTCGGGTGCTGGATGCCGCGCCAATGCGCGAGGAAATGCGCGAATTTCTGCGCCGCGCGGCCGATTATACGCTGACGCCGATGCCGGCGATGCTGCGTCTGGCCACCCGTGCGCCGGGGCTGGGCGATCCGCCCTCGATGCGCAAGGTGTACCGGCGTGGCACAGGTGAACCCGATCGCGCCACCGCCGCGCGGACCCGCGTATTGGATGCGCTGGAAGAATATGGCGGGCTTGCCTTTACACTAAAAGAACTGGCTGACGCGGCGGGCGTGTCAACGTCGGTTATCAAGGGGCTGACGGCGCAAGGTGTCGTACACGAGGAAGACAGCCCGCGTGATATGCCGTTTGCGCGGCTTGACCCAAGTTTGCCCGGCAAGGAATTGACAGCGGATCAAGCGACCGGTGCTGCCACATTAAAACAGGCGGTGCGCGCCGAAACCTATGGCACCACATTGCTGCGCGGTGTCACCGGTTCGGGCAAGACCGAGGTTTATCTGGAAGCGGTGGCAGAATGTCTGGCGATGGGACGGCAGGCGCTGGTGCTGCTGCCCGAAATTGCCCTGACGGCCGAATTTCTGACCCGCGTTCAGGCGCGGTTCGGGGCGCAACCTGCCGAATGGCATTCCGGCGTCACAATGACAGAACGGCGGCGCACATGGCGCATGATCGGGCAGGGGGGCGCGCAACTGGTTGTCGGGGCGCGGTCGGCCCTGTTTCTGCCGTTCCAGAATCTGGGCCTGATCGTGGTCGATGAAGAACACGATACATCCTACAAACAGGAAGACGGTGTGCTTTACAACGCACGCGATATGGCCGTGTTGCGGGCCTCGATTTGCGGCGCGCGCGTGGTTCTGGCCAGCGCCACACCTTCGCTGGAAAGCTGGACCAACGCGCAGGCCGGAAAATACGACAGGCTGGATTTGACCACGCGGTTCGGGGCGGCGGTGATGCCCGACATGCAGGCCATTGATATGCGTGTTGAACCGCTTCCGTCGGATCGCTGGATTTCCCCCAGCTTGCAAAGCGCGGTGCAGGACCGTCTGGCCAAGGGCGAACAATCCCTGCTGTTCATCAACCGGCGTGGCTATGCGCCGATCACGCTGTGCCGGGCCTGTGGGCACCAGATCGGTTGTGACCATTGCGATGCGCGCATGGTGGAACACCGGTTTCTGAAACGGCTGGTCTGCCACCAGTGCGGCGAAAGCAAACCGATCCCCGAACGGTGCCCGTCCTGCGATGCCGAAGACCGTCTTGCCCCCGTCGGCCCCGGGGTGGAACGGTTGGGCGAAGAAGCGGCGGCCTGTTTTCCCGATGCACGCATTGCCACGCTCAGTTCCGATATGTACGGCAGCGCGCGCGCCCTCAAGGCCGAGATCGAGGGCATCGCCGCAGGACAGGCCGACATTATCATTGGCACGCAACTTGTTGCGAAGGGGCACAATTTTCCGTTGTTAACGCTGGTCGGTGTGATCGATGCCGATCTGGGGTTGCAAGGGTCCGATCTTCGCGCGGCAGAGCGCACATTCCAGCTGATGCGGCAGGTGGCGGGGCGATCCGGTCGGGCAGACAAGGCTGGCACGGCGCTGTTGCAGACCTACCAGCCCGATCATCCGGTGATCCGCGCGATTCTCGCGGGGGATGAAACAGGGTTCTGGACTGCCGAAGCGGCCGAACGCGCACAAGCGGGTGTGCCCCCGTTCGGGCGTATGGCGGGGATCATCCTGTCCTCGGCGGATGTGGCGCAGGTGTTTGATCTGGGCAATGACATGGCGCGGCGCGATGCGCCCCTGCGCCGGATCGGGGCGCAGGTGTTCGGGCCCGCGCCCGCCCCGATTGCGCGTATTCGCGGGCGTCACCGCGTGCGGCTTTTGGTCAAGGCCGACAAGGGCGCACCGCTGCAACAGGCGGTCAGCGCATGGATTAGCCAGTTTCGCCTGAAGGGCGATCTGCGCCTTGCCGTCGATATCGACCCGCAGAGTTTCTACTAAGTTATTTATATCAGGCAGTTGCCAGATGTTTCTGATCAATCAGGTAATCTGTCGCCATGGCCCCGATCCACATGCAGAACAGCGCCAGCCACGCAGTGGCCACAAAGATTGATCCGCCGGTCACGCCTGCGCCGATGGCACAGCCCCCCGCCAGCATGCCGCCAAACCCCATCAGAACCGCGCCGATCATCGCCTTGCGCATGACCAGCGCATTGTCAAAAGCCTGCCAGCGCAACTCGCGCGTCAGCGCGGCGGAAATCAGCGCCCCGATAAAGACCCCGGGTACAAGGCCGATATCAAATTCCAGCACCGCATTGCGATCCAGAAAATACATCAGTGTGTGGGCGGAAGGGCCTGTAAACGTGGCACTTTCGATCTGGACAGGTTCGAACGCCACCTGCGACAGCCCGAATGTCAGAACCCATCCCACAGCCACGGCAAACCCGACCCCCGAGGCAAAGACAAGCCGCCCGAACCCGATCCGGTTGCGACGCGAGATTTCAAGCGCCAGAACCGCCAATGCGACGCCCATAACCAGCCCCATGTAATCCGGCATTCCGCTGGTCGAAAGCAGATCAACATTGCGCCCGCCCGGCGTGACCCAAAGCCCCGCCAGATATTCCCGTGCGGGGGTCAGCCATCCGCCAAGGCTCATCTGTGCGACCACCGCAAATATCAGGCCCGACACGATAGAGCGCATGTTGCCGGTGGCGGCCAGCACCAGCAAACGGCCCGAACAGCCGCGCGCCAGTACCATGCCGATGCCGAACATCAATCCGCCGATGATCGCGCCCGACCAGCTTCCGGCGACGGCCATCATGCGGGCATCTTCTGCGCGCATCAGGCCCAGCAGGCTTGCCCCCTGCACCCAGACCAAAGCGGTTGAAAATGTCAGCAACCAGACGGCCACGGCGGGCCCCATCGACCCGCGCGCAAATTCGACCGTGGCGGCGCGCAAACAGAATTTGGATCGGTGCGCGGCAATGCCGAAGGTCAACCCCGTGATCAGCCCGAACAGGGCGGCTGTCGGGGCCTCGCCAATCCGTTCCACCAGTGCAATCAGGTCCATATCCGGCCTCATATATCTGCATACGTATTTTTGAATGTGTACACCATCCGGCCCCCCATCCACTTTGATGCAGATCAGATGTGTGCTTTTGTCTCTCGCCAGCGCGGCGGGATCGGCCTATGAACTCCGCATGGCCCGAATTGTTCGCCTTGCCGATGCTGGTGCGCTGCCGCTCTGGCGTCGCCCGATTACGCTGCTGTTTCTGATGGCGGCGGCGATGCCGATTGCGTTCGCAACTTGGTCTGCCCTGCTGAACAATTTTGTGATCGAAGTTGCCGATTTTGACGGCGGCGATATCGGCCTGCTGCACACCGTGCGCGAAATCCCGGGGTTTCTGGCCGTTGGGGTGATAGCCATCATCATTTTCGTGCGCGAACAGGTGCTTGGCCTCGTGTCGCTGATCCTGCTGGGCGTGGCCACGGCGATCACGGCGTGGTTTCCCACTTTGAGCGGCATTCTGTCCATCACGATGCTGTCCTCGATCGGGTTTCACTATTACGAAACGGTCAACCAGTCGCTGCAATTGCAGTGGCTGCCCAAAGACCGCGCGCCGCAGGTGCTGGGCTGGCTGGTGGCGGCCGGATCAGCGGCGACGTTGTGTTCCTACGGCCTGATTGTGTTGCTGTGGGAACCGCTGGGGCTGACCTACAACATCGTCTATCTGCTGTCGGGGGGGCTGACCGCCGCAATCGCGCTGTTCTGTCTGCTGGCCTATCCCCAGTTCGAGGCCCCGAACCCGCAAATCAAACGGCTGATCCTGCGCAAACGCTACTGGCTGTATTACGCGCTGCAGTTCATGTCGGGCGCGCGGCGTCAGATATTTGTGGTATTTGCCGGGTTCATGATGGTCGAAAAATTCGGCTTTGCTGTGCACGAGGTGACGGCGCTTTACCTGATCAACCTTCTGGCCAACATGATCTTCGGCCCGTTCATGGGCAAGGCCGTGGCGGTGTTTGGCGAACGCAACACGCTGTGCTTTGAATATGTGGGTTTGATCATCGTTTTTCTGGCCTATGGCGGCATCTACTTTTTCGGCTGGGGCGTGCTTCTGGCGGCCACGCTTTATGTGGTGGACCATCTGTTTTTCGCGCTGGCGCTGGCGCTGAAAACCTATTTCCAGAAAATTGCCGATCCGGGCGATATTGCACCCACCGCCGCCGTGGCCTTTACCATCAATCATATCGCGGCCGTGTTCCTGCCCGTGGGGCTTGGCCTGTTGTGGCTGCTCTCACCCGGCGCGGTGTTCGCGCTGGCTGCGGGCATGGCGGGCATTTCGCTGATCCTTGCGATGATGATCCCGCGCCATCCCGAACCGGGGAACGAAACGATTTTCACCCGGTTTGCACCGGCTGCGGCCGAATAAAACATGGCCCAAGGCCGGTTCCTGACCGGGTCCACAATGGGCCATGTGTCGCGGATGACGGCCACCGGCGCACTGGGAATCACGTTCGTTTTTCTGGTCGATGCCGCCAATCTGTTCTGGATTTCGCAATTGGGCGATGCGCGCCTTGTCGCGGCAATCGGGTTTTCTTTTGCGATCCAGTTCTTTTCGGTGTCGTCGGGTGTGGGGCTGATGATCGCGGCCACCGCACTTGTGTCCCGGTCGATCGGGCGGGGTGAACAGGCCGAGGCACGACGGCAGGCAGGCAGTGCCGCGGCGTTCGGCTTTGTCATGCAGGCGGTCTTGGCGGGTGTGGTGATCTATTTCCGCTACGACATTCTGGAACTGGCCGGTGCCACGGGGGAAACGCTGGATCTTGCCGCGCGGTATCTGGCGATGACGCTGCCATCGCTGACATTCATGGTGATCGGGCTGGTGGCCAGCGGCGTGTTGCGGGCCGAAGGCGACGGGCGGCGGGCCATGTATGTCACATTCTGGTCTGGCACGGTTTCGATCTTTGTGGATCCGTTGCTGATCATCGGGCTGGGTCTGGGGCTGGACGGGGCCGCAATCGGGTTGAACATTTCGCGCCTTGTGTTGGTGACGGCGGCGCTGGTCTTTGCAACACGGGTGCATGATCTGATCGATTGGCCCGATATCAACAACATGCAGCGCCACCTGCGCCCGTTTGTGGCGATTGCCGCACCCGCAATCCTGACCCAGATGGCAACGCCGTTCGGCAATTACGTTCTCACCTCGGTTCTGTCGCAGTTCGGGGATGACGCCGTGGCAGGGTGGGCCGTTGTCAGCCGCCTGACGGTGGTGGCCTTCGGCGGGATATTCGCGCTTGCAGGGGCCATCGGCGGTATTTTCGGGCAGAATTTCGGCGCGGGCCAGTATGACAGGCTCAGCGCGATTTTCCGCGATGCGATGGTGTTTTGCGTTCTGTATACGCTGGCTGTCTGGTCCGTGCTGGTGCTGAGCGGGCCGATGATCGGTGCGGCGTTCGGCCTTGGGCCGGATGGCATCGCGGTGTTGCGGGCGTTCACCCATATCGGCGCGGGCGCATTCCTGTTCACGGGTGCGTTTTTTGTGGCCAACGCAGCCTTTAATACGCTGGGCAAACCGGCCCGCGCCACCCTGCTGACCTGGGCGCGCGATGGCGTTCTGACCCTGCCTGCCGCTGTTTGGATGGCGGGCATCTTCGGGGCCACCGGTGTGATCTATGCGCAGGCTGTGCTGGCTGTGCTGGTCGGTCTGCTTGCGGCCCTGTGGGGCTGGCACTTTGTCAGGAATATCGGTACTGCACCCCCCGAGCTTGATCTTGAAACCCGCCGCGGGTGGCGGGACATCAACCGTTTCCGGAGACGATAATGCCAACTTTCACGGCCTTGACCACATTAACGGGGAAATCACAGGCCGAAGGTCTGGGCGAAGCCATGGAACGGCTGACCCCTGAACCGACGGGCATTGGCGTGTTCGAGGTCGAAGATGGTTCGGGCCTGTGGGAAGTCGGCGGCTATTTCACGGATGAACCCGACGAAAGCGCACTGGCCCTGATGGCGGCGGCGTTTGATGCGAAACCATTTGTCGTGTCCGAGTTGCCGGAAACAGATTGGGTGGCCCATGTACGGCGGGAACTGAAACCCGTGGTGGCGGGGCGGTTTTTTGTCTATGGCAGCCACGATGCCGATCAGGTGCCAACCGACCCCGATGTCGAACCGTTGCTGATCGAGGCGGCGATGGCATTCGGTACGGGACACCATGGCACAACCTTGGGGTGCCTGCGCGCGCTGGACCGGCTGGCGCAGAACGGATTTGTGGGAAAATCGGTTGTCGATATTGGCTGCGGCACCGCCGTGTTGGCCATGGCCGCGGCGCGGATCTGGCCGGATGACGTGCTGGCCAGCGACATAGATCAGGTCGCAGTGGATGTGGCCATGGCCAATGTGCGCGCGAACGGGCTGGAAGGCCGGGTGCGCTGCGTCGAGGCCGCCGGCTTTGATCACTCCGATATCACCGCATGCGCGCCCTTCGATCTGATCTTTGCCAATATCCTGAAAGGGCCGCTGGTTGCTTTGGCACCAGAGATGAACACCCACGCCGCGCCCGGTGCGTATGCGATTCTGTCCGGTATCCTGAACGAACAGGCCGATGAGGTGATTTCCGTTTATTCACGCAATGGCTTCAATCTGGTGTCACGCGACGAGATTGTTGAATGGACGACGCTCACTTTGCGGAAAACCACCGACTAGTGCCTTGTTTTGACCGCATTTCGTCGATTTGCCCCTTTTTTGCCACAATTGCGGTTTATGCATAATCCGTAAGTTGAGGTTTGATTGTTCGAGGTTTTTTATGGTTGACGCACATGTAGAATTTAACAAGCGCTTGCGAAAGATCGGTCGCAAGCATCAGGCTATGGAACGCGGTTATACGACCAAGCTGCGCTCTGACGGCCTTATTGTTGCGCAACCTGTCCGGCCCCGGATGCAGGTGCCGGTCAAAGGCATCGCGCTTTTGCTGATCGCGTTCTTCGGATTCAAGGGGTTCTTGCTGGCCACACTTGGGCCCACCACCTATGATGATCGTCTGGCAAATCTGCGGGACGGAACATATGTCGAAAAAGTTGGCGCTTGGGCCATGCAGCCGGATGGTGCCACCAGGTTCATAGCGGGCCATTTGGGGCCAATCCTGCGATAATCTGATCTGCGTCGCAGGCCCCAGGATCATTGCAATCCGGAAAAATGAAAAAGCCGCGTGTCTTAATCAGACGACGCGGCTTTGATTTTTTGCAGCCAAATTCAGGCTGGGACGTTTTCAGATACGGGCGTGCGAATTTGCAACTGTATCGATGTCGCCACGGACCAGACCGATATCGTCCAGTTCACGATCCGACAATTGTGCCAGAGAGTTGCGGGTTACGCGGGCATCGTTCCATGTGGCGATCATGCCCAGAACGGTGGAGACTGCGGAACCGATGCGGGCTGCAAAGCCGGTGGAGCCGTAGGAGGTGCGGGTTGTGTCAAAAGCGGCCATTTCTCGTTTCCTTCTATTAGAGTGTTCGCTGTTGCGTTTGTTCGTCTGAGGGGCATGTAGGGGGGGTATATGTTTTCGGCAAGCTGTGTTTCTGCATGTGCGATATGCAATGGCTGCATGGCTGAAAATATGACGTAAACTGCCGTAATCTTTACAAAAATTAGCCGTTCTTGGCGTCGCTTTTGTGCTCTGGAATGGCGAATCTGGCCGTCGTGGTCGCGCCCGAAGGCGCAAATGTCGTTTTTGGCCGATGGCGCGAAACGCTTGGCGTTTGTTCGCCTTTCGTGCTAGTGCATCAAAAAAGCAACAATTTGCACAAGGCAGGGGCAGGCATGCGGGTGATTGGGATTGATCCCGGACTTCGAAACCTTGGATGGGGCATCATTTTGGTTCAGGGCAGCCGCCTCAGCCATGTCGCAAATGGTGTTTGCCGGTCGGATGGTGCGGATTTGGCGCAACGGTTGCTGTCGCTGCACGCGCAACTGACACTGGTGATCGCGCAATATGCGCCGGACACCGCCGCGGTTGAACAGACATTCGTGAACAAGGATGGCGCGGCGACCCTGAAGCTGGGGCAGGCGCGCGGCATTGCCATGCTTGTGCCAGCGCAAGCCGGATTGCCCGTCGGGGAATATGCCCCGAACACCGTCAAGAAAACAGTTGTCGGGGTCGGGCACGCGGCCAAAGCGCAAGTGGATCACATGGTGCGGATGCAATTGCCGGGCGTCGAGATTGCCAATGCCGATGCTGCCGATGCGCTTGCGATTGCCATTTGCCACGCCCATCACGCCAAATCGGCAGGCGTTCTGGCCGCCGCGGTGCAAAAGGCCAGCGCATGATCGGCAAACTGACAGGACGGATCGAATATCGCGCGGCAGATCACATTCTGATTGACGTGCGCGGCGTCGGATATCTGGTCTATTGTTCCGATCGCACACTGTCCGGTCTGCCCGCGACGGGGCAGGCTGTGTCGCTTTATACCGATCTTGTGGTGCGCGAGGACCTGATGCAGTTGTTCGGTTTTCCCACATTGGTGGAAAAGGAATGGCATCGGTTGCTGACCTCGGTTCAGGGCGTCGGGGCCAAGGCATCGCTGGCCATTCTGGGCACATTGGGGCCGGATGGCGTGGGCCGCGCGATTGCGCTGGGCGATTGGAACGCGGTCAAGGCGGCCAAGGGCATCGGGCCAAAGATCGCGCAGCGCGTGGTTCTTGATCTGAAAGACAAGGCCCCCGGCGTGATGGCGATGGGCGGCACGGTGGCCGCCGCGATGGGCACCGCACCGGCCCAAGAAGACGCGGATGTGATTGAAACGGTGGCGACTCCGGCCGCAGCGCCGCAAGGGTCTTCCTCGGCGCAGGCCGATGCGCTGTCGGCCTTGTCCAATCTTGGCTACGCCCCGGGCGAGGCGGCGGGTGCCGTTGCCCAAGCCGCAGGTGAAGCGCCCGAGGCGCAAACGCCGGATCTGATCCGCGCCGCATTGAAACTGCTGGCACCAAAAGGCTAGGGTGAATGGACCGCACCCGCCCCTTGGATCGAACGCCCCTATGACGCAAACAGACCCCATTCTGCGCCCCGATCCGCTGCCCGAAGACAGTGATCGCGCTTTGCGCCCGCAATTGCTGGACGATTTTGTCGGGCAGGCCGAAGCGCGTGCCAACCTGCGGGTGTTCATCCAGTCCGCGAAAATGCGCGGCGAGGCGATGGACCACACGCTGTTCCACGGCCCGCCCGGATTGGGCAAAACCACGCTGGCGCAGATCATGGCGCGCGAACTGGGCGTGGGGTTCCGGATGACATCGGGGCCGGTTCTGGCCAAAGCGGGTGATCTGGCGGCGATCCTGACCAATCTGGAAGCGCGCGATGTGCTGTTCATCGATGAAATTCACCGCCTGAATCCCGCGGTAGAAGAAGTGCTGTATCCCGCGCTGGAAGATTTCGAACTGGACCTTGTGATCGGCGAAGGTCCGGCGGCGCGCACCGTGCGGATCGAATTGCAGCCCTTTACGCTGGTCGGGGCCACAACGCGCATGGGCTTGCTGACAACGCCCCTGCGCGACCGGTTTGGCATCCCGACGCGGCTGCAATTCTACACCGTGGACGAGTTGCACCAGATCGTGACGCGCAATGCGGTCAAACTGGGCGCGCCGGCGGACGAGGCGGGGGCACGCGAAATTGCGCGCCGCGCGCGCGGCACGCCGCGTATTGCGGGGCGGTTGCTGCGCCGTGTGGTGGATTTTGCCGTCGTCGAGGGCGACGGCACCGTCACGCAGGAACTGGCGGATCGCGCCCTGACGCGGCTGGGGGTGGATCATCTGGGGCTGGACGGGGCCGACCGGCGTTATTTGCGGCTGATCGCGGAAAACTATGCCGGTGGTCCCGTGGGCATCGAAACCCTGTCGGCGGCCCTGTCGGAAAGCCGCGATGCGCTGGAAGAGGTGATCGAACCGTTTTTGCTGCAACAGGGATTGTTGCAACGCTCGCCGCGCGGGCGAATGCTGGCCCCCAAGGCGTGGGCGCATCTGGGGCTGGCCGCGCCCAAGGGCGGCGGCGACCTGTTTGATACCTGAAGACCAAGAGGATACCCGTGACACCGGACGAGATTGAAACCCTGTTTACCCGCGCCGACGGTCAATTTGCCTTTGCGCGTTGGGGCCGCCCGATTGCGCCGGTGATGTTCGGCGTTCAGGACGAAACGCTCAGCGTGTTCAAGGGCGCGCTTGAGGCTGTGATGGTACTTGCGGGCCATCATATGGCCGAAACCGATCCGGAACTGGGCAGCAACCTCATGGTTTTTTTCATGGCGGAGTGGGATGAACTGCTCGGCGTGCCCGATCTGGACCGTCTGGTGCCCGATCTGGCCCCGCTGGTTGAAAGATTGCAGGCCGCCTCGGCCAACCAGTACCGTATTTTCCGCTTTGACGAACAGGGCGCGATCAAGGCCTGTTTCGTGTTCCTGCGGATGGATGAACATCTGTCGGCGGTTCCGGCCGACACGCTGGCCCTGTCGCAAATGGTGCAATCTGTCTTGTTATGGTCGGATCGCGCGTTTTCCGATCAGTCCCCGCTTGCCGTCCTGCCCAACGGCGCCGCGGTGCTGCGCCCAGATATCGGTGCGCTGATCCGCGCCGCCTATGACCCGATGCTGCCGCATGCGGCACAGGATGCCAGTTTCGCGCTGCGCCTGTTTGCCCGACAGGACAAGGCACAATGATCCACACATTCCCGATCCGCGTTTATTACGAAGACACCGATATGGCGGGCATTGTCTATTACGCCAATTATCTGCGCTACATCGAACGGGCGCGCAGCGATTGGGTGCGCGGGCTGGGGATTGACCAGCGCCAGATGAAAGAACGGGACGGCGTCGCCTTTGCGGTGCGCCGTGTCGAGGCGGATTATCTGATGCCGGCCCGCTTTGACGATGACCTTGTTGTTGAAACCGCAACGCAGGCGGTCACGGGCGCGCGGCTGGTGATGAAACAGGATGTGCGGCGCGGGTCCGATCTGCTGTTTTCGGCTGTCGTGACGATCGTTTGCCTGTCCGACAGCGGCCAGCCCGCCAGATTGCCAGCAAACATCCGCTTAATGCTACATTAACACAGGCTTGTGACGCTGAACTGTTGGCAATTGCTGCGGGTATGCAGTAGCGTGATTTGCAATAAGGCCACCCAACGGCCACCAACAAAGAGCAGGCAAATGGAAGCAGAAACGCTGGCACTGGCGCAGGAAATTGATTTTTCCATGTGGGGCCTTTTCGCGCGCGCCACTTTTATCGTTAAACTCGTGATGTTGATGCTGATCATCGCCTCGTTCTGGGCGTGGAGCATTATCATTCGCAAGCTGATTGATTACCGCGCCGCCCGCGCCGAAGCGGCGGCGTTTGATCGTTCGTTCTGGTCGGGCGAACCGCTGGACGGACTGTTTGAACAGATCGGGCCACAACCGCGCGGCAGTTCGGAAAAGATTTTTGCCGCCGGTATGATGGAATGGCGCAGATCGCACCGCAACGATGGCGGGTTGATCGCGGGGGCCACGGCGCGCATCGACCGGTCGATGGATGTGGCGATCAACAAGGAAGCCGAAGATTTGCAGCGCGGGCTTCAGGTGTTGGCCACGGTCGGGTCGACCGCGCCGTTTGTCGGGTTGTTCGGGACGGTCTGGGGCATCATGAACGCCTTTATCGAAATCGCGGAACAGCAAAACACCAATCTGGCCGTCGTTGCACCCGGTATCGCCGAGGCGTTGCTGGCCACCGGTCTGGGCCTGTTGGCGGCGATCCCTGCCGTGATCATGTATAACAAGCTTAGCGCGGACAGTGACCGGATCATTCAGGGATACGAATCCTTTTCGGATGAATTTGCCACCATCCTCAGCCGCCAGTTGGACAGTTAGGTCATGGGCGCAGGTGTTCAGGCTCCTCAAGGTGGCGGGCGGCGACGGGGCCGTCGCAACCGCACCCGCCCGATGGCGGAAATCAACGTTACACCGTTTGTCGATGTGATGCTGGTGCTGCTGATCATTTTCATGGTCGCAGCCCCGTTGCTGACCGTGGGTGTGCCGGTGGAACTGCCCAAAACCGCCGCCGGCGCATTGCCCGCAGATCAGGAAGAACCGCTGACCGTCACGCTGACGGCAGAGGGCCTGATCCAGATACAAACCACCGAAACCGCGCGCGACGAACTGGTCACGAAGCTGCGCGCCATTGCAGCAGAACGCGACAGTGACCGGATATTCCTGCGCGCGGACGGGGCGGTGCCCTACAGCGATGTGATGCAGGTGATGGGCGCGCTGAATGCGGGCGGGTTTTCCAATATCGGTCTGGTGACCGATATCGGCGGCCCGTCACTCGACAGCGGCGGTTAAGGCTGCCGCGTGAGGTCTGGAATGGATAAGGCCAACTATATCTCGGGCGCGGGCCATATCGGCCTGATCAGCTGGGCGTTGTTCGGCGGGGTGTTTTCGGCTGACCCTTTGCCGTTCCAGATCACCGAAGTGTCGGTGATTTCCGGTGCGGAATATGCCGCGATGATCGCAGCGCAGGATGCACCGCAATCGGCCACCGAAGTGGCATTGCCCCAGTCCCCAGATCCGGGCGAGGCGACGCCTGATGTCGCATCTGCCCCCGATACAACCACGAACCAGTCCGCGCCGGAGCAATCCCAGAAACCGCCACAGGATATTCCCGTCCCGCCGACGCCGCCGACGCCACCGGAAACAGTGGTTGAAGACACGCCGCCCACACCGCCAAGCCCGCCTGAAGATGTGGCCGTTCTGGCCCCCGAAGTGGCGGAACAGGCCGTGCCGCGCCCCGCAGACCGCGTGGCGCCCGAACCCGTGGCAGAACCTGACCCCGAGGCCGCGCCCGCGGACACAACGCAAGAGGCGGTGACCGCAGAGGAAACCGGTGACGCCGTCGAGCAGGAACCGCAAGAGGCCACCGCGCCCGAAGCGGCGACAACCCAGATCGTGACCGAAGCAACCGCTGCGCCCGCGCGCTCGATCCGGCCCCCTGCCAACCGGCCATCGGCCCCTGCACCCGCCCCGACGCCTGCGGCGCAACCGGCTGCGCCGACCCCGCCTGCGGAAAATACCGACGCTGCGGTGAACGCGGCCCTAGCCGAAGCACTGGGTGGAACGCCAGAACCATCCGCGCCCAGCGGCCCGCCGCTGTCGGCAGGGGAGCGCGATGCGCTGCGCGTGGCGGTGTCAAATTGCTGGAATGTCGGATCGCTGTCGACCGATGCGTTGAATACGACCGTGGTGGTTGCGGTCAGCCTGACAGAAGATGGCAAGCCGCAAACCGCGTCGATCCGGATGCTCAGCAGTTCGGGCGGATCTGCGGCGGCCGCCGATCAGGCCTTTGGCGCGGCGCGTCGGGCCATTATAAGGTGTGGCGCAAACGGCTTTGATCTGCCGCCTGAAAAGTATAGTCAGTGGCGTGACATCGAAATGACGTTTAATCCGGAAGGAATGAGGTTGAAATGATGCGACATCTTGCGACCCTCCTGTTGTGTCTGACCCTGTTTGGCTTGCCCGCCTTTGCCCAGAACGGCCCCTTGCGGATCGAAATCACCGAAGGGGTGATCGAACCGCTGCCCTATGCGGTGCCGAATTTTGTGCCGGAATCCGGTGCAGCGGGTGAATACGGTGCCAATATCGCCCGCGTGATCGCCGACGATCTGACAGGCACCGGCCTGTTCCGCGAGGTTCCGGCCAGCGCCTATATCTCGCAGATCAGTGATTTTGCGGCCCCCGTTCAATACGCCGACTGGAAAGCGATAAACGCGCAGGCGCTGGTGACCGGTGCGGTGAACGTGTCGGGCAACACGCTAACGGTCAAATTCCGTGTGTATGATGTGTTTTCCGGTGCGGAACTGGGCAGCGGTCTGCAACTGGCGGGCACGGTCGATGGCTGGCGGCGCATCGCGCACAAGGTGGCCGATACGGTCTATAGCCGGATCACCGGCGAAGGCGGCTATTTTGACAGCCGTGTGGTGTTTGTGTCCGAAACCGGCCCCAAGGATGACCGCAAGAAACGGCTGGCGATCATGGATTATGACGGGGCCAATGTGCAGTACCTGACCGGCAGCGAAGCCATCGTGCTGGCGCCGCGCTTTTCCCCGAATGGCGACAGGGTTCTTTACACCAGCTATGAAACCGGATTTCCGCGCATCTATGTGCTGGATGTCGGCAACGTACAGCGCCGTGTCTTGCAACAACAGGACGGCACGATGAGCTTTGCGCCAAGGTTTGCGCCCAACGGCCAGACGGTGGTTTATTCACTGACCCAAGGCGGGAACACGGATATCTACACGTTGGATATCGCAAGCGGATCAGGTGCGCGCCTGACCGATGCGCCGTCGATTGAAACAGCCCCCAGCTATTCGCCCGACGGCAGCCAGATCGTGTTTGAAAGTGACCGGTCCGGTTCCCAACAGCTTTATGTGATGCCCGCCAGTGGTGGCGAGGCGCGCCGGATCAGTTTCGGGCAGGGGCGCTATGGCACGCCGGTCTGGTCGCCACGTGGTGATCTGGTGGCCTTTACCAAGCAGAACAACGGGCGCTTTCACATCGGTGTCATGCGGCTGGATGGCAGCGAAGAACGCCTGCTGACGGCGTCCTTTCTGGATGAAGGCCCGACATGGGCCCCCAACGGCCGTGTTTTGATGTTCACCCGCGAAACCCAGGGGGCCGGTGGTCGGGCTTCGCTTTATTCTGTTGATATTTCGGGGCGAAACCTTAAACCCGTGCGCACACCGGAAGGGGCATCAGACCCGTCCTGGTCGCCCCTGCAAAATTGAAACCGGCCCGGTTGCCGTTGCGTTCACAAAGCATGGCAACTGTGCTAATAAAGACCAAAAGAAAAAACGTAATCTCATCATGAGGCGAGCAAAATGAATTTCCTAACCAAAGCCGTTATTCTGACAGCAGGCCTGGCCCTGGCTGCCTGTACCAATCCCAACCGGTTTGACAATACGGGCGGCAATGCCCTGAACGGTGCCGGCTCCAATGCCGCGGGCAGCGTGTCTGATCCGACATCGGTTGCCTATTTCCAGCAGGCTGTCGGCGACAGGGTTCTGTTCGCTGTGGACCAGTCGACCATTTCGCCGGATTACATTCAGGTGTTGAACGGGCAGGCGACATGGCTGACCACAAACGCCGATTATGTTGCCGTGATCGAAGGCCATGCCGATGAACAGGGCACACGCGAATACAACCTTGCGCTGGGCGCACGCCGCGCCAACGCGGTACGGGAATACCTGATTTCGCGCGGTGTTGCGGAAAACCGGCTTAAGGTCGTGAGCTACGGCAAGGAGCGCCCGATCGAAGTGTGCAGCGACGAGGCATGTTATACCAAGAACCGGCGCGCCGTGACGGTGCTGTCCTCTGGTTTGACAGGATAAATCGAGATGCGTGCTGTTGTTGTTGCCTTGACGTTCTGGATCACTGCATTGCTGCCGCAGCACGCGGCCGCGCAGGATCAGCAGACTTTGGCGGATATCCGTCAGGAACTGACAGTGCTTTTCGTCGAGGTGCAGCGCCTGAAACGCGAATTATCGACAACAGGATCGCCCGGCGTGGATGTGTCGGGCGGTTCAACGCTGGACCGGCTGAACAACATCGAATCCGAATTGCAGCGCCTGACGTCCAAGACCGAACAGCTTGAATTCAGGGTCAACCGTGTTGTCACAGACGGGACCAACCGGATCGGCGATCTGGAATTCCGTCTGGTCGAACTGGAAGGTGGCGACGTCAGCCAGTTGGGCGAAACAACGACGCTGGGCGGCGGCGCATTGCCGCAAACCCAAGGCAGTATCGCGCCAACAACCGCGCCCCAAACGCCCACCACCGAACTTGCGATGGGGGAACAGGCCGATTTTGACAAGGCAAGCGAAGCGCTGGCGGCCGGAAATTATCAGGCTGCGGCAGATCAGTTCAAAACCTTCAGCCAGACCTATCCGGGCGGGCCGTTGGCGGCGCAGGCCGCTCTAAGCCGCGGCAAGGCGCTGGATGCGCTGGGCGATACAAGAGAGGCCGCGCGTGCCTATCTGGAAAGCTTTACCGGAAATCCGACCGGTCCACTTGCGCCAGAAGCGTTGCTGAACCTTGGTACGGCTCTGGGCGGGTTGGATCAGAAAAACGAAGCATGTGTCACCCTCTCCGAGGTGGGTGTGCGTTTTCCGACATCCCCGACCGTTGCGCAGGCCCAGCAGCAGATGCAGGCCTTGGGCTGCCTTTGACAAAAAACACACCGCATAGACCGGACAATGACACGTCCGGATTGCTGGGCGGTGTGTCGGCGCATTTCCTGCCCTCTCCTCCAAACCGGCTTGGGGTGGCGGTGTCGGGCGGGGGCAATTCCGTCGCGTTGTTGCATCTTTTAACGCGGTTTTGCCAATCGCAGGGTACGGCCCTGTTTGCTGTCACGGTTGATCACGGGTTGCGCGCCGGGTCTGCGGACGAAGCGCACAGTGTCGCGCATCTGTGCAAGACACTGAATGTTCCGCACACGATCCTGCGCTGGACCGGTTGGGATCACACCGGCAATCTACAGGATCAGGCGCGGCGCGCCCGCTACCTTCTGATGACAGAATGGGCGTGTCAGAACGACATTCCGGTTCTGGCGCTTGGGCACACGTCCGATGATCAGGCGGAAACGGTTCTGCTGCGCCTGTCACGCGGGGCCGGTGTGGATGGGCTGGCCGCGATGGCCACCCGCCGCGTGCATAACGGGGTGACGCTGGTACGCCCGTTGCTGGATGTATCGCGGGCCCAGTTGCGCGCCTATCTTGGCCATCACGACCTGAAGTGGAGCGATGACCCCAGCAATGATGACCCCCGCTTTGACAGGATCAAAATGCGGAACGCGCTGCAGGTGCTGGCACCATTGGGCATCACGGCCCCGGTTCTGGCGCAGGTGGCCGAACAGATGGGCAAGGCCCGGGATGCGCTGGACTGGCACAGTTTTCTGGCAGCACGCGAAACCAGCCATGTTGTGGATGGCGACATTGTCATTGATCTGAAACGGTTTCGCACCCTGCCCGAAGAAATCGCCCGTCGTTTACTGGTGCGCGCGGTCATGTGGGTCAGCGGATCCGAATATCCGCCGCGCCGGAACGCGATGAGTGATCTGATCGCGGCAATCCGCGCCGGACGCCGCTTTACGCTCGATGGCAGTATTGTGTCGCGCCATCAGGGCAACATCTGGATCAGTCGCGAATATAATGCCGTGCGAGATCTTGCGGCGCGCCCGGACGAAACGTGGGATCAGCGTTGGCATGTGCAATGCCTTGAAACCGATGGCGAGGCACCGCCAGACGTGGATGATGTCGAGGTGCGCGCCTTGGGGCAGGAAGGTCTGGCACAATGCCCCGACTGGCGCGAAACCGGTCGCCCAAGGGTGGGTTTGCTGGCATCGCCGTCGATCTGGCGGGGCGATGATCTGGTGTCGGCCCCGCTGGCGGGCCGTGCGGAAGGTTGGAACGTGGCGTTGTCGCGCAGCGGAGAAGAGTTCTTTGCGGCGCTATTATCGCATTGAAGAAACCTGAATGATCTCTATCTTAGCCAAGTGGTTGCGTGATATGCGTGTCGCGCGATTGAATATTTAGGAGAGTTCCCTTGGGCAACCTACGCAACGTCATATTCTGGGTCGGGCTGTTTTTTCTGATTCTGGCGCTTTTCAACATGTTCAACGGCTCTGGCACGACGATGCAAAGCCGCGAGATGAGCTATAGCGACTTTGTCACTGCCGTCGAAGCCGGAGACGTGACCAAGGTGACGCTGGATGGCGAACAGGTGCGGTTCGAACGCACAGATGGCCAGAGTTATGTTGCGATCAAGCCGGAAGACGCTGAAATCACAGGTCTTTTGATAGATGCCAACATTCCGGTGCGCGCGGAACAGCAACAGCAATCGGGCTTTCAAACCTTCCTGATGTCGCTTCTGCCCTTCCTGCTGCTGATCGGTGTGTGGATTTATTTCATGAACCGGATGCAGGGCGGCGGCAAAGGCGGCGCGATGGGCTTTGGCAAATCCAAGGCCAAGATGCTGACGGAAAAACATGGCCGTGTCACATTCGACGATGTTGCGGGCATTGACGAAGCCAAGGAAGAGCTTGAGGAAATCGTGGAATTTCTGCGCAATCCGCAAAAATTCAGCCGCTTAGGCGGAAAAATTCCGAAAGGTGCGCTGCTGGTCGGCCCTCCGGGCACCGGTAAAACGCTGCTTGCGCGGGCAATCGCCGGTGAAGCGGGCGTGCCGTTCTTTACCATTTCGGGGTCTGATTTCGTGGAAATGTTCGTGGGTGTCGGTGCAAGCCGCGTGCGCGATATGTTCGAACAGGCCAAGAAAAACGCGCCTTGTATCGTCTTTATCGACGAAATTGACGCCGTCGGCCGCCACCGTGGTGCCGGATATGGCGGCGGCAATGACGAACGCGAACAGACATTGAACCAGTTGCTGGTCGAAATGGACGGGTTCGAGGCGAACGAAGGTGTGATCATCATCGCGGCCACCAACCGCAAAGACGTGCTGGACCCCGCATTGCTGCGTCCGGGCCGCTTTGACCGTCAGGTGACCGTTGCCAACCCCGACATCAAGGGACGCGAAAAAATTCTGGCTGTACACGCGCGCAAAACGCCGCTTGGCCCGGATGTGGATTTGCGCATTATCGCGCGCGGGACACCGGGGTTTTCGGGTGCTGATCTGGCCAATCTGGTGAACGAGGCCGCATTGATGGCGGCCCGCGTCGGACGCCGCTTTGTCACGATGGAGGATTTTGAGAACTCCAAGGATAAGGTGATGATGGGGGCCGAACGCCGCTCTATGGTGCTGACGCAGGACCAGAAGGAAAAGACCGCCTATCACGAGGCTGGCCATGCCATTGTGGGCCTGAAGCTGACCAAGACCGATCCGGTCTACAAGGCCACGATCATCCCGCGCGGTGGCGCGTTGGGCATGGTTGTGTCGCTGCCGGAAATGGACAAGTTGCAAATGTTCAAGGACGAAGCCCGCGAAAAAATTACCATGACGATGGCGGGCAAGGCAGCCGAAATCTTCAAATACGGCGCAGAATCCGTTTCCAGCGGCCCGGCAGGCGATATCCAGCAAGCCAGCGCACTGGCGCGGGCGATGGTGATGCGCTGGGGCATGTCCGACAAGGTTGGCAATATCGACTATTCTGAAGCCCACGAAGGCTATTCGGGCAACACCGCCGGATTTTCGGTGTCGACCAAGACCAAGGAAATGATCGAGGAAGAAGTCAAACGTTTCATCGCCGAAGGCTATGACAACGCCTACAAGATCATCGAGGAAAACTCCGAAGAGTTCGAGCGTTTGGCCCAGGGCCTGCTGGAATACGAAACCCTGACCGGCGAGGAAATCAAACGCGTGATGCGGGGCGAACCACCGCAAGCGGGTCCGGACGAAGATGACAAACCGGATTCCGGCAGTGCGCCCAGCGTTACCGCCATTCCGAAAGCGAAGAAACGCAAGAAGCCGCCCAGCGACGGCGGAATGGAGCCGGAACCCACGGCTTGAGCGAAGCACAGAAACCAGACTGGAACCCCGAGACCTATAACAGGTTTCGGGGTTTTCGTTTGCGCCCTGCGATGGATTTGTTGCACTCGCTCGCGGCGCTGCCGTCAGGTGACGTTGTTGATCTGGGGTGCGGGGCGGGTGTGGTTGGGCCTGCGTTGGCTTTGCGTTATCCTGATCATTGTCTGATCGGGGTCGACAATTCACCGGCGATGCTGGATCGCGCGGCGCAAACCGGTGTTTATTCGGATTTGGTCCTTGCCGATATTGCCACATGGCAGCCGCAGGACCCTGTTGCCCTGATATTTTCGAATGCCGCCCTGCAATGGATTGGATCACACACAAACGTTCTGACCCGGCTGGTCGCCGGTTTGAAAGCGGGCGGCGTGCTGGCCGTGCAAATGCCGCACCAGAATGCGGCCCCGTCGCACCGCATATGGTCGCACTGCTTTGCCCGGCTGTTTCCGACCCGTCCCTTACCCGAAACACCCGCGATTCTCGCACCACGGGATTATGCCGCGATGCTGTCCCCGATGGGCGACTTT
Organism: uncultured Alphaproteobacteria bacterium; assembly: GCA_963765555.1. Lineage (GTDB taxonomy): Bacteria > Pseudomonadota > Alphaproteobacteria > Rhodobacterales > Rhodobacteraceae > JL08. Next base: position 173,213 of record CAVXWX010000004.1, read on the forward strand.
CAAATGTGGGAAACGGAGTATTTTCAAACCCTTCCCGCCAGCAAGCAGGGCCACCCCGTCCGGCTGTTTACCGAAAGCACCTTTGCCCGCCCGTTTCTGGATGGGCTGAACGGACCAGACCAAAAGGCCCTGATTGATGCCTACGAGGCGGAAATAGAAACCGCTTACCCCGTGGCGGATGATGGTCGGGTCCTGTTCGTATTCCGGCGCCTGTTCTTCACGCTGACACGACAGGGATAAGTGCGAAAAACACGCAAGTCCGACAGATCGGCTTGAAGTGGCAAATGGCGCGTTGCACTGTGCGCAAAACCCGCACCCAAAGGACACATGATGCCCGCGCTTAAACCTACAAATTTTTCTGCAACGATCACGTGGCTGGGCAATGTCCCTTTGACATCGGATAATTTGCGCGCGGTTCCGGTGGAAACGCTGAATGCCGGATTTGCCGGCGTAGACGGGCAACGCCATGGCGGTCAGACCCGCGCCGCCTGCACGCGGACCTCGGCCCAGTACAAACCGGGCACGGAAATCCGCAACGTGCGCCAGTTCACCATCCTGTCAGAGGAAGAGCTGGACAAAATAGCGGCCAAAATGGGGATCGACGCGCTTGATCCTGTCTGGCTTGGCGCGTCGATGATCATCAGGGGTATTCCCGATTTCACGCATGTGCCTCCGTCGTCGCGATTGCAAAACCAGCATGGCACATCGTTGGCCATCGATATGGAAAACCGGCCCTGTATCTATCCGGGCAAGGAAATCGAAAAAGACAGTCCGGGCCACGGCAAAGCGTTCAGATCAGCGGCTGTCGGTTTGCGCGGTGTGACCGCATGGGTCGAATGCGAAGGGCCATTGCATATCGGGGACACGATGACGCTGCATATCCCCGATCAACCTGTTTGGCCGCATCTGGGGGCCGCGCGCGGCTGACCCAAGGCACGGGCCAAAATGTTTCCGAAAAGAAACGCTTTGGCTGTGCCCCGACGTTCTTTACTTCGGATATGTCGGAAATACGACCTGCGGGTCGGTCGGCAAACGTTATTAGGCTACAAGCAAATATGCCTGAACCGCGCCAAAAGGGATTCCCATGAGCTTTAAGACCGATATTCAGATTGCCCGCGAAGCAAAGAAAAAACCGATTAACGAAATCGGCGCCAAGCTGGGAATCGCCAGTGACGACCTGCTGCCCTATGGCCACGACAAGGCCAAGGTCAGCCAGTCCTTTATCAATTCTGTACAGGATCGTGCCGATGGTAAACTGATCCTTGTGACCGCGATCAACCCGACCCCCGCAGGCGAGGGCAAGACAACAACGACCGTGGGTCTGGGCGACGGGCTGAACCTGATCGGCAAGAACGCCGCCGTCTGTATCCGCGAGGCATCGCTTGGCCCGAACTTCGGGATGAAGGGCGGCGCTGCGGGTGGCGGCTATGCACAAGTGGTCCCGATGGAGGAAATGAACCTGCACTTCACAGGTGATTTCCATGCCATCACATCGGCCCATAACCTGCTGTCGGCGATGATCGACAACCACATCTATTGGGGCAACGAGCTTGAGATCGACACCCGCCGTGTTGTCTGGCGTCGTGTTGTCGACATGAACGACCGCGCGTTGCGCCAGATCACTGCCAGCCTTGGCGGTGTGTCCAACGGCTTCCCGCGTGAGGCCGGATTTGACATCACCGTCGCGTCCGAAGTGATGGCGATCCTGTGCCTGTCCAAAAACCTGAGCGATCTGCAGGAACGTCTGGGCAACATGATTGTGGCCTATCGCCGTGACCGCAGCCCGGTGTTCGCCCGTGATATCAAGGCGGATGGTGCAATGACGGTTCTGCTGAAAGATGCGATGCAGCCAAACCTTGTACAAACGCTCGAAAACAACCCCGCCTTTGTACATGGCGGCCCGTTTGCCAACATCGCGCACGGGTGCAACTCGGTCATTGCGACAACGACGGCACTGAAACTGGCCGATTATGTTGTGACCGAAGCAGGGTTCGGTGCTGATCTCGGGGCTGAAAAGTTCATGAACATCAAGTGCCGCAAGGCCGGTCTTGCACCGTCCTGCGTGGTGATCGTGGCCACGGTGCGTGCGATGAAAATGAACGGCGGCGTGAAAAAGGCCGATCTGGGCACAGAAAACGTAGAGGCCGTGAAAAAGGGCTGCCCCAACCTTGGGCGCCACATCGAAAATGTCAAAAGCTTTGGCGTGCCCGTTGTTGTGGCGATCAACCACTTCGTGACAGATACCGACGCCGAAGTGCAAGCGGTGAAGGATTACGTGGAAGCGCACGGATCCGAGGCGATACTGTCGCGCCATTGGGAACTGGGCAGCGAAGGTGCGCGTGATCTGGCCACCCGCGTGGCGCAGATTGCCGATGCGGACATGGCCAATTTTGCCCCGATCTATCCCGATGACATGGGACTGTTCGAAAAGATCAACACCATTGCCAAACGGATTTACCGGGCTGACGAAGTGTTGGCCGACCAGAAAATCCGCACCCAGTTGAAGGACTGGGAAGCGCAAGGATATGGCAACCTGCCTGTCTGCATGGCCAAGACCCAGTACAGCTTTACCACCGATCCCGAACGGCGCGGTGCGCCCACAGGGTTCAGTGTTCCGGTGCGCGAAGTGCGCCTGAGCGCGGGCGCGGGTTTTGTTGTGGTGATCTGTGGCGAGATCATGACAATGCCGGGCCTGCCGCGCGTGCCGTCTGCGGAAAACATCAAGCTGAACGCAGATGGTGATGTCGAAGGTTTGTTTTAAGAAACAAAGGACCGGCGCAGGGCAGGGTGCCCTGCACCGGTCCGGCCTTCGGCGAAAGTATTTTTGAAAAGATGAAGCGGAGAGTGGGCTATGGTAGCGACTGTCATTGACGGCAAGGCGTTTGCGGCAACCGTACGGGGCAAGGTGGCCGAGCATGTCACCCGATTGAAAGCGGACCATGATATTATCCCCGGGCTGGCCGTGGTGCTGGTGGGCGAAGATCCGGCAAGTCAGGTTTATGTGCGCTCCAAGGGCAAGATGACCGTCGAAGTCGGGATGAAATCGGTCGAACACAAACTGGATGCCGAGACATCGGAAACCGATTTGCTGGCCCTGATCGACCGGTTGAATACGGATCCGGAAATTCACGGCATTCTGGTGCAATTGCCGCTGCCCAAACATCTGGACGAGGATCTTGTGATCAATTCGATCGATCCGGCCAAGGATGTAGACGGTTTTCACATTTCCAATGTCGGCCTGCTGGGCACCGGGCAGAAATCCATGGTGCCATGTACGCCACTGGGGTGTCTGATGATGCTGCGCGACTATCACGGATCGCTGTCCGGCATGGACGCGGTGGTGATCGGGCGATCGAACATTGTGGGCAAACCGATGGCGCAATTGCTGTTGGGGGATAGCTGTACGGTGACGATTGCGCACAGCCGGACGAAAAATCTGGCCGACGTCGTGAAACGCGCCGATATCGTTGTCGCTGCCGTCGGGCGGCCCCAGATGGTGCCGGGCGACTGGATCAAACCGGGTGCGACGGTGATTGATGTGGGTATCAACCGGATCGACAAACCGGATGGCGGCACACGGTTGGTGGGTGACGTCGATTACGACAGTTGCGCCGCCGTCGCCGGCGCGATCACCCCGGTTCCGGGGGGGGTTGGGCCGATGACAATCGCCTGTCTGCTGGCCAATACGGTCACGGCCTGCTGCCGCGCCAACGGGCTGGATGAACCGGACGGGCTGACAGCGTAATTTCTACGCAGGGGCGGGCGGGCCGGATACAGGCACCATTGTGCCCTGCAGAACAGCAATCAGTGTTTCCACACCGTCCGCGATGGCGTGTACCTGGGCATCCACAACGATCAGGCGGCGGCCCGGTTTGATAACCCGGCCGGTCGCGCGCAGCATATCGCCCCGCGCGGGGGCCAGAAGGTTGATCTTGATTTCGGCGGTTAACACTTCGTCCTGCGCATCCATCAGGCTAAGCGCGGCATAACCCGCTGCGCTGTCGCCCAGCGAAAATGTAAGGCCGGCATGGCCAAAACCATGCTGCTGACGCGCATTTTCAAGGATCGGAGCGACGATGCTGACATTGCCCGGCTCGATCCGCTCCAGCTCTGCGCCGAATGTTGCCATTAAGGACTGCGCAGCGAAACTTGTCTTGATCTTTTTCAGGATGTTTTCATTCATTTAAGTCTCTCATTCCGGGCAGGTTTACACGAATAGTTATAAGCGTGCATGAGGGGGAAAAACTGCGCAATCGACACCTATATAAGTCAGCACGTTCATTTATTTTTTAGGTTGATCAAATTTACACGGGAAGTCGGCAAAAGACATGCAGGCAAAGATCACGGAATTCTTGCGTGGCCTATTTGCGCCTACACCTGTTGCCATATGGGTGATCAGCACGCTGGTCGTGTCGTTGTCGGGGCCATTCGGAACGTTTGACGCTTTGTCGTATTTTGCACGGCTGTTCTACTGGGCCAGTGTGATCGGTCTGTCTATTGTTTTTGGCGGCATCTGCCAGTTGGTCTGCCGCGGGGTGTTTCAACAGGCCGAACCGATCAAGCAGGATATTGCGGCCGTGATCGCAATGACCATCGTTTTTACGCCCGTCTTGCTGGCGTTGACGGTGTTGTTGGTGCCGCCTTATGCCGCGTCATTGCCCAATGTGCCGACGTCGATGTTTTACGTTGCGGCCATTTCCACGACGGTCTTTCTGATCCGGCGCATGGTCCCGGGGATTGAGCCGTTATCCTATTCAGGCAATCCCGGATCACCGTCCCCACCACGCCTGCTGCGCCGTCTTCCGCCGGATTTCGTCGGGCCGGTGTTGCGCCTTTCGGTTGATGACCATTTTGTCGAGGTTGTGACCCAGACACAAACCCACCGCATCCGCATGCGCTTTGCCGATGCGGTTGATGAAATGGCAGGTGTCACGGGCTATTGTACCCACAGATCCCATTGGGTCACTGCCGCCGCGATTGTCGGCGCTGAACATAATGGCGGCAAAGTTTCATTGCGTCTGGTCAATGGTGACGTGGTTCCTGTCAGTCGCAAATACCGGTGCCAGCTGGCCGAAGCCGGTCTGGTCTGATCACCGCGGCATCGGCACCGCGTGCAGGGTTTTGCCCGTCAGAACGGCAATTGCTTCGGGTCGCATCAGATTGACCAGCGCGATATCGTGGCTGGCCAGCCCGCCGGTATAGGTTCCGTAGGCGGGCAGGATCACGCGATCTGCGTCGATCAGAAAGGCAGGGCGCGAAATGGTTTTCGCCCGCGTTTTGATGCGCGCCTTGGGGTGGTAATGCCCGGAAATTTCACCACTGGCGCCGGATTGGGCGATGTGGCGAAAGATCAGCGGCGGCAGGGGCAGGGCGGCCAGATGGCTGCCGCCCAGATCAACGGGGCCCGGATCATGGTTGCCTTCGATCCACATCCAGCGCCGGCCCGCCTGCAATTTGGCGATCCACAGCTTTTCTTCTTCGGGCAGGGCCTGTGCGGCCTCAAGATCGTCAAAGCTGTCCCCAAGGCAGATCACCGTGCGCGCATTGCACCGCGCCAGATCCGCGCCCAGCCGGGTCAGGGTATCGCGTGTGTCATAAGGGGGCAGAATGGCCCCGCCGCGCCGCGCAATCCGTTCCGATTTGCCAAGATGCAGATCGGACACGCACAAAAGGCTTTGATCGGGCCACCACAAGGCGCCCGATCCCAGTGCCGTCATCGGGGCGCCCGCCAAGGTGAAATCATACCCGTTCATGGCGCAAACAAAACAGGAACGGTATGTAAGGGCAAGGCCAAAAACCGTATGAGAGAGAAAGGCTTAGGCAGGGTTTTTGCTGCGGGGGTCTAGGCCGGAAAGCCCCGCGTCGCGCATCAGGGCTTGTGCTTCTTGTGCCAACAGTTTTTCTTCGGCCGACCCTTTGATCGGCACCCGGCCCATTTCCAGCAACATTGGCGCGGATAACGGTGACACATGCGGCAGATTTACATGATCAATACGCCCGCCGATACGGACCACCATGTCTTCGATCCGGCTGAAATCGACCAGCCCGCGCATCGCTTCCTGCCGGGTGATCTGTAGCATCAGATGATCGGGGTCGTATTTCAGTAATGTGTCATAAAGGATATCGGAACTGAATGTGGCCTGCCGACCGGATGATCGTGCACCGGGCATGTTGCGTTCGATCAGCCCGGCAATGGTTGCGCTGGCGCGAAAGGTGCGTTTCATCACCGCATTGCCCGCCAGCCAACTGTCCAGACCATCGCGCAAGGTATCGATCCTGAACAGCGCGGCGGGGTCCTGAACGGCATCCAGCCCCCAGATCAGCGTGGCGTAATCTGTCGCGACAAAGCCCAGCGGGTTCAGCCCCAGTTCATCCAGCCGTTTGGTCAGCAGCAGGCCCAGCGTCTGTTGTGCATTGCGCCCGGCGAACCCGTAGAAACACGTATGCGCGCGCCCGTCATGTGGATAGCTTTCGACCAGCAGGCGATCGGGCTGTGGCAATCGCGACAGGTCGCGCTGCAACGCCAGCCAATCGGCAGTATGGCGCGGTAAGTCGGGCCAGTCCTGTTGCTGGAACAGGCGCAAAATGCGGGCTGACAATTGGGTGGATGTGGCGAATTTTGTACCGGCAAAGGTGGCGATCTTGGGCTTTTTGTCGGCGCGGCGGGTGACTTCGACAGTCATTTCCCGCAATCCTTCATAGCGCACGATCTGGCCGCCGATCAGGAATGTATCGCCCTGCGTCAGGGTCGCGGCAAAGGCTTCCTCGACCTCGCCCAGCGGTTTGCCACCCCGCGCCCGTTTCAGCCGTACCTTCAAGGTGTCGGTATCCTGAATGGTGCCGATGTTCATGCGGATACGTTGCGCACTGCGCGGGTCACGCAGATGCCAGCGCCCGTCGGCCCCCTGTTTCAGCCGCTGCCAGCGGTCATAGCCGCGCAGCGCGTAACCGCCGGTGGCGCAGAATTCCAGACAATCGTCAAATTCGGCGCGCGTCAGATCGCTATAGGCACCGGCACTGATGACCTCTTGAAACAGGGTATCCGCCGCGATCGGGCCGGCGCAGGCCGCGATCAGGATATGCTGGCACAGCACGTCGCGCGGGCCGGGGCCGCGCGGTTCTCCATCCAGGTCACCGGCTTTGACTGCGTCAAGCGCGGCCACACATTCGACCACTTCAAACCGGTTGGCAGGCACCAGAACGGCCTTGGACGGGGCGTTGTAGCGGTGATTGGCCCGCCCGATCCGCTGCACCAACCGTTTGACGTTCTTGGGTGCGCCGATCTGCATCACCAGATCGACATCGCCCCAGTCGATCCCCAGATCAAGACTGCCGGTACAGACAATCGCGCGCAAGTCGCCGCGCACCATTGCCGCCTCGACCCGTGAGCGTTGAACCTTGTCCAGACTGCCGTGGTGGATGCCGATGGGCAGCGCGTCTTCATTGGCCAGCCACAGGTTGTGAAAGAATATTTCGGCCTGCGCGCGGGTGTTGTGAAAGATCAGCGTGGTCTTGTGCGCTTTGACCATGTCCAGAACGGCAGGGATGGAATAGGCGGCATTGCCACCGGCCCATGGCGGGTTTTCGGCGGTTTCCAACATCGAAATATCAGGCGCCGGCCCCGGATCGGCCAGCAAAACGGGGCAGGGATCGGGGTGGCGCGCCAGAAAACGGGCAATGGCGGCAGGGTCTTCCACCGTGGCAGACAGGCCAACACGTTTCAGATCGGGACACATCGCTTGCAATCGCGACAAGGCCAGCATCAACTGGTCGCCCCGCTTGCTTTCGGCCAGCGCGTGCACTTCATCGACAATAACCCGTTTCAGCCCGGCAAACATGCGCGGCGCGTCTTCGTATGATGTCAGCAGGGCAAGGCTTTCAGGCGTTGTCAGCAGAATATGGGGCGGATCGGCGCGCTGGCGTTTCTTGCGGCTGGCCGGGGTGTCACCGGTGCGGTCCTCAATCCGGATCGGCAGACCCATTTCGCTCACAGGGGTTGTCAGGTTGCGTTTGATATCCGCCGCCAGCGCCTTGAGCGGTGAGACATAAAGCGTATGCAATCCGTCGCGCGGCGCGTTGGCCAGATCAACCAGCGTGGGCAGGAAACCCGCCAGCGTTTTGCCCCCGCCCGTCGGCGCGATCAGCAACAGTGCCGGATCATCCGCACGCTCCAGCATCTGTTGCTGGTGCGGATGCACGGACCAGCCTTTGGTTGCAAACCAGTCTGCGAACAGGGGGGGAACAGGCGCCATGGCCATAGTGTAGTCTGTTGGCGATGCGATGGCAGGGCGGATTTACGAAAATCCGCGAAAAAATCACGCGCGCGGTTTCAGCCCGTGTATCAGATCGCGCACCGTTTCGGGCAGTACTGTGTCGGCCCCTTTTGGTGCCGAATCCAATGCGCTGTTCACATCCTTGACCAGAATGCCGATGGTGTTGTCATCACTATATCCGTCGCGGGCAAATTCGATTGTGTCAAAGCCCGACGCAAACCAGTTCTGACCCGATGATGTTGCAATCAGGTTCAGCAGGGCGGTTTCATCCAGCCCCGCGTGATCGGCCCAGTCCAGCACCAGCCGTGTCATCGCGGTGGACCCTGCGGCCAGCAGGTTGTTCAGCACCTTGGCCTGCATCCCCGCCCCGAATGGCCCCATATGATGGAAATGCGCGCCCATTGCCTGAAACGCCGGATCAAGCGCGCGCAGATCGGCCGCATCGCCGCCCAGCATGAAGCGACAACCGCGCCTCTTGCGCCGCGATCTGTGCGCCCGACATGGGTGCATCAACCAGCGCGACGTGATCTGCGATGCGGTCGCGCAGGGCAATCACGTAATTGGGCGACAGGGTGGAACAGACCACAATGTGGGTCAGGTGCGGTGCGTTGGCAAACCCCTGTGCGCCAAACAGAACATCCTCGGTCTGTTCGATATCGCGCACGACGGTGAACAATACCGACAGATCGGGCAGCAAAGGCGCTTGGCTCATCTGTCATCACAGGGGTCAGCGCGCCGAATTCCGCAGGCGGGCGGATATCGAACCCGCGCGCCTCCAGCCCGCCGGCGCGCAATGCGGCCAGCATGGGCGCACCCATCCGGCCACAGCCCGCAACGCCGATCATTTCACGATGACTTCGTCTTTCACGAACATGTTGGCCCACGCACGATCAATCAATTCCGGTGTCATCTGATAAGGAATACCTTCAAATTCGCAGATGGCAATCATTTGGTCGATCAGGAACACAGGCTGATAGTTGGCATAGATGTTGTCGATGGTCGGATATTTGACCTTTAACAGATGGATCAGCGCGCTTTCTTCCAGCGGAATACCTTTTTTGCGCGCGACCAGCGCAAAGATTTTCAGGAAGTTTTCCTGATCCGGCCCGTCAATCTTGATCTTGAAGAAAATCCGGCGCAGGGCCGCTTTGTCAAAGATCTCGTTGGGGTGGAAGTTGGTGGAAAAGATCACCAGCGTGTCAAAGGGAACTTCGAATTTCTCGCCCGACTGCAGCGCCAGAATATCCTTGCTTTCTTCCAGTGGAACAATCCAGCGGTTGATCAGCGCCTGCGGCGGTTCGGATTGGCGGCCAAGGTCGTCCACGATGAAAATGCCGCCGGTCGATTTCAACTGGAGCGGCGCCTGATAGGTTTTGGCGTTCGGGTTATAAACCAGATCCAGCATGTTCAGTGTCAGTTCCCCGCCCGTCACAACGGTGGGGCGTTCACAGCGTACATACCGCGTGTCAAAGCGGTTGGCATTGCGGCGCAGCGCGTTGGGATCATCCTTTTGCTCTTCCGCCTTGGAATGCACGATCGGGTCATAAACCGTGATCACCTGACCGGAATATTCGATGGCGCGCGGCACATAGACCTTGTCGCCCAAGGCATCACGGATGCCGTTCGAGATTGACGATTTACCGTTGCCGGGGGGGCCGTACATCAGGATGGAACGGCCCGCGCTGACCGCCGGGCCAAGGTGGTCCAGCAATTCACCGGGCAACACCAGATGGCCCATCGCATTGGTCAACTGGTCGCGGGTGATCGAAATGTTCTTGATCGACTGGCGTTCCACCTGTTCGCGATACACTTCAAGCGGGACAGGCATTGCGCCGAAATATTCGGATTGAGACAGGGCATCCAGCGCACGGGCCTTGCCCGCATCGGTCAGCTGATAGCCCATTTCATTGCCGCTGTTGGCGTTCAGAGTACCGGTCGCCTCAAGCAGTTTCTGATCGCGCGCCATATCGATCAACTGCTGTGTCACGGGGATCGGAAGGCAGATGGCGCTGGAAATTTCCGAAGCCATATCCACGTTTTTGCGGAAAATGGTTTTCAAAAGAATATCGCGCATCATCACAACGGGCAGCTTCATTTCCTGAATGCTGCGTGGTGCGGGCGGTGCCATTACGCTCTGGGTCTGCATATTCATGGTTTTGGCCTGTAAATAACGGTTGTCGAACTGCATAATCCGGCATGCCAGCGCATTCTGATTTGCGCAGGTACAGCCCGAATAAGGACAGTCTGACGGGCTATTGTGGGTATATTATGGCAAAATCGGTCACAAAGTGGCCGTCAAACCCCGAAATAGGCGCCAAGCCCCAGATACATCGCCAATGTACCGCCAAGCGCCATGCCCATCGGAAACAGGCGGCCACGATCCCAGTTGATCCAGTCGGGGGCCAAACGGCGTAATCCGCTATATTTTGCAAGGCGTTGCGTGACAAATGCGGCCAGAAGGCAGGCCGCGAATATCTGCCCGACAAGCACCGCATCGCTTTGATGAACAAAAGGCGCGGCAGCGGCCAGAAATTTGGCGTCGCCTCCGCCCATCGTGCCCGCCGCGTTCAGAACAAAGCCGATGGCCAGCACGATCGCCATTTGCGCCAGACGCCACAGGTATTGATCAAAGGGCAGGGCCACCAGACCGACCACCAGAAAAACGGCCCCCAGCAAAAGCACCGTGTTGTTCGTGATTTTCATTTCCCGCAGGTCATTGAAAATCACGAAGAAACAGATTGGCACCACAAAAGGCAGAAACCAAAGGGCCGATACAGCAGTAATGTGCATCGGACTCTAGGCTGCTTCCAGCGCACGCAAGGACCGCACGGCATCTTCAAAATGTTGCGGATGCGTTTCGATCGCTTCGCGCAGCAGGTTTTCACCTGTTTTCACGTCGCCTTGCTTGATCGCGGACAGGGCCATCGTGTGCAGCAACTGGGCGCGTTCCGTCTGGTCCATCGGGATCACGGGCAGCGAATATTCGCGCTGCGCACCGCGGGCCAGAACCAGATTGTTTTTGGCGGTGAACAGGCTGTTGTCCTGCCGGATGGCTTCGCTGAACAGGCGTTCGGCTTCGGCGTAATCACCGCGCGTCAGCTTGGAATAGCCCCAGTTGTTCATCACGCTGGCGGGGCGTGTCGTCAGGCCCACAGCGGTTTCATAAAATGTATCCGCCTTTGACCATTCCTCGCCCGCATCGGCAACCATCGCCTCAAGGCGGTAGCGTTCAAAGGTTTCAAAGGTCGGGGGGATGGTATCCAGCGTCTGTTCGGCCTTGGTCCATTCGCCAGACCGGATCAGCGCGTCGGCAAGATTAACGCTGTCTTGCGGCTCTGCCCCTTCCATCTTGGTTACCTTGGTCCACGCCGTCACACCTTCGGTGTTGCGCTTGGCCCGCACCAGTGAGGCCGCCAGACCGCGTTGCAGATCAATCCGGTCGGGGTTGGCCTTGGATGCGCGGGCGAAATAGTTGACCGCTTCGTTCGGGTCGGCCACCGTCAGCATCACGTCATTCAGGTTGGTTTCATCCACGACATTGACGTCCTGAATGGCGCGCTCAACGGTTTCATCATCGTTCTTTTCACATGCGGAAAGACCGATAACACCTGTTAAACACAGGCTTAATAGGATGGGATGGCGCATTTTTGCGTCCTTTTACTGCTCTGGCCTCAATCATGGTGTTGTCTGGATCAGAAAATCGCCTCCGCCCCGTCTCACCAATTTATATTCTTCGCCTTGTATATCATTATTATCAGATATTTCGGATTTTTCGATAGCCAGACGCAAATTATCTCGGATTGAGTCGCTTTTGCCATCATCCAGCGCATAGGCGGTGCGAAAGACCTGAACAGATTCGGCCGTTTTGCCTTCTTCCATCAGCACAACGCCCAGATTGTTCCAGATTTCGGGGCGCGTTTCATCCTGTTCTATGGCGCGCCGCAACAGTGTTTCGGCCTGTCCCAACCGGCCCAGGCCCAGATTCGCAGTGCCCAGCCCCGACAGGATTTCAGCCGTCATTCCGTTTTCCAGCGCCGCGCGGTTGAACGCTTCAAGCGCCAGTTCGTACTGGCCGGCATCAATCAGGCGATGCCCCACTTCCAGACCGTCCACCGCTTCCTTGCGCGTGTCCAGCCCCGGCGCATAGGGGCTGTCCGGATCACGCGAAAGGCCGCCCGCAGTGCAGGCAGCCAATCCAAAGCTCAGGGCGCTCGCGCAAAGAAGTGTTTGCGTTTTTTGCCAGTGACTTGCGTTAATTTCCCATGTTCCCCAGCTGTGTAATACCATGCACGGAAGGCCCGACCAGAATGATCAAAAGCGGCGGCACGGTCAGCATCATAGTGGCAAGGGTCATCTTGGTTGGCAACTTGTTTGCGGCCTCTTCTGCGCGCATCACGCGTTTGTCACGCATTTCACCGGCATAGACCCGCAGCGCTTCGGCAATCGATGTCCCGAAGCTGGCCGACTGGATCAGCACGGTGACAAAGGATGATACATCCTGAACGCCGCAGCGTTCGCCCATATCGTTCAGTACGGTCACCTTGTCCTTACCGGCCTTCATTTCCTGCGCCACGGTTTCAAACTCGTCCGCCAGCGACGGATAACTGGCATGCAGTTCCTTGGCCACGCGCACAATACACTGGTCCAGCGACTGGCCCGCTTCGATACAGACCAGCATCATGTCCAGCGCGTCCGGAAAACCCGATGTGATTTCCTCTTTGCGCGCGTCGACCCGCCGTGTCACCCAGTACTTGGGCAGCATGTACCCGATCCCGCCCGGTGCGATCGCATAGATCATCATCTTTTGCGTGCTCATGCCTTCGCCACCGCCCAGAACGGTCACGTAAATGACACCCGCCAGCAGGCCCAGAATGCCTAAAGCAAACTGCGCAAAGTGGAAAAACCGCACAGCATCCTTGGTCTGATAACCGGCCTGACGCAGTGTGAGCTGCATTGCCGACAGATCGGCCACGTCTTTGGGTTCCAGAAACCCTGCGAATTTTTCCAGTTTTTCGTTGCGGCCGCCCTGGCGCAGGCGTTCACGCTTGTTGGTTTGCTCTTTGGGTGCCTTGATCTGGCGTTTAAGCTTGTCCAGCGGGTCTTCGCGCTGTTGCAGCATCAACGGCACGGCCAGCATGATCATCAGCAAACCCACCACACCGATGGCGATCAGCGGGCCGAATTCGCCCAACGAGTCTGTAAGGAAGGTTTCGATCTGTCCCAAGAATTCCATAGTCCCGCTCCCTCAGACTTTGATATCGGTCAGGACGCGCATCACCATCAGGTTGGCGGCCAGAAAGATGCCCACGACGAAACAGGCCGGAATAAACCACGGGTGATCGCGCACTTCGTCATAATAGTTGGGATCACCGATGTTGATCACGATCAGCGCCACAATCGGAAACGCCGACAGAAACTTGCCCGACCATTTCGCCTCGGCGGTGATCGCCTTGACGCGCCGGAACAGGCGGAACCGGGCGCGGATCACCTTGGCCAGACCGGCCAGAATTTCCGCAAGGTTACCACCCGACTGCTGCTGGATCGTCACCGCAACCGCCAGAAAGCGAAGGTCTTGCATATCAAGGCGTTCGGCCATGTCTTTCAGCGCCTCGCCGATTTCGCGGCCATAGGCGGCTTCGTCGGAAATTACGCCAAATTCGGTGGCCAGCGGATCTTGAACCTCTTTCGCGACAATCTGGATCGCCGATGAAAACGGATGCCCGACCCGCAAGGACCGCACCATCAGTTCAACCGCATCGGGCAATTGTTCCTCGATCATACCCAGCCGTTTGCCGGCCTTGTGCGAAACCCAGAAATACACCGCCCCGACGCCAATGCCGATGGACAGCAGGGCGCGCACGGGCGGTTTCTGTTTCGGTGCCGATGGACAGTCCAACAAAGGCGACGGCTGCCAGCCCGGCCATGATCGTCATCAACTGTTTGGGCGAAAATGCGATCGCGGCCTTTTGCGCCTTGTCCGCCAGCAACGAATACAGCGGAATGGTGCGTGATTTCATATGCTGCTGCATTTCCTTGCGCAGCTTGGCCAGTACTTCCTCGCGCCCCGCTCCCTTTTCGAGCATTTCCAGACGGCGGTTGACGCGGCTGTTCAGGCTGATGGATTTGCCGAATGCCACAAGGTACAGGCCTTCGACCAGCACCAGAACACCGACAAAAATCAGGCCATAAATAATTGGTTCTGCACTCATTGTTCTGGTCCTTATTCGGCTGCGATGGGTTCAAAAATCTGCGGTGGCAGATCGTAGCCCCACATCCGGAAACGTTCTGAATAGTGGCTGCGCACACCGGTGGCTGTGAAATGCCCGATAATCTTGTTTTCGGGGGTCAGGCCGACGCGCTGGTAGCGAAAGATTTCCTGCATCGAAATCACTTCGCCTTCCATACCGGTAATTTCTGTAATCGACGTCATGCGCCGCGACCCGTCCTGCAAACGCGAGGCTTGCACAATCAGGTTCACAGCCGATGAAATCTGGGAGCGGACGGCCTTAAGTGGCATTTCGATACCCGCCATCGCGATCATGTTTTCCAGACGGCTGACACCGTCGCGGGCGCTGTTGGCGTGAATGGTGGTCATCGATCCATCGTGGCCGGTGTTCATCGCCTGCAGCATGTCGATCACTTCTTCGCCGCGCGTTTCACCCACGATGATCCGGTCGGGGCGCATCCGCAGGGCGTTTTTCAGACAGTCGCGCGGGCTGACTTCGCCTTTGCCTTCCACGTTGGGCGGGCGGCTTTCCATCCGGCCAACATGGATCTGTTGCAGCTGAAGTTCGGCGGTGTCTTCGATCGTCAGGATACGTTCGGAATTGTCGATAAAGCTGGACAGCGCGTTCAACGTGGTCGTTTTACCCGAACCCGTACCACCCGATACGATCACGTTCAGCCGGCAGGCCACCGCCGCCTGAAGATAGGCGGCCATTTCTTCGGAAAACGCGCCAAAACTTACCAGATCGTCGATGCCCAGTTTGTCTTTTTTGAACTTCCGAATGGACACAAGGCTGCCATCCACCGCAACCGGCGGCACCATGGCGTTAAAGCGCGAACCGTCTTTCAAACGGGCGTCAACATAGGGGTTGCTTTCGTCCACGCGCCGGCCTACCGCGCTCACGATCTTGTCGATGATCCGCAACAGGTGGCGTTCATCCTTGAACGTCACCTCGGTCAGTTCCAGTTTACCCGCGCGTTCCACAAAAATCTGTTGCGGCCCGTTGACCAGAATATCGTTGACGGTTTCGTCTTTCAGCAGGGTTTCCAGCGGTCCCAGGCCGGTCACTTCGTCATACAGTTCCTGTGTCAGCGTCAGCCGGTCTTCGCGGTTCAGAACGATGCCGCGTTCTTCCAGAACCTCGGCCGAAATCGAATTGATCTCCTGGCGCAGGTCTGCTTCGGTCGCGTGTTCAAGGGCTGCAAGGTTCAGGTTGTCCAGCAGGGCGCTGTGCAATTCCAGCTTGATTTCGCCCATACGTTCCTTGCGCTTGCGTTCTTTATCAAGCGGTGCCGCCTTGGCGGGTGCTCCCGTGTTCGGCTTGCGCATGGAAACCGGGGCTGGCTTGGCCGGTTGTGCGGCGGCAATGTCAGTTATGTTTGATGCGGGTTCGGCACCGGGTTTGCCGGGTGCCGCTGGTTTTTTATACTTTGAAAACATCACTATCGCCCCTGTTCATGTTCACGCGGCCTTTGCGTCTGATTTGTCGGCGTCCTGACCAAGCTGGTGCAACGAGGCCGCCAGTTTGGCGATTTCCTTGCGCAACGGGTTCTTGGCGGCCGACAAGGCCAGCGGCAATCCGTGGTCAGCGCCCTGCGCCACCTGTTTGCCACCGTCCGGCAATTGCAAATCAATCGAAATACCCAGGCTCTCGGCCAGCCGTTTGACCCGGCTCTTGCCGTTCAAGTCGGTGAATTTCGGTGCCCGGTTCAGTGCGAAACGCAGCTTTTCGAACGGCAATTCTTCCGATTGAAGCGCGCGTTTCATGCGCAGGACATTCTGCGCAGACCGCATGTCCAGTTCCAGAGTGGCGAAATAAACATGTGCGGAATGCAGCAGGGTTTCCGACCATTGCACCAGCGTCGAAGGCATATCGACGATCACGTAATCAAAGTGGCGCCGCGCGATTTCGATCACGCGGTCGACGTCTTCGGATGTGATCAGGTCCAGCGGGACCAGGTCGGCCGGCGCTGTCAGAACCTGAAGCTTGTCTTCATAGCCTTGTATCGCATGTCCGAACACCTCGTCGTCCATGTTCGCGGTTTCCGACAACATTTCCAGAACCACTTCACGGCGCGGCAAATCCAGAAAGGTCGCCACCGATCCGAATTGCAGATCCAGATCCAGAATACAGACTTTGGGCGGGTCTTCCTTGGTGACTGTCGCCAGTTCCCACGCAAGATTGACGGCAAGGGTCGTTGATCCCGTTCCACCGGCAAGGCCGTGCACAACGATAAGCGCACCTTCCTTTGAATCGCCGTTCGAATTCAGCGCTTTTCCTTGCGTTTCAACTGCCACCGCTTGCGGTTCGGGGGCGCGCACGCGATCAATGGCGGCCTGTAACTCGTTTTCAGGAAGCGGGTAGGGCACGAATTCGTCCGCGCCCTGACGCAGCAACTGGTGCAGCGAGGCGGGCGTGACATCTTCGGCAATCAGGATGACCTTGATATCCTTGGCCTTGGCGCGGGTGATGATCTCGCCCATGAGAACAAGGTTGTCCTCGTCCGAATCGTCAATTGCCAGGGCAACGAATTCCAGTTTGTCCGCGTCCGGCTGGGCGAAAAAGGCCAGCGCCTCGGCAAAGCCAAGATCGCCCCAGTTTTCCCCAAGCGCCAATTCCATATCTTCGATCAACAGATCAAAATTCTGGACATCGCGGCTGACGGTGCAGGCCACGATCGGGTTTGTTTCAGGTTGCGGCATTATGCTGCTCATTGCCTTACGTCCTTCTTTGAAAAGGACGGCGCAGGGCAGGGCAAGGCAGCTAAATTGCGCCGTTGCATATGCGGTCTACGATCGTCCCCGTCCGGTTAACCCGGACGCAACTCTCCTATTGGGACGAATATCGCGGACAATCTGGGCAAGAATGGGGCCAAAAAACCCCAATTGTAGGGTTTCTTGGGACGATCATAGAAAAAAGACGTTATTGTCCAGACTGGAAGTCGTCGACGCTGGTGCCGGTCAATTGTGTCGGCGGCACGGCGCTTGCGATGTATTCGCGATAGATGATTTGTGCATATTTACCATCCAGAACAGTCGGATGGCGTTTCACAAACCCGGATACTTCCGTCACGGTGCGCCGGTTCTGGCGCTCGGGGCCTTGCGACATGATCACCAGTTGGGTTTCGCCAAAGGATGATACGGCTTCAAGTCGCGACCGGTTGATGCCTTGCGACGACAGATAGGACACAACTGCATTCGCACGCCGCAAACCCAACGATTTGTTGTAGCGGTTGCTGCCAACCGCATCGGTGTGGCCGTAAACGCGGAACCGCACTTCGGGGAATTGGCGGATCCAATTGGCTTGCTGGGTCAGGATCGCGCGGGCCTGTTGGTCCAGCTGCGAGCTGTTGAACTCGAAATTGACGGTCGAATTCACTTCTGATGCAAACCGGGTGGCCAGATTGAAGGCAAATTGTTCTTCATCTGAATGGACCAGCGTATTGTTCAGGGTCGGCTGGCCGAAATTGCCTTCGTTCAGAAAACTCCCGGCTTCGTTGTCACACGCTGCCAGCAATGACATCCCGGCCAGTAGGCTGACCGCCGATACAGTGTTTTTCATCTGTTTCCGCATTGTCTCAATCCATCACATAGCCATAAGAGCCGCTGAAGTCCTGTTTGGCAACTTCGCCTGCCGCACCGGTTGTTGGGGTGCGTTTGTTTCCGGCTGTCCGGCCGAACAGGAACAGGTCGCTTTCAGTGGGGGGGGTTACCCTGTCGGTTGGCAGGGCAATTGCCTCGCCGCGGGTCGGTGTGACCAGATGCGCGGTGACAATAATCACAAGTTCCGTCTGGTTGCGCTGGTAATCGGCGCTGCGAAACAGCGATCCCAGAACGGGAATGTCACCCAGCCAAGGCAGCTGGGTATTGTTGTCCTGGAAATCATCCAGCAACAGGCCCGCAATCGCAAAGCTTTCCCCATCCCGGATTTCAACCGTGGTTGATGTTTCGCGGCGGGTAAAGGCGTCGATTTCGAAACCGTTGACCGAAAACCCGTTGCTTGGGTCGATCGCAGATACGGCCGCGCCCATTTCAAGGTTGATCAGGTCGCCATCCACAACGCGCGGGATAAAGTTCAACTCGATCCCGAAAGGCTTGAATTCAACGGTGATCTGGTCGTTATCCTGTGCAATCGGCACCGGATATTCGCCACCGGCAAGGAATGTGGCCTCTTGCCCTGACAACGCGGTCAGGTTCGGTTCAGCCAAGGTGCGAACCATCCCTTTTTGTTCCAGCGCTTCGATCAGGATACCCACCTGTGTCGACCCGGCGTTAAAGCCAAAGAGGATCGCACCGGCGTTTTCGTTGGACACCGGCGTGTTTCCCGCCAGCGAGTTTGCGATGTTAATGGCGTTGTTGTTGACGCCGTTACCACCGGAAAGCCCCAGATCGCCACCAAAGGCCGTGCCACCCAATGCAACAGAGCTGCTCAGGGATTTGGAAACGGACCGGTTCATCTCGGCAAAGCGCACTTTCAGCATCACTTGCTGAACACCGCCAACGCTCATCAGGTTGGACACCCGTTCCGGCGCATAGCGTTCCGCCAGATCAAGGGCACGTTGCAGGCGGGCGCTGCTTGAAACAGTGCCCGACAGCACGATGCCGTCATTTGCGGTGCGTACTTCGATTTTTTCGCCCGGCAGGATCTGCCGAAGACGCTCTTTGAATTCGCTGACATCCGCAGCAACGCGGACATCGACATTGGTGATCAACTGGCCACCGGCGTCGAGCAGCGTCAGTGTCGTCAGACCCGGCGATTTACCCAACACATATATAGTGCGGTCCGACAAAGACGAAATGTCGGCGATGCCGGGGTTGGCGATGCTCAATTCGGAAAACGGAACGTCACTTTCCACGACAACGGCCCTGTTCATCGGAACGCTCAGGATCGTTTCAACGCCCTTTTTAACCACACGCAGATTTTCCGCCTGCGCGCTCGTCGGTAGGGTAAGGGCCGCAGGCACAATACCAACCGTCAGGCCCAAAAGAGCCGCTTTCATAAATCTATCAATTTTCATGTGACCTGCCTCTCCGATCACGCCTCGTTTGCGGGTCTTTGATGCCCACGATTACCGGCACTCTGCGTCAGTTTCGATTTTATTGCAAGAATCAATGGGTTCACTGCGAATGTTTATGTGGATAAGTGGCAACAGACCCCCCAAACGCAACAACGCCCGGCGGGGCCGGGCGCTGTCTAGTCCATTGAATTTATATCAGTTTGTGCAAGGGATCGGAATTTCGACAACTTCCGCGCCACGGCGTGTTCTGATGGTACACACTTTCTCGGCTTCCCTCTGGGCAACCGGCGCTTGTTGTTCGATGCCCAGCAATTTGCGCTGATCAATCTCGATCGACTGGGCGATCGTGTCGTCATCCGTGCCCACCAAAGACAGCGACAGGCTGCCGGTGGTTTGCGCTTGTGCCAGCGCGGCCACCTGTTCGGGCTTCACCGCGACCGTCACGGTGCGCGCAATCATCGCTTCGTCCAGATTGCCGCCGGTCGACTGGTCGACCGCGATCAGGCGTACGCCGGTTTCGATCAGCTTTGTAATGTCGCCGCGCCCGTCCAGATCATCGCCCACACGGCCGGTCCAGTACACATCGACCCGGTCACCCGGACGCAGAAAGCCGGAAACGCCGCTCGCCACGTCCACGCGGATGGCATAGGCGCGCATTCCGCGTTCCAGACGTGATGTAATGCCCGCATCCTCGCCGGGTTCGGTCACTTTCACCGCCATGATCGCTTCGTCTTTTTCCATGGCGCGCAAGACCACGCGCAAAACGCTGTCCCCTTTCGAGAACATCTCCTCCATTGTCGAGAACGTGCCTTCGGGAATTGCGTTTTCCGGCCATTTCACGATCCGGACGTCTTCCTTGACGATCGGTTCGCCGTATTTCAGCGGCCGCTCTGCAACCAGAACCTCGACCGTTGGAACAATATTCTCGCGTGCTTGCCGTTCGACAGCCAGCGCTGTCTGGTAGGCTTGGATATAGTTTTTAGCCATGTACACGGCACCGCCGGCCAGGGCCAAACCCACCAATAAGACCAATCCAAAAACCATACGCATAACATAACCTCTCTTGAACTGGGCCGCGTATCGCAACCCATACTGCTTCGATTGTTCAATAGCAGCGAAATGTGGCTAAATCTTGGAACCGCAATGGTTTGGCAATGCCGGCCCGGTGCGGTGCTATTGTGCAACAGTGCAGTTTGCGCGTTCAATCGCAAAAAACGGCGCTAGAATGCCCCGTTTTGAGTGTTTCTTGGTCGGCTGTTCCGATGTTCAGAACGTCCAGCCCTTCATGAAATTAGCGACAGCATCTGTCAGAACCATTGTTCCGTCGCTCATCGAAGTAAAGATGGCGACAGCCATGGCAACGATGCCGGCACATAATACAACCCAGTCGACGGTAACGGCACCGTCTTCATCCCGAACGAACTTTTGAAAACCATTTAACATAATCTTGTCTTTCTTGGCTTTAGCGCAAAAAACTTGCGGCTATGCTGCGTAGACGGGACAGGAAAGGTAAGAAAAAGGCCGCATCCTTCGAACAAGGGTGCGGCCTTTCTGATTAGAAATCGACCGTAGATTAGTCGGCAGCGTTCGGGTCTTGCTTGCCCAGGAACGTCGAAGTTTTCGCGGTCAGGTCTTTGGAACCGGTTTCGATCGAGGTGTAGGCTGCAACGGCCAGGCCAACAACTGCGGCTGTCAGAACAACCCAGTCAACTGTTACGGCGCCGTCTTCGTCTTTACGGAAGTTTTTGAAAAATTTGATCATTGTTTGTCCCTCCAAAGGATCAGGTATTCAGTTACACACTACCTTGTCGTCCGTTTGTGGGCTGTCTCTCTCAGACCCTGTCCGACTTGGTATGCAGTCTTTATGCTGGGCGAATGGGGCATCAATTTGGCGCAGAACACGGGTTTTTTAAAAAATCCTAAATTATTTGGAATTTGCATTTAACACTCTGAAAACAAACAAAAAGAAAATGCAAAAAAATGCATCCGTTGGGGCGCGCTTGGGTTTTTGGGGCACATTAAGGCAAAAATGCCACGTTCAAGGGCCTGAAATGCTGGTTTGAGGGGGGTGTTTCTGCAATATCGACAGCAACAAAAGCCCAGAGGCAGGGGTAAAACACGCAAAATGCGGTATATCACATCATTATTGGTGGCGTTGGCGCTGTGCGGGCCAGGTTTGGCCAGGGCACAATCCAGTTCTCCGGCCCCGTTTCCCGAATTCAGTGCCAAGCGGGTCAAACCGCCTGCGGCCAACGTGGCCAAACGGATCACTGTGCAAATTGATCCCGCAACCCAGTTCCGCAAAAGCAAGCCGCTGACAAAAGAAGATGACGCTGACGCGCCCAAAGGCGAACCCATCGGCCAATATGTCTGGTTCTGGGACAAGGTATCGCCCGCGCTGTCGCAATCGGGCCCCGGACGTCTGGCCGCCGCGATGAACGTGCTGGCCGGTTCCAACAGCCCCGTGGCCGCGCCGCGCATGCAACACATGCAGGACATCGCCCGCGCCCAAGGTGTCGAGATTCTGAAATCCACCATTGGCACCAGCGTGTCGCCGGCTTTGGTGCTGGCCGTGATCTCGGTTGAATCAGCGGGCAAATCCGATGCGGTCAGCGGGGCAGGGGCGCAGGGGCTGATGCAACTGATGCCGGCCACCGCCGAACGGTTCGGTGTCACCGACAGCATGGTCGCTGCACAAAACATTCTGGGCGGCGTGAAATATCTGGATTGGCTGATGGGCGAATTTGACGGCGATCCTATACTGGTTCTGGCCGGATACAACGCGGGCGAAGGATCGGTGCGCAAACATGAAGGCGTGCCGCCCTTTGCCGAAACGCGCGATTATGTGCCCAAAGTGCTGGCCGCGTTTCAGGTCGCGCGGGGGTTGTGCAAAACCCCGCCCGAACTTGTCACCGATGGATGTGTGTTTGCAGCGTTGAACTAACGGAAACAATCTGTTTCCAAGGGGCATTTAAACGTTGAACGCGTCGGCCCACTCCGGATGCTTGCGCCGCTGTGCATTCACGAACGGACAGAGCGGTACAATCCTGACACTACTCTTACGTGCGTCCTCAACCATGCGTGTGACAAGCGCCAGCCCCGCGCCTGTGCCGCGCAGCGCATCGGGCACCGCCGTGTGATCGGCAATGATCAACACGTCCGAGGCAATGCTGTAGGTCAGCTCTGCCTCGGCACCTGCATGTCGCAGAACGTAGCGGCCCTTCGCGCCGTCCACCTCTTGCGTGATCTGGAATTCAGACAAGCGTCGCCTGCGTGGCGGCGCGCAATTCGTCCTCGCTCACGCCATCGGCGCATTCGACAATCTTCAATCCGCCTTCAACCACATCCAGCACACCAAGGTTGGTGATGATCCGGTCAACCACGCCTTTGCCTGTCAGGGGCAGGGTGCATTCCTTCAGCACCTTGCTGTCGCCATGCTTGTTGGTGTGGTCCATCACCACCACCACACGGCCCACGCCCGCCACCAGATCCATCGCGCCGCCCATGCCTTTGACCAGCTTGCCGGGGATCATCCAGTTGGCCAGATCGCCGTTTTCGGCCACTTCCATCGCGCCAAGGATCGCCATCGCAATCTTGCCGCCCCGGATCATGCCAAAGGATTGCGCACTGTCGAAATACGCGGTGCGCGCCAGTTCGGTGATGGTCTGCTTGCCCGCATTGATCAGGTCGGCGTCTTCTTCACCTTCGATCGGAAACGGGCCCATGCCCAGCATGCCGTTTTCCGATTGCAGCGTCACATCCATCCCGTCGGGGATATAGTTGCTCACCAGCGTCGGAATGCCGATGCCAAGGTTCACGTACCAGCCGTCTTGCAGTTCCTGCGCGGCCCGTGCGGCCATTTGGTTGCGATCCCACATAATACCGTCTCCTTATGCCGCTGGACGCGTTGTGCGTTGTTCGATGCGTTTTTCGTGCTGGCCCTGCACAATGCGGTGCACGTAGATGCCGGGCAGGTGGATGCCATCCGGGTCCAGCGATCCGCGCGGTACGATCTCTTCCACCTCGGCCACACAAACCTTGCCGCACATCGCGGCGGGCGGGTTGAAATTGCGCGCGGTCTTGCGGAACACCAGATTGCCGGTGTCGTCGGCCTTCCACGCCTTCACAATGGCCAGATCGGCAAAAATGCCTTCTTCCATTATATATGTCTCGCCGTTGAAGTCCTTGTGCTCTTTGCCCTCGGCAATCACGGTGCCCACACCTGTTTTCGTGTAAAAGCCCGGAATACCGCAGCCACCCGCGCGCATCCGTTCGGCCAATGTGCCTTGCGGGTTGAATTCCAGTTCCAGTTCGCCGCTCAGATACTGGCGCATGAATTCGGCGTTTTCGCCGACATAGGAACTGATCATTTTCTTGACCTGACGGGTCTGCAACAGGATGCCGATGCCAAAATCATCCACGCCCGCGTTGTTGGACGCAAAGGTCAGATCCTTGGTGCCCGCATCCTTGATCGCGTCCAGCAGCAATTCGGGGATACCGCACAGGCCAAAGCCGCCGCTGGCAATAAACATCCCGTCAAACAAAAGCCCGTCCAAGGCTTCGGCGGGGGTGGCGTAGATTTTTTTCATGAAAGACGCTCCTCAAACCCAGTGTTGCGCAAACTTGTGACGCGCGGGCAAATGAGAGTCAATTGGAATGCCGCATCGCAGCGCGCAGCACTGCGGTTCAAACCGAACTTCCGGCGGCTTGGTCTGGCTTAGCTTGCCTTGGCCGCCGGTTTCTTTTTGGCCGCGGTTTTCTTGGCTGCCGGTTTCTTTGCCGGTTTTTTCGGGGCCGCCTTGCGCCGCGTGCCCTTTTTGGCGGCCTTGGCGTCGATCAGTTCAACCGCCATATCCATCGTGACCGCATCAGGCTCCACTTCCTTGGGCAGGGTCGCGTTCACCTTTTCCCATTTCACATAAGGCCCGTATTTGCCTTCCATGATGCTGACCGCCCCGCCGCTTTGCGGGTGTTCACCCAGATCACGCAGGGTTTTTGCCGCGCCGCCACGTCCGCCGCGGCTGGCCACTTTTTCCGCCAGCAATTGCACCGCGCGGTTCATGCCGACGGTGAACACTTCTTCTATGCTTTCCAGATTGGCGTTGGTTCCGCCACGCTCGCTCGTGCTGGCGGCGTGTTTCAGATAGGGGCCATAGCGCCCGATATTGGCCCAGACCATCACGCCGTCATCGGGATGCGCGCCCACCTCGCGCGGCAGCGATAGCAACCGCAACGCCTGTTCCAGATCAACATCGGCAGGCGGCCATTCCTTGGGAATGGACTGGCGCGGCGGCTTCTTGTTGTCATCAGTCACTTCGCCGCGCTGCACATAGGGGCCGAACCGCCCCTTGAACGCATAAATCTTGTCGCCGGCATCTTCGCCCAGCACCTTGCCTTCGGGCGGGATGCCGCCGCTGTCTTCTGCACCGGGGGGGCCGAAGGCGCGGGTATAACGGCATTCGGGATAGTTGGAACAGCCGATAAACGCGCCACCGGATCGTGCGGTGCGCATGCTCAACCGTCCGGCCCCGCAATTGGGGCACAGGCGCGGATCGCCCCCGTCTTCCGTCATCGGAAACAGATGGGGTTCCAGCACCTCGTTGATCTTTTCCAGAACATCGGTGATGCGCAGTTCGCTGGTTTCGGCAATCGCTGCCGAAAAATCGCGCCAGAACCGGCCCAGTACATCCTTGTAGTCGGCCTCACCTGCGCTGACGATGTCCAGCTGGTTTTCCAGATCGGCGGTAAAATCATATCCGACATATTTGCGGAAGTAGTTTTCCAGAAACGCCGTGACCAGACGGCCCTTGTCTTCGGGGATCAGGCGGTTCTTTTCCTTGCGCACATATTCACGGTCCTGAATCGTGGTCACGACCGATGCATAGGTCGATGGGCGACCGATGCCCAGTTCTTCCATGCGTTTGACAAGCGTTGCCTCGGTATAGCGGGGCGGGGGCTGGGTGAAATGCTGGTCGGGGGTGACGCTGCGCTTGTCCGCCGGATCGCCCTGCGAAATCTGGGGCAGGCGGTTGTCATCGTCTTCGTCCAGCACCGCATCATCGCGGCCTTCTTCATAGACCCTCAGGAAACCGTCAAACAACACGACCTGACCGGTCGCGCGCAGTTCGACCTGTGCGTCTTTGCTGGCCACGTCCACCGTGGTGCGCTCCATGCGCGCCGCTTCCATCTGGCAGGCCAGCGTGCGTTTCCAGATCAGATCATACAGCTTGCGTTGATCGGCCTCCAACAGCTTGAGGGCAGATACGTCCTTGGACATTTCTGTCGGGCGGATACATTCGTGGGCTTCCTGCGCGTTCTTGGCCTTGTTCTTGTACATGCGCGGGCTGGCGGGCACATAGTCCGCACCATAGCGCGCCTTGATTTCCTCGCGCGCGGCGCTGACCGCTTCGGGGGCCATATCGATGCCGTCGGTCCGCATATAGGTAATGTGGCCCGCTTCGTACAATCTTTGCGCCGTGCTCATCGTCTGGCGTGCGCCCATGCCGAACTTGCGGCTGGCTTCCTGTTGCAGGGTCGATGTCATGAACGGCGCACTGGGGTTGCGATTGGCGGGTTTCGCCTCGACCGATTTCACGGTCAGGTCGCGGCTGTTGATCGCCTGCACCGCCAGTTCGGCCTGCGTGGCGTTCGAAATATCGAACTTGTCCAGCTTCTTGCCTGCCAGAACGGTCAGGCGCGCCTCATAAGTCTGGCCGCGCGGGGTGCCCAGCACCGCCTTGACGCTCCAGTATTCGCGGGCGCGGAACGCCTCGATCTCCATCTCGCGCTCGACAATCAGACGCAGACAGACCGATTGCACCCGCCCCGCCGATTTCGCGCCGGGCAATTTGCGCCACAACACCGGCGACAGGTTAAAGCCCACCAGATAATCCAGCGCGCGCCGCGCAAGATACGCCTCGACCAAGGGCATATCGACCTGACGCGGCTTTTTCATCGCTTCGGTCACGGCATCTTTGGTGATTGCGTTGAACACCACGCGGCTGACGGGGGTGTCTTTCTTGATCGATTTGCGCTTGGTCAGCGCCTCTTGCAAATGCCAGCTGATCGCTTCGCCTTCGCGGTCAGGGTCGGTTGCAAGGATCAGTTCGTTGTCGTTGGCCAGCGCATCCGCAATCGCCTTGACGTGTTTTTTGCTGTCACTGGCGATTTCCCATTTCATGTCGAATTCATGATCCGGATCAACCGATCCATCCTTGGGCGGCAGATCCCGCACATGCCCGTACGAGGCTAGAACGGTGTAATCGGACCCCAGATATTTGTTGATTGTTTTAGCTTTGGCCGGGGATTCGACGACAACGACTGGCATAAATGTGTGCACCTTTGCTCTGAAACCTTGGGCGTCTATGGCCGCGCAAAATGTGGTGTGCAAGGGGGAATTGTCAATCGGGTCGAATGAACGCAGTCCGGTTCGCACGGCGCATTGGCCGGTTTTGACGTAACGAAATACGCGGTTTCTGGGGGTGTGATACATCCCGTTGCACGATTTACCGGTCCCGCGTTTGCGCTGCGTCGGGCGGCAAGTCACGCCTGATCTCAGGACACTATATATATGCACTTATATGAATATATGCACTCTATATATAAGAGCGTGTTTACTGCGCCAAAGACAGCAAGCCACCGGCCTGACGTTTGATTTTGCCGGACAGTTCCAGATCAACCAGAACCGGGGCCACCATGCGCGCCGGGGCCGCCATATCGCGGATCAACTGATCTTCCGCGACAGGGGACGGGCCAAGCCGCGCGAGAATCTGTAAATGCAGGGCGGCGGTTTCGCGCAAGCTGCGCTTTGGCGGCGGGCCGACAGCGGGGGGAATCGGCAATTCCGGTTCAACACTGTCCTGCGGTCGGTCCGCAGGCGCCAGCGCCTCGATCACATCCGCGCCAGAGCGGACCAGAACCGCGCCATCGCGGATCAGCATGTTGCATCCGGCAGCGCGTGCATCAAACGGGTGGCCCGGTACGGCCAGAACCTCGCGCCCCTGATCCAGCGCATTGCGCGCGGTGATCAGACTGCCCGATTTTCCGGCAGCTTCCACAACCACAACCGCGCAGGACAGGCCCGAGATAATGCGGTTTCGGCTGGGAAAATGGCGCGCCTGCGGGGTCAGCCCGACGGGTTGTTCGCTGATACGCAGGCCTGTTTGTGCAATCTGCGATGCCAGATCGGTGTTTTCGGCCGGGTACATCACGTCAATGCCCCCGGCCTGCACCGCGATTGTGCCGGTATCCAGCGCCGCGATATGGGCAGCGGTATCAACCCCGCGCGCCAGCCCCGAAACCACGATATACCCTGCCTGACCCAGTTCGCGGGCCAGCGCGCGTGCCATGCGCGTGCCAAGCGAGGACGCGTTGCGCGCCCCGACAAGGGCGACGATGGGCCGGTTCAACAGCGCCGGATTGCCCATCACCCACAAAAACGGTGGCGCATCGGGCAAGTCGGTCAGCGATTTCGGATAGTCAGGCGTGCCGCGAAACACCAGTTTTGCGCCGGCCTGCGCGCCATTTCGCAATTCGGCCTGTGCAACAGCTTCGGGGCAAATGCGGTAATCCTCGACACCGGCGGCGCGCGCTACGTTCGGCAGCGCGGCCAGCGCGTTCTGCGCGGTGCCATGTTCAGCCAGCAGCCTGTAAAACGTGGCAATGCCAACCCGGCGAGAGCGCAACAGACGAAGCCACGAAAACCGATCATCTTCCGTGGTGGGTGGGAGTGGGGGGTGAGTGGAAGGATGTAGGTCCTCGGTCATCCGTGGCTCCGCCTGATTGCAGAATCAGATATAGAGGACGGGTGGTTAACGACTGGTGAAGACCTGATCGCCGCCTTTAGGTGGCCGATCCGCCCACTGTCAGCCCGCCGATCATCACGGTCGGCTGGCCCACGCCCACCGGCACCCACTGGCCGGCCTTGCCGCAATTGCCCATGCCCGGGTCCAGCGCCATATCGTTGCCAAGGGCGCGGATGCGTTTCAACGCGGTGGCCCCGTCCCCGATCAATGTCGCGCCCTTGACCGGCGCGCCGATCTTGCCGTTTTGCACGCGGTAGGCTTCGGTGCAGGAAAACACGAACTTGCCATTGGTGATATCAACCTGACCTCCGCCAAAGCCGACCGCGTAAATCCCGTCCTTCAGATCGGCGACAATATCGGCAGGGTCAGAATCCCCGCCCAGCATATAGGTGTTGGTCATCCGCGGCATCGGCGTATGGGCATAGCTTTCGCGCCGCCCGTTGCCGGTGGGGGCCACGCCCATCAGGCGCGCATTCTGGCGGTCCTGCATGAACCCGACCAGAATACCATCCTCGATCAGCACGTTCTTGGCTGATGGTGTGCCTTCGTCATCCACGGTAATACTGCCGCGCCGATCCGGGATCGTGCCGTCATCCAGAACGGTCACGCCGCGCGCCGCCACCTGCTGGCCCATCAAACCGGCAAAGGCACTGCTGCCCTTGCGATTGAAATCCCCCTCCAGCCCGTGCCCGACGGCCTCGTGCAGCAAGATACCGGGCCAGCCATTGCCCAGCACCACATCCATGATGCCCGCAGGGGCAGGGACCGCCTCAAGGTTGACCAAGGCAATGCGCAGCGCCTCGCGGGTTTTGGCCTGCCAGTCGGCAGGGTCCATCACGCCATCAAGGCCGACACGCCCGCCGCCGCCCGCACCACCGGATTCGCGGCGTCCGTTCTCCTCGACAATCACCGATACATTCACACGGCTCATCGGGCGCACGTCGCGCACGACCAATCCGTCAGGGCGCAGAATTTCGACTTCTTGCAGGCTTGCGGCCAGCGTTGCCGAAACCTGCACCACCCGAGAATCCAGATCGCGGGCAAACGCATCAATATCGCGCAGGGTCTCGATCTTGACGGGAAATGCCGCACCGGCAATCGGATCGGCCTCGGTGTAAAGCCTGCGATTTGTGTGCGCTGGCCCTGTGTCCAACACGGCCCCGCCATCGCCCACGGCCAACCGCGCGGTTTGCGCCGCGCGGCGCAATGCGGATGCGCTGATCTCGGTGGAATGGGCATAGCCCGAAACCTCGCCACAGACCGCGCGCAGCCCGAATCCCTCGGAGGCGTCATAGCTGGCGGCGCGGATGCGCCCGTCATCAAAGGACAGAACTTCGGAGCGCCGACGTTCCAGAAACAGCTCTCCGTCGTCGGCGCCGATGGTCGCATCCTGCAAAATACCCAGCGCTTCGTCACGGTCCAAAGCGGTCTCAAACGGGGCGAACACATCCGCTTTTGCAGTCGTTTCGTCGTTTTTCATGGGGGTATCGTGCATTTGATTGCGGCCTTATCGTTCGGGACGGAAGAAAATAGCGTCTGTTTGACGCAAGCTTATGGCTTTATCTGTGCATCAGAATATGATTGTAAGCGTGAACAAGACAACGGGCAATCAGCGCGGGGGTATACTGACGCGTGCAACTGATGCCTCAACCGATATAATAATGCGACCAACAGTGATCAACTGATCAGGAACAAAGATGAAAAACCTAGCCATGCTTTCCGGCCTGTTTGCCGGCCTATCCACACTTCCCGCCTTTGCTCAGGAAGGTCTTGAGATTATCGGCGCGCCGGTTGACGGCAAAATGGGGTTCCAGCCTGCTGCCAGCGAACTGGCGCGGGATCTGCAATGGCTGGACGGCATGATTCTGGTCGTCATCACCGCGATCACGGTTTTTGTGACGGCATTGATGATCTACGCGATGGTGCGGTTTAACCGCAAATCGAACCCGACGCCAAAAACCTTTACCCACCACACGCCGGTCGAAATCGCGTGGACGATCATTCCGGTCTTTATTCTTGTGGCCATCGGCGCGTGGTCGCTGCCGATCCTGTTCAAGCAGCAGGAAATCCCCGAAGCGGACGTGACCATCAAAGTCACCGGATACCAGTGGTATTGGGGCTATGAATACGTCGATCACGAATTCGGCTTTGAAAGCTTCATGCTGGATCGCGCATCGCTTGAAGAATATGGCTACAGTCAGGACGAATACCTGCTGGCGACAGACACGGCCGTGGTTGTTCCGGTCGGCAAAACCGTTGTGATGCAGGTGACCGGCGCTGACGTGATCCATTCGTGGACCATCCCGGCATTCGGCGTCAAACAGGACGGCGTGCCCGGTCGTCTGGCCGAGCTTTGGTTCGCCGCCGAAAAAGAAGGTATCTATTTCGGCCAGTGTTCCGAACTTTGCGGCAAGGATCACGCCTATATGCCGATCACGGTCAAAGTGGTCAGCGAAGAGGCCTATCAGGAATGGCTGGACGGCGCGATCGACGAATATGCCGGCGTTCCGCGCGCGATCACAGTCGCGTCTAACTGACCTTTGGATCAGCGGGGCGGCCTTTGCCCCGCGATTGACCTGATCGGACCTGCCTGATGAGTGACGCAAGCATCAATACCAAAGACACAACCCACCCCGGTGAGGCGTCTTTTGGCGACTATTTTGCGCTGCTGAAGCCCCGCGTCATGCAGCTTGTGGTGTTTACTGCTCTGGTCGGTCTGCTCGCCGCGCCGGTGCAGGTGCACCCGATGATTGCCTTCTCGTCGATCCTGTTTATCGCTGTCGGGGCAGGGGCCTCGGGCGCGCTGAACATGTGGTGGGATGCGGATATTGATGCCGTGATGCGCCGCACCGCCAAACGCCCCGTGCCCGCAGGCAAGGTCGAACCGGGCGAAGCACTGGCCATCGGGTTGGCGCTGTCGGGTCTGGCCGTAATGATGCTGGGCCTTGCCGCCAACCTTCTGGCAGCGGCGTTTCTGGCGTTTACGATATTTTTCTACGCCGTCGTTTACACGATGTGGCTGAAACGCTCGACACCGCAGAACATCGTGATCGGCGGGGCCGCAGGGGCGTTTCCGCCCGTTATCGGCTGGATCTGTGCCACAGGGCTCGATGGCGATCGAACCATGGCTGATGTTTGCGCTGATCTTTATGTGGACGCCGCCGCATTTCTGGGCGCTGGCGCTGTTCATGCGGTCCGATTATGACGATGCAGGCGTTCCCATGCTGACCGTGACACATGGCCGGCGCGCGACGCGCAGGCATATCCTTGTCTACACGGTTCTGCTGGCCATACTGGCGGTCGGCACCGGCTTTTCGGCGATTGGCGGCCCGATCTACCTGTCGGTCGCGCTGATCCTGAACCTGTTGTTCCTGCGCGGGGCCGTACAAATCTGGCGCCGTGACGAAACACAATCCGAAGCCGATAACTTTGCGGTTGAACGTAAATTTTTCCGGCTGTCCCTGTGGTATCTCTTCGCCCATTTCGTTGCCATCCTGCTTGAAGCGGCTTTGGCACCGTTCGGTCTGGGGGGCTGGGGATGAGCTTTCACACAGAGCACGAAATCCACAAACGCCGCTTTGGCCGTAACCTGGGCGTCGCCCTGGTGCTGGTCGGCTTTATCGTCGTGGTGTTCGGGCTGACATTCGTTAAGGTCACGCGGGGTGATTTCGCGCTTCCCACATCGGAGGTTCAGAACTGATGGCGTTGCAGGGTCCAAAGAAAACCGTTTTGCAAACCGTATCTGTTGTTATTTTCATGGGTGCGCTGGCGTGGGCATCTGTGCCGTTTTACGACTGGTTCTGCCGCGTCACCGGATTTGGTGGCACCACCGATGTCGCCACCACAGGATCAGACGAGATTCTGGACAAAACCATTACGGTGCGTTTTGACGGGTCGATCAACAAGAACATGCCGTGGGAATTCAAACCGGTGCAGCGCGAAATGGAATTGCGCATTGGCGAAACCGGTCTGGCGTTTTACGAGGCGTACAACCCGACGGACAAACCCGTTGCCGGGTCTGCCAGCTATAACGTAACCCCGTACGAAGCGGGCGGGTTTTTCAGCAAAATCCAGTGTTTCTGCTTTGAAGAACAGGTTTTGCAACCCGGTGAACGGGTGCAAATGCCGGTGACATTCTTTGTCGATCCGGAAATCGTCACCGATCGCGATGCAAAATACGTGCATACGATCACACTGTCTTATACGTTCTACGAAATTGACCTGCCCGACGGCTATGCCGCCTTGGACAATCAGGCCACAACAAACTTAAACTAAGCCGTAAGGTGAGGGACACATAAAATGGCGCACGAAAAAAACCACGACTACCACATTCTGAACCCCTCGATCTGGCCGCTGCTCGGGTCGCTGGGTGGATTTGCCATGCTGTTTGGTGCGGTCCTCTGGATGCATGATATTACGCCGTTCCTGTTTCTCGCAGGGCTGGCCGCTGTGCTGTACGTGATGTTCGGCTGGTGGTCGGAAGTGGTGGCGGAAAGCCGCGTTGGCGATCACACACCGGTTGTGCGGATCGGCCTGCGCTACGGCTTTATCCTGTTCATCATGTCCGAAGTGATGTTCTTTGCGGCATGGTTCTGGTCGTTCTTCAAACATGCGCTGTATCCCATGAACGAATATGCCGGAAGCACCTATGTTCCGGCGGAATTCTATCAGGTGAACGCGTTTGAACTGCCGTTGATCAACACGCTGCTGCTGCTGTTGTCCGGGTGTGCGGTCACATGGGCGCACCACGCGCTTGTGCATGAAAACAACCGCAAGGATGTGATCAATGGCTTGGCGTTGGCCATTGTTCTGGGCGTCTTGTTCACAGCGGTACAGGCCTATGAATACTATCACCTGCTGGTCGACAAAGACTGGCAGTTCGGTGGCGACAAGTTCTTTTCGAACTTCTTCATGGCCACCGGCTTTCACGGCGCGCACGTGATCATCGGCACGATCTTTCTGGCCGTCTGTATGTTCCGCGCCATGAAGGGCCACTTTACCGCCGAAAAACACGTCGGGTTCGAAGCGGCGGCGTGGTACTGGCACTTTGTGGATGTGGTGTGGCTGTTCCTGTTCTTCGCCGTCTACATCTGGGGCATCTGATCTGCCCTGATGCGCGGTTTGCGGGTTGATCCCGCGCCGCATCCGGTTATCAAACAAAGCGCGCAGCGGTTCACCGTTGCGCGCTTTTGTTATTGTCGGGCAGGGGGCCTGAAACATCATGCGCTGGATGTTTTTGCTGACATTCGGGTTGATCGGGGCCGCAATCCTGATTGGCCTTGGCACGTGGCAACTCCAGCGGCTGGACTGGAAGCAGGGCGTACTGGCCGACATCGACAGCCGGATCTCTTCCGCCCCCGTTCCGGTGCCCGCCACCCCCGATCCCGAAGCTGACAAATATCTGCCGGTGCAGGCCACAGGCACCGTGCTGGCGGGCGAGGCGCATGTGCTTGTCTCGATCAAGGATGTCGGCCCCGGCTATCGTATCATCGCGCCTTTCGAACTGTCCGACGGGCGCACCATCCTGCTGGATCGTGGCTTTGTGCGCGACAGCGCCAAAGACACCGCGCGCACCACAGGCCCGCTGTCCGTGACCGGCAACCTGCACTGGCCCAACGAGGTCGACAGCTATACACCCGCCCCCGATCTGGCCGGCAACACATGGTTCGCCCGCGATGTGCCCGCGCTGGCACAGGCACTGGGCACAGACCCTGTGTTGCTGATTGCCCGCACCACATCCGAACCGGCCCCGACTGTGACCCCGTTGCCCGTCGACAGTGCTGGTATTCCCAACGATCACTTGCAATATGCCATCACATGGTTTTCGCTGGCCGCCATCTGGCTGGTGATGACCTTCTTTTTCATGCGTGGACCGCGCACAAAACCCGAAAGCTGAAGACTTGCGTTATATCTCGACCCGCGGAAATGCCCCGATCCTAAGCTTTGAAGACGCGATGCTGACCGGCCTTGCGCGCGACGGTGGATTGTATGTGCCCGAAACGATCCCGCAGATGTCACAGGCCGATATCGCCGCGCTGCACGGTCTGTCCTACGAAGATATTGCCTATCGCGTGATGCGCCCCTTTGTGGGCGATACGTTCACCGACACCGAATTCGGCGACATTATCGCGCGCAGCTATGCAGGGTTCGGCCACGCCGCCCGCGCGCCTTTGGTGCAACTGGACAGCGGGCATTTCCTGCTGGAACTGTTCCACGGCCCGACGCTGGCGTTCAAGGATTTCGCCATGCAACTGATCGGCCAGATGTTCCAGACAGCCCTGGCGCGGCGGGGCGAACGGGTGACCATCGTCGGGGCCACCAGCGGAGATACCGGATCGGCCGCGATCGAGGCGTTCAAGGGGCTGGACGTTGTCGATGTGGTGATCCTCTATCCCCATGGCCGCGTCAGCGAGGTGCAGCGCCGCCAGATGACCACACCGCCGGAATCAAACGTGCATGCACTGGCGGTGGATGGCGATTTCGATGATTGTCAGGCCCGTCTCAAGGATATGTTCAACGATTTCGAATTCCGCGATGCGGTGAAACTGGCAGGGGTGAATTCGATCAACTGGGGCCGCGTTCTGGCACAGGTCGTCTACTATTTCTCGTCCGCCGTCAGCCTTGGCGCGCCGCACCGCAAGGTCAGCTTTACCGTGCCCACCGGCAATTTCGGCGACATATTCGCCGGGTACATCGCCAAGAAAATGGGCCTGCCCATCGATCAACTGATCGTGGCCACAAACCAGAACGACATTCTGGATCGCTGCCTGAAAGGGCAGGGCTATCACACCAGCACGGTGCACCCCTCGATCAGC
The DNA here is from genome assembly GCA_963765555.1 of uncultured Alphaproteobacteria bacterium. Taxonomy (GTDB): domain Bacteria; phylum Pseudomonadota; class Alphaproteobacteria; order Rhodobacterales; family Rhodobacteraceae; genus JL08. The sequence continues at coordinate 208,349 of CAVXWX010000004.1, forward strand.
CCGTCGATGGACATTCAGGTCAGTTCGAATTTTGAACGCGCGTTGTTTGATGCCTACGGGCGGGATGGCAATGCCGTGGCGCAACTGATGGACGAATTGAAAACCGGCGGCGGTTTTGACGTCAGTCAGGGCGCGCTTCAGATGCTGCAGGATACCTTTAAGTCCGGGCGCGCATCAGAAGACGAAACATCGGCCACCATCACGGCCGAACTGGCGCGCAGCAGCGAATTGCTGTGCCCCCATTCGGCGGTGGGCGTCAAGGTTGCCAACGACCTGCGCGACCCTGCCACGCCGATGATCACATTGGCCACGGCACATCCCGCCAAATTCCCCGATGCGGTGGAAGCGGCCACAGGAATACGCCCGCCCCTTCCCCCGCGCATGGCAGACCTGTATGACAGGCCGGAACGGGTGACGCGGATCAGCAACGATCTGGCCGCGCTTGAAGCTTTTGTCAGAGGACAGATCGAACATTGACAGTACAACAACACACTCTGGCGAACGGGTTTCGCATCGTCACCGAACATATGCCGGGTTTGCAGTCGTCTTCGATTGGCATCTGGGTCACGGCAGGCGGACGCCACGAACGGGTTGAACAGAACGGCATTGCGCATTTTCTGGAACATATGGCGTTCAAGGGCACAAAGCGGCGCAGCGCCTTGCAGATCGCGGAAGCCATTGAAGACGTGGGCGGCTATATCAACGCCTATACCAGCCGCGAAGTCACCGCCTATTACGCCCGCGTGCTGGAAAACGATGTGCCTTTGGCGCTGGATGTGATTGCCGACATCGTATTGAACCCCGTGTTCGAACCCGAAGAGATTGAAATCGAACGCGGCGTGATCTTGCAGGAAATCGGTCAGGCGCTGGATACGCCCGATGATGTGATCTTTGACTGGTTGCAGGAAAAGGCCTATCCGGGCCAGCCGATCGGGCGCACCATTCTGGGCCCGTCCGAACGTGTCAGCGCATTTACCCGCGAAGATCTGTCAGGTTTTGTCGGCGAACATTACGGGCCCAACCAGATGATCCTGTCGGCTGCAGGGGCCGTGGATCATGATGCGCTGGTGCGCGAAGCCGAGGCTTTGTTCGGGCATCTGACACCAACGCCGTCTTTTGAAATCACGCCCGCCGCGTTTTCCGGGGGCGAGGTGCGCCGCACCAAGGATCTGGAACAGGCGCATTTCGCGCTGGCGTTCGAAAGCCCCGGCTACCGCGATGATGCAATCTATGTGGCGCAAATCTATGCCAGCGTTCTGGGCGGGGGCATGTCATCGCGTCTGTTTCAGGAAGTGCGCGAACATCGCGGCCTGTGTTATTCGATCTTTGCGCAGGCAGGGGCCTATGCCGATACCGGCATGACAACGATCTATGCCGGCACCAGCGCGGGCCAGATCAGGGAACTGGCCGAAATCACCGTGGATGAAATGAAACGCGCCGCCGACGATATGAGCCCGGCCGAAGTGGCCCGCGCCCGCGCCCAGATGAAGGCGGGCATGCTGATGGGGCTGGAAAGCCCGTCAAACCGCGCCGAACGTCTGGCCCGCATGATCCAGATATGGGATCGTGTGCCCGAACTGGACGAAGTTGTGCAGCGCATTGATGCGGTGACAACGGGGGATGTGCGCGATTTTGCAGGCCATATGGCCATCGCCGCGCCTGCGGCCATGGCGCTTTACGGTCCGGTCCAAAAAGCCCCCGATCTGGAAAAGCTGCAGGGACGGCGCGCTGCCTGATGCTGCTGGCCAAGCGCAAGCTGAAGATCGAAACCGAGCGTATGACGCTGCGCCCGCCGACCCACTCGGATTTCCGATCGTGGACCAGCCTGCGCCGCGAAAGCGAAGAGTTTCTGACCAAGTGGGAACCAAGCTGGGCACAGGATCACCTGTCGCGCAAGGGGTTCACCAATCGCGTCTACTGGGCGCAACGTTCTGTCAACAACGGCTCGGCGGTGCCCCTGTTTCTGATCCGACGCTCCGATCAGGCGCTGTTGGGGGCGATCACGCTTGATAATATCCGCCGTGGCCCCGCGCAGGCGGGCACGTTGGGCTATTGGACAGGCCAGCCCTTTATCCGTCAGGGATATATGCGCGAGGCGATCCTCAGCGTTGTGCACCACGCCTTTAACCGGTTGGACCTCAGCCGGATCGAAGCCGCCTGCCTGCCCGAAAACGTCGCCTCACGCGGGCTGTTGGAACGTTCGGGGTTCAAATACGAAGGCGTCGCGCAATCCTATTTGCAGATCGACGGGCGCTGGCGCACCCATGTGCTCTATGCGTCCCTGCGCAGCGACCGGCGCGGCAAGACCGAAGCGGGTTAGGGGCGGTGCCGGTCTTGGGCGCGGTTTCAGGACATGCCGCGCGCGTTTGAGCGTGTGCCGACAGCTTGCGCTATCTTTCCACTCATGTTGCTGCGGTTGATCATGCTTTTTACCCTGATTGCAACGGTGTCCAATGCGCAGGACCGCCGCCCAAGCCATTGTATCGCCATCGCCGATGCCGACACCGCGGGGTCGGCTATCTGCACAGGCGAGCTTTCGCGATCCGGTGCCGGAGTTTTCGGTGCGTCTGCAATACATCGCCCATGCCAGCTTTCTGATCCAGACTCAGGGCGGGCTGAACGCGGTGACCGATTTTACCGGATTTGTCGGCAATGTGCCCCTGATCCCCGATGTGGTCACGATGAACCACGCCCATGATACCCACTGGACAGCCTACCCCGATCCCGCGATCCCGCATGTGCTGGAAGGGTGGGGGCCGTTTGGCGAAGGCATCGATCACCATCTGGACCTGGGCGAAATGCTGGTGCGCAATGTGTCCACCGATATCCGTTCGCAATTCGGCGGGCGCGAGGATAACGGCAATTCGATCTTCGTGTTCGAGGTGGCGGGCCTGTGCATCGGCCATCTGGGTCATCTGCACCACGAACCCAACGGCGCACAATACGCAGCCTTGGGGCGTCTGGATGTGGTCATGGCACCGGTGGACGGGGGCTATACGCTGGATTTGCCGACGATGACGCGGGTGCTGAAGCGGCTGAAATCCTCGGTCGTGATCCCGATGCACTGGTTCAGCCAATATGCGCTGGATGCGTTTCTGGTGGGCATGGCGGATGAATTCGCGATTGAACGGCGCAACAGTTCCGCGCTGACCGTGTCGTTGCGCGATCTGCCCGACAGGCCGACGATCATCGTGTTGCAACCCGAATGGCTGCGTGATCCCTGAATAGGCGCTTGCGTTTTGCCTGTGGTCGCGCTTTGAAAGACGGATGACCCTGTCCCCCGCTACAGACGCGTTTCGCGATCACCTGCGCAGCCTGCTGCCGCAGGATGTGTTTCGCGACGCCGCCCCCCACTATCTGGAAGAACCGCGTGGCCAGTTCCACGGGCGCGCAGGTCTGTTGCTGTGCCCGGAAACGAGCGAACAGGTGGCGATCATCATCCGCGAAGCCGCCGCCGCCCGTGTGGGCGTGATCCCCTATGGCGGGGGCACCGGTCTTGTCGGCGGGCAGGTGCTGCCCGACGGGCCTGCGCCCCTGATCCTGTCGCTGGAACGGATGAACAGGATGCGCGGTGTCTATCCGCTGGAAAACGTGCTGATCGTTGAAGCCGGTGTGATTCTGGCCGATGTGCAGGCCGCCGCCGAAGCCGCCGACCGGCTGTTCCCGCTGTCGCTGGCCGCCGAAGGATCGGCGCGGATCGGCGGCAATCTGGCCACCAATGCGGGCGGCGTGAATGTGCTGCGCTATGGCAATGCCCGCGATCTGTGTCTTGGGATCGAGGCGGTCCTGCCCGACGGGTCGATCTGGAACGGGCTGTCGCGCCTGCGCAAGGACAACACCGGCTATGATCTGCGCAACCTGCTGATCGGGTCCGAAGGCACGCTGGGCGTGATCACTGCCGCCGCGCTGAAACTGTCGCCGCGCCCTGCCGGGACAGGCACGGCGATGATGGTTGTCCCGTCGCCCGCCGCCGCGATTGACCTGCTGGCACTGGCGCGCGCGCACATGGGCGACGGCGTCAGCGCGTTTGAACTGATCCACCGGCAGGGCCTTGAATTCCTGCGCGAAACCCTGCCCGACCTGCGCCAGCCCTTTGCCGATGCGCCGGAATGGAGCGTTCTGGTCGAGGTCGGACTGGCACAGGGGCTTGATCCCGCGCGCGCGCTGGAAACCCTGTTCGAAGCGGCGGCAGAGGCGGGCATCGTGCTGGATGGCACAATTGCGCAATCCGAAGCGCAGCGGCAGGCATTCTGGGCGGTGCGCGAACACATCCCCGAGGCCAACCGCCGCATCGGGGCCATCGTCAGTTCCGACATTTCCGTTCCGATCGGCGCGATCCCCGATTTCATCGCCGCAGGCGCGGGCCGGATTGCACAGATCGGCACCTTCCGGATCAACAGTTTCGGCCATGTCGGGGATGGCAACCTGCATTACAACGTTTTTCCGATGCCCGGAAAATCAAAGGAAGACCACCAGAACCAGCGCGGCGCGATCAAACAGGCGATCCATGATCTGGTGCAGGAGATGGAGGGATCGTTCAGCGCCGAACACGGCATTGGCCGCCTGAAGGTGGACGATCTGGAACGTTATGGTGATCCGGTCAAACTGGCCACGATGCGCACGATCAAGGCCACGCTGGACCCTGTCGGCATCATGAACCCCGGCGCGGTGCTGCGCGCCCCTTAAGCGGTGGCGCGGTCTTCCCGTATTTTTGGCAAAAAGAAGCGGCAGTCTACAGCCCTTCAAAGGCGCAGAGCGCATGCACATCCATGCCCATCGCCTCAAGCCGTTTGCGCCCGCCCAGTTCGGGCAGGTCGATGACAAAGGCGCAACTGATGATCTTGCCGCCCAGCCGTTCGATCAGTTTGATCCCCGCCTCGGCGGTGCCGCCGGTGGCCAGCAGATCATCAACCACCAGAATGGTTTCCCCCGCCTGAATGGCATCATCGTGGATTTCGACCACCGCCTCGCCGTATTCCAGCGTATATTCCTCGCTGATCACCGGGCCGGGCAGTTTGCCCTTCTTGCGCACCGGCACAAAGCCGACGCTCAGCTGGTGGGCGATTGCGCCGCCCAGGATAAAGCCGCGCGCCTCAAGGCCGACGACCTTGTCGATGCGCAAACCGGCATAGGGGTGCAACATCTGGTCCACCGCCATGCGAAAACCGCGCGGATCGGCAAACAGCGTGGTGACATCGCGAAACAGGATGCCTTCATGCGGGAAATCGACGATGGTGCGGATATAGTCTTTTACGGTTTTCATGATGTTCCTTAAGGGGTTGCGCGGCGAAGCGTGGCGGTCAGCAGGCCCATCGAGATCAATGCGATGCCGCCCCCGCGCGTCAGCCATGTGATCACGCGGGGCCGCGCGATGGTGGTGCGCAACCGGTCGGCCAGCAGCGCATAGGCCAGCGCGTTGAGCGCGGCAAGACCGACAAAGGTTGCGATCAGAATGATGAATTGCGGGGCCAGCGGCGCATCGGGGCGCAGGAATTGCGGCACGAAGGCGATGAAGAAGCCGATGGATTTCGGATTAAGCGCCGTGACGGCTGCGGCATGGCCGAACACGCCGCGCGCGCTGACATCGCCTTTTGCGGCAACCGCGCCCAGCCCGCTTGACGGGGCAGAGCGCAGCATTTTCACACCGAGATAGACCAGATAGACCGCTCCCGCCCATTTCAGCACCGTGAACAACGTGGCCGAGGTCAGAACCAGCGCGCCCAGACCCAGAAGCGAGGCGGTCATCGCCACCAGATCGCCCAGTGCGACACCGGCGGCCGAGGCCACGGCAACGCTGCGCCCCTTGGACAGCGCATAGCTGAGCACCAGAAGAACCGTGGGGCCGGGGATCAGCAGCAGCGCGGTCGAGGCGGCGACAAAGGCCAGCCAGAGATCAAGGCTCATGCCAGTACCCGCCCTGCGACGGCATCCAGTTTGGCCACCACCGCCGGATCGCGGGCGTCGGGCGCGGTCAGAATGGCGTAGTCCAATGCGCGGTCACAGCCGTGCGGGCAGGGCGCGCGGGTTTCGCCCAACAGGGCGGGCAGGTGCGCGACCAGCGCGCGCGCCTTGTCGGCATTGCCGGTCAGGGTCTTGATGATGTCGCTGATATCGACCGCGCCATGATCGGGGTGCCAGCTGTCATAATCGGTGATCATGGCGACCGAGGCGTAACACAGCTCTGCCTCGCGGGCGAGTTTTGCTTCGGGCATGTTGGTCATGCCGATCACGTCACAGCCCCAGCTTTCGCGGTACATCCGGCTTTCGGCGAGGGTGGAAAACTGCGGCCCTTCCATCGCCAGATAGGTGCCACCGCGATGCACGGTCACGCCGGCGCGCCTTTGCCGCACTTTCGCACGCATCGCCAAGGCGCGGGCAGGTCGGGTGGGCCAGCGACACATGCGCGACACAGCCGGTGCCAAAGAATGATTTTTCGCGTGAGAATGTGCGGTCAATGAACTGATCTACAATCACAAAATCACCGGGCGCCATGTGGTCGCGAAACGATCCGCAGGCGCTGACGCTGATCACATCCGTCACCCCCAGACGTTTCAGCGCATCGATATTGGCGCGGTAGGGCACCGTTGTGGGGCTGTGGACATGGCCGCGCCCGTGGCGGGGCAGAAACGCCATTGCCACCCCGTCAAGCGTGCCGGTCAGGATCGCATCCGAAGGCGCGCCCCATGGCGTGTCCACGCTGACCCAGTTTGCGTCCTGCAACCCGTCGATATCGTAAACGCCGGACCCGCCGATCACGGCAAGTCGGGTAGAAAGCTGGGGTGCTGGCATGATGCGGTCCGGCTGTTGTGGTTGCGCCGGATGGTGATCGGTTGGCGGGGGGAAATCAACCCGTCCAAGGCCGGTTTCTGGGCGGCCAGATGGCGCTATGCATCAGGCGCATGGCAGCATCCCGCGTGCAAAAGGTATCATTCCAGCCCAATTCCGTCTAAGCACGCGCGAGCGTTCAGCCCCAATCCCTACAGGATCGTCCCATGAAGAAAGCCATTCTGGCCTCGTTTGCCACGCATATTGCCATGCCTGATCTGCGCTGGATGCCCGAAGACGGGCTGACACTGGACCGGTTGCGCATTGAACTTCTGGCGGGTCTGACTGTGGCGCTGGCCCTTGTCCCCGAGGCGGTGGCCTTTGCCTTTGTCGGCGGGTGTGCATCCGTTGGTGGGCCTTTATGCCGCGTTTCTGGTCGGGCTGATTACGGCCCTGATCGGGGGCCGCCCGGGGATGATTTCGGGCGCGACCGGTGCGCTGGCCGTTGTGATGGTGGCGCTGGTGGCGCAACACGGCGTCGAATACCTGTTTGCGACCGTGGTGCTGATGGGGCTGTTGCAGATGTTTGCCGGTATCATGAAATGGGGCAAATTCATCCGTCTGGTGCCCCATCCGGTGATGCTTGGCTTTGTGAACGGGCTGGCGATCGTGATTTTTCTGGCCCAGATGAGCCAGTTCAAGGTGCCCGGCACGATGGTGGATACGGGCCACGGCATGTCGGGCGGTGAATGGCTGTCGGGCATGCCGCTTTATATGATGCTGGGGCTGGTGGCCGCGACGATGGCGATCATCTGGGTGATGCCGCGCATCACGCGCATCATACCTGCGCCGCTGGCCGGGATCGGGATTGTCGCCGCCGTGGTGATCGGGTTCGGGCTGGATGTGCCGCGCGTCGGCGATCTGGCTTCGATCAAGGGCGGGTTGCCGACCTTGCATATCCCGATGGTGCCGCTGACCCTTGAAACCTTCAAGATCATTCTGCCCTACGCGGTTATTCTGGCCGCGATCGGCCTGATCGAAAGCCTGCTGACGCTGAACCTTGTCGGGGAAATGACAGGGCGGCGTGGCGGGGCCAGTCAGGAATGTATCGCCCAGGGCGTGGCCAACACCGTCACCGGATTTTTCGGCGGCATGGGCGGGTGCGCGATGATCGGGCAATCGATGATCAACGTGAAATCGGGCGGGCGCACGCGGGTTGCGGGCATCGCGGCGGCGCTGTTTTTGCTGCTGTTCATTCTGGTCGGATCATCGGTGATCGAACTGATCCCGCTGGCGGCACTGGTGGGGGTCATGTTCATGGTGGTGATCGGCACATTCGCATGGAATTCGCTGACCATCCTGCGCCGCGTGCCGAAGATGGATGCGTTCGTGATTGGCCTTGTGACGGTCGTGACCGTGATGGAAGACCTTGCCGTGGCGGTTGTGGTCGGGGTGATCGTTTCGGCGCTGGCCTATGCGTGGAACAACGCGCGCCGCATCCACGCCAACACCTCCATTTCCGAGGACGGCGCCAAGGTTTACAAGGTTCAGGGGCCGTTGTTCTTTGGGTCCAGCGACGGGTTTGCCGAACTGTTCGATCCCAAATCCGACCCCGATCTTGTGATTGTCGATTTTGCCGACAGCCGCGTCGTGGACCAGTCCGCGCTGCAGGCGATCGAAGCCGTGGCGCTGAAATACGAAGGGCAGGGCAAACAGATCCAGTTGCGCCACCTCAGCCGCGATTGCCACCGCCTGCTGAACAAGGCGGGGCACCTGATGGTCGACAGCGATGATGACCCCGATTACGAACTGGCGGTCAATTATTCCGTGCGCACAGGAATTTTGGGCGGCCACTGATCCACACTCGCGCTTGCGCTAGATCATTTCAGGGTGCGAAGGTCTGTGTAGACTGTCGCCGATGAAGCCGATACTCCTCCTTGTTTTTTATGCCTTTGCAGTCACGCTGCCCCTGATCCTGTCTTGGGCTGTGGGTGGGCCGCCGCGCGCGTTTCGGCATGAACTGGCCTCGGGTCTGGGGATATTGGCGTTTTCGATCATCCTGACCGAATTTGTGCTGTCGGGCCGCTTCAAAAGCATTTCCAACGGCATCGGTATGGATGTGACAATGCGCTTTCATCAGGTGATGGCCCGCTCCGCGCTGGTGTTTGCGATGCTGCACCCGTTTTTGTACACCGGATCGCCGACAGGCGGGCCGCGGCCGTGGGATCCGATGCGCCGGATGACGCTGACAACGGATTTTTCCGATCTGGCCACAGGCATCGCCGCGTTCCTGCTGTTGCCGACCTTTGTTCTTCTGGCCGTCGCACGCACGCAGCTTGATTACAAATACGAAACGTGGCGTTTGATGCATGGCCTGGGCGCTTTGGCGATTGCCCTGCTGCTGTTCCATCACACCACGTATGCAGGGCGGTATGGGGCGCAACCCGAACTGGTCTGGCTTTGGGGCGCGATGACGGCCATAGCGGCAGGATCGCTGGTTTATGTCTACCTGATCAATCCGCTTCGGCAGCGCCGCGTGCCGTGGCGTGTCACCTCGGTTGATCAGGTGACACCGAAACAGTGGGAACTGACCGTCACGCCGGACGGGCACGCAGGCATGGCCTATGAGGCGGGCCAGTTTGTCTGGCTGAATGTGGGACGCAGTGCCTTTTCGCTTCACGAAAATCCTTTTTCGATCAGTTCCGCACCTGCACAGGGGCCGGATATGTCGTTCCTGATCAAGGAATTGGGTGACTTCACGCAAACGATGGGACAGATCAAACCGGGCACCCGCGCCTATCTTGACGGGCCTTATGGCAACCTTTCGGTCACGGGGCGCGATGAAACTGGCGTGGGGTTGATCGCGGGCGGTGTGGGGGTTGCCCCGCTGATGGGGATCATCCGGCACTTGCGCGCAACCTCTGATCCGCGGCCGCGCACGCTGATATACGCCAACCGGGTGCAACAACAGATCGCCTTCCGCCGAGAACTGGACACCGAAGAGGTGACCTATGTCCTGTCCGAACCACCTCAGGGGTGGGACGGAGAAACCGGATTTGTCGACGCGGCCATGCTGGATCGCGTCTTTTCGCAGGACGCGTTCAAGAACTGGGTTTTTGTGCTGTGCGGACCCAAGCCGATGCTGGACAGTGTCGAAGACGCGCTGATCGCGCGCGGCACGCCCTCGACCCGCATCCTGTCAGAACGGTTCGACTATGATTAAACCCGCCGGATACCGGCCCTTGCGCCAGCGCGTGTCCATCGCGATCACCGCATTGAATATCGCGCTTGGTCTGGCACTGATCGTCTTTGCGCTGCGCTAGGGGCGCGGCGGATTTCCCTTTAAAATTAACCTTTTACGATCTGTTCACTTGTTTCGCACGCGAAACAATTGGCGCAAAATCGCGCCGGGCGTGGTCCAAATCGTGCCGGTTTCAGGAAAATCGCGGGCCATTCGCCAGAGTGTAGTCCGCGAAACCGTTAATCATCGGGGCGTTTAAGCTCGAACACATCGCGCACATGGGTGTAATCGCGGTAGCCCATTCGCGCCAGCGGCTGATAGGTTGTCACGTCAAACCGGCCGTCTTTCAGACAGTCATCGCGCAGGTGGACGCCGACGACTTCGCCCAGAACCAGAAAATTGCTGTCCCCCAGCAGGGGCACGATCTGGTTCAGCCTGCATTCCAGCGCGGCGGGAACATCGGATACGCGTGAACAGGCGATTTCGCGGCACGGGGTGCGCGCAATGCCGGCGCGGTCAAACTCGTCCACGTCCTTGTTGTAATTGCCCGAACTCACGTTCATCACATCGCGCATTTCATATTCCACGATGTTGACGCAGAACACGCCGGTGTCGCGGATGTTGGCGACGCTGTCCTTGGTCGGGCCGCGATCCGGTTTGGCCCCGGTCGAGGCGAACATGACCTGCGGCGGCACATAGGCCACCGCATTGAAAAACGAATAGGGCGCCAGATTTTCCGACCCGTCCGCGCCGCGCGTCGAAATCCAGCCGATCGGACGGGGGGTTACGATGGCGTTGAACGGATTATGGGGCAGGCCGTGGCCATCGGCGGGGCGGTAGAACATTGCACTCTCCTGTCTTTTGCCCCATCCCTAGCGCCGTGTCGGGGCGAAGGCCACCGCCAACGGCAAGAAAACGGGCCAAGGGGACATCGGGCGTTGTATCATCTGCAACCGGAACAGGGCGAAGATTACTGGGAGGTGGAGGCACTTTATGATCTGTGCTTTGCCCCCGGGCGCGAGGCGCTGTCCTCCTACCGTCTGCGCGATGGTGTGCCCGCGGTTGCCGATCTGTCGCTGGTGGCGCGCGATCCCGATGGCATTCTGGCCGGCGCGATCCGGTTCTGGCCGGTCTATGTCGGGGATGCACCGGCGCTGTTGCTGGGGCCGGTTGCGGTGCACCCGACCCGACAGGGCGAAGGGCTGGGCGGGGTGCTGATTGCCGACAGCCTTGATCTGGCACGCGCCAGCGGCTGGCAGCGGGTGATGCTGGTGGGCGATGCGCCCTATTACAGCCGCTTCGGGTTTGTGCGGTTGCACGGTGTCGACATGCCGCCGCCCACCAATCCCGAACGGGTTCTGGGCCAGGATCTGCAACCGGACGGCTGGCGCGGTATCACGGGCACGGTGCGATCCTGGGCGGCCAAGGCTTGAAAGCGCGCGCGTGCATCCCGATGTCTTAGGCACCCTGAAAGGATCGCGAGCATGCCCGATACAACCCAACTGATCCCGATTGACGTTGACGCCGAACTTGACCGGTTGGCGCAGCGCTACCGCGCGGCGGGCGGGATCGGCGTGCAGGTGCTGACCCTGTTTGGCGGCAAGGCCGAAGGGCTGCTGGACCAGTTGCCCCGCCCGGTGCGCGCCGGTCTGGAAGAGGGCGCGGCCAAGGCGCTGAAGATCGCGATGCGCGCCGCACACAGTTCGCGCGATGTGGTGCCCGATCAGGCGGGGTGGCTGAACACCGCGGCGGCCACCGCGATGGGGGCCGCAGGCGGGTTTGGCGGATTGCCCACGGCGCTGGCCGAATTGCCGGTGACAACAACGGTGTTGTTGCGCGCCATTCAGGGCGTGGCGCGCGAATATGATTTCGATCCCGCCGCCGAAAACGTCCAGTTCGACTGCATTCAGGTTTTCGCCGCAGCGGGGCCGTTGGCCAATGATGACGGGGCCGATCTGGGGTTCCTGTCGGTGCGTCTGGCGCTGACCGGCGGGGCGGTGCAGGGGCTGATCGCGCGCATCGCGCCACGGCTGGCGACGGTGCTGGGGCAGAAACTGGCGGCGCAAACCGTGCCGGTGTCTGGGCGCGGTCGCCGGTGCGGCGACGAATTACGCCTATACCAGCTATTATCAGGAAATCGCCCATGTGCATTTCGGCCTGCGCAAACTGGCGATTGACGGGGATGTGGCCCATGCCGATCTGGTCGAGCGGTTGCGGGTGCGGATGATTGCGGCCCCGCGCGCGGAGCGCTGAACGGGGGCTATCCGGTCGGCGCTGCGGCGGTTTCCCGTATTTTTGGCAAAAAGAAAGTTGGGGGACGGCGCCCTAAAGCGCAGGGCGGGTCAGGCCGATGCTGCCGCGCGCCACGGTGGTGGCCTTGACGATGGCATGGCAGCTCACACCGGGGGCAAGGCCCAGTTCGCGCACCGCGCGCAATGTCAGACGCGCCAGCAGGCGGTCCTGTCCGGCGCTGAGCGCGATGGCGGCACCGGGGCCTTCGCCGGTGTGGATGCCGGTGACGGTGACAGGCAGGATATTGACCGATGACAGACCTTCGGGACGGGTGCGCGACAGGATCACATCCTGCGCCAGCACCCGCAGGCGCACCTGTGCACCCACCGGGGCCGCCACGCCGGGCAGTTCCAGCGCGCCGGCGCTGGTTGTAAGGGTGCTGAGCCCGTCAGGCGCATGATCCGTGACGGTGGCGATCAGCAGCGATCCGGCCTCGCGCACGCCGATCAGCGGGACGGCCGCAGGATCGGACAGAACATCGAACACATCGCCCTGCGTGGCCACCTGACCGTTTTGCAAAAGCACGATCCGGTCGGCAAGGCGGGCGATTTCATCGACGGCGTGGCTGACATAGAGAATGGGCACCGCGCCGCCGGGTGCATCGCGCAACTGTTCCAGATAGGGCAGGATTTCTTCCTTGCGGGGGCCATCCAGTGCCGCAAGAGGTTCATCCATCAGCAGCAGGGACGGGGCGGGAAACAGCGCGCGACCCAGCGCCACCCGCTGCTTTTCACCCCCCGACAGGGCGGCGGGGCGGCGGTTCAGCAGGGGCGCGATGCCCAGCAGATCGATCAGATCGCTGCGCGCGCTGCGCGACAGCGGGGCGGGGGCATAGCGCAGCCCGAAATCAAGGTTTTGCGCGACGGTCAGGTGGGGAAACAGGCGCCCGTCCTGAAACACATAGCCCAGATGGCGCTGGTGGGGCGGGCGGTTGATGCCTTTGGCGGTGTCCAGCAGGTCGGTCTGGTCCAGCTTGATGTGGCCCTGATCGGGGGTGATCAGCCCGGCGATGGCATTGACCAATGTGGTTTTTCCCGCGCCGGAGCGGCCAAGGATGGCCGTGACCCCTGCACCGGCGTGAAACGCCACGTCCAGTGCGAACGCGCCCAGGCGGTGGGTCAGCGCAACATCAAGCATCCTGCCCCGCAATCCGGCGGGCAACACGGCGCGCCAGCCATTCGGACACCACAACCGCCCCCAGCGCGACAATCAGCGCAAGCGCCACCAGACGCGCCGCCGATCCTTCTCCGCCGGGCACCTGCAAGAACGCGTAGATGGCCGAGGGCAGGGTTTGGGTTTGACCGGGAATATTGGCGACAAAGGTGATGGTGGCCCCGAATTCGCCCATCGCCTTGGCAAAGCCCATGACGGCACCGGCCAGAACGCCGGGCAGGATCAGGGGCAGGGTGACGCGGGCAAAGATCGCGGGCGCGGGGGTGCCAAGGGTTGCGGCGGCCTGTTCCAGACGGGGATCGACCGCTTCGATCGCAAGGCGGATGGCGCGCACCATCAGCGGAAACCCCATGATGCCCGCCGCCAGCGCCGCACCGGTCCAGCGGAACGCAAAACTGATCCCGAACCAGTCATAAAGCAGCCCCCCGACCGGCCCGTTGCGCCCGAAGCCGATCAACAGCAGATAGCCGGTGACGACAGGGGGCAACACCAGCGGCAGATGCACCGCCGCGTTCAGCACCGACTTGCCCCAGAACGATTTGCGCGCCAGCACCCACGCCACCCAAAGCGCCAGCGGCAGGGCCACCAGTGTCGCGGTCAGCGAAACTTTCAAAGACAGGGCAAGGGCCGTCCATTCGGCTTCGGACAGGGTCATGACGTCTGGGCCATCAGGACGGATCCAGCGGGATAAAGCCGTTGGCGGCAAACACCGATCTGGCCTTGGCGGTGGTCAGAAAATCCAGAAACACAGCCCCGTCCGGCGAGAGCGGTGCAGCGGCGTAGAGGATGTGCGGATGCTGATCGGACGGCACGGTGTAGACCACCGAAACAGCGGGTTCGGCAATCGCATCACTGGCATAGACGACGCCCAACGGGGCCTCGCCCCGCGCGACATAGGCAAGCGCGGCGCGGACGTTTTCGGCCTCGGCCAGATGGGGCGACAGATCGGCCCAAAGCCCTGCGGTTTCCAGCCATGCGCGCGCGTAGATACCGGCGGGCACGCTGGTGGTCTGGCCGGTGGCCAGACGCCCGCCACCCAGCGCCTGCAGCAATACTCCGGACTGGTCGGCCGCGACGGGGCCGTGGCCGGCGGGGGCAATCACCACCAGCGTGTTGCCCAGTATCATGCGGGTTTTGTCGGGATCAACGACGCCCTGATCCTGTAACCAGACCATCCACTGGGGATTGGCCAGAACAACCAGATCGGCGGGGGCCGACTGGGCCACCTGTCGGGCAATCGCGCCGCTGCCCGCATAAGACAGCGTCACATCGCCTTGCCAGTCGGCCGCAATTTCATCCAGCGCGGTTTTCAGGCTGGCGGCGGCAAAGACGGTGACGGGCGGGTCGGCCTGCGCGACGGGGGCGCACAGCATGAGGACAGCACAGACCAGCACGCGGATGTTGAGCCTTATGGTCATCTGGCTTCGTTTATCCTTCCGGGCGTGTGGCAAAGTCGGGTCGCGCGTTGCGCAAAACGGTGTAAAATCCGCGCAGGCAACGATAAAACCGAGTTGGCAAGGACGCAATAGAGGGATTAAGAACGCAAAAGACGCTTCAATTTGTGCCATTATTCATGTATGACCATTAAAAAAAACAGGTATGGGCCAATGACTGCCCCTTTCGTCAAACAATTGCCGATTTCAATTCGGGCCGATAACAAGAGCGATGTGCGCACCCAGTTTGCGGCACTCTGTTACCGTTTGAAAAGTGGCAAGGTCGAGGTTCTTTTGATCACATCGCGCGGCACGGGCCGCTGGATCGTGCCCAAAGGCTGGCCGATGGACGGGCAAACACCGGCGCAAAGCGCAATGCAGGAAGCGTGGGAAGAGGCGGGCGTTGTCGGCAAGGCGATTGACCGCTGTCTGGGTCTGTATTCCTATACCAAGGTTGTTGCCCCGAAAACCGGACTGCCCTGCGTGGCGATGGTGTATCCGGTCGCGGTGAAATCACTGCAATCGGAATTTCCCGAGGCGGGAGAACGCCGGCGCAAGTGGTTCAGCCAGAAAAAGGCGGCACAGGTGCTGCAAGAGCCGGAACTGGCGCGGATCGTGCGCGATTTCGACCCCAAGATGCTGCGCTGATCCTGTTCTGGGTGCTTGCGCTTGGCCTTTGCAGGCTTAAGTATGGCATGTCAGACCAAGAGTATCACGCATGATCCAGTATGCTTTGAAATGTGAAGACGGGCACAGCTTTGACAGCTGGTTCCAATCGGCGGACGCATTTGAAAAACTGCACCGCGCGGGCCTGATCGAATGTGCGGTCTGCGGCGGCGTTGGCGTGTCCAAGGCGGTGATGTCGCCCCGGGTGAATTCTGCTGTGGCGACGGCGGACAAGCCCGCGCGCGCCTTGTCCGAACCGGCATCGCCCGCGCAGCAGGCATTGGCGGAATTGCGCAAGACCATCGAAAAGAATGCGGATTATGTGGGCAACAGGTTTGTCGACGAGGCGCGCGCGATCCACGACGGCACGGCCCCCGAACGCGCGATCTATGGCGAGGCGCGTCTCGAGGATGCGAAAAAACTGGTTGAGGACGGTGTGCCTGTGGCACCGCTGCCCTTTACCCCAAACCGGAAGGTAAACTGATCCATGCATGTTTTGATTACGGGGGCCAATCGCGGCATCGGCGCGGCGCTGGCGGCGGCCTATCGCGCCAACGGGGCGGATGTGACCGGCACGGCGCGCGACGGATCGGGCGATGCGGTGCTGGATGTGACCGACCCGCACAGCCACGCCGCGCTGGCACAGGCGATGGGCGGCAAGCCTATTGATCTGCTGGTGTGTAATGCGGGGGTGTATCTGGACAAGGGGCAGTCTTTGGCCAACGGGTATGGTGCCGATATGTGGGCGCAGACCTTTGCCGCCAATGTGACCGGCGTGTTTTTAAGCATTCAAAGCCTGCTGCCGTCTGTGCGCCTGTCGGATGCGCCCAAAATTGCGATCATTTCATCGCAAATGGCATCGGATACCCATGCGCCGGGGGGCAGTTACATTTATCGCGCGTCCAAGGCGGCGGCGCTGAACCTTGGGCGCAATCTGGCGGTAGATCTGAAGCCCGAAGGGATTGCTGTGGGCATCTACCATCCCGGTTGGGTACAGACGGATATGGGCGGGCCTTCTGCGTCGATCACCGTGGATCAGGCCGCAGGCGGGCTGGTAAAGCGGTTTGACCACTTGTCACTGGCCACGACGGGCTGTTTTGAAACCTGGGACGGGCAGGCGCACGCGTTTTAAGGGTGGTACGTGCACAGGCTGGCCTTGCGAGGCGTTACGTTGCCGGACGTGCGGTGATTTGGCAGCGCGGCCCCACTTGCCCTTGGGCGCGCCGCCGCGTAAACCCGCCCCGTTCAAGGCGCGTGAAGGAAGATCAATGCCGGTTCTAGTGATGAAATTCGGGGGCACATCCGTGGCCACGCTGGACCGGATCAAGCGGGCCGCGAAACGCGTGGGCGTGGAAGTGGCCAAGGGCTATGATGTGATCGTGATTGTGTCGGCCATGTCGGGCAAGACCAATGAACTGGTCGGCTGGGTGCAGGACACATCGCCCCTGTTTGATGCGCGCGAATATGATGCGGTCGTGTCTTCGGGCGAAAACGTGACCGCCGGATTGATGGCGCTGACCCTGCAGGAAATGGATGTGCCCGCGCGCAGCTGGCAGGGCTGGCAGGTGCCGGTGAAAACCACATCGGCCCATTCCAGCGCCCGGATCGAGGATATTCCGCCCGAAAACATCCGCGCGAAGTTTGCCCAAGGCATGCGCGTGGCCGTTGTGTCGGGATTTCAGGGGGTCAGCCCCGAGGGGCGTATTACCACGCTGGGGCGGGGGGGCAGTGATACAACCGCCGTGGCCTTTGCCGCCGCGTTCGAGGCGGAACGCTGTGATATCTATACCGATGTGGACGGGGTTTACACGACCGACCCGCGCATCACGTCCAAGGCGCGCAAGCTGGACAAGATCGCGTTCGAGGAAATGCTGGAACTGGCGTCGCTGGGCGCAAAGGTGTTGCAGACCCGTTCGGTCGAACTGGCGATGCGCTACAAGGTCAAGCTGCGCGTGCTAAGCAGTTTCGAGGAACAATCTGACACGGCGGGAACGCTGGTGTGTGACGAGGATGAGATCATGGAAAGCAATGTAGTGGCCGGTGTGGCCTATTCGCGCGACGAAGCGAAAATGACGCTGGTGTCGGTGGCCGACCGCCCCGGGATTGCGGCGCTGATTTTCACCGCGCTGAGCGATGCGGGCGTGAACGTGGATATGATCGTGCAGAACATTTCCGAAGAAGGGCGCACCGATATGACGTTTTCGTGCCCGACCGATCAGGTGGCGCGCGCGCAAAAGGCGATGGGTGATATCAAGGAGTCCGGTGTTCTGAATTTCCACGATCTGATCGCGGACACGGATGTGGCCAAGGTTTCGGTTGTGGGCATCGGGATGCGCAGCCACACCGGTGTGGCCGCCAAGATGTTCAAAGTGCTGAGCGACGAACGGATCAACATCAAGGTCATCACCACATCCGAGATCAAGATTTCGGTGCTGATTGACCGCAAATACATGGAACTGGCCGTGCAAGCGCTGCACGACGCGTTCGAACTGGAAAAAGCGGGTTAAAGCGTTTTGAGCTTGTCCGCGTTCAGCGGGCAGCACAGGTAAACGCCGAATTCGGTGCCGATATCGGCGCTGACGCGGGCGTGCACGGCCCCCTGCCGGTCCAGAAACCGCTGATGATCCTGCGTGGGAAACACGCCTTCGTGCCAGATGCCGGCATGGATATACAAACCTTGCGTTCCGTCACACCAGAAGGCGATCACCTTGTCCGGCGTCAGGTTGTCGCCGGGCAGCGCCACAGGCACGACAAACGGCTTGTTGTCCAACGGAAAAAACAACTGCCCGCCATCGGGATGATAATTCATGTGCCACAGCAGAACCTGATCGCGGGGTGCGGTCTGGCGCTCTGTCTGTGCCTGTTGCGGATCGGCGGACCATCCCAGAACATAATGGCCTGAAACGGCTTCGTTCTCGCCGTAAAGAACATCGCCTTTCCAGTCGCATTTGAACGTGCCTTCGACAAAGCCGCCTTCGTCGCCGGTGCCGTCGTCGATGGGACGCCAGCCTTGCTGGGGCCAGCGGGTGATTTCGATATTAAATGTCGCGGGATCATCCACCAGACATCCGTATCCTTTCACACTTGCATCGCTTGCACGGACAAGCGGCACCTCGTGCCATGGCAATGAGGGTTTCGAACTGGCTTCGAAGATGTATTGCGGTTGGTTCATGGGACCGGGCCTTTGGCTGATGTGCAGCGATCAGGTGAATTCTATATTGCTTTGAAAGGGCAGATCAATTCTCATCATCGGTGCAGGCGGTCAGGGAACACGGGTCTTGTGCATATTTTTTCGGCATATGCGTGCGGACGGGGCGGCCGAAACAGCCGCACAGGCAGAAATGGCGTTTCGCTTTCACACGCGCTGTTCTATAGAGTGACGCTGGGTGCCAGCCATGCGGTGCCTGACGACAAGGGTTGGATGATGTAATGCCGGAACGCACAGAATCAGAAAGCCGCCGGTTGCTGGGACGGTTGCGCGATGCGATGGCCAGCGATGAAGCCGGACAGGCCCGTCTGAACAAGATCACGCATCTGATCGCGGATTCCATGCGGTCCGAAGTGTGTTCGATCTATCTGTTTCGCGATGACGTAACGCTGGAATTATGCGCCACAGAAGGGTTGAACCCTGAATCGGTTCACCAAACCCGCATGAAACTGGGCGAAGGGCTGGTGGGGCGCGTCGCAAAGAACCGCCAGATCATCAATACCCCGAATGCGCCGGGGGCCAAAGGCTTCCGCTTTATGCCCGAAACCGGAGAAGAGGTGTTTTCGTCCTTTTTGGGTATCCCCATTCAACGGCTGGGCGAGGCGCTGGGCGTGCTGGTGGTTCAATCGCGTGAAGCGCGGGAATTTTCCGCCGACGAAGTCTATGCGCTGGAAGTGGTTGCGATGGTTCTGGCCGAAATGACGGAACTGGGTGCGTTTGTTGGCGAAGGGGCCGCATTGTCGGCGCGCCATCAGCAGCCTGTTCTGATCCGCGGAACCACGGGGCAGGAAGGCGCCGCAGAGGGGCATGTCTGGCTGCATGAACCACGGGTGGTTGTTTCAAATCCGATTGCGGACGATCCTGCCGTCGAATTGCAACGCCTGCAAAGCGCTGTCGAGGAACTGCGCGTGGGCGTCGACAAAATGCTGGATATGGCGGCGATCGGGGACAAGGAACAGCGGCAGGTTCTGGAAGCCTACCGGATGTTTGCCAATTCCAAAGGCTGGATGCGCCGGATGGAAGAGGACATTGCCCAGGGTCTGTCGGCCGAGGCGGCGGTGGAAAAGGAACAATCGCTGGCGCGCAGCCGCATCGGGCAGGCGCAGGACAGCTATTTGCGCGAACGGCTGAGTGATCTGGATGATTTGAGCAACCGGCTTTTGCGTATCCTGACCGGCCAAGGCACCGAAACCGGGGCTGAAATGCCGCAGGATCCGATCCTGATCGCCCGCAATATCGGGCCAGCCGAATTGCTGGATTATGGCCGGTCGCTGCGCGGCATCGTTCTGGAAGAAGGATCGGTGGGCAGCCACGCGGCCATTGTCGCGCGCGCGCTGGCCATTCCGCTGGTCGTGCGGGCGGGCCGGATTATTTCCGAGGCGCTGAACGGCGATCATGTGATGGTGGACGGCGATCAGGGCGTTGTGCATCTGCGCCCCGATGACAGCGTTGTCACGGCGTTTCGCGACAAGATCGCGATGCAGGCGGATGCGCTGGAACGCTATGCGTCGATCCGCGACAAGCCTGCCGAAACCAGATGCGGTGCCGTGATCGGGATGCATATGAATGCCGGTCTGATGGCCGACCTGCCGTCTTTGGACGGGTCGGGGGCCGAAGGCGTGGGCCTGTTCCGCACCGAATTGCAGTTTCTGGTGCGCAACAAGATGCCCACACGCACCGAACTGGCCGCGCTGTATGCGCGGGTGCTGGATGCGGCGCATGGCAAGCGGGTGGTGTTTCGCACGCTGGATATCGGATCGGACAAGGTGCTGCCCTATATGAAGCCCACGGACGAACCCAACCCCGCGCTGGGCTGGCGGGCGATCCGGGTGGGGCTGGACAAGCCGGGGATCATGCGGATGCAGTTGCAGGCGCTGTTGCGCGCGGCCAACGGGCGGCCGCTGACCGTGATGTTCCCGTTTGTGGCACAGTTCGAGGAATACCGTGCCGCGCGCGCCGAGGTGGACAAGACCATCGCGCGCGAAAAACGGCTGGGCCATGTGCTGCCGGAACGTATCGAGATCGGGGCGATGCTGGAAACGCCATCGCTGGCCTTTGCGCCGCAGAAGTTTTTCGACGAGGTGGAATTCCTGTCGATCGGCGGCAACGACCTGAAACAGTTTTTCTTTGCCGCGGATCGTGAAAACGAACGGGTGCGGCGGCGCTATGACACGCTGAACGTCAGTTTCCTGAGCCTGATCGAAAAGATCGTGGAGCGCTGCGCGCTGTCGGGCACGCCATTGTCGTTTTGCGGCGAGGATGCGGGCCGCCCGATCGAGGCGATGTGTCTGGCCGCGATCGGATTGCGCACGCTGTCGATGCGCCCCGCGTCCATCGGGCCGGTCAAAAGCCTGTTGCGCCGCACCAATCTGGACGAGGTGCGGCAGGTGATTGCCGATGCGCGCCATCGCGGTGAAATGTCAGTGCGCCCCGCGATCATGGAATACCTGCGCGCGCAAGGATAGGCGCGCGCAAACGCGATTGTGCGGTTTGTGGCGGCGGCCGGATTTTCCGTATTTGGGGCAAAAAGAACGGTATGGCGGGGCGTTACGGGCCCCACAGGGCCGGATCCCTCCAGGGTGTTGGCAGGAACAGGGTGCCCGCCTTTAACGGGGGGCGTTGCGCCAGCACCAGCGATTGCCAAGCCTCTGCCCATGTGTCGGGGATCGGGCAGGGCGGGGTTATGGTGCGCTCCGGTGCGAACCCGAAGCGGCGGTAATAGCGCGGATCGCCCAGAACAAAGACCTGCGCGATGCCCAAGGCGGCAAGGTGATCCAGTCCGGTGCGCACAAGCGTGCTGCCGTATCCCTGTTTCTGATGTGAGGGGTTCACCGCCAACGGGCCAAGAAGCGCGCCGTTCTGTGTGTTCGGCTCGGTCCCGCCGAACGAGAACAGGATATGCGCGATAAGGGTGTCATCTTGGAACCCGGCCAGTGACAGGACCTTCGCGTCGCTGTCCAGCAATTGCGTGACAAGGGGGATCAGGTCTTCCTCAGGGAAGGCCAGCGGGTACAGCGCCCTGATCTGCGCCAGATCACGCGGCGTGGTTGCGCGGATGATCATGGCGCATTCCGGGCCGGATTAGCCATCGCTGGTGTAGAGTACTGGAAACCAGTCTTCGCGCAGGCGTTGCCCGTCTTGCATATCGTGCCCCGGAAAGGGCGGCGACGTTGGCCCCGGGCGCGAGACATAGCGCGCATCATCCCCGACAAGGCGCAGGGAAAACGCGCGCCGCCGCGCGGCGCTGGTGTTGCCCCGCGCGCCGTGCAGGACGTGATAGTGAAAGGCCACCGCATCGCCCGGTTCCATATCCCATTCGCGGATGTCCATGCCGTCTGCATCGGGGTCCGGCACGGGCATGTAATCGTCTTCGTTGGGATAAAAGCTGGTTTCGGACAGCCAGCGTGTGGGCAGGACCGGTTTGGGCCATCTGTGGCTGCCTGCGACGCAGCGCAGGCCGGCGTCTGTGACCGGATCAAGCGGTGACCAGAAGCTGACGGTTTGTTGCCCGTCTACGAAATAATAGGGGCCATCGCTGTGCCATGGGGTGGATTTGGAGGTGCCGGGTTCCTTGACCAGAACATGATCGTGGAACATCTGCACGCGGTTTGATTGCATCAGGTCGGCGGCAACTTCGGCGGCGGGGGAGTGCGCGATGACATCCTGAAACGGCTGGATGCGCTGCCAGTTGCAGTAATCATCAAAAAACCGCCCCGCTTCGCCCTGTTTCAGATTTTCGGCCGCGTAAGGGCCGGGATCGGCCATGTTCTGGGCGATACCGTCGCGCAGCGCATCGACATGATCGGCGAACAGGCCACGAATGATGACAACACCGTCCTTTTGATAGGTGTCGATGTCGGATTGCGAAATCAGGGGGTGAGGCATGGAACGCTCCGCTAACTGGATTGTGTGAGTGTGTGGTCAACGGACAGGGAAGTCCAGAGCCGCGCGGGGGCGGTTTCGGGCATAAATTTGCTTAAATGGGTGGGAGGAAGTAAGCATGAAATGTGATTATTTTCGGGAGATAATATGCGAGTCTATTGGCAAGAAAATTGTGTAAATGCGATAAGTGTCGGCTTTTGCCCACAGGGCGCACATTGATGGGCAGCGATTGGGCGAAATGCGCGGAAATCGGGCGGGACGCTTGCGATGACGCGCTGGCGGATGCGTGGGGCGATCAAATCAAGGCTGGACCTTGATCACCGGAATGGATTGAAGTTGCGCCAAAGGCATCTGCCTGACCTGTCCCCGATTGAAAAAGGAACGCGCGATGACACAGCCCCCGGTTTATTTCGATTACCTCAACCGGTTCGATATTGAAGATCTGGCGCTGACGGATGCGGAAATTCTGGCCGCGATCGAGGACAGCCTGAGCATGCAGGGCAGGGGCGACACAGAGATCGAACCGCGCACCCATATCCGGCCGCGCGCCGGAGTCGAGGGGCACTTCAACGTCTTGCGCGGCTGGATTGGCGGGCAGATCGACAGTGCGGGCGTCAAGGTGGTGGGCGATTTTGTCGACAATTACAAAGACGGGCGGCCCAGCGAATACGGGCTGCTGACCTTGTTTGATCCGCGCAACGGCGCGCCAAAGGCGCTGGTGGATGCCACGGGCATTACCGAAATGCGCACCGGCGCGATTACGGCGCTGGGCGCAAAATATCTGGCACCGGACAAGCCCAAGGTGCTGGCCCATATCGGCGCGCGGGGCACGGCCTATTGGAACATCCGCTTGCTGTGCCATCTGTTTGATTTTGACGAGGTGCGCGTGCATTCGCGCCGCCCCGAAAGCCGCGAGGCGTTTGCCGCGAAACTGGAGGCCGATCTGGGGCGCAAGATTGTGGTGACGCAGGATTGGCAAAGCTGTCTGGAGGGGGCCGACATTCTGGTCGAGGCATCGCGCCTGCCCGAACCCAAGGTGATGTTCAAAACAGACTGGGTGAAGAAGGGTGCGCTGGTCATTCCCTATGGCACCATGTCGACGGTGGAATTGAACCTGACGGACATCATGGACAAGATCGTGATGGATGATTGGGGGCAGGCGCACGGGATTTTCGGCGCGTTGCGGGCGCATGTGGACAGCGGCAAGCTGACGGCAGAGACATTGCATGCCGAATTGGGGCAGATCGTGGCCGGTGTGAAACCGGGGCGGGAAAGCGATGATGAAACCATATTGTTCTGGCATCGCGGGCTGTCTTTGTCCGACATTGCGCTGGGCCATATGATGCTGGGCAAGGCCGCCGCGATGGGGATCGGGCAGCGGCTGAGGTTTGCCTGAAAATGCTCGGGGCGGGGCCTGTCACGCTTGATGTGTTTGCGGCGCTGGTTGCCGGAGATGTCCCGTTGGATGTGCAGGGCGATGTGCGCGCGCGGTTGGCGGATGCGCGCCGTGTGGTTGATGCGGCCGCTGCGGGGGCCGCGCCGGTTTACGGGCTGAACACCGGATTGGGGGCCAATCTGGGCCACCGGATCGCACCGGCGGATATTGCCGCGTTCCAGCATCAGTTGATCGCGGGGCGCGCGGTGGCCACAGGCGCGCCGTTACCGGAACGCACCGGGCGGGCGGTGCTGCTGGCGCGTATCCTGTCGGCTTGTGCGGGCCATTCGGGGATGTCGCTGCCGGTGTTTGATCATCTATGCGCGGTGTTTGGCGCGGGGCTGTCGCCTGTCGTGCCGCGGTATGGTTCGATCGGGGCGGGCGATCTGACCCAGAACGCGGTGTGGGCGCTGGCGCTTTTGGGGCAGGGGCAGATCTGGGTTGACGGTGTGCTGACCGAGGCGGGCGCGGCGCTGGCCAAGGCCGGTTTGGCGGTGCCGGAATTGCAGCCCAAAGATGCGATGGCCCTGATCAATCATGGCGGGTTAAGTGCCGCTTTGGCCGCCGATGCGCTGTTTCAGGCGCGGTTGAACCTGCGCATGTCGCGGGCGGCAACGGTGATGTCTTATGCGGGGTACGGGGCCAATCGGGATATTTTTTCGCCGCAAATCAATGCCCTGCGGCGCGCGCCTGGGCAGGCCGAGGTGGCGGCGTGGTTTACCGCACAGATGCCAGAGGCCGAGACCACACCCCGCCGCATACAGGATGCATTAAGCTTTCGGGTGGTGGCCCCGGTCCTGGGCGCGGCGCAGGAGGCGTGCGCGCGGGCCGAGGCGATCTGGCAGGACGAGGCAAACGGCACGTCGGACAGCCCTGTGGTGTTGGGTGCGCAGGCGATGGTGTCGACGCCGAATTTTCATGCGCCCGCGCTGGCGCTGGCGCTGGATCATGTGGCGCTGGCCATGGCCATGGTCGCCAATGGGGCGGTGCAGCGCATACAGCGGATGATGGCCCCCGATCTGACCGGATTGCCGAAATACCTCAGCCCTGTGGGCGGGGCATCGGCCGGACTGGTGCCGTTGCAGAAAACCGCCGCCGCGTTACTGGGAGATGTGCGCCGCCATGCGATGCCTGCCGCCCTTGATCCCGCGCCGGTGTCGGACGCGGTTGAGGATATGGCGGCGATGACGCCTGCTGCGGCGCTGAAACTGGGTGAGCAGGGGGTGCCGTTTGCGTTGCTGTGCGGGGCCGAGGCCGTGGTGGCGGCACAGGCGATGGACTTGCGCGGGGCGCTGCCTGCCGGTCTGGCGGGCGCATTGCATGCGGCGTTACGCGCCGAGGTGGCGATGGTGCAGGAAGACCGGCCTTTGGGCGGGGATGTTGACGTTGCGGCGCGTGTGCTGGCGCGCTTTTGTGCGCAAGAAACGGGTGAAAATGTGAAAATGGGGGCTACCTGAGCCTTTGGTTTAAGCGTACAAAATTTTCAGCTAGACTGACACTGTAAGACGCAGGGGGACCCCATGAAATTCGAACGACCGCAAAATTTGCAAGAGGCATCGGAGATCCTGTCCAAGGAACAGGGCGTGACGCGTATTCTGGCGGGGGGCACCGATGTATTGGTGCAGCTGAAATCAGAAGTGGTTGAACCTGACCTGATTGTTGATCTGAAACATCTGGACGGAATGCGCGCCATTGTCGAAGAAGACGGTGGATATCGCATCGGTGCGGCGGTTTCGGGCGCGCAACTGGGCGAACATGCGGGTGTCAGCGCGATGTGGCCCGGTGTGGTCGAGGCGATGGAACTGATCGGATCGACGCAGGTGCAGGGGCGCGCCACGATGGCGGGCAACCTGTGCAACGGTTCACCGGCTGCCGATAGTGTGCCCGCGATGTTTGCCGCCGATGCAACGGTGCGCATTCACGGGGTGAACGGTACGCGCGATGTGTCGGTGATGGATATTCCCAAAGGCCCGAGCAAAACCAATCTGGAAAAGGGGGATATCATCACCTCTGTCTTCCTGCCGGCGCGGCCTGCGCGGGCGTCGGATGCGTATTTGCGCTTTATTCCGCGTACGGAAATGGACATTGCCGTGGCCTCTGCCGGGGTGAGCGTTGAACTTGACGGCGATGGCACCTGTATTGCGGCGCGGGTTGCGGTGGGGGCGGTGGCCCCGACAGTGTTGATGGTGCCCAAGGCGGGCGCGGCGCTGGTGGGGACCAAGCTGGACGATGCGGCCATTGCAAAGCTGGTGGCCGAGGTCGAAGCGGTGTGCACCCCGATCACCGACAAACGCGGCACCATCGAATTTCGGACAAAAACGGCAGGCGTGTTGGCAAAACGCGCCGCCCTGATCGCCTATGCGCGCGCGGGAGAGACATCATGAAAAATTTCCACGTATCCACAACCGTCAACGGGGACGAGGCCGAATTTATCTGCGCGCCGGATGAAACGCTGCTGGACGCGTTGCGCGACCGTTTGAACCTGACGGGGGCCAAGGAAGGCTGCGGCACGGGTGATTGCGGGGCCTGCAGCGTGATGCTGAATGGCCGTTTGGTGTGTTCCTGCCTTGTGCTGGGGGCCGAGGCCGACGGGGCCGAAATAGAAACCATCGAAGGTATGGCCGACGGCGACAACCTGCATGTTTTGCAGCGGGTCTTCATTGAAAAGGCGGCGTTGCAATGCGGTGTCTGCACGCCGGGTATTCTGGTTGCGGCCAAGGCATTGCTGGCCAAGAACCCCGACCCGAGCGAAACCGAAATCCGGTACTGGCTGGCGGGCAACCTGTGCCGCTGCACCGGTTATGACAAGATCATCAAGGCGGTCCAGATCGCTGCAGCAGAGATGAGGAGCGCGTAACATGGCCTATGACGCACAAAACCAGCGCGAATTCAAAATCGTCGGCACGCGGGTTAAACGCCCCGATGGTATCGACAAGGTCACGGGCAAGGCGCTGTATGGCGCGGATATGTATGCGCCCGGTATGCTGTACGGGCGCATTTTGCGCAGCCCGCACGCCCATGCGCGCATCGTGTCTATTGATGCATCGGCGGCTTTGGCGCTGAAGGGCGTCAAGGCGGTTGTGACCCATGCCGATCTGACGCGTCCCGATGACGAATATCTGGCGGATATTGCAGACAATTGTCTGGCGCGTGACAAGGCGCTGTATGACGGGCACGCGGTGGCGGCGGTTGCCGCCGTAGACCGGTCTGTGGCCAAGGCGGCGATCCGTCTGATCAAGGTCGAATACGAAATATTGCCCCACGTCACCGATGTGGTCGAGGCGATGAAGCCCGGTGCGCCGGTCGTGCAAGAGGGGCGGGCGGACGAATCCGTGGGCAAGGACATGTCGCAGAACGTGACCAGCCATTTCGAATTCGGGCATGGCGATCTGGAGGCCGGATTTGCCAAGGCCGACAAGATTATCGAGCGTACGTTCAAAACGGCGGCCACGCATCAGGGCTATATCGAACCCCATGCGTGCCTTGCATCCCTTGGGCCGGACGGACGGGGCGATTTGTGGTGCTGTACCCAAGGCCAGTTCATGGTCCGCTCGGTCTGTGCGCCTTTGTTGGGCATGGAAGCCAGCCAGTTGAAGGTGACGGCATCGGAAATCGGTGGCGGGTTTGGCGGCAAGACAACCGTGTTTATCGAACCTGTGGCGCTGGCGCTGTCCCGCAAATCGGGCAAGCCGGTGAAAATCGTCATGACGCGCGAAGAAGTGTTTCGCGCCACCGGGCCAACCGTTTCATCGTCAACCGATGTGAAAATCGGCATGACCAAGGATGGCCGGATCACCGCCGGGCAGGCCAAGCTGCATTATCAGGGCGGTGCGTTTCCCTGCGGAACCGTTGAATTCGGGGCGCAATCGGCCTTTGCCGCCTATGATCTGGACGCGGTGCAAACGCTGGGCTGGAACGTCATGACAAACCGCCCCAAAGAGGTGGCCTATCGCGCGCCCGGCGCGCCGATGGCGATTTATGCGGTGGAAAGCGTGGTGGACGAGCTGTGTCAGGATTTGGGTCTTGATCCGCTGGATGTGCGCCTGAAAAACGCGGCCCGCAAGGGGACGCTGTCGTCTTACGGCCCCACCTTTAACGAGATCGGGCTGGTTGCGACGCTGGAAGCCGCCAAGGCACACCCGCATTACACCGCCCCCTTGGGCGAAAATCAGGGGCGCGGGCTGTCTTGCGGGTTCTGGTTCAACTTTGGCGGCAACACCTGTGTGTCGCTGAACATCGATTCCGATGGCACGATCAGCGTGGTCGAAGGCAACCCCGATATCGGCGGATCGCGCGCATCGATTTCGATGATGGCGGCGGAAGAGCTGGGCGTACCGCTGGACAAGGTGCGCACGGTGATCACCGATACAAATTCGATCGGGTACAATGATGTGACCGACGGCAGCCGCGTGACCTTTGCGGTGGGGCTGGCCACGATCAAGGCGGCCCGCGCCGCGATTGATGAAATGTGCGCCCGTGTCGCCAAAATCTGGGGCATCGACGAAGAGGCGGTGATCTGGGAAGACGGTGCCGCCAAACCGTCGGGCCCCAATGCCGGTGATTTCGAGCCGATGACACTGGCCGAGATTGCGGCGATTTCCGACAATACCGGCGGTCCGATTGCGGGCCATCACGAGGTGAACGCCGATGGCGCGGGCGTCAGTTTTGGCGTGCATCTGGTGGATACCGAAGTGGACCCCGAAACCGGCACCACCAAGGTTGTGCGCTATACGATTTTTCAGGATGCGGGCAAGGCGGTGCATCCCGACTATGTCGAAGGCCAGATGCAGGGCGGCGCGGTGCAGGGCATCGGCTGGGCGCTGAACGAAGAATATATCTATGGCGAAGACGGGCGTCTGCAAAATCCGGGCTTTCTGGATTACCGCGTTCCTGTGGCGTCTGATTTGCCGTCGATTGAAACGGTTATTCTGGAAATTCCCAATCCGGGGCACCCTTATGGGGTGCGCGGTGTCGGGGAAACGCCGATTGTGCCGCCGCTGGCCGCGATTGCAAACGCGGTGTCGCGTGCCACCGGCGTGCGCATGACCGAACTGCCGATGTCGCCGCCCAAACTGCTAAAGGCGATGTCAGACAGGGGCTAGGAATGGTTCAGGTCAAACTTTGGGGATCTTTGCGCAGCCTGGCGGACGGTCAGGCTGTGGTCGAGGTTGAGGCCAGGAACTTTAAGGAACTGCTGGATCAGTTGGTCAAAATACATCCCGCGCTTGAACCGCAAATCAAGCGTGGGGTGTCATTGGCGCTGGACGGGGTGATTTACCGCGATGCGTGGTTTACGCCCTTGTCGGACGAGAACGAGATTGTGTTGCTGCCCTATATGGTGGGCGGATAGGGCAGGCGCCGCCGGGTCAGGACCGCATCAGCAGGCGTTCGCGGTTGAAGATGTAAAAGCCGGTTGCGACGATAACGACGGTTCCAAGCACCGTCCACATATCGGGGAAATGCCCGAAAATGATCCATCCGTAAAACGTGCTCCAGATGATCAGGGTGTATTGCACGGGCGCGACGACCACGGTCATCCCGACTTCAAGCGCTTTGACGAACAGCAGTTCCGCCAGGGCGGCAAATCCGGCGACGCCGATCATCAAGAGGATCTGGTTCAGGGTGTCCGGCGTTGTCCAGAAGAAGGGCAGGGGCACGGTCAGCACCACGATGCTGACGAAAGCCGTATAGGCGATGGTGGTGGCAACACCGTCCTGCACGACCAGATTGCGTGACAAAACCTGCCGCACGGCAAAGCAGGTTGCGGCCAGCACCACCATCAGCATCGCGGGGTGGAACGTTCCAAACCCCGGGCGGATGATGATCAGGGTGCCGATAAAGCCAACGATCACCGCGCTCCAGCGGCGGATGCCAACGGGTTCACCCAGAAACAATGCGCCCATCGCCGTGACCATGATCGGAGCGACAAAACACACCGCCACCGCATCCGCCAGCGGGACAAAGCGCAATCCGAACACGAAGAACGTGGCCGTCAGCAAGGCCAGAACGCCCCGAATGACCTGAAGAGGTACATTGCTGGAGCGCAGAATCTCGGTGCCTTTCATGGCCAGTAGAATGACAGCCCCGAGCAACAGCCCCATTTGACGGGTCCACGCGATTTGCATCGGGTGAAAGGTTTCTGTCAGCACCTTGACCTGTGCGTCGGACGCGGCCACCAGAAAAAACGCGAGCGACATGTAAGCCATGCCCAGAACACCGTCTGGCACGCCCCTGAACAGGGTTCTGTTGTTTTGTGGGCTGGTATTCGCGCGTACGCCGTTGACGTAAAAACCGGGATTGGTGGACGGGCTTGCAACCACGCGGGCGGGCGCATCGGATTTCTGCGCGTCATGATCGCCTGTTGGTTGCATTTATTTCCTGTAATACACTTCTACCGAATGGTTCATGCCGTTTGTCCTACAAATTCCGTCGTTTAGCAACTTGGTAAACACAGTTTACAAAAAACTTTCTGCGAACAGGGATGACGATTGTGCCTCACAGCCTTTGTGCTATCAATGCCACAGGTGTGGGAGCTGAACTTGGAATTGAGTATTTCGAGGCGTATTGTCCAAGCGACAGATACGGTACGAAATGCGGGGTATGACGTGTAC
The DNA here is from genome assembly GCA_963765555.1 of uncultured Alphaproteobacteria bacterium. Taxonomy (GTDB): domain Bacteria; phylum Pseudomonadota; class Alphaproteobacteria; order Rhodobacterales; family Rhodobacteraceae; genus JL08. The sequence continues at coordinate 239,055 of CAVXWX010000004.1, forward strand.
CAACCGCATTGTGCCGAGGATGTTCTGGATCTGGTGCGCCGAACTGGACGAAAATATCAGACGCCAATGCTGTCTGTGGCACGGAATGATTTTACCGACGCAGAAGCCATCTGGCTGTTTCTGATGCATGGGGACAAGGTTATTGGCGGCTTTGCGTCAAAAACCGTTGATCTGAGAAACGAAAGTTTTGAAGATTACCTGCGGCGGACCAGCAAACATCAGTACAACCGCAACGAAGACCCGATTGAACGGGTGTCGCCTGTCATGAACAAGATGATTTATGGCCGCCATGCCTATCTGGGCGAGTTGGAGTTGCATGAATCCTATCGCGGCAAGCGCAGTGTCGTATCGGCCTTTGCCAAGATCGTGATGGGGATTACGTTTCTGCGCTGGCCCGAGATCAATTGCGCCTATGCGTTTATTGCCGAACATCACCGGCGGCTGACCTATGATTACGGGTTCTGTTGTTCGATGCTGAACCCGATCACATGGAAAGACCCGGTACCGGACGGGCGCCGCAGCGATCACACGCTGGCATTGATCACGCGGGACCAGTTCTTTGACGAATGGCGCTAAAGCGACAGTTGTTCCGCGTGCAGCAATGTCACATCGCCGACACCCTTCATCTTGACGCGGCGGATCAGGCGGCGATAGCGCACTGTGACCTTTTTGCCGTCAATCATGCCTTCAAAGGTCACATCATCAAACGGGAACGATTCCTGGCTGACCCGCAGATGCGCCGCCTTTACGTTATCCAGAATGGTTGAATTGAATGTCGTCAACCGGCGTTCAAAATGGTTTTCGTCCTGAATTTCCAGCAGGCGTGTCGACAGGCTGACAGGGCCAAGCTTGAGAGGCTTGGGAATATTTTCTTCGGGCGTCATCGGTTGATAGATGTCGACGGCCTGACAAATCCCGTCAAGATCGGAAATCTCGCCGCCCTGTTCATCGACCCAATCCATCACGTCCTGCCCGCGCAGACGGCCATATTTTTCAAGAATATGCATGCGCACAAACTGCGTGACCGACGGTGCAAAGCTTTTGGGCAGGTCCGGGATCATCGGATCCGGCTGGATCGACAGGATCGTGTTGTCGCGCGAAAAGTACTTGTGCGGTATGTTGAACGCACAGCAAATCGCATCAATGGTTTTCCACGGCAGGTCCTGCCCCTTGTTCAGCTGCTTGTTCAGCGTGCCGAATTTCAGGCCGGCATGGGCGGCAAATTGCGGCCGGCTCAACCCAAGGGTTTCGCGGATACGCTCCGCTTTTTCAGCGGGAGTTATTTCTGGCGGTTCAATCATTCCGTTAGTGTACAATTTTACACCTATGCGTGTCAAGCTTGACACCTAGCGCGAATCCAGTAACAACGATGGCGTGTACCTGAGGTGGGTCAGGGCCGCGCTGCTAGAGTCTCATAGCATCCGAGAGGGGAAGGTGAGAAGGTTTGTTGCCTGTTCATTTTCATTAGTACCTCATTTTCCCCTCTCACTGCTCGCGGCGCCTCGTTTTCGGTGACCACAATATATCGTGCATTGAAGGTGGAGAATCACATGTTGTATTGGCTCTGAGACGGTTTGACGTCATCAAATTTATCCCAGCTGGCGAGTTGCCGTCCCGGAACGGGCGGCTAAGTGGTTAAAACTTAGAGTAATTCTAGCATTGGTGTAAATTTGTACACCTAGAAGTTTCCTTATTGACACCTGACGCGCAATTGTGTCATAAGGTGAGTGTCCCAGAAAAGTTCGTTTGCCGTGTTGCGCTGTGTGCAGCGGGGTGTTGTTAACCAGTAACCCATGTGGAATTTGCCTGTGACCAATTTTACCCAGTATTCGGTTCCGCAACATTCATCGCAGTATGATGATGTTGATCTTACAGAGCCGATGCGCCCCAGTCGCACAATCAGCATGTCCGATATGCTGGCCATTATAGCGGCGTTCTGTGGTGCAGTTACGATTTGCACAGTGCTAGTGAAGCTTTGGTTTTAATATGAGTTCGGGTGTGAAAAAGACGATGTGCAAGATCGGCCCGGCACGTGCAAACGATACTTTTCGACGTGTTTTGTTAAAGTGTTCGAGTGTTATTGAATTTAAGATGTGCTGAAACCAAAAGACACCCTGCCGTGGCAGAGTGTCTTGGGGTGTAGTTAGTAACGAGTTTGAAAAAGAGTATTTCTTCGTATGGAGAGGGTGGGCTCTCCATACTCTTAACTTCTTAGGTCTATGTGGCAAAATTATGGCACATGTGACGTTTCCGTTAAAATTTCGTTAGCAAAACACGTCGCGCTGTGGCGCGCGCCCCGTGTCAAACGCCATTTTCAACCCAAACGAGAGCGAAAATGCGCCCAATTCCGCACGGCGCGTTCAAAGCAATTCTGTCATTGATTTTAAATGGAGGCGAGTACCGCTAGCTGACCGCTGTCGCAAATTGTCTCCTTTCGGTTTATTTTCAGTAGTTTGATTGAAATTTCTTGTCCCCACCTGTCGCATGAAATAGCAATAAGTCACATCTTTTTGGATGGGTATTAGTGGGGTAGAAGTTTTCGGGGCAGGTTCGATTCCCGAAATGAACAAGGGATAAGACGTGCCGAAAAGAGCCAAGGAGTTGGGCCCACTAGAAGTCAAGCGGCTCACAAAGCCCGGTGTGCACGCTGTGGGCGGTGTCGCAGGGCTCGCCCTCCAGATCACCGGAACCGGTGCGTGCTCCTGGGTGTTTCGCTACCGACATAACGGAAGGCGGCGCGAGGCCGGTCTCGGACCCTTTCCAGACGTTTCCCTGGCCAAGGCCCGAGAATACGCGCGCGAGGCCCGGGAGCAGTTGCGGAATGGCGTAGACCCCATCGCCGAGCGACAGGCAGCGCGCCGAAGACTTCTTACCTTCGCCGAGGCAGTGGAACTCTACGATAAGGAAAAGACGGTCGAGTTCAGTAGCAAGCTACATCGCAAGCAGTGGCGGGCGTCGCTTGAAAGACATGCCATCCCGACACTCGGTGCCATGGCCGTCACGGACATCGCGCTCCACGACGTACTCGAAACCTTGCGCTTGATCTGGACGGAAAAGACCGAGACGGCCTCCAAGGTGCGCCAACGGATCGAGCGCGTTTTGGACTACGCGACGGTGGCCGGGCATAGAACTGGGGAAAACCCTGCAAGATGGCGCGGCAATCTCGACATGATACTGCCTACGCCAACAAAGCTGACAGGCGCTCAAAACTATCCGGCACTAAAACTCAATGACACGGCACGCTGGTACCGGGCACTACAGACCCGCCAAGGGACAAGCGCGCGGGCCCTTGAGTTTCAAGCGTTGACGGCGTCACGCACCGGTGCCGTTAGGTTTGCGACCTGGGACGAGATTGATGCCGAAAAGGGTTTGTGGACGATCCAGCCGGGACGGCAGTCGTCGAAAATCCCGTCGTCCGGCAAACCGCATCGCGTGCCGCTTTCCAGCCGGGCGTTGAATATAATCGCCGAATTGCCGCGCGCGAAAGGCATCCCAATCGTATTCTGGGCACCGCGGGGCGGGTCGTATTCTGATGCTTCGATCGCCGCTGTTATGCGAAAGATTCACGCAGCCGACGAGCGAGGTGGCGAGCGAGGGTATCTTGACGCCCAGCTTGGTCGGCCAGCGGTTCCGCACGGGCTTCGGTCGACGTTTCGAACATGGGTGGCGGAACGGACCCAGTTCGACGGTGACATGGCCGAAATCGCCTTGGCTCACAAGGTGGGGACTAAGGTTCAACAGGCATACGATCGTTCGGACCAATTAGAAAAGCGAAGAGAGATGATGGAACGATGGAGTGAGTTTTTATGCGGGGATCAAGCAAAGAAAGACACACAGCGTGGATAAACCTGTGCTTCCAAGAGCAAAATCTGACAATTTCGAGCACCTCTCAAAAAAAGATTACTACATCGCTTGGATGGATGAGCTGGACATCGAGGCGAAACTGCTGCGTCGATTGGAAAACGAAGATGTGGATACCAGTGGGGACCCCGTCCTGAGCGCAATGCGTGAAGCGCTGCGGGAAATTGATAAGCTGAAAATCGAGGGGCTCCTGGAGGCAGAGCAAACCCGCTTGCAGCAACTACCTGAAATCATAGATTTAGGTAAAACGTTGGATAGAACGACAACGAGAGTTCAACGGGACTATACCGACTTTTTCGAATACTGGGACAACTTGAGACACGGCATGAAAAGCCCGGATCCGGACCAAATGGAAAGGTTTAACAGTTTTGTTGAAGCTGCCGGGCTTGGACCTAAAAAACCGTGGGAGATTGTCGACCTCATCGCGGTTCTCGAGCCCGCCAAGAGAAAAAAGAAACCCGGCAGAAAGCCCATCGCCAATCCAAAATGGCGAAACGATGCAATTGAGCTCGACGAGATGTTGGTCTTGGTAGCTGGTGGTATTAGCGCCAAGGCAGCTTCTGAACAGGTTATTAAAGCAAAGGCCGGGGGCTGGGAGGAAAGCCGTGCGAAAAGGCTCGCGAACTTCTTTCGCGAACGCCAAAAGCTGAGGTAATTTTTTAGCTTCTATTTGTTTACTTTGCGCGGGCCGCAACCAATCGCCATCTTGTTCATTAGAGCAACAAGAGGCGAAACCGATGAACGAAACGTATCTTTCCGACTGTGATCTAGCTGATCGCTTCAATGTTACGCGACAAACAGTGTGGCGCTGGCATAGAGCAAATGCCGGGTTTCCGCGCGCGATTTCTTTGTCTCCTGGGTGTACCCGTTGGAAGCTATCGTCAATTGAGAGTTGGGAAAATAGTCGTGCGGAGGCTTCCTAACGAGAGGCAACGTGATCCAGACAGGTGATCCTGCACCTAAACAGTGATGAAGGCTGAATAGACGCCTGCACTGTTTCACCAAAACCCATCGCTAGAAAACTAGCACATCAAGAAATTGCTGGAGCAAAGTAATGCAAACTATCAAGTTATGCACAGGGGCGAGACGTGTCTCGTCCTCCCAATCTGAACCAACCCCACTTTTTGGGGAATTAAGAGAGGCGGAGACAGCGCCTTGGAAGGCGCTTGGTCCTTTGGCTGACCCGGTCAAAGCCATCGCAACATTGACACAAGCGCCACCAGTGATCGCGATGCAAAGCGTCTTGGCTGTGGTGAGTGCCGTTATTCAGGGGCATGCGGACGTCGAGACTCTTTGCGGACCTGCACCTGCAAGTTTGTTCTTACTTACAATCGCCCAATCCGGAGAGCGCAAGTCAGGTTGCGACGGGCTGGCAACAGCAGCGATCAGAAAAGTTGACCAAGAGCGCGCACATCGGCATCGCCATGAAAAGCGCGTGTTTGATGTCGATCTTGCAGAGTTCCTGAAGGGGAAAAGACGTAAACCGCTGGGTGATTTCGATGTCATTGACGATGAGTTGAGAGATCCCACTTCCGATTTGGCGCCAGAGCCACCACTTACGCCCAATATTTTGATCAGTGACGTGACCATCGAAGGTCTACACAAAAGACTGGAGACCGGCACACCGTCTGTCGCGGTCATGACGGATGAAGGGGGGCAATTTTTTGGCGGCCACAGTATGAAGCGGGAAAACGCGCTTAAGACCGCTGCCGGGTTCTCCAAGCTTTGGGATGGATCTCCTTTGAGTAAGAGCCGGGCATCCTCTGATCCGTGTATGCTTTATGGCAAACGGGTTACATTGCATCTCATGATCCAGCCGGGCGTCGCTCACAGTGTTTTGGGGGACGCGATGATGAAAGATCAGGGTCTTTTGTCGCGTGTTTTGATCGCATGGCCTGACAGTCAGATCGGATCGCGGTTTTTGCATAAAGATCCGGCGCGCCTTGCGGCGGAAGCCGAAGCCAAGGCAATTCTGTCAAAATTTAATGCGCGCATTACTCAGCTTCTGAATTTGGACTTGCCAATTCACAGGGATACTCGCGCGGATCTGGACCCGCGTCATCTCACTCTGTCTGAACCTTCGCGTGAACGACTTGAAGCGTTCTACAATCGTGTGGAGCAGGCCTCTAACAAAGGGGAGGCTTTTGAGTACATGACGGGTTTTGCGGCGAAGGCGCCTGAGATGGCAGCCCGGATTGCTGGTATCCAAACACTTTATGCTGATGAGAACGCGACCGAGATTACCGCCGAAATGATGTCAAATGGCATAGACTTGATGGACTGGTACCTGTCAGAAATGCAGCGCATCATGAACACTGGTCGACCAGATGAAGACCTCTGTGCAGCTGACGAACTCAGGCTGTGGCTGCTTGGTCATTATGGCAATGAGTGTATCGACAAGCGCACCATGATGAATCGTGGCCCTGGTCATCTACGGGATGGGAACACCCTAAGTCGCTGCATCCAAAAGCTGGAAGAGCACGGTTGGCTCGTCCGGGGGGAGGGGCGCGAGGAGATCAACGGTGTTGTGAGTAAAACGTTCTGGCATGTGGTGCGTCCAGAGGCTTCCGCCACATGACTCCGGCCGGTATCGCGCGTGTGCTGGCCTGCTTTGAAAATGCCGAGGATATCTTTCCGGTCAGTGAAACTGAAAAGGGCCGGCGGGATTCAATGCGATTCCCCCGGTGCACTTTGTTGCAAATGTCGCAATTGCCGCAACCCCAAACGCCTGCATGCACACCATTCTCAGACCAAGAGGACGCATTCGAAGAGAGGGCGGCGATCATAGAGTATGAAGCTGGAATACCACGGCCTTTGGCAGAGTTTCTTGCGAAAAAAGGGCAGGTGGGGTGAGTGAAGCAATGAGGATGAGATGGGTGTTTGGTTTGGGTGTACTGGTTGCACTGCGCCGTACGCGTTTTTCTTACACAATGGGCGGCAAGCGGACCTTAGATGCGGCCGTATCCAACTTCTGCTGTGCAGACGAAGCCCCAATTCGCTGCACCTTCAGTAATGTCCGGAACCTGAGCATAGCGGTCACGTTATTCGACTCCGGAGGAGGGAAGGTTACACAGGAATGACTCCTGAAGATTTTCGGAGGCGATCAACCAATGCGTTCTCAAAGTCCGTTGGGTGATGGGAGTTCGCTGGTCACAATTCCAAGCGTTCGGATCAACGTACGATCCATCAGTGGGATGGTAACAAGACCGGGAAGTTCGCAGACTTTTGCAGCGCCTTCTGGAACCACGGCCACGCCCAGGTTCTGACGGATCATCTGGAAGCCCGTTACCAGTTGCCGTACTTCTGCAATAGTCTTCGGTTCGACCCCGGTTCTTTTCGCGATGGCTGTCAGCCAGTCGTGTGAGGTTGTGCCGAACGGAAACCGGATCATCGGTTGCGAGACTATGGCGTGGTCATCAATTTCGGTCTCTTTGGCCAAAGCATTGTGTTCAGACATCACGACACAGGCATAATCCTGATGCAGCGCTTCAAAGTGCAATCCAGGCGACGGAACAAATACACTGGTGATCCCAAAATCAATATCCCCGTCACGGACCAAGCGAAAACTCTCCTCGTCGTCGATTTCCGAAATGTCGAGGATGTGGTTCGGATAGCTCTCTCGCACCACCTGAAAGGCTGGTGCCGCAAACAGAGAAGCATAGGACGCTGGGCTTGCGATCCGGAGAATTTGCTCCGCCCCCTGGCCGAGCGAGGCCAATTGATCGAGGATGGCGCCGTTGCTTGATAGGAATTGGCGAAAGGCCGGCAGCAATGCTGCCGCACCGGGAGAAAGCCTCAGCCCCTCTTTGTCTCGCACCAACAGATCAATCCCTAACTGCTCCTCCAACTGTTTGACGTGTTGTGAGACGGCAGGCTGCGTCAGATCAAGCGCCTTGGCAGCAACTGAAAAGGAACAGTGCTCTGCCACCGCAAGCAGGCTACGGACACGTCGCACCGACAGCTCTTCGCGCCTCGATCCGGAGATAAGCACTTTCGATTCTCCATAATAAAACATTATTTTTTTTGAATTGTATAAGAGAGTATCGGAATACAATTCGCAAGACTACGAGGAGTTTTTTTATGTCAGCTCGCGATCCGGCCATTCAGCGCATTCACGCCCGAAAAAACCACTGCTGCTATGGCATGGGACTGGGAATTATCATTCTGGATGACGTCTATCCAGGGTTTCCCGGAGATGTGCGCAACGCTAGCGCCTATCCATTCCCGATCCAGTACGAAATCGCGGAAGGCGTCGATATCAAGAAGCTTGTCCGGGGAGAAAACAAGGAGGAGTTACTGGAGCCGGTGCTCACTGCCGCAAGGAAACTTGAACGCATGGGATGCCGTGCGATTGCTGCGGAATGCGGCTACTTCGCGTGGTTCCAGAAAGAAATCGCCGCGGCTGTGAATGTCCCGGTGTTCGCGTCAAGCCTGTTGCAGGTGCCGTTGGCCCAAACGATTATCGGTGACGACAAGGTTGTCGGCATTCTTGTCGCCGAGAGCGACGAATTATACGATCGGCACCTCACCTCTGTTCGGGTACAGTTGGGGTCGAGCTATGTGGTCCAAGGAGCAAAGGACGGTGGAAAATGCCCGCAGTTCGACAGCTTGTGGACCAAGGATTTGCGGCCTGATATTCCCACTGCCGGTTACGCCAAGGCCGAGCACGATTTAGTATCCGTCGCAAAAGATTTTGCCGCCGCGCAACCGTCAATGGGCGCGATGGTCCTTGAATGCACAGGATTCCAACCCTTTGCTCGTGCGATCCAGCGGGAAATTGAGATGCCGGTGTTTAGTTGGTCGACGTTGCTCGACTATGCTTATTCAGTCGCAGCACACCGCGATTTCTATGGGCATGTGTAGTATCTCAACGATCCAGATTCGCCTTAACTCCACGGCAATTCCAGAACCAACACCCAAGGCCTGCCAATGGTTGCAATACGGCGCATAGGGCCCATTGATCCCAGTCGCAGCATTAGACAAAGAGGGCTCAAAGCGGAAGTTCACAGGTTTTTGGCGAGTGTCTGCTGTGTCGCGTCAAGCCGCCGTTAGCGACTGAAAATTCGAAACTTTTGTTCCGAATGGCTGCTTTTACCGGCACCAGACGTTCGCTGCCTCTGTATTAATGACCGCCTTGCGGACTTTTCGGATTATCTAGGTTAGTTTCGATTGGCCCAAAGCAACGCGTCCTCAAGTCGGTCGTCACCCCAGAACACCTCGCCATCGACTACAAATGTGGGTGAGCCGAATACGCCAATCTCCTTCGCTTCATCGGTGGCTTGTGCAAGGGCATCAATAATCCGTTCAGACTGAGCCGCCGCCAAAACACGATTTGGATCGCAACCGATTTCTTCCAAGCTTCCAGTGAGGTTTGGTTCCTCGCCAGCCGGTTCGCCACGTTCGAACCAGCGCCGATAAGTGGCGCGGGTGTAGTCTGACACCCAACCTTCCTCGACCCCAAGCGCTGCGATCTGGTTGGCAAGCACAAGGCCGGGTATCGGATAGGGTGCCGGTATTTGCGGGGAAAGACCATATCGACCAGCGCGACGCTCAATATCGCGCCACATGTAGGCCGTCTTCACAGGTTTGTCCTTGAACGGGATATTGTTCTGCTCGATCATAACGCGCCGGACGTTGAACGGGCGCCACCGAATTTCAACACCGAGTGCTCTTTCAACTTCGGGAAGCCGCATTACCGTCAGGTAGCTGTAGGTGCTTCCGATCGAATACCAAAACTCAATTTTCACCATGTCGCACCCCTAATCCGGTATTTTCTATTCCTGTTTACATTAAAGACAATCGTCGGGCTATCCGCCCCCAAAAGGCCCGCTTTGGGCTGTGGTTTCAACGGGTCGCTGCGACTTGCGCCGATGACTGCTGTGCCGGACAAACCTTCCAGCCGCTTGCTTTTCCTCAAGGTCCGCCGCTGGCCTCAGAACGACATCTGTGCTTTCTGCGAAATTGGGGATGGTTCTTTTGCTGTCTTTTGGTGCAAGAAAGGATGTCTTCGCTCCTAATACGGATATGAAACGTGTTGAAGCTCATCAAGAATGCGCGCCTCTATTCACCTGATCCAGTTGGTTTGAGCCATATTCTCACCGCGGGTGAACGCATCATATACATCGGAAGCACGCAGCCCGAATTGCCGGATGAGCTTCAGGCAGAGATCATTGACGTCGAAGGTGCAGCGGTTGTTCCGGGTTTGATTGATGGGCATGCGCATATCACCGGCGGTGGCGGTGAAACCGGGCCAGCCAGTCGGGTGCCGCCGATGGTCCTGTCCTCCTTTACACGTGCCGGTGTCACCTCGGTCGTTGGGGTATTGGGCACGGACGATCTGACGCGCAATACGCAGACGCTGGTTCAGCAGGCCTATGGGCTGCGCGAAGAGGGGCTTTCGGCCTGGTGTCACACCGGTGGCTATCACGTCCCTCTAACCACCCTCACCGGTTCAGCCCGTGGCGACATCGTATTCCTTGATCCCGTTATCGGTGTCGGGGAACTGGCAATCAGCGATCACCGCTCGAGCCAACCGACACTGGACGAGTTTCTGCGGATCGCAAGCGAGGCGCACGTCGCGGGCCTGATGACCGGCAAGGCGGGAATCGTGCATTGCCATATGGGAGACGGCGAGCGGGGTCTGTCGATGTTGGAACAGGCTATCGCGACCTGCGAAATCCCCGCGCGCGTCTTCAATCCAACCCATGTCAATCGCAACAAACCACTTTTTGAACAGGCCATCGCGCTGGCGCGACACGGATGTTACATCGACGCCACAGCATTCCCCTACGGGCATATCGAGCCGGGCATATCGGCCGCCGATGCCTACATCCAATTCCGCGATCTGGGCGGTCGCGCGGACCGGTTCACCATCAGTTCTGACGGTGGCGGCTGCCTGCCGGCCTTTGACCGTGAAGGGAATCTGACACGGTTTGGGGTGGGATTGTCGGACACTTTGCCTGAAACGCTGCGCGAACTTACCGACAAAGGAATACCCCTGCCCGAAGCGCTGGCTCCGTTGACCTCAAATGTCGCCGATCTGCTCAAGCTACGCAGAAAAGGTCGTTTGAACGTAGGGATGGACGCCGATCTGGTGGTTCTTGACGAAAACACTACCGTGCGGCATGTGATGGCCCGGGGGGAATGGCATGTCCGCCATGGCCAGATGGCCCGGCGTGGCATGTATGAAAAGGTTTGAGCGTCCGCGCGGCCCCCGGTGGCTGCCCGTTCTAGCACCGGAAGGTAGTTAAGATATGTGCCCTGCACCCATTGATGCAGAGACCCCGCGCGGGTTCATCATTCCAATCGGCGGTGGTGAAGACCGCGTCAAGGAAATGCAGATTCACCGCAAATTCGTGGAACTGTCCGGCGGTGCGGATGCCGATATCGTCGTGGTCCCGACAGCCTCGATGCTGGAAGAAACAGGTCCGGATTATAACCGCATTTTCTCCGAACTCGGGGCCGGACAAGTCGAGTTTCTGCCCATCTCGCGCCGTGCCGATTGCGACAATCCAGAATATGCCGAGATGCTGGACCGCGCCACCGGGATATTCATGACCGGCGGGAACCAGCTTCGGTTGTCGGCGATTCTGGGTGGCACCCTTGTCGCTCAGAAAATCCGACGGCGGAATGCGGCAGGTGTACCGATTGCGGGAACCTCGGCCGGGGCTTCGGTCATGTCCGAGCACATGGTTGCAGGCGGGAGCAGCAATTCCGCGCCAGCCGAAGGCAATATCACTCTGGCACCGGGTATGGGGCTGACCAATGCGGTCATCATTGACCAGCATTTCACACAGCGTAACCGCATGGGGCGCTTGTTAACCGCCTCATCCTTCAACCCTTTTCTGATAGGGCTGGGCGTTGATGAAGACACGGCGGCATTCATTGGACCTGATAACGTCCTTGAGGTTGTTGGCAGCGGAACTGTCACTGTGGTGGATGCCAGTCATCTGACGCATTCGTCGATGTGGGACGCCCGCCGCGGCGAGGCGCTGAGCCTTCTGGGACTTCGGCTTGACGTTCTGGGCGAAGGGTGCCGTTATGATCTGACAGCTCGCCAAGCTTTTCCGCCGGATGAGCATATAGCCTTCTGCACATTGCCTGACCTGTCCGAAGATGAGGTCGCCAACGGCGGGAAATAAAAGCTAACCAACGGGGAATTTCATGAAAATCATCTCGACCAATGTCTTTGTCGGCCCGAATGTCTGGGCAAGTTTTCCGGTCATTCGCCACGTTATCGACTTGGGTATTCTTGAAGAATGGCCTTCGGCGAAAATTGGTTCCGAGTATATTGACGCGTTGATCGAGGCACTTCCCGGTCTGGCAGAACACGGCTGTTCCTATCGCGAGCCAGGCGGCTTCATCCGCCGCTTGCGCGAAGATGAAGGCACCTGGCTGGGTCATGTGCTGGAACATTGCGCCATCGAGGTGCAGAACGTGGCCGGTTCGGACGTAACCTTTGGCCGAACCCGTGGCACTGGCGAACCTGGCCAGTACAACATGGTCTTTGAATACCGCCAGCGCGATGTTGGCCTGGATGCGGGCAAGCTGGCGATGGGTCTGCTGATGCATCTGTTGCCACAATCCCTCAAGGAACAGGTGGATTACGACTTCGATCCGGGTTTCAACTGGGATGACGAATTGCGCAGCTTTGTGCTGCGGGCTCAGCGCAAGGAATTCGGCCCTTCAACCAGCTCACTGGTCAAGGCGGCACAAGAGCGGGACATCCCCTGGATCAGGCTGAACTCAGGCTCGCTGGTGCAGTTCGGGCATGGGAAATACCAAAAACGCATTCAGGCAACCATCACCTCCGAGACCAAGCATATCTCGGTCGAGATTTCCTGCGACAAGGAAGATACCCACAATCTGCTGAACGATCTGGGCCTGCCGGTGCCGCAGCAGCGCATAGTTTATTCGGCACGCGAGGCGGCAAAAGCGGCGGGACGTATCGGTTTTCCGGTCGTCGTCAAACCGCTCGACGCCAATCATGGGCGTGGTGTTTCGATCAATCTGAACTCGGAATCCGAGGTTGAGGCCGGCTTTGCCGAAGCCAAGGAACATTCTCGCAGCAGGGCCATTCTGGTTGAAAGCTTCGTCACCGGATTCGATCACCGAATGCTGGTTGTGAACAACAAGCTGGTTGCAGTGGCCAAACGCGTCCCCGGACATGTCGTTGGCGACGGCACGCATACGATTGCCGAACTGGTTGACGCCGTGAACCAGGACCCGCGTCGCGGCATTGGGCACGAAAAAGTGCTGACCATGCTTGAACTCGACAATCAGGCCAAACGCCTGATGGAAATTGCTGGCGTGAATGAAGAAACCGTTTTGCCGGATGGCGAGGTTTTCTATCTCCGGTCGACGGCAAATCTGTCAACGGGAGGTACAGCTATTGACCTGACGGATGTGGTGCATCCTGACAACCGCGACATGGCTCAACGCGCCATCATGGCGGTTGGGTTGGATGTGGGTGGCGTGGATTTCCTGATCGACGACATAACCAAATCCTACAAGGAAATAGGCGGCGCCATCGTCGAAGTGAACGCAGCCCCCGGCTTCCGGATGCATGTGGCGCCGTCCGAAGGTCAGCCGCGCGACGTGGCTGGCAAAGTGATCGACATGCTGTTTCCTGCAACTCAGGAAACCCGCATCCCGATTGCGGCGATCACGGGCACCAACGGCAAGACAACAACGGCCCGAATGCTGGCGCATATCATGAAAACCAGCGGCCAGACCGTTGGCATGACCTCGACCGACGGCGTCTATGTGGACGGTAAACTGAGCGTTAAGGGCGACATGACGGGGCCCAAGTCCGCGCAGATCGTCCTGCGCGATCCGGCGGTCGATTTTGCCGTGATGGAAACCGCACGCGGCGGGCTTGTGCGGTCAGGTCTGGGTTATCAACGCTCGAACGTGGCGGCGTGCCTGAATGTCTCGGCAGATCATCTGGGTCTTGGTGGCATAAACACGGTCGAGGAACTGGCCGTAGTCAAGCGCGTGGTGGTAGAAAGCGCTACGGATACGGCGGTGCTGAATGCCGACGACATCAATTGTCTGAAAATGGCCGACTACGCCGGAGCGGACCAGATATTCTATGTCACGACCAATCCGGGGCACAGTCTGGTCAAGGAACATATCAAGGCAGGCGGTAAGGCCATCGTGCTGGAAAAGGGCATGAATGGTGACATGCTGACCATCTATGACAACGGGCTTCACATCCCGGTTCTGTGGTCACATCTGATCCCGGCGACCTTGGAAGGCAAAGCGATTTTCAACGTCCAGAATGCGATGTTCGCCGCCGCGATGGCCTATAGTTTCGAAGTGGATCTTGACAATATCCGCCACGGGCTGCGCACCTTCGACACCAGCTATTTCCAGGCACCAGGACGGATGAATGTCTATGACGAACATCCCTTCAAGGTGATCCTTGACTATGGCCACAACCCTGCCGCCCTGAAGGCAATGGCGGCGCTGGCCGATCAGTTGGAAATCAAGGGTCGCAGGTTGTGTGTTGTTGCGATGCCTGGCGACCGGCGCGATGAAGACATTGTCGATGGAGCCGCCGCGTTGGCCGGACATTTTGATCATTTCATTTGCAAGGCAGATGACCGTCGCCGCGGCCGCGGGCTTGACGAGGTTCCACAGATGATGCGTCAGGCCTTAATCGACAACGGCGTGGATGCTGCGGCCGTCATGATAATCCCCGATGAAGTCAAAGCGGTGAATGCCGCGATGGAACAGGCCGCGCAGGGCGATCTGCTGGTGATCTTTGGCGACGACACGACGCGTTGCTGGAAACAGATCATCTATTTCAATTCTGATGGTGAGGCACCCGAGGCTGCGCCGGTGACAAGCCCCGCCGAAACCTCGTTCGAGGACATGTTCGAAAGCGACCAGAACCTGATCCGAGATGAGCGTGGCGTGCGTCTGGCCCGTGAAATTAGCGAAGACGCGGATTGAGCGGAGGCCCCGGAATGGACCGGATCAAAGAGCTTGAGACCGCACTGACAATTGAAAGCGCGACCTCTGACCGTATTCAGGTGGATGATGCGCGGCGTCTGACCGGTCCGGGCCTGCTTTGGGACCACCCCGGCGCGATGGTAGACGTTTTTCTTACCGATATCGATGCCACCCAGATCACTGCCCTTTGGGAGAAACATGCACGTCTGGTGCTGGACGCACTTGGCTGGCAGAAACAGCACCTGACCCATCGCATCTTTACGGGTGGCGTTAATCTGGCGATCTCGGCACCCATGGATCAGCTCTATTCCGCGATCTTCGCGGCGCAAACCGCCTGGCATTTTTGTGCCGCTGAACTGATGGACTCCGAGGCCGGAGATTTCGATCAGATGATTTCGGACGTCAAAGGCGTTATGCAGAAGGAAGCCAATCCCGCGCTGATTGCCTTGATTGCGGCAGCACAGGCGCATGGTGTGGATATCCTCTGCGATGATGACGAAGTGTCGGTGGGGCATGGCAAAGGCAGTCAGACCTGGCCGGTCGATGCGCTGCCCTCCGCCGATAAGGTGGACTGGCCTGCTTTGCGCAACATCCCGGTCGCGTTCATCACCGGAACCAATGGCAAAACCACCACAACCCGGTTGCTTGAGGCAATCGCGCGTGCTTCGGGCAAGGTCGCCGGGCTGACTTCGACCGAATTTGTGCGCGTGGGTGACGATATTCTGGACCGTGGCGATTACTCAGGCCCCGGTGGCGGGCGGATGTTGCTGCGCGACAAGCGGCTGGAGATTGCCTGTCTTGAAGTCGCACGCGGCGGCATCCTGCGTCGGGGCCTGCCGACTCGCGCGGCCACGGCAGCGGCGGTCACCAATGTGGCGAACGATCATCTGGGGCAATACGGGGTCAACACGGTATCAGAACTGGCTCAGGCCAAATTCGCCGTACATCGCACGCTGGCCGAGGGTGGCGTGCTGGCCCTGAATGCTGATGACGATTATGTACGCGCCGAGGCGGCGATTACATCGGCGAATTTCTGGTGGTTTTCGCTGGATGCGCAAAACGACCTGATCCGCCAGGCACGTGACGCAGGCACGTGCTGCGCCTATGTGAAGCAGGGAGATATCGTTTTTTTTGACGGCACGGCGGAACAGGTGGTGATCGCTGTTTCCGATGTTCCCCTGACCATGGGCGGCGCTGCGAAATACAATATCCTGAATGCGCTGGCGGCCTTATGCCTTGCCCTGGCACTGGGCTTGCCCGTTCAGGCAACTCGGGATGGTTTGGCCGGGTTCAAGCCGGACGCCAAAGATAATCCAGGTCGTTGCAACGAGTTTTCGTACAAAGGAGCACGGGTCTTTGTGGATTTTGCACATAACCCCCATTCGATTTCGGCCGTTTGCGAAGCGCTGTCGAGCCTGCCGGCAAAACGGCGTTTCATTATGCTTAGCCATGCGGGAGACAGATCGGATCAGGATATCCGAGATGTAACTGCGACAGCGCTGAAATTCCAACCTGACGTGGTCGTCGCAACCGAACTTGAGGGGTATTTAAGAGGTCGCGATCTGGGAGAGGTTTCTGATCTGATCGAACGGACAGCATTGGAACTCGGGTATGGAGCAGAACACATACTCAGAGCAGCGTCGCCCACGCAAGCCGCTTCAATGATACTTGAAAAGCTGGAGCCGGGTGATGTCGCCTTGCTGCTGGTGCTGTCCGAACGTGATGCCGTTCTTTCGATGCTCGACAGGTAAAACACGCCAGGTGCCAGAGTTACGAAGTTGAAGCCAGCACAAGGCAATACCAGTAAAAGCGGACTGGCAGAACTTCGGGCACCAAAATGTTGCGCCCTTGACCCGTGACCGACCAGAAGCGGCCTGGCGACGAACCAGCCATTTGATCGTTGCGTATGCGATCCCGCAAAGCCGCCATTCATGCGCCGCGCAGAATCCGTCACATTGGGCTCAATGCAGCCATTCTCTGCATCGGTGACACAAACTCCGCTCTGGGCCGTTTGTGGATGGCGCGCCCAATCCGACTGGCCGGTTCGGTACAACCGGGTGTTGGGTCCTTTCCAGCCCCTAGCGCATGCGGGTAATTCGCACCGCACGGAAGTTGGGTGTTTGAGCTTTTCAGAGGGTGCAGATTGGAGTTGTTGTTGATGTTAGGGTGGTGAGCCTGCCTGAAGCAGGAACTGGTCATGGAAGAAGTCCAGAGACTCAGCATCAAATACTTCCTGAAGTGCGATGATGTCGGCCTTCGCTTTTGCGATTACTTTTGCGGGTATTTGTCGATCAGCGATTTCCTAATCCAATGATCTCGGCCGGTCGTCAAAGTCCCGGTCTACCGCTCCATCAAGAACAAGGCGTCCCTGCCTTTGGGCCAGTCGCAGATTTTTGTACGTTGAACGTGGCGACACGCATTGTGGTAACTCATATGGGTTGACCCATTCAGAATACGACTAAACAGATTTTTGACCACGTTTCTTGACCTTGATACGCGTGGATTTGAAGCCCCGCGTTTTCTGATGCAGATGAGTGATTGCGTGGATCATATTGAGAGATCAACTGTTGCCCTAGTGTCTTGATGCAGCGTTCGACAGTGTTGCCATGTCATCCGATTCAATAGCATAAGCGCCGACTTTGGATGTGAGTAACCCCGCCGAGAAAAAGGCTTCGGCCATTGCGACTGCGCAACCGATACCATCAATCACGGGAATTCCGAATTGCGTTGAAATACTCTCGGCCAGATCCGTCATGCCCGAACATCCCAGCACAACAGCGTCAGCGCCATCCTGATCAACTGCAGCCTTTACCTGCGCCTCGATCCGTGTCCGGGCGAGTTGTGGGTCACGCTCCAGTGCCAGAACCGGCACATCTGCAGCCCGTATCCCAGCGCAACGCGCCGACATTCCGTATTTCGCAAGATTTTCGTACAACCCAGCGACGGAGCGAGGGAGAGTCGTAATCACGGAAAACCGGCTGGAAATCATGCTTGCTGCGTGAAATGAAGCCTCGCCAATGCCGATGACAGGCCCGGTTAGCATGCACCGCAATGCATCTAGGCCAGTATCATCGAAACAGGCAATGACCGTAGCGTCGGCATCGCTATGGCGCTCTGCAACGCCCAGAATTCCGTCAAGACTGCGCGCAATATCCAGATATCCCTGAATACTGGCCGGTCCGGTATTAGGTTGCTCCGTGACAACCTCCGTACCCGGTCTTGCAAAACGCCGCGCGACCGCGTCGATCTTGTGGGTCATCGTGGCGGTGGTGTTGGGGTTGATGACGAGCAGCTTCATTGCGGGTTCATCCAGTTCTGAGAGCGGTTGTTGCGCCAGAGTGTTTCCGGTTCGGAAAGCAAATGTGACAGGCCAGCATCCTTGATTGCACGGGCCGCGGTGCTTGCCGCATCGTCCAGAACCGTGTCGGTATCCAGTGTTTGCGAAATCCGACCACGCAATACGATCTGGCCATCCACAATTACACTGTCGACATCGGCCGCCGTGGCAAAATGGGTCAGCTTGTGCAGCGGCATATTCGGTGGATAAAGATGAGGCTTGCGCAGGTCGACAAGAACAACGTCAGCTTTCTTGCCAATTTCGAGTGATCCAATTTCGTCAGCAAGGCCAAGCGCACGGGCTGCATCGATCGTCGCCATTTCCAGTACCTTGCCTGGTGGCATCCATGACGGATCGGCAAAATGTCTGCGATGGTAATGCATGCATTGGGCCATATGGCGGAACATGTCATACCCGCGATCCGGCGCTGCCGCATCAGACCCCAACGCGACGGTGACGCCTTCACCAATCAGTTCAGGTACCGGACAGCGGCCCAGAATGGACATGATGGCGCTGGGATTATGAACGATGCTTGCGCCACTGCGTTTGACAGCATCGATGTCTTCTTGGGTCAGGTCCACCGAATGTGACAGAAGCGCATGCGGCCCCAACACGCCAAACTGTTCTGTAAAGGCAATCGTGCCGTCGCGATGTCCGTCTTGGGTGAACAGCACGCCGCGACGCGTACAAAGGTCGCCAACAGCTTCGGACATGCGGCGGATTTCGGGTTCGGGCACAGTTTCACGATCATTGCGACCGTAGACCGGCATGATGACACACAGGCCGGTCCGCGCGCCAAGGACATCATTGCGGCGCGCGATCAGGTCTTCGCTGACTTCCATCTGTCGGTCAAAGTGAACCTGCTTATCGGTACCATCCAGCCCGCGGTAGGTGCGCGGAAAGGGGGGGCGGCCCGGGCCGACGGCCAAAACCGTTCGCAACCCGCTTTCGCGCGTAACATCGCAATGGGCATCGCCAAACGCGGGATCATCGGTGCGGTAGATATCCGCGCCGCCGCCCAGCAGGGTCAGGCAGGTCGTAACACCCGACATCAGCCGCTCCAACTGGGCTAGCCGCGCTTCGGCCTGCCAGAATGACAGATCGGAATGGCGCGCATAAATTGTTTCGCAAGCTGCGAACCAGGCATCGCCATCGCCTGCGCCCAGCGACCTGATCAACCCGTGACCGGCATGGGAATGGCTGTCAATAAGGCCGGGGATCACCGCCATACCGTGCGCGTCGATAACCTGTTTTGCAGTCTGCGCCAAAGGCGCCAGATCGGTATTGCTGCCAATTTCCGTGATGCGGTCTTTTGTAATGGCCAGCGCGCCGTTCTCGATCACCCTGCGGTCAGGATCGACAGTGACGATCATTGCATTGCGGATCAGAATGTCGGTCATGATGTGGCCTGTCGTATTGGAAAACTGGGAGCGAAAATCTCTTCAACAGGCGGATGTTCAAAAGTGCGGTCCGGATATTGTGCAACCATTCCGTCAAATTGGATCTGCGCCTGTGCACGCATGGCGACAGGATCGCAATCGGGCATGGCGCCGTTCTTCATAACGATACGTCCGTCGATCACGACAGTGCGCACATCGCGACCCGACCCGTTCAGCAGAATGGTCTGGATCGGGTCGATGACCTGTCCGATCGCGGGATCATCCAGT
Source organism: uncultured Alphaproteobacteria bacterium (assembly GCA_963765555.1). Classification (GTDB taxonomy): domain Bacteria; phylum Pseudomonadota; class Alphaproteobacteria; order Rhodobacterales; family Rhodobacteraceae; genus JL08. The sequence continues at coordinate 258,879 of CAVXWX010000004.1, forward strand.
GCGATCACATTGATATCTGCCCGTGCACCGGCGACAAGTCGACCAAGGTCATCCCGGCCCAGAGCCTGCGCGCCCCCAAGGGTTGCGGCCGTGTAAAGATCCGCAGCCGAGGTCTTTTCGGCATCGCCTGCCAACCGTGCGGTCATAAGACCCATCTGCATGTTCAGGATCATGTCGGGCGGGTGGGTGTCTGTTCCCATGCCGATGACTATGCCGCGGTCGCGGTAACCGGCAAAGCTTTGCAACATGCTACCGCCCCGCGCCATGACCAGCGGACAATGGGCAAGGGCCGCGCCGCTGTTGGCCAGTATGTCAAGGTCAGGGGCGGAATGGGAAATTCCGTTGAAACCCGAGATATAGGTCAGGTGCGGCAGGATTGCGCGCGGCGACAGAAACCCAAGATGATCCAGCCATTCCGGCGGGCTTTTCCCATGCAATCTGAGGACGCTATTGTATTCAAAAGCCGATTGGCAGCAATGAAGGCGGACGGGAACGTCCAGATCGCGCACAGCCTGTGCCGTGCCGCGCAAAAGGTCGGGCGTGCAGGTTTCGATCCGGTCTGGTGATAGCATTGTGCGGACCAATCCGCCCGCTGTGTTTTCGAACGTTTCGCAAAACCGGCGTGCTTCTTGCAGACCGGCCAAGCCACGTGGTTCATCAAAGTGAAAGGCGATTTCGCCGGCTTTTTTTACATATGTGTTGCCGCTGCGATATGCGGGGCCGAGGTAAACGCGCAAGCCCAGATCTGAGGCGGCTTCGGCAGCGCCTTCGAATTCGTCCCATGTTTCGCCCCATGCACGGTAGAACAGGGATGCGATCGGCAGCGCGGTCGTTATGCCATTCCGGATCAGCCGCGTGAAGGCATAGCGCTTTTGCCACCGCAATTCTTCGGGTGTATACATTTCGCGCGGGCCAGCCTGCATGTAGCTTTCCGGCCAGACACGGCCTTTTTTCCACGCGGGCTGATTATCAAGACCCAGGACAGTCGTATCGAGATCGGACAGCGCGTCAAGGTCAACAAATCCTGGGCCGATCAGTGCAGCGCCGCAATCGATCCGCTGGTCGACGTTCCCCGGAAAACCATGGCCGACGAATACGATCGCGCCATCTTCGAACACAACTTCTCCGAAAGGCAGCAGAACATGGCCTCCGTTTTCGTATCCGACAACCCATTCGGCCGTCATCAGGATACGGCCCTTTTCGCGACGGACCTTCATCGCATCTTGCTTTGCGTTTGGCCATTCCGGGCGACGATACGCCCACCCTTGAGAACCAACCGGCGTGGTGGATGCGAAACGACCGCGTGGGTTACGCTTTCTGCGTCAACCAGAACCAGATCGGCCCGACTTCCGTTTGTCAGCCCATAGTCTTTCAGGCCGATCATTTGAGCGCCTCCGTAAGTGCAGCACCAAAGGGCGTGTTCAACATCCGCATCGGCGCGCAGATTGTTGCGCAGGCCCAATAGCATTGCCCGCTCCAGCATGTCCGCATTGCCATAGGGGCCCCAAGTGTCGCGGATGCCGTCAGATCCGGCACACAGTGTCACCCCTGCCTCGCGTAAATCCGTGGCCAACGGCACCGGGCGCGATGGCGTTGCGACAGTGGCAATGTGAATGCGTGCCTCTGCCAATCGCTGAACAAGGGCGCGGGCACGATCACGGTCGGGCATGCCGAGGCAAAACGCGTGGCTGATCGTGACATTCCCCTGCATGGCATGCGACAAGGTGCGGTCGATGATCATTTCCATGCTGAACGCGCCAAGTTCGCCCGGTTCGTGCAGATGGATATCAATCGGTTTGCCGTGCCGTTCTGCCAGTTCGAAAACCGCGTCAAGATGCCCTTTGGGGTCGGCGTCTATTCCACAGGGGTCTAACCCGCCCACAACATCGGCGCCAACGGCAAGCGCCTGGTCCATCAGTTCCAGTGTGCCCGGACGGCTCATCAAACCTGACTGTGGAAAAGCCACAGTTTCAATGTCGATCTGTCCGGCCAACTCATCGGCAGTGCGCAGCACGCCTTCCAATCCAGCCAGTTTGACGTCTGTATCAATATCCACATGGCTGCGGATCACGGTTGATCCGTGCCCAAGCGACAGCAGAGCCTGTCGGGTGGATTGCCGGTGTGGATCAATGTCCCATTCCGCGCGCAACCGGCGTTCGGTATCGATCTTATCACGCAATGACGGGCCGGCTTGATGCATGCGCCACCCCATGCCCCAGAGCGATTTGTCCAGATGAGTATGAGCTTCGACCAAACCGGGCAGCACTATGGCGCCTGCTCCATCTTCAACGGCTACACCAGGAGCAGGTGACTGCCCTGTCTCGATACGGGATATGCGCCCGCCTTCGATCGACATATCTGTCTGTTCTGCGCCCCAAGGGCGCACGTTCTTAAGCAACAGGGTTTCATCAGCCATTGCATTCTCCGGTCTTGAGCGTTTTTGTGGCCGTCAGAACGAACTGCCTGTCTGCCACGATGTAATTATCGGCGTGCAAGCGGGCGATGGGTTGATAGACTTCCGGGCGCACATAACGGCCCTGATCGTCCAGACATGCATCACGGACGTGCATTTGCACAACTTCGCCCAGAACGATTGCTCGGCGGGGATAGTCGATCACCTGGCTCAAGCGGCATTCCATCGAAGCAGGGGCCTCGGACACGCGCGAGGGTGCGACCTTGAGAGACGCTGCATGGCTTAGACCGGTCAGAGAAACTTCGTCCACATCGTCGGGAAACCCTATGCCGCAGTCCACCATCTGTTGCGCAATAGCGAGGTCGCAAAGGCTGACAACAAATTCACCACTGCGCCGGATGTTGCGCATGGTCTCTTTCTCGGTTCCGTCAGGTTTGGCCTGAATGCCCAGAATGATAATTGGTGGATCCTGCGAGAAGACGTTGAAAAAGCTCATGGGAGCCGCGTTTGGGGTGCCGTCTGCGCTGATGGTTGAAACAAGCGCAATGGGTCGCGGTGCAACAAAGCTGCACAGCAGGCGATAGCGATCGTTTGGCGGAAGTTGTTCGAAATCGAACTCCATCAGGCGATGCCCCTTGCAGGTTCGGGTTTGGTTTGCGTCGTGATGCGCCCTTCCAAAACGGCATGGCATGCCACTTTGGTTTCACCTGCACGCTTTATCAAAGCGGGCGAGGTTGTACGGCATGTATCGTTTGCCAAGGGACAGCGCGGATTAAAGGAACATCCCGGCGGGGGCGCAATCGGGTTCGGAACTTCGCCGATCACCGGTACGCGGTCGCGATGGTGCATGGTGATATCCGGCACGGTGTCCATCAGGAGCTGTGTATAGGGATGCTCGGGCGCAGAGAAAATCTGTTTGGCTGGACCTGCTTCGACCAGACGCCCCAGATACATCACGCCGACATAATCGGACATAAAGTCTACCACAGCGAGATCGTGGCTAATAAAAAGATAGGTCAATCCCAATTCGTCCTGAAGATCGCGCATCAGATTGAGAATTTGTGATTGGACTGACACGTCCAGCGCTGAAGTCGGCTCATCACATACAAGAAAATCGGGACGCGATGAAATCGCCCTTGCGATGGAAATCCTCTGACGTTGGCCGCCAGAGAATTCGTGCGGGAATTTTTCGCCATCGCGGGCAGACAAACCGACCATTTCCAGCAATCGGCCAACTTCAGCACGTTCTTCAGTACGGTTTTTCGTGATGCCAAAGCTGCGCAGTGGTTCGGCGATGATGTCACGCACGCGCCAGCGTGGGTTCAAGCTGGCAAAGGGGTCCTGAAAAATCATTTGAATCCGTCGGCGGTAATCGCCGCGATCAGCGGCTCGCTGATTGGTCAGATCGGCGCCTTCAAACCGGATCGTCCCATCGGTCGGTCTGTGCAGACCGACAACCAGCTTGGCAACGGTTGATTTTCCACAACCACTTTCACCAACAAGACTGAACGTTTTGCCACGCGGAATAGCGATGTCCAGCCCGTCAACCGCCCGCAAATGGCGTGTCGGCGCGCGTTCGATAAGCCTGTTCAGAAACGGGGGTGACAGATCGAATACCTTGCTGACACCTTTGACTGAAAGCAGGGGCTCGTTTGGCTTTGCGGTCGTAGTCATGCCAGTTCCTCCTGAAAAAGATGGCAGGCAACTTTCCCGCTTTCGACGGAAAGGGGTGCTGGTCGCTCGCGCCGGCATACGGCCATTGCCTTTGAACAGCGCGGGTGGAACGCACACCCGTCAGGTAGATCTGTCAGGCGGGGCATAGAGCCCTCAATCTGGGTCAGGCGACGGTCTTTGCCGCCGATGCGCGGAATGGATTGCATCAATCCGGCGGTGTAAGGGTGGTGAGGGTTTTTGATGACCTTTTCAACGGGTCCGATTTCGACAACGCGCCCGGAATACATAACCGCGACGCGGTCGGCGGTTTCCGCGATAACACCCATGTCATGTGTAACCAGAATGACTGCGGCACCATGATCCCGGCACATCTTGCGCAACAGATCGAGGATCTGTGCCTGGATCGACACGTCAAGAGCGGTGGTTGGTTCATCCGCAATGACGAGAGATGGATTGGCACAAAGTGCCAGTGCGATAACCACCCGCTGCCGCATTCCGCCGGAAAACTGATGCGGATATTGATCCACACGCGCATCTGGCGCCGGAATGCCGACTTCTTCCAGCAACCCGATTGCGCGCGCCCGTGCCGCGTCACGGCCCAACGGAAGATGCGTTCGTATCGTTTGGACCAGTTGCTGCCCGACTGTCATAAGAGGATTGAGGCTCGTCAGTGGATCCTGGAAGATCGCGCCAATTTTGCGGCCACGCAAGCGGCGCATTTCTTCCGTGGACAGCGTGTCGATACGCTGGTCTTCAAAATAGATTTCGCCTCGGTCAATGCGTCCGGGGCGCTCCAGCAACCCGGTGATTGCACTTCCGGTAAGCGATTTACCTGCGCCACTTTCACCGACCATGCCCAGAATTTCGCCCGGTGCCAGATCAAAAGCGATGCCATCAACTGCGCGAAGCGGCCCGCGACGGGTATCGAAACAGATTGCCAGGTCGCGTACGCTAAGCAAGGGGCCTTTAGTCGTTGTCATGTGTATTGTCCTTTTCAGCGCAGTTTCGGGTTCAGCGCGTCGCGCAGCCAGTCACCCAGCAGGTTCACCGCCAGCACAAGAACGACCAGCGTCAGCGACGGAAAGATCACAACCCACCACACGCCCGAAAACAGGTATTCGTTACCCACTCGGATCAGCGTTCCAAGGGATGGGTTGGTGGGCGGCATACCGACGCCAAGAAAAGAAAGTGTCGCTTCAATCAGGATCGCCATGGCAAGGTTGATGGTGGCAATCACGAGAACCGGTCCCATCACATTGGGTAGGATGTGGCTGAACAGTATCGCGACGGGGCGGCGACCGACCAGTTGTGCGGCGTAGACATATTCCCGCGACCGTTCGACCATGGTGGAACTGCGCACTGTACGTGCATACTGGACCCAGGTCGTGATTGTGATGGCAAAAACCAGAACGATCAGGGCGGCGCTGTCGTGCATCTCTCGTGGAAGTGCGCCGCGGGCAATACCGCTGATCAGCAGCGCAACAAGGATTGTCGGAAAGCTGAGCATGACGTCAGCGATACGCATAAAGAACGCATCGACCAGACCCCCGAAATAGCCGCTGATCAGTCCGATCACAATGCCGATGACCATCGCCAGGGCCACGCTGACGAAACCGACAAAGAGCGAGATGCGCGAGCCGTACAGAATGGCAGAAAGCACATCGCGCCCCTGATTGTCAGTGCCCAAAATGAACCTTGGGTCACCGCCTTCAATCCAGAATGGGGGTAATTCGCTGTCCCAAAGGTTCAATGTTGAGACATCGAAAGGCGTATGTGGCGCGATCCAGGGTGCGAGCAGTGCAGCCAGAACGATCACCAGCGTCACAACCGCGGCGATGACCGTGACGTAAGACGTGCGAAAGCTGTAGAACAAATCACTGTCAAGGATCGTTGCAATGCGCGACTGCGGGTAGGATTCCATCGACATTATCAAGCCTCCTTCAGGCGCGGATCAATCGCGAAGTAAAGCAGATCGACAATCATGTTGATTGCGACAAAAACCAGCGCGACCATGACCAGATAGGCGGACATGACCGGGATGTCGGCAAAGCTGACGGCCTGTATGAATAGCAGCCCCATTCCGGGCCACTGAAAAACTGTTTCGGTGATGATGGCGAAGGCGATCATCGAGCCCAGTTGCAATCCGACGATTGTAATAACAGGCATAAGCGTGTTGCCGAGCGCGTGCCCGAAGTTTACCGCACGGTTGGTCAGTCCGCGTGCGCGGGCAAAGCGAACGAAGTCCGAGCGCAATACCTCCATCATTTCGGCGCGTACCAGCCGCATAATCAGGGTGACCTGAAACAATCCCAGCATAATGGACGGCAAAACAAGTGATTTGAGTCCACTTGCTGTCAGAAAGCCGGTGCTCCACCAGCCGATTTGCACGGTATCACCGCGTCCAAATGAGGGCAGCCAGTTAAGCCATACAGAAAAAACAAGAATAAGCAGGATGCCGGTGACAAAAGTTGGTACCGAAATACCCACAAGAGAAAGCATCTGTAACGTGTTACTGAGAACCCCCTTCGGATTAAGGGCAGTATAAATGCCCATCGGAACCCCTAGTAACAATGCAAAGACGGCCGCGGCCAAAACCAGTTCGAGCGTTGCGGGCAGACGTTCGGCGATCATGTCTGCAACCGGACGCTTGTTACGGTAAGAGAGCCCGAAATCTCCCTGAGCGGCACCAGTGACAAAACGGGCAAATTGTACAGGAACGGATTGGTCCAGTCCGAGTTGTTCCCGCAATTGTAGCCGATCTTCGGACGACGCGCTTTCAGGGAGCATGCTGTTTACCGGATCACCGATGAACCGAAACATTGTGAAAGCGATGAGTGCGACGGCAAGCATGACCAGTACGGACTGGATCAAGCGCTGCAAGACAAAGGCGATCATTATGGTCTCCTGTCCGGCTGGTTTGTGCCGGGTCAATTGCAATCTGAGGGGAGTGCTCCGCGCGCTGGGAGCGTACGCGCGGAGCAAGTTGGTCAGCGGGTCGAGTTTATTCGACCTTAGCGTACCACAGTCGGGGTTTGTTGTCGGCAGTGAGTGGAATGCTCACGCCGTCACGCACGGCCCAGGCCAGTGGTTGCTGATGCAGTGGGATGATTGCCACGTCGTCACGAGCTATCTTTAGCGCTTCGGTCATCATCGCGTTGCGTTTTTCCGCATCAAGTTCTGTCGCAACCTGAGTAGTCAGAGCATCGATCTTCTCGTTCGAGTAACCGCCGGGGTTCCACGCCCCCATCCGATCACCCGGAGTGTGCAGCAGTGCCGATAATACACTGTACGTATCCAGCATTGGCAATGTCGCCCAGCCCACCATGTAAATGTCAGAACCACCCGCCAGCACTTTTTCGAAGTGCTTTGACTTCGTTTGAGCATTCAGGCGCGCTGTAACACCGATCCGTGACCACATGGCGGTGACGGCTTGGCAGATTTCTTCGTCGTTGACATAGCGATCGTTGGGGCAGTCAAATCCGACTTCAAAACCGTCGGCATACCCGGCTTCAGCCAAAAGGGCCTTGGCTTTTTCAAGGTCGACTTCGGGGCGAATGTCTTCTGCTGCGTCATAGCCCGGTACCGGAGGGGCGACCAAGAGGCCGGCATTGCGTGAGCGATCCCGCATGATCTTATTGCGGATCAGATCCATGTCGATCGACCGCCACAGCGCGTCACGCACCCGCTGATCCTGCAGGGGGTTGGAATCGGTCAGGTTGGAATCCAGCAATTTGTCGCCTTGGTTCATGCCCAGCATGATCGTGCGCAATTCCGGTGCAACGATGACAGCCACCCCTTCGGCACGATCAATCCGTTCGATATCTTGCAGGGGCGCAGGCGTGATGAAATCCAATTCGCCGGACAAAAGGGCTGCTATGCGTGTGGCGTCAGAACCGATCGGGCTGAATTCGATCCGCGTCAGGTTATGCTGAGGTTCGTCCCACCAGTTTTCATTCACTGTCAGCACTGTCCGAGCATCGGGCTGACGGCTTTCAAGTATGAATGGGCCGGTGCCGTTTGAATTTGCAACGGCAAAATTTTCACGTCCGCTGCGCATGTCGGCTGGCATCAACGCATCATGTTCAGCCATCCATTCCTGATCCAGGATCAAGATATTGGTCAGATAGTTAAGCACGATGGGATCTGGTCCGTTCAACACGAGATCAACAGTGTATTCGTCAACTTTTTCGACAGACTTCAGACCGGGTATGTTGCTTTTCACCGGTGATGTTTCGTCGCTGGCACGCTGCAGCGAGGCGACCACGTCGTCTGCTGTGAACGGGTTGCCGTTGTGAAAGCTGACGCCTTCACGAAGTTTGAAGCGCAGGCGCGCCGGTTCCACAAACTCCCACGAAGTCGCCAGAGCGGGTTCCACTGCCAGATCCTGATTATAGCGCACAAGACCTTCATAGACGTGGTTGAGAAATCCGATTGTGTTGCTTTCGGTCATTGAATGCGGGTCCATCGCCGCAATATCGGTGGAATCGGCCATACGCAGGGTATTGCCTAAGGCCGCACCGGCGAGACCCATGGCCAAGGCTGTCGCTGCCACGCCAAGTTTTAGGGGGACACGTACGTTCATGTTTCACTCCATGTTGATCAATTGGGTTGCAACGCTTCTTGTGGCGCCTTTCGAAGAGCGTTGCAGGAACGTATACAATAATCAAGAAAAATCGTATACAAAGCTTGCATGCGTTGCGGTGTGCGATTTTCTTTTTTGGTTTTGCCCTATAAGAATACAGAGTTAGGGTGAAAAAGACTGGTACTGGAGCCTGCGAAATGAACAAGACATTCGCCGAGACGGCGGCGGGGATAGGCCCGAAATCCATTGCCGGTGGCACAGAGATTGACCAAATCTACGCGCATATCTTCGATGCAATCGTGGGGCATCGTCTTCAGCCCGGAACGCATCTGAAAGAAGACGAACTGTGCGAAATCTACGGTATCGGTCGAACACGGATGCGGACCGTCCTGTCGCGTCTTGCTGCCGACCATGTGGTTGAACTGGTCGCCAATCGCGGGGCCTTTGTGGCCCGCCCGACGGTCGAGGAAGCCCGCGAAGTGTTTCGCGCCCGCCGTTTGCTGGAGGGCGACCTGATCCGCCGTGCCGCCGAGCGCCGCGATCCTGCAATGCGCGTGGCCTTGGAAGAACACATGGTGTGCGAGCGCGAGGCCCGTGATGCAGGCGACGTCAGCCGCGTGATCCGACGGTGCGGACGTTACCATCAGGTTCTGGCCGATCAGGCCGAAAGCCCGATCATGGCGCGCTTTGTGCGCGAGTTGATTGCCCGTTCGTCACTGATCATCGCGGTGTACGAGACGAAAGCCCCTGACAGTTGCGAAATCGATGAACACCGCGAACTGTCAGATCTGGTCCTGAGCGGCAAGGCGGACGAGGCGGTCACATTGATGGACAGGCACTTGCGCGGAATTGAAGACAGGTTGGTTCTGGACAACAGGGAAGCCCCACAAAGCGAGCTGATCAGTAGCTTAGGAACCTTCGAACGTTAATTTGTGTTTGAACTAGGAACGGTGTTGATCAAGTTTGGCCGATAAATGGGCTATCACGCTTTTTCTTACGGCGCGGATCCTTGGGATGTCTCTCAAATCCTGATGTGACCCCACCCAAACCGGAACCCGGATGTCCGGCATCTTGTCGGGCAAATGAACAAGGTTCGGAAGGCTTTCACCGACAAAGGTAGGCAGGATTGCAATTCCTGTGCCGTTCTGGGCCATGCGCGACAAGACTGTAAAGCTGTCGGAACCCGATCCCAGAGCCTCGCCTGGAATGTTGTTGGATAACCAGTTCGCGGCCGCTGACCTTGCCAAGGGGCCTTTCAGCCCAAGCCATTTATCAAGGTCTTGCGATGTCCCGAACGCCCGGAAAACAAGGTGGGCCGCGGTTTCCGCGATCATGTCTTCGGGTAGTGACATGGCCGGGCGTACGAACAAATCCGCCTCCATGCGCGCGAAATTGACGTGGCTGTTATTACTGAGCAATTCGATTTCGAGCTGTGGAGATTCTAGTTTTAGCGTGTTTACGACGTCCGGAAGCAGATATTGGGAAATTGTGTCGGTGGATGATATCCTGACCACACCGCTGAGCAGTGGGTTGGCACCTTGCATCAAACGTTCAACAGTCAGGACGCCGTTCTCCACCTCTCGGACAGCCTGAACCAACGCTTCTTTGCCTGGCATCAGCCGGTAGCCATTGGCGTTTTTGTCAAAGATGGGCCCGCCGTATTGGGATTCAAATGCTGCAATCCGGCGTAGGACGGTCGCGTGATTCACGCCCAGATCGCGGGCGGCGGCGCTGACAGACCCTGCCTCGATCACGGACAGAACATACTTTAAATTATCCCAGCTTGAGCTGTGCATAAATAGATAAAGCCTCTGCGTTTTTTCTCACTATCTTCGATTATTCACACAGCTAGACTTATTCTCATACTGATTTTTTTTGGAGGGAAGCACATGAAATCGGGGATGCTCGGCATTGGTGGAATTGTGACTGCCGCCGTTATCGCGACTTCGGCTCTTGGCGATGGTCACGAAAATAAGGCCATCCAGGCGGCAGTCAAAGCACGACAGTCGCAGATGATACTTTATTCATTCAATCTTGGCCTATTGGGTGGAATGGCCAAAGGGGACATCGAATATGATGCAACTGCTGCAAGTGCAGCGGCAAGCAATCTGGCGGCTTTGTCGCAGTTGGATCAATCGCGTTTGTGGCCGCAAGGCTCTGATACCGAAGCGCTTGGTGCGGACAAGACCCGCGCGCTGCCAGCGATATGGCAAGCCGATAGCACCGCGGGTGAAAAGGGTATGGTGCTGGTCACCGCTGCCATCGCGATGGAAGGTGCCGCAGGTGGCGGTCTGGATGCGCTTCGCGGTGCAATTGGGGAGGTAGGTAAGTCATGTGGCGGTTGCCACGATGATTATCGCCAGACCGAGTAACACCTGACTGGGACGCTTTGAAGGAGGCTGGACCAGAGTTGTAATCTTGACGGTCGGCAGGTGAGTGAGACACTTGCCGACCGGAAACTCAATTGCGCGGGTTTCCTTTGACCAATGAATTCCTCACCATGACTATGATTTTGGTCTCAACCGATTAAAGCCTGAAACCTGCGCGGCATCGGGCAATCAATGTTTACCTTGTTGTCCTGTCATGGCTTTTCACAATCCGTTCCCGTTCCCGCTTTTATGGTAATGTTAAAGCTCAAAACGAAAGGATGAAGCGATGAAAATATTGAAAAGTGCTGCGCTGCTGCAAATGGCGCTGATCACTCAACTTGGCATGGCACAGGCACAGGAGCATCCGATGGGCTTCTTCGTGACCAGCATCGGTTTGGGCGATGGGGCAAATCTGGGTGGACTGGACGGTGCCGACGCGCATTGTGATGCACTCGCAACCGCGGCGGGGATTGAGGGGCGCACATGGCGCGCTTACCTCAGCACCCAAGAAGACGGCAAACGTGGCGTTTCTGCCCGGTATCGTATTGGAAGTGGTCCGTGGTATAATGCACATGGTGAACTGGTGGCCAGTGACCTGGACGAACTGCATCTAAGTCCCAACATCATCAAACGGACTGCGGTTGATGAAAATGGCAAAAAGATCAACGGTGTTGGCGACAATCCCAACGAACACGACATTCTGACCGGGTCGATGGCCGATGGAATGGCTTACTTCCCGTGGGCCGAAGGTGATCATACCTGTTCCAATTGGACAAGCAACGGCGAGGGCAGTGCACAAGTGGGTCACCACGATCGCCATGGCGGTGGCAACACATCGTGGAATTCGGCACATGGTTCCAGGGGTTGCGGGCAGGAAGCGCTCAATGGCACGGGTGGCGCTGGGCTGTTTTACTGCTTTGCCGCCGATTAAGGCACTTGATCATTGAAGTGAAAAAAAGACGCGGCCTGTTCCTTTTGTAGAGCGCGCCAAAAGGTGCCCTTTGGCACAGGCAAATGCAAAACGCTGGAACCGCGCACCAACGCGTTAAAATCGGCCGCTGGCCCGATGGAGTCGCTTTGCGGCCAATTGCTGCGGCGGTATCAAAGCCAGCCTTTCAGACTTTCGTCTGAAATCAGGTCAGACTTTCGAACAGCAGTTGTTGGACGTTCTTCAGATGCCCGGCGGGTGTTTGAACTCCATGGTGGGCGTATCTTTCAACAATGGAGACCGACCATGACACGCTCGAAACTTCTTCTAACCACTTCCCTTTGTATGGTTCTATCAGCACCGGCATATGCATCGGGCAAATCTTTTGGCCAGATTGACACGAACAAAGACGGTTCACTCAGTCGGAGCGAACTTGCAACTGCGTTCGGCACGCGCGGTGCAGATGGTGTTCTTGATCGAGATGACCTGAACAACGATGGCGCAGTATCGTTGGCCGAGGCTAGATCGTCAGGTAGCGACAGCGAAAGTGATGACAGCGAAAGTGATGACAGCGAAAGCGACGACAGCGAAAGTGATGACAGCGAAAGTGACGACAACGAAAGCGATGACAACGAAAGCGATGACAACGAAAGCGATGACGGCGGCGAAAGCGATGACGGCGGCGAGGGCGGCGATGATAGCGGCGAGGGCGGCGATGATGGCGGAGAGGGCGGCGATGATGGCGGTGAGGGCGGTGATGATGGTGGCGAGGGCGGCGATGATGGCGGCGAGGGCGGCGATGATGGTGGCGAAGGCGGTGATGATGGCGGTGAGGGTGGAGACGACTAAACAACAGTCCGCACTTTTCTGAACCAACTGACAAGTAACCGACTGGCCTCTATTGGAGGTCGGTCGGCAAGGCAGGAACATTCGAATAGCAATGAAAGTTCCGGGAGCCGAATTCTTAGTCGTCGATTTCAATACCGTCGGACACATTTGTCGGTAAACAAAACCTTCTCAAGCAAAGAAACCAACATGATCTCAGAAACCAAATTCGAAAAACTGTTTTCCTCACCGTTGTTCCGGTACGACGTTGCAAATCACGAAGCTCTCAGTGCAGAACTGCTGGCCGAAGGCGCCGCAATGCGACGGGAAGATGATGGTGTTGTCAAATCGAACCGTCGCGGATGGCATTCGACTGGAAATCTCTTCACGAGGGATGCGGACTGCATCACCGAACTGCGCGTCGCAGCAGAAATGGCGGTCCTCAAAGCGACACGCAAGATGACGAACAAGGTTGATCCAGAAACGCTGAAGATGAAGCTTTTTGGGTGGATGAACGTAAATCCAAAGGACGGATACAATGCGCCGCATACCCACCCCGGTGCGCATTGGTCAGGTGTGTATTACGTCTCGCAACCGGAGATCAGCGAAGGTTCTTCAGGTATGATCGAGTTCGTGGCCCCGCGTGCTGACTTGCCGCAGTGGGAAATTCTGAAAACCAATGCCTTTCGTTTGAAAAAGTGCATTAGACCAGCTGCGGGCGAAATTATCCTGTTTCCTTCCTATTTGGTTCATTGGGTCTATCCAAATGAGGTAGAAGCAGATCGGGTTACGGTCGCGTTCAATGCAACTTTTCGAAAGTAACCACAGTTCGGGGAACCCTGTCGCTGAGGTACTTGAACGATCTGCTAAAACTCAAGGACTATAGTCCGATGAAAAATTGCTAGCGTGCTTTAACGTCAAGTCGCGAAAGATGTGGACAAAGAGGAACCATGAGACTGACGGCAACCGCTAAATACATAATTCTGTCGATCTTGTTCGTGGTCTTCCCATTCCGATTGGAAATGGACCAGGCGGGAAAATTCACCCTCGTAATGCCCTACGCGCTTGCAAAGAGTGGCTCCGGCAGTGATGGCGATGGAGAGGGCGGCGACGATGGAGGCGATGGCGAAGGGGGCGACGATGGCGAAGGTGGCGACGACGGAGGCGATGGAGAGGGCGGCGACGATGGCGAAGGTGGCGACGACGGAGGCGATGGAGAGGGCGGCGATGACGGCGAAGGTGGAGATGACGGAAGCGATGGCGAGGGTGGTGACGACGGCGAGGGTGGTGACGACGGCGAGGGAGATGACAGCGGAGACGATGGCGAAGGTGATGATGACGAAGGTGATGATGGCGGGGAGGACAGCGAAGGCGAATCTACTTCCGGAAGTCGTGGCGATAGGCCAAGCCCCAGCAAGATGCAGAAGCTTTCTGACGGCGCCCGGGTGTTTTTTTCAGATGGTAGCTGGGAAGAAGTCAGAAGTGGACAGTTCACGCATACAGATCGCAACGGCCAAGTAAGAGAACGCCGACCTGCTCGGGGTAGTGATCTGGCACGTCTACGCGCTTACTTTGGAGGGCACCAACCCCAAACTGCGACAGACCCACCCAAAATCAATTCTCGAGCGGTAAAGGCCATCTATCGCGGGCGGAATATAGAAATACTTTACGCCAATGGTTGGCGAGAACTGATCGAGTTCGGAAGATTCAGATTGGTTGATCAATATGGCAGAGTGGTGGCATCGCGCTCCGCCACTCAGGCAGATCGGACGCGACTCAACCGATTTAGGAAGTAGTGATCAAACAGATATCAATTCGATCCATTTTTCCACGCATCGTGGGCAATCAGCGCAGCTTCGACCCGGTTTCTTGCCTGTAGTTTGCTAAGTATAACTGTCATGTAATGTTTGACCGTTTTTTCCTGAAGTCTTAGCACATCCGCAACTTCGCGATTGCTTTGGCCCGTGGCCACCAGCCGCAAAATCTCTTCTTCGCGTTTCGTGAGATCATCAAGCGGATTTTGGGTTTTCTGCTTTGGTGCCTGCATCATCTTAAGCACCTGTGCCGCAAGGCCCGGTGATACATGTGGATCACCCCGCGCGATCCCTCTCAGGACACGGCGCAACTCTTCTGCAGACACACCTTTGAGCAAATACCCTATGGCGCCCACCTGCAAGGCCCTGGCAACGTCTGTATCATCTTCAGATACGGTCAACATCGCGACATGGGTAGCCAGTTGGCCAGCAACGATTTCTTTGGCGGCCTCTATACCACCCCCGGGCATGGACAGATCCAACAAAGCCACGTCCGGAGTGTGTTTTCTGGCCAGAGCAACCGCCTCACCAGCAGATGCGCCAACTCCGAGGACGTCGAAATCGCCGGTCTCGGACAGGGTCGTGACCAAGCCATCGCGAAAAATCGGGTGATCGTCTGCAACAATCAACTTGATAGTCATGCGCTTTCCTCGTTTGGGATATGCAGCGTCAGGGTCGTGCCTAGTCCAATTTCGCTTACAATTTCCAGTTTGCCGCCGATGCTTTCAGATCTGTCCTTGAGGCCGTTCAGGCCCTGTCCACCCTCATCGTAGAGGCGCACCGCCTCGTTCATGTCAAAGCCAATTCCCTTATCCTTGACAGAAATCCTTAGGCCTTCGATTGAACTTTGGACGTACACTTGGGCCTGTTCGACCCCGCCATGTCGAAATGCATTGGAAAGCCCTTCTTGCAGGAACCGATAAACGCAGAGCTTATCGGCATAGCTCAACCACTTTAGTTCAGGCCCTTCAAAGGTGACATCAATAGAGTTGCCCGATTGAGTTTCCCTTTCGGTGACGGCCCGCTTTACAAGGCTTGGCATATCCAACTCGTCCAACTCCGGCAAAGCCAGCCCACGTGAAATTGCGCGGATTTCTTCAAGGGCACGATCAATGGATGATCTGACATCGTCGCGGGTGTTGGGCGCTGCATTCTCTTGAAACGCGGAATCCAGGCGCAATGCCGCGAATGACAGATGCTGTGCTGGCCCATCGTGCAAGTCAGAACCCACGCGGCGAATGGTCTGTTCCAATTGTGCCGTTGCACGCTGGTTCGCAGTGATAGCGCGGCGCCGAAGGGCGTTCTTCTGGGCGACAAGCTGCTCGGACTCAGTAAGCCGTTTTTGCAACTCGCCACGCTGTCGTTCGATGGTTCGACCCCCAGCTTTGACGATGCCAATAAGCAGGAGGCCGCTGGCGATAAAAGCAGACCCTACAACGAACCATGTTGTGCGCCGGGCGTTCCGCAATTCTGCCTGAAGTCCATCGGCACGCTCGTAGAACTCTGCAACCGCAATGATTTCGCCACTAAAAACCTCATGTATGGGGCTGTATACCTCCAGGAGGGGCACGCCAAGCATCGCTTCCGTTGCATCTTCCTCGTCGTTCAGATCTCCGAATGAAGCTGAAACATCTCCCGTCCAAGCCGCTTGCAAGTCGTCAGACGGTGTGAACTTTTGTCCAACAAGGCTTGGGTCTGAGGCATGAACAATCAATCCTCCTTGTTTCCAGATTTTGTAAGACACGACACGTTCGCTTAACGCAGTGCTTGCAAACACTTCGATCATTGCTTGCTGTGCCGGTTCAGAAAGCGTTGTACCGGATGCTAATTCTTGCGTGAGAGGTGATATGAAACTCTCGACATAATTTGCGGCGAGGATCGCAAAGTTCTGTACAGCCGCGTGTTCGATCCGACGGGATACCCATGACCCGACCAAGATCATCGCCACAAGCATCACAGCGCCCCCCGCCAGAACAAACTGGCTTGGCAAGGTTAGACGCCTCCAATGTCGCGACATTGTCGATACTTTCATATAAAGCAATTTACCTGAAGTATGCTTCTTCGAAACGGACTTTCGTCTGATGTGAGCATACACTTTGATGGCTTTAGATGCTAAAGCGTCTGAATAACCGAGTGAACGAGGCCGACTGTCCTTCTTTGAACAATTCGAGACAGTTGAGCAGTTCTGCAATTTGAGGCTTTGGCTCATCTTTGATTGAATTTATGCGTTTTCGGTTAAGTGGCGCAAGCGCCGGTCGGGTAGGGGACAGGCCCCGATTTACCCCATCGTATAACCGGACACTGAATTTGGTGAACTTTGCTACCGCTCAATCACAGATTTTAAGAACGCGATTGTAACCAAGGTTTAAGTCGAAGACTTTTGATGATGATAACCGGGTTGTGGACTCGGAAAGCCAAGCTTTGGACCCGAAGAAAACACCGGACGGAGAAGGCTTTGGTTCCTTCGGATTCAGTGTCCGCTATACCAAGCCTGATGGAACGCATGTTATTTCATTCGTCTTGGAAGGCATCTAGACTATCCTGAAACGGAACAGCCTGTTGTTTTGAGGAGAAAGATGCCGAAAATTCGGAATTTTACGGCGCCGCAAGGCAAGATCATCTTTCAGCCCGGGCATTCGTGTCCCGGGTTTATTGTTTTGTCCAACGGCTCAATCAAAGTGACCTTGACCGGAGCAAGTGGTCGCGAAGTCGTTCTGTACAGGGTTCGGCCCGGAGAGGTTTGTCTGCAAACTCTGTCCTGCCTAATCAACCGCCAACCGTATGGCGCCGAGGGAATCGCCGAGACAGATGTCATCGGCCAGTTGGTACCGGCGGGCGAATTCCGTAAAAAATTCGTTGATGACGAGGCGTTTCGCGACGTGATCATGTCGTCTGTCGCGACGCGGTTCGCCGAATATCAGCAACTTGTCGAAGAAGTTGCCCTGACGGGGTTCGATGCGCGGCTTGCCAAAGTGCTTTTGCGGATGGCAGGGCCGTCCTGCGTGGTAGCAGTAACGCATGCGGCTCTGGCGACAGAGACGGCTTCGGGGCGGGCGTATGTGACGCGCAAACTTGCAGAATTCGCGAAAAAGGGCTGGGTCGAACAGAAAGATGACGGTGTAGAAATTCTGAACCGACGCGAACTGGAACAAGTTGTCGCAGGCCTGCGGTGACTTTGTCACCGTGTGTGACTGTCAGATCGAGATAGAATTGGGCATTAAACTCAAAAATGGAGAGCTTTGAGATGTCCAGAAATGAAGGCACCATTGACCGCGTTCTGCGCGTTATCCTTGGCCTCGTGCTACTGTCACTCGTGTTCATTGGGCCGCAAACCTTGTGGGGTCTGATTGGCCTTGTGCCCTTGGTGACCGGGCTCATGGGCAGTTGCCCGGTGTATTCGATGCTGGGGGTCAACACCTGCGCGTTGAAGAACAAATAATCATCACAAGATGACGATCAAATGTAGGCTGCGGCTGAATACGCCGCAGCCTTGGCATTTGTGGAAAGATCCGGATTGCCTGTACCCTAAAACGTCTGCGGCACTCTCGGGATATCAAAGATGCGGGATAGAAAAAGCAGGTTCCGATCCGCCTCAGTTCTTCTTTCGAAGCCGATCCGCCATTTCCCTGTAACCGTTCCGAACGGCATGATCGAGCGGCGTCAAGCCTTGCCTGTCACTCAACGATCGATCCGCTCCAGCCCCGAGCAACGCATCGAGCACCGCAAGATGATCCGGGCCGCCATCGCCAAGGACCACCGCTTCCATCACGGCGGTCCAGTGCAGGTTGTTGATGTGATCAAGCGGCGCACCGGCATTTATCAGGCGCTTGACGACGTCCACGTGGCCCAGATGAGCCGCCGCAATCAGCGCCGTGCCTTCATAAGGGCTGGTTATGAGCCCCGGATCGTTTCCAAGTGCGATGGCAAGCGACATCAGTTCGGCGTCGTTGGCAACCGCGGCGATTGTCACCGCATCATATGCCTGACCCTCAAGCGCGTTCATGTCCGCGCCGGCTTCGGCGAGCGCCCGAAGTGCATCGTCTTCGGAGGCGAAGGCTGCAACATGGATTGGTGTCCGGCCTCTCGTATCGCGGATGTTGACGTCTGCGCCTTCAGCCACAAACTGATGGATTGCTTCGACGTTGCCTTCGTGCGCGGCCAAAAGCAGCCCGTCATAGCCCCGGATTTCACGCTCCGAAGGCGCCGTCTGGGCGACGGCCGTGTTTGCAAGGCCTATCAGTGTTACGATCAACGCAAAATGTCTCATGGCAAGGTCCTTGTGGTTTCATGTCATTGAGTTGGCGGCCGCACCGCCTGACTAACGCGTTTTGCACGTTGTGGTAACATATATGACAGCCTCTTCATCGAAATCCGTAGCAATACCCACACGCAACCGATTCAGCTTAATCGGAGCAGAGGCGCTTTGCTCCCGAAACCGCACAGCGGGGTAGCCATAATACTCGCGCGCTGGGTTTCCGGTAGATCACGTAGCGACATCTTAGCGGTGCCGAAACCTTTCCAGAGAACACAAAGGCTGACGTTTTTCGATTTTGCGGCATTGGGAAGAGATGGATTAAACAGGTTATCCGCCGCTCGTTCCACGAATTTTGATCAAAGGCCGAACGGGTTCCGTCATTACTGTCCGGCGGTCTACTTGACCAGTCCCACTTGATGCCGCCACGCGTATGAAATTCTACCGAATTCTGTTGAGCGCGCTATGTGTAATGTTAAGATCTTAGCCGTCCAGGCTCGAATCTTGATGTAATCATCATATCACTCACAAAAAAACTTTACCGACAAATAACCAACTAAGTTACAATGGTTGCTCCCCAACGAATAGAACTTCCATTTAGCAATACATGATTGGGAGACTCTAATTTGGGCGGGTTGGTAGCGGAAAGAATGCAATAAATTTTTGATAAATAAGCAATATCAGAAGCTTATCACTGGACACTGGAGGCGAGTACCGGAATCGAACCGGTGTACACGGATTTGCAATCCGCTGCGTCACCACTCCGCCAACTCGCCCGAGATCGCTGTGGTTCGGACGGATTAGCCGATCTGTTGCAAGGCCGCAAGTCAGTAGGTGCCTTTTGCGGTGACGTGTCTTGCGGGCGTTGCTGTGCCGAATAAGATGTGCGACACCTGACCTATCAGATTCCGAACGATTGAGTTTAGATTATGCCAGATTATGCCGTACGACGCACGATGATGGTGGACACGCAAGTGCGCCCTTCGGATGTGACGAAATTTCCGATCATTGATGCCATGCTGGCCGTTCCGCGCGAAAAATTCGTGCCGGCGGACAAGCGTGAGGCGGCCTATATGGGCGAAAACATCAATCTGGGGGGCGGGCTGGTTCTGCTGGAACCCAGAACGCTGGCGAAGATGCTGGATGCGCTTGATATTTCCGGAAACGAACTGGTGTTGGATATCGGCTGCGGGCACGGCTATTCCGCGGCCGTCATTGCGCGGATGGCCGAAGCGGTTGTGGCGGTCGATACAGATGCGGATCGCGCGGCGGATACGCAGGCGACGCTGACGGAAATGGGCGCGGATAATGTGATTGTTCAGGCCGGGGTGCTGGCCGAGGGTGCGCCGGAACACGGGCCATATGATGCAATCACCGTGCAAGGCGGTGTTGAACACGTGCCGCAAACCATTCTGGATCAACTGAAAGAGGGCGGGCGCATCGCCTGTCTGTTCATGGACGGCGCGCTGGGTGTTGTGCGCATCGGCTACAAGATTGACGGAGACGTGAACTGGCGGTTCTCGTTTAATGCGGCGGCACCGGTTCTGGCCGGGTTCGAGCGTGAAGCCGTCTTTTCGCTTTAGCGCGGCGTCGCGTTGCATTGCCGGTTCAAGGTCGGCGCAAACCAAAGGAAGCCCTGAAGGGATTTGACATAATATGGTGAGTGCATTTCGCAGAAGCGTCCGGAAATTATGTGTGCAAGGAGCCTTTGTGCTGCTTGCGGCTTTGATGGCTTTGGGTGCCGCGCCCGGTCAGGTCAGGGCAGAGACGTTGGCAGATGCGCTGATCGGAGCCTACAAACATAGCGGCTTGCTGGATCAGAACAGAGCTTTGTTGCGCGCGGCGGACGAAGACGTGGCCCGCGCGGTTGCGGCATTGCGCCCGATCATCAGCTGGAGTGCGGCAATCGAAAACGGATCGGTCTACGGGCGCACCACCCTGACGCCGGCCATCACAGACAGAAATTCGACCAATCTGTTGTTGGGGCTGAACGCGGAAATACTGCTTTATGATGGCGGCAGCACCAAACTTGCGATCGAGTCTGCAAAAGAAACTGTGCTTGCGACCCGCTATAACCTTGTGGGGATCGAGCAAGATGTGTTTTTTCGCACGGTTTCAGCCTTTTTCACGGTGATCAGCACGGCGGAATTCGTGACCTTGCGGCAAAACAACGTGCGCCTGATTTCGGAAGAATTGCGCGCCGCGCAAGACCGGTTTGAAGTGGGCGAAGTGACGCGGACGGATGTGGCACAGGCGGAATCACGTCTGGCGGCGGGCCGTTCGGGGCTGGCTGTGGCGCAAGGCGATTACTTTATTGCGGTTGAAGAATACAAGAATGTCGTCGGGCGGGCCCCGGGGAACCTTGTTGCGCCCGGACGGTTGCCGAGCATTCCGGGTGATATCAACAGCGCCAAAAACCAGGCGGTGCGCGGGCATCCGTTGATGTTGCAGGTTCAGCGCGAGGTGGCGGCCGCAGAACTGAACATCTTGCGGGCCAAATCCGATATCCGCCCCCGGATCACGCTGGACGGGCGGATTGCGTCGGATGACAAGCTGGGATCAAGCAATTTCAACCAGTCGGCTTCGGTCGGGCTGCGTATGAACCAGGTGATTTACGGTGGCGGGGCATTGTCGTCCAATGTGCGTCAGGCGATTGCGTTCCGTGATGCGGTTCGGGGCAATTTGCACACTGTGCGTCATGATCTGCAGCAGAATGTGGGCAATGCGGTTGCGCGGCTGGCAGTGGCGCGCGCGGCGCTGGAATCATCGGAACAACAGATTGTTGCGGCCCGAATCGCGTTTGAAGGCATCAAGGAAGAAGCGGCGCTGGGCGCGCGGACAACACTGGATGTGCTGGACGCCGAACAAGAGCTTTTGGATGCGCAGGCAACGCGGATTTCGGCGCAGGCACAGCAATATATTGCCGCATATGCGGTTCTGTCGTCTGTCGGAACGCTGACGGCGGACGGGCTGAACCTTGCGGTACAGCGTTATGATCCGGCGGCCTATTACGATCTGGTAAAGGATGCGCCAACAGCATCCAGCCGTCAGGGCAAGCAGCTGGACAAAGTGCTAAAGTCGCTGGGGAAAGAGTAACAATTTTCTCTATCTGTTGTGAGACTTAAATCCAGCGGTTAGTATCGTCCGAAAGCGATCGTGAAAGTGAGTGCATGCCAGACCAAGTAAACCGCGCCGAGGTTGAGGACGTTTTGTCTTCGATACGCCGTCTTGTGTCGAGTGATGTGCGGCCGAAACAGGTGGCAGCCGGCACCGGGCCGGAAACAGCGCCCGGCCGGCTGGTTCTGACACCGGCCTTGCGGGTGCAGGATGACGACGCCACCACATGGGCCGAAACGCATCCCGAAGAGGACGAGGCGGATGTGTTTGTTGATGCGCCAGAGGCGCAGGAGACATCCGACACGACAGATGAAGCCCGCGAAGACACGGCTGCACACGAGGCTGAAGACCTGCGGGTTGATGCGCAAGAACACGACCGCGACGCGGGATATACCGCGCAGGTCGGCGGTTCGAGCAGCAGTTCATACTTTTTCCTGAACCACTTGCGCAAAGACGCGCGTAAAGCTGCGGCGGATCACGAGAGCGAACAAGAAGAACGCCGCGACGAGGGCGAAGCGGTAGAAGAAGCCGAAGCAAGTAGAGAGACGCAGCCGAGCACGAAGCGGCAGAACAAGCCGCAGCCGAGTATGAAGCGGCTGAAGACGATGCCGTGCAGAATGCGGAACATGGTTTTCAGGACGAGGATACACAGTCGGGCCAGCCTGAAGATCTGTCAGAACTGCATGCGCCGGAGAGTGAGGAAACACCTGATCCGGTAGCAGAAGCAGCGCCGGAGTCTCTTTTTGACAAGACCGAAGACATGGCGCCAAACGCGCCTTTGGTTTTCCGCCGCGCCACGACCAAGGAACTGACGGAAAAGATTGCGGCACTGGAAGAAGTTATCGCCAAGACTCCGGATCAGTGGGAACCGGATGACACCGGCAAGGATGACTATTCGGGCACCGAAGTAGAGGCGATGGAGTGGGAAGACCACGACGAGTTGATCGCGCCGGACACAGCACAAGCTGACAGCGCGCAGACTGTGCATGATATGGATGCCGAATTGTCAGGCACCGACGAAGCAACCGGCGCGCCACAAGATCCCGAAGCAGAACGGGCCGAGGATGTTTTTGTGGCACAACCGCAATTCCGGCACCGCAGTGACCCGATTGACTATGATCATGTCGATGACGGTGAGGCCGTGTTGGACGAAGATTCCTTGCGTGAACTTGTCAGCGATATCGTGCGGCAGGAATTGCAGGGCAGGCTGGGGGAACGGATCACCCGCAATGTGCGCAAACTGGTGCGGCGCGAGATTCAGCGCGCCTTGGCCGAACTGGATCTGGATTAAACACCGGTCCCGTTAGCCGGGGGTCTGTTTACTGGGACGGCGGCCTGACATCCGTTGCCAAGGCGAACAGAGCGTCAATATCCATGTGGTGTTCAAGATGGGCGGCCAACCCGTCGAGCGTGGTTTCAACCGTTTGATCGTAGCTGTGATCCGAGGCGATACCATGATGTGCCAGAAATGCCGCGCGAAACGCATCTGACGCGAAAAGCCCGTGTACATAGCAGCCGCGCACAAGGCCGCTGGGGCTGCGGCCCCTGCGGGCCGGGCGTTGATCGTCAGCCATGGCCGCGCGCAATCGGGGCCGGTTGTCTGGCCCATGTGGATTTCATAGCCGTCTACATGCGCACCGCTATCAAGATCATGGCCGGACACCTGCGTGACCTGTTTGTGGGGTTCCAGAACGGTGTGCACATCAAGATGCCCCAGGCCCTGAACCGTTTCCGGCGATCCTTCGATGCCCAGAGGGTCTGACACGGTCTGCCCCAGCATCTGATAGCCGCCGCAAATCCCCATAACCTGCCCGCCACGGCGGATATGGGCGGTTAGATCAATGTCCCATCCTGCGTCGCGAAACGCGGCAAGATCGGCCAGTGTGGCCTTGCTTCCCGGGATCAGGACCAGATCGGCATCCCCGGGCAGGGCTGTGCCGGGTTCGATGAAGACAACGGTTACACCGGGTTCTTGCGACAGGGGATCAAGATCGTCAAAGTTTGCGATACGGGGCAGGCGGGGCACGGCGATCTTGAAGTCACCGCCGGATGTCGAGGTGATGTCCATCACGTCTTCGGCGGGCAGACGCGCGGCGTTCTCAAACCACGGAACAACGCCAAGGCAGGGCCAGCCCGTGCGCGCCACGATATCGCGCACGCCATCGTCAAACAGGCGAACATCGCCGCGAAACTTGTTAATGCCGAACGCTTTGATCTGCTTGAGGTCCGATGCATCCAGAACGGCCGACGTGCCGACGATCTGGGCGATCACGCCGCCGCGATCAATATCGCCGATCAGCACGACCGGCACATCTGCAGCGGTGGCAAAGCCCATGTTGGCAATGTCACCTGCGCGCAAATTGGTCTCGGACGGGCTACCGGCGCCTTCGACCAGAACAAGATCACAGGTTTCGGCAAGGCGGTAAAAGCTGTCCAGCACAGCGGGCAGCAGGTTGTGTTTATGCTGGCCGTAGTTTTTTGCTTGCTGCAGGCCGCGCACCTTGCCCTGCACGATGACCTGCGCGCCTGTCGTGCTTTGCGGTTTCAGCAGCACGGGGTTCATATCGGTGTGCGGCGCCACACAGGCCGCACGCGCCTGCAATGCCTGTGCGCGCCCGATTTCACCGCCATCCGGTGTGACCGCAGCGTTGTTGGACATGTTTTGCGGTTTGAACGGACGCACGGACAGGCCGCGGCGCACAAAGGCGCGTGCAAGGCCTGCCACCAACATAGACTTGCCGACATTGGTGCCGGTGCCTTGTATCATGATGCATCGCGCCATCGCGGACCTTCCGGTGTGCCACCAAAAAACGCGCCCCAAAGGCGCGTTTCAGGTCGTCATGAATTGACGTGGTCGCTTAGGCGGCTTCGGCCTGCTGGGCAGCATTGCGGCGTTCGCTTTCTTCGCGCGACAGGGCGACCGATGTGCGCACACCTTTACCGACGAAATCCATCAGTCCGGTGACCACACGTTCGTTCGGGTCAATACCCGCGCACGACAGCACCTCGCGCCCGTCACGGGAACGGGCCCAGCGGGCGATCTGTTCGGGACCATTGCCATACTTCTTGTCGTCGGCGATGGCGTCGTCCAGTGCAGCCAATACGACGGCTGCGAATAGTTTGCGTGCACGGTTGCCTTGCTCGTTATTAAAGGCTGTGCCGTCAACGAAATCTTTCATCTCGTCTTCCTTGTTTTTCTTGCTCTTGCATTTTCGGCGTGGCGTTTCTTATGAAGCATTACTTTCGATTCGGATACCCCGTAAATGCATAGCTCTTATGCGTCTCGGCGCATAACATTCTGCATGTGCAGCACGAGATATGGTTGTCTTGCCAGCCACCATCCCGCCAGATATAGGTGCGATCAACTTTTCATCAACCTTTTGCCATGGTTTCTGCACATGCCTAAAATTAACGGAAACGAAATCCGCCCCGGAAATGTACTGGAGCATAACGGGGGCCTGTGGGCCGCTGTGAAAGTCGATCACGTCAAGCCCGGAAAGGGGGGCGCGTTTGCTCAGGTCGAAATGAAAAACCTGCGCAACGGATCAAAACTGAACGAACGATTCCGGTCTGCCGACAAGGTTGAGCGGGTGCGTCTGGAACAGAAAGACCAGCAATTTCTCTATGAAAACGATGGGATGCTGGTTTTCATGGATGCGGAAACCTACGAGCAGGTCGAAGTGCCTGCCGACATTCTGGGCGAACGCCGTCCGTTCCTTCAGGACGGTATGACGGTCGTGGTGGAATTCCACGACAGCGAGGCGCTGAGCGCGTCGCTGCCGCAAAAAGTGGTGTGCAAGATTGTCGAGACAGAGCCGGTGGTCAAAGGCCAGACTGCGGCAAATTCTTTCAAACCTGCGATCCTCGACAATGGGGTGAAGGTCATGGTGCCCCCCTTTGTCGGGCAGGATGAAAACATGGTGGTGAACACCGAAACAATGGAATATTCCGAACGCGCGTGACGTCACGTCATTTTGAAAGGGCGGCCTTTGGGGGCCGCCTTTTTTGTTTCTGGGGTGCGAATCCTATAGTTCGCGATCCAGTTTCGTGGCCAGATGGATCAGGCTTTCCGAACTGCGCACGCCGCGTGCTTCGCCGATGCGGTCCAGTGTTGCGTCCAGTTCCTCGGTTGATCCGGCGGAAATTTGCACCATCAGATCAAAACGGCCTGCGGTGGTGTGCACCACTTCGACGCCCGAGAGGGAGCGCAGCCGGTCCAGAACAGCGGGGCCGCTGCGCGGTTCGATGCTGACCAGTGCTGTCGCGCGCAGGCGTGGGCGCAATTGCCCGCCTGTGCGCAGGGTATAGCCCAAAATCGAGCCATTTTTTTCAAGGCGTTCTATCCGTGCCTGAACCGTGGTGCGCGCCAGCCCCAACCGCGCGGCCAAGGTGCTGACGGGCAGGCGCGCATTTTCCCGCAACAGGCGCAGCAGTTTTGTGTCTGTTTCGTCAATTTGCATAGGACACCCGTTAATATGCCGATCATTGACTCTGATTTAACATAACTGACACGTTGAATCGACGCGAATCCGAGGGAGACTGGAAAAAAACAGGCGAGGTGCAAGATGCAACAGAACCCGACATTATGGCGCGATCCGGCCACACATCTGGCGCGCGAACAGCCCGACCAACCGGTTTTGTATTTTGATCCGGCCTTGTTGCAGGCCACGGCGCGCCGGTTTCAGGACGGGTTTGACGGGCTGGTGACCTATGCGGTCAAAGCCAATGACAGCGCATCGGTGCTGGACAACCTTGTGGCTGCGGGGCTGACCGCTTTCGACGTCGCATCGCCCGCGGAAATGGCGGCGGTGCGTCGTGCGCTGCCATCGGCGATATTGCACTACAACAATCCTGTGCGGTCGGTCGCGGAAATTGCGGCGGGGATCGACGCAGGAGTGAGCAGCTGGTCGGTGGATGACATGGGCGAATTGAAAAAATTGCAGGCCGTGCCACGCGATTGCGAGGTTGCGGTGCGGTTTGCCTTGCCGGTGTCGGGCGCGGCCTATGATTTCGGTGCCAAATTCGGGGCCACGCCGGATCGGGCGGTGGCCCTGCTGCGGGCTGTTGTCGATATGGGGTTTGCGCCGTCCCTGTGCTTTCATCCGGGCACGCAATGCGAAGATCCGACTGTCTGGGCAATCTATATCAAGGCGGCGGCAGATATCGCGCAGAACGCGGGCGTGACACTTGGGCGGTTGAACGTGGGCGGCGGGTTTGCCGCGCATCGCGGGCCGGTGGTGCCCGATCTGGATGCTGTGTTTGGCGTCATCGATCGCGCGGTTGCGGATGCCTTTGGCCCGCAGCGCCCCGATCTGTTGTGTGAACCGGGGCGCGCCATGGTGGCCGAGGCGTTTTCGCTGGCCGCGCGGGTCAAGGCGGTGCGCGGGGACGAACAGGTGTTTCTGAATGATGGCATTTACGGCGGGCTGGCCGATCTGCGCGATATGGCGCTGTCGCACCGTGTGCGCGTCTATGCGCCCGACGGGCAATTGCGTTCGGGTGCGCCGCGCCCGCGCGTGGTGTTCGGGCCGACCTGTGACAGTCTGGACCGGTTGCCCGACGGGTTGCCGTTGCCCGATGACATGCAGGCCGGCGATTACGTTCTGTTTGATGCGATGGGGGCCTATTCCATCGCGATGAGCACGGCGTTCAACGGCTATGGTCTGCGCGATGTGATCAGCACACAAAGCCTGCGCTGATCTGCGCGCCATCTGCTGGACACTGGCGCGCTTGGGGCTAGTGTCCGCACGGACGCAGACGGCAAAGGGCAGATCATGGAAAAATTCGGAAAAAGCCAGCCGGTGCGGCGGGTTGAAGATGTGCGGTTTCTGACAGGCGGCGGCGGATATATCGACGATGTGGCCCCTGCGGATGCGCTGCATGCTTATGTGGTCCGCTCGCCCGTGGCGCATGCCACGATTGATCGCCTTGATCTGGAAGAGGCGCGCGCGGCGGACGGGGTGCATCTGGTTCTGAGCGTTGACGATCTGGATGCGGCAGGCATCACCACGGCGATGCGGGCCACCGTTCTGGACAATCGCGACGGCACCAAGGCTGCCGCGCCGGTGCGCCCCTATCTGGCACGCGGGCGGGTGCGGTTTGTCGGTGATCCGGTGGCCGATGATCGTGGCGGATACAGTGCAACAGGCGCGCGACGCGGCCGAACTGGTCGGGTTCGAATATACGGAATTGCCCGCCAAAACCGATGTCGGCCCCGGCGGCGCGCCGTTGCACGACGAAGCGCCCGACAACCGCGCCTTTGATTGGGGCATGGGGGATGAGGCCGCGACAGATGCGGCCTTTGCCATGGCGGCGCATGTGGTGCGTCTGAACGTGGATGACAACCGGATTATCGTGAATTCGATGGAACCGCGCGGCTGTTTCGCCGATTGGGATGGCACGCGATTGCATGTGGCGTTTAACGGGCAGGGGGTTTGGGGGCTGAAGGACCAACTGTGCGCGATGACGGGGCTGCCGCCCGAAAACGTGCGCGTGACCATCCCGGATGTGGGCGGCGGGTTTGGCATGAAGGCGATGCCCTATCCGGAATATTTCGTGCTGGCGCAGGCCGCGCGGATGCTGGCACGCCCCGTGCGCTGGATGTCAGAGCGGACCGAGGCGATGCTGAGTGATAATGGCGGGCGCGATCTGACCTCGCTGGCGGAACTGGCGTTTGACGACAGACACAAGATTACGGCGTACCGTGTGCGTACCAAATGCAATCTGGGGGCCTATAATTCGCAATTCGCTCAGCCGATCCAGACCCTGCTGTTTTCCAAGGTTTTGATGGGCTGTTACGATGTGCAGGCCACGTGGTTGCAGGTGGAAGGCTATTACACCAACACCGCGCAGGTGGATGCCTATCGCGGCGCGGGCCGCCCCGAGGCGATATATGTGCTGGAACGGGCGATGGACCGCGCGGCGCGCGAACTGGGCGTTGATCCGTGGGACTTGCGGCGGCGCAATTTCATTCCTGCGGGCGCGTTTCCTTATACGTCGGCCACAGGCGAATTGTATGATGTGGGCGATTTCCACAAGGTTCTGGCCCGCGCGGCGGTTGAGGCGGACGCAGACGGTTTTGCGGCGCGCAAGGCGGCAGACAGCGCGCGGGGTCTGCTGCGCGGGCAGGGCCTGTGTTACTATATCGAAAGTATTCTGGGTGATCCTTCGGAAGGGGCCAAGGTGGTCTTTAACGCGGACGGGACAGTGCATATTTTTGTCGGCACACAATCAAACGGGCAGGGGCACGAAACGGTCTATGCGCAGTTTCTGGCAGACCAGACGGGTATTCCCGCAGACCGTATCCACGTGGTGCAGGGCGACAGTGACCTGATTGCCAAGGGTGGGGGCACCGGCGGGTCGCGCTCTGTCACGGTGCAAACCCATGCTACACTGGCCACAGTTGACACGATGATCGCCGCATTTACGCCCTATCTGGCCGATAAGATGGGGGTGGAAAGGGATGAAGTTGTTTTTGACGATGAAACATTTCGCGCGCCGGGGTCAAACATGACCCCGACCTTGCTGGAAGCGGCCGATATGGCGCGTGCGGACGGGCGGGCCGACCTGCTGGTGCATGAGGCGCGCGCCACTTTGCCAGCGCGATCCTATCCCAATGGCGCGCATGTGGCCGAAGTTGTGATTGATCCGGAAACCGGCGTGACAACGGTGGACAAATACACCGTGGTGGATGATTTCGGAAACCTGATCAATCCGATGCTGGCCGAAGGGCAGGTCCATGGCGGCGTGGCCCAGGGCCTTGGGCAGGCGCTGAGCGAGCGGGTGGTTTACGACGAAGACGGCCAGTTGCTCACGGCAAGTTTCATGGACTATGCGATGCCAAGGGCCGATGATCTACCGATGATCGGCTTCACCTCGGAACCGGTGCCATCCACGGCCAATCCGATGGGAATGAAAGGCTGTGGCGAGGCGGGGACCGTCGGGTCTATGGCGGCGGTGGCCAATGCGGTGCAGGATGCGCTGTGGAACAAAGGTGTCAGGCAGGCGGATATGCCGTTTACGCCGTTACGAGTATGGGAATTGTTACAGGATGCAACTGAACCGGTTAGGTAATGTTTTTTCGGCGTGGCTGCGGGCGCGTTTGTCGCGTGGCCGATCGAGCAAACCGCGCGGGCGCGGCCCTGTCAGCCATGTGATCATTCTGGATGGCACCATGTCGACGCTGGAACCCGGTTATGAAACCCATGCGGGACTAACCTATAAACTGCTCCGTGAAATGAACGGCGAGGTGTCGCTGTATTACGAGGCGGGGTTGCAGTTCATGGATTGGCGCGCGGCGCCGGACGTGATGATGGGGCGCGGGATCAACCGGCAGATCAGGCGGGCCTA
The DNA here is from genome assembly GCA_963765555.1 of uncultured Alphaproteobacteria bacterium. Taxonomy (GTDB): domain Bacteria; phylum Pseudomonadota; class Alphaproteobacteria; order Rhodobacterales; family Rhodobacteraceae; genus JL08. Next base: position 289,202 of record CAVXWX010000004.1, read on the forward strand.
TGGCTATCTGGCATCCCGTTATCGCCCCGGAGACACGATTTATCTGATGGGATATTCGCGCGGGGCTTATGCGGTGCGGTCCTTGGCGGGCGTTATTGATATGGTCGGGCTGGTCAAGGCGGAACACGCGACAGAACGCAATATCCGCGAGGTGTACCGCCACTACCAGTGCAACCCGGGCAACAGCTTTGCCACCGCGTTTGCCCGCGCTTATTGCCATGCGCAAACCGAAATTGAGATGGTCGGGGTCTGGGACACGGTCAAGGCACTGGGGTTGCGGGTGCCGCTGTTATGGCGGTTGGATGCAAAGCGCCACGCGTTTCACAACCACGATCTGGTGCGATCGGTGAAACATGGATTTCACGCACTGGCGCTGGATGAAAACCGCGAGGTGTTTACCCCCGTGCTGTGGGATTGTCCTTTGGAATGGAAGGGACGTGTTGAACAGGTTTGGTTTCGTGGCACGCACGGCGATGTTGGCGGTCAGTTAAGCGGGTTTTACCCCGCGCGGCCTTTGGCCAATATATCCTTTGTCTGGATGATGGAGCGTGCACAGGAATGTGGTTTGCCGTTGCCAGATGACTGGGCCAGCCGGTTTCCGACCGATCCGGCGGCACCGTCGGTCGGCAAATGGCGTGGCTATGGCAAGATGTTTCTGCTGCGCCGCCCCCGCGTGGTGGGGCAAACCCGGTGCGAGCGGTTGCACGAAACGGTCAATGTTCAGTCTGATACGCTGTCAAAATCGGCGATGATGCTGGCCAAGGAAGGGCCGCAAGCCGGTTAGGGCAGGCTGCGGTCTTTTGGGGCGCGGGCCAGAACCGCGGGCACCAGCGCCGTCAGGAACAACAGGCGCGCCACGTGGCAGGCGGCCACAAAACCGGGATCGGCCCCCAGTACAACACCCATCACAACCATGGTTTCCAACCCGCCGGGCGCAAAGGCGATCAGAACATGCGCCACGGGGATGCCAAGCGCGTAGGCGACAGGCAGGGCTGCCAGCATGGCCAGCACAACGGTCAACGCAGTGGTCGACAACCCCGCAACCAGCGTTTTGCGCAGCGCGGCCAGTTTGATACCGGAAAACCGCGTGCCGATCAGGGTGCCCATCACAACAAACATCGCATGGGTGATCTGGGGTGACAAAACGCCGGGGGCGCGTTCGGACAGGTGCGCGACCGCCGATATGATCATCGCGGCGATCAACAAAGCGGCGGGGGCGTTCATCCGTTTTAGGATCAGGCCGAAGGTCAGGGACAGAGCGAACAGTACCACCGCGTGATCCACCCGCATCAGGGGCGCGGTCGAGGCAAAGGCAGTGTCGATCCGGATGCCAAAGGCAAGGGCGGCAAAAGGAACGCACAAGGTAAGTGCCAACAGGCGGACCGACTGCACCACAGCCACACGGCTGATATCAACCTTCATGCTTTCGCTAAGGCTGATGATGTAGCTGAGATGGCCGGGGCTGGCGGCGAGGACCGCGCTGCGCGGATCAAAGCCGAACAGCCTGATCAGCAGATCACGGCACAGGATCAGCGTCAGGATCAGCATGAACGCCAGCATCACAAACGCAACCGGCCAGCGCATGAACGCGGCAGCCGCTTGCGGATCAACGCCCGCGCCGATGCTGATCCCGATCAGCAAAAAGGCAAAGTCGCGCACCACAGGGGTGATTGCGAATGGAATGCCGGACAGCGAGGCAAGGCTGATCAGCAGTGCCGGCCCGGTCAACAGATAGACTGGCAGACCGATCCAATACCCGATGACCGCGCCAATCGCGCCTGCGCCAAGTGTATAGCAGGTGACAAGAATTTCACGAAAACCGGGCCAGTAGGACATGTTTCACGGCTAGCATTTCTGGCCCCGCGCCGGAAGCCGGATTACGCGCCGCCAAGGTTCATAATGATGCAGGTTGTTGAACCGGTGGCATAAAGCCTGCCGTCTTCAACGCCTCTGATCTCGCCATGGGCGATGCAGGTGGAACGGCCCGCGTGATCAACGGTTGCCGTGCAATCAACCAGCGTGCCCAGCGGGATCGCGCGGGTGATATTCACCTTGTATTCCAGCGTCGTATACACCGACCCTTTGGGCACCTTGGTCATCGCGGCGCAGCCCAGTGCGCTGTCAAGCAACGTGCCGTACCACCCGCCATGCACCGCGCCCACGGGGTTGGTGACGCTGAAGTCCGGTGTGCCGCGAAACGTGACCTGACCGTCGGCAACCGCGTGGACGCGAATGCCCATGGTCTGTGCGATGGCGGGCGCTGCAATCTGTCCGCCCAACATGGCTTGCATGAATGCAAGGCCGGACATCGACAGCAATGTTGTACGATCGGCCAGATCGTCAGGTTTCTGGGCAAAATGCATGTTGGGGTCTTTCTTGTGCGTCTTTGTGCGACGCTAGAAAGGCCCGCAATCAGGTGCAAGCCCTAAGCGACATGGCGCAATTGAACACGCGGGGTGATCCCCAGAGCGTGGCACACATCGCGCGTTAGGTCGGGCCGGTTCAGCGTGTAGAAATGCAACGCGGCGACACCGTTTTCCAGCAAAGTGTCGCACAATTCGGTGCACACGGCGGTGGCCAGCAGATCGGCGCGGTTGTCGCGCGTGGCTTTTTCGAATGCGGAATCGAGCCATGCGGGAACGGACGTGCCACAGCGCTGGGCAAACTTGCGCGCGCCGGACCAGTTTTCGATCGGCAGGATGCCGGGGGTGATCGGCGCGGTGATGCCGGCATCGGCGCAGGCATCGCGGAACCGCAGGAATGTGTCGGCCTCGAAAAAGAACTGGGTGATCGCGCTGTTGGCACCGGCGTCGATCTTGCGCTTCAGCCAATCGATATTGGCGGCCATATCGGCGGCTTCGGGGTGTTTTTCCGGATAGGCCCCGACGCGGATGTTGAATGTTCCGGTGATCGCCAATGCGCTGATCAGGTCACAGACGTTGTCGAACCCGTCCGGGTGAGGAATGAATTTATCGGACCCTTTGGGCGGATCGCCCCGCAGGGCGACAATGTCGGACACGCCCGCAGCGGCAAAATCGGCCGCAATTTGCAGGGTTTCGGCGCGGGTGGCATCCACACAGGTCAGGTGTGCGGCCACGTTCAGGCCGGAGGCTTTGTGCAGCGTGGCCACGGCATCGCGGGTCAGATCGCGCGTGGTGCCGCCTGCGCCATAGGTGACGGACACGAACTCCGGTTCCAGCGGGGCAAGGGATTGCACCGTGTCCCACAGGCGGAACGATCCGGCCAGATCTTTGGGCGGAAAGAATTCGAACGAAACGGCAGGCAGCGTGCGATGTGTCATGATGGGATACCTTTGTTGGTTGACCCCTTGTGACAGCGCACCGAGTGTGAGACAATTTCATAATATTCAAGTATAACATGAGTGGGATTTGTAATCATGCACATCGAATTCCGGCATCTGCGCACCATCAAGGCCATCCATGAAGCGGGCGGGCTGGCCCGCGCGGCAGAGCAGTTGCATATCACCCAGTCGGCCCTGTCGCACCAGATCAAGGGGTTGGAGGATCAGACGGGGGTGGAATTGTTTATCCGCCGCTCCAAACCGATGAAACTGTCGGCGGCGGGGTTGCGGCTGTTACGGCTGGCGGAACAGGTGTTGCCGCAGGTCGAAGCGTTGCAGCACGAATTTGCCAATCTGCGCGGAGGCACCACGGGGCGGTTGCACATCGCGATCGAATGCCATGCCTGTTTCGAATGGCTGTTTCCGGTGCTGGAAGAATTCCGCAAACGCTGGCCGGATGTGGATGTGGATATCCGCCCCGGTCTGGCGTTTGATGCGATGCCCGCGCTGGACAAGGAAGAGGTTGATCTGGTCGTGTCGTCCGATCCTGAAGACCTGACCGGCGTGGATTTTGTTGAACTGTTTGATTATGCGCCGGTTTTTGTGGCCTCATCCGCGCATCCGCTGGCGCAAAAACCCTATGTCGAGGCCGAGGATTTTCGCGGCCAGACGCTGATCACCTATCCGGTGGAACGCACGCGTCTGGATGTGTTTTCACAGTTGCTGATCCCCGCCAAGGTCGAACCGGCCGCGATCCGTCAGGTGGAACTGACGGCGGTGATCTTGTTGCTTGTGGCGTCAAACCGCGGTGTTTCGGTTCTGCCCGATTGGGTCGTGCGCGAGGTGAAATACAATTCCGATTATGTGACCCGCCCGCTGACGGAAAAGGGGATCACCCGCCGCCTGTTTGCGGCTGTGCGCAGCGATGACCGCACAAAGCCCTATATGGCCGATCTGATCCGGCTGGCGCGGGTCGAAGCGCGCAAATTGCAGGCGGTCTAGGCGATTTTCACCAGTTGTTTTCCTTTGTTCGTGCCCTCTAGCAATCCGATGAACGCAGCGGGTGCGTTTTCCAGACCGTCGGTGATGTCTTCCAGATAGGCAATGTCGCCCTTGGCGACCTTTGGTCCGACCTCGGCCAGAAAGGTGGGCAACCGGTCCCAATGGTTCGAGATGATAAAGCCGTTGATCGACATGAACTTGGTCAGGGCCGCGCTCCACAGGGCGGGCACGGTCAAGCCGGCCGCGGGCGCGTTGGCCCCCATGCCGCCCGCATTGTACCAGCTGATCATCCCGCAGATCGGGATGCGCGCGTGGTTGTTCAGCAGGGGGAAAACGGCCTCAAGCACCTTGCCGCCGACATTTTCGAAATAGATATCCACGCCATCGGGGCAGTGGGCCGCCAGTGCCTTGCGCAAGTCCGATGCGGTATCAAATGCGCGGTGATCCACGCAGGCGTCAAAGCCGAATGTATCGACGGCCAGTGCGCATTTTTCGGGGCCGCCGGCAATGCCCACAGCGCGAAGCCCCAGCGATTTGGCCAGTTGCCCCACCATCGACCCCACAGGGCCGGTGGCCGCCGCGACCACCAGTGTTTCGCCCTTTTTCGGGCGTCCATATTCCATCAGCCCGTGCCAGCCGGTGAACCCCGGCATCCCCAGCACGCCCAGGGCGGTGGTGATCGGGCCGTGGGCGGGATCAAGTTTCATCAGGGTGGCGGCAGGAAGCACGGCATGGGTGGCCCAGCCCAGCATTCCCATAACGAAATCGCCGGGTTCGAACTGGGCGCTGTTGGAGGCAACCACTTCGCCGACGCCGCCGCCTTCCATTTTGCCATCGACAGGGATCGGTGCGACATAGGATTTATTGTCGCCCATGCGGCCGCGCATATAGGGATCAAGGGAGATATATTGCACTTTGATCAGCACCTCGCCCTTGCCGGGGTCGGGCATGGGCTGTGATTTCAAGGCGGAAGTTTTCGGCAGTGGGCGCGCCGCCGGGACGGCTGGCAAGCGCGATCTGGTGCATCTGTTCGGGCATGAGAGACTCCTGTGCGATATTTGCCAGCAGTGTTGACCGGATGGCCCCTGATCGCAAGCGCGTGCGGCGTGACGCGGCGGCGGTTTGCGCGCGCGTGGATGGTCTGGCGTTCTCGGCCCTTGGCAAGCGGGGTTTGCGCGCGTATACGCGCGGCCTGACGTGACAGGAGAACCCCGAAAATGGTCGGCAGCGCCAATCTGAACATCATGATGAAAACGGCCCGCAAGGCCGGCCGTGCCCTGGCCAAGGATTTTCGCGAGGTCGAGAACCTGCAAGTGTCGATGAAAGGCGCGGGCGATTTTGTATCCAAAGCCGATATCGCCGCAGAAAAGATCATCAAGGACGAACTGATGGGCGCGCGGCCCACCTATGGCTGGCTGGCCGAAGAAGGTGGCGCAGAAGAGGGTGTGGACCCGACGCGCCGCTGGATCGTGGACCCGCTGGACGGGACGACCAACTTTTCTGCACGGCTTGCCGCATTGGGCGGTATCGATCGCGCTGGAACACAAGGGCCAGATCGTGGCGGGCGTGGTCTATGACGCGTCCAAGGACGAATTGTTCTTTGCCGAAAAAGGCGCCGGCGCGTGGATGAACGAAACCCGTTTGCGGGTATCGGGGCGCAGCCGGATGATCGAATGTATTTTTGCAACCGGATTGCCCTTTGGCGGGCGCGCGGATTTGCCGGATACGCTTAAGGATCTGGCGCGGGTCTTGCCCGCGTGTGCGGGTGTGCGCCGGTTCGGGTCTGCTGCGCTGGATCTGGCTTATGTGGCGGCGGGCCGGTATGACGGGTTCTGGGAACGCAGGCTGAACGCCGTGGGACATGGCGGCGGGCCTTTTGATCGTGCGCGAGGCGGGCGGTCTGGTTGAGCCGCTGAACCCCAAGGGCGACATTCTGGAAGATGGCGAGATTATCTGCGCCAACGAGCCGATTTTTTCCAGCTTTGCAAAAGTGATCCGCGGCTAAACCGTCTTTCTGCTGTGATGCTACCTGCGCCGCACCTTGGGAATGCGGCTGGGGCTGAACTTGTATCTGGCCTCGGGATGGGGCGGGTGGCCGTCGGTTTCGTACCAGAACGCTGCCGCCCCGCCAAAGCCACAGCGGCAGTGTCAGCACGGCTCCGACGACAAAACCGCCCGCATGCGCCCAGTACGCGACGCCGCCGACTTCGGGATCGGACAGGATCGCGCCGACGAACTGCATCGCGAACCATAGCGCCAGCATGATCCATGCCGGGATCGGGAAGATGCGGAAAAAGATCACGATGATCAGCAGGATATCAACCCGTGCCTTGGGGAACAGCAAAAGATATCCGCCCATGACCCCCGCAATCGCGCCCGAGGCCCCGACCGCGGGCACCATCGACCCGGTGCCCGACAGAATGTGAACTAGCACCCGCGCCAAGGCCGCAGACAACGTAGAAGATGAGAGAACGGGATATGGCCCATTTCGTCTTCCAGATTGTCGCCGAAAATCCATAGAAACAGCATGTTGCCGGCCAGATGCATCCAGCTGCCGTGCAGGAACATCGAACTGACCAAGGTCATCGTAGTTTTCGCCATTGCGCGACAAGGCCGGGGATCATCGCCCAGTTGATGTAGAACGCGTTGATGGCGCGCGCTATCGTTCAGCAGGCCCGCATAGCTGAGGAAGATGCCGATGTTCAGCACCATCAGGGCATAGGTCACAAAGGGCATGCGCCCCGAAGGATTATGATCTCGGATCGGAAACATGCGCGCACGCTGGTCATAAAGTGCGCGGTGGTCAAGCCTTTGTTCTGGCGCAGGGAAATGTGATCCCGGCAGGGTGCGGGATCACAATGCGCGTTCAGGCGGCCCCCCCGAGAAGGGCGGTGTTGCCGCCGGCGGCTGTGGTATCGACACAGACATGCCGTTCTGCGCGAACGCGGGCCAGATCCGGCAGGCCGGTGATCAACGGGATGATCGGCCCGTCACGCTTTGCCAGCGCCTGTTCTATGGCGCGCGCTGTTGTGTCATCGCCCCACCACACGACGCCGGAAATGCCGTAGAGAAAGGTCAGTGCCTGCGGTGCAATCTGCCCTGTGGCCTTGATCGGCGACGCCGCCCAAGGCAGTGATCGCAGCCGCCTGTTTTTCTGCGGCGGCCTCACCCGGCCCCATGCACAGCAAGGGTGCCCGCGCCGAAGTGCTGAGCCGGTTGGATTCGCCTGTTGGCCCCGGCAAGGTCAGTGTTTCTATCGCGTGGTTGGGTGCAACCGGCGATGCTGAGTGCGCCGATATCCATATCGGATGTCCACGCGCCATCGCTTTTTTGTACGTCCGGCGCGCCAAAGCGCGGCAGATAATGCGGGCCGCCCGCCTTGGGGCCGGTGCCGGACAGGCCTTCGCCGCCAAAGGGCTGGCTGCCGACAATCGCGCCGATCTGGTTGCGGTTGACATAGATGTTGCCCGCATGGATCCGATCGGACACATGTCTGCACACGGTCGTCGATGCGGGTGTGCAGGCCGAAGGTCAGGCCGTAGCCGGTGGCATTGATGTCGTCGATCACCTTGTCCAGATCGCCGGACTTGAAGGTCGCGAGATGCAGGACGGGGCCGAAGATTTCACGTTCCAGATCGCGCGATGCCGTTGACCCGGATCAGGCGTGGGGGCGATGAAATGTGCCACCGTCGGGCGCACCCATTTCCTTGATCACGCGGCCGTCGGCGCGCGGCTTTGGCGATATGTTCAAGCGATACCGGCCTGCGCGGTGGCATCGATCACCGGCCCGCTGTCGGTGGACAGATGCCACGGATCGCCCAGCGCAGTTCATCCATCGCGCCGTTCAGCATTTTCAGAAAGCTGTCGGCGATGTCGTCCTGCACATAAAGGCAGCGCAGCGCCGAACAGCGCTGGCCTGCGGACTGGAACGCGCTTTCGATGATGCGCGCACCGCCTGTTCGGGCAGGGCGGTGCTGTCGACGATCATCGCGTTCAGCCCGCCGGTTTCCGCAATCAGCGGCGTGCCGGGGGCGCAGATGTTCGGCCATGGCGGCGCGGATGTTCAGGGCCGTTGCGGTTGAGCCGGTGAAGGCCACACCGTTGATGCGCGGATCAGAGGTGAGCGCGGCGCCGACATCGCCCGCACCGGGCAACAGTTGCAGCGCAGTGCGCGGCACGCCCGCGCGATGCAGCAGCGCAATCGCGCAAATGCGCAATCAGCGGCGTTTGTTCGGCTGGTTTGGCCAGCACAGCATTGCCTGCGGCCAGCGCCGCCGCGATCTGGCCGGTAAAGATCGCCAGCGGAAAGTTCCACGGGCTGAATGCAGGTGAACAGGCCCGCGCGCCGGGGTGGCGGGCGCGTTGGCGCCGCGTAATAGCGCAGGAAATCCACCGCTTCGCGCAGTTCGGCCACGCAATCGGGCAGGGATTTGCCCGCCTCGCGCGCCAGAAGGGCGAAAAGTTCGCCAAAATTTGCTTCGTAAAGGTCGGCGGCGCGCGTTCAAGGATTGCGCCGCGTGTCGCCAGGATCGGCCGCCCAGGGCTGTGCGGAAGACAAGGCGGTTTCGATGTCTCTTGTGCTGGCGGTCGGCCACTGTGCCGGCGGCTGTCGCTGTGATCGGCGGGGTTCAGGATGTCACTGCGGCTTTTGCGGCTTTGCATCTGCGGCCAGCAGCGGCGCCGCCTGCCATTTGTGCGATTTGAACGGCGCGCGTGCGGTTTCGATCGCGGCCAGCGTGGGCGTGTGGGTCAGATCCAACCCTTTGGAATTGGGGCGTTCGGGTTGATAAAGATCGGGGCCGGTGGGCAGACGGGATAGTTTTGCGTGCCCAGTTGGTCAAACGGGTCTGCCGCGACCACTTCGGGGGGCACATCTTCATCGACGATCTGGTTGACGAAGAACTGGTTTGCGCCGTTTTCCAGCAGGCGGCGCACCAGATAGGCCAGCAGATCGCTATGCGCGCCGACGGGCGCGTAGATGCGGCAGCGGGTTTCGTCGGCTTGACAGCACGATGTCATGCAGTGCTTCGCCCATGCCGTGCAGGCGCTGGAATTCAAACGTTGTCCTTGTCCGTCGGCCATGTGCAGGATGGCGGCGACGGTGTGCGCGTTATGGGTGGCGAATTGCGGATAGATCCGGTCGGTCATGCCCAGCAGTTTGCGGGCGTTGGCGATATAGCTGACATCGGTGCGCCGCCTTTGGCGGTGAAGACCGGAAAGCCGTCGATCGCCTTCGACCTGCGCGCGCTTGATTTCGGTGTCCCAATAGGCGCCTTTCACCAGCCGGACCATGATCTTGCGGTCGAGCCGCGTGGCCATATCGTAAAGCGCAGTCGATCACCAGAACCGGCGCGCGGGCCATAGGCCTGCACCACGACGCCGAAACCGTCCCATCCGGCCAGGGCGGGCTCGGCCAGCACGGCCTCGATCACGTCAAGCGACAGCGACAGGCGGTCGGCCTCTTCCGCGTCGATGTTCAGACCCATGCCTGCCGATTTTGCCAACAGCGCCAAGGACCGCAGGCGCGGGCACCAGTTCGGCCATCACGCGGTCTTCCTGTGCGACTTCATAGCGCGGATGCAGGGCCGAGAGTTTGACCGAAATGCCGGGATTGTCGCGGATATCCGTCGTGGGTGCAGGCGGTCGGCAATGGCGGTAATCGCGCGGCGAATAGGCGAGGTGATAGCGCTTGCGCGTCGCGCTTCGGTGCGCGCGGCTTCGCCCAGCATGTCATAGCTGTAGGTATAGCCCTTGGCCTCCATCCTGGCGGCGCGTTTCATCGCCGATGTGATGCTTTCGCCCAGCACGAACTGGCGGCCCATTTCCTTCATCGCGCGGGCCACGGCGGTGCGGATCACCGGTTCGCCCAGACGTTTAACAGCGCGCGCGCAGATGGCCGACGAGGCCGGGCTTTTCATCCTCCAGCACGCGCCCTGTCAGCATCAGCGCCCAGGTCGAGGCATTGACCAGCGACGAGGTGGAATGGCCCAGATGCTTGCCCCAGTCCGACGGCGCGATCTTGTCTTCGATCAGCGCATCGATGGTGTCGGCATCCGGCACCCGCAACAGCGCCTCGGCCAGACACATCAGCGCAATGCCTTCGTCGGTGCGACAGCCCGTATTCGGCCAGAAACACCTCCATCAGGCCCGGGGCGGAATGGCTGCGGATGCTGCGCACCAGATCCCGCGGCCTGCGCGCAGATTTCGCTGCGGTCGGCCTGCGACAGAGATGCGGTTTTGATCAATGCATCAAGAACGGGGCCTTGTGCGGTGTAGGTCAGGGTATCCAACGCCATACGGCGGGCATGTTCGGGCGCGCGGTTCATCACAGTCTCCAGAAGTTTGCGCTAGTATATCGCAGGTTTCGCGGGCAGATTGGCTGAAGATAGGGTGAGGGGGCAGTTTTGTCCTGAAAAAGGGAGGCTTTGCAATGCAATTGGACTTGGTTGATCTGGACCGGTTTGACCGCGCGATTGTACAGGTCTTATCGGGCGACGGGCGGATGTCGATCACCGATCTGGCCACGCGAATCGGGTTGTCGAAATCACCGACGCAGGCGCGGTTGCGTCGGCTGGAAGACGCGGGAATTATCATCGGCTATCGGGCGCTGGTTGATCCGATCCGGCTGGGGCTGGATCACGTGGCCTTTGTCGAAGTGCGCCTGAGCGATACGCGCGAGGCGGCGCTTTCGGCGTTCAACGCCGCTGTGGCCAAATTGCCCGAGGTGGAACAGGCCCATATGATCGCCGGGTAATTTCGATTATCTGCTGAAGGTACGGACACGGTCCATGGCAGATTACCGTGCGGTTCTGGGCGAAAAAATATCGACCTTGCCGCATGTGGCGGGAACATCGACCTATGTGGCGATGCAGGCCGTGAAGGAAAACGGAATGGGCGAACTGGCATAGCCGGTGCGCGGCATTGTGATCATTGCAGGCTTGACGCAGGGCCAAGCGGCGCCATTCTTGGTGCCATGAAACATTTGCTAACTGCCGCCCTTGTCCTGTCACCCGCGCTGACGCTGGCCTGTCCGCCGGTGCCCGACACATCGGAACGCATGGCCGAACTGGTGGCGCAGGCCAACGACGCCAAGACGGAAATGGCGGGCAGCGATATTGGCCGTGAAATGTGGAAAATCTGGGCGGATGCGCCGGACCAGCAGGCCCAGGCCATTCTTGATCGCGGCATGTCCAAGCGGGCAGGGTATGATTTTCTGGGTGCAATTGCCGATTTTGAAACCCTGATTGAATACTGCCCAGACTACGCCGAAGGCTACAACCAACGCGCGTTCGCCTATTTCCTTAGCGGCGCTTTTGAAAAAGCACTGGCCGATCTGGACCGTACATTGGAATTGCGCCCCGACCATGTGGCCGCATTGGCGGGGCGCGCGCTAAGCCTGATGCAGCTGGGCCGACTGGACGAGGCGCGCACCGATCTGCGCGCCGCGTTGGAGTTGAACCCGTGGTTGTCCGAACGCGCGTTGCTGGCCCCCGGTGGCCCGCTGGAACCGCAAGGCGACGATATCTGATTTTGCAGCCCCTGCACCGCTTTACACCGCGTCTTTAGCCGCTATTGTCCGCGCGCTGGCCCACGTGGTGGAATGGTAGACACAAGAGACTTAAAATCTCTGGGCCGAAAGGCCGTGCCGGTTCGAGTCCGGCCGTGGGTACCAGCAGGTGACAGGGGGCGTAGATATGAAAAAGAACATCCTTTTCATTATGTACGACCAGTTGCGCCATGATTATCTGGGTTGCGCGGGTCACCCGACGATCAAAACGCCGCATATGGATGCGCTGGCGGCGCGCGGGGTGCGGTTTACCAACGCCTATGTGCAATCGCCGGTGTGCGGGCCATCGCGGATGTCGACCTATACGGGGCGCTATGTGCAGTCGCACGGGGCGGCCTATAACGGCTTTCCGTTGCGGGTGGGCGAGATCACATTGGGCGATCATCTGCGCGCTGCCGGTCTGGGCTGCTGGCTGATCGGGAAAACCCATATGAGGGCCGATGCCGCCGGAATGGCGCGGCTGGGCCTGACAGCGGACAGCGTGATCGGCGCGCGGCAGGCCGAATGCGGGTTTGACGTCTGGGAACGCGATGACGGGTTATGGGCCAGCGGCCCGCACGGCCCCTATGATGACAAACGCAGCCCCTATAACGAATACCTGAAGCGACAGGGCTATGCGGGTGAAAACCCGTGGGCGGATTTTGCCAATGCAGGGGCGGACGGGGATGATCTGGCCAGTGGCTGGTTCATGCAGAACGCCGCCAAACCGGCGAATATCAAGGAACAGGACAGCGAAACGCCGTGGCTGACGCGACGGGCAATGGCGTTTCTGGATCAGGCGCAGGGGCCGTGGTGCGCGCATGTGTCGTTTATCAAGCCGCACTGGCCCTATATCGTGCCCGCGCCCTATCACGATATGTACGGCGCGGGCGATGTGGTTCCGGTGCTGCGAGACCCGTGCGAACGGGACAACCCGCATCCGGTTTACCGGGCGTTTATGGACAGCCGTGTTGGCCAAAGCTTTGCCCGCGCCGCGGTGCGCGATGTGGTGATCCCCGCCTATATGGGGCTGATTTCGCAATGTGATGACCAGTTGGGTGTGTTGCTGGCCCATCTGAAGGCGACGGGGCAGGACAAGGACACGGTGATCGTGCTGACATCGGATCATGGTGATTATCTGGGCGATCACTGGATGGGCGAGAAGGATCTGTTTCACGACCCGTCGGTGCGGGTGCCGCTGATTGTCTGTGATCCGTCCCCCGAGGCGGACGCGACACGCGGCACGACCTGCGATGCGCTGGTGGAATCAATTGATCTGGCGGCGACGTTCATTGATATCGCAGGCGCGGATGTGCCGCGCCATATCGTCGAGGGGCGGTCCTTGCGCCCGTTTCTGACGGGCGAGGGGCCGGCGCAGTGGCGCGATTACGTGATCAGCGAATATGATTATTCGAAATCACCGATACGGGCGGATCTGGGCGTGGCGATCCGCGATGCGCGCCTGTTCATGGTGGCCGATCATCGCTGGAAGCTGATCCATGCCGAAGGCGGGTTTCGCCCGATGCTGTTTGATCGCGAAACCGATCCGCAGGAATTTCACGATCTTGGGGGCAGCGCGAACCACGCGGACATTATCGCGATGATGTATGCCCGTCTTGCCGAATGGGCGCGCCGCCCGTCGCAGCGGGTGACAATCAGCGATGCCCAGATCGAGGCCGCCACCGGCACCGGTGACGAGGTGGGTATTTTGCTGGGGGCCTTTGCACCCGAAGACGTCGCGCCGGATGTGGCCGCCGTCTACCAGGGCAAAATTCCGGATTAGGTGCGGATGCCCGCAAACCGCTGCTGCCAGTCTTCGCGGTCTTCATCGCTGATCTTGGCGAACAACACGTCCGGTACCTCGAACACATGGCCCGCTTGCAGGGTGGCCAGTGCAGCATCGACATCTTCGGGCCAATCGAACCGGTCCAGCTTCATCGACGCCAGCATGGATGCGCTGGCATCGGGGATGAACGGCGCGCTTAACACCGCATAAATCGGGATCAGGTTAAGGGCGAGGCGGGTTTGCGCGGCGGCCTGTGCGGGATCGGTTTTGAAGGTGCTCCACGGGGCGGCGGATTGCAGGTATTCGTTGCCCAGCGACCCAGATCGCGCGCAGTTCCTGTGCCGATTTGCGCACCTCCATCGCTTCCATAAATCCTTCATAGGCGCGGATGCGGGTTGTCAGATCGGCAATCAGGGTCTGTTTCGGCAGGGCCATATGTGCCGCCTTCGGGCACAACCTCGCCAAATTTGGAGCGGCAGAATTTGGTGATGCGGCTGACGAAATTGCCCAGCACATCGGCCAGATCCTTGTTCACCGACACCTGGAAATTGTCCCATGTGAATTCGCTGTCGGATGATTCCGGCGCGTGCGACAGCAGCCACCAGCGCCAGTAGTCAGCGGGCAGGATGTCCAACGCCTGATCCATGAAAATGCCGCGCCCCTGGCTGGTGCTGAACTGGCCGCCGTCATAGTTGAGGTAATTGAACGATTTCAGATGATCGACCAGCTTCCACGGCTCGCCCGACCCGAGGATCGTGGCCGGAAAGCTGAGCGTGTGGAAGGGCACGTTGTCCTTGCCCATGAACTGGGTATAGCGCACATCTTGCGCGCCTTTGTCGGTGCGCCACCAGCTTTGCCAATCCGCTTCGGATTTGCCATTGGCCTCGGCCCATTCGCCTGCGCAGGCGATATATTCGATCGGGGCGTCGAACCAGACATAGAACACCTTGCCCTCCATCCCGGGCCAGTCCTGATCGCCGCGTTTGACGGGAATGCCCCAATCCAGATCGCGGGTGATCCCGCGATCCTGCAAGCCGTCGCCGTCATGCAGCCATTTCTTGGCGATGGATGTGGTCAGGACCGGCCAGTCGGTTTTGCTGTCGATCCATTTGTCCAGATCGTCCTTGAGCGCGGACTGGCGCAGGTAGAGATGTTTGGTTTCGCGCACCTCAAGATCGGTCGAGCCGGAAATGGCGCTGCGCGGATCGATCAGATCGGTCGGGTCGAGTTGCTTGGTGCAGTTTTCGCACTGGTCGCCGCGCGCCTTGTCGTACCCGCAATTGGGGCAGGTGCCTTCGATGTAACGATCGGGCAGAAACCGCCCGTCGGCAACGGAATAGACCTGTTTTTCCGACACTTCGCGGATCAGCCCGTTATCGGCCAGTTTGCCGGCGAAATGCTGGGTCAGCGCATGGTTTTGCGGGCTGGAGGACCGCCCGAAATGATCAAAGCTGAGGCGGAAACCCTTGGCGATATCGGCCTGAACGGTGTGCATTTCAGCGCAATATTCGGCGACCGGTTTGCCGGCCTTGGCTGCGGCCAGTTCGGCAGGGGTGCCGTGTTCGTCGGTGGCGCATAGAAACAGGACTTCGTTGCCGCGTCCGCGCTGATAGCGGGCATAAAGATCGGCAGGCAGTTGGGTGCCGACCAGATTGCCCAGATGTTTGATCCCGTTGATGTAGGGAATGGCGGAGGTGATCAGGTGACGGGTCATAAAGGTGCCTTTGGTTCGAAGCTTGCGCAGCTTTAGCCCAAGGGGATTGCCATGACCAGTCAGTCCGTTCGTGATGTCTTCAGAGGTTTGCGGCTGCGCCCGAACAGCCGCCCGATGGTAAAGGACGTGCGCGGCGTCGCAACAAAGGTTGTCCGGTCTGTCGGGGCCGCGCGCCGCCGCATCCGGATAAAGCCAAAGACGACCAAGGCCAGATGCCCCACGGAAATCATCGTGAACAGGGCCCCCGGCCCGAAGGCCTCGATCAGGACCGACGCGAACAGCGGGGCGGCAATCGCGCCAAGCGCATAGAAAAACATCAACGCAGCCGACAGCTCGACCCGTTCTGAATTGTCCGCAAAATCATGGGCGTGGGCGGCGGCGACCGAATAGATCGGAAATGTGGTCAGCCCGAACAGACCGGCCGACAGCATGATCGCGGTGGTGCCATAGCCGCTGCTGGCCACGGTCACGGCGCAACTGACCATGGCCGCCACCGACAGCCAGATCAGCACCCAGCGCCGATCATATTTGTCGGCCAGCCAGCCGACCGGAATTTGCGCCACTGCCCCGCCCAGAACAAAGGCCGCCAGAAACCATGCGATTTGCCCCACGCTGAGGCCGACGCCCTGCCCGTAAACCGGGCCAACCATGCGGAAGGAGGCGCTGGACAGGGCCGACACGACCACCGCGGCGGCCGCCAATGGCGACAGATGGATGGCCAGCATCGGGCGCAACCGTGCCGCGCGGGGCGTTTCGGGTTGTTGTTTCGTGGTCAGCGTCAGCGGGATCAGGGCGGCGCAGCAGATAATGGCCAGCAGGTTGTAGGACACATAGCTGGCGGGCGCGAGCACCCCGATGATCAGCTGCGCGCCCAGCGATCCGGTGGTGTCGACCACACGGTAGATGCCCATTGCGCGCCCGCGCGTTTCATTGGTGACCTTGGCCTGCAGCCATGCTTCGACCACGGTGTAACATCCGGCCACGCAAAAGCCCGACATGATACGCATCACGACCCAGGCATAGGGGTTCACAACCAGCATATGCGCCAGCAGACCGATCGCGCCGATGGCGGTAAAGGCCGCAAAGGCGCGGCTGTGGCCAACGGTGCCCAAAACCCGCGGCGCCCACCAGCAACCGATAAAGAAGCCGAAGAAATGCGCCGAGCCGAGCAGACCGATTTCTTCGGTCGAAAACCCCAGTTCAAGCCCGGAAAGCGCATCCAGCGGGCCAACGCCCCCCGTCGACAGCTGTAACAATATGACCGACAGGAAGAGGGCGGCGAAGGAAATGAGCATGCGCATGGGTCGTTAGCACCATTCTTTGATGGCCTGCGCTTGTTCTAATTCGACGGTATGGGGTCGTTTTTCGGGGTTCGGGCCATCATTAACGCTGCGCCTGAATGCGGGCGACAATATCAAGCCGCACTTCGTCGCCCACAAGATCTGCGTATCCTGTGGCCCCGAAATCGGAACGCCGCACCGCGCCCGTCAGGCGGATGGTCAGATTGCTCAGGTCGTCGGGGGCGCTGCCCTGCATGCGAAACAGGCTGGCCTGAAAGGTGGCAGGACGGGTCACGCCGCGCATGGTGATGTTGCCATCAATGCGCGCGCCGTTGGACAGGCGGCCATCGGCGCCAAGATGGATGGCTGTGGCGACAAAGCGGATCGTGGGAAATTGTCTGGCATCCAGAACCGATGGCGCTTTGAGCGCGTCGGTGGCAAAGATCAGGCCCGTACGTGCCTTTTCAACGCTGACCTGCACGTCAACTTTGGCGCTGCGCAGGTTTTCGGGGTCAATGACCAGATCGGCCTGGCTGACGGGCATGGTGCCTTTTTGTTCGGCACCGTTCAGGACATAGATAAACCCGACCTGTGACACGCTTTGATCAAGGGCGTAGCGGCTGGGCGCTGCGGTGGTCATTGCGGTGCCAAGTACCAAAACCACAAGGGCGTGCAGGAGGATGCGGGCGTTTGAGCGGTGTGTCATTCCTTATGATACGGCATTGCGCGGCAATTGGGTCTTTTTTCTGCTGTGATCACAGCACTTTGATGCCAAGAGCGGGTGTTGTTTCCTGTGCGCCCTTGGCAGGTGCTGTGATCTGCCAGCTTTGTGGCGGTGCGGTGCGCGCGCGCCGCCGTTCCAGATGCCAGAGCGTGTCTGTCGCGCTGTGGCGGGGGGCCATGTGCCAGCGGCTTTCGACGCCGGGCGCGCCGCCATCTGCGGGGGTCAGCAACAGGCCCAAGGGTGCGCCCATACCGGCCTGTGCACCGGTTTGCGCCGCCAGATGCATGCGCCGCACTGCCGTCAGGCCCGGCGGACCGGGCACATCACCCACCACCAGCGGGGTGGCCCCGCTGCGCAACGCCTCTTCCATCGTCCACAGGATGTCTTCGGCGCGGCGCGGGTGCACAAAGATCAGACGCCCGGGGTTGAGAAAGGGGCGCACCCCGTCCGCGTGCAGCCCGTTGGGGGCCCAATCGGGTGCGATCCACAAAACCGGCCCCTTGGTCTGGGCCGCGCACCAGAGCGCAAAGGTGTGGCGGGCTGCGCCGCACACCTCGTGCAGGCGGGCAAGTCGCAAGGACAGCTGCCCCAGCAGGGTCAGTGCCGGCGGGGCCGTGTTCGGGGCGCGCGAAAGCAGGGTTTCCATCATGGCGTTACATTAGTATGTTCTTTATTTGTTCTCAATCAAAAAGCGGCGCGCGCCTTGCCCCTGCGGATCGGGCTGTTAGGGTGGCGCGACAGAAAAATCCGAAAGGTTTACCATGAAGATGAAGCCGTTGGGCCGAACAGGCCTTGCCGTGTCCGAACTGTGTCTGGGATCAATGACATGGGGCACACAAAACACGCCAGCCGAAGGTCACGCCCAGATTGACCGCGCGCTGGAGCGGGGGGTGAATTTCATCGATACGGCCGAAATGTACCCCGTTAACCCCGTGAGCAAGGAGACGGTGGGCCGCACCGAGGACATTATCGGGCAATGGGTCGCATCATCGGGGCGGCGAGATCAGGTGATCCTTGCGACCAAACATTCCGGCGAGGGGCTGGGATATGTGCGCGATGGCGCGCCGATCTCATCCAAGACAATTCCCGACACGATTGCCGGATCGCTGAAGCGGCTGAACACCGATTACATCGATCTGTACCAGTTTCACTGGCCCAATCGCGGATCCTATATGTTTCGCAAGAACTGGACCTATGATCCGTCGGGCCAGAACAAGGCCGACACGCTGGCCCATATGGAAGACGCGCTGGGCGCGTTACAGCGCGAGGTGGAAAAGGGCACGATCCGCGCCTTTGGCCTGTCCAACGAAAGCGCGTGGGGTACGGCGCAGTGGTTGCGCCTGTCCGAAGACAAAGGGTTGCCGCGTGTCGCGTCGATCCAGAACGAATATTCGCTGCTGTGCCGGATGTATGACACCGATCTCGCGGAACTGAGCGTCAACGAGGATGTCGGTCTGCTGGCGTTTTCACCGCTGGCGGCGGGATTGCTGAGCGGGAAATACCAGAACGGTGCTGTGCCCGACGGATCGCGCATGTCGTTGAACGGGGATCTGGGCGGGCGCAAGACAGACCGCGCCTTTGCAGCTGTGGACCTTTATCTGGGCATTGCGCAAAAACACGGGCTGGATCCGGTGCAGATGGCGCTGGCGTGGTGCGCCACGCGCCCGTTCATGGGATCGGTGATTTTTGGCGCAACCACGATGGATCAACTGGATCTGGCGCTGGGGGCCGCGGATGTGACGCTGGATAAAGAGGTGCTGGCCGAGATCGATGCGGCCCAACGCCAGTGTCCGATGCCGTATTGACGGCGGGATTTCCGTATTTCCGGCAAAAAGAAGCGCGGGGCTTATGCAGAGCGCAGGCGCCGCGCGCTTTGGCCGTAGCTTGATTTGAAGGCGCGTGAAAAGCTGGATTGCGAGGCAAATCCGCAGGCCAGCGCGATGTCGTTCAACGGCTCTGATGTGGCGGTGACGCGGCGGTAGGCTTCGGCCAGACGCAAGGACAGGAAATAGGATTTGGGCGTTGTGCCCAACCGCGCGCGAAACTGGAGTTCCAGCGATCGTGTGCTGACGCCCAGACGGCGCGCGATCTGCGGGATCGGCATCGGGGAATCAAGATGGTCTTCCATCAGGGCATTGGCCCGCGCCGTCAGGGTGTTGTGACGGGCCGAGATGCGGCGGCTTTGCGGGCGGTTGGCATCCCCGACCGGATCGTAAATGAACGATGTCGTGACCTTTTCGGCCAGCGTGGTGCCGAACCGGCCCGCAATCAGGGACAGCATCAGATCAATAGTGGGGGCGGCCCCACCACTGGTGATCCGCGGGCCGTCGATGCAATAGCGACTGCGTTCCACTTTGATCTGGGGAAAGCGGTGGGCAAAAGCATCATGGTCTTCCCAGTGCATGGTGGCGTGATGCCCATCAAGCAGCCCCGCACCCGCAAGTAGCCAAGGGCCGCCATCGATCCCTGCCAGAGTAGAGCCCGCACGCGCCAGACGGCGCAAGCTGGCCCGCAGGTTGGGGGTATCATGACTGGCCAGATTGAATCCGGCGATCACCAGTAAAAGATCGGGGGGTGTGACGTGGGCAATGGCGTCACCGGGGACGTGCACGCCGCTGGTGAGCAAGGCCGGATTGCCGGCAGCGGTGGCATAGGTCCAGTCAAACAGGCGCTTGCGCGCCTGCCGGTTGGCGGCGCGCATCGGATCAACGGCGGCGGCAAAGGACAAAGTGTTGCTGTCATCCAGAACCAGAACCGAAATGCGCAGCGGTTCTGGGTTGGGCAGGAAGATATTTTTTGCGGAAATCATCAATTCGGATTCGTATATTGGAAAGTCGTTCCGCGCAAGTCGCGCCAAGATTTGCGCAGATTCGCGAAAAGGAGCGCCCCATGCCACTGTCCATGAACAAAGAAGTCTTTATCACATGTGCCGTCACCGGTTCGGGCGGTACGCAGGACCGCAGCCCGCATGTTCCGCGTTCGCCGCAACAGATCGCCGACAGCGCGATTGCCGCGGCCAAGGCCGGGGCCGCAGTGGTGCATTGCCATGTGCGGGACCCTGAAAGCGGCAAACCCAGCCGTGATCTGGCTTATTACCGCGAAGTGACCGACCGCATTCGCGATGCCGAGGTTGATGTGGTTCTGAACCTGACGGCCGGCATGGGCGGTGACATGGTGTTCGGCCCGCCGGATGCGCCGTTTCCGCTGAACGAGGCGGCGACAGACATGATCGGCGCGAAGGAACGCGTGGCCCATGTGGCCGCCTGCCTGCCCGAGATTTGCACACTGGATTGCGGCACGATGAACTTTGCCGAAGCCGATTACGTGATGACAAACACGCCGGGTATGTTGACAGCGATGGGCAAGATGATGACCGAACTGGGCGTAAAGCCCGAGATCGAGGCGTTTGATACCGGTCATCTGTGGTATGCCAAGCAGCTTGTCGCCGATGGTGTGCTGGAGCCCGATGCGCTGGTGCAGTTGTGCATGGGGGTGCCGTGGGGCGCGCCCGATGATCTGAACACTTTTATGGCGATGGTGAACAATGTGCCGGACAACTGGACGTTTTCGGCCTTCGGGTTGGGGCGTAACCAGATGGCCTATGTCGCGGCAGCGGTTCTGGCGGGCGGCAACGTGCGCGTCGGGCTGGAAGACAATCTGTGGCTGGAAAAGGGCGTGCTGGCCGAAAACTGGCAACTGGTGGAGCGTGCAGGCAACATCATCGAAAACATGGGCGCGCGGGTGATCGGCCCTGCGGAAGTGCGTGAAAAGCTGGGGCTGGTGAAGCGGGCACCCAAGTGATGATACGCCATGTGGCGGTAGCTGCGCTGGTTTTGGGGCTGACGGGGTGCGCGCAAGCGCCTGATATATCAGGGTTTCGTGACGTATCTGCGCCGATTGCAGCCACCACCCGGTTCGAGGCACAACGCCTTGACGGGACATGGTGGGTGCGCGCCGAATTTGCGCAGGCCCCGACGCAAGCGCGGCAGGTGCGCTATGTCTGGAACGGGGATGGCAGTTTTGACATCGGCCCGCTGGACGGTGCGCTGGTGCGCCATGATGTAAGCGAAGGCGCTCGCTGGCGGGCGTCGGGCGGCGCGCCTGAAATCTGGCTGTTATGGGTTGATACCGGCTATCGTACGGCGGCGCTGGGCACGCCGGATGGATCGTTCGGCGTGATCCTTGACCGCGGCGCAACCGGCGGCACAGACCGGATCGCGGCAGCACGCGATATTTTCGACTGGTTCGGATATGATTTAACAAAATTGCAGGAGACACAAAGATGAGCGTTGCAGCGATTATCGGGGGAGGCGTGATTGGCGGCGGCTGGGCCGCGCGGTTTTTGCTGAACGGGTGGGACGTGCGGGTGTTTGACCCCGATCCCGAAGCACAGCGCAAAATCGGCGAAGTGCTGGACAACGCGCGCCGTTCGCTGCCCGGACTGAGCGATGCGGCGATGCCGCAAGAGGGCCGCCTGAGTTTTCACGACAGCATGGCCGACACCGTCAAGGGGGCCGACTGGGTACAGGAAAGCGTGCCGGAACGGCTGGATATCAAGCACAAGGTGTTCGCCGAGTTGCAAGCGGCGTGCGATGAAGCGGCGGTGATCGGGTCGTCTACATCGGGGTTCAAGCCATCGCAATTGCAGCAGGGGGCGATGCGCCCTGCGCAGATCATGGTGTGCCATCCGTTCAATCCGGTCTATCTGCTGCCGCTGATCGAGGTGGTGACGACGCCCGAGAATGACGCCGGGACCGTTGAAAAAGCCAAGGCATTGCTAAGCTCGGTCGGGCTGTATCCATTGCATTTGCGCAAGGAAATTGATGCGCATGTGGCCGACCGGTTCCTTGAGGCGGTGTGGCGCGAGGCGCTGTGGCTGGTCAAGGATGGCATTGCCACCACCGAAGAGATCGATAACGCGATCCGCTACGGGTTTGGCATCCGCTGGGCGCAGATGGGGCTGTTTGAAACCTACCGCGTCGCGGGCGGCGAGGCGGGCATGAAGCATTTCATGGCGCAGTTCGGCCCCGCGCTGAAATGGCCATGGACCAAGCTGATGGACGTGCCGGAGTTTACCGACGAACTGGTGGATCTGATCGCGGGGCAATCGGATGAACAATCCGGTGCCTATTCCATTCGCGAGCTGGAGCGGATCCGCGACAACAATCTGGTCAGCATGATGCGTGCATTGAAGGCGCAGGATTACGGGGCCGGGGCGTTGCTGAACGCGCATGATGCGGTGCTGTTGCAAGACAGCCCAGTGCCGGAAACACTGGAACAAATCACCGATTATTCCGCGCCTTTGGTGATGCTGGCGCAGGCCGTACCCATCGACTGGCTGGATTACAACGGCCACATGAACGAGGCGCGCTATCTTGAGGCGTTCAGCCGTGCGACAGATCATTTCATGAAGCTGATCGGGTGCGATGCGGACTACATCGCCAGCGGTGGCAGTTTTTTCACGGCTGAAACCCATATTCGCCATCTGGGCGAGGCCCCGTTGGGAGCGCGGATTGAAGTGACGACCCGGGTGATTTCGGGCGAAGGCAAGAAGATGCACCTCTGGCATGAAATGACCTATGACGGCGCGGTGATTGCGACGGGCGAGCAGATGTTGCTGCATGTCAGCCTTGAAACCCGAAGACCCGCGCCAATGCCGGATGCGATGCAGGCCATATTGGCCCGGATGGTGGCCGGACAGGCGGACAACCCGCCGCCTGACGGGCTGGGCCGTGCCATCGGTGCCCCGAGATGAGGCGCGTATTGATCACCGCGGGCGCATCCGGCATCGGGCGCGCCATGGGCGATGCCTTTGACGCCGCCGGATTTGATGTGTGGGTGACGGATGTGGACAAACAGGCGTTAACCGCCTGTCCCGAGCGGTGGCATACAACACTTGTTGATGCCAGTGATGAAGGGGCCATGGCCGCCCTGTTTGACGATCTGAAGGCGCGCTGGGGCGGGCTGGATGTGTTGTGTGCCAATGCCGGTATTGCAGGGCCAACCGCCTTGATTGAAGACATCGCACTGGAAGACTGGTGCCGATGTGTCAGCGTCAATCTGGAAGGTGCGTTTCTGGCGGCAAAATATGCCGCACCACTGATGAAGGCGGCCAAGGCGGGCAGTATTGTCGTCACATCATCAACCGCCGGTCTTTACGGGTATCCCAACCGTGCGCCTTACGCAGCCGCGAAATGGGCGGTGATCGGACTGATGAAAACACTTGCGATGGAACTGGGGCCATTTGGCATTCGTGCCAACGCGATCTGCCCCGGTGCGGTGGAAGGCCCGCGCATGGAAGGCGTGCTGGCGCGTGAGGCGGCAGCCAAGGGCATGACGCGCGATCAGGTCTATGACGGCTATGCCAGCGGCACCGCGCTTGGCCGGTTTGTCGAGGCGGATGATATTGCGAACATGGCGGTTTTTCTGGGGTCGGATGCGGCGCGTTTGGTGTCGGGGCAGGTGATCGCGGTGGATGGATTCACGATTAATCCGGACCCGAAAGTATAAGTATTATCAATATTCTGCGTGGGGTATGTGATGTTTTGAATCAAGTGATGTCGGCGCGTAATTCACGCAGATGTTGCGCCATGTCGCGCGCCGAGATCGACGCCTCGCGCACCAGAACATCAAAATGACCGGTGAAGGTGTCAATCCGGTCACGATCACGAAACGCAAGGTAATGCCCGCCGGCATAAAGGACGCACAGCAGCGGGCCAAAGATCGTGACCGGTGCGCTGTAGAGTTTTCGCGCGTCGAAAAGATATATCCGCAAACGCGGGTACAACTGGTCGATCAGTTGATCGAACTGGTCCAGTTGTTCCAGACGCGTATCCAGCGGCAAGCCCGCATAATAGCCCGTGGCATGGGCAAAGCTGTGCAATTCGTACATCGGCATTGCAATTTCATAATCGGATCGGGCCGAGCGCATCCACGCCAGCCGATCGGTCGACGCGCCAATGGCCTGCCGCGCGGTGCGGCCCAGATGCGGGGTGTATTCCCATTCCAGCAGGGCCTGGGTTTTCAGCATGTCGGGCAGGGCGGCAGGGACGTGGCGGATTTTGTATCCCGCCGCCTCGCGGTGCCAGTCAAAAATTTGCTGGTCGACCAGCGCGCGGGGGGCCGCCGTCAGCGACAGGTTTGCCGACATCAGATCAGCAGCGCTTTCGGGGCGGTCTGACAGGCTAAGCAACCAGTCGGCGGATACACCGAGGGCCGAAGCGCATGCGCCGACGACATGGGCGTTGGGCAGGCGGGCGCCGTCGCCTTTCAACAGTTGCGAAATGGTGGATCGGTCCACACCGATGGCGCGGGCCAAACTGCTTTGGGTGCTGCCATGATCCGACATCGCCCGCTTTAATCGCGTGCGAAACTGTTCTGATCGGTCGCGTTTGTCGATATTATCTTGCATATGGTGAAAAATATCACAGATCGTTCGTTTTGTTAACTGTATTCGGAATGTTCACAGCCGCGTGATGTGTCGTATCGCTGTTACATTCACTTACTTCGGATACATAAATGGACGCCACGCACCGCTTTGATCCTGTTCACAAACTGCCAGATGTGCGGGCTGTCGAGTGGCCAACCCTGTCGCTGATTTTAGGTGCCAGCGCCGTCTGGGTTTTGGCAACGACAGTGATCAGCGCAGCCTGGTTGCCGCTGGGAATTGCAGTGACAGCGCTGGCCATCGCACTGCTGTCTTCGCTGAGCCATGAAGTGCTGCACGGCCATCCGTTCCGGAACCAGAAATGGAACGAGGCGCTGGTATTTATCCAGCCGAACCTGTTTGTGCCCTATGGCCGGTTTCGCGATACGCATCTGGCGCATCACCACGATGAAGCCCTGACCGACCCTTATGATGATCCAGAAAGCAATTATTTCGATCCTGCAGTGTGGGCGCGTCAGCCGCGTATGATCCGCTGGATATACCGGTTCAACAATACGTTGCTGGGGCGCATCCTGATTGGCACGGCGCTGGGACAGATTAGCTTCATGCGCGAAGACTGGCGCCTGATCCGCAACGGCGACCGGTCGGTTGCAACCTCATGGGCGTTGCATCTGGTTGGCGTTGCGGTTGTGGTTTGGTGGGTGATTGCGGTGTCTTCGATGCCGTTCTGGGCCTATCTGCTTGCGGCTTATTGCGGCATGGCGCTGATCAAGATCCGGACTTTTCTGGAACATCGCGCACATGAAAAATGCCGTGCGCGCACCGTGATCGTGGAAGATCGCGGCTTTTTGGCATTTCTGTTTTTGAACAACAACTTTCACGTCGTTCATCATGCCCATCCCAAGGTGGCGTGGTATCGTCTTCCGGCGTTGTACGAGGCGCGCAAAGAGGCGTTTCAGGCGCGAAACGAAAGCTATGTTTACCGATCATACCGCGATGTTTTCGCCCGTTATTTCTTGCGCACCAAAGATCCGGTGCCGCATCCTCTCTGGCGGCCAAAGTAATTCTACGCCATAGCAGGGCATGAGCCTTTGGATTCCTGTTACAATAGCCGCAGCGTTTTTCCAGACGTTGCGGTTTATGCTCCAGAAACATCTCAGCCGCGTTGATCTGTCTCCGGCAGGGGCGACGTTCGCGCGTTTTTTCTATTCAGCGCCGCTGGTTGCTGTTTTGCTGGCGATGTACCTGAATGCGACAGAGCAGGCCCTGCCAACACTTAGTCTTGCGTTCTGGATCTACGGCGCGGCGGGTGGTGCGGCGCAGATTTTTGCCACGGTCTGCGTTGTCATGCTGTTCAAGCAACGTAACTTTGCCGTTGGAATTACGTTCAAGAAAACCGAAGTGATCCAGACGGTTCTGGTGGGGCTGGTGATACTGGGCGAAGGCGTTTCGATCTGGGGGTTTGCCGCAATCCTGATCGGTTTGATTGGTGTGTTGTTGCTGTCTGATCCGCCGGGGGGCGACGGGGTGTGGTTGCGCCGGATTGCCAATCGTGCGGCGGGCATCGGGTTGGTGTCGGGCGTTTTCTTTGCGATTTCGGGGGTGTGTTATCGCGGGGCGTCGCTTGAGATTACCAGTGCTGATCCGCTGCTGCGGGCGGGTGTGACGCTAAGTGCGGTGACGGCCATGCAGATGGTGGCGATGGCGGTTTGGCTGCGCCTGCGCGAGGCGGGGGAAATTACAGCGGTCTGGCGTGTGCGCAAAGTGGCAGGCTGGATCGGGTTGACCTCGATGGCCGGGTCAATGTGCTGGTTTACGGCGTTTACCCTGCAAACGGCGGCTTACGTGAATGCGTTGGGACAGGTCGAACTTATTTTCAGCCTGATCGCCTCGACCCTGTTTTTCCGCGAAGCAGTTTCAAGGCGGGAAATCTTCGGCATTGCCATACTGGGCATCAGCATCCTGATGCTGATCCTTGTGATCTGACGACTGCGATACCGGCTCTAGTCCGGCATCGGGTGGCCGCGCAGGCGCAGGAACAGGCTTTCTTCGTCGTCATTGCGGAAATAGGGTACCGAAGCAGGCGGTTCGGGATCAGCAGCGCGCGCCTCGACCTCGCTCAGGACCACTTCGGTGATAAAGGGCAGATC
Organism: uncultured Alphaproteobacteria bacterium; assembly: GCA_963765555.1. Lineage (GTDB taxonomy): Bacteria > Pseudomonadota > Alphaproteobacteria > Rhodobacterales > Rhodobacteraceae > JL08. Next base: position 316,092 of record CAVXWX010000004.1, read on the forward strand.
AAAGCGGCGGACCTGCCCCAGCGGGATCCATTGCAGATGTGACAATTCATCTGACGCGGCAGAAAAATCATCCGGATCACTGGCCAATGTATCGGCATCTACAAGGAAGAACCGTGCATCAAAGCGGCGCGGCCGCCCCGGTGGGGTCAGTGCGCGAAACACGAACTGCAAGGGCGCCGCATTGGGCAGGTGGCCGGTGGCGGCAAATCCGGCCCAGTCTTGCGGCACTGCGCCAGACCATGGCCCCGGCACGCCCAGGACCTGTCCGGTTTCTTCCCACAGTTCCCGTATGGCGGCGGCGGCCAGGGCATGTTCCAGCCCGGTTTCGGATTGATCACGCAATCGGGTCAGACACACATCCGACAGCGCGCCAGCCAGCGGCACCTCAGCATCGGCCGTGTCTACTGCGCCGCCGGGAAAGACGAACTTGTTGGGCATGAACGCGGCTTTGGCACCGCGTTGGCCCATCAAAATATGTGGATTGCTATGGCGATCGCGCAAAAGGATGACAGTGGCGGCGTTTCGGATTGCCGATTTATCGATGGCCATATTGTTCCTTTTTGCCTGTACCCGTCAGGTTTGGGTGCCAAACCCGTACATGTTGCGCGCCCATTGAAAGCCCACAATAGCACCTTTGAGCCGGGGCAAAAGGTAAAGAGACAACGCCACGCAGCCAACCGCAAAAATCGTGAACAAAGTCAACGGTTCTGGTCGCCAGCGCACAAAGGAGAAATGCAGCAAAGGCGCCATCAGATGGCCGACAATCAGAATCGTCAGATAGGCCGGGCCGTCATCCGCGCGGTGGTGGTAGAGCTCCTGATGACACACTGTGCAGGTCTTGTTAACGTTCAAATATCCTTTGAGAAGCGCGCCACTGCCGCAATTGGGGCATTTGCGGCGCCAGCCCCTATAAACCGCAGGCCACACGGCGTGTTCCGTTTCCTGATCCGTTTCGGATCGGGTATTTGCAGTGTCTTGCATTTTGGTTTCCCTGGCTGGACGCAACGGTTTTTCTCAGCTTCCTGCGCTTTCCGCACAGCAATTGCGAGGCCGCATTTTGTCATTGCGGCGTTCCGTCGCAAAGCTTCATCTCTGGATTGTGTGGTTTGGCCTTTGGTCAACTTTTTTTCGACGGAACCTGCGCAGGCCTGCGTAAAAGAAATGTTCGCCCCGCAACGGGGCACAACAGATCAGACAGGTAACGGAGTTTTTTGACCATGAAACGCACAGCATTCATTACAGGTATCATTCTGGCCGGGTTGAGCATTACGGCGGTCACGTCGGGGGCTGTGGCCAAAGGCCAGCGCGGCAATCACATGACGTTTGAACAGATCGATACCGACGGAAACGGACAGATCACGCGCGAGGAAATGCAATCGATTGCAGCGAACCGGTTTAGCGCGGCGGATGCGGATGCGGACGGGTTTCTGACGCAAGCAGAGCTTGAGATGGCAGCGATGGAGCGGGCCAAGCAACGTGTCGCCGAAATGATGGAACGCATGGACGCGGATGGCGATGGCAAGATTGCGTTGGCCGAGATGAAGGCGCGCCGTGATCCTTCACGCATGTTCGACCGCGTGGACGGCGACAGCGACGGGACGATTTCACAGGCGGAATTCGATGCCTTTCATGCCGAACGCAAAGGCCGCCACAAGAACAAGCAGGATTGATCATCCGGCGGGGCGGCACAGGCCATGCTTGTTCGCCGCCCCTGCCGTTGATAGCCCTGCGAGGATGGAAATGCCGCTGGATTCACATCAGGATGTACCGGACGAGGTGTTGTTGGCGCTATACGCCAACGGCGATGCCGATGCTGCGCTGGTGCTGACGCAACGCCTGACGCCACGGATGTTCGGCCTTGCCATTCGAATGCTGGGGGACGTCAGCGAAGCGGAAGATGTCGTGCAAGAAGCGATGTTGCGCTTGTGGCGTATCGCACCGGACTGGCGACGAGGCGAGGCACAGGTTTCAACGTGGTTGTACCGCGTCGTTTTTAATCTTGCGACTGACCGGCTGCGGGTGCGCAAGCGGCAGGGGCCGTCTCTTGACGCGATCGAAGATCCGGCCAGCCCCGAACCGGGCGCGCCGGAACAATTGCAGGACAAGGCGCGCAATGCGGCTTTGCAAGGGGCGCTGGACGATTTGCCGGACCGGCAAAAACAGGCGGTTATCCTGCGCCATATTGAAGGTTTGGCCAACCCCGAGATCGCACAGATCATGGGGATCACGACAGAAGCGGTGGAAAGCCTGACGGCGCGGGGAAAACGGGCGCTGGGGGCGGCTTTGGCCGGACGCCGCGCAGAACTGGGGTATAATGATGACTGACCAAGATGACATGACTGCACGGTTGGACGCCGAATTCGCGGCGGCGCGGCGCACCCCGCCGGAACCGTCACACGACCTGATGGCGCGTGTGCTGGCGGATGCGCTGTCGCATCAGCCACAGCCGAATATTGCGCGCCCCGTGGCGCCGGTGCGGGCCGGTTTCGGCGCGCGCATCCTTGGATTTCTGGGGGGGTGGGCGGCCATTGGTGGGCTGGCCACAGCCACGATTGTCGGATTCTGGATCGGGATCAACCCGCCCGACATGATTGAAACACCGGCAAATGCGCTTTTTGCACAAAACGATACACTTGCGCAGGTCGATGCCGACCTAGACGGTTTCGCCTGGAATTTCGAGGACATAAACCCATGAACGATACACCTGATCAGAAAACCAATTGGGGCTGGGGCCGGATTGTTCTGATAATGTCCCTTGCGCTTAACCTTGCGTTTGTTGCGGGTGTTGCGGGTACGATGTTCCGGTTCGCAGGAGGCGAGCACCGCGCGCATGGCCGGGATTTTGCGGCCCCGTTTATTCGGGCACTGGATCATGAGGATCGTGCGGAACTGCGGGACGAGTTGAGACGTGCGGGACAGGCTTCGTCAGAGCGCAGATCGCAAAGAGAAACGGTTTACGCGGAAATTGGCGTTGCATTGCGGGCTGACCCGTTTGATGCGGACCGTGTTGCGGCACTAATGGCAGAACGGCAAGCCGGGTTGGCGGACCGCATGACAGCCGCACAAAGCATCTGGTTGCGCCATGTCGCGCAAATGACAGGGCCCGAACGGGCGGCCTATGCCGACAGGCTGGACGATGCCGTCAGTCGCCGGTTTCATCGGGGGACCGACCGTTAGGGGTTATGCGGCGGGTCGGCTCATCCTGACGCAGTTACGCCCCCTGTCTTTGGCCTTGTAAAGCGCCTGATCCGCTGCGTCCAACACGCGCGAGACCGCGTCGGCCTGTACCATATCGGGGTGAAACGGCGCAGTGTCGGGCGCGCCTGCAATGGCGACACCGATGCTGATGGTGACATGCAGCGGCGCAACCAGCGGGGCGGGCTGAATATCGGATGCAACAGGGGTGCTGACCACTGGCGTTTCCTGAACCGCATTGCATAGACGGTGCGCCGCAGTACGGGCAGCTTTCAGGCCCGTATTGGGCATGACGATCAAAAACTCCTCTCCGCCAAAGCGGGCGACAAGGTCGACGGCGCGTAGATTCCGGCGCAACCGTTGTGCCACATCAATCAGAACCGCATCGCCGACAGCGTGGCCGAACCGGTCATTGATCGACTTGAAATGGTCAAGATCCGCGATCATGACGGCAAATGGCTTGTCCGTGCGCATTGCGGTTTCCATGATACGGGCCAGATGCGGCAAGGCATAGCGGCGGTTGTAAAGACCGGTGAGCGGGTCAGTTACTGCCGCCTGCGCACCGCTGCGCATGGTTTCGCGCAACCGGTCCGATTGCCGCTTGCGCGACAATTGCACCGTCAGGCGCAGGGTAAATTCCGCCGCATCAACGCCGTCTGGCATCGCATCATCTGCGCCCAGATCAAAGGCATCTGCCGCAGTGTGCTGGCACCCGGCGGGTGTGATGACGATGATCGCGGCGCGTCGTGTTCTGGCGCGCGCGCGGATATCGGCCAGCAACCGCAATCCCGGATCGGGGATGCCGCCCGTCAGCGCAATAACAAACACATCCGGAGTGTTTTGTTCTTCCTGCGCGCCCATCGCGCTTTTGATGCTGTGGGCGTGAACATTGTGCGCGAAACCCGGCGTGATTGCATCGGCCAACTGCTGCGAGGCGTTCAGATCGGTTGCAATCAGGGCAATCCGGCCCGGGCTTTCGAATCTTGATGCGTCTTCGCAAAAGCCCAATGCGCGCGACGTGCCATCGCGCAGGCGCAGTTCCTGCGTTGTCGCCTGCGCACGCAGCAGGGACCGGATACGCGCCAGAAGAAGACTGTCTTCAACCGGTTTTGACAGAATGTCCTGTGCACCCGCTTCCAGCGCTTGCAGGCGAAAGGCCGCGGTATCCTTTGCGCCGATCATGACAATGGGAACGGCAAGCGCGCCTGTATCGGATTTCATGGCCTTGCAGAAATCAAATGCACCGTTTTGAGGCAAGTCGCCGGACAGAATAACCAGATCGGGTGGTGACGTGTGCATGCGGGCCAATGCAGCATCCAGAGAAGGCGCAGAGGCGACGTCGTAGAATGCGGCAGATAACGTGACGGTCAACATGATCCGGTTGGTCGCCACGGCGTCGACGATAAGGACCTTGGCCTGCATCTGGCTGCCTTTCCGGGCTTGCATTTTCTTGGTCCGCAAGTTTTTAGTGACAGAGGTTAATAAAGCCTTTCGATTTCAAGGAAAAAGTGAGTCAGATGTCGCTGTCGCAAGAAGCTGCAGAAACCGTTGCCTTGCAGGCCCTGACTTGGCTGGCGGGGAACGAAGATTTGTTGCCGGTCTTTCTGGGATCGACCGGCGCATCGGAAGCCGATTTGCGCACACGCATGTCTTCGCCTGATTTTCTGTTATCCGTGCTTGATTTCCTGATGATGGATGACGCTTGGGTGATCGCGTTTTGTGATGCGTCCTCAATCCCTTACGAACGCCCCATGCAAGCGCGCCATGCGCTGCCCGGTGGCGCACCCACCCATTGGACCTGATCGCCATGCCAAGTGTTTCCCGCCGCGCCGATGCCATCTGTTTTGACAAGGATGGCACGCTTTTCGATTTTGCGACCACGTGGAACGGATGGGCCGGGCAGGTGATTGCGGACCTTGCCAAGGGCGATATGAAGGTTGCGGCAAACATTGCGCTGTCCTGTGGTTACGATCTGCAGGCACGGCGAATTCTGCCCGGCAGTCCGATTGTTGCGGCGACAAATCGGGAAGTCGCAGAATCAATGGCGGCGGGTGTTCCCGATCGTGACATTGCCGAGATTGAAACCTATCTGACGATGTCTGCATCCCACGCGCCGTTGGCCCCGGCAGTTCCTTTGGTTCCGTTCCTTCAGGGGCTTGCTGCGCAGGGCATGGCGCTGGGCGTTATGACCAATGATACCGAATTCGGGGCGCGCGCGCATCTGAGCAGTGCCGGCGTGTTGGACCTGTTTGATTTCGTGGCCGGTTTTGACAGCGGGCATGGCGCAAAACCATCCCCTGATCCCCTGTTGGCCTTTTGTGTTGCGGTGGCCGCCACGCCGGAACGGGCTGTCATGGTCGGGGACAGCGCGCATGATCTTGTTGCCGGGCGCGCGGCCGGGATGCAGACGGTTGGTGTTTTGACGGGCATGGCCGAATTGGCCGATCTGGCCCCCTATGCAGATGTTGTTTTGCCCGATATCGGCCATTTGCCGCAGTGGTTGACCTCCTGACTGGCACGCAATGATCCCAAGCGACGCTTTATTGGTAAAAACGACATGGGTTGTCGCAATCGGTAAGGCGTTTTGTCCTGTTCACTCCACATGATGCGTTTACCCATTCGGAGGAACCATCATGGCGGACGTGAAAGAGCGTAGGAAACGGGGTGGCGGACGCGCCGGGAATGCGGCCCGCCGTGGCGGCGAGGTTGTGGATCAGATGCCCTGGCGGCTGATCCGGAATATTGATCGCCCGACCGAACCGCTTGGCCCCGAAGGCGTGAACGCCATTCACGAAGGTGCAATGCGCATTCTGGAAGAAATCGGCATCGAATTTCTGAACCATGAGGCGCTGGCGATCCTGAAAGAAGCCGGGTGTACGATCAACGGCGAAAACGTGCGCATGGGGCGCGATTTCGTGATGGAGATGGTTGGCAAGGCGCCTTCACAATTCACGCTGACCCCCCGCAACAAGGCGCACGAGATCATCATCGGCGGCAATTACATGTCGTTCGGAAATGTGTCTTCGCCCCCCAATTACTGGGATATGGAAATCGGCACCAAAGTGCCCGGCACGCGCGAGATGTGCCGCAATCTTCTGAAACTGACGCAGTATTTCAACTGTATCCACTTTGCGGGCGGATATCCGGTTGAACCGGTGGATATCCATGCGTCGGTGCGCCATCTGGATGTGCTTTATGACAAGCTGACGCTGACCGACAAGGTGATGCACGCCTATTCACTGGGCACAGAGCGCGTTGAAGACGTGATGGAAATGGTGCGCATTTCGGGCGGCTGGACCCATGAGGAATTCGAAGCCAGCCCCAAGATGTACACCAACATCAACTCAACCTCGCCGCTCAAGCACGATATCCCGATGCTGGATGGCTGGATGCGCATGGCGCGGCGCAATCAGGGGCTTGTGGTTACGCCGTTTACCCTTGCCGGGGCTATGGCGCCTGTGACGATGGCGGGCGCGGTTGCGCAATCCCTGGCCGAAGCCCTGTGTGCGGTTGCCCTTGCACAATACATCCGGCCCGGCGCGGCAACGGCGATTGGCACGTTCACGTCGAATGTCGATATGAAATCCGGCGCACCAGCCTTTGGGACGCCCGAATACATGCGCGCAACGCAGATGACCGGCCAGATGGCGCGGTTCTATGATCTGCCGATGCGTGCCAGTGGCGTGTGCGCGGCCAACGTGCCGGACGGGCAGGCGATGTGGGAAACATCCAATTCGCTATGGTCTGCGGTGCAATCGGGTGCGAACATGGTCTACCATGCCGCCGGTTGGCTAGAAGGCGGGCTGATCGCAAGCCCGGAAAAATTCATCATGGATTGCGAAATCCTGCAGATGATCCAACGGTATATGGAGCCTGAAATCACCGCCACCGGCCCGGACGAGATCGCGTTTGATGCGATCAGGGATGTCGGCGCGGGCGGGCATTTTTTCGGAACGCCGCACACGCAGGAACGGTATGAAACCGCGTTTTATTCACCGATCGTCAGCGACTGGAAAAACTACGAAGGCTGGGAAGCGGCAGGCGGTATCTGGACGCCGGAACGGGCGCATCACATGTTCAAGGATATCGTGAACAGCTTTGAAGAACCGCCGATGGATGCGGCGATCCGTGATGAACTGGCCGCGTTTGTTGAACGGCGCAAGTCAGAAGGTGGCGCGCCTACGGATTTCTGATCTGTCTCGTTCAGAAAAATAACACAAGTGATGGGCTGGTTCGGACGAACCGGCCCGTTTAACATGGGCCCGTCGCAGCAAGACCGGAGGCAGGACATGCGCCCAAAAAATCAAGACCGCACTATCTTGCTGGATCGCGTGGCAATGGCGGTGTTGGGTGGTGCTGCGGGCGTATCATTCTTTTTGCTGGTCGAGGTGTTGCCGGACACAGATGTGCATCCGCGCCTTTATCTGGCTGTGTTCGCCTTGGCTGCTGTATTTTTCGGGGTGGCGCTGGCGTTATGCGGGCCGGTTTCGATCCTGCGGGCAGTGGGGGCTGCTTTGGCGGTGGCTGTACCATCCGCTGCCTTGCTTAGCCTGGCCGGTTTGAGGTTCGCGGATGCAGCAGATATCGCCCGTGGCCCGCCCACGTTGATGATGTTCGTCATCATGGTTTCTGTGGCGACGCCATTTCTTGCCGTGTGGTTGCAGGACAGGACGGGCTGGCAGCGCTACCCTGATTTGTTTGATGCCGCTTGGACCATTGCGGTGCGATATGCGGCGGCTTGGCTGTTTGTCGGGGTGGCATGGCTGGTTCTGATGCTGTCCAACGCCCTGTTGGGGTTGGTCGGGGTCGACGTGATCGAAGATCTTCTGGATGTCGAACCCGTGCCTTATGCGTTTTCCGGCCTTGTTCTGGGGCTGGCCCTGTCTGTTGTGCATGAGTTGCGCAGCTATTTGTCGCCCTATCTGCTGTTGCGCCTGTTGCGGCTGCTTTTGCCGATTGTTCTGCTGGTGGTGCTGATATTCATCGCAGCGCTGCCGTTTCGCGGGCTGTCGAGCCTGTTTGGAGATTTTTCGGCGGGTGGGACGTTGATGGGGGTCACAATCGGGGCAATCACGCTGATTACGATCGCGCTGGACCGCGATAACGGATTGGCCGTGCATACCCCTATGATGCGATTCACGACGCAGGTTCTGGCGCTGGTCCTGCCGGTTACGGCGGCGCTTGCGCTCTATGCGATTGCGCTGCGGGTGATGCAGTACGGCTGGACACCGGATCGTGTGTTTGCCGCCATCTGCGCCACGTTTCTTTTGGCCTATGCGATCTGTTACGCAGGTGTCGCGCTGGTGCGGCGGCACTGGATGGACAGGATCAGGCGCGTCAATGTGATACTGGCTTTGGCCCTGATTGCCATTGCCGCCTTGTGGATGACACCACTGCTGCATGCCGAGAAAATTTCGACCAGCAGCCAGATTGCCCGCTTCCAGTCTGGGCAGGTGAAAGCCGCACAATTGCCGCTTTGGGAAATGGACAAGGAGTGGGGCAAGGCGGGACAGCGCGGATTGACGCGGCTGGAAGATATGGACAGCGACGGCGCGTTGGCACCGATGATTGCAGCGGCCCGCGACGCCGATAGTAAATATGCGCTGGAAAACCTTCAGAACGTCACCTTGGGGCAGGACCGCGCACAGGCCCTGATTGACGTGATGCCGGTACGCCCTGAAGGTGAAACCCTGCAAGGCAGTGATCTGTCGGCGGTGCATGTAACGGTGCTGGACCGGTGGTATCAGGCCTGTACTGCCCCTTCATCGGGGCAGGCCGCGTCTTGTGTTCTGGTTGTCGGAAACCTTGATCCGTCGGGCGGGCGGCAGGCCGTTTTTTTCGCGCAAGCTGACGGGCAAAGCGCCTTTGTCGAACTGGTGTCTCTGGGGCAGGGCGATCAGACCTGGGCACGCAATATGTATGATCTTGCAAATGCGCAATGGGCCCGCATTCCGGACGGGACGGTGGCAAGAATACTGTCGGGTGATTTCCGTATCGGGCCCAGCCGCCAAAGGGCGATTTTTGTGGGCGACATGGAACTGGTTCCCGACAATTGAAAACATTGGGAGTTTCTTAACGCCCCTGCGCCAAGGTGTCTTTGGGAAACGGGAGTGAGACACCAGTATGCATGGCCTGATCAACAAGGCGATTGAACGCTTTGTTCGCGATACCTGTGGTGATCCGGACTGGGAGCGGATTGTTGCGACTGCCGGGTTGGAGCATTCAGAGTTCGAGGCGATGCTGCGCTATGAGGCTGCGGTGACAGTGCAGGTTCTTGCGGCAGCGTCGGATATTCTAAACCGGCCTCTGCCCGACATGCTGGAAGATATCGGCACCTATCTGGTGTCCAACCCCAATGTTGAGGCATTGCGCCGCTTGTTGCGCTTTGGTGGTGCCGATTTTGTCGAGTTTCTGCACTCACTCGATGATTTGCCGGATCGGGCGCGCATGGCCGTTTCGGATCTTGAATTGCCGGACATCGAATTGCGCGAACATGCGGTCGACCGGTTCAGCCTGATCTGCCGGTCAGAGCAGCCGGGCTTTGGCCACGTTCTGGTCGGGGTGTTGCGCGCGATGGCGGATGATTACGGCGCACTGGTGCTTCTGGAACATCACGGTCGTCACACCGGAACGGAAACCGTTTCGATCCTGTTGATTGACCACAAGTTTTCCCAGGGGCGCAGTTTCAGCCTTGGGGTGGGGGCGCCATGACAAACCAGAACCAAAGCAGATCTGACCTTGGCCCCGTCTTGGATCAACTGTGCCCGATGCATGCGGTGTTGGATGCAACGGGCCATATCTTGCATGCGGGGCCAACATTGCAAAAGCTGCGGCCTGACATCCCGTTGCCGGGGCGGCGCTTTCTAGAGGTTTTTGAACTGCACAGGCCGCGTTCTGTCACCACCATGGCCGGGCTTCTTGCGGTCAGCGGCGTCAAGTTGCATCTGGCATTCCGCGCGACCCCGCGCACCACCCTGAAAGGCTGTGTCATCAAAGGGCCTGCGCCGGAACAGGTGATCGTAACCTTGGGCTTTGGCATGTCGATCCATGACGCTGTGGCGACCTATGCCCTTACAAGTGCTGATTTTTCTGTGACCGACCTTGCCGTTGAAATGCTTTATCTGATCGAAGCGAAATCAGCCGCGATGGAGGCGTCACGCACCCTGAACCTGCGCCTGCAAAGCGCGATGATTGCCGCCAAGGAACAATCACTGACCGATACGTTGACCGGGCTGAAAAACCGCCGTGCGATGGATAACGCCCTTGGGCGGATGATCGAAAACCGCGAACAGTTCGCGCTGATGCACCTTGATCTGGATTTTTTCAAAGCCGTCAACGACACTCGGGGCCATGCTGCGGGCGATCATGTGTTACAACATGTGTCCGCCCAGATGCTGGAAGTGGTGCGCCAGACAGATATTGTGGCCCGTGTCGGCGGGGACGAGTTTGTGCTGCTGTTTCCGGGCCTGACGGATCACGCCACCTTGGATCATCTGGCGCAGCGGATTATCGCGCGGCTGGAAAAGCCGGTACTTTTTGAAGGCAAAACCTGTCGGGTGTCCGCCAGCATCGGCACCGTCCTGTCGTCCGACTACGCAAGACCCACACCCGACCGTATTTTAGCCGACGCCGATGTGGCACTTTACGCGTCAAAACACGCGGGACGCGCCTGCCACCGGTTCTACACGCCCGATTTGCGCAATTAGCCGCGCGATCAGCCGTCCACGTCGCGCCGACCACGTAGGAAAAATCGAATGTGGGGAAACGCCACTGGCAGCCCGTAGGGAAGTCGAACCCCTCTTTTCAGGTTGAAAACCTGACGTCCTAACCGATAGACGAACGGGCCACTAAGTGGTGATCGGGTGATTAGGCAATCCACTCGTCAGGCGCAAGCAGAAATTTGCGGTTTGGCGCAGTTTTTCTGCGTGGCGGTTCAGGCGGGGGCGGCGTCTTCGAGGCGGAGTTGAACGGTTTGACGCCCGCGCCATGTGTTGATCTCAAGCCGGCCGGCCAGATGAAAGCGGGCACCGCCATGGGCATCAAGCGCTGCGCCAAGCGCGGTGTCATAAGCGCCAAAGCTGATCGCGTCGAGCGTGGCGCCTAGACCATCGCCAAAGGTCAGTTTCAGATGGCTTTCGCCGACCCGCTTGGTGAATTTGATCTGCATGTCGGGAAACACAAAGCGCGGGCCGGGCGCGCCTGCGCCATAGGGGCCGGCGCGTTCGATCTGTTCAATCAATTCCACGGTGGCGGCCCCCGGCATCAAAACACCATCCACCCGCAAATCGGCGGGGCCAAGCCGGTCTGCGCCCTGTTTCTGCATCAGTTGGGCCAGCCGTTCCATCGCGGGCTCCAGTTGATCCTGTGCCACTGTCAGTCCGGCAGCCATTTTGTGACCACCGCCTTTGATCAACAGGCCTTCGGCGGCAAGGCGCTGGATCGCCGCCCCAAGATCAACGCCGGACACAGACCGCCCCGAGCCTTTTCCAATGCCGTTTTCCAGACCGATCACAATGGCGGGCCGGTTGCTGGCCTCTTTCAGGCGGGCGGCGACAATGCCGACCACGCCGGGATGCCAGCCTTCGCCTGCGGCCCAGACCAAGGGCGCATCAAGTCCGCGTTCTTCGGCCTGTGCCATGGCCGCCGCGCGCACGGCCGCTTCGATATCGCGCCGTTCTGTGTTCAGCGCGTCCAGCCGTTCGGCGATGGCTGCGGCCTCGTGCGGGTCTGCGGTGCCGAGCAGCCGTGCGCCCAGATCGGCCTGACCGATGCGGCCCCCCGCATTGACGCGCGGACCCAGCAGAAAGCCAAGATGATAGGTGGCAGGGGCGGCGTCCAATCGGGCGACATCGGACAGCGCCACCAGTCCGGGGCGTTCCCGACGCGCCATCACTTTCAGGCCTTGCACCACAAAGGCGCGGTTCGCTTCGATCAGGGGGGCCACATCCGCGACCGTGGCCAGCGCCACAAGATCCAGCATGCCCATCAGATCGGGGCCTTTTTGCCCGGCGTCGCGCAACTGTCGCCCGGCCTCGACCAGCATCAAAAACACCACACCCGCTGCGCAAAGATACCCCAGATCGCCGGTTTCATCCTGCCGGTTGGGGTTTACCACGGCAAGTGCGGGTGGCAGGGTTTCCCCGCCCAGATGGTGATCGAGCACAATCACGTCCGCCCCTTTGGCGGCAGCAATCGGGCCGTGGGACAGGGTGCCGCAATCCACACAGATGATCAGATCGTGGGCTGTGGCCAGTTCGGCCATGGCCTCATCGTTCGGGCCGTACCCTTCATCGATCCGGTCGGGCACATATAGAGTGGCGGTCAGACCCATCTGGCGAAGCCAGTCAATCAGCAACGCAGCCGAACTGCCGCCATCGACGTCGTAGTCGGCAAACACCGCAATGCGCTGGCGTGCGTGCACCGCCTGTAAAAAGCGCGCCGCAGCCGTTTGCATATCTTTCAGTGTGCGCGGGTCGGGCAACAGGTCGCGCAATTGCGGCGACAGAAACATGGGCGCGTCTTCGCTTGCCACGCCGCGGCGGGCCAGAACCTGACACAACGCCTGCGGCAGGGTGGTGGACTGGGCCATGGCATCGGCGGCGCGCTGAACCTCGATCTCGGGGCCGATCCACCGGCGTCCGGTCAACGATGTTTCGACGTCAAGAAATGCCACAAGAGCCCCTGTTGTTAGATCCGCAGCGGTCGCGGGCCGGTTTCGTCCTGCATGAGCGGACGGTGATCAGCTGACGGGGGTCCGGTACTGCATCCGCCGCACCGATCCGGTTTTGGACCGCATCAGTAATGTTTCGGTGGTATACCAGCCAACTTCGCGCTTGATACCGGGCAACAGCGTTCCGCCTGTCACGCCGGTGGCGGCAAAGATCACATCTTGGGTGACCATTTCGTCGCGGCTGTAAATCCGGTCCAGATCGGTGATCCCTGCTTTGGCGGCGCGTCCGCGTTCATCATCGTTGCGAAACAGCAGGCGGCCGAACATCTGGCCGCCCATGCATTTCAATGCGGCGGCGGCCAGTACACCTTCGGGTGCGCCACCTGCGCCCATATACATGTCGATTCCGGTCACATCCGCTTCGGCACAATGCATCACACCTGCCACGTCGCCATCGGTGATCAGGCGGATGGCGGCTCCCGTTGCACGCACTTCGGCAATCATTTCGTCATGGCGGGGGCGTTCCAGAATGCAGACGGTAATGTCCGATGCTTTGCAGTTGCGCGCCTTGGCCAGTGCTTTGACCCGCTCTTGCGGTGTCATGTCCAGCGACACAACGCCTTCGGCGTAGCCCGGACCGATGGCCAGCTTGTCCATGTAGACATCCGGCGCGTGCAGCATCGATCCGCGTGGGCCCATCGCAATTACGGTCAGGGCGTTGGGCATGTCCTTGGCGGTCAGCGTCGTGCCTTCCAGCGGGTCCAGCGCGATATCAACGCCGGGGCCTTTGCCGGTTCCGACTTCTTCGCCGATATAGAGCATCGGCGCCTCGTCGCGTTCGCCTTCGCCAATCACGACCACGCCTGCAATGTCCAGCAGGTTCAGTTGTTCGCGCATCGCGTTGACAGCGGCCTGGTCAGCGGCTTTTTCATCGCCGTGCCCGACCAGCCGGGCCGACGCAAGCGCCGCTGCCTCGGAGACGCGGGCCAGACCGAGGGACAGCATTCGGTCATGAAATTCAACAGGTGCGGTGCTCATCAAACTATCCTTACTTTTCTTGTGCAACTTGCACGCCAACGGGTGCTTTGGCTAATGGCACTAGACATTCTCGATCCGTAAAGCAACGGGGGTGCTGGCCAGAACGTCGGTGCCTTGCATTGCGGCCAGCGCCTCGTCCAGCGCGGTGCGTGTGGTTTTATGGGTCACGATCAGCACGGGCGCGGTGTGTTCGGAATGGCCATATTGGCGCATCCGGTCGATTGACACACCGGCGTTGCCAAGGACAGTTGCAACCTTGGCCAGCGCGCCGGGTTTGTCCAGCAGTTGCATGCGCAGATAATAGGGGGCTGGCAGAACCGAGCGCGCGGGTGTCGATTTCAGCAATTGTGCGGCGGGTTGCCCGAAGGTGGGCAGGCGCACACCGCGGGCAATATCACAGACATCGGCCAGAACGGCGCTTGCCGTGGGGCCCATGCCGGCCCCGGCGCCGCGCAGCATGACCTGACCCACTTCGTCACCTTCCAGCACGACCATATTGGTGCCGCCATCCAGTTGCCCCAAGGCCGATGTATCCGGCACAAGGCACGGCATCATCCGTTGTTCCAGACCACGCCCGGTTTTTTGTGCAACGCCCAGCAACTTGATCTTGAACCCCATATCGGCGGCATGGCGGATATCCTCGATGCTGACGCGTTCGATGCCTTCCAGTTCGATGCCGTCAAAATCAACCTGCGTTCCAAACGCGATCGACGACAGGATCGCCAGTTTGTGCGCCGCATCAATGCCGCCGACATCCAGTTGCGGATCGGCTTCGAGATAGCCCAGACCGTCTGCTTCGGCAAAAACCTCTTCATAGCTGAGGCCGGCATTTTCCATGCGTGTCAGAATATAATTGCATGATCCGTTCATGACGCCGATCACGCGGGTAATCTCGTTTCCGGCCAAGCCTTCGGTCAGCGCCTTGATGACCGGAATGCCGCCTGCGACAGCCGCTTCGAACCGGATCAGGCGGCCAGCCTCTTCGGCCAATTGGGCAAGCGATTGGCCGTGAATGGCCAACATGGCCTTGTTGGCGGTTACAACGTCCTTGCCTGCCGCAATCGCGGCCTCGGTTGCGGCCTTGGCTGGCCCGTCCGTTCCGCCCATAAGTTCCACAAACACATCGACATCGGCGCGCCGCGCCAGGGCGACAGGATCATCTTCCCATGCATATCCCGACAGGTTGACGCCGCGATCCTTGGCCTTGTCGCGGGCGCTGACGGCCGTGATCGAAATGTTCGTTCCGGTGCGTGCGGCCAGAAGGGCGGCCTTGGAGCGGATAATCTTGACGACACCTGTGCCGACAGTGCCAAGCCCTGCAATCCCGAGCCGCAATTGTTGTGTCATGGGGCGTCCTTTGCCTGCGTCAGTTTTATCTAGGGCGATGTAGCGGGTTCCAGTGCGCCGTGCAACGCATTGGGGCGGGCAAAACAAGGGGCCGGCCAGTTTATCTATTCGGCATCGCGCTTGCGCAAGTCTTCCGCCCGCGCGTTCAGCGCTGCAATGCGCGCATCCAGCGCAGCGGCGGTTTCTTCTGCATCGGGCGTTGTGGGGGCAGCGCGTGCCAAGACCGGTTCCAGCGGTTGCAGCGTCGGATATTCCTGATCTTCCGCGCCGGGGGGCAGCGCGTCATCCAGATCGGGGAACGGCGCACACGCCGGTATCAACAAAAACAAGATGCCAAAGCATGACAAACGCATGGTTTTGATCCCCAAGACTGTCGCAGTGATGCCCGAGTTGGGATTTGGGCGCAAGCAGGGCTTTGATTTGAACGGATGTTCAGATAAAACCGTTTTATGGCACGCACGGCGGGATCCCATTCTGATATTACAGGTCCGCGCGTGCGGGCCGAAGCGCAGCGTTTGTTCGCGCAGCACGGGTTTGCGGCGGTTTCGATGCGCCAGATCGCCAGTGCCGTCGGGGTGCAGGCGGGGGCGCTATATAATTACACGACGGACAAGCAATCGCTGTTGTTCGATCTGCTGCGCAGCCACATGGAAGACTTGCTGGCCGCGCGCGAAACCGTTCCGGAGATGGCACCACTGGATGCGCTGGAACAGTTTACGCGGTTCCATATCCGGTTTCATCTGGAACGTACCGAAGCGGTTTTCATTTCCTACATGGAATTGCGCAATCTGACGCCGGACAATTTCGAAATAATCGAGGATTTGCGCGGGCAGTACGAGGACCAGTTGGAAACGATTCTGCACCGGGGTGTAGAAGCGGGCGTGTTTTCTGTACCCGATCCAAAAATTGCGACGCTGGGCCTGATCGCGATGCTGACCGGCGTGAACACGTGGTACAGATCAAAGGGGCGACTGTCCCTGGACCAGGTGGAAACGATCTACTGGGATATGGTGCGCAAGGCGGTGGCGGCCTAGGGCGGCGGTGCGCCGCCCCAAGCGTCTTGGTCAGTGGGCGGGTTTGATGAACGTGCCGTTGCGCAGTTCTTTCATCGCCTGCATCAGTTCGTCTTGGGTGTTCATCACGATCGGGCCGTGCCACGCGACGGGTTCATCAATCGGCGCGCCCGAGATCAGCAGGAACCGCACACCGTCCGGCCCCGCCTGAACGGTCACTTCCTCGCCTGTACCAAAGCGGACGAGCGTGCGATTGCCGCTTAGATCGCGAATGTTCACTTCCTCGCCGCCGACTTCTTTTTCCAGCAACACGCCGGTGGGTTGACTGGCGTCGGCAAAGGCGCCGGCGCCTTCGAAAATATACGCGAAGGCGCGCCTGTAAGTATCTATCTTGAATGTCTTTTTCACGCCTGCGGGCACAAAGATATCCAGATATTGCGGGTCTGCGGCGATGCCATCGACAGGGCCGGTTTTGCCCCAATAACTGCCAACAACCACTTTGACGCGGGTGCCGTCATCGTCGATCACTTCCGGGATTTCGCGGCCTTTCACATCCTGATAGCGCGGCGCGGTCATCTTCATGGCCGAGGGTAGGTTGCCCCACAGCTGAAAGCCGTGCATCTGGCCGTTGGCGTTTCCGTGCGGCATTTCCTGATGCAGGATGCCGGAACCGGCGGTCATCCATTGCACATCGCCCGCGCCAAGGGTGCCGGTGTTGCCAAGGCTGTCGCCGTGATCCACGGTGCCCGACAGCACATAGGTGATGGTTTCAATGCCGCGATGGGGATGCCACGGAAAGCCCTTGATGAAATCCTCGGGGCGTTCGTTGCGGAAATCATCGAACAACAGGAACGGGTCAAGCTCTGACGGGTCCTGAAATCCGAACGCGCGGTGCAGTTTTACGCCGGCACCTTCCATGGTTGGAACGGCCTGACGTGTTTCTAATGTGGGTCGAAGGGACATGATCGCCTCTTGTCTGAGCATTCAGTTGACGTAGAAATAGGGCCGCGTTGATCTGTCGGCAATTGGCGGCCAAGAACGGGGGCTGTGCGAAAACGCGCAGACAGGGGGGTGTCAGCTGTTTGGGCTATCCCACCATTTGGACGGTTTGCTGCGCCCGCCGCGCTTGCGATCCAACCACAATGCCAATCTGCGAAACGGCGACAGCGCCAGTTTCAGCCACAGGCGGTGATGCCAGATGCGAAAATCGCGGTTGAACGGGCAGACCCGCATGCAAATCGCGCAATCGGTCGAGGTTTTGGCCCAGAACCCGAAACATTTTTCCGCATCCGATGTCCATTTGCGCACGCCTTTGAGGGCCGATACGTTTTCGCCGCCCGTCGTTGGCGGGCCATAGGGCAGCGCCTTGACGGGGCAGGCATCGGCGCATTTGGTGCAGATATCGCAGAAGGCGCGCACGCCCAGCGGTTTGGCAGCATCATGGGTCAGCGGCATATTGGTGAAAATCTTGGAAAACCGCAGCCGTGGCCCGAATTCGGGTGTGATCACCAACTGGTTGCGGGCATATTCGCCCAAACCGGCCTTGACCGCATAGGGAATGACAAGGCCGGTATCATTCATAGAAGCGACGGCCTCATACCCCAGATTGCGGATGTAGGCGGCCAGTTGCAGGACAATCGCCGCCTCGTGGCTGTATTCGCGCCCCGTGGCGGCACCGGCCAGTGCGGACGGGTAGGTGGCCACCAGCGCTTCATCCATTTCGTGGCCCAGAACAATCACCGAGGTCAGGCCATCGGGCAGATCATTGGGGGCGGCCGACAAATCGCGCGTGTCCACCCGCGATTGATAAAGCCACCGGTCGTCCAGATCGGTGATGCCACACAGATCAGCCCCGAAAAACCGTGCGATGCGTTTGATCTCGGCGTTCATTTTGGCGGGATCATCAATCGCGACCTGATCGGGTGCGACGGGCGTGTCATAGCTGAACGGGGCCTGAAACCCTTCGCGCCGCCCCTGATCGGCGTGCCGGTCTGTCATGATGTCGGAAATCAGCCATGAAGCGTTGCGCAACGCAAAATCGCGCTGGGTAAACCCGTCACCGCGGCGCGGCGTGGCCTCCATCCGGTAGGACGCGAAAAACGCATCGGTCTGTTTGCTGCGCACGCTGTCATCCCAGAACGCCCGGGTGAACACGTCATTTCGCTGTTCGAACCGTTCGAAATCCTTCGGTCACGTCAATGCCGGCGGCGGCATCGCCTTCGCGCTGGTCAGGCTGGTTCGAGGGGTAGGACATGACCGGCAGGCTAGCTGTTCCCTTTGTCGGGTTCAACGGTCGCAAATGGAAAAGACAGGGCGCAAAATAGCCCCCAGTTTCCGGCAAAAGCGAAAGGGATACGCATGAAAGTAGGGTTTATCGGGTTGGGGAATGTCGGGCACAAACTGTCAGGCAGCCTGTTGCGCAACGGCATTGATCTGGTTGTGCATGATCTTGATCCGGCACAGGTTGAAAAGTTCGTGGCCAAGGGGGCGACAGCGGGCGGTTCGCCCGCGCAGATGATGCAAGGCTGTGATGCGGTGATCACCTGCCTGCCCAGCCCCGCAGCAAGTGCGGCCGTGGTGGAAGAAATGCTGCCCCATGTCGGAGCGGGCAAGATCTGGATGGAAATGTCGACCACGGACGCATCCGAAATTCGCCGTTTGGGGGCCGAAGTGATTGCACGCGGCGGCACGGCGGTGGAATGCCCGGTATCAGGCGGGTGCCATCGGGCGGATACCGGAAATATCAGTATTTTCGCAGGCTGCGACCGCGAGTCGTTCGAAAAAATGCTGCCGTTCCTGACGATTATGGGGCGTCGTGTCTTGCATACCGGCCCGTTGGGCAGCGCATCGGTGTTGAAGGTGATGACGAATTATCTGGCCACCGCCAACCTGCTGACCCTGTGCGAAGCGATGGTGACGATGAAGGCGGCCGGGCTGGACATGGCGACGACA
The DNA here is from genome assembly GCA_963765555.1 of uncultured Alphaproteobacteria bacterium. GTDB lineage: Bacteria > Pseudomonadota > Alphaproteobacteria > Rhodobacterales > Rhodobacteraceae > JL08. The sequence goes on from CAVXWX010000004.1 coordinate 335,307, forward strand.
TACGAGGCGATCAAGATCAGTTCTGGCACGTCCTTTGTGCATGAAACCGAAAGCCAGTTGATCCTGTCGGGGTCGCGCGATGTGAATTTCACCATGGACCTTGTGCAAAAGGACATCGGGCTGTTCCAGAAAATTGCGGACGATCACAACGTTCCGTTGGAAATTTCGCCGCTGATGATCGAAATCATGCGCGACGGTCAGAACCGGTATGGCGAACGCGCCCAATCGGACCGGATCATTGAACGGCTGGAAGAGGCGACAGGGCTTGAAGGTTCTGGCGGACGGATTCCCGACCGAGTTGATCGATGATGAACCCGAAGAGGCCGGTTACGAAGTCAGACCGCCGGCCTGATTGCCCTGTTCCTTTTGTGCAAGGGCGGCTAAAGCCTGTTTCTGTTGAGGCATAAAGGACGGCAGTATGAACGATGAAATTCTGGCCAGTGTGCGCGCATCCCCTGCGCGGCGCTGGATGGGCATTGTGATGATGGGCGTGCTTGGGTTCATGCTGATCTATATTGCGTTGGCCCAACCGCCTGCGGTGCAATGGCAGGTTTTCCTGCTTGTGGTGGGGGCCGGCGGCGCTTTGGATGGGTGAAAAAATGCGCCGCGCGACAGATCACGGTCTTGAATTGACGGAAACCGAACTGCGCGACACGGATGGCGCTGTGCTGGCCCGGGTCGAGGATATCGTGTCGGTTGATCGCGGGTTTTTCGCATTCAAACCATCCCACGGGTTCCTGATCAAAACAAAACAACCCGGATCGCGCATCTGGCGACCCGGGTTGTGGTGGCGTATGGGACGCCGTGTGGGTGTTGGCGGTGTCACGCCGGGGCGTGACACGCGGTTTATGTCGGAAACGCTGGCCGCAATGCTGGCGATGCGTGATCTGTCAGACGGTTAATCCTGCCACAAAACCTGCGGTGCATAGCGCGGGCGGGTGAACACGAAATTCGAAATCGTGCGGTTTTCCAGACCCGTATCAAACAACGGATCGAATTCCGCCGTCGTTTCGAAAACGATCACGTTTTCCTGATCCGGCATCACCGGCAGCTTGGTGTGCCAGTCGTCTACATTCTCGTTGACAAGCGCGCCAAACGATCCGCGCACTTTGGACCACTGAACCTCGTAGGTGTCACTGTCTTCGTCATATTTGAGGATGGTCAGACGGATCGACGGCCGGTTGCTTGACCGCGTCAGCATGTCGAACAAGGCGCGCGAACTATCAAGGAAATCATTGTCGATCGGCGTTGTCTGACGCGAAATCAGATCCGAGATGGTATAGGCGGCCTTTTGGCTGACCGTGTATTGCCGATAGGCGTCAAAGATCGAAAACAACGACAGATAGGCCCAGAACATGATCGGAAGGACAATGGTCGCTTCGACGGCGATGTTGCCTTTTTCATCAGAAGAAAAGCGGCGGGCGTGGCGTTTCAGCCAGAAAGAAAAGGTATTCAATTTCCCGGCTCCTGTACAAAGGCCGACATGGCCGTCATTTGCGCCTGACCCGCGCCATCTGCGTTCTGGGCAAAGTCGAACCCAAGACCCGTTGTCGGAAACAGCGGATCGAATGTTACGCAGGCCCGCAACACCATCAGGTCATGTTCCTGACCTGTGATATAGGTGGGCGCGTTTTCGGGCAGAACGGGCTGCGATTTATCCGAACAATCGGCTGTCTGGCTGAGCGCGACGAAATTGCGTGGATCGACCCGGCGCATTTCCAGTTTCAGACTGTTGGAGCAATCCGGGATAAATCCGGCGCGTTCGCAGATCATGTCTTTCAGATCGTCGTGATCCGGCACCTGACCTGTGTTCAGACGGACCAGCCGCACGGTCATGTCCAACCCGCGATCAAGCCACATCTGGCGCATTGAATAGATACCCAATTCAACCGAGGTCAGAAAAACGGTGAACAACAGGGGCACCATGATCACGAATTCAATTGCGAGTTGGCCGCCTTCGTCCTTGCGAAACCGGCGCAGAAATCTGGACATTGCGCGGGTCATTGGGTCAGCCTCAGCTGTGTGATCTGTTGCGCGATCGATCTGAACGCGTTCGAGATTTCAAGGCCGTCCACATCAAAGAAGTGGCTGGGCGAACTGGCGCAATCCTTCAGAACCGATACCCCGCCGGAAGGTGCTTCGAAGCCAATGGTGTAAACCACGATGCGTTCCGCTTTTGCAGCATCGCAAATCGCCTTGGTCCGGTTGTCTTTGGTGCCCGAACCGACAGTGTCATACACACCATAGCGCCACTGGCTGCGCGCCTGGCTGTCGTTCATCCACGGGTAATAGTTCTGTTCCGTGTTATAGCGGATCGACGTGTAGGCCCACAGTTCAGGATAGGACAGGTTGACGGCTGTGCCGCTTTCATTGTCGTCCTGATTAGGAACCACGTAGCAGAAATATTCGTTTTCGATGCCGTCGCCGTCGAAATCGTCAGGATAGCCGCGCAGGCCTTCCTTGCCGCAGTCCCAATGGCCATTGCCTTTGGGATGGTCGCGCCATCTGTCGTCGTCAACCCAGTAGAACAAGCCGTCATTGCTGTCGCCGTTGCGTTTGTTCCAGATCGAATATTCTTCGTTCCGTTCGTTCCAGTAGACATCCGATTCACCGGACCGGTGATCGTTTTCGATGTAATACTGGCTGGTGTTCTGTCCGTCTGTCATCAAAACCACAACTTTCAGGGTTTCCTGATCGTCGTATGCAAAGGGGCGCAGATCGAACCGATCTGGGACTTCGCCGGCAGCAATCATGGCATCCACAACGGGGGCCATGGCCGGATCCAGCAGGGCGGTGCCCCACTTCATCCCGATATCGATCGATGTGTTGCCGCGGGCAGACAGGTCGTCGATATAGTCTTTCAGCTTCTGACGATCATCGGTCAGCATCAGGATTTCGCGGGAATCCCGGTCTTCGCAGACCGGGCTGGACACCAGATTGACCGGATCGTCATCACGTCCGTCATTTCTGTTCCACGGGTCGAAATGCATGGTGCGCTGGAACGAGGCCGTTGTCGAAACAGCCCGGTCGTTGAAATCGGAACCGCTGAAATTGATGCAGTTCGAATAGGGGTTGGTTCCCTGTACGTTGAATTCTGCGATCATTTCGTCAGGCATCGACACCTGGGTGGCGTAGGGGATGATCGAGATGGACAGCCGGTCGTCGCGGCTGTTGTCGAGCATCTGGTCCACGAATTCCTTTGCCGCAATCTTCAGGTTGTAAAGCCGGCTGTTGCTGTTCATCGAACCGGACACGTCAAGCACCAACGAGATTTCTACGTTGTTGATAACTTCTTCGGCCTGACCGGACGCAACCACTGGCAGCGTTCTGGTGATGCCCCGGTAATAATCCCACGGCATGTACAGAAATGGTGTTTCGGTGCGCGCTGTCGCCTTGACGATGCGGAAATATGTAGTCGGAAGGGCCGGGCCTGGTGTGACCTGCACACCCTCAAGATATTGCGACATGCCGGCCTTGGCAAAATAGTCTTCGACCACCTCGTCGGCGGGAAGAGTTTGTTCCAGATCGGCGGCGGCCAGAATGGCGCGGTCCAGCGTGGACTGCACCTTGGTGCGCACCATTTCGTTGTGCATCAGGTTAACGCCAAATCCGCCAATGGCAACGATCAGCAGCAGCATGTAGACGGCGAAAATGGTAATCACGCCATCCTCATCACGGCTGAAACGCGTGATCATCCTGCGCATCTTGCGATTGAACGGCCTGTTGGGGCTGCCTGACACGGCATCCGTAACAGAGCCTTTCTGGCTCAGGGTATTGTTTTCCATCACTGTCACCTTTTTCAACTCACCAAACAAAGTCGCAAACCGTCTACACCCATTCCTTCGATCATCTTTGTTGCAGACAAAAGTGTCCAAATTTTGGCGGTTTGCCGATAAAATCACGAGGTTTGCACGACATTGATGTGATGATTCAGGCTGCAGAGGCGCATTGTTTCTGCATGGGAACAGGTGCGCCACAATTTTGCCGCAATCGGGTCGGGTGGCCCGGTTTTTCTTAAAATGCATAAAAAATTGGCACTTTATCGCAGGTTCGTCTTAGGGTGTGGGGAAGATAAGCAACGACAGGGCGAGTCGCGTTCTGCACCCAACGGGAGAGAATAATGAATGACATGAGTGCCAAGACAGAGCCGAGTTTTCGCGAAAGCGTAGACCTGATGTTCAACCGTGCGGTTGCCCTGATGGACCTGCCGCCCGGGCTTGAGGAAAAAATCAGGGTCTGCAATGCGACCTATACCGTGCGGTTTGGCGTGCGCTTGCGCGGCCAGATACAGACGTTCACCGGCTACAGATCGGTCCATTCGGAACATATGGAACCGGTCAAGGGTGGCATTCGCTATGCCATCGGCGTCAATCAGGACGAAGTCGAAGCTTTGGCGGCGCTTATGACGTATAAGTGTGCGCTGGTCGAAGCGCCTTTTGGCGGCTCAAAGGGCGGGTTGCGGATCAATCCGCGCGAATATGATGAACATGAACTGGAACTGATTACCCGACGGTTTGCCTATGAACTGGCAAAGCGTGACCTGATCCACCCCAGCCAGAATGTGCCCGCGCCAGATATGGGAACCGGGGAACGGGAAATGGCGTGGATTGCCGACCAGTACAAGCGCATGAACACAACCGACATCAACTCTGCCGCCTGCGTGACGGGCAAACCACTGAACGCCGGTGGTATCTCTGGCCGGGTCGAGGCGACGGGGCGGGGCGTGCAATATGCGTTGCAGGAATTCTTCCGCCATCCCGAAGATATCAAGGCGGCAAAGCTGACCGGCACGCTGGACGGAAAACGTGTGATTGTTCAGGGCTTGGGCAATGTGGGGTACCACGCGGCCAAGTTTCTGTCTGAAGAAGACGGAAGTGTAATCACCGGCATCATCGAGCGCGACGGCGCGTTGTTCAATCCCAAGGGGTTGAACGTTGAATCTGTCTACCGCTGGATTGCAAAACACGGTGGCGTGACAGGGTACCCCGACGCGGCCCATTCAGCAGAAGGGGCGGCTGTGCTGGAAGAAGACTGTGACATTCTTATTCCGGCCGCGCTGGAAGGGGTGATCAATCTGTCCAACGCGGACCGGATCAAGGCGAACCTGATCATCGAAGCGGCCAACGGGCCGGTCACGGCAGGTGCGGATGATATTCTGCGCGAAAAAGGCGTTGTGATCATTCCGGATATGTATGCCAACGCAGGCGGTGTGACCGTGTCGTATTTCGAATGGGTCAAAAACCTGAGCCATATCCGGTTCGGCCGGATGCAGCGCCGTCAGGAAGAAAGCCGCCACCAACTGGTTGTGGACGAATTGGAGCGCCTGTCGGCGGACAAGCAATTGGGATGGACGTTGTCGCCCGATTTCAAGACCAAGTATCTGCGCGGCGCGGGCGAGCTTGAGCTGGTCCGCTCGGGTCTGGATGATACGATGCGCATTGCCTACCAATCCATGCGCGAGGTCTGGCATTCCCGCGAGGATGTAGATGATTTGCGCACCGCCGCCTATCTGGTGGCCATCACCAAGGTGGCAGCCAGCTACCGCGCGAAGGGGCTGTAGGCCCGAAAAAACCGTGCGACCTGCGCATTTTGTGCGCGGGTCCATGTCGGTCTGGATGTCTCCGAATGGGCAAAAAACGGCCTATCCGGGCAAAATCCTTGCTTTACCTTAGGTCATGCGACTGAATGCCGTCATTCTTTTAGGTTGATTGAATGAGGTGAAACATGTCGCAGACTCCGGACACCGGTTCGCAGGAAAATGCCAGCGCGCCTGCGCCATTGATAACGTCGAAACACTATATCGGGGTTGCCCTCGTGGCAGCGACATTTGCATTTGGCGGATATCTTTTTGCCCAGTCTCTAACCGAGAAAGAGGAGCAGGCGCGCCCCGCGCCGCCCGTTCCGCAAACGTCTGATCCGGTTCGACTAACCCAAGCGTGGAATGCGCCGCGCCCGCGCGCGCCAGTGCGTGCCGCGCAGGATGACGAGGCATCAGAAGGCAGTTTCAATGTTGAAGCGCCCGAAGTCGTCGAGCTTGGCTGGGGATGGAGCCAGGCCCGCGGCGAACCTGTGCCCACGGTATGCGTTGTCTTTGAGCCGGTACAACGCAAGGCGCAATCTTCTGACATTACAATCAAGGAAGTGCGCGACAGCTATTCGCTGTCCAAGGCGATGAACGTGTCGGCCTCGGTTTCGGTCAAGGCGATCGGGTATGAGGCCAGCGGCAAGGCATCCTTTGCCAAGAATTCGAGCGTTTCCTCCACATCGGTCAGTTTTCTGGTCAATGCCGAAGTGCTGAATTCGGCAATGTTCGCGGCACCACCGGCGGCCAAGGGCGGGCGCGCCGTGCGCCTGACAGAGGCCGCCGCGGCGATGGCCAAGCGTGATATCGAACGGTTTCAGGAAACTTGCGGCGAGGGGTATGTCTCTTCGACCGTGGATGGTGCGCGGGCCTATCTGTTGGCCACCACCGAAACGACCAGCAAAACAGAACGGGAAAGCATGAAAGCCTCTGTCAAAGGGTCCGGTTGGGGCGTCAAGGTAGAAGCGGCGGCCAGTGGCAGTTCTGAATCCGGAACCGAAAACCTGACGCGCACGCTGGCCTTTATCCAGCAGGGCGGGGCGGCTGATCTGGATGCGGATGATCCGGCCTCTGAAATTCGCACGAAACTGCCCAAGGACGCGGCGGCGGCCATCGCGCGGATCGAGGATCTGGCCTATGCCGCGGCGCAGGCGGGAAAGGTGTTTGAAATCAGCATCACGCCCTATCAGGTGCTTGAGAATTTTCCGCGCGGTGCGGACATCCTTCCGCAAGAGGTCGAGCATGATGAACTCGTGGCTTTGTGGTCGTCTTACACGCAGCTATACGCGGACATTGTCGATGTGCTTGAAACACCGGATGCGTATTTGATGCCGCTGGTCAATTGCGTCGCCGAGACACCCTGCACGCGGACGTTGGGTGCCATAGACGACACCGGCATCAGGCTGCTGGAAGACATGCAGGATATGGCGCTTGTTGCGTTGGACCGGATCGAATCCGAGGCCGAGAAATGTCTTGCGGATGAAGAAGACTGCCGGTTTGATGCCACGCTTGTGCGATCCCCTTATGCGGTGCGGGCCAGCATGCCGATCCCAGCACCTGCAACCCCGGCGGATACAGGCGCGCAAGCGGAATCAGGCACTGCAACCGCAGGGGCAGACGAGGGCCCCACATTGGATGATCACAAGGCCGTTCATCTGCGCGAGCCTTCCACAGGGCGATGTGCGTTCGGTGCGCTGACGCCGGAATGTATTTCCAACGCCGTGATCCGTGGTTGGGCCGCGCGGGCGGGATTGGCGACCCGCGTTGTGGCCGACAGGGCGGGCCTGAAGACAAAACTGGCCGTGTGCGGTGAAGATCCGGACGCGTTTATCCTGCTGGGGGATCCGGGTGAGCCGGACGCGCCGACGATCTGGTTTCCGGCCAACATTACGCTGGGCACGAACGGGAGCGTGACCTGTTGATCACTGCCGGTCGGTGACACGGCCTGCAGAACTTCTGATGCTGTATCCGGTTTTGATTTCCGGTTTGGGCATTCTTTTTGATGGCACGGTCGTGCATGGACATAACCGTGTCGCAAAGCGGTTTGGGATATTCTCGCCCTATTGATAGACCGGTCGGCGACGGGTTATGGTCACATCTGTCCAGTAGGGAGTCTGACATGCGGTTTTCTGGGTTGCGCGTGCTGCGCGAGGGTTTGACCGGTAACAAGGGATGGACCCCGCATTGGCGTGATCCCGAGCCCAAGGCCGAATATGATGCCGTGATCATCGGCGGCGGCGGGCATGGATTGTCGACGGCCTATTATCTGGCCAAGAACCACGGGATGACCAATATTGCCGTGCTGGAAAAAGGCTATATCGGCAGCGGCAATATTGGGCGCAACACCACCATCGTGCGCGCCAACTATTTTCTGCCCGGAAATTCAGAGTTTTACAGCCATTCCTTGAAGCTTTGGGAAGGGTTGGAACAGGATCTGAACTACAATGTGATGCATTCCCAACGGGGGTTGATCAACCTGTTCCATTCCGACGGCCAGCGCGATGCGTTCGCGCGCCGTGGCAATGCGATGATCAATCAGGGGGACGATGCGGTGCTGCTGGATCGCGAAGGCGTGCGCAAATACCTGCCCTATCTGGATTTCGAAAACACGCGGTTTCCGATTTTCGGCGGGTTGCTGCATCCGCGCGGCGGCTCTGCGCGTCACGATGCTGTGGCGTGGGGCTATGCGCGGGGGGCAGACCAGCGTGGTGTGGACCTGTTGCAGAATTGCGAAGTGACCGGCATCGATATCGAAAACGGCAAGGTGCGCGGCGTGCAAACAACGCGCGGCGCGATCCGTGCCAAAAAGGTGGGGATCGTCGTGGCGGGCCGGTCAGGTCAGGTGGCGGCCATGGCGGGGATGCGTCTGCCCATCGAAAGCCATGTGTTGCAGGCTTTCGTCACCGAAGGGCTCAAGCCATGCATTGATCATGTCGTCAGCTTTGGCATGGGGCATTTCTATATTTCACAATCGGACAAGGGCGGGTTGGTCTTTGGTGGTGATCTGGATTTCTATGCGACCTATGCCCAACGCGGCAATCTGCCGATGAAAGAGCATGTTATGGAGGCGGGCATGACGCTGATGCCGATGATCGGCAAAGCCAAGGTGCTGCGCAGCTGGGGCGGGATCATGGATATGACACCGGACGGCTCGCCCATCATCGACAAGACGGATACCGAAGGTTTGTTTATTGATTGCGGCTGGTGCTATGGCGGCTTCAAGGCGGTGCCGGGGTCAGGGTTCAGCTTTGCCCATCTGATGGCCACGGGTACACCGCATGACACAGCCGCCAAGTTCCGCCTTGACCGGTTCCGGACCGGTCGGGGGTTGATGGATGAAGAGGGCACCGGCTCTCAACACAATTTGCATTGAGGGGGCCGAAATGTCGGGATTTCCGTATTTATTGCAAAAAGAAAGTGCAGGCCGCGCCCTGCAGGAGACGGTGAGATGAGAATTCAATGCCCGCTATGTGGTGAACGCGATATGCGCGAATTCTATTATCAGGGGGCGGCGGTCGCGCTGGCACGCCCGGCACCGGATGCGGGGGCGGATGCGTGGAATGACTATGTGCATGACCGCGAAAACCCGGCAGGTGAAACGCGCGATCTGTGGCATCACACCAGTGGTTGTTCGGCCTGGGTGGTGGTGACACGATCAACAGTGACACACGAGATTTTCAAGACGGAACTGGCGTCGGATGTAAAAAGGGCCAAAGCATGAGGGTTGATGGCAAAGGCCTGATCGACCGGTCCAAACCGGTTTCGTTTTCATTTGATGGCAAGACCTATTCCGGCTTTGCGGGGGATACGCTGGCGTCGGCGTTGTTGGCCAATGATATCACGCTGGTGGCGCGTTCGTTCAAATACCACCGCCCGCGCGGGATTTTGACGGCTGGTAGCGAAGAACCCAATGCGCTGATGACCATCGGCACAGGGGCAGCGCGCGAGCCGAATGTGCGCGCCACGGTGCAGGAAATTTATCCGGGTCTTGAGGCGCGCAGCCAGAACAACTGGCCGTCGCTGGAGTTCGACCTGATGAGCGTCAACGATCTGGCGGCGCCGTTTCTGGGCGCCGGTTTTTATTACAAGACCTTCATGTGGCCCCGTGCGTTCTGGGAAAAGCTCTATGAACCGGTGATCCGGCGCGCGGCGGGGCTGGGGGCGCTCTCGGGCGAGAACAACCCGGACAAATATGAACGGGCCTATGCATTCTGCGATCTGTTGGTGATCGGCGCGGGGCCGACCGGCCTGATGGCGGCTTTGGTCGCTGCGCGGGCCGGGGCGGATGTTATTCTGGCGGACGAAGACGCGCGCATGGGCGGGCGGTTGAATGCGGAAACCTACGCGGTTGACGGCATGGCCGGGCCGGACTGGGTGACAAGAGGTTTTGGCGGAACTGGCGGGGATGGACAATGTGCGCCTGATGCCGCGCACGACGGTCACAGGGGCCTATGATCAGGGGACATATGCCGCGCTGGAACGTGTGAGCCATCACGTTGCCAACCGCGCGCCGGGCGCGCCGCTGGAAACCTTCTGGCGGATTGCCGCGAAACAGTCTGTTCTGGCGGCCGGTGCGCTGGAACGCCCCGTCGCGTTCCAGAACAACGACCGTCCCGGCATCATGACGGCGGGGGCGGTGCGTGCCTATCTGAACCGTTGGGGGGTTAGCCCGGGCCGGTCTGTCACCGTGTTTGGTAACAATGACGATGCGCATCGCACGGCACAGGATCTGGTGGCGGCGGGTGTGCATGTGGCGGCCCTGATCGACAGCCGCGCGGATGTGGCGCGGACGGGGGATTATCCCGTTTACGCCGGGGCGCTGGTGTGCGGATCGGGCGGACGCAAGGCGCTGGAAAGCATCACGGTGCGCACCGCGCGCGGTGAGGAAAAGATCACCACCGATTGTCTGGCGATGTCGGGCGGGTGGAACCCGTCGGTGCATCTGACCTGCCATATGAACGGGCGGCCCACATGGCGCGAGGATATTGCCGCCTTTGTGCCCACGCCGGGTGCGATCCCCGGTATGGTGACGGCGGGGGCCTGTAACGGTGATTTTTCAACGGCGGCCTGTCTGGCGGCGGGTGTTGAAGCGGCGCAATCCGCGTTGAAAGCGCTGGGTTTGAAAGCTGCGAAAACGGAAGCTCCGGTAGCCGATGACACACCCTATGCGCTGTCGCCGCTTTGGGCGGTTGAGGGCAAAGGGCGGGCTTGGCTGGATTTCCAGAACGATGTGAGCGTGAAGGACGTGAAACAGGCCGCAACCGAGAATTTCCGGTCGGTCGAGCATATGAAACGCTATACCACGCAAGGGATGGCGACGGATCAGGGCAAGAATTCCAACGTGGCCGCATTGGCGGTGCTGGCGGATGCCACGGGGCGCGGTATTCCGCGAGACCGGTACAACCACGTTCCGCCCGCCCTATGCGCCCGTGGCCATCGCGGCGATGGGGGCCGGGGCGCAGGGCAAAGGGTTCGCGCCGCAGCGTTTTACCACCAGCCACGCGGCCAGCATTGAACGCGGCGCGCCGATGATCGAGGTCGGGATGTGGTATCGGCCCAGCTATTTTCCGACGCAGGGGGAAACCACGTGGCGTCAGTCTTGTGACCGCGAGGTGAACGCGGTGCGCGAGGCCGTCGGGGTGTGTGATGTGTCAACGCTGGGCAAGATCGACATTCAGGGGCCGGATGCGCGCCGCGTTTCTGGATTTCGTTTACACCAACATGTTTTCAACGCTGAAGGTCGGGCGCACGCGATACGGCTTGATGCTGCGCGAAGACGGGTATGTGATGGATGACGGCACGACGGCACGGATGGGCGAACATCATTATGTGATGACGACCACCACCGCCGCCGCGGGACAGGTGATGCGGCATCTGGATTTCGTGCATCAGGCGCTGTGCCCTGATCTGGACGTGTCGTTTATTTCGGTCACCGAACAATGGGCGCAGTTCGCCATCGCCGGTCCCAAATCGCGGGCGTTACTGAACGACATGCTGGATGAGGCCATCACCGATGACAACTGGCCGTTCATGGCGTGCGGGCCTGTCACCCTGTCCGGTGTTCAGGGCGCGGTTGTTCCGAATTTCGTTTTCCGGAGAGCACGCCTATGAACTGGCGGTTCCGGCGCGCTTTGGCGACAGCCTGTTCCGGTTGCTGGTCGCGCGGGCCGAGGCGCTGGGCGGATGTGCCTACGGGATGGAGGCGCTGAATGTCTTGCGGATCGAAAAGGGGTTCATCACCCACGCTGAAATCCACGGACGCACCACCGCGTTTGATATCGGGATGGAGCGGATGGTGTCCGCGAAAAAGGATTGTATCGGCAAAACCATGTCGCAGCGCGATGGCCTGACCGAAGACAGCCGCGAACGGTTGGTTGGCTTGAAACCGGTGGGGGCGGTCAAACAACTGACGGCCGGGGCGCATCTGTTCAACGAAACAGACGACGCGGTGCGGGTGAATGATCAGGGCTATATCACGTCTGTGGCGTTTTCACCGACATTACAGTCCTATCTTGGGCTGGGATTTCTGAAAAACGGGCCGGACCGGCACGGAGAGATCGTGCGTATGGTCGACCATCTGCGCGGCATCGAAACCCTGTGTGAGGTGTGCCACCCAGTGTTTTTTGATCCTGAAGGAGGCAAAGTGCGTGGCTAAACTGATGGCGAAAAGCCCCGCAGGCGGAATGGCCCCGATCAAGATCGGAACGGTCGAACTGAACGAAGTGGATGCGGGGCATCTGACATCGTTTTCACCCTATAAAGGGCAGGGCAAGGCGTTTTCGGAGGCGTTGAAGGCGGCGCACGGGGCGGCCATGCCTGGCCCCAACCGCGCCACGGGCAAGGACGGCGCGCGGGTGATCTGGTTCGGCGCCAGCCATGTTTTGCTGGTCGGGCCGGCACCTGATGTGAAGCTGGCCAAACTGGCGGCCATGACCGATCAATCGGATGCGTGGACCGTGATGCAATTGAAGGGGCAAGGCGCGGCCGATGTGCTGGCGCGGCTGGTGCCGGTTGATCTGCGGGCGCAACATTTCAAACGTGGCCATACAGCGCGCACCGATCTGATGCATATGTCGGCATCGATCACATGCACGGGTGTTGATACGCTGCTGATCATGGTGTTCCGGTCGATGGCGCAAACGTTGGTTCACGATCTGAAAACCGCTATGGAAGGCGTGGCTGCACGCGGGTAGGTTGGGGCACTTGCACCTGATTCCGGAGATTGCCGATGACCCGCCTGAAACTACTGCCTTTCGCCCTGTCCCTGTCGTTGTTGGCGACGGGCGCATTTGCCCAAAGCGAAAAGGAACTTGATTGCGGCTATCAGGCAGATGTCGCCGGTGCGGTGCAGCAGGCGCGGCTGGATGGTGTGTCTGAGCGCAAGGTTCGCAAAGCGATCGAAGACACAAATCCGGCATGGCCGGATCGTTACAGCAACGCCATTCCGGTGTTTGCGGCGCAAATCTACCAGATCAAGAAACGCGACCTGCGCAAGATCGATCTGCGCGCAGAGTGGCTGGGCACCTGTATGAACAACTAGGGGTGTCGCCATCGGTGACGCATCTATGGTATGAAACAGCATGAGCCTTCCCGCCGGATTTCTTGATGAATTGCGCAGCCGCGCCAGCCTAAGTCAGGTTGTCGGGCGCAAGGTGATGTGGGATGCGCGCAAATCCAACACCGCCAAGGGCGATATGTGGGCGCCATGCCCGTTTCATCAGGAAAAATCCGCCAGCTTTCATGTCGATGACCGCAAAGGGTTTTATTATTGCTTTGGCTGTCATGCCAAAGGCGATGCCATTTCTTTTGTGCGGGAAACCGAAAATGTCGGCTTCATGGAAGCGGTCGAGATTCTGGCGCGCGAAGCGGGGATGACGATGCCTGCGCGCGATCCAAAAGCGCAGGAAAAATCGGATCATCGCACGGTACTGGCCGACGTGATGGAGCAGGCGGTGCAGTTTTACCGGTTGCAACTGAAAACCGGTGCCGCGACCGAGGCGCGCGCCTATCTGGAACGGCGCGGGCTGGCGCAGGACGTGCAGGACCGGTTTGAAATCGGGTTTGCACCGGACGGGTGGCAGGCGCTGTGGGATCATCTGACCGGCAAGGGGGTCGCCCCTGATCTGATTTTGGGCGCAGGTCTGGCCAAGCCGCCAACCAAGGGCAGCAAGCCCTATGATGCGTTTCGGGGCAGGATCATGTTTCCGATCCGCGATCCGCGCGGGCGCTGCATTGCATTTGGCGGGCGGGCGATGGACCCGGACAACAATGCCAAATACCTGAATTCGCCGGAAACCGATTTGTTTGACAAGGGGCGCAGCCTGTACAATCACGGCCCCGCGCGCGAGGCGGCAGGCAAAGGTGCGCCGCTGATCGTCGCCGAAGGGTATATGGACGTGATCGCGCTGGCGACCGGCGGGTTTCGAGGCCTGTGTCGCGCCATTGGGTACGGCGATCACCGAAACCCAATTGCAATTGCTGTGGCGGATTGCGCCGGAACCGATCATCGCACTGGATGGGGATACTGCGGGTCTGCGCGCGGCGATGCGGCTGATCGATCTGGCGCTGCCGCTTGCTGGAAGCGGGTCAATCGCTGCGCTTTGCCATTATGCCCGACGGGCAGGACCCCGATGATCTGATCCGCGCGCAGGGGTCTGCTGCAGTTCAGAAACTGATCGATAACGCGATGCCGATGGTGCAATTGTTGTGGCAGCGCGAAACTGAAAACGGCAATTTTGACAGCCCGGAACGCAAGGCCGCACTGGACAAGGCGTTGCGCGACAAGATCAAGCTGATCCGCGATCCGTCCATTCGCAGCCATTATGGGCAGGCGATCAAGGACTTGCGCTGGCAGTTGTTCCGACCCAAACGCACGCCCCAACGCAGCACTGGCGCGCGCGTGAACGGAAAATGGCAGGCTGCCCCCGAACCCGCGACGCCGACAGCCAAGGCATCAATGCTTGTGGCGGCAGGGGACGGCGTTGAGACACAGTTGCACGAAACGATTGTTCTGGCCACATGCCTGTGCACGCCGCAGATCATCCCTGAATTCGAAGCCGGACTGGAAAAGCTTGAATGTCGCGATGCGCAATTGCGCCGCTTGCGGGACGTGTTGCTGCGGAACGCCGATCTTGAGCCAGAGGTGTTTGAACAGAGAAATTCGCACCGAAATGGGGGCCGAGGCCCTTGAAAACCTGCTGTCGGCGCGCCATGTCGCCATAATGCCGTGTATTCGCAATCGGGGTGATGCCGATCTTGCACGTATGACCGTGGCCGAGGCGTTGGCAAAGCTGGAGGCGCACAAAGGGTTGCTGGCGGAAATTCAAGATGCCGCAGAAGACCTGTCCGGCGTAGCCGACGAAGCTTTGACGTGGCGGTTGAAGCAAGCAGCACAGACCAAAAACAACGCTGAACGAAGCGAGCACGAAGACACGACCGAATATGAAACGGGCCCGAACGGGGCCCTGATGAACCGGACCGAGCGGAGTGCCTTTGATGCACTCATGGAGAAAATTTCATTCGCCAAACCCGGACGTTGAGGCGTTTTGGTAGGGAATGTCTAAAGAAAACAGGGTAAACGGGTGAACAAATCATCTAAAATTAGGTGATTCGGAGAATTCGAATCACCGGAGCCCCTCGCAGGAGTACCACATGGCCGCCAAAGATAACGACGACCGTAAACCTGACGACCAAGACGCCGAAGTTTCCCTGGATATGAGCCAGGCCGCCGTCAAAAAGATGATCGGCGACGCACGTGAACGCGGCTATATCACCTACGACCAGCTTAATCAGGTTTTGCCCCCTGATCAGGTCAGTTCCGAACAAATCGAAGACGTGATGTCGATGCTGTCCGAAATGGGCATCAACATCATCGAGGATGAAGAGGCCGAGGAAGAAGAGGCCAAAGGATCCACCGATCTGGCCACAACAGACAGCGCGCGCGAAGTGACGCTGGCGGCATCCGACGGCAGAAAAACTGGACCGCACGGATGATCCGGTGCGTATGTATCTGCGCGAAATGGGGTCGGTCGAATTGCTGAGCCGTGAAGGCGAAATTGCGATCGCCAAGCGGATCGAAGCCGGACGCAACACCATGATCCTTGGGCTGTGTGAAAGCCCGCTGACGTTTCAGGCGATCACCATCTGGCGCGACGAATTGCTGTCAGAAGACATTTTGCTGCGCGATGTGATCGATCTGGAAACCACGTTCGGAAACCAGCTGGACGACGAAGAAGCCGTTGCGCCAGTGGTTGATACATCGGCGGTCAGTGCCGACAAGAAAGAAGACAGTGGCGAAGAACTGGATGCGGATGGCAACCCGATTGCCAGCGACGACGATGATGACGACGACGAACAGGCCAATATGTCACTGGCCGCAATGGAAGCGGCATTGAAGCCACAGGTTCTGGAAACGCTGGACCGTATCGCGCTGGATTATGTGAAACTGTCCGAAATGCAGGACAGCCGGATTTCCGCCACCTTGAACGAAGACGGATCGTTCAGCGATAGTGCCGAGGATACCTATCAGAAACTGCGGGCCGAAATTGTTTTGCTGGTGAACGAACTGCACCTGCACAACAACCGGATCGAGGCGTTGATCGACCAGTTGTACGGTATCAACCGCCGCATCATGTCGATTGACAGTTCGATGGTGAAGCTTGCGGATCAGGCGCGGATCAACCGTCGTGAATTCGTGGACGAATACCGTGGCCGCGAGCTTGACCCGAACTGGCTTTCGGAAATGGCTGAAAAGCCGGGCCGTGGCTGGCAGATGTTCATCGAACGCTCGACCGACAAGGTTGAAGAACTGCGCGCCGAAATGGCACAGGTCGGCCAGTATGTCGGTCTGGATATTCCCGAATTCCGCCGGATCGTCCAACAGGTTCAGAAGGGCGAAAAAGAGGCGCGTCAGGCCAAAAAGGAAATGGTCGAAGCGAACCTGCGACTGGTGATTTCAATTGCCAAGAAGTACACGAACCGCGGCTTGCAATTCCTTGATCTTATTCAGGAAGGTAACATCGGCCTGATGAAGGCCGTGGATAAATTCGAATACCGCCGCGGGTATAAATTCTCGACCTATGCAACATGGTGGATCAGGCAGGCGATCACCCGCTCTATCGCCGATCAGGCCCGCACGATCCGTATTCCGGTCCATATGATCGAGACGATCAACAAACTGGTGCGTACAGGTCGCCAGATGCTGCATGAAATCGGTCGCGAACCGACGCCGGAAGAGCTGGCCGAAAAGCTGCAAATGCCGCTTGAGAAGGTGCGCAAGGTGATGAAAATCGCCAAAGAGCCGATCAGCCTTGAAACCCCGATTGGTGACGAGGAAGACAGCCAGTTGGGCGACTTCATCGAAGACAAGAACGCCGTTTTGCCACTGGACAGCGCCATTCAGGAAAACCTGAAAGAGACCACTACACGGGTTCTGGCCAGCCTGACACCACGCGAAGAACGCGTGTTGCGCATGCGGTTCGGCATCGGGATGAACACCGATCACACACTGGAAGAAGTTGGCCAGCAGTTCAGCGTTACGCGTGAACGCATCCGCCAAATCGAGGCCAAAGCGTTGCGTAAACTGAAGCACCCAAGTCGCAGCCGCAAGTTGCGTTCTTTTCTGGATCAGTGAACAGCGTTCATTTCTGAAGTCTGCAAATTCAGGGTCGCACCGAAAGGTGCGGCCCTTTTCGTTTGGCTTTGAATTGCAGTAAACTTTTCGAGATATGTGTCTGCGCGTGTCTTTCCAGGCGCCGACAAAGTGCTATCGTTTAGTTTAAGTTGAACACACGCCGGAGCAATCAATTGCGCATCAGCAGAATGAAAAGTTTTTTGGGGTGTTTGTGGTTTGCCGTCATTCCCGCCTTGGGGCACGCAAACCCTTATACGGCTGAAAACTTTTTGAAAGTCTGGCCGATTGATGCGGTTACGTTTGAAGTGATCGAGGCCAGAGGCGAAGGCGCGCGCGGTTTCTGGTGCGCGGCCGCAAGCTATGCCGAGCGTGAATTGCGGTTTGATCCGACAAAGCCCATCTATGTCCTGATCCCGAGAGGCCCGAGTGCGACGGTGCCAAACCGGAAAGGCGTGGTATTTACCATCGACAAGGCGCGCCTGCCGGAAACCGCAGTTGTCAGCCAGTTGGCGTTCGCAACAACACGTACGTCCGGCACCAGCTTTCCATCCTATCTGGCACGCAGTTTCTGCCGCGACCGGTTTGGCGAGCGGGACCGCTGGGACATCAATTAAGCTAATCAAGTTGAAAAGGAAGTTAACATGAGATTGATCGCGACCCTGACTTGTTTGGCTCTGCTTGGTGCGATGCCGGCGCAGGCAAATTCTTTTACTGCGGTGAACCGCCTGACCGTCAATCCGGTCAGCGCGAGTGAATTTGAAGTGATCGAAAGCAACGGGGCCGGTGCGCGGCAAATCTGGTGTGCTGCAGCGGAATACAACGAACGTGTGCTTGGCAATCAGCGCGAGACCGAATTGATCGTCAAAACCAAACGCGGCCCGAGCATCACGCAGCCGGGGCGCAAAGGCGTGGTGTTTACCAACAATCCGGCCAATGTTTCAGCCCCGATCACCAAATCGGTTTCCGTTTCTGTGAACACTCCGGGGATGAGCCTGCCTTCGCATCACGCGCGCACGTTTTGTCGGGATACATTTAGTCGCACCCGGCGTTAAGGTTCAGGTGTGCTTGCACGCAAGCGGCTTTACCTTGCCCCACCCCGGTTCGACCCCAGCCTATCGCGTAAAAGGAGAATTGCGATGACCAGAACCCTGATGATGTGCGCGGCGCTGATGATTGCGACACCGGCATTTGCCAACAGTTTCAAGGCGCAAAACCGGCTGACGGTCAATCCGATCAGCAATTCGGTGTTTGAAGTGGTTGAATCGCGGTCTTTGGGGGCCAGCGGATCGTGGTGCGCGGCAGCAGATTATGCGACGCGCGTCTTGGGGGCATCTGGAAAGGCAGACCTGTTTCTGAAAACGCCGCGCGGCCCCAGCGTGACCAATCCGGGCCGCAAGGGGGTGGCTTATACGCTTGATCCCAATCAGGTCGGCGCCCCCCCGAGCAAGTCAACGTCTGTCAGTACCAAGAATGCAGGCGCGACCATGGCTGTTGGGCATGCCCTGGCTTTGTGCAGCCAATCGCTGATCGACATCGGGCCGTAACATCGGGGTGAGGCGCTGATTGTCGGTATCGCGCGGCCTTGCCACGCGACTGCTTTGCGCCATGTCATCCGCAATACCGACTATGTGTTGTGGAGGATTGAAAATGAAGCCAGTCGTGATGGTCGCGGTGTTTGGATGCGGGTTGGCTTCTGCTGCCTGTGCACAAAGTTTCGAATCCGGAACACGTTTGCCGGTTAACCCTGTTTCTGCCACCCAGTTCGAAGTCATCGAGGCGGACTCAGCCGGAGGGGCACAAATGTGGTGCGCGGCGGCCACCTATTCGAACGACGTGTTGGGGCGATACGAAAAAACGGATATCAGCGTTCTGTCCCCCCGAGGGCCAAGTGTGACCGCTACGGGGCGAAATGGCGTTGTTTTCACCATAGATCAGGCCAGTTTGGATGTGGCGCCAAGTACGGCCTATTCCGCAACAATCAATCGTGCGGGCGTCACCTTTGCGGTGTCGATGGCCCTGACATTTTGCGATGATGAAGGCGAAGTAAACTGACCTGTCACCCCGATGGCGCGTAACTGTGCCAAATATCCCCCAGACGGGATCGCCTATGTTGCGGCCCTATTTCTGCCCTACCCAAAGTGTAGCGGGTGCCCTATAGTTGTGGATAAGTGGGCGACCAGCCCCACAAAGAGGCGGAAAACGACAATAAAAGGGGGACGGCGATGCGCTGCCCGTTTTGCGGAAATATCGACACTCAAGTAAAAGACAGCCGACCAGCCGAAGATCATGTTTCGATCCGACGCCGGCGGTTTTGCCCGGCCTGTGGTGGCCGTTTTACAACTTATGAACGCGTGCAACTGCGCGATCTTGTGGTCATCAAGACCAGCGGCAAGCGCGAAGACTTTGACCGGGACAAACTGGAACGTTCGATCCGCATTTCGATGCAGAAACGCCCGATTGATCCCGAACGTATCGACCAGATGATTTCAGGCATTGTGCGGCGTTTGGAAAGCATGGGTGAAACCGATATCGGATCGAAACAGATCGGCGAGATCGTGATGGAGGCACTGGCACGGATCGATACCGTCGCCTATGTGCGTTTTGCTTCGGTTTACAAGAATTTCCAGGCGGCTGACGATTTTGATAAATTTGTCAGTGAATTGCGCCCGGACGTGCCCCCAGAAGAAGCGTGAAAAAGCACGATGAACGGTTCATGGCGCTTGCCCTTTCACTGGGGCGGCGCGGGCAGGGTCGTGTGTGGCCCAATCCTGCTGTCGGCTGTGTGATTGTCAAAGACGGGCGCATTGTCGGGCGCGGATGGACGCAACCGGGCGGGCGCCCCCATGCGGAAACTGTTGCGCTGGGCCAAGCAGGTACGGCTGCGCGCGGTGCCGATGTTTACGTTACGCTGGAACCCTGCGCCCATACCGGGAAAACCCCGCCCTGCGCAGAGGCGTTGATTGCGGCTGGGGTCAAACGGGTGATCGCTACAGTGACCGATCCGGACCCGCGCGTGGCGGGGCGCGGGTTTGCGATGTTGAAGGACGCGGGCATCAAAGTTGAAACTGGCTGTCTTGCCGACGCGGCGGCGCAGGATCACGCAGGGTTCATCCTTAAGACCGATCTGGATCGTCCGTTTGTCACGTTGAAGCTGGCCAACAGTTTTGACGGGCGCATCGCGACAGCAACCGGCGAAAGCCAATGGATTACCGGACCGGATGCGCGCCGTTTGGTGCATGCGATGCGTGCCCGTCATGATGCTGTGCTGGTTGGCGCGGGTACGGCGCGCAGTGATGATCCGTCGCTGACGGTGCGCGATCTTGGCATTGGGCATCACCCTGTTCGTGTGGTTGCTTCGCGCAGGCTGGATGTGCCGCTTATGGGGCGGCTTGCACGTTCGGCCAAGGAAATTCCGCTGTGGATGTGCCACGGTCCGGATGCCGATCCCAATCTTGTATCGGCATGGCAGGGGCTTGGGGCGCACCTGTTTTGCTGTGCTGTGCGCGGGGCACAACTGGATACCGGGGATGTGTTGCGCCAGCTAGCCAAGGCGGGTTTGACGCGGGTGTTGTGTGAAGGCGGCAGCGCATTGTCGGCATCGTTGTTGGCCGCGGATCTGGTCGATGAACTGGTGGGCTTTACGGCGGGTTTGTCGATCGGGGCCGAAGGGCTGCCATCGGTCGGGGCGTTGGGGCTTTCTGCGCTGTCGGATGCGCCGCGTTTCAATCTGGTTGACGTGCGTGCCATTGGCGGTGATGTGATGCATTGCTGGGCGCGCGACACCACATCGCTTTAACGCCACCAGCGGGATTGGCTGGCAAACACACCTTGCAATTTTGACAGGGTGCGATTGAACGGACCATGTCGGGGCAGGGTGCCGCTTACCAGCCTTTCCACCACAACCTCGACGGGGCATGGCTGTTTCGTGACCGGATCAAAGTATCTGGGGTAATCGATCAGCGTCGCATGGACCAAAGTTTCCAAGGATACAGCCGTATTTCGCCGCGGCGGTATGGTGCCGCGATCTTCGGTCAGGCCCCAGCCCGCATAAAATGGCGCACCCATTGTCACAACCTTTTTGCCGCGCAAAAGGGCTTCGAAGCCCAAAAGCGATGTCATCGTCCAGACCTCATCGACGGCTGCAATCAATGTTGCGGGATCCCCCTGCGTTAGAACAAGATCGGCAAAGGGGTGCGCATCAGTCTGGCCCGGGCGCAGACCCGCGGCTACATCGGGATGAGCCTTGTAGATAATCACCGCGTCAGGGTTAGCGTGTCGCACAGCGCGCAACAGGTTTTCATTGGTGGATATGGCCCCTGTTCCCGCAAGGATCGAGGCATCATCTTCGACTTGTCCGGGCACCAGTATCCGGTGGCCCTGTGGCAATTCCGGCAGGGCAGCCTGCGGGTTGTATTTGCTAAGTCCATTGGCCACGATGCGGCTGATCAACGTCTTGGCCCGCTGCATCTGGTCTGGCCGCAAGGTGGCGCTTTCCATGATCAGTTGTTCCAGCCTGCTGGGCCGTGACGGATCATAATAAATGCCGATATCGTCCGTGATCAGTGACAGCGGCGGAACAAGAGCCGCCCCCAATCCTTGCGAGCGCAGGAAACCGTCTTCGACACGGGTGGCCCTTGCATGCGGTTCACCTGCTTTTCCGGCCCATACCATCCAGTTGCGGGATTGGGTCCGGGCCAAAGCGCGGGCTTTGTCGGGGTCGTTTTCGAATATGACCGCCTTGAACTGACCAAAGAAATTCTGGAACGTCTTGCGTTTCCAAAGCCGGGTTTCGCTGGCGATCCATCCCGCGCTGTCAGCATGCCACGCACGTGTTTGCGCCTGCAGCGTGGAAATGACGCGATCCAGATTGCACAGGCTATCGGTATACGGATCATACCAGCGTGGATAAAGGATCATGGCTGCGGCAAACAGTTGCGCGCGCGTCAGTTTGCGTGTGCGTCGCGGCACCGGATTTTCATCCTGTGTCAGGCCCCATCCCGCATAAAACGGCTGCCCGAAAACACGCGGCTTGTGGCCGGCAAAAATTGCATCAAATCCCATCTGCGACGAATAGGTGTAAACACCAACCGCCCCGCCGAACAGGGCGGCAGGTGCAATGTTGTCGGTCACCACCTTGATGCGGTCATTTTCCTCTTCGGGGCCGAAATAACCGGCGCGGTATCCGGCACCGGTTTCGGGATGGGACTTAATGATCACAGGCACGCCGGGATGTTCTTCTTGTGCAAAGACCAGCATTTCCAGAAATTCTGCGCGCCCCGCGTGTGTGGCCGTCACAGAGGCATCACCACGCGCCTGATCGACAACCAGAACATAACCGGGCTTTGGTGGGGGCAGGGTGGCATCAAACCCGCTGTATTTCGAAAGCCCGGCTTCGGTGATACGGGCCATTCCCGCACGTGCGGCATCCAGTAACGCGGTGTCATCCAGTGGGTGCGTCGCCAGAAGTTTTTCCAGATCGGATGGTGTTGCAGGATCAAAATGCACGCCTGATGTGTCAAGCAGCAGGCCCAATGGCGGTTCGCCCCCGCGCCCCGGGGCAAGCGAACGAAGAAAGGCATCTTCGACCCGCAACAGCGGCACGTTGTGTTTTTGGGCAACGGCCTCGCCGCGATGTGCTGTCGGGCTTTTCCCCCAGACACCTATGAGATCATCAGAAGTTGGGCGCCCCAGACGGATATCAAACCCCGATAGCTGCAGAATGCGCCGAACGCGGCGTTGCCACAGAAAACCGCCGTTGTAAACAAAAAGCCGCCGGGAGGTTGGCCCCCCGGCGGCTGTATCCCCTGACGGGTTTTGCATATCAGTTTGTGAACGCCGCCAGAGCACTTACCGTGGTCAGTGAGCTGGTGAAGGACGAAATCGTTTTGTCCCACTGCGTGAACGGTGCTTCGGTAACGTACACAGTGTCACCATCGCGGATCAGGAAATCACGCGCCACGAACATGCCGTTGGGCTGCGTCAGATCAAGCACGTAAATCATGCGCTGTGCGCCCACCAGATCATCGCGTCCCAACAACGGGCCGACGACTTCGGCGGGTTCGTTGCGGAACACGAAAACACCGGTCGGATCAGCGGTTGCCGAAGACAATCCACCGACCTGTGCAATCGCTTCAATGGCCGACAGGTTCTGGCTTTTAAACGCGACCTTGTTTTGCGTGCCGGTTGCGCCGACAGCGGTGTAGGAACGTGTGTCTTCCTCAACCAGGATACGGTCACCGGGGCGCAAAGCAATGTCCAGTTCGGGGAAATTATAGAGATCTTGGAACCACACCTTGCCGCTGGCGCCGCCGCGTGTGACCGTGATTTCGGCGATTTCCGGTTGAATGGTCACGCCGCCTGCACGGGCCAACATGGTGGACAATGTGCGTGTCGGGCGTTCAATTGCATAAACACCCTGAGCGCCGACAGAGCCAATGAGCGACACTGTCGAGCCATCACCGGCAAGGCGACGCACCTGAACCTGCGGGTCGGGCGTCTGGTCTTCCAGTTTTTCGGTAATGATGCGGCGGATGGCTTCGGGGCTGTTGCCTGCGGCCCGAATGCGCCCGGCGTAGGGCACAAAAATAAAGCCGTCGCCATCAACCTGTACTTCTTCCAGAAGGGTCGCGTTCTGGGCTTCGCCGGCCAATAGGCCGTCATCGACGTTTTCCCAGATCGTGAGGCCCAAAGTGTCACCGGCCGAGATTGTATCAGAGCCCAGAACGCCTGCATTTTTAAAGGTATCGGAGAATCCCAGCGCCGGAACAACAGATGTTGCCCGTGTCACGCGATCATTCACCTCGATAACAAACGCATCGCCTTCTTGCTGAACAGAGCCGGAGAAAATTTGTTTTTTGCTAGGTCCTACTTGCGGCAACCCACACGAACTAAGCACGGCCACAGCCGTAAAAATGGCAATGGGGCGCACCCATTGAATAGCAAAAGGTTTCACTGCTCGGTCTCCTCGACCTGATTTATTCTGCCTCAGTGTTCGCCAACTTTGCGTGACGTATTTGCGGTAAGCTACGGGATTCCGGAATTAAAATCTACTGTCCGCTGTGTTCCGGCTTAGCCGATGACCTTGAACTGTTGCCTTGGGGCCGCGGTTCCGGTGGCGAGCGCGTCATAGGGATCCCGCTCTTGCAGGACCATATCTACCACATGTCGTAGTAATTGGCGCCGCCCCCGCGAGGAGTAGAAGCCGCCGGCAATTTGACTGGTTTCCAGAAGATAGCGCCGATAATCGCGATATGCCGCTGTATCCGGGCGGGTGGGAGCCGCAAAAAACGCACAAAGCGGTTGATCTGATACAAATTCCGGCTTGGCATAAACCGCATCGCCAAACACTTTGAGAGGAATTCCACGCCACAAAACCTGCTGCGCCGACGTTGAATTGACCGTCACGGCGCTGCGCGCATCATCCAGAAGACGGGCCAGTTTCCCGCCGCCGATGAAATGTACCCGATTGCTGATGCCATATTCGCGCGCAAGCCGCCGGATTTCGCGACGCAAAGGGACGCGCCCGTCTTCCAGTGGATGCGCCTTGAAAACCAGGTGGTGGTGTTGCGGGGCACCTTTGGCAAATCCTCGAACCACTTCGGTCAGAAACTGGGTCATCGACGAAAAGCGCGAGTGTTTCTGAAAACTGGCATCATGGGCCAGTTGCAACAGGGCGACATGATAGGGAAATCCACCGCGCCGTACCCTTCGGGTGGCAATACGTCTTTCAATGGATTGCGCCGGCATCCGGATCAGGCGTTTAAGGTAGAGAATGAATTCGCGATAAACCGAGATATCTCTGTGCGGTTGGAAGTTTTTGTAGCCCGCGTTCAAAAACAGAACAAAGGCATGGTAAAGAGCGCCATAAAAGACGTGCTGGCGTGTATCGCCCCAATGTCCCGGTGGCAGCGGCGCGTCGGTATCCGATCGTGCCAATACCGATTGCATATCCTTGATCGACATAGTCATCAGCCGTGAATGGCCATTGCTGCCATTGCGTTCATAGCTGACCCAATAGGGGCGCATGTACCCTTCTTCGAACACGTGAATCCGCAATCCAAGATATTGGGCGCGTGTCACCGCATCTGCATGCACCCGCCGCGTATCACCGTAAAGAACGATGTCGGTCACGCCTTTTTCCGCCACAAGAGTGTCAAAGGCATCGGCCCAACCGTCTTGTGGATCGCGAAACGCGACATAGCTGGCCTTGTGTGACCAGAACGCCCGATCGCCCGCGTTGAACCCGACACGCCACACCTGCGCACCCGCCTTGCGCAACATGGTGCCCAGACGATCAAAAAACGGGCCATGCGGGCCCTGCAAAAACAGAAAAACCTTTTGGTTCGGTGCGGTTTTCATCATTTTTTTCTTATACTTGCTGCGAAAAGGTAATGCTAGGACCGGCCTGTTTTTCCAGGCAAATGCCGTTTCAGGCGATGCGCGCGGGTGACACTGCGCCCCTTGCCAGCGTGGCGTCGGGCCGCTACCTCGGAACGGAACAGACAAAAGGTGTGTCGCATGTTTACAGGCATCATTACAGATATCGGCGTTCTGACAGAACTGGACCAACGCGGTGATTTGCGCGCGCGGATCAGGACGGGATATGACACCGACAAAATCGATATGGGCGCTTCGATTGCATGTGACGGGGTGTGCCTGACTGTGGTTGGTCTGGGGTCCGACTGGTTCGATGTGGATATCAGCCGCGAAACGGTCGACAAGACCAATATCGGGCGTAACCGCTGGGCTGTCGGGCGGCGGATCAATCTTGAACGGGCGCTGCGGGTCGGGGATGAGCTGGGCGGACATATCGTATCGGGCCATGTCGACGGCGTGGCCGAAATTATCGCCATTGCCGACGAAGGCGATAGCACGCGTGTGACGCTGCGCGCACCCGCTGAACTGGCGCGCTTTATTGCGCCAAAAGGGTCTGTGGCGCTGAACGGAACGTCGCTGACGGTAAACGAGGTGAACGGCGCGGAATTCGGGATCAATTTTATCCCCCACACCAAAGAGGTGACGACATGGGGCGATATGAGCGTCGGTGATGCCGTCAACCTCGAGATTGATACGCTGGCGCGCTATGTCGCGCGGTTGGCCGAAGCGGGCTGATCACGCGCCCCAGATATCGCCGATTTTATATCCGTTCGGAAACGGATCTGTCGGGTCCAGCATCATCTGCGACGTGCCATAAATCCAGCCTTGCCCTGAAAGCGATGGAATGATTGCCGGGTAATCGCCGACGCGCGTTGTGTCTTCGATCCGTCCGGTAAAGGTGGTGCCCATCGGGCCGGCATTTACATAGTCTTGCCCGACAGATAGCTGCCCGCGCGCGTGCAGCACCGCCATTTTTGCACAAGTGCCGGTGCCACAGGGAGACCGATCAAGAACACCGGTTAGCGCAGTGGGTCGGCTGGCGTCAAACGTTCCGGTGGACACGGTCACCGCCCCCAGCCCGTCAAAAGCGGAACCGGGCGGGGGTGGTGCCGTCAACTGGCCTATGGTGGGGCCGGTTATTTCCTTGTTTTCAGGGTGAATAACCGGTAACTGCTCGGCTGCTGCGGCGCGCATGGCTTCTGTTGCACGCACCATATCGGCACCGGTATCTGGCCGGACTTCAAGGCCGAACTGCGCCGCATCGGCGATCACGTAAAACATGCCGCCCCACGCGATGTCGACACGGATGTCGCCATATCCCGACACCTGAATGATGCGGTCCAGATGCATGGCAAATGCGGGCACGTTGCGAAACGTGACACGGGTGACCTTGCCGTTGCGGCACTCGGCGCGCACACGTATCAGACCGGCGGGTGCTTCCAGCACCAGTTCGGTCACGGGTTCTGTCATTTTCACGATGCCGGTTTCCAGCAAGACGGTGGTCACGCAGATCGTATTGCTGCCCGACATCGGCGGATATTCTGTCTGTTCCATGATGATGAAACCGGCGTCTGCCTCCGGATGGCAGGGGGGCACGATCACATTGCAGCACAGCGCCGGGTAACCGCGCGGTTCACGCAACATCAGCAGGCGGATGTCATCGGCGTTTTGTTGCATCCACTGCATGCGTTCAAACACGCTGGCACCGGGCATATGCGGCATCCCGCCGGTTATGACGCGGCCGGGTTCGCCTTCGGCATGCGCCTCGACCACGCTGATCATCCGTGAAACTTGCATATTCGGCTCCTGTCCCGGCTGATGCAGGCTAATGCGCGGTTTCCTGCAGCGTCCAGCCTGAATTTTGGGGGGCTTGCTCTGGCATTTGCGCGCCTGCTGGTCTATCTGCGCGGTATCTGCTGCGAAGGTAACTGCCATGAGTTTCGAAACACCCGGACCTGTTGAATCCAATCTGGCCGCCCATATTTCACCGATCGAAGAGATCATCGAAGATGCGCGTGCGGGGCGGATGTTCATTCTGGTTGATCACGAAGACCGCGAAAACGAAGGCGATCTGGTCATTCCGGCAGATGCCGCCGATGCGGATGCGATCAATTTCATGGCCAATTACGGGCGTGGACTGATCTGTCTTACCTTGCCCGCTGACCGGATCGAGGCGCTGCGCCTGCCGATGATGGCAACGCATAATTCATCGCGCCATGAAACCGCCTTTACCGTGTCGATCGAGGCGCGCGAAGGCGTCAGCACCGGCATTTCGGCGCAGGATCGCGCGCGCACGGTGGCTGTTGCAATCAATCCGGCATCCACCAGCGCCGATATTGCCACGCCCGGGCATGTGTTTCCGCTGCGCGCGCGCCGTGGCGGTGTTTTGGTGCGGGCCGGACATACCGAAGCCGCCTGTGATGTGTCGCGACTGGCGGGGCGCAATCCGTCCGGCGTGATCTGCGAGATTATGAATGCGGATGGCACAATGGCGCGTCTGCCTGATCTGGTGGACGTGGCGAAAACCCACGGTCTGAAAATCGGCACGATCAGCGATCTGATCGCGTACCGGCGCCGCTATGACAATCTGGTGGTGGAAACCGCCCAGCATGACGTGGTGTCCGAATATGGCGGTGCGTGGAAAATGCGCCTGTTTACCGATCAAACCCACGGGATCGAACATGTGGTTCTGACCAAAGGTGACATTACGACGCCGGAACCCGTTCTGGTCCGTACCCATGCGTTGCACGAAGCGGCGGATGTGCTGGGTCTGGGCCCGAAACCCGCTGTGGAACTGCCGCGCGCGATGGAGATTATTGCCAAGGAAGGGCGCGGCGCGGTCTGCCTGTTTCGCGAACCGCGCAAGGCCTTGTATACGCAGGAAGAAGATGGCCCGCGCACCATCAAACAAACCGGTCTGGGGGCGCAAATCCTGTCCAAGATGGGCCTGCACGAACTGATCCTGCTGACGGATTCACCGATGACCCGCTATGTCGGGCTGGATGCCTACGGTTTGCGCATCACCGGCACCCGTCCGATATTGAAGGAGGCATGAATGGCCACTGCCGAACAGCATTACATCCTGCCACGTCCCGAATTTGACAAGCCTGTCAAACTGCTGATCGTGGTGGCGCCCTATTACAAGGACATTGCCGACAATCTGGTGGCCGGCGCAATGGCCGAGGCCGAAGCCTGTGGCGCAAGCTGGGAAAAGATCGAGGTGCCCGGCGCGCTGGAGTTGCCCACAGCAATCAGTATTGCGGAACGGTTATCGAATTTTGATGGCTATGTGGCGCTGGGCTGTGTCATTCGCGGCGAAACCACCCATTATGACACGGTGTGCAACGACAGCAGCCGCGCCTTGCAACTGATGGGGTTGCAGGGGCTGTGCATCGGCAATGGTATCCTGACTGTCGAAACCCGCGCGCAGGCCGAAGTGCGCGCCGATCCGTCAGACCAGAACAAAGGGGGCGGTGCCGCTGCGGCGGCCTTGCATCTTGTCGCGCTCAGCCGTAAGTGGGGCCGCCAGACCAAAGGGGTCGGGTTCAAACCCGCGTCGGAAAACATCCTTTTGGCGGGTGACAGCAATGGAAAACCGTCCGCATGAGCGAAACACAGGCCGCCCCGTCAGGCAACCAGAAGCGCAAGATGAAATCTGCCGCGCGGCTTTATGCCGTGCAGGCGCTGTTTCAGATGGAACATTCTGATCAAAGTGCGGATCAGGTGCGCGATGAATTCCTGCACCACCGCTTTGGCGCCGTCTATGATGGCGAAGAGATGACAGACGGCGATGTGGACCTGTTCTCGGACATTCTGGATGGGGCCGTTTCACAGCAGGAACGCATTGACCAGATGACAGACCGTGCATTGGTGGCGAAATGGCCGATTGCGCGGATTGATCCGACATTGCGCGCGCTGTTTCGCGCCGCCGGGGCCGAACTGGTCGGGTCCGATGTGCCGCCCAAGGTTGTAATTGTCGAATTTGTTCAGGTCGCCACGGCGTTTTTCCCCGACGGAAAGGAACCCAAATTCGTCAACGCCGTGCTGGATCACATGGCACGAGAGGCCCGCCCAGACGCCTTTTGATCCGGTTTATATGCCGCCCTCGGGCAATTTGTCGCCACCTGTTATCGATGTCGCCCTCGTCCTTTGGACTGGATGTGATATAATAAGGGCGAAGGAGTCGTCATTATGCCTGAACTCGTCAAACTGTATATTCGCAACGTCGCAATCGGATTTGGGGTTGCTGCGATTTTCGTCGCACTGCTGTTGTGGTTCAACGTCATGAACCTTTGGTATCTTGTGTCGCACAATGCCGATGGCGTGTTGGCCGTTTTCCTGCTGTGGTTCATGCACGGCATTGTGTTCGCGGGTGTTCAATTCGCCTTTGCGGTGATGATGATGGCGCGCAAGGATGATGATGACGATGATCATCATGGTGGCCACGCCATCCGCGATTATGTGGCCGTGCCGGTACGCGCCGACGCGGACAAGGCGCAGCGCAAAACGCGCCGCTGATACCTGTTTGAACGGGTGGGGATGTGTGACGGAACCACCGAACCGTTTTAGTTCTATATTCCCGAGGACCTGTATTTACAGGTGGGCGCCAGGTAATCAAACCAGGGCTTGAACAGAGCCAGCTCCCTCGGATTTGCTTAAGGCCACTGGAACGTAACCAGTCACGAGAAGGGCAGAACCGCCACGGATCAGACATAGGGTGTCGCCCTGATCCGGACAAGGGGTTTGATGCGGTCGTTTCAAAGCATTCGCAATATGCGGGGCTTGAAAAGTGTTTACGTTTTGTTCATGGTTGGGCCATGTCCGAGATTGCCGCCCCTTTATTGCAGCCTGGCCAGCTTCTGGCGCGCGGCGTTTCGCGCCATTTGGTCAGCCATGACATTGCTTCCATTGAGGAATTTGTGCCTGCACGCGGATTGCGCGTGGATGTGATGGGGCTGGGCCCCAAGGGCGAGATTTGGGTGATCGAATGTAAGTCGTCACGCGCGGATTTTCAGACAGACAGCAAATGGCAGGGCTATCTGGAATGGTGTGACCGGTATTTCTGGGCGGTGGATTGCGATTTTCCGACCGATCTGTTGCCGGAACAAACCGGTCTGATCATCGCCGATGCCTATGACGCCGAAATTATCCGCATGGCACCGGAACACAGGCTGGCCCCGGCACGGCGCAAAGTGGTGATCCAGAAATTTGCCAGCCATGCGGCCCGCCGCCTGCACCGCTTGCGCGATCCGGCGATGGGGCCGGACGTTCAGCGTTTGACGGCGCGGGCTGCCACAGCGGCTGCGCGGATTTCCTCGGCAATGTCGTCGGCCTCTTCAGGGTCGAAGTCCATCGGGATTTCAATGCCGTTTGCCTCGACAAAGATGCGCACCATGCCCTTATCGGTCGGGCCGATTTGCAAGTTTGCTTCGATATCGCGCTCTGTGTCGATGCCCATGCCGGCCTCCTGATTTCGGGTGCCATGTGCTAGCGTGCAAGCCCTTGCTTGGCAAGTGGGGGCGTGGTTTGCTGTGGCCATGATGAGTGACGTTGAATTGCGCGCCTTCCACGCAAACGACAAAGACTGGCTGGTTGATCAACATCAGGCGCTTTACGCGCGCGACGAAGGGTTTGACGACAGTTTCGGGCCATTGGTCGACACTATTCTGACCGAATTTCTGGCCAATCACGATCCAAGCTGCGAGGCAGGGTGGATCGCGGCGCAGGGCAAGACGCGATTGGGCAGCATTTTTTGCGTCCGGCTGAACGCAGACACGGCAAAACTGCGCGTGTTTTTATTGGTGCCCGAGGCGCGGGGCACCGGTTTGGGCACGCGCATGTTACACACCTGCATGCAATTCGCGCGCGATGCAGGTTATCGCGGGATGCGGCTTTGGACGCATGAAAGCCACAAGGCGGCGGGCGCGCTGTACCGGCGCAATGGCTGGACACTCGACAGTTCAACACCGGTGCATTCCTTTGGCCGCGACAACGTCGAACAAAACTGGAGCATCCGGTTTTGAGCCGTCGGCGCGGCCAGATCGCCGCAGCCATTACAGGGGTGCAAACCGGATTGGCGATGGTGCTGACCCGCGCGCTGGCCGATGACATCAGCCCGATGACGCTGGCGTTTTTGCGTTACAGCATCGCGGTCATGGTGCTTGCGCCGTTTTTCTTTCGGCTGCGCCCGGCCCGCATCGCGCCCGCGGACAGGGGGCCGATCCTGTTGCTGGGGGTGGTGCAATTCGGGGTCACGGTGGCGCTGGTCAATTACGGATTACACTACGTGTCCGCCGCGCAGGGGGCGGTTGTGTTCGGGATGTTCCCGATTTTGACAATTGCGCTGGCGGCCGCCCTCGGGCGTGAAAAGATGACGGTTCTGCGGGTGTTGGGGGCGCTGATTTCCGTGGTGGGTGTGGCGATCTGTCTGGGGGCCAACACCCTGCCGACCAGCGGGTTCGGGGCGGGGCTGGTGTTTCTGGCGGCGGGATCGGCGGCGGTTTGTTCGATCTATTATCGCCCCTATCTGCAAAAATACCCGACGCTTCAGGTTGGCGCGATTGCGATGTTTGCCGCGTCGCTCAGCCTGTTTCCCGCCAGCATGATCGAAACGCCGATGGCGCAATTGTCCATGCTGGTGCCCGCGCAATGGGCCATGGTTCTGGCGATCGGATTGCTGAGCGGAGCGGGGTATCTTTTATGGCTGACCGCGCTGAAACACACCGGCCCGGGCGAGGCGACGGTGCTGATGGGTATTTCCCCGATCACCGCTGCCATCGTTGGCGCGCTGGCCTTGGGCGAACCTCTGACAGCGGGGTTTGCGCTCGGGCTCGGTATTGCAATTCTGGGGGTGTCACTGGCGGTTCTTAGTCGCCCTTAAGCTCTTGCATTCATCGGCCATGGGCGCTAAATCCCCACCGTGTGCCGCCTTAGCTCAGTAGGTTAGAGCGCTTGATTGTGGATCAAGAGGTCCCCCGTTCGAGCCGGGGAGGTGGTACCATTCTTCCCTTATTTCAGGGCCGACAGCAGATGGGCGTGATCGTCTGTCCAGGCTGCGCCGCCATCTGATGCCACAGCCTGCCAGCGCGGATCGCGCAGCAGGGCCGCCATTTTATCCGCATGGGGCGTCAGCATCATCACAACCGATGGTTTGGCCCCTTTGGGCAAGGGGTTTGCCGGGTCGGGGGCATCAATGCGTTTGGCGGCCAACAGGCCGGTTTCGCCTGCGATGCGCGCCAGTGGCTGGGTCAGATCATAGTACCGGTTGGAAATGTGGAACACCAAAACGCCGTTTGCGGCCAGCCGATCAAGATACATCTCGACCGCCTCGCGCGTGACCAGATGCACGGGGATCGAATCCGAGCTGTAGGCATCCAGAACCATGATATCAAAGGTTAAATCCTGCTGAGCGAGCACGATGCGCGCATCCCCCAGATGGGTCGACGATCCCGGCGCGCAATGGGACATGAAATTGAACATTTCGGGCGTGCGCGCGACGCGGTCCACCATTTCGTCAATCTCGTAATAGTCCCATGTCTGGCCCGGTCGGGCATAGCAGGCCAGCGATCCGACGCCCAATCCGACAATACCGATACGGGCGGTTTCAATGCCGTCTGTTGTGGTCAGAACCTGCGCCATTGGGCTATTTGCATGGTAATAGGACAGCGGCGTCGGGCGGGTGCCGGTTTCGTTGACATATTGGTAGCCGTGGATCGTGGTGCCGTTGCCATAAACGCGCAATCCGTCTTTGTCATACACGGTGTGTGCGCCGAAAAAGCTGCGGTCCTTGAAGGTGTAATCCTTGTTCAGTGACAGCATGTCAGCCACCAGAAACACCACGACAGCCGCCAGAATGGCCACGGGCGCGCGCCCCAGTTTCGCCAGCGCCGTAGCAAACACGGCCATCAGGCCAAGCGAGGCAACCAGGGCAAGGGGGCCTTCGTTATCGGTTGCGCGCAGCAGGCTGAACGCGAACAACACCAGCGCCGCACACAGCAAACCATAGGCCAGCGGTCGCACCGGAATGGTTTTGGTGCCAAGGGCGAGCAGGAGCGCCGCCAAAATGACCGAAATCACCCCTTCGTAGATGCCGCTGAACGCGACGGGGGCAATGATGGAGTTGAACAGACCGCCCAACGCGCCGCCCACGGACATGGTGATGTAAAACAACGTCAGATGCGCCGCATCGGGGCGGCGTTCATATAGGGCCCGGTGCGCATGCACAGCGACGATAAACAGCGCAGGCGCGAACATCAGCGCGCTGAGCCATGTCTGGATGCCGCTGGCCTGATGGCTCATCAACACGGCCATGACAGCGATTGCACCGGCAGCCAGCGGGCGCGACAGGGCATTGGAAAACAGCGGGCGGTTGGTGAAGGTGATCACAAAGCTGAGGATGTAAAGCGACAGGGGCACGACCCAGATCAGCGGGAAAGATCCCAGATCGGTGCTGATTTTTGTGGTGATAGACAGCATCAGCGTGGATGGAACAAAGGCCAGAAACAGCCATGTGGCCACGTCTGTCGCTGTGATCCTGGTTGGCGATGTCACGACATGAACCCGCGTATCAGCGTTTTGCGGGGCCGGTTTGGCCCGCAAGGTCAACACCCCGCTGATCATCAGCAAGGCCCCGAACGCGACAAACCCCGCCGCCCAGCCCCAGCCGATGGCCTGCGCCCCGAACAGGGGTTCGGCCAGCAGCGGAAAGCCAAGAAGCGCCAGAAGCGATCCGAAATTGCTGGCCCCGTATAGAAAATAGGGGTCGTGCGCCGACGGACCATCCGATTTTGCATACCATGATTGCAGCAGGGGCGCGTTGGCCGACAACATGCCAAACGGAACGCCGACGCCAACAGCAAACAGGGTCAGCGTTTGCCATGCGGTCGATGCCGTCGGATCATAGGCCCAACTGTCGCTGACGGACAGCGGCAGAAACCAAAGCGCAACCGCCCAGACCGCCAGATGAACGGGCAATTGCCATTTCAGCGGCACATAACGCGTAAGAAGATGCGCGTAGATATACCCGACAAGCAAAACGACCTGAAAAAACAGCATGGCCGTGGTCCAGACCCCCGGCGCGCCGCCGATCTGGGGCAGCACAAGTTTCGCAAAAAGGGGCTGGACGAAAAACAGCAGGGACGCGCTGACAAAGATGGTCAGCGTGAAAACGGCCGGAACGATCCATTGCTTTTTGCGCACAGGCGTTGGGTGCAGATGTGCATGTGTGTCGGTGCTGCTCATGTCTTGCCCTGTTGGTCATGCGAAACGGACCACCGGAACGGGTGGCTGTTCTGTCTGGTCTAGGCGCTTAATGCGGCGAAATTGTGATCAGAACGGATACAATCCGCGCGCTCTAGCCGCCATTGTGCTGAAATGCGAAAGGCTGGCTATTTTCCGGTTTTGATATCGATGCTTTGGCGCAACGTGCCGCTGGCGCGATCAAATATCAGGATCGTGTTCTGCTGCGTCACCACGGCATACCACCCGTCGCCTTGGGTGAACGCGGTGGCGGTGGCCCCGTCGGGCAAAGTGATTTCATCGGGCAGGGGGGCTGGACGGTCAGAGAAACGAATGACAAAGAGGGCAATGATGATAAACAGACCGCCAATCATCGTTGCGGTCAGCAGTGTCACCAGACGCCGCAAAAAGCGCAGATTGGCCGGTTCCGGTATCGTTTCAGAAGGGTCTTGCATGGACATCCGCCGTGTTACATTCACCATCGCGGAAAATCCGCCACCCCGCCTTGATAAGGCGCTTGCCCGTGATGTGCCAGAGGATGCGGTTCTGTCGCGGACCCGTCTGGCGCGGTTGATCGCAGAGGGTGCGGTGCAGGTGGACGGCGTGATCGCCGAGTGATCCCAAGGCGAAAGTGGCCGAAGGCGCCCGCATCAGCATTGTCGGTGGACGCCCCCCAAGACAGCCATATCGCGCCGGAATCCATCCCGCTGGATGTGGTGTTTGAAGATGACGATCTGATTGTGATCAACAAGCCGGCGGGCATGGTTGTGCACCCCGCACCGGGCAGCCCGTCGGGTACGTTGGTGAATGCCCTGCTGGCGCATTGCGGCGATGATCTGTCGGGGGTGGGCGGAATGAAACGCCCCGGTATCGTGCACCGGATCGACAAGGACACCAGCGGATTGCTGGTTGTGGCGAAATCGGACGCGGCCCATCACGGATTGGCGGCGCAGTTCGAAAAGCACAGCGTGGAACGCTATTACAATGCGGTTGTCTATGGTGTGCCGGATGCCAATGATCCGCGCCTGCGCGGGATCAGGGGCGCAAGTTTCGAGGCGGGCAATATCCTGCGCCTGACCACGCAACTGGCCCGTCACAAGACCGACCGGCAGCGTCAGGCGGTGCTGTTTCAGGGCGGGCGGCATGCCGTGACCCGCGCGCGCATCGTCGAGGCGTTCGGTAACCCACCTGTTGCATCGCTGATCGAATGCTGGCTGGAAACGGGCCGGACCCATCAAATTCGGGTCCACATGGCCCATGCGGGGCACGCCTTGATCGGGGATCCGGTCTATGGCGGGCGGCGCAAACTGTCGGCCAAGGCGATATCCGAGGCGGCGCGCGCCGCCGTTGGCGCGTTTCCCCGCCAGGCGCTGCATGCGGCCGTTCTGGGGTTTGACCACCCCGTTACGGGCGCGGCCATGCGGTTCGAGGCCCCCATGCCGCCGGACATGGTGGCGCTGATCGACGCATTGCGCACCCCGACAGATCAAGGCGCATAAAGGGATTTTTAACCTTTACGCTTTTTGACATGAACAGCACATGCGCGTGAGCGCACTGACACGTGACTTTTACCGCGACGGAAAGCTGCCAATATAACGTTGAAGGAACATCATATGCCCCTTGAAAGGGGCACAACCACGACCCATATGGTATGTTAAGCCCTTAAACATTGGGAGGGGACAGAAAAAATGGCAAATTATGCGAACTTGCCGGCACCGACGCCCGAAGGCGGTCTGAACCGCTACATGCAGGAAATCCGGAAATTCCCGCTGCTGGAGCCGGAAGAAGAATATATGCTGGCCAAGCGCTGGGTCGAAGAACAGGACACCGAAGCCGCGCATAAGATGGTCACGTCGCACCTGCGACTGGCGGCCAAAATCGCCATGGGATATCGCGGCTACGGCCTGCCGCAGGCCGAGGTGATTTCCGAGGCGAATGTGGGCCTGATGCAGGCGGTCAAACGGTTTGATCCGGAAAAAGGCTTCCGCCTTGCGACCTATGCAATGTGGTGGATCCGCGCCAGCATTCAGGAATATATCCTGCGCAGCTGGTCGTTGGTGAAACTGGGCACGACATCGGCGCAGAAAAAGCTGTTTTTCAACCTGCGCAAGGCGAAATCGAAAATCGGCGCGCTGGAAGATGGCGATTTGCGCCCCGAAAACGTCAAACGGATCGCAACCGATCTGGGTGTGACCGAGGCCGAAGTGATTTCGATGAACCGCCGCCTGTCGGGGGGCGATGCATCGCTGAATGCAACGGTCGGGTCCGAAGGCGAAGGCACGATGCAATGGCAGGATTGGCTGGAGGACGAAGATGCTGATCAGGCCGGCGATTATGCCGAGCGCGACGAACTGGAAGCGCGCCGTGAATTGCTGGCGCAGGCGCTGGACGTGCTGAATGATCGCGAAAAGGATATTCTGACCCAGCGGCGACTGGCCGACAAGGCCGTGACACTGGAAGACCTGAGCGGCCAGTACGATGTCAGCCGCGAACGCATCCGGCAGATCGAGGTGCGCGCCTTTGAAAAACTGCAAAAGCGGATGCGCGATCTGGCCAAGGAAAAAGGTATGCTGGCCACAGCATAACCTTGCGCGGGTCTTTTGATACAGAAAACGGGCGGTCCTGCGGGGCCGCCCGTTTTTGTTGGCTGGCTTAGGTCAATGCCGTATACTCGGCATAGATACAGGAGTGTGATCAATGGCCGGAGGATGGGCCCGCGACGGCGCAGTCAGCGAACAGATCGAAGCGTCGATCAATGATGAACTGGCGCGCTTGAAAGCGCGCAAGGCCCCCGTGGGCGACAGCCTGACCCATTGCGCGGACTGCGAAGAACCGATCCCCGAGGCGCGCCGCGCGGCGATGCCCGGTGTGAAGCTGTGCATCGACTGCATGCAGGAACGCGACAGCCAGCGCGCGGTCCGCGGCGGCATCAACCGGCGCGGCAGCAAGGACAGCCAGTTAAAGTGACAGGACAAGGCGAATATGGCCGGATCTGAAACAGCCCGGCTCTTGATTGTCTGGCATTCGCGCACCGGTGGCAGCCGCCAGATGGCAGAGGCCGCCGCCGAGGGCGCGCGCGAAGAATGCGACACGGTTTTGCTGCGCGCCCGCGACGCCGGGCCAGACGATCTTTTGCGGGCGGATGGTTATCTGTTCGTGGGGCCGGAAAACCTTGCCGCGCTGTCGGGCGAAATGAAGGAATTTTTCGACCGCTGCTATTACCCTGTGCTGGGCCGGATCGAGGGGCGCGCCTATGCGCTGATGATCTGTGCCGGTTCGGACGGTGAAAACGCGGCCCGCCAAGCCGCCCGCATTGCCACCGGCTGGCGGCTGCGCGCCATTCAGGACCCGCTGATCATCGGCACCGACGCCCAGACCCCCGAGGCGATCCTGGCCGAGAAACAGATCGCCAAAGACGATCTGACCCGCTGCCGCGAAATCGGCCAGGCGCTGGGCGCGGGGTTGGCAATGGGGGTGTTCTAGGGGCCTCTGTCCGCCAAAGCCGTGGTTCGGATCGCCTTTCGAGTGCGCCTAGCCTTCCATCGCCTCCAACTCGTCGATAAAGCCTTCGATCATGCTCAGCCCCTTGTCCCAGAATTTCGGGTCCGAGGCGTCCAGCCCGAACGGGGCCAGCAGTTCCTTGTGGTGTTTTGATCCGCCGGCTTTCAGCATGTCGAAATATTTGTCTTCGAAACCCGTCATCGCCTTCGGCGTAGACCGAATAGAGCGCGTTCACCAGGCCGTCGCCAAACGCATAGGCGTAGACATAAAACGGCGAGTGGACGAAATGCGGGATATAGGCCCAGAAGGTTTCATACCCGTCCATGAAATCAAAGGCAGGCCCAAGGCTTTCGGCCTGCACCGACATCCAAAGCGCGTTGATGTCATCCGGCGTCAGCTCTCCGCCGCGCCGCGCGGCGTGCAGTTTGCATTCGAAATCATAAAACGCGATCTGGCGCACGACGGTGTTGATCATGTCCTCGACCTTGCCTGCCAGCAGCACCTTGCGCTGGGCATCGGTTTTCGCGTCGTCCAGCATGTTGCGGAAGGTCAGCATTTCGCCGAAGACCGATGCGGTTTCGGCCAGCGTCAGCGGGGTTGAGGACAGCATTTCGCCCTGATCGGCGGCCAGCACCTGATGCACGCCGTGGCCCAGTTCATGCGCCAGCGTCATCACATCGCGCGGTTTGCCCAGATAATTCAGCATGACATAGGGGTGCACCTCGGTCACGGTGGGGTGGGCAAAGGCGCCGGGCGCTTTGCCCGGTTTCACGCCCGCATCAATCCAGCCCTTGTTGAAGAACGGCTCGGCCAGTTCGCCCATGCGCGGATCAAAAGCCGCATAGGCGTCCATCACCGTCTTTTGTGCCTGATCCCAGTTGACGATCGTCGGGTCTTCCATCGGCAGGGGCGCGTTGCGGTCCCAGACCTGCATCCGGTCCAGCCCCAGCCATTTGCGTTTCAGCTCGTAATAGCGGTGGCTGAGGCGCGGATAGGCGGCGACAACGGCCTTGCGCAGGGCCTCGACCACTTCGGGTTCCACATCGTTGGACAGGTGGCGGCCGGTTTGCGGCGGTGGGCATGCCGCGCCAGCGGTCGACGATTTCTTTTTCCTTGGCCTGCGTGTTGTGGACGCGGGCAAAGGTTTTGATGTTTTCGCCGAACACGCGCGCCAGTTCGTGCGGCGCCGGCCTCGCGCTTGGCGCGGTCCTGATCGGTCAGCAGGTTCAGCGTGCCCTCGATGCTCAGCTCTTCGCCGTCCACGTCGAATTCCAGCGCCGGCGATGGTTTCATCAAACAGCCGTTCCCA
This sequence comes from uncultured Alphaproteobacteria bacterium, assembly GCA_963765555.1. Lineage (GTDB taxonomy): Bacteria > Pseudomonadota > Alphaproteobacteria > Rhodobacterales > Rhodobacteraceae > JL08. The sequence continues at coordinate 374,943 of CAVXWX010000004.1, forward strand.
CGCGTCGCCCGACGACGCCCAGATCATGCAGGAATTTTTCCAGCTCGTCGGACAGCTGATAGGGTTTCATCGCGCGGATGCGGTCAAAGACGGGTTTGTAGCGGGCCAGATCGGCGTTTTGCGCCAGCAAATCCGCCAGATGGTCATCGTCCAAGCCGGTTCAGTTCCAGCGTGAAGAACACCAGCGGCGTGGTGAAATTGGTGATCTTTTCCTGCAGTCGGACATGAATTTGGCGCGGTCCTGCATCGGTGGTCAGCTGGTAATAGCGCAGTCCGGCAAAGGACATGATGCGCCCTGCGATTGTGCTGATCCGTTCGTTGCGCAGGACGCAATCCAGCAGGCCGGCGGCATCCAGAGTCGGCCAGTTTGCCTTCGTAATCGGTGGCGAAATCGGCGACAGGCCTGTTCCAGCCAGTCCAGATCGCGTTTCAGTTCGGGGGCATCTTCACCTGTGTAGAGATCGTTCAGGTCCCATTCGGGCAGATTGCCCAGATTGTCAGTGCCACCTGCTGGCGTTGGCATCGCGGACCGGAAACGGAAGTTGGAACATGGAAACCCTCATTTTTGCATCTGTGACAGAGTTAAGAGCGTTAGGCGCAAGTCACAAGCGGACCTCAGCCATAAACCGCAGCATTTCTTTCAGATCGTCCAGCGTATTGGCCTCTTCCACCGGTTTGTCCTGCCGCCAGCGCAACATGCGCGGAAACCGCAGGGCGACGCCGGATTTGTGGCGCGGGCTGGCCTGGATACCCTCGAAGGCGATTTCGAACACATGGTGTGGCGTGACCTGCCGCACGGGGCCAAAGCGTTGCAGGGTGTTCTTGCGCACCCATGCGGTGATCTGGCGGAATTCGGCATCGGTCAGGCCGGAATAGGCCTTGGTAAAGGGCACAAGATCGTTGCCGTTCCAGACCGCAAAGGTGAAATCGGTGAACAGGTTCGCGCGCCGCCCATGCCCGCCTGCGCATAGATCATCACGGCGTCGATGGTCAGCGGGTCCAGCTTCCATTTCCACCAGTCGCCCTTCTTGCGCCCCGCAAGATAGGGGCTGTCGCGCGCGTTTGAGCATGAGCACCTTCGGCCTGCTGAGCGCGGGCATCGGCGCGCAGGGCGGCCAGATCGGCCCATGTGTCAAAGTCGCAGTTGCGGTGGCAGGCGCAGGGGCGCGTCAGGCGGCAGGGTGTGCGCTAACTGCTCCAAAGCGGCGCGCCGTTGCGCAAAGGGTTTGGCGCGCATGTCCTGACCGTCCTGTTCCAGCAGATCATAGGCCGCCAGGATGACAGGGGCGTCCGCCAGCAGTCTTTTTCGGCACCGTTTTGCGCCCGATCCGTTTTTGCAGGGCGTTGAACGACAGCGGCGCGTTTTCCGTCCCACGCCAGCAATTCGCCATCCAGCACGGTGCCGTCCGGCAGGAAATCGACGGCGCGGGCCAGTTCGGGAAAGCGGTCGGTCATCAATTCTTCGCCGCGCGACCAGACGAAGTGCTGGCCGCCGCGCACGATCAATTGGCCGCGTATGCCATCCCATTTCCATTCCGCGTGCCAATCTGACGGATCGCCCAAGGCGTCGGGCGTATCATCCAGCGCATAGGCCAGATAGAACGGATAGGGGCGCGAGGCATCCGCGCTGGGATCTTCGGCCTCGATCAGCGCGTGATAGGTTGTGCTGTCGGGCGTCCAGTCGCCCATCAGCCGGTGGGCCAGTTCGGTTTCGGGTTGTCCGGTGGCCTGTGCCAGGGCCCGGGTCATCAGTTTCTGGCTGATCCCGATGCGAAACCCGCCGGTGATCAGTTTGTTGAACAAAAACCGTTCGGTTGTGTTCAAGCTGGTCCCAAGCGGCCAGAACGGCCTGCTTTTCTTGCGGCTTCGTCAACTTTAGAAAGATCGCGCAGGATGATTGATCCAATGTGATAAATCATGATCTGATGTCTGGTTCGCGGGTGGCAAGACAAGGGCGATGGTTTCGGCCAGATCGCCAACAACAGGATAGCTATCCTCCAACAACCACAACGGCAGACCTGCCGCTTCCGCCGCCCATTCGCGCAGGCGGGTTGTGGTGACCGCCCGTTTGGGCCGCCGGCCCGAAAACAGCGCGATGGTCCAGAACCTGTCCTGTTCGGGGGCGGTACTGAAATAGTCGGCCAGGGCCGCCACTTTCTGGTTGGTCTTGGTGGTCTGGTCGATCGGTTCGAAAAGGGCGGCAAAGCGTTTCATGGCGCTTCCGCCTCGTCCGCGTCTTCGCCCTGAAATTCGGTTGTGACCACGCTGGCGTTGTAGCCTTTTTCATTCAGGTGCCGCGTGAAGATATCGGTGTAACCATGTGTGACATAGATATTTTCTGCACCTGTGTCCTGTATCGCGCTGTTCAATCCCGCCCAATCGGCGTGATCTGAGACGACAAAGCCCCGATCGACCGCGCGGCGGCGCCGGATGCCGCGCAGCCGCATCCAGCCGCTGGCAAAACCGGTCGCGTGCGGCCCCAGTTTGCGCGCCCATGCGCTGCCCAAGGCCGAAGGCGGGGCCAGCACAATGCGCGGGATGGTCTTTGATTTTGGTATCGCTGGTGACGGGCGCCGTTGCAGGCAGATCGATGCCTTGCGCGCGCAGGACGGCATTGGTCGCTTCGACCGCGCCGTGGGTCAGGATCGGCCCGATATCGGGGTTCAGCATGCGCATCAGGCGCTGGGCCTTGCCCAAGGCATAGGCCCCCAGCAGGGCGGTTTCGCCCTGTGCCGCGCAGGCCGCCCACCAGTCGTTTAATTCCTGTGCGACCTGTGCCTGTGTGTCCCAGCGAAACACGGGCAGGCCAAAGGTGCTTTCGGTGATGAAACTGTGACAGCGCACCGGTTCGAAGGGTTCTGACAGGCCATCATTTTCTGTCTTGTAATCGCCCGAGGCAACCCAGACTTCGCCCCCCACCTCGACCCTGATCTGGGCGGACCCTGGCACATGCCCGGCGGGGTGAAACGAAACAATTGCATCCCCGATGGTCTGAGGCTCGCCATAATTGATTGTGTCGATGGCGATATCGCCCAGACGGTGCCGCATCACGGGGGCGGCTGTTTTGGTGGCAAGATACCGGCGTGTGTCCGGCGCGCGCATGATCCGCGTGGCCATGGGTGATCAGCGCGCGATCAACCGGCCGCCATGGGTCGATATAGAAATCACCCGCGGCACAGTAAATGCCGTCGGGGGTAAACGTCAGAACAGAGTCTTTCATACCCCGAGAATAAGGGCGCGCCCTAATTTCCCAGCGTTTCGCGAAAACACTTTGCGTGATCAGGCGCTTTGGGCGGATGTGTTGCTGTGCCTGTGGGCTGAAAACAAATCGGCAGCCTGGTCAAAAATACGGGTGCGCATGTGTGTGCTTTCCATCAGAACCTCGTGTTCGGCGCCGTCGATCACGTCCAGCCTGCTGCCGGGCCATGTGTTCATCCTGTCCTTGATGCGCGCAATATCGACAATGCGTTCATTGGCCCCCATCACCGTCAGGCAGGGCAGTGCGGGTGAACAGCGCCGCGCCAGATAACGGCATTCGCGCAACGCTTCGCGCAACCAGATCAGGCTGGGCCCGCCCAGTGACAATTCGGGGTGGATGCGCAATTGGCGCACCATATAGGCATGCATATCCGCATCTGTGGTCAGCAAATTGTCTTCGAACGGTTCGGACGTGACATAGGCATCGATCTTGGTGCCGGGGGGCAGGCGATGCCCCTGGCCAATCCAGCCACTGCCAAAAGACAACGCCCACGCAACAGGGCGCGTTGTCGGGGCGATACGGATGCCCCACATCGGTCCGGAAAACACCACCGCCTGAACCGGCAAACCTTCGATCAACGACCGCAGCCCGATACATCCGCCCATGGAATGCGCCATCAGAAAGTAGGGGCGTGGCAGGTCAAGCGCTTGCGCGGCCTGCTATCATGGCTGCGACGTCTTTCTGGTAATCAGTGAAATAATGCACGTGACCAATACGGGCATCTTCCAGCATACGATCGGCAAGACCCTGACCGCGCCAATCCACAGTCAGCGTTGCAAAGCCGCGCTGGTAAAGGTCGCGCGCCGCGCGCCCGTATTTTTCGATATATTCGGTGCGCCCCGGAAACAGCAGAACCGTGCCTTTTGCAGTCCTTTGGGGTCCAGTGGCCCACGCGGATGCGCACACCATCGGGTGTATGTGCCCAATAGGCGGCCCCGCCCGGTGGCCCATCGGCCACATCATCAAAGAAAGGGGCCGCCTGTAACGCCATTACGCCAAGGCTGACGCCAATTTCATGGCCATGCCCATATCACCATCGACAGACAGTTTGCCGGTCATGAATGCGGCTGTGGGGTTCGTGTCGCCTTCAAGGATCGAGCGGAACGTGTCGGCGTCCGCGCTTAGCGTGACGTCGGCGTCTTCATCAGAGGCGCGCGCGCCATTGGCGTCCATCACGATGGCGCCTTCACCTGCAATGCCGAATTTGGCGGTGCCACCGAAATCGGTGCCCGCCAGCTTTTCGTTCAGAACGGCCACGGCCTCTGAAATTACGTCGCTCATTATCTGTCTTCCCTTATTTGGCCACAGATGTCTGGAAATGCATCTGCGCGCGCGCTACATTAGGGGTGTTATGGGCATCAAAGCGATTAATCTCAAATGTACCGTTGCGGCATTTCTGCTGCTAGTCATGAATTCCTTACCTTTGGCGGCGCAGGATGACGTAAAATCATTGCTGGACCAGCTGAAAGATGCCGAACCTGTCAAGGCGAAGCAGTTGGAACGGGCGGTGCAGGCCGAATGGTCGAAAACCGGTTCTGCCTCAATGGATCTGCTGTTGAAACGCGGGCGTGATGCTATGGAGGCCGGCGATTACGCTGCTGCGATCGAACATTTCACCGCACTGACCGATCATGCGCCGGATTTTGCCGAAGGCTGGCACATGCGGGCCACAGCCTTTTACCAATCCGATTTGTACGGCCCGGCGTTGGGCGATCTGCAAACTGCGCTGGTTTTGAACCCGGACAATTACAATGCGATCTTCGGATTCGGAGTGATATTGGAAGAGTTGGGTGACACGGAACGCGCCTATCAGGCCTATCAGCGGGTTCGCGCTATACATCCGCACCATAGCGAAGTAACCACGGCGATACAGCGTCTGGAAAACGGCGTTCTGGGCCAGTCCCTCTAAAACAAACTCCGTCCGCGAAGGGACATAACAGTGACCGGATCGTCGCGGATCGTGGCCGTTTTGGGCCCGACAAACACAGGCAAAACGCATTACGCGATCGAACGGATGCTGGGGCACCGCACCGGCGTGATCGGCTTGCCGCTGCGCCTGCTGGCGCGCGAGGTTTATGACCGGATCGTTGCCATGCGCGGGCCCGTCTGTCGTGGCGCTGGTCACCGGCGAAGAACGGATCGTGCCGCCGCGCACGCAATACTGGGTCTGCACGGTCGAGGCGATGCCCGAGGGTATGGGGTGCGATTTTCTGGCGGTGGACGAAATCCAGCTTTGTGCCGATCCCGAACGCGGCCATGTGTTTACCGACCGTTTGCTGCGCGCACGCGGGCAGCATGAAACGCTGTTTCTTGGGGCCGACACGATGCGCGGCCCGATTGCCGCGCTGGTGCCCGACGCGCAGTTCATGCACCGCGAGCGGATGTCCCAACTGACCTATACAGGTTCGAAAAAGATAAGCCGGATGCCCGACGCAGCGCAATCGTCGGGTTTTCGGTTGAAAATGTCTATGCGATTGCCGAACTGATCCGCCGCCAAAAGGGCGGTGCGGCGGTGGTGATGGGCGCGCTTTCCCCGCGCACCCGCAATGCGCAGGTCGAGATGTACCAGAACGGCGAGGTGGATTATCTGGTGGCGACCGATGCCATCGGGATGGGGCTGAACCTTGATATCAACCATGTGGCGTTTTCCGCGCTGACCAAATTTGACGGGCGGCGGATGCGCCCGCTGGCCCCGAACGAACTGGCCCAGATCGCCGGGCGCGCCGGGCGGGGTATGTCGAATGGCACTTTCGGCGTGACGGGCGAGGCATCGCCGCTGAGCGACGAGGTGGCGCAGGCGATTACGACTCACCGGTTTACACCGCTGCAAAAGCTGAACTGGCGCAATCCTGCTCTGCAGTTCGGCAGTGTCGATGCGTTTGATCGCGTCGCTTGAAGCGTCGCCCGACAACAACATTCTGGTCAAGGCGCGCGAGGCGGATGATCTGATGGCGCTGCAAGCACATTGGCCGGGTTGGCCGAGGTGCGGGCGCGGGCATCGGATGGCGCCATCGGTGCGGCTGCTGTGGGATGTCTGCCGCATCCCCGATTTTCGCGGCATCAGCCATGCGGAACATGCCGGCCTGCTTGAGGCGATTTTTGGCTATCTGCATCAATCGGGCGACATCCCGGATGACTGGCTGGCACGCCAGATCAAGCGGATTGACCGCACCGATGGCGACATTGACGCGCTGTCAAAACGGCTGGCATATATCCGCACATGGACCTATGTCGCGCAGCGCAAGGGCTGGATGAGTGACGAAAGCCATTGGCGCGGCGCGACGCGCGCTGTAGAAGACCGACTGTCGGATGCGCTGCATGAACGCCTGACCCAAAGATTTGTGGACCGGCGCACATCTGTGCTGTTGCGCCGGCTCAACCAGAAGGAGGCCCTTTTGGCCGAAGTGAATGATAAGGGTGAAGTGACCGTCGAAGGCGAATTCGTCGGCCGGTTGGAAGGGTTCCGGTTTTCGCCGGACAAAGGTGCGGCCGGGGCCGAGGCCAAGACGCTGTAAGGCCGCGTCACTGCAGGCGCTGGCGCCGCAGTTCCATCTGCGCGCGGACCGGTTTTACAACGCGCCCGACACCGAGATTGATTTCACCGAACAGGGTGGGCTGATGTGGGGCGACCAGGCGGTTGGCAAACTGGTCGCAGGGGCGCGACCCGCTCAAGCCGCAGGTCGAGGCGTTCGTCGATGACGAGGCCGGCGCCGGATGTGGCCGCAGAAGGTGCAGCGCCGTTTGCAGCATTTCATCGACCGCAAGATCGCGGCCCTGTTCGAGCCGCTGCTGGCGATGCAGCAACGACGAGGCGCTGACCGGGCTGGCGCGCGGCTTTGCCTTTCGCATGGTCGAAGGGTTGGGCATTCTGCCGCGCGGCTGACGTCGCCGACGAGGTCAAGGCGCTGGATCAGGATGCGCGCGGCGCGCTGCGCAAGCATGGCATCCGCTTTGGCCAGTTCACGATTTTCATGCCGCTGCTGCTGAAACCCGCGCCGACCCGGTTGCGGCTGGTGCTGTGGTCGCTGGCGCAAGGGTCTGCAGGAATTCCCCGAAAGCCCGCCGCCGGGACTGGTGACCGTGCCCGCAGCAACGCGACGCGCCGAATGGCTATCACACGATGTGCGGGCTACCGCGCCGCGGGCGACCGCGCGATCCGCATCGACATGCTGGAACGTCTGGCCGACATGCTGCGCGCCGAAGACAGCCGTGGCGGGTTCGAGGCCAAGGCCGACATGCTGTCGATCACCGGCATGACGCTGGAACAGTTCGCCGATCTGATGACGGGGCTGGGCTACAAGGCCGAAAAAGGCGAACGCGACAAGGTCAAGGCGACCGAGGCGGTTGCCGCAGAAGCGGACCCGAAAGAGGTTCCGCAAAAGCAGCCCGATGAAACGCCACCCCAACCGGATGAAACACCGGCCGAGCCTCCTGCGGAACAGCCTGCAGATGCGCCGGTGGAAATGCCGGTTGATGTGCCGGGCGAAGGGGCACCCGATAGTCCCGTTGAAATACCGCCAAATGCTGATGGGGCAGGGGTAACGGATGTGCCGGTTGCGGCCCCGGAGCAAGAGGTTTTCTATACATTCCGCTGGGCCGGAATGCGACCTGATCGTCGCTCGAAACCTGCGCAGTCGTCTGACAGGCCCCGTGGAAAGGGCAAGCCGCAAGGCAAGAAGGGTGGCCCGCGCGGTGACAAGCGGCAGGGACAAGGGCGCGACAAAGGCGCGCAGCAGTTTCAGGCGCGCCCCCCCAAGCCGGAAAAGAAAATCGATCCAGACAACCCTTTTGCCGCCGCTTTGATGGGGCTGAAAGACAACAGTTGAACTGTGGGTGACGCAGCCGATAAGCAGCGGTTGGACAAATGGCTGTGGCAGGCGCGGTTTTTCAAGACCCGCACGCTGGCTGCAAAAACGATTGTGTCCGGGCATGTGCGCGTGAACGACCGTAAAGGCCGGAAAACCTGCGCAATTGGTGGGTGCGGGCGATGTGCTGACCTTTGCGCAATCCCGCGATATCCGCGTGATCCGGATCGACGCGCTGGCAGAGCGCCGCGGCCCGGCGCCGGAAGCACAAGCGCTTTACACTGATCTTGATCCGCCCAAACCGCGTGATCCCGCAGACAATGCGGACACCGTTGCGCCAAATCCGCGATTTGAGGGAAAAGGGCGGCCCACGAAACGCGCACGGCGGCAAACTGACCTTTCTCGTGCGCGAAACCTTGAATGATCCCGCGTGCTGAACTAGCTAGCCGCTAAGTTTCAGAAAAGTAGACAAACCATGACCTATATCGTCAACGAACATGCATCGCGTGCAAATACACCGACTGCGTCGAAGTCTGCCCGGTGGACTGTTTCTACGAGGGTGAGAACATGCTGGTGATTCATCCCGATGAATGCATCGATTGCGGCGTATGTGAACCGGAATGCCCGGCAGACGCGATCCGCCCCGATACCGAACCGGACATGGAAAAATGGGTTGAATTCAACCGCAAGTATTCCGAAATGTGGCCCGTGATCATCACCAAGAAAGATCCGTTGCCCGACGCGGAAGAGCGTGACGGCGAAACCGGAAAGCTGGAAAAGTATTTTTCCGAAGCCCCCGGCGAGGGCGGCTGAACGATTCGCTTGGCAAAAGCGCCAAAACCTGATTTGTTCTGTTAAAACGCGGCTGATTTATGCCAATCGGGCGCTTTATTCGCGTGCGGCATTCACGCGTGGCTTTGAAAAAGCCGATTTTTGTGTTATACATCTGTTACAAATGAAGCAACTGACCTGACACCATCCTCATGTGCTGCCGCTCTGGGATGGTTTTATTTTCGGCCGAAAGACTGACATGGGGGCAAAATGTGATCCCGTGCCGGAATTTGTGTCGCCATGGTAAAGTGTCAGGTGCAGATCAAGGACGTGTTAAATGACAAAGACTAAAAAACTGGATTTCCGCCCCGAAGAATTCGTCGTTTACCCGGCGCATGGCGTAGGCCAGATCATGTCGATTGAAGAGCAGGAAGTGGCGGGCATCACGCTTGAGCTGTTTGTGATTTCTTTCGAGAAAGACAAGATGACGTTGCGGGTTCCGACCAACAAGGCGACAGCGTTCGGGATGCGCGCGCTGAGCTCGCCCGACGTGATCACCCACGCGATGAAAACGCTTAAGGGCAAGGCCAAGGTCAAGCGGGCGATGTGGTCGCGCCGCGCGCAGGAATACGAACAAAAGATCAATTCCGGCGATCTGATCGCGATTGCCGAAGTGGTGCGCGATCTGCACCGCACCGACGATCAGCGCGAACAAAGCTATTCCGAACGCCAGCTTTACGAAGCCGCGCTGGAGCGGTTGACCCGCGAAGTGGCGGCTGTTGCTGGCGGTGATGAAATTGCTGCGGCAAAGCAGGTAGATGATGTTCTGATGTCGCGCGTCGCGGCCTGATTGAACGTTTGATGAATTTGGGGGCCGTGCGGAAACGCGCGGCCCTTTTTGAGTCAGGCCAATGCCAGCACAGTCAGAAGGGCGGACAACTCGGCCATTTGCTGCGCCGCGCCCAGAACATCCCCTGTCTGACCGCCGATTTTGGCCTTTGCCAACAGCGCGACGCCGATAACCGTGCCTGCTACTGCCAAGCTTGCAATCACGGCAATACTGCCCAGACACAGCACAGCAATGACAATGCCAAGCAGTGCGGACACGCCTGCCGCAGGCCATTTCGCGCGCCCAACAGAGTAGGACAACCCTGTCGCGCGCGCATGGGGTAAGGCACACATTAGGCTGGGCATGGCCGCGCGTGACAGTGCCGCCACGGCAATCACCGCCGCTGTGCCATTTGCAAACAATGCGCCGTAGCAGACCCAGCGCAGGCCCGTCACAAAGATCAGTGCCATCACACCATAGGTGCCGATCTGGCTGTCTTTCATGATCTCAAGCCGTCTTTCGCGGGTCGATCCGCCCCAGAAACCGTCGGCGCAATCGGCCAACCCGTCTTCGTGCATTGCCCCACTTGATATCGCCAGAACGGCAAGGCTGATCCCTGCGGCAATCAGGGGCGGGAGCGACAGCGCCAGCGCGCAGTAACCGGCAAGTGCAGCCAAACCGCCCAGAACCGCGCCAACAAGCGGAAACGCCCAAACCGCCTGCGCCTGTCTTTGCCAGACGATATCCGGAATGCGCATCAGCCGATCAACGGGCAGGCGGCTGAGCAAAGAAAACGCGACACCAAGGTCGAAGGCGCGGAGAAGGGCAGTCATGTCGTTTTTGCGTCTCCGGTATGGGTTTCGCCACTGTCACGTAGGTTGATGTCGGGTTAAACACGCATCAAACGATACTTGCAATAAAGGCGACAGAATGACCGCATTTTCCACGTTGGACGAATTCAGATCACGTTTGTCAGACGCGCCTGAATGCGATGCTGATGCCATGGCAGATGCGCGTGCGCGCAATGCCCAACTGACAAAGCCACCCGCCGCGCTGGGCCGTCTGGAAGATCTGGCGATCTGGTATGCGGGTTGGCGTGGCACCGGGCGACCGCAAATCGCATCGCCGCAGGTTGTTATCTTTGCCGGTAATCACGGTATTGCCGCCCAAGGCGTATCCGCCTTTCCGCCCGAGGTGACAGAACAGATGGTGTTGAATTTCCAACATGGCGGGGCGGCGATCAACCAATTAAGCAAGGCGTTTGGTGCGCGTATGGATGTGCATGCACTGTCTTTGGATCGACCGACACAGGATTTCACGACAGCCCCTGCAATGGGCGAAGCGGATTGTGTCGCCGCCCTTTTGGCCGGTTGGAACGCGGTTGATCCGGCATCGGATCTTTTGGTCACGGGCGAAATGGGGATCGGAAACACCACATCGGCGGCGGCGATTTGTCTGGCCCTGTTTGGAGGAACGGCACCGGATTGGACAGGGACGGGCACAGGCGTCGACGGTGCAGCGCTTGATCTGAAATGCCGTGTGGTGGCGGCAGGCGTGGAACAGCACCGCGATGCCAAAGATGGATTGTCAGTATTGCAGTGTCTGGGGGGGCGCGAACTGGCCGCAATGGCGGGTGCCATTGCCCGGGCGCGGGATTTGCGTATTCCCGTGATCCTTGACGGGTTTATCTGCACGGCAGCGGCGGCCTGTTTGCACAGCGTTCAAGATACCGCGCTGGATCATGCGGTGGCGGGCCATCTGAGTGCCGAGGGCGCGCATGGGAAGCTGCTTGAGAAACTTGGGAAAACGCCACTTTTGTCGCTGGGTTTACGACTTGGCGAAGGATCAGGCGCGGCACTGGCAATTGCCGTGCTGCAAGGTGCCGTGGCATGTCACAGTGGCATGGCAACCTTTGCCGAAGCCGGCGTGTCCGAGGCGTAGACCGGTCAGGCAGATTTCTTTGGTTCGTCCTGCGCCCGGTTCAGCAACGCCAGTTCCAGTTCTTTCTGAAGTTCTTTGGCGCGGGTCAGGTAGGGTTCGTTTTCGCTGGACGGAATATCGCTGCGCCACAGCTCTGCCAGCTCCTTAACGGCAAACCGGTCGTGGGCGTAAAAGGTTTGCGCGGCTTCGGCGGCTTCGTATTCGGACAGCCCGATGTTTTCCAGAACATAACGACCCGCGCGCAAGGAACTGTCGAACATTTCGCGCACGATGTCATCCGCACCGGCCTTATACAGGCGGTAAACATGGTTTCGGTCATGGGCGCGGGCCACGACATGCAGATCGGGCCTTTGGCGTTTCGCATATGAAACCAACCGCACCGCTGCATCCGGATCGTCCAGCGCGACCACCAGCACCGACGCTTCGCTTAACCCTGCGGCGCGCAACAGTTCAGGGCGGGTGGGGTCGCCAAGAAATCCCTTGTAGCCGAACCGTCGCATCAACTGGATCACTTCCATATCGTGATCCAGAACCACTGTGCTGAACCCGCTGGATTGCACAAGGCGGTTCACGATTTGCCCGAACCGGCCGATGCCCGCAATGATCACAGTGCCTTTTTCATCAATTTCATCGGCTTCGTGGTGGCCTGCGCCATCGCCCATGCGTTTGGACAGGAAATCAAACAGAATAAATAGCAAAGGCGTGATCAGCATCGACAGGGCAATCACCAGCAACAGCGTTTCGGCAACGCGCTGGGGGATCACATTTTGCTGGACGGAAAAGGACAGCAGCACGAACCCGAATTCACCGGCCTGCGCAAGGCCCAGAGTGAACAGCCATTGATCGCGTCCGCGCAGCTTGAATGCACGGCCGAGAACAAACAGGATCAGGCCTTTGATGATAATGACCAGCAGGGCCATGCTGACAATTGCAGGTGCATTGGAAAACAGCAGCGTAAAGTTGATGCCGGCCCCGACGGTAATGAAAAACAGGCCAAGTAGCAGCCCCTTAAACGGCTCCAGATCGCTTTCCAATTCGTGCCGGAATTCCGAGTTGGCAAGAACCACACCCGCCAGAAATGCGCCCAAAGCCGGCGAAAGGCCGATCAGTAACATCAGAAATGAAATGCCGACAACGATCAGCAGCGCCAGCGCCGTGTACATTTCGCGCAACCGCGAGGCATGGATATAGCGAAACACCGGACGGGTCAGATAGATGCCTGCCAGAATGATGGTCGCCACCACACCAATCGTGACAAGCGTCACACCCCAGCCGGGCAATCCGTCAACAAGCGACAGGGCCACGTCGCCATGGCCTGCGCCATGGGTATCGCCATGGGCACCGCCGCCGCCTGTTGCGGGAGTTGTTGCGCGTTGCAATGATCCGTCAGGCGATGCCGTGATCGAAGGTTGGGCAATGGCCAGCAAAGGCAACAGGGCAAGAATCGGGATCACGGCAATATCTTGCGTCAGCAGCACCGAAAACGCTGATCGGCCACCGCTGGTCTGCATCAATCCCTTTTCCGACAGTGTTTGCAAAACGATCGCGGTCGAAGACAGTGACAGCGCCAGACCGATGGCAAGGGCCACGCTCCACGGTTGGTGGAACGCCATCGCAACGCCCATCAGGGCAAGGGTGCTCAGGACAACTTGCAAGCCGCCCATCCCGATCAGGCGGTGGCGCATATCCCAAAGCGCGCGGGGTTCCAGTTCCAGCCCGATCAGGAACAACATCATGACAACGCCAAATTCGGCAAAATGGCGCAAGTCTTCGGTTTCGGCGCCGACAAACCCCAGCACCGGCCCGATCAGAATGCCTGCCGCCAGATAGCCCAGAACCGATCCAAGCCCCAACCGCGCGGCAAATGGAACCGCAATAACAGCGGCGGCCAGATAGATTGAAGCCTGGTAGAGGAATGATTCCATAAAAATGGCCTTTTGGTCGGATGGCGCGGCGTTAGGTGGGCAAGGGGGCGTCGCTTTTGAATTGATCCATCACAATCTGGCTGTGCACCCGCCCAACAGCAGGGTGGGGCAAAAGAACGTCATGAATCAAGGTGTTCAGGGCAGAAAGATCACTACAATACACCCGAAGCAGGTAATCTGCATCCCCCGTCATCGTCCATGCGCTGATTATTTCAGCGCGCAGCGACACGAGGCGCGCAAAGGACCGTCCATTTTCTGGCCCGTGCTGGTTCAGGTGGACTTGCACAAAGCCCTGCACGTTCAACCCCAGCTTGACCGGATCAAGGCGGGCCCCATAGCCGGTGATATAACCCTCTTTCTCAAGGCGCAGACGGCGACGCCCTGCCTGACTGGGCGACAGGTTCAACACGTCGCTCAAGTCTTGCGTGGTCAGTTGGGCGTTGCTTTGAAGGGCGGCCAAAAGCTTGGTGTCGATAAGATCCAGCATGGTTTGTCCCTCTCGCGCGTGGTTTGCGCATGAATTATCATATTTTTTAAAACCTTGCGCGCATATCCTTTGATGTTGGCGCAATTTCGCGCAAATGACGCGGGCTATGGCGATTATACCGGACGCGCGATCAGATCACCCGAACGAAAGGCACCCCGATGGGACCGTTTCCGCATACCGCACCGAAATCACAGATCAGCGACGACAATCCCGCCGGAACCGACGGGTTCGAATTTGTGGAATTCGCGCACCCTGATCCGCAGGAATTGCGCACGTTGTTCACCCGCATGGGCTATCAGAAAACAGCGCGTCACAAGACCCGGGATATCGAGCTGTGGCAGCAGGGTGATATTACCTATTTGCTGAACGCAGAGCGCGGCAGTTTCGCCGATCGGTTCGTGCAAGACCACGGACCATGCGCGCCGTCGATGGGATGGCGGGTGGCGGATGCGCAAAAAGCATTCGATCACGCGGTGGGCAAGGGCGCGACACCCTACACAGGCACCGGCAAGGCGCTGGATGTTCCTGCGATTGTTGGCATCGGCGGGTCGCTTTTGTATTTTGTGGATCAGTATTACGACACCAGCCCCTACAATGAAGAATTCGAATGGCTGGAGGTGTCAAAGCCCAAAGGTGTGGGGTTCTATTACCTCGATCATCTGACCCACAATGTGCACAAGGGCAATATGGACAAATGGTTCCGGTTTTATGGCGATTTGTTCAATTTCCGTGAAATCCGGTTTTTTGATATCGAAGGCAAGTTTACCGGATTGCTCAGCCGCGCGCTGACATCGCCGTGCGGGCGTATCCGCATCCCGATCAATGAAGACCGGGGCGAAACCGGACAGATTGTATCGTATCTGAAGAAATACAACGGCGAAGGTATCCAGCATATCGCGGTCGGGACCGACGCGCTTTATGATGCCACAGATGCCATTGCCGCGCGCGGTTTGAAGTTCATGCCGGGGCCGCCCGATGCCTACTATGATTTAAGCAAAACGCGTGTCGAAGGGCACAACGAACCACTGGAGCGGATGAAGAAACATGGCATCCTGATTGATGGCGAAGGCGTGGTGGATGGTGGCGAAACAAAAATTCTGCTGCAAATCTTTTCGAAAACAGTGATCGGCCCGATCTTTTTCGAATTCATCCAGCGCAAAGGCGACGATGGATTTGGCGAGGGCAACTTCAAAGCACTGTTTGAATCCATCGAACAGGAACAGGTAAATTCCGGTGAACTAAAGGTCTAGCCTGCGGGCCGGTCAGCTTTTCGGCATCTTCAGCACCACATTGCGCCCGCCTTTGGTATAGCGCAATTCGCTGTCGCCGATGGCCGATATTTTACCGCCATCAATGCGGTCACCGACCTGAACCTTTTTGTAACGTCCGTTTTCAAGCCGGACCAGTGCGCGGCGGCTTGATGGTTTGCCGTAGACGCCAATCAGGTTGATCTGGTTCAGTTTGATCGCGTTCTTGACCGTTGCCTGCTTAGCAACGGATGCGGTGGACGGGATGGAGGGGGCAACAGCAACAGGCGCAACACTGGCCGCCGCCGCCACTTTTACAGGCTCTGGCGCGCGCACATTGGCCTGCTGCACGATTTGATCCATGTTTTTCGGGCGCATATTCGGCTTGATTGACGTGGCAATGGCCTGATCTGTTGGTGTTTCGTCCCGTTCTTCTTCAACTTTGGCCACGTCAGGGCGCAGTTTGGGGCGAATCCCGGCCAATTCCGATCTTGTCAGCCCGCCCAGTTGCGTCCGTTCGGTCTGTTCAATCAGATCGTCGGGGCGCAGGCGGGGCCGCAGCTCAGACAATCTGGATTGCGTTGCTGTTTCCACATCGGTTTGCGCCGGTCCGCGTTGTGGCACCTCGGGCGGTACAACAGGTGGTTTGCCCAGATAGACCAGAACGCCATCCGGCGTTACGGCGCCTTCTGCGGTTGGAATGACCAGACCTTTGTCATCCAGATTAAACACCGTGCCAGCAGCGGTCGGAGACGAGATTTGTTCCGGCAATTCATCTGTCAGAAACGCCGTGGCGGACGGCAGGGCCACCGCATCTGTCGTGCTTGATACAGGATCGATGCTGGCCAGATAAATATCGTCAATATCGATCAGGTTGCTGGGGTCGGGCGCAACAGGCGACAATTGCCATATGCCTGATACGGCATAGCGGGCCTCGGCGCGCGCAGGCGTGAGCGGTTCGGGCGGGGCAGGCTGGCGCATGGCGTCCAGCACAGCTATATCCGCGTCGGTTAGCGCTTCGTCCTCCGGCTCGGTTGCCGAGACTTCCACGATATTCCGGGGCGTTACGTCCGGTTCTTCATCTGGTTGCGACAGGCTTGCTGTCACGTCGGGGTCTGGCGCATTCAGGGGCGCGGGACTTGCAGGTGCTGTATCGTCCTGCAAAATGGCCACGTCCGTATCATCGTGATCGCGACCAAAGAATTTCGATAGGCCATCCGCGGAAAAAAGCGATGCCCACGCCGCAACTGCTGCAAGAAACAGCAATAAAATGGCGGTCAGGATGATGCCCAGATATTTCGGTTTGCCCCCGATCGCGGGCGCTGTGCCCGATCCTGCGACAGCCGTGGCTGCACCGAACGCGTGCTCGCCCGCCTTGTCTGCATCCGGTGCGGGCGGGATCGTATTCGGTGTCAAACGCGGCATACCGATTGATGCGTCATTTCCGTTCGGGTCGTTGTCTTCGTAAGCTTCAGTCGTAACCGGTATGCCTGTGATCGGCGGTGCCGTCATGTCATCGGCAAGGGCCATTTCCGGTTTTTGAGCGGCCGGAACAGGGATGTCGGGCGCGGTTGGCCTGTCCTGTTCGCGTTGCACACCGCTGAGTTTTGGCGCGGCTGTATCAAAAGAATCCGGTTCCGCGCGCGCTGCGCGGACGCTTGAAAACCCGACCAGAGGAGCGATGTTTTCTTCTGGAACTTCAATCGCCTCAGAGGGTTGCTCGATTTCGTTTTCAGACACAGCCGGGGCGTCTTTTCCGTCATCAGCACTTGCCAAAAGCTCCTGAACGTCGTCCGCTTGTTCGTCCGCTTGTTCGTCCGCTTGTTCGTCCGCTTGTTCGTCCGCTTGTTCGTCCGCTTGTTCGTCCGCTTGTCGTCCGCTGTCCCTCCGTCCGCTTGTTCGTCCGCTTGTTCGTCCGCTTGGTCCGGTTCGGATGCGGTTGCGACAGAAGTGCCGGGTTTGATATCGGCAACAGGGTCTTCGGGGATGTCCGCTTTGCCCACGACCACCACCGCGACACCATCCGGTTCCAGTACTTCATCCGGTGCCAAAATGGTTTTGGCGGCTCGCGTCATGCCGAAAAACGGCTCGCCCAGAAATGCCTCGTCACCGGGAATGGCGGCAAAACACACAGGGTTGAAATCGTGTTCGACAGCAAAATCTTCGGCTTCGTCCAGTGTGTCGCGCGCAACGGCCGCGATATGAGCGACATTGCCGTCCAGACTGACATCAAAAACCAGATCGTCCACGTCATAGGGGGTTGCCCCGTCAAGGGCCGCACGCACCTGTGCCGTGCGGTCGGTATCTGACAAACCTTCTGTTTGGATCGTCAGATATTTGATTTGATCATTGGGTATGATCACCTTGGTGCGTACACCGTTCGGTTCCAGCACGCTTGCCGTTTTGCGCAAGGCCGCCAGTTCGGATGTCAGATCAAGTGTGTGAAGCGGCACTTCGCCCACGTTGCGCCACCCGCCTGCGCCGCGGTGCAACAGGTCAATGCCTTCAAAAGACAGGGAAAGCGCGAACATAGGTTTCATGCGTGTGTGTCTACCATCTGGCCCACGGGCAAGGGAAACACCCCCTGCGTTTTGCGCATTTTAAAGCAGGTCTTTGCCGAGGGGAAGAAAAACGCTGATTTTATTTGAGAATTATCCAAGGATCAGGGCAGCCCTTGCGTCATACTTGGACAGCAATTCGATAATCAATGGAGCACAACATGTGGCGGATCGTTATTTTGACTATTCTGGTGGGCGTTGGCATGACCGCGCGGGCCAATGCGCAGGATACACCGCGCACAATTTCCGTGTCGGGCGAAGGGCGGGTGGAGGCGGTGCCGGATATGGCGGTCATCTCGCTTGGGGGTCACACATGAAGCGAAAGAGGCGCAGGACGCGATGGCGGTGGTGTCGCAGAACGTGTCGGCGATTCTGACGCGTTTGACAGAAAACGGGATCGAGGCCCGGGATATTCAAACATCGCGGTTTTCGCTGAATCCGGTCTGGTCAAACCGCAATTCGTCCAACGGGACCCGTGCAGAAATTACCGGGTTTTCTGCATCAAATGCGGTGACTGTGCGGGTGCGCGACCTGTCGGGCTTGGGTGGCATTCTGGATCAGGTAATCCGCGATGGGGCAAATGATTTCAATGGGTTGCAATTCACTGTTCAAGAACAGGACCCCCTGATGGAAACGGCGCGGGAACGGGCGGTTCAGGATGCCATGGCCAAAGCTGAACATATGGCTCGCGTTGCAGGTGTTACATTGGGCGCTGTGCAATCCATGTCCGAACAGTCCGGCCGTGCCCAACCGATGATGATGGAGCGGGCGATGATGAGCGATTCCAGCATGCCGGTCGCCGCGGGCGAGGTCACGCTGACCGCATCGGTGTCGATGGTATTTTCCATTTCGGATTGAACGTCATGTCCGGAGGGCGCGGGCCGCGCCTTCCGGATGCTTGATTCACCTAGCTTGCGGCTTTGCTCAGCGCCTGATCCAGATCCGCGATCAGATCGTCGGCGTCTTCGATCCCGATCGATATCCGCACCACATTCGGGCCTGCGCCTGCGGCCTCTTGCTGTTCTGCCGTCAACTGGCGGTGCGTCGTCGACGCGGAATGGATCACCAGCGAACGGGTATCGCCCAGATTTGCGACATGGCTGAAAATTTCCAGCGCGTTAACCAGTTTCACACACGCGTCATAGCCGCCTTTCATTGCAAAGGTGAACAATCCGCCCGCACCTTTGGGGCAGATGGTTTTCACCCGTTTGAAGTAGGGCGACGATTTCAATCCTGCATAGGTGACATATTCCACACGCGGATCCGCCTCGAGCCACGCGGCCACCTTTTCGGCGTTTTCAACATGGCGCTGCATTCGCAGGCTTAGGGTTTCGGTGCCCATCAACGTGTAATGCGCGGCCTGCGGGTTCATCGTCATGCCCAGATCGCGCAGGCCGATGGCGATACTATGAAAGGTAAAGGCCAGCGGGCCGAATGTTTCGTGGAATTTCAGGCCGTGATAGGCAGGCTCCGGTGCGCTGAGCGACGGGAATTTATCATTGCCGGACCAGTCGAATTTGCCCGAATCCACCACACATCCACCTGTAACGGTACCGTTGCCGGTCAGATACTTCGTGGTCGAATGGACGACCAATGTTGCACCATGTTCAATCGGGCGGCACAGGTAAGGCGTGGCCGATGTGTTGTCGACAATCAGCGGAATACCGGCGCCATCGGCCACTTTGGCAATGGCAGGCAAATCGGTGATGTAACCGCCGGGGTTGGCGATGGATTCGCAGAAAACAGCGCGGGTGTTTTCGTCAATCGCCGCTTTCACGGCGTCCACATCGTCAAAATCAACAAAAGTGGCGGACCAGCCGAACCGTTTGATGGTCTGGCTGAACTGTGTGACGGTCCCGCCATACAGCCGGGTCGAGACGACGACGTTTTTTCCCGGTGACATCAGTGGAAACAGCGCCATCAGTTGTGCCGCGTGTCCCGAAGAACAGCAGACAGCACCAACGCCGCCTTCCAGTGTTGCAATGCGTTCCTGCAATACAGCAACCGTTGGATTGGTCAGGCGCGAATAGATATACCCGACCTCTTGCAGATTGAACAAAGCGGCCGCGTGTTCGGCATCGCGAAATACATAGGCCGTTGTCTGATAGATCGGAGTTTGACGCGCCCCCGTGGCTGGATCTGGTCGTGCACCAGCGTGAATTTGCAACGTGTCAAAACCGTATTTCGGGCCGTCAGTCATGGGAATACTCCGTTGTGAAATGGCGTTGCGATAGCACTAAGACATTGGCATTGCCAAAACAACAGCGACGCGCGGCTAGCGCATCCAGAAGCCTTCGGACTTGATCCTGTTGCGGATTGCCTGTTCCCGGCGGGGCAGGTTGTTCTGATCAAACAGGGCGCGCACCTTTTGGCCGCGCCCCTGATAGACCATGCGTTTGATCGGGTCAGACCCTTTCAGAACCTTTTTGATCTTATTGGGGGCTGATACCGTTTCTAGCACTTGAACCACAGCATCAGATTCACGTGCGTAAAGCATTGGAAACAGGCGGTAATGGCAACTTATGGAACCGTCAAGAAACCCGTCAGGCAATGTATCGCGACCGCCGCCAAGGGCGTGGATCACGAGCGGTAACGCCACCTGATCCAGCCACGGGTCCAGTGATTGGCAGACCAGTTCCGGCGGTGGATCATCGCGGATGGCCAACGCATATTCCAGAAACTTTTGCCCGAACACATGCGGGCACTGATAATAGAAATACCCGGCATTGAAATAAAGATAACGCGCCCAGAATTCATCGGGCTGCGACAGGTCCAGTGAGCTTTGAAAATCAAGGCCGAATTTATCGTACAGGGATTTCCAGATATCCGTGTATCCGGGGCCATAAAGCTCGGGTTGCGGCCAGGTTCCGGTGCGGCGCAGCGATGCGGATGGGCGCGCGAAATCAAAGGGAACATCCGAAATCTCGCCCGTGATCAATGTGTCGCTGTCAAAAAACACAAAAGGTTCATTGGCGGGCAGGGCAAACAAGGCCTCGATCTTGTTGCCATAGGGGTAGGACGCGCCAAAATGGCGGCTTTCGAACGGAATGATTTCAGCACCAAGAGCGGCAAGGCTGTCGCGCACATCGGATTTGTTGATCCGCGGGTCAGACGGCCAAAGCGGGCCGGGCTGCGGTTCTGCAACCAGAACACGCCCTTTGAAGGCTGGCGCGCACTGGCGCAGAGAGGCGACAAACAAAAGCGCCTCGTATTGCAATCGGCCAGACTGGCCTACGATCACAATGTTGAATGTCGCTGGTTTTGCGGCTTTTTTTGCCATGCTCTGCTCTGAAACCTTTCGGGTGTCGCGACTAGCATAGGCCGGATTTCAGATCGCCAAAAGGCACTATTTCGCAGGCATGGGACAGGAGCGCCGGTAAAGAAAGGACCAAGAGGAAAATGGTGGGCGACCCTGGAATCGAACCAGGCGTGCGTCTCCGCGAGGGAGTTACAGTCCCCTGCCACACCTTGCGGCCTGTCGCCCACGGACCGGACAAAGATTGCGCCGGACGTGAAGGCGTGATTACAAGCGCGCCTATGGGGCGTCAACCTCAAATATCACCTGTGGCGGGTGGATATATCATGCACGGACCAGAAGGCGGGATCAGATGAAAAAACCCAAATGGGTCGTTGAAAAGGAACAGGCGAAAAAGGCAGCAGGGGCTGAAACCGTCTGGCTGTTCGGTTTGCACGCGGTGCGCGATGCGCTGCAAAACCCGGCCCGTGAAAAACTGCGCCTGATTGTCACGCTGAATGCGCAAACAAAACTGGCTGATGCAATCGCCGCATCCGGAATGGAGCCTGAAATGGCCGATCCGCGCCGGTTCAGCGCGCCGCTGGATCCCGGATCGGTGCATCAGGGTGCCGCGCTTGAGGTGAAGCCGCTGAACTGGGGGCGGTTGGAAGATGTCTGTATCGGCGCCAAGGTGCCGCGTGTGCTGTTGCTGGATCGCGTGACCGACCCGCATAATGTCGGCGCGATCCTGCGATCGGCCGAGGTGTTCGGGGCGTCGGCAGTGATTGGAACACGCCACCATTCCGCCCCCGAAACCGGCGCGTTGGCCAAAACCGCCAGCGGCGCGCTGGAACGCCAACCCTATTTGCGGGTGCGTAATCTGGCGGATGCGATCCGCGAATTGCAGGGCTTTGGTTATCTGGTGCTGGGATTGGACGGAGAGGCCGAACAAACCATCGAACAGGTCGTTGCCGGCGCCACAGACCGCCCGATCGCCCTGGTTCTGGGGGCCGAAGGGCCGGGATTGCGGGAAAAAACCAAGGACACCTGTGATGCCCTGGTCAAAATCGACGCAGCGGGCAATTTTGGATCGCTTAACGTCTCAAATGCGGCGGCTGTTGCCCTATATGCCACTTTAGGACGGTAACAGGAGGCCGACATCGCCCATCCGACAAAAATCGCGACCTGCTGTTATTGCGGGACACGTGCTGCACTGGTGTTGCGCGGGCGAGAGCGCCATGAACTGGCCTGCGCATCCTGTGGTGCCCCGCTGCATGATCTGAAAATGCTGCGCAAGGATAAGGTGGGGGAACGTGAACTCGTACAGCCCAGCCGTATCCGTGTGCGTCCGAAAGATCCGATTGCAGGCGGCAAGTGGGAGCCCAAGCCGCGTGTGAAAAAGGCAAAGTACCGCAAGAAACGCAAAGGTTTTCTGAAATGGGCCTTTGAAGAGGCGTTTGACGTGATTGAAGATATTTTCGACTGACAAGAGCACGTGTTCGACAATTCGATCACGTAAATGTCAGCACCCCTTTTCGATCGGGAAATCCTTCCTATCTTTAGATCATGTAACCGGTCCGGAACTCCGGTTACACCCTTCACTGTCCCTCGTTCCGCTACTGGCGCCCCTGGCTTTTTGCCTTGGGCGCTTTTTTCTTTTGAAAAGCCGGTGTACGGAAACGGCATGGCAGCTTATTCCGATGATCTTTTGCGATCCATTCTGACAAAAACCCGACGCATTGCAGTGGTCGGGGTGTCAGCGAACCCCGTGCGCCCAAGTTATTATGTAGCGCGCTATCTGAACTTGAAGGGGTATACTGTCTTGCCAGTCAATCCGGGCTTCGCCGGAGAGGTGTTGTTCGGTCAAAAGGTCGCCGCATCTTTGTCAGAGATTGACGGGCCCGTGGACATGGTGGATATTTTTCGCCGTTCAGACGCGGTGCCGCCGATTGTAGACGAGGCGCTTGCGGTGTTTGCGAACCTGCAAACGATCTGGATGCAGATCGGCGTGGAGCATGAGGCCGCCGCCCAAAAGGCCCAGGCGCGCGGTGTTACCGTGATTCAGAACCGGTGCCCGAAAATCGAATATCAGCGCCTGTTCGGTGAATTGCGTATGGGCGGGTTCAACACCGGCGTGATTTCGTCAAGGCTTTGACGGCTGACAGTTGCCTGTCTTTCATCGGGCCCGAAATCTAGGGTCACGTGCGGTGCGCGATCTGTTTTCCGGCTGTTTGCAAACAACAGAAACTCAGGGTGTTCGGCCGGCTTTTTCGGCGATACCGCTTTGGTTTTGGCGGCGGTCAAGTTCGGCCAGAACATCGGCCAGAGGCACGTCGCGCGCGGCCATCATCACCAGCAGGTGATAAAGCACATCCGCGGCTTCGCCGGTCAGCGCGGCGCGGTCACCCTTGACGGCTTCGATGATCGCCTCAACCGCTTCTTCGCCGAATTTTTCAGCACATTTTTCAGGGCCTTTCGCGAGCAGTTTGGCGGTCCAGCTTGTTTCCGGATCGGCC
Organism: uncultured Alphaproteobacteria bacterium; assembly: GCA_963765555.1. Classification (GTDB taxonomy): domain Bacteria; phylum Pseudomonadota; class Alphaproteobacteria; order Rhodobacterales; family Rhodobacteraceae; genus JL08. Next base: position 398,516 of record CAVXWX010000004.1, read on the forward strand.
GTTTTGCGCGCCATGATGGTCGCGTAAAGATCGTCCAGTGTCATGTCAGCCTCATCGGGATGCCGGCGGCGGCCATGTGGGCCTTGGCCTGCGCGATTGTGAAATCGCCAAAATGAAAGATCGACGCCGCCAGCACCGCGCTGGCCCCGCCTTTGGTGACGCCGTCAACCAGATGATCAAGGGTGCCGACGCCGCCGCTGGCGATCACGGGAATATCCACAGCGTCGGAGATGGCACGGGTCAGGGGCAGGTTGAACCCGGCGCGCGTGCCGTCACGATCCATCGAGGTCAGCAATATTTCACCCGCGCCTTTGGCGGCGACGGTGCGGGCAAATTCGACCGCATCGATACCGGTGGCCTTGCGCCCGCCATGGGTGAAAATTTCCCATTTTCCGGGGCTGACGGTTTTGGCGTCGATGGCCACGACGATGCACTGGCTGCCAAAATGATCGGCGGCCTGGGCCACGACATCGGGGTTGGCCACGGCGGCGGAATTGAACGATACCTTGTCTGCCCCCGCCAGCAGCAGATCACGCACGTCTTCGCGGGTACGCACGCCGCCGCCCACCGTCAGCGGGATATAGCATTGTTCCGCTGTGCGGGTGACCACATCAAACATTGTGCCGCGGTTTTCATGGGTTGCGTTGATATCCAGAAAGCACAATTCGTCTGCGCCGGCCGCATCATAGGCCTTGGCGCTTTCCACCGGATCGCCTGCATCAATCAGATCGACGAAATTCACGCCTTTGACAACGCGTCCGTCGGCGACATCAAGACAGGGAATGATACGGGTTTTCAGCATGCTGCCGACATAATGGGATGCGGCCAAAGGATCAATGGCCAAGCGTTATTGCAGCGCGCACGATTGCGGCCGTTTCGCGCCCTATGCGAACAAGTTGAAAAGCCCCAGAATAACCATGTAGCGGACAGTTTTGGAAAGTGTCACCAACAACAGGAACAGACCAAAACCCATACGCATCACGCCTGCCACAACCGTGATCGGATCGCCGATTACCGGCACCCATGCCAACAGCACCGACCAGTACCCCCACCGCGCAAAGCGCGCCTGTGCCTGTTGCATTTGGGTGGCAGAGGCCGGAAACCACTTGCGATCCTGAAAGCGAAGGGCAAGTCGGCCCATCCCGTAATTCAGGACAGACCCCAGAATGTTTCCGGTGCTGGCGACAACCAGCAACGTCAGGCTGGAATAGGTCGACAGGGACGCCATGGCCAGCACGGCGGCTTCTGACCCGCCAGGCAGCAGGGTGGCCGCGGAAAACGAAATCAGGAATAGGCCGGCCAGCGGCCAGAACACATCAGCCATTCAAGGCCGTCAGCGCCTTTGCCAGATCAATCGCCCCGTCATAAAGCGCGCGCCCCGAAATGGCCCCGTTCAACGGTGCGCCGCAATCGCGCAGGGCGATCAGATCAGCAAGCGAGGACACGCCCCCCGACGCAATCACCGGGATCGATACGGCATTGGCCAAGGCCGCTGTTGCAATGATGTTCGGGCCTTGCATCGCACCATCCCGGTTGATGTCGGTATAGATGATCGCCGCCACGCCTGCGTCTTCGAACGACCGCGCCAGATCGGTGACCATCACATCGGTTTCCGTGGCCCAGCCTTTGGTGGCAACGCGGCCATTGCGGGCATCGATGCCGACAGCCACCTGATTTGGAAACGCGCGTGCTGCTTGCCGCACCAGATCGGGGTTTTCCACAGCGACCGTGCCCAGAATGACGCGCGCCAGCCCTTTCGACAGCCAGCGTTCGATCGTGGCCATATCGCGGATACCACCGCCCAGTTGTGCGGGCACACGGGTTTGCGACAGGATCGCCTCGACCGGTGCGGCGTTGACGGGTTCGCCTTCAAACGCGCCGTTCAGGTCGACAAGGTGCAGCCATTCACAGCCCGCGTTCACAAATTCCATGGCCTGTGCGGCGGGGTTGTCGTTGAACACGGTGGCGCGGCCCATATCGCCATGCACAAGGCGCACGGCCTGTCCGTCTTTGAGGTCAATCGCGGGGTAAAGGATCATGCTGTATCTCTTGGTAAGGTTTCGGCGTTCTTATCCCCGACTTTACGTCAATTGCAACGCGACGTTGGGTTACACTTGCCAGATCGCGCGTTTGGCACGCAGGGTTTCGTCAATTCCATCAGAATGAGGAGATGATGATGAGACATCTGGTATTGACGACACTTGTGGCACTTGGGTTGGCAGGTCCGGCTTTGGCCGATCCCGTTTTGGGGACATGGCAAACCGTAAGCGATGATAATGGCAACTACGGCCATATCGACGTGGCACCGTGTGGGTCCAAGATTTGCGGCACATTGGTAAAATCCTTTGCCGCCGGCGGCGCAGCCGGCCCAAGCGGCAACATCGGCAAGCAGATCATCTGGGATATGGAAGCCGAAGGAGGCGGGGCCTATGGCGGCGGCAAGGTCTGGTCGCCGGATCGGGACAAGACCTATAATTCCAAGATGCAACTGAACGGCAATACGCTGGCGATTTCCGGCTGTATCCTTGGTATCTGCCGGGATGGCGGCACATGGACCCGTGTGAACTGATCTGTATGTGTCGTTGATCCGACGGGTCAGGCAAGTGATGTCTTGGCATGTGGGCGAAACGCATTATTGTTGCTGTGAAAAGGACCGTTTGGACCTGACACAGGAGGAATGCGGATGTTTCGAAATTTGTCTGTGATCTCGATTGCCCTGATCTGTACCGTATCAGCGGCGCAAGCCAGCGATGCAGTGGTTGGCCTGTGGAAAACCGAACCTGATCGCAAGAAACTGACCTCGCATATCGAAATCCGGCAATGCGGGGTCAAGATATGCGGTAAGGTTAAGGAAGCCTTCGACATTTACGGGAAATCCGTGAAAACCCGCAACGTGGGGCGCGAACTGTTCTGGGATGTCGAAGATTTGGGCGGCGGAAATTATGGCAACGGCACGGTGTTTGTGCCGCTGCTGAACGTCAAAGCGTCCGCCAGCATGAAACTGGCGGGCAACACGCTCAAGGTGACCGGATGCAAGGGCAAAATCTGTGACGGCCAGACATGGAGCAGGTTGAAATAGCTTTGAGCCCGCTCAGGGTGCCCATTTCAGGAAATTTGCGATCAGACGCAAACCTGTTTTCTGGCTTTTTTCCGGATGGAACTGCATGCCGATCATGGTGGAATGACCGATCACGGCGGTGATGTCTCCGCCATATTCCACATGCGCCAACCTGTCTGAAGAGCGCGCCACAACATAATGATAGGAATGGACAAAATAGGCATGATCGCCGGTTTTGATCCCGTTAAAAACCGGGTGGGGTACATCAAGGATCAGATCGTTCCAGCCCATGTGCGGCACCTTCAGCGCCGGATCATCGGGCGTGATGCGCACGACCTCACCACTGATCCAGTCCAGTCCTTTGGTGTCTGAATATTCGCGGCCCCATGTCGCCATCAATTGCATGCCGACGCAGATGCCCAGAAACGGGCGGCCTTTCACTTCGACTGCTTCGCGCAGGGCATCAAACAACCCGCTATGGCCGGTCAGCGCGGCGTGGCAGGCGGGAAACGCGCCATCCCCCGGCAAAACAATGCGGTCGGCGCGGGCCACCACATCGGCATCGCCGGTCACAACCACATCACCGGCACCGGTATCCTGCGCCATGCGTTGAAACGCCTTTTCTGCCGAATGCAGGTTGCCGCTTTCGTAGTCGATAATCGCGGTCAGCATCGGGCTACAATGCGCCTTTGGTCGAGGGCAGGGCACCTGCGCTGCGCGGATCAGGTTCGACCGCTTCGCGCAGGGCGCGGGCGACGGATTTGAACGTGGCCTCGGCGATGTGGTGGCTGTTGATCCCGTGCAGGGCATCAATGTGCAGCGTTATGCCGCCATGGGTGCTGAGCGCCTGAAAGAATTCGCGCACAAGTTCCGTATCGAACGTGCCGATTTTTGCGGTGGGCAGGTCTGCGTTCCAGATCAGAAAGGGACGTGCCGATAAATCTAGCGCACAGCGCACCTGTGCATCATCCATCGGCAAAAGGCACGACCCGTAGCGACGGATGCCGCGTTTGTCGCCCACAGCTTTTGTCAGGGCCTGACCCAGCGCAATTCCGGTATCTTCCACGGTGTGGTGATCATCGATGTGCAGATCGCCCTTGGCCGAAATTTCCATGTCGATCATCGAATGGCGCGCCAATTGGTCCAGCATGTGATCAAAGAACCCGATCCCCGTCTGGTTGTCATAGGTTCCGGTGCCATCAAGGTTGATTTTGACCGAAATGTCGGTTTCAGCGGTTTTGCGGGTGATCGTGGCCGTGCGCATGGTGTTTGTCCTGAACGATTTTGCGGTCTTATAGGCGGGACGGGCCATCGGGCCAAGCACCCAGTTTGAGGGATTGCAGCGCCCGTGTCCGATATGCCATTTTGTGCAAGCCTGAAGGAGCACCCCAAATATGAGCACCTGCGTCTTTATTCAAATCCGCTGTACCCCCGGAACCACCTATTCCGTCGCCGAAGAGATCGCGCTGCGCGAAATCCATTCGGAATTGTTTTCGACCAGCGGCGAATATGATCTGCTGATGAAGCTCTACATTCCCAAGGATGCGGATGTGGGCAAATTCATCAATGACAACCTGCTGACGATCAAGGGCATCGAAAGATCGCTGACAACGCTGACATTCAAAGCGTTCTGAGAGCAGCCCGAACCGGTTACGTGCCGTTGAACAATTCCTTCAACAGCAGCTTTTCAAGGCGCTGGATCTTGTTGGGTGATGCAGTGAATGCCGCCGCCACCTATGGCAATCGACGGGATATCGACCATCACGACCTCGCGGTCGGGAAACAGGTCTTGGAAAATGTCGCGTGCCTCGCCGTCTTCCTTGATCCCGTATGATGGCATGATCACGCCGCCATTCACGATGTAGGAGTTTACATAGGAGCGGCAAAAGTTTTCATCGTCGCATTCCGCGCTGTCTGCATCCGGGATCGTGTGAATTGTGATCGGCCGCCCTTTGGCATCGGTCTGGCCTTGCAGTGCGGCAATGTTGGCACGGCTGATGGCGCGAAATTCGGGGTCGGTGGGCCCTGCAAGCTCCATAAGAACTGTTGCGGGCGCGACAAAAATAGCGATCCCGTCAACATGGCCATCCGTTTCCGTTTCAAGTGCGTTGCCGGGCAACCAGATCACCTTTTCCCCGCCCAGCATGTCTTTCAGCTCTGTTTCGATCTGGTCAACGGACCAGTCGGGGTTTCGATTGGCATTGGGAAAGCAGCTTAGCGTTGTCAAAATTGTGCCTTCGCCATCCACGCTGATACCGCCCCCTTCGGCAATCAGGCGCGAAGTGAACGTTTTTAGGTTTTCGGACTTTAGAATGGCGGCCGCCACAGCATTGTCGCCATCAAACGGGCTGTACTTTGCGCCCCACGCGTTGAATTCGAACGTTGCGCCCGCCCTGTTTCCCTGTCTGTCGATCAGAAAACAGGGGCCGGCATCGCGACACCAGCTATCGTCAATCGGGGCTTCCAGAATGTCGATGTCGGTGCCCAGCAGGCTAGCAGCTTGTCTTGCGTCCCTTGGATGCACAACCATTGTCAGCGGTTCGAACTGCCGGATCGCATGGGCGACTGCCACATAATTGGCGCGCGTTTCGCTGATATCGTCCCACACTTCGGTCCGGCAGGGCCACATCATCCAACTGCGCAAATGTGGCGTCCATTCTGCAGGCATAAAAAAACCGTTCTGGCGGGGGCTTGTCATCTTGGACCTTTCCGGTTCGGGTGTCTATGTATATGCCGCAATCTGCATCAGGTCGGCCTACTTGTCTTCCAAGGTTTTCGAATACTGAAGAAACGGGGTGAGTTCCGACACTCGGTCATAAAGCCTGCGTGCCGTTTTGTTGGTGTCTTGCGTGTGCCAGTAGACGGACACGGCCCCGTTTTCGGCAGCGGCCTTATACACAGCCTCGATCAGCGCGCGGCCCAGACCGGTGCCGCGCTGGGCAGGGTCGACATAGAGATCCTGAAGATAGCAGGTGTTGGCCACGCTCCACATGTCGCGGTGAAACAGGTAATGCGTCAGCCCGACCGCCTTGCCATCCAGCCGTGCGATAAAGCCGTGATATTCGTTCGGATCGCCCGACAGCAGGCGCGCAAAACTGTGTTCATAAACGGTTTCCGGCACGGTGCTTTCGTAAAATTCCAGATACTTGGTCCACAAAGCGCGCCAGTCAGTCTGATCCTCGGCGGTGACGGGGCGGATTGTCCACTTTGGTGTCATCTGCCAATTCCATTTCTGTTTGCTGCCGTTGCACGTTCCGATTTGGGTGGTTTCATGGGCTGATCCTGTGGGGCAGGCGGGCAAACCGCTTTCCAAGGCAAGTGTCGTCGCACGCTTGCTTTTGTGCAATCCCCTTGTTTCGCGCAAAACCGGCACAGACTGAGGCCAAAAAAGAAAGGCCGCCCGAAGGCGGCCTGATCTTTGTTCCACTTTAAGGTGGATTGGAGCGGGCGAGGCGATTCG
>CAVXWX010000005.1:0-315779 GCA_963765555.1 uncultured Alphaproteobacteria bacterium
GCCGTCATCGGGGCCGGTGTCGGTGCGCTTGTCGGCGGAAAAAAGGGCGCGCGCAACGGCGCGATCATCGGCGCTGTCGCGGGCGGTGTGAAACGCAACAAAAACAAACGTCGGTGAAAGAGATGTCCATGCCCCTGTTTTCTACCATCCGCGCGGCAGCAATTGCCGCAGCCTTGTCCGGCCCAGTATTCGCACAAGACCAGAACACCGCCGAAATCCTTAGCGAAGCCCAAGGTTTTTTGCATCTGACCTGCAACAGTCTGGTCGACACCTTCGGTGATGACGAAAACGCCATGCTGGATGTGATCGGCCTGATGATTGCCGTTTCGCTTAACAACCGCGAGATCGATTTTATCGCTTTGGACCTGACGCCAGAAGAAACCACCGAAATCCAGGCGGAATTCGCAGACCAGATCGGAGATGCCTGTGCCGATGACGCCGACGCACTGATGGCCGGCATCGTAGATCACACAGTCGCCGATCTCGTTACTTTTTACTAATCAACCAAATTACCAAGGGACACCCGACATGAAAACGAGGAAGACTTCTTTCAACCGCCGCATTGATGGCATTTCTTCCCCATTTCGGCCTTTGCGCAAAACTTCGGCGCGGCCGACACGCCCGAGGAAATCGACCCGATCGACGAAGGCGTGGAGCCGGTGATCCAGCTCAATCCCGATGACCCGAGCTTCGACGTCTGGAAGAAGATCCGCGACGACATCTCGGACGGTCGCGAACCCGGTCCGATCAATGTGCAGAGGTTCGTCGGCGGCACGCCGTGGGAGGGCATTCCGACCTTCTTTCACCTTCCGATCGCGCTGACACCGGAGGATCTCAAGGCGGGCGAGGTGGAAGTGGCGATCTTCGGCGCCGAGATGATCGGCGACATGCGCGCGCGGTCCTTCGGACCCCAGGAAATGCGCAACCCGCACCGATCGGAAGTCTACCACAACTGGGGCGCCTTCGCGATGCCGGAGCTCGACACCGGCCTGACATGGTCGCGGGACCTGACCGTCGTCGACTACGGCGACGCCCCGACCCATCCGATGAGCATCGACCTGTCGGTGCCGGAAATCCGCAAGTTCGTGGCCGAAGTCGCCGGAGTCGAACTCGAGAACGGCAAGCGGACGATCCCCATCATCATCGGCGGCGGCCATGCGCTGATGTATCCCGACGCGATGCGGGCTCACCGACGTCTACGGCAAAGGCAATCTGCAGATCATCCATTTCGACGCCCATGCGGACCAGGCACCGGTCGGGTTCGGTTTTGCGATCACGCACGGCAACCCGGTCCGTAAACTTGTCGAAGAGGGCTTTGTGAACGGCGAGGACATCGTCCAGGTCGCGCTGCGCGGACCGAACTCGACCGACCTGTCAGGCGTCGCCTGGAATCGGCCTCAGGCCTTCGCTATCATATGATGATCCGAGATCGACGAGCGCGGCTGGAAGGCGGTGATGGACGACGTGCTCGCCGAGGCCGCCGCCAACGGCAAGCCGCTGTTCATCTCGTTCGATATCGATGCGATCGACCCGGCCTTCACGCCGGGCACCGCCACGCCCGAACCCGGCGGTCTCTACATGCGGGAAGCCCTGCCCATCATGCGCAGGCTCTGCGCCGAGAACAACGTCGTCGGCGTGGAACTGGTCGAGATCCGTCCCGACAGCGATCCAGGCTACACGACGATGCTGAACACCAAGGCCCTGCTGCGGCAGTGCCTGAACGGGCTCGCCGTGCGCAAGGCCGGTTTGGGGATAGCTCTACCACCCCGATATCATCGACGACGGCAAATAATCCCGTTCAGGGCCGCCCGGTTGCGGCGGCCTTGCCCCTGAATATCCGGAGATCAAGATGAGCCGAATTGTAACCTTGCTGCGCGAACCGCTGGTGCTGTTCAGTCTGACCGCTGCGGCGGTGTTCGGGCTGCATGCAGTCACAGCCGCTGACCAGATGAACGCAAAAATGATCGAAGTGCGCCCCGAAGCTATCACCGGAACCATCGCGGTGCAGCAGGAACTCGTAGGTCGCCCCTTCACCATGGCCGAGCGCGATGAAGTTGTCGACAGATTGATCCAAGAGGAAATCCTTGTTCGGGAAGCCGCTGCGCGGGGGTTACATCTGCATAACTCCAAGACCCGCCAACGGTTGGTCACGCAGATGTACTTCGTCATGACCGAAGATGCCCCTGCGCCGCGTCCAGAAGACCTCAGCGCTCTCTATGAAAAAGATCCAAACCGCTACCGGTTTCCGGAATCCGTCAATTTCGACCATGTGTTCTTTGAAACCGATCAGGCCGCTGCACAGGCTTTGATGCAGCAAGTTGCGGCAGGCGCGGAGATGCCGGAAGGGGTGGGAGACAAATTCTGGCTGGGCAGCCGGCTGGAATACTACGCCCCTGCTCAGATCAGAACGGTTTTGGGTGCAAAATTCGGGGCGCAGCTGAAATCGCTTGAACCCGGCAAATGGGCCGGGCCAAGTCAATCTGGTCGTGGCTGGCATCTGGTTCGGCTGGACGAATTCAACCCGCCACAGCCGCTTCCCCCCGACGAACTGGATCGCAAGCTTCGTGAAGATTCGGTCCAAGCCTACCGCGCGCGCAGTTTTGAAACCCGACTTGACGACATGCAGTCCAGCTACACGATCGTCATGCCCACCGATGCCGAAATCGAGGCAACACAAACCGGAATACAGGCAGTGCAGGTCGCGTCGAAAAGCGGGTATTCAGAATGATGCGTGTCCTCTGCGCCCTTTTGGTTGTCCTGTCCTTCGTGATCCCGGAAAAATCTCAGGCGCATGATCTGGGGCTTGCTCAGGTGACTGTATCGTTATTTCCGGATGGCTCTTTGGTTCTGAACTCAAAACTTTCCGCCACGATCCGTGCAGACGCGCCTATTGTACCGGATGCCTGCACCGGTCACACTCAAACCCTAAGCGCGCCAGACCCGCGCAACCAAAGGCTGGAAACCCGCATCCGGTGCCCGGACGGGTCGAACAGCGGGCAAATCCTGCTACCCTGGCAGGTGGATGGGGTTTTTCTGATTTCGCAAAGCCCGGGGCGTGAAAGCGAAGCGGTCTTTGTTCCGGCAGTTGCCGCAGGCGTGGCCTTGAATGTCGGCGATTTGCTGTTTGAAAAACGCGACACCTTGGATGTTGCCACCCTTTTTACGCAGCTTGGCATCAAACATATTCTGATCGGGTTAGATCATCTGGCCCTGCTGGTCTGTCTGGCATTGTTGGCGCAGGGCATGGTTCTTGTGCGGTTGGTGACCGCCTTTACCATCGGCCATTCGATCACGCTCTGTCTTGCGGCATTGAATGTTGTTCACGTCCCGGTGGCACCTGTCGAGGTTCTGATCGTGCTCTCGGTTGCCTATCTGGCAAGGGATGTCTGGCTTGGCCGCGCGATGGACCGCAACAGCACCCTGCTACTGGTCGGTATCGGGCTGCTTCACGGGCTGGGCTTTGCCAGCGTATTGTCCGATATCGGCCTGCCCAACAGGATTTGCTGATTGCATTGCTCAGCTTCAACATCGGCATTGAAATCGGGCAGCTTGTGTTCTTGACCGTCGTGCTTGTTTTTTCGGCCTTTGTCCGCCGCCTTGCGCCAGTTCAAATGTCAAAACCGATGACGCATGTTTTGTCATTTCTGATCGGATCGATGGCCATGTATTGGACATTCGAACGCATCGCCGGATTTTATGCTTGAGCAGTCCGAGGTCAAATTATGACCTGAGCTGAAGGCTTCCAGTCTTGAAGCTTTGCGCACCTGTTTCTCGCAATGTCGCAAACCGCATCCGTTCCAATGGGCTCTTATCTCTCATATCAGTCATCAATTCTAAGTTATACTAGGAAGCTAAGCAAAGTCCGCAGAATGACAATTTGCCGCCAGAAAGCTGCGAGAGTTACGCATGGCCGGTCTGTTGAAGCTGCGCCACAGCGACGGACGAACTGGCTAATGGCAGCAATGGGCCGGAACCGGTCATAGCGGCGATTGCGTCCAAGGTCCGTTTTGTCCCGCAAGGCGGTCATTAACACAGAGTGCAGCGAACGTCTGGTGCCGATGAAAGCAGTCGTTCAGAACCAAAACTTCTAATTTCCAGTCGCGAACGGCTGCTTTAACGCGACGAACCGGTCATCAGAGAAAAACTGTCGAATGACCTCATCGAGCCCATTTTAGATATTAAGGTGCTGTCAGACCAATTCGAACCAGTCTCTGCAAGGACAGTGATGCTGCCCTTTATGCCGCGCCAAGACCGCGCCACTCGGCGAGAGCGGCGGCACGGTTGAGCTTGAAATGTCGTTCGGCTTGAGAGGCTGCGTTCCTGATTGAAGTGGTTGTAGACGGAGGCGTGGACGGCGGCGAATTTCTGCAGACTTCGCATCCGCCGGAACCGGAGCATCGCCCGCTCTCGTCGTCGGAATGGCAGGTGCGAATTCTCCGCCCTGTTGTTCAGCCAGCGGCCGGTTTCCTGCCGGTGCTGCCGCGCCGATCTCCTTCAGCGCGGCGCCATAGGACCGAAGCTTGTCCGTGACGAAAACGTCTGGCCGGCCATGCCTCTTCATTGCTTTCCTGAGGAATTTCAACGCCGCTTTCTTGTCGCGCGTCTTCGTGACGAAGCTTTCCAGCACCTCGCCCTCGTGATCGACGGCCCGCCACAGGTAGTGCCGCTCGCCGTTGATCTTCACGAACATCTCGTCGAGATGCCATCGCCAGCGGCTCGGATCGCATCCCCTCGATCCGGCGCTTCCGGATCTCAGCGGCGAACATCGGGCCGAACCGGTGCCACCAGAACCGAACCGTCTCGTGGCTGATGTCGACGCCGCGCTCGTGCAGCAGATCCTCGACATTCCGGAGCGACAGCGGGAACCGGACGTACATCATCACCGCCAGGCGGATGATCTCCGGGCTGCTTTGAAAGTACTTGAACGGGTCAGGTTTGGTCATGTCCAGACGCTACGAGCCCGCCCTGCCCGCCTCAACTGAAATCTTTCTGACAAAGCCCCGCCAACTGCTGCAGGATGCCCTGCCGGGCGTCGAGTTTGTCGATGTTGGTCAGCCCGCCATGTGGATGCGCACGATCAAGTCGGACGAAGAAATCAAGCTGATCAAGGAAGGCGCGCGCGTCGCCGACGTCGGCGGCGCAGCTGTCGCCGCTGCGGTTAAGGCCGGTGTGCCTGAGCACGAAGTTGCGATTGCCAGCACCAATGCGATGATCCGCGAGATCGCCAACTCGTTCCCTTTCGTCGAATTGATGGACACCTGGACCTGGTTCCAATCCGGCATCAATACCGACGGCGCGCACAACCCGGTAACGAACAAGAAGGTGCAGTCGGGCGAAATCCTGAGCCTCAATACCTTCCCGATGATCTTCGGCTACTACACGGCGCTGGAGCGCACGATGTTCTGCGATCACGTTGATGATGCAAGCCTCGATATCTGGGAGAAGAACGTGAAGGTCCACGAGCGTGGTCTCGAGCTGATCAAGCCCGGCGCTCGCTGCATGGACATCGCGATTGAACTCAATGAAATGTACCGCGAATGGGATCTGCTGAAGTATCGCTCATTCGGCTACGGCCACAGCTTTGGTGTTCTCAGCCATTATTATGGCCGTGAGGCTGGTGTAGAACTTCGCGAAGACATCGATACAGAGCTCAAGCCCGGCATGGTGGTGTCCATGGAGCCGATGGTGATGATCCCCGAGGGTCAGCCCGGCGCCGGCGGCTACCGCGAGCATGACATTCTGGTGATCGGCGGGCACAACACCGTCGAGAACATCACCGGCTTCCCGTTCGGCCCCGAGCACAATGTCATCAAGAACTGAGAACCGTGCGGCCTTGGTCGCGAACACGATTGCCACGATCAGCGCCCTGTTGGCGCTGGTCGTGGCGGTAACGCTTCTGTCTCTCGAGACCCACAAGCATAGCTACTCAGTGATTGCGCGTGAGGCGGGCGTACCGATTTTCATTCACACGAAAAGCGCCGACTGATCTATTCAGGGTGAGGTACCCCTAGATCTGTAGACGGTTTGCCGCCTAACTGTGAGGCGAGAGGGCCGACATGGGGACGACTAATTACAGAAACGAGTTCAAGCGGGGCGCGGCGCAGTAGATCACGGTGCTTAACCAACCACACCGCACGCGTTGCACCCGTTTCAATCAAACCTGCCGTTTCGCAGCATAAGGCCACAGTTACCGGTGTGCGACCACACAACCCCCCACCGACAGGTGCCTTGATGCGGGGCCGCCTTGCGATAAGGTGTGGGGGGATACAACAACAGGTGACAGCGTGAAAAACACCATGAACGGGGCCGAGGCGATGGTCCGGATGCTGGAGGCGCATGGGGTGCGCCACATATTCGGCCTGTGCGGGGATACCACGCTGCCGTTTTATGATGCGATGCGCCAGCTTGATCATTCCATCACCCACATCCTGACACGCGATGAACGCAGTGCTGCCTATATGGCCGATGGGTATGCGCGGGTGACGGGGCGGGTGGGCGTGTGCGAAGGGCCATCGGGGGGTGGCGCGACCTATATCCTGCCCGGATTGATCGAGGCCAACGAAAGCTCTTATGCGGTGCTGGGCATCACCACGGATATTTCGGTGGCGTCCTACGGGAAATACCCGCTGACCGAGGTGGACCAAGAGGCGCTGATGCGGCCCCTGACCAAATGGAACACCGTGATCAAACGGGCCGATCACATCCCCCGCATGGTGCGCAGCGCGTTTCGCGCGATGACCACGGGGCGGTCGGGTGCCGCGCATCTGGGCCTGCCCTATGACATCCAGTATGATCCGGTGGAGGCAGGCGATATCTGGGCCGATGCCAAGCTGGCCACCTACCCCGCCTATCCCCAAGCGCCCGAACCCGGCGCGGCCGAGGCGGCGGTGGAGGCGATCCTGTCAGCCAAAAATCCGCTGATTGTGTGTGGTGGCGGCGTTGTGATTGCGGGCGCGATGGACGCGCTGGAGCGGCTGGCAACACGGTTGGACATTCCGGTGGCCACATCGATTTCCGGTCAGGGATCATTGGCGGAAACGCATCCCAACTGCGTTGGTGTTGTCGGATCGAACGGCGGCACAGACGAGACATGGGAAATGATGCAGGCCGCCGATCTGGTGGTGTTCATGGGCGCGCGGGCCGGATCGACCACCACATCGCGATGGGAGGCGCCGGGTGCGGACACGCGGATCGTGCATTTTGATGTCGATCCGATGGTGATCGGCGCGAATTACCGGACCGAAGTGGGCGTTGTGGGTGATCTGCGCCTTGCGCTGGATCAGGTCAACGCGGTGCTGGACCAGCGCGATCAGGGCCATGACAGTTTTGGCGGGGCCGCAGCCGTGGCCGATGTGAAACGCCGCAAGTTCGAGAAATTCCAGATACTCGCCCAGAGCAGCGACACCCCGATCCGGCCGGAACGGGTGATTGACACGCTGATGAAACTGGCCCCCGAGGATGCAACGATCGTGTCCGACCCCGGCACCAGCTGCCCCTATTTTTCCGCCTATTACCAACTGCCCAAGCCCGGGCGCCATTTCATCACCAACCGCGCGCATGGCGCGTTGGGCTATGCGCTGTCTGCGGCGCTGGGGGCGTGGTTCGGGCGGCCCGAACGCAAGGTGATCGCGATGATGGGCGACGGATCGTTCGGCTTTACCTGTGGTGAATTGGAAACCGTCTGCCGTGTCGGCGCGCCGATCACCTATATCGTGTTTTCCAACGCCACATTCGGATGGATCAAGGCCAGCCAGTTCGCGGACAAGGACAAGCGCTATTACAACGTGGATTTCAACCGCACCGATCAGGCGGCGGTGGCGGCGGCTTATGGCGTGAAATCATGGCGGGTGGAACACCCCGACGATCTGGAAGCCGTGCTGAAACAGGCCATTGCCCATGACGGCCCGACACTGGTGGATGTGGTCTGTCAGGCGCTGGAAGAGGCGAACGCGCCGGTGCGCCGCTGGATGGGCTGAGCCTTTTTGACGCCGCGGCCACTGTGCCAGTCTAACCCCGAAATGTAATCTCAACCAAAAGGCATACCCATGAAACTGACCCTGCACCACATCAACCTTGCCACTGAAAACGTCGAGGGCATGGACCGGTTTTACCGCGATGTTCTGGGGCTGAGCGCGCCCGACAGCGGATTGCCGACACTGGAAAAGAAAAAGGGATATGCCGGTGATGTGGCGTTTGTGACCGATGGCGCGATCCAGACCCATCTGGCGCAACGTGATGTGCTGGCAGGGTTTCGCACCGGTCATGCGGTGAACCCGGTATCACACGGGCACATCGCCTATCGCACCGATGATATCGAGGCGTTCAAGGCGCACCTGACGGCCCAGGGCGTGCCGTTTTCGGATTGGGGAAACACGGCCGTGGCCGGATGGTCGCAGATATTTTTCTATGATCCCGATGGCAACGTGATCGAGGTGCATCAGGTAGACGAAACGCCCTAGACGTAGCTGGCCACCACCTGCAACAGCTTGAAGGATGTGGCGGCATCGTTTTCGACCACGGCCAGAAACTCCTCGGCGCCGATGCGCAGGCATTTCAGATCGGTTTCTGCCTTCATGTCGAGCGCGCGTGGCACGTTGCGTATCAGGCCCAGTTCCCCCACAAGGCGTCCGGGCCCGACCTGCGAGATCAGCTGATCTGCCGCCCCGTCCTTGGGCAGGTACAGGCCCGCTTCGCCTTCAAGGATCATATAGGCGCCATCGGTCGGGTCATCATCCTTGCGAAACACGTATTCGCCTGCTGATGCCTCGTACCACCGCGCCCCGAAGGCAAGCAGGCGCAGTTCGCGACGGTTCAACCCTGAAAACAGTTCGGTCTGCTGCAGCGCCCGCACCTTGCGTGTCAGATCGGCGCTGGCGGCCGTGTCGGCGACATCTTCGGCGCGGGTTGTATCGCTGACGATCCGGCCCTGTCGCAATTCGAAAAACACATCAAAGATGTCGTTGTTCTGGAATTCCGCATTCAGATAGATCAGCGTTGTATCCGGCAACAGGCTGCGCAGGTTTTTGTAGACGGCCACCTGGGTTTCCAGATCGTAACTGGCCAGCGCATTGTCCAGAACCAGTACATCCGGCCGCTTGATCGTGGCGCGGCTGAAGGCCAGCGGTTCTGCGTATAGTGCGGGAAGGTTGGCCCCCCCCAGCGAAATCGGCAGATCAAAGATCAGTTCGATCACCAGTTGTTTTGCCCCGGCCTTGGCGATTGTGTCGCTGACCACGGTGCGCACATCATCGGCACGCCCGCCTGATGCATCCGAGATTTTGCCAAACAATGCGTTTTCCAGAACGCTAAGCCCGGGTGCAAAAAGATCGGGGCGCAAGGGCGCATAAAGATGATCCAGACGCTGTTGAAGCTCGGCCGCGTGCGAGTGGCGCAAAGCCAGTACGCGGGCCTTCATTTCATCCGGAAAGGCCGCACCGATCTGTTCGGCGGAAATCCGGAACGGAATGATCAGCAATAGCGCCATTTCAGCATCGCTGAACTGTGCCCCGTCATCGGCGCGGGCCTTGTTCACCAGCCCGACAGCGGCTTCGAACGTGTCTGGGTCCAACCCCAATTTGCGAAACAGCGGATGATCTGTGCCATCAATCCCAAAAATCTGGCGCAAAAGATCGACAACATCCTGGGTCAGGCGCACAAGCCCCTTTTCAAGATCCAGTTGCCGGATCTGTTCCAGAAATTCGGTTTGTTCCGCCAGCAATTCCCGCGTGATCGGTTGGCGCGGAGAGGCAAACACAAGGTTGTCCACGACCGGCAGTGCCGGATTGTACAGGGTCTGATCAAAGAAATAGACATGGCGATCCAGCCCCGCCTTGACCAGCGCAGCATGGATGGCGGGACGCAACGCAATCAGGTCCCGCGCCAGTTCGGGATGCGCCTCTCCATCAAATTTCTGGTCCAGCCCGCGCCGGAACAGGGTTGATCCGCTGCCCATGCCATCGACCAGACGCACCCACCAGGCGCGCAGGTCCGCCTCGTTCTCAAGTCCGGCGATGGCAGGATCGACCCAGTCACCGGCCAGCAGATCAGGGCTGTTGCCCGCAAGCACCGCCTCGCGCGCGCGGGGGGCATCTGACGGCGCGAGTGGCCCGGATTTCAACGGCATCATGACATTGTCACCAAAACTGCCCTGAAACATCACCGGACGCGACGAGGCATGCCCGATCCGCGTGGCGATCACACCCTGATGCAGCCCCGCCAGATCGTGGCCCGCGATCACCACACGGCCCGAAGCCGGCATCAATTCGCGGGTCAGCACTTCGGCAAAGGCGCGGCGGTCCTCTTCGCTGCTGGCGGCAATGCCGATCACCGCACCGGCAGGTAGCACCGCGTCAAGCTCTTCCAGCACCGGATTGCCGTCTTCATCCCGTACCGTGACATGATCAAGGACGATATCGCCGTTCAGATGCGGCACGGTTTCCGGCGCGCCCGTCATCAGCGCCTCGTCAATCAGGCCCTGCGGTGCAAACCGTTCGGTTATGATATCCCAGCGCAGCGACATATCCTGCACCTGATTGTAATAGGTCAAAAGTTCCTTCCACGGCGATGACAGATCCTTGTACGCGGCCAGCGCCGCAACCAGCGCGCCCAAAGACACGTTGCCGCGAATGACAAGGTAACCCCCGATGGAAAAGAAAAAGAACGGGGTCAGCTGACCCAGAAAGTTGTTCACGAACTTCATCATGAACTTCTTGTGGTAGATTTGCAGGCGGATCCGGTAAAGATGGCCCAACCGGTCCGTCACCATCGCAAGACGATACCGCCAGCCGCCATTGACGCGCAAGGCGCTGGCCCCCATCGCGTTTTCGCCGATTTCCGCCGCCAGCGCGCGGATTTCAACAATGCGTTTCTTGTTCAGCAGGTTGATCTGGCGCTGCATTTTGGGAATGATCCACGCCTGCACAGGGATCAGGGCGCATGCTGCAAGACCGAACCAGACGCTTTGCAGGAACAGGAAACCCAGAATGGTCAGCATCTGCCCCGCCTGCAGCACCGGTTGGGCAACGGCATCGCCCATCAATCCGCCCATCGGTTCGGATTCTGACGTGATCATCGATACCAGTTCACCCTGACTGGTGCGTTCGAAATAGGGTTGCGGAAAGCGGAGTATCCGCGCGATCAGCCCGTACCGGAACCGGCGCAACAGCCGTTCGGACAAAACGCCCTTCATCGTGTTGATGCGCATTTTCATCAGACCGTGCACAAGAACAGAGATCAGAAACGCGCCACATAAAATGGCCAGAAACACCACCTGATCCAGTTCATATCCCAACACCTCGACCGGGCTGGTGCCCGCCCCAATCGCATCGTTGATAATTCTTTTGGGCAATTCCAAGGTCAGATAAAGCACCGGAAAAAGCGCGGCTGTCACGATCAGAAGAATGATCTGATCCCGTTTGGAGTGCTTCCAGATAAAAGAGAAAAGCGTTGGTTCTATGGGTTCGGCCTGAAATTATGTGATGCAATGTGTGAATAGTATGGGCTTGAAAACAGCCCCGTGACCGTAGCTCACAGACTAGCAATCAAAAGACGCTCTGTTCAAACAAAACTTTGAAACGAACATATTGGCAACGCTTCTGTTCGAAAATGCAGCCGGTGGAATTGCGCGCAACACGGCTGACCAGTAGGATTCAGAGAAACGGGATGGAGGAAATTGGCAGTGTCAAACACTGTTCTCTTGGTGCTGATTTTATTGTTTCTGTTTCAAATCAAGCACATGCTGGCTGATTATTTTCTTCAGACTGAACGAATGCTGGTGGGGCGGGACCAGTATTTTCATTTAGGCAGGGTGCAGCACGCGCTGGTTCATGCGCTGGGATCTGCCATTGTCTTTGCTCTGGTTCTGACCCCGCCCGCTTTTATTCTGATCACTGTGATGCTTGAAGCTGTTGTGCATTTCCATATCGATTGGGGCAAGGCGCGCTATTCCGACAAGGCCGGATATACCCCTGCGGATGCCGGATTTTGGCGCGCCGCCGGTGTGGATCAGGCTTTGCACCAGTTGACCTATGTTGCAATGCTGGCCGCGTGGGTTCTGTATGCCAGCCCGTCTGTTGCATAGGCGCCCAATGCCGGTGCAAGACCCCCTGCCATATTTGTACACGCACATCGCGGTTCTGTTTCGCAGAATGGACGTGTTACCTCCCCATACATGCCGCAATATCAGGGGATGGTGATCCCTGCCCCGTGTGGTGTCTTGTGCACCCCGGGCACAAATTGTAACGAGGATTTCTGTAATGGCACAATCAACACCATCGGCAACACCACCGGCAACTCCGCCGGAAAAAGGAACACCTGAAGTGAAAGACGAACCGGTATCGAACTCTGCCCCGGTCACCCCGAAAGACACGGCAAAAACACCGCCCATCACGGATTACGCCAGCTTGTAACCGGGCGATGCCACACAGAAAAGACGGATGACAGTACCGCCGCCGAGGCATAGGTTTGGCCCATGTCCAGCCCGGTTTCTTCCATCCGCAATCTTGGCCCCGCTTTTCAGGCAAGCTGTGCGCGCGCAGGCATTCACAGTGCCGAGGAATTGCACGCCCTGGGCGCAGATGCGGCCTATGCCAAACTGCTGGAAACCGGCACCCAGCCCCATTTCATCGGCTATTACGTTCTGGTCATGGCCTTGCAGGGCCGCCCGTGGAACGATTGCAAGGGCAAGGAAAAGGAGGCGTTGCGCGCACGCTTTGACGCGATCAAGGCCGCCAGCCCATGACAAAGGCCGCTCCGATATCGAAGCGGCCCTTGATAAAATCGGTGTGATCGACCGCAAGCGGTAGAGTGGCAGATTAGCCCACCAGTTCCAGACCGGAAAAGAAATACGCGATTTCTACAGCAGCCGTTTCCGGCGCGTCCGAACCGTGGACCGAGTTTTCGCCAACGCTTTCGGCGAATTCGGCGCGGATGGTGCCAGCGGCGGCATCTGCGGGGTTGGTTGCGCCCATGACTTCACGGTTTTTCGCAATGGCGCCTTCGCCTTCCAGAACCTGCGCCACAATCGGGGCAGATGCCATGAATTCGCACAATTCGCCGTAGAACGGGCGTTCTGCGTGGACTTTGTAGAATTCACCGGCTTGCGCCAGCGTCAGGTGAATGCGCTTTTGCGCGACGATACGCAGGCCTGCGTCTTCGAATTTGGCGTTGATCGCGCCGGTCAGGTTGCGACGTGTGGCGTCGGGTTTGATGATCGAAAATGTGCGCTCGAGGGCCATGGGGACTACTCCGGTTGTTCGGGATGCCGAAAATGGCACAAACCCGTCTTGATGAATCGCGGGTCAGGTAACATGACACCGGTGCGTTGAAAAGCGGCGATTGACGCGGCGCGCTGGTTGCGCCAAACCGCGCGGATGTTACGGATCACAGATATCAACTATTCCGTCGAAGGCCGCCCGCTGTTTATCGAGGCGTCGGCGACCATTCCAACAGGCCACAAGGTGGGCCTGATCGGGCGCAATGGCGCGGGCAAAACCACGCTGTTCAAACTGATCCGGGGCGAACTGGCGCTGGAAAACGGCACCATCACATTGCCCGTCGCGCGCCCGCATCGGCGGCGTGGCCCAAGAGGTGCCGGGCAACGAGGTGTCGCTGATCGACACGGTTCTGGCCGCCGATACCGAACGCGCCGCATTGCTGGCCGAGGCCGACACAGCCACCGATCCGGGCCGGATCGCCGATATCCAGACCCGTCTTGCCGATATCGACGCATGGTCGGCCGAGGCGCGCGCGGCGTCGATCCTTAAGGGGTCTGGGGTTCGAACATGCCGAACAGCAAATGCCCTGTTCCGCCTTTTCGGGCGGCTGGCGGATGCGCGTGGCACTGGCCGCCGTGCTGTTTGCGCAGCCCGATTATCTGCTGCTGGACGAACCGACCAACTATCTCGATCTGGAAGGCGCGCTGTGGCTTGAGAGCTATCTGGTCAAATATCCGCATACCGTGATGATCATCAGCCACGACCGCGAATTGCTGAACCGGTCGGTCGGGGCCATCCTGCATCTGGAAGACAAAAAGCTGACCTATTACACCGGCAACTACGACAGTTTCGCGCGCCAGCGCGCCGCGCAACGCGCGGTGCAAACCGCCGCCGCCAAGAAACAGGATTTGCGGCGCGCCCACTTGCAGGCCTTTGTGGATCGCTTCAAGGCCAAGGCCTCCAAGGCGAAACAGGCGCAAAGCCGCGTCAAGATGCTGGAAAAGATGGAAACCATCCGCGCGCCCGAAGATGCGGCGCGCACCGTGTTCAAATTTCCCGAACCCGAAGAACTGTCGCCGCCCATCATCGCGACCGAAGGTGTGTCGGTGGGCTATGACGGCACGGTTGTGCTGAACCATCTGAACCTGCGCATTGATCAGGATGACCGGATCGCCCTGCTGGGGCGCAACGGCGAAGGCAAATCGACCCTGTCCAAGCTGCTGTCCAACCGGCTGGACCCGATGGGCGGCAAGATGGTCAGTTCCAACAAGTTGCGCATCGGGTTTTTCGCGCAGCATCAGGTCGAGGAACTGCGCGTCGAGGAAACGCCGCTGCAACACCTGCTGCGCGAACGCGCTGCCGAAGGGCAATCCAAGCTGCGCGCGCGGCTGGCCAGTTTCGGGCTGGGCCCCGATCAGGCCGATACCGAAGTGGGCCGCCTGTCGGGCGGGCAAAAGGCGCGCCTGTCGCTGTTGCTGGCCACCCTGCCCGCGCCGCATCTGCTGATCCTGGACGAACCGACCAACCACCTTGATATCGAAAGCCGCGAGGCGCTGGTCGAGGCGCTGACCGCCTATTCGGGCGCTGTGATCCTTGTCAGCCACGACATGCACCTGCTGTCGATGGTGGCCGACCGGCTGTGGCTGGTCAAAGACGGGCGCGTGAAACCCTATGACGAAGATTTGCAGGCCTATCGCAAGATGCTTTTGGGGGCCGACAAACCCGCCAAGGACAAGGTGGCCAAACCGCAAGCCAAGGCACGCCCTGTATCGCGCGATATGGTGCTGGCGCTGAAATCGGATGTGCGCAAGGCCGAAGAGCGTGTCACCAAGCTGAACGAGATGCGCGACAAACTGGCCAAGAAACTGGCCGATCCGGCGCTTTACGAACAGGACAAGCTGGGCGAAATGGCCGTCTGGCAAAAGAAATACGCCGAAGTGATGGAAGCGCTGGACCGCGCCGAAGCGTTATGGATGACGGCGCTGGAAAAGCTTGAAAAAGCGACCGAGAGCGCGTGATGGACAGCGCGTTCCTGATCACTGCCTTTGTCACGCTGTTCGTGATCATCGACCCGATCGGACTGCTGCCGCTGTTTGCGGCGCTGACCCAAGGCATGTCGGCACGGGATCGGCGGATTATCGGCCTGCGCGCCTGCATCGTGGCCGGGTTTTTGCTGTGCGTCTTTACCCTGTTCGGCGAGGCGGTATTGGGCTTTGTCGGCATTTCCATGCCCGCCTTTCGCATCGCGGGGGGTATTCTGCTGTTTCTGACCGCGCTGGATATGTTGTTTGAACGGCGCACCAAACGGCGCGAAGACCGCGCCGATGACCGCCCCGACCCGTCCGTGTTTCCGCTGGCCATCCCGCTGATTGCCGGACCGGGATCGATTGCGACGGTGATCCTGCTGGCCGCACAAAACCCCGGTGCGCAAGGTCTGGCGCTGGTCATCGGGGTGATGCTGTCGGTGATCGTGGTGACGTTCGTGTTTTTCCTGGGCGCTGGCGCGCTGGAAAAACTGTTTGGCAAAACCGGTATCAACGTGATCACCCGCCTGTTGGGCATGTTGCTGGCCGCGTTGTCGGTGCAATTTGTTCTGGACGGGTTGCGCGCGTTCGGCTTTGCCGCGTGACGTTCACCCACTGCGTTCCTATATAACGCAGGCATCGGAACACGGAGCATGGACATGAACGGCGATGATTTTGGCAGGCTGATTTATCTGGTTTTGCTGGGCGCGGTGATCGCGGGCTGGTTTTTCATGCAGAACCGCAATTCCCTGAACAAAACGCTGCAACACGCCGCCGTCTGGGGCCTGATTTTCATCGGCGCGATTGCAGTGGCAGGGTTGTGGAACGATATTCGCAGCACGCTGAACCCCGCGATGGCCCGGTTTGAAGGCGATGGCACCATCAGCGTCCCCCGCGCCATTGACGGGCATTATTACCTGACATTGGATATCAACGGCGCGGCAGTGCGGTTTGTAGTCGACACCGGCGCATCGGACATGGTGCTGACCCATGATGATGCCGAACGCGCGGGGCTGAAGCTGGATGATCTGGCCTATGTCGGTCAGGCGCAAACCGCCAATGGCATCGTAGACATTGCCCCCGTCTGGCTGGACCGCGTCGCGCTGGGAACGATCGTGGATACCGACGTTGCCGCCTCGGTCAATTCGGGCGATATGGGGCAATCCCTGCTGGGCATGCGCTATCTTCAACGCTTTGAACGGATCGAGATTTCGGGCGGGGAACTGGTATTGACGCGGTAGCGTCGGACCACTTGATTTCAAAGCGGGTGCCGTGCCACGCTTGACCTTGCGAAACCTGCCAAGGATCGGCCCATGCCCCCATCCAACGTCATCGTGATCATGACAGACGAATTGCGCCGCGATTTTCTGGGCTGTTATGGGAACGCGATCGTCAAAACACCGCATCTGGATAGCCTTGCGGCACACGGGGCGCGGTTTGACGCGGCCTACACCCCGTCGCCCATTTGCGTGCCCGCCCGCGCAGCCATTGCCACGGGCCGGTACGTGCACGAAACAAGGTGCTGGTCGAATGCGCAACCCTATCCGGGGACGCCAGACAGTTGGCATCACAAAATGCGCGACGCAGGGCGCAAGATGTCGTCAATCGGCAAGCTGCATTTCCGCAGCACCGAAGACGATAACGGCTTTTCCGAAGAAATCCGCCCGCTGCATGTGCGCAACGGTTTGGGCTGGGTTCAGGGGCTGTTGCGCGATGACATGGATATGTTTGACGCGTCGGGGTTTGCCAGCCACATCGGGCCGGGTGACGACCCCTATACACAATATGACAGGGCCGTGTGCGACCAGACACTTGACTGGATAAAGACACAGGCCGAAACAGCGGCAGACGCGCCTTGGGGGCTATATGTGTCGTTCCTGCGGCCACATTATCCGCTGACCTGCCCGCCGGAATTCTATGACCTTTATGATCCGGAAACCGTCCCGATGCCGCGCACAGGCACGCCGGGCAGCGGCATTGACCACCCCATTTTGCAGGGGATGCGCCAATCCTGTGATTTTGACGCGCCGTTCACCGACGAAACCCGCAAGATTGCGGTAGCGTCCTATTACGGGTTGTGCTCCTTCGTGGATGATATGGTGGGCAAGATCATGAATGCGCTTGAACAGTGCGGATTGGATCAATCCACTACAGTGATATTCACCAGCGACCACGGCGAATGTCTGGGCGATCGCGGATTCTGGACAAAGATGGTGATGTACGAAGAGGCCAGCGCCGTGCCGTTGATCATGGCCGGGCCGGGTATTGAGCGCGGTGTTCACAAATCACCCGTTTCCCTGATTGATCTTTATCCGACGGTTCTGGACCTGGCCGGAGTTGACGCTGGCAAAGACACACCGCGCCACGCGCGCAGCCTGCTGGATACGATGCAGGACCCGGCACCGGAACGCCCTGTTTTGTCAGAATATCACGATTACGGGGCGCAAACGGGCATGTTCATGCTGCGCCATGACCGGTGGAAACTGGTTGTCTACCCGGGCTATCAAAGCCAGCTTTACGATCTGCAAGACGATCCCGGTGAAACACGCGATCTGGGTTCTGACCCTGCTTTTGCATCCGTACTGGGCGAAATGATGGCCGCGATGCGCACCATTGCCGACCCCGATCAGGTAAACGCGCAAGCCTTTGCAGATCAGGCCACCCGGATCGAGGAACTGGGCGGACGTGATGCCATCCGCGCGATGCCGGGCTTTGATCATACGCCTGTCGAATAGAGCGCGCCCTAACCCTTTTCCGCCTTCTTTTCCCAGCGCCCGCCATCTTCGGACCAGTATTGCGCGGCGCATCCGGCATCGGTGAGGCCCTTCCACTGGCCGCGTGCATGATCCAGCGCGGTTTCGTCATTGCCATCAAACAGCACACAGACCCGTTCCAGTTTCTGAACTTCGTCCGCGCTTACCTCTGCGCCGTCCACGGCCATCAGGCACTGGGGCGCGTTGCCATCAACCGCGCCGGTACCCAGCAAAACGGGCTGATCCGCATCATGCGGGCCACCGTCCAGCCCGTGCGGCAGAAAACCATCGTCGGGGCCCAGCCACAATTGTTCATCCAGCCATGTCATGCGCGCGGCATCGCGGCCACGCACAGCAATGCGCCAACCCGCCTGCCGCGCCTTGCCCAGCAACTGGGGCAAAGTCCGTTCCAGCGGGGTGTGGGTCAGATGATAGAAATACACAGCGCCCATGGGCTATTTCGCCTCGAACCGGTCCTGCACCAGACGGTTCAGCGCCATAACACCCCAACCGGTCGCGCCTTTGGGGGCATAGGCGGTTTCGGTCGTGACCGATGCCACACCTGCAATATCAAGATGAATCCACGGGGTGTCTTTTTTGACGAACCGGCCGAGAAACTGGGCCGCCGTAACCGAACCCGCCGCGCGACCGCCCAGATTTTTCATGTCGGCAATACGCGATTTCAACAGATCATCGTAATCCTGCCCCAAGGGCATGCGCCATGCGCCCTCTTTCTCTGCGCCTGCGGATTTAAGAAACGCATTGCAAAACGCATCGTCATTGGAAAACACACCTGCGTTGAAATGGCCCAACCCGATGATGATCGCCCCCGTCAGCGTGGCCAGATCAACCATGCCCGCAGGTTTGAACCGGTCTTGCGCGTACCACATGACATCACACAGAACCAACCGGCCTTCGGCATCAGTATTGATCACCTCGACCGTATCGCCCTTCATGGATTTAATCACATCACCGGGGCGCGTGGCAGAACCGGAGGGCATATTTTCAACCAGCCCCACCAGACCCACGACATTGGCCTTGGCCTTGCGCAGGGCCAGCGCGCGCATCACGCCCGCCACAACACCTGCCCCGCCCATATCCATGGTCATGTCTTCCATACCGGCGGCCGGTTTCAGCGAAATACCGCCGGTGTCAAACACAACACCCTTCCCGACAAGCGCAAGGGGCGCATCCGCTTTCTTGCCACCGTTCCACTGCATCACCACAACTTTGGACGGGCTGTCAGACCCCTGACCCACGCTGAGCAATGTGCGCATGCCCAGTTTTTCAAGCTGGTCTTCGTCCAGCACCTCAACCTCAAGCCCCAGTTCGGACATATCCGCAAGGCGTTTGGCGAACTCTGTCGTGGTCAGGACGTTGGCCGGTTCGTTCACCAGATCGCGGGTCATGAACACGCCCTGTGCCACCGCGAGAAGCGGCGCGGCCGCCGCGCTGACCTCGTCCGGTTTGGACACCATGAAGCGCACATCGCCCGCGGGCTTGTCATCGTCTTTCGGGGTTTTGTGATCGTTGAATTCATAGGCGCGCAGGGCCAGACCATAGGCAATTTCCGCTGCTTTCGGTGCATTTGTTGCCAATACCAACACTGCGGCAGTGCCCTTCTGGCGCGCCAGTGTTGCCCCGCCCTTGCGCGCATCTTCGAGCGAACTGCGGCGCGGCAGATACAAGACATCGACGGCCGACGCCGACATGCCTGCGGGAAAAGCCATGCTGTGCACATCCCCGGGTTTGGCCTTGGAAAACGCATCACCTTCGATCAGACGCGCCAGCGCGCCACGGGTCAGGCGATTGACACGCCGCGCCGCCACATCAAGCCGTTTTGCAGGGTCAACCACAACCGCAACACGCCCTGTTACAGTGGCAATCTGGTCGATATCTGTCTCTTCAAAGGCGATGTTTACAAGGTTGGTCATGCTCTGCTCCTGATCCTTTTGACACACAGGTAACGCGCCTCTGGCAATATGACCAGATAGCAGTTTTCCCCGGAATCAATTTGCTTTAACGTCCCGCCAAGTTCCATGATCCCGTCCGGAGGGGCCGTAGTGTCAAAATTTGACAGATATGTCCTGTCACAACTGCTGGTATTATTCGGATTTTTTTCGCTAATTCTTGTTGCTGTATTCTGGATCAACAAGGCGGTATCGCTGTTTGACAAATTGATCGGCGATGGGCAATCGGCCATGGTTTTCCTGCAATTTTCGGCGCTGACCCTGCCCAGTCTGATCGAAAAGATGATCCCTGTCGCATCGTTTGCTGCCGCTGTTTATGTGACGAACCGCCTGAACAATGAAAGCGAACTGACCGTGATGCAGGCCACAGGCAGCAGCCCGTGGCGGTTGGCGCGCCCTGTCGTCGCTTTCGGGCTGGTGATCATGGTCATGATGTCTTTTCTGACGCATTTGCTGGTCCCGATTTCGGTGCAGCAACTGGGTTTGCGCGAAGCCGAAATCACCCGCAATGTCACAGCAAAACTGCTCAGCGAAGGTGAATTTCTGCACCCCAGCGCCGGCGTCACATTCTACATCGGGTCAATTGATCCGGACGGGGGGTTGAACAATGTCTATTTGTCCGACCGCCGGGAGCCATCAAAAACAGTCACCTATACGTCGGCGGCGGCCTATCTTGTGCGCAACGGGACATCGACAAACCTGATTATGGTTGACGGGATGGCGCAGCAATATGTCAGCGCGACGCAACGCCTGTCGACCACTAGCTTTTCCGATTTTTCCTATGACATCAGCGCGCTGACGCAGCGCAACACCGCGCGGGGGCGCACATTCCGCGAGGTGACGACTTTTGAAATGTTTGGCAAAAGGGACCAGATCAGTGCGGAAACCAATGCGCGCCCCGCGCAGGTTGCACGGGAGATGCACGGACGCTTTGCCGCCCCGCTGTTCAGCGTTGCGGCGGCGCTGGTCGGGTTCTCGACCCTGTTGATGGGCGGATTTTCGCGTTTTGGCGTGTGGCGTCAGGCGGCGTTTGCGCTGGCCCTTCTGATCGCATTAGAGGCGGTGCGCAGTGCGCTTGTCGGCCCGCTGGAACGCAATGACGACCTGTGGCCGGTTCTTTATATCCCCGCCCTTCTGGGTCTGTTGATCAGCGTTCTGTTCCTGTTTATTGCAACACGTCCAACCCTGTTCCGGCTGCCGCGACTGCGGGGGGCTGCATGATCCTGCATTTCTATTTCGCGCGGCGTTTCGCAAAAAGCTTTCTGGCGCTGTGTTTCATCTTTTTCTGCCTGATCGTTCTGATCGACAGCGTTGAACAAATCCGCAAATTCCGCAATCAAACCGATGTGGGCCTGCCGGAACTGGTGCAACTGACGTTGTTGAACGTGCCGCAGGCGATGAACGAAATATTGCCGCTTGTTGTTATTCTGGCGACGATATTGTTGTTCATCAATCTGGCCCGCAGCAGCGAACTGGTGGTGACGCGCGCGGCTGGGCGGTCTGCCCTCAGCGCCCTTATGGCGCCGGTCGCCGTGGCGTTGATCATCGGGGGCATGACCGTCACATTGCTGAACCCGATCGTTGCGGCAACGACGAACTACTACAGTTCGCTGGAAGACGCCTATAAAAGCGATGGATCGGCCACATTATCAATCAGCGATGAGGGGTTGTGGCTGCGTCAGGGCGACCCGCAGGAACAGACAGTGATCCACGCGTCGCGCGCCAGTGCCGAGGCCCATATCCTTTATGAAGTGACGTTTCTGACCTTTAACGCGGCAACCGGCCATCCGGTGCGCCGGATCGAAGCCAGCAGTGCGCAATTGAAACCCGGCAACTGGGAACTGCGCAAAGCCAAGCTTTGGCAGCTTGCCCCCGGCACCAACCCCGAAGCCAACGCAGAGATTCACGACACGCTGATCGTACCCTCGTCGCTGACGCTGGATCGGATCCGCAATTCCCTGGGCACGCGGGCCAGCATTTCGGTATGGGACCTGCCCCGATACATCCAGCAACTGGAACGCGCCGGGTTTTCCAGCCGCCGCCATCAGGTCTGGTATCAGTCCGAACTGGCGCGCCCGTTGTTTCTGGTGTCGATGGTGCTGATCGCATCGGCCTTTACCATGCGCCATACGCGTTTCGGCGGCACCGGCATTGCCGTTTTGACGGCTGTCATGGTCGGGTTCGGATTGTATTTCATCCGCAACTTCGCGCTTATTCTGGGCGAAAACGGGGAATTGCCGGTTCTGCTGGCGGCCTGGGCGCCGCCCGTTGCCGGAACGCTTCTGGCACTGGGCCTGTTGCTTCATGCGGAGGACGGATGATGCGCGGGCTGCTTGCGCTCCTTGTTCTGGTGCTGGGTCTGGGCCCGCGTCTGCATGCACAGGAAGCGGCTGATCCCGCACCGGCAATTCTGATCGCCGACAGTGTTTTCATCAGCAATAACAATACGCTGGTTGCAGAAGGAAATGTAGAAGCCCTGCAAGGCGATATTCGGCTTCGGGCCAGCAAGATCACCTATGATCAATCCACCGGCCAGATGCAGATCACCGGACCGATCACCATCCAGCAGGGTGAAAATCAAACCATTCTGGCAGATACCGCAACGCTGGATGACTCACTCCAGGACGGGTTGGTCACCGGCGCGCGTCTGGTGCTGAACCAGCAGTTGCAGCTTGCCGCAGTCAGCATTGCCCAATCCGGTGGACGCTATAGCCAGTTGTACAAAGCCTCTGTCACGTCGTGCCGGATCTGCGGTGATGGACAGCCGCCGCTTTGGCAAATCCGCGCCAAACAGGTGATCCATGACCGCGCCGAGCGGCAGTTGTATTTTGACGAGGCCCAGTTTCGCATTCTGGACGTTCCGGTTTTATACGTTCCGCGCCTGCGCCTGCCAGATCCCACACTGACCCGCGCAACCGGATTTCTGATCCCGACGGTGAAAAGCACCACGCAATTGTCGACGGGTGTAAAAGTGCCCTATTTCATCAGAATCGGAGACGACAAGGATCTGACGCTGACGCCCTATCTTTCGTCGCGGACCCGCACATTGCAGTTTCGTTACCGGCAGTCACTGCGCAACGGCGATCTTTATGCAGAAGGCGCATTAAGCAATGATGATCTGGAAACAGGCGGAACCCGCGGTTACCTGTTTGCCGATGGTGCGTTCGATCTGCGCAACGATTTCAAACTGGCGTTCGAAATCGAGGCGACCAGCGACAAGGCCTATCTGCTGGATTACGATTTTTCGGACACGGACCGCCTGACATCGTTTATCGAACTCAGCCGCACCCGGCGGGATCGTTTCTTTGCGGTGAACCTGACGCATTTCAATTCGCTGCGCGATGACGAAAGCAACTCAACGCAAGCGTCGCTTGTGGGGGACGTGTTTTACGATTACCGGTTTTTCCCCGCCGCAATCGGCGGCGAAGTGCGGGTGGAAAACAACCTTCATTCCCACTACCGGTCATCCGATCTGGCCACCGACGGGCCGGATGCCGATCTTGAGGTGGACGGGCGCGATGTTACCCGGCTTAGCAGCGATGTGGCATGGCTGAACGGGTGGAATTTCGCCAACGGGTTAAGGGCGGATGCGCGATTGGGGGTTTCTGTCGATCTGTTTCATATCCGGCAGGACAGCACCTATAAATCATACCAGACCGAGGTTTTGCCCCAGAGCGCGCTGGCCCTGCGCTATCCGATGACCCGGGCCATGCCCGGTGGCGCGGTTCAGTTTCTGGAGCCGTTGGCCCAGATCGCGTGGATCGGCAGTTCCTCGAATTCCGTGCCCAATGACGAAAGCACACGGGTCGATTTTGACGAAGGCAACCTGTTGGCCCTGTCGCGGTTTCCCGCACAGGACCGGCGCGAAAACGGGCTGGTGGGAGCCTACGGGTTGAACTGGGCACGGTTCGACGAAAACGGCTGGGATGCGCATCTGAGCGTCGGTCAGGTCATCCGCGAGACGGCAGATTCCGATTTCACCCCCACATCGGGCCTGACCGGAACGCGATCGGATTTTCTGGTGGCGGGTCAACTGAAGGCAAAAAACGGGTTCAGGCTAAGTGCGCGGACCCTGTTTGACGACAGTCTGAACTTTTCAAAGGCGGAAATTCGGTCCCTTCTGCGGGCGAAAAGGGTTGATTTTATCGGCAGCTATGTCTGGCTGGCCAAAGATTTCGAAGAGGATCGCGACAGGGATGTTTCGGAACTGGCGCTGGCGGGCAGTGTTCCGATCAGCCGCCATTGGACGGCAAGCGCCAACTGGCGTTATGATGTCGTCGAACTCGGGCCCGACACGGGCGGGTGCGGTTCTGACATACCGAAATGAATGTGTTGAGGTTGATCTTTCGGTGCAGCGGCGCTTTACCTCGTCGGGAAGTGTTGAGCCTTCGACCAGTTTCGGTTTTACCGTCGCCTTGCGCGGGTTTAATGTAACAACGGGCACAGATAATTACACACGATCATGTGGGAAGCAGGCAAAATGAAATACTCGCTGACGTTAATGCTGGCCGTCGGGACATCGCTGATCCTGTCAGGCACGACACCGGCCATGGCGCAAAACCCCTTTGAGGCCGTCATCAAGGTAAACGAAGACACCATCACGCGCTATGAACTGGAACAACGAGAGCAGTTTTTGCGCGCACTCAACGCGCCCGGTGACAATGCGGCCCAAGCCCGGTTGGGCCTGATCGAGGACCGCCTGAAAGCGCAGGCCACGCGCGACGCCGGTCTTGTCCCGGAAGAGGCTGGAATTGACGCCGGTATGGAAGAATTCGCCGGACGCGCCAACCTGACCAAGGACGAATTTATTGTCCAGCTCAAGGAACTGGGCGTGTCCGAAGAAACCTATCGCGATTTTGTGTCGGTCGGCATCACATGGCGCGAACTGGTGCGGTTGCGTTATGGCGGTCAGGTCGAAGTCTCCGAAGCGGAAATTGACCGTGCGTTGCAGGCCACCGGTACGGCAGGTGTGCGCGTGCTGATTTCGGAACTGATCATGCCGATCCCCCCGGGCCGCGAGGCCGAGGTTGAGGAACTGGCCGACAATCTGTCCAAGATCACATCGATTGAGGAATTTTCGGCTGCTGCGCGGCTGTATTCGGCCACCGCCACACGCGACGAAGGCGGCAAACTGGATTGGTTGGCGCTGAATTCACTGCCACCGGTGCTGCGCCCGCAATTGCTGACGCTGGGCAATGGCGAGGTGACAGCGCCCATCCCGATCCCCGATGCCATCGCCCTGTTCCAGATGCGGGGTATTCAGGAAACCCAGACACCGGCCCCGTCTTTTGCCGCAATCGAATATGCCACCTACCTTATTCCGGGCGGGCGCACCCCCCCAGCACTGGAGCGTGCGGCAGAAATCAAGGCGCAGATCGATACCTGTGACGATCTTTATGGCGTTGCTTTTGGCCAGCCCGAAACGGTTCTGTCGCGCGAAAGCCTGCCGCCGGCGCAAATCCCCAAAGACATCGCGATCGAACTGGCCAAACTGGATGACGGCGAGGTTTCAACCGCCCTGACCCGCACCAATGGCCAAACACTGGTGTTGCTGATGCTGTGCGGCCGCACGACGACGATCAGCGAAGACGAAACCCGCGAAGACGTTGCGAATTCCTTACGCTCGCAACGGATCAACGCATTTTCGCAAGCCTATCTGGACCAGTTGATGGCCGACGCGCGGATCGTCGAAAAATGACACATGCCCTGCGCGCGCCTGTTGCGCTCAGCTGTGGAGAGCCATCGGGCATCGGTCCGGAAATCGCGGTAAAGGCCTGGCAAGATATCGGGCACGAGGTTCCGTTTTTCTGGATCGGTGATCCAAGCCATTTGCCTGCGGGTGCGGGCTGGCACGCGATAACGTCACCGGATCAGGCGATGCACCCCGAACAGGCCACGATGCCGGTTCTGGAACACCGCTTTGCCGCGCCCGCACCGGCAGGCGCGCCCGCGCCCGAAAATGCGCAAGGTGTCATTGATGTTATCGCGCGGGCCGTGGACCTTGTGCGATCCGGACAGGCCGCGGCACTGTGTACGGCCCCGATCCACAAAAAGGCGCTGCAGGACGGCGCCAAATTCGCCTATCCCGGACATACCGAATATCTGGCGGCATTGGGGGGAACGGATCGTGCGGTGATGATGCTGGCCAGCGATCAGTTGCGGGTTGTGCCCGTCACCATCCATATTGCGCTGGCGGACGTGCCAAACACCCTGACACCGGATTTGCTGCGCGATACGATCCAGATCACCGCAACCGGGCTGACGCAGCAATTTGGCATACCCGCGCCCCGGATCGCGGTGGCGGGATTAAACCCGCATGCCGGTGAAGGCGGCGCGATGGGGCGCGAGGAACTGGACTGGATCGCCCCCTTGATCCGCGAAATGGCGGCCACCGGCCTGTCGATCAGCGGCCCGCACCCCGCCGATACGTTGTTTCACGCCGCGGCCCGCGCACGCTATGACGTGGCGATTTGCATGTACCATGATCAGGCCCTGATCCCGATCAAGACACTGGATTTCGATCGCGGGGTGAATGTCACGCTGGGCCTGCCGTTTATCCGCACCTCGCCCGATCATGGCACGGCGTTTGATATTGCGGGTCAGGGCATTGCCAACCCGACCAGCCTGATCGAGGCCCTGAAATGCGCCGCGCGGATGGCCGCCAGCGCATGATTGATGATCTGCCCCCTCTGCGCGATGTGATCGCAGCCCATGATCTGAAAGCGCGCAAATCGCTGGGGCAGAATTTTCTGCTGGATTTGAACCTGACCTCGAAAATCGCGCGGCAGGCGGGCGATCTGACGGGGTGTGACGTGTTGGAAATCGGCCCCGGCCCGGGTGGGCTGACGCGCGGGTTGCTGGCATCGGGGGCGCGCCGAGTGCTGGCCATCGAAAAAGACAGCCGTTGCCTGCCCGCGCTGGACCAGATTGCCGCCGCCTATCCTGACCGCCTGCAGGTTCTTCAGGGCGACGCGCTGGACATTGATCCGCTGGATCACCTGACGCCACCGATCCGGATTATCGCCAACCTGCCCTATAATGTGGGCACCGAATTGCTGGTCCGCTGGCTGACACCGCCCCAATGGCCGCCGTTCTGGCAAAGCCTGACGCTGATGTTCCAGCGCGAAGTGGCCGAACGTATCGTTGCTGCGCCCGGCTCCAAGGCCTACGGGCGTCTGGCCCTGCTGGCGCAATGGCGCTGCGAGGCGCGCATTGTCATGTCCCTGCCGCCCGGGGCGTTTACACCGCCGCCGAAAGTGTCGAGCGCCGTCGTGCATCTGACGGCCCTGCCCGCGCCCCGCTTTCCCGCTGATCCCGATGTGTTGTCGCGGGTGGTGGCCACAGCGTTCAACCAGCGCCGCAAAATGCTGCGCTCGGCGCTGAAAGGATACGGGGCCGATATCGAAGAAAAGCTTTTGTCGGCCGGAATAAAGCCGACAGATCGGGCGGAACAGGTCTCGCTTGAACAGTTTTGCGCGCTGGCCCGCGCGTTAAAGCGGGCCTAGACCTTACTCTGCCGCTTCTGGTGCGTCGCCTTGGGCCTTTGGCTTGGGCTTGCGCCGCGCGCGTGGTTTCGCCGGTTTGCTTTCCGGTGTTTCGACCAACCCGCTATCGCCTGTGTCCGGCTGATCGGCATCGGACGGGTCAACCGGCATGGGGGGCATCATCGGCGATGTCGGGGCGGATTGCGCTGCGGGTTCATCTGCAGGCTCCTGACGCTGTGCCGGCTGCTGGGGCTGTGCGCGCCTGCTGCGCGTCACGGTCGGCGCGTTCGCGGTCCCGCTCGGCCTGACGTTCGCGGTTCTGGCGTTCCTGTTCTTCGCGGCGCTGTTCCATTTCGCGCATCGCTTCGCCCAACATCCGCAAATAATGTTCGGCGTGCTGCTGGAAGTTTTCGGTCGCCACGCGATCATTGCCCAGCTGCGCATCGCGCGCCAACTGGTTGTATTTGTCGATGATTTGCTGCGGTGTGCCGCGCACTTTGCCTTCGGGGCCGGAACTGTCGAACACACGGTTCACAACATTTCCGCCTGAATTCTGGGGTCTATTACGGTTCGATTTCGACCGCGAACGGGATTTTGAAGATCTCATTAACTCTGCAAGAGCCTTATTCTCGCTGTCTTTGCACCCGTTTTGCGCCTCGTGCGCTCTTGTCATTTCCGGGTCTGCGACATGTTGGGCTTAGTATTGCGCGGGACCGCCAAAGGCATCCACCGCAGCAACGACTCTGAGTAAACATGTACGGGACGCCCAGACAAGGGCTAACTGACCCGATTGCTTCAAATTTGGCGAAAAAAGCACAAAATAGGCGGTAATCCCGCGCTAAAACAGGCGAAATCAGGCCCAATGGGCCAAAATGACCCGATCGCGCCCGTCCAGATCGGGCAGAACCGACACGTCTTTCCAGCCGTGAGCTTCAAAAATCGCTTGTACATCGGCCCCCTGCTGCCAGCCGATTTCAACCAGAATGCGGCCTTGCGGCGTCAAATGATCCTGTGCCTGCGCCGCGATAATGCGATACGCGCTCAGCCCATCTGATTCGTCCGTCAGCGCAAGGCGGGGTTCGTGTTCACGCAATTCCGGCGCCACGTTCTGCATTTCATCCGCCGCCAGATAGGGCGGGTTCGACACGATCAGATCAAACCTGCCTTTCACGCTTTCAAACCAGTCAGACTGGCGAATATCGCGCGCGGTCATTCACATGGTGCAACACCGCATTGGCGCTGGCCTGCAAACAGGCCGCGTCGCTGATATCGACACCAACGCCCTGCGCATCGGGCTGTTCGGCCAGTAGCGTCACAAGAATGCAGCCCGATCCGGTGCCCAGATCAAGGACCGACTGAAACGGCACGGCAAGCGCCGCTTCGATCAGGGTTTCGGTTTCGGGGCGCGGGTCCAGCACATCGCGGCTGATCTTGAAGCGGCGCCCGTAAAACGCGCGTTCCCCCACCAGATGTGACACCGGCACGCGGATGGACCGTAACGATATCAGATGGTCAAAGCGCTCTTCGATCTCGGGGGCCAGATCCTCTGGCGCGATCAGGGTCACGCGGGTTGCGTCGATCCGTGCGGCATGGGCCAGCAACACCCGCGCATCGCGCGCCGGATCATCCACCCCGGCGGCCCGCAAGCGCGCCGTTGCCGTCATCAGGGCTTCGGCGGCGGTCACGTTCCCAGCTCGGCCAGTTGGCGGGCCTGATCGTCGGCTTGCAGGGCTTCGATCACCTCGTCCAGATCACCGGCCATGACGGCATCCAGCTTGTAAAGCGTCAGGTTGATCCGGTGATCGGTCATGCGCCCTTGTGGAAAATTATAGGTTCTGATCCGTTCCGAGCGGTCGCCGCTGCCCACTTGGGCCGCGCGGCTGGCGCTGCGTTCACTGTCGACCCGCTGGCGTTCCAGATCATAGAGCCGCGTTTTCAGCACCTGCATCGCAATTTCGCGGTTGCGGTGCTGCGATTTTTCCGACGACTGTCACAACAATTCCGCTGGGCAAATGGGTGATGCGCACCGCCGAATCGGTGGTGTTCACATGCTGCCCGCCCGCACCGGACGACCGCATTGTATCAATCCGCAAATCATTGGGGTCCACGGTAATGTCTACATCCACGGCTTCGGGCAGCACGGCGACCGTGGCGGCAGATGTGTGGATGCGCCCGCCGCTTTCGGTGGTGGGCACGCGCTGCACACGGTGTACGCCGCTTTCGTACTTCAGACGGGCAAAGACGTTTTCGCCTTTCACATGGGCGACCACCTCTTTGACGCCGCCCAGTTCGGTCAACTGTTCCTCGATAATCTCGAATTTCCAGCCGCGCGCTTCGGCATAGCGCTGGTACATGCGCAGAAGATCACCGGCAAACAACGCCGCCTCGTCGCCGCCGGTTCCGGGGCGGATTTCCACCATGGCGGGGCGCGCATCAGCCTCGTCCTTTGGCAACAACGCCAGTTGCAAGGCGGCTTCGGCCTCTGGCAGTTTGGCCTTGAGTGCGGGCAGTTCTTCTTCGGCCAGCGCCTTCATATCGGGATCGCTCAGCAGGGCGCGGGCCTCATCCATATCGCGCAGGATCTGGCGATAGGCATCGATCTGGGCCACCACCGGGCGCAGATCGGAATATTCCTTGGCCAATGCGGCAATATCCCCCGCGCTTGACCCATCCGCCATCTTGGCCTCAAGAAACTGAAACCGCTGGGTGATCTGTTCAAGGCGTTCTTCGGGAACCATCCGCGCGGTGTCCGTTATCAAAAAGGTTTGGTCAAGAGACAGAGCGTGCTAATATACCGCCATGATCCGACTGTGTAGCCTTATTTTCCTGATCGCTGCCCCTGCTTTGGCAGATGTCACAGGCCCGGGTGGCAAAACCGTGGATTGCTATTGCACCGATAAATCCGGCAGCCGCATCGAACTGGGCCAGACCATCTGCCTGCAGGTCGACGGGCGCATGTTTATGGCGCAGTGCCAGATGTCGCTGAACGTGCCGATGTGGCGCGAAGTGCAGCAGGGGTGCCTGTCGTCAGAGCTGCAGATCCCGCAAGACCCGCTCCAGTCGGTTGCGGTTGACGCCCATATCTGACGTGCCAAAGCGCAAACGGGCGTAAAGTTTGAGCGTATCACCGTCCTGTTCTACCGTCGTGTAATCGGGAAACCCGAATAAAAGAGAGCGTGTTTCGTAGGTTATGCGCCCTTCTTCAACTGATCCGGCAATCACATGGGTGCGGGGCAAAGCCTGCATTTCTGAATCCACGCGGGCCAATACATCCTGCGGCGCGTCCTGCACGACACGAATGGCGCCGCCGGTCACATCCTGATTGCTTTGCGCGTCAATCGGGCGGTGCCAGCGGTCTGTGTCCGTGGGACCGAACCGGATATAGGCCAGTCCGGCCAGCGCAAGCGCCAGAATAACCCAGCCTAAAGTTGCCATCCGCATGCCTTTCGCACCACCCTATTTGCCCTTGCCGTGCGTGTTATAGCCCAGCAGGCACAGGATTTCCGTCGCCACATGTGCGCCGGCCACCGCCGTGGCCCCTGTGGTGTCATAGGCGGGCGATACCTCGACGACATCGCCACCGACAACATTGATCCCCGCGATATCGCGCAGGATGATCGCCGCCTGCCCCGATGACAGCCCGCCCCAGACCGGCGTGCCGGTTCCGGGCGCAAAGGCCGGATCAAGACCGTCGATATCAAAGGTCAGATAGGTGGCGTGATCGCCAAGGATATCCCTGATTTTTTTCGCCGCTGCGACGGGGCCCTTTTCATGCACTTCGCGTGCATCGATGGTGTGTACCCCCAACGGATCGGGGTTGGTGGTGCGAATGCCCACCTGAACCGAGCGCGCAGGATCAACCAGCCCCATCTTGACCGCCTTGTAAAACATCGTGCCGTGATCGATCCGGTCCATATCGTCATCGGGCCAGGTATCGGAATGGGCATCAAATTGCAGCAAAGACATCGGCCCGTATTTTTCGGCATACGCCTTGAGGATCGGGAAGCTGATATAATGATCGCCCCCCAGCGTGAGCGAGGCCGCGCCCGCATCCAGTATGCCCTTGATATGCTTGGTCAGTGTCGCGGGAAATTCGGACACGCGCGCATAATCAAACGCCAGATCGCCGTAATCGACGATGGCCATGTCCTGCATCGGATCAAAGGGCCAGCCATAGGGCGGATCATAGGGTTGCAATGTGCTGGCCTCGCGGATGGCGCGGGGGCCGAACCGGGTGCCGGTGCGGTTGGTCACCGCCTGATCAAAGGGCACACCGGTCACGGCCACATCGACGCCGCGCAAATCCTTGGAATATTTGCGCCGCAGGAACGATGTGGCCCCGCCAAACGCGTTTTCAAAGCTGTTGCCTTTCAGATCATCGCGGGTAAACGCCTGATCCACCTGTTCTTTTGCCTCATTCAGTGCCATATCTCATGCCCCCTTTACCGGCTGCGCCCGTTCCACAAGACGCGCGAAAAACGATGCGCCCACCGGCGCGATCTCGTCGTTGAAATTGTATTTCGGGTGATGCACGCCCGCACCTTCGCCCTGGCCCAGCATCAGATAGGCCCCGGGTCGCGCCTCAAGCATATAGGAAAAATCCTCGGCCCCCATCACAGGCTCGAAATCGGCATCGACATTGGCTGCGCCGGCCACATCACTGGCTATTTCGGCGGCAAAATCCGCCTTGGCCGCGTCGTTGATCGTGGGCGGATATCCGAATTCGAAATCCAGCTCTGCGGTGACGTTAAAGCTCGCGGCGTGCCCCGCCACGATGTCTTCCATCCGTTTGACAACCATCGCCTGCACCTCTTTGTCAAAAGTGCGCACCGTGCCGTTGATATAGGCGGTTTCGGGGATCACATTGTCGGTTGTGCCGGTGTGGATTTGCGTGACCGAAATGACCAGTTCATTGGCGGTTTTGTGGTTCCGGCTGACAATGGTTTGCAACGCCTGCACAATGCCCACCGCCGCCACAACCGGATCAACGCAATCCTGCGGGCGCGCGGCGTGCCCGCCCCGCCCCGTCACGGTAATGTGGAACGTATCCGCCGCCGCCATGATCGCGCCCCGCGTGGTAAAGAAGTTGCCGAAATCCTTGCCCGGCGCATTGTGCAGGGCATAGACCTCGCCGATGTCGAACCGGTCCATCACGCCTTCGCGCACCATCACCTCGCCCCCGCCGCCGAATTCTTCGGCCGGTTGGAACAGCAATGCCACGCGGCCCGCGAAATTGCGGGTTTCCGCCAGATATTTGGCCGCGCCCAGCAACATCGTCGTATGCCCGTCATGGCCGCAGGCATGCATTTTACCCGCATGGGTGCTGGCATAGTCAACACCGGTTTCCTCGGTGATCGGCAGGGCATCCATATCGGCGCGCAACCCGATGGTCGGGCCCGCGCCCTGCCCGTTGATGATCGCCACAATACCTGTGGTCGCGATGCCTTCATGCAATTCATCAACCCCGAATTCGCGCAACCGGTCGGCCACGAAAGCCGCTGTCTGGTGACATTCCAGCCCCAGTTCCGGGATCGAATGCAGATGACGCCGCCACGCGGTCATATCTGCGCTGAAATCAGCGATACGGTTGACGACAGGCATGGGGTGGACTCCTCGGGCGGTTGATTTCACAGTCCATCTGACACCCAAAAGGACACAGCCGCAATGCCCGATGACACGTTGATCCACGATCCCGATGGCGGAATGGAACGTTTGCTGGAAATCATGCGCCGCCTGCGCGATCCACACAGCGGATGCCCGTGGGACATCGAACAGGATTTCGCCAGCATCGCCCCCTACACGATCGAAGAAGCCTATGAAGTCGCCGATGCGATCGAGCGCGCCGACTGGCCCGAGTTGGAGGGCGAGTTGGGCGATCTGCTGTTGCAAACCGTCTATCACACCCAGATGGGGCAAGAGGCGGGGCATTTCAGTTTCGACAGCGTGGTGCGCGCCATTTCCGACAAAATGGTGGCCCGCCATCCGCATGTGTTCGGTGATGAAACCCGCGACAAATCCGCAGACCAGCAAACCGCCGACTGGGAAAAGATCAAGGCAGCAGAACGCGCGGGCAAGGATCAGGGCGGCGCGCTTGACGGGGTGGCCGTGGGCCTGCCTGCCTTGCTGCGCGCCTATAAACTGCAAAAACGCGCCGCCCGCGTCGGGTTT
The DNA here is from genome assembly GCA_963765555.1 of uncultured Alphaproteobacteria bacterium. GTDB lineage: Bacteria > Pseudomonadota > Alphaproteobacteria > Rhodobacterales > Rhodobacteraceae > JL08. The sequence continues at coordinate 33,614 of CAVXWX010000005.1, forward strand.
GACTGGCCCTCGACCGAAGAGGTGCTGGACAAGATCATCGAAGAGGCGCGCGAACTGACCGAGGCGCACCAAAGGCTGGGGGCGGACGAGATCGAAGAGGAATTCGGTGATCTGCTGTTTGTGATGGCCAATCTGGCACGCCACATGAAGATCGACCCCGAAGCGGCCCTGCGCCGCGCCAATGCCAAATTCATCCGCCGCTTTACGTGGGTCGAGGCCCGTCTGGCCGCCCAAGGCAAACGCCCGAGCGACAGCGATCTGGCCGAAATGGACGCGCTGTGGGATGCGGTCAAGGCGGACGAGCGCAAGGGGTAGTCCGCCGATCAAAAATCGGGGCATGGACAAGGGGCGGGCGAGTTGCGAATGTCCGCGCCAAACCCCGAATAAAGGCCGCGACATGCCCCCACGCAAGATCATCATCGACACAGACCCCGGGCAGGATGACGCCGTTGCGATCCTGCTGGCATTGGCCAGCCCCGAAGACATTGACGTTCTGGGCATCACCGCCGTGGCGGGCAATGTGCCGCTGGCACTGACGGCCAAAAACGCCCGTATCGTGTGCGAACTGGCCGGGCGCACCGAAGTGCCGGTGTTCGCCGGCTGCGACCGCCCGATGGGTCGCGCCCTTGTTACCGCCGAACATGTCCACGGCGAAACCGGCCTGAACGGGCCTGTGCTGCCCGACCCGGTGATGCCGCTACAGGACCAGCACGGCGTGGATTACATCATCGACACGCTGCGCGCCGCGCCATCGGGCACAATCACTTTGTGCCCGCTCGGGCCGCTGACCAATATCGCGACTGCCTTTGAAAAAGCCCCCGATATCATCCCCCGCGTGCAAGAGATCATATTGATGGGTGGGGCCTACTTCGCCGTCGGCAACATCACCCCAGCGGCGGAATTCAACATTTATGTTGATCCGCAAGCCGCTGATATTGTGTTTAAATCCGGCGCAAAGATCACTGTTATGCCGCTGGATGTGACGCATAAGGCGCTTGTGACCCGCGCACGCAACGATGCGTTTCGCGCCCTTGGCACGCCGGTCGGCACCGCTGTCGCGCAGATGACCGATTTCTTTGAACGGTTCGACAAAAAGAAATACGGCTCAGACGGTGCGCCGCTGCATGATCCCTGCGTAACCGCCTATCTGATCCGCCCTGATCTGTTTTCGGGCCGGACCATCAATGTGGAAATAGAAACACAATCGGAACTGACCATGGGCATGACGGTGGCCGACTGGTGGGGCGTCACCGACCGCGCGGCAAACGCGCTCTTTATCGGCGATGTGGATGCCGACGGCTTTTTTGATCTGCTGACAGAGCGGTTGGCGCGGTTATGAGCGCGGCCCTGCATCTCGCCAAGCCCGAGCATATCGAACAGGTCGATGCGCTGATCGCCGCCTTTCACGGCGAGGAAGGCATCACACTGGACGCGGCCAAACGCCGTGCGGCCATCGCGCCCCTGCTTGACGGAATCCCCCACGGCGCGATCTATCTGATCGGCCCGCCGCGCGCGCCCATCGGCTATGTGATTGTCACCTTCGGCTGGTCTGTCGAATTTGGCGGCATGGACGGATTTATCGACGAAATCTATGTCCGCCCCGGCGTGCGGGGCCGCGGGATTGCCAATGAAGTCTTGCTGACCCTGCCAAGGTCTCTGGCCGAGGCGGGCATGAAGGCCATCCATCTTGAAGTCGACACTGAAAACCAATCGGCGCGACGGCTTTACAAACGCGCAGGATTTTCCCTGCGCGAGCGTTATGCGCTGATGACACGCAAGCTCTAGCAATCGGGGCGATTGCGCTTAGATTACGGGGCATGAGCATGCACATCCCTTTTGACAACACCTATGCCGCCCTGCCGCCGGTGTTCTTTTCAGCGCAAAAGCCCACACCGGTCAGGGCACCGCATCTGTTGGCCTATAACGATGATCTGGCCGATCTGCTGGGCCTGCAAGCGGCGGACCCGACCGATCTTGCGCAGGTGTTTTCCGGCAATGCCCTGCCGGACGGGTCCACCCCGATTGCGCAGCTTTATGCGGGCCACCAGTTCGGACATTACAACCCGCAACTGGGCGACGGGCGCGCGGTCCTGCTGGGCGAGGTTATCGGCACCGATGGCAAACGGCGCGATATCCAGCTCAAAGGCTCTGGCCCGACACCCTATTCGCGCATGGGCGACGGGCGCGCGTGGCTGGGTCCGGTGCTGCGCGAATACGTGGTGTCCGAGGCGATGCATGCGCTTGGCATCCCCACCACCCGCGCGCTGGCGGCGGTCGCGACCGGCGAACCGGTTTACCGCGAAGGTGCATTGCCCGGCGCGGTGCTGACCCGCGTGGCGGCCAGCCATCTGCGCGTCGGCACGTTTCAGGTGTTTGCCGCGCGCAGCGACACGCGCAGCCTGCAACAGCTGACCGATTATGCCATTGCCCGCCATTACCCCGATGCGGACGGCCCCATGGGTCTGCTGACAGCGGTGCGCGATGCGCAGGCCGCCCTGATCGCCAAATGGATGTCTGTCGGGTTCATCCACGGCGTGATGAACACCGACAATTGCGCCATTTCAGGCGAAACCATCGATTATGGCCCATGCGCCTTTCTGGATACCTATCACCCGGACACGGTGTTCAGCTCGATCGACCGGCAGGGGCGCTATGCCTATGCCAACCAGCCCGATATTATCGTCTGGAACCTTGCACAGCTGGCCACCGCGCTGATCCAGATCATGCCCGACCGCGACGCTGCGGTAGAGCAAGCAACGGCCATCATCCATGCCACCCCCGCGTTGATCCGCGCGCACTGGCTGCGTCTGTTTGGTCGCAAGATCGGGCTGGCGACCGCGCAAGAGGACGACACGGCACTGATCTCGGATCTGTTGACCCGCATGGCCAACGAAAAGGCCGATTTCACCAACACATTCCGCGCCTTGGCCACCGGCACGGCGCGCGACCAGTTCACCGATCCAACCGCTTATGATACATGGCACACAAGCTGGCAGGCGCGGCTCGCGACAGAACCCGATCCGCAAACGCTGATGACCGCCGCCAATCCCGCCCTGATCCCGCGCAACCACCGCATCGAACAGATGATCGAGGCCGCTGTTGCGGGTGATATGGCCCCGTTCCACCGGTTGCTGTCCGCCCTTGCGGCCCCGTTTGCCGACACGCCGACGGTCGCCGATCTGGCCCGCCCACCACTGGAAACCGAGATTGTACCGGCCACGTTCTGCGGCACCTGATCTTCATTTGTCCGAAAATACTCGAAACCTGCCGTCCAACATTCAGCGCCGGTTGATCAGGTATATTCCCGCCGCGACCAGCACCAGCGCGCCCCAGATTTCCAGACCGACAGTTTCGTTCAGCAAGGCCCACCCCAGAATCACCGAAAACACCGGCGACAGAAAGCTGAACGACGCGACAGAGGCCGCCGGATAGAGCGTCAGCAGCCAGAACCAGAACAGAAACCCAAGGCTGGCCACACAGATGATCTGGAACGCCATCCCGGCCAGATGGATCACCTGCACATCGCGCACCATGTCGCCCGACGCATAGGCCAACAGCAACAGGATCGGCGCAGAGACGGCAACCTGCCACAGCAATTGTACTTCGGGTTTCACGGTGTTGAGCTTGGTCGCGCGTACCATCAGGGCAATGCTGGTCCAGCCCAGGGCCGCCCCCACCGCCGCCAGATCACCCTGCCAGCTGACATGCGCCCCATCCCGGTTCGACAGCGCCCAGATCACACCGCCCATGGCCAGCGCCAGCCCGACCACCCGCACCGGTGTCAGGCGTTCTCCGGGCAGGAACAGGTGCGCGGCAATCGCCAGCCACACCGGCATCGAATAAAAGATCACCGAAGCGCGCGACACCGACGTATAATCAAGCGCCGTAAACAGGCAGATGAATTCAAACGTGAAGGCCAGACCCGACAGCAGCCCCCAGCGGCTGACACCGAGCGGCATCACCAGTGCCACCCCTTTGATCCGCATCCAGACCAGCAACACAATAACCGCCCCGGCCGAGCGTATTCCGGCCTGAAACACCGGGCCGAACCCGCCGCCCGACACCTTGATCACCACCTGATTGAACGCCAACAACAGCGCAAACAGGATCAGGGCCGTTGCGCCGAATGTATCCATTGAGGTTTTGCGTTCCATGCGCGCCACAAGGTCGCGGCGGGGCGGGAATGTCAATTGCTTGCAGGCCTCTGCATTGGTTTTGCCCTGCTGTCGGGTTGGTCTGGTCAGTTTGTTACGGAATTCCCCGTAGAGATTATTCGCGAATTTGACATTCTATCTTCATCACACACTGGGAGATTTCAAAGATGAGTTTGGTTAAAACACTTGCCAAGGTGGCAATCGGCGTTGCGGTGGCCAAGGGTGCCAGCAGCATGATGAAGGGCGCAAGCGGGCGCAGCGCGTCGGGCGCTGGCGGCGGGTTGGGTGATCTGCTGGGCAGTTTGACAGGCGGCGCAGGCGGCACCAAAGGCGCAAGCGCGGGCGGCGGCATCGAAGACATGCTGGGTGGCCTGCTGGGCGGCAGCGCCGCAGGCGGCGCGAGCACAGGCCTGCCCGGCGGCTTGGGTGGCTTGCTGGACCAACTGGGTGGCGCGGGTAGCGCAACGGGCGGCGGCCTGCAGGACATGCTGGGCGGTTTGACAGGCGGCGGCGGTGCCGGTGGCAGCAACACCGGCGGACTGCTGGAAGGCTTGGCCGGTGCGCTGGGGGGCAAACCCGCGTCGAACAATGCCGATTTCGGATCGGTTCTGAATTCACAGTTCGATCAGACGCCACAGGCAGAAATCCAACCGTCTGCCCAACAGGAAGCGGCAGCTGGCATGATGCTGGCGGCCATGATCCAGGCGGCCAAGTCCGATGGCAAGCTGGACGAGGCCGAGCGCGCCAAGATTATCGACCGTCTGGGCGATGATGTGTCGCGCGAGGAAGCCGAGTTTGTGCAGGCCCAATTGCAGGCTCCTGTCGATATCGAAGGTCTGGTGCGCCAGACCCCGCGCGGCATGGAGGCACAGATGTATGCCATGTCCGTTCTGGGCATTGATCTGGACAGCCGGTCCGAGGCGGAATACCTGCACAAACTGGCGCAGGGCTATGGTTTGGATGCGGCCGCGGTGAACAACATTCACGCGCAGATGGGTGTGCCGTCACTTTACACTTAGGCTGTATCCGCTTGTTTCAGAATGAAAAAGGGCACCCGAAGGTGCCCTTTTTTATCTGATCAGGCCGCGCGTTGGCCACCGGGTTTGCCACCGCCCTTGCCGCCCCCGCTGCGGCGGCGGCGCTGGCCACCACCGGGTTTGCCCGCGCTGGCCTTGCCGCCGCTGCCACCACCGCCAAAGCGGCGTTTCTGGCCACCGCCGCCGGGGCGTCCGCCACGCCCGCCTTTGGGCTTGTCCGGTATTTCCGAACTTTCCCAAGGCCGGCCCGACGCCACAGGCACCGACATTTTCATCGCCTTTTCAATGGCCTTCAATTCGCCCATTTCATCGGGTGCACAGAATGCGATAGCCGCGCCATCTGCACCGGCGCGGGCCGTGCGGCCAATGCGATGCACATAGTTTTCCGGCACATTGGGCAAATCGAAATTATAGACGTGGCGCACATCTGGAATATCCAACCCGCGCGCGGCCACATCGGTGGCCACCAGCACGCGAATCTCGCCCGTCTTGAACGCGGCAATTGCGCGATCGCGCTGGCCCTGGCTTTTGTTGCCATGGATCGAACCGGCGGCATAACCCGCATTGACCAGTGATTTCATCAGCTTTTCGCAGCCATGTTTCGTGCGCCCGAACACCAGCGCCAGCTCGTCACGGTGCTTGTCCAGCATTTCGATCAGCAGTTTTGGCTTTTCCGCCTTGGCGATAAAATGCACCTCTTGGGTGATCTTGTCCGCCGCCTTGCCCGGAGGGGACACTTCGACGCGGATCGGTTTGTTCAGATAGCTCGCGGCAAGTTCGTTCATCTGCTTGGGCATCGTGGCCGAAAACAGCATGGTCTGGCGTTCGGCGGGCAACATGCCCGCGATTTTGCGCAGCGCATGGATAAAGCCCAGATCCAGCATCTGGTCGGCTTCGTCCAGCACCAGAAACACGGTTTCATCAAGGCGCAGCGCGCGGCGGTCCATCAGGTCGATCAACCGCCCCGGCGTCGCCACCAGAAGATCAACACCGCGCTCTAACCGTTTGATCTGGTTATTGATAGACTGGCCACCCACCACCATCGCCACCTTGATCGGGGTGCCCTGGGCATAGGCGCGCAGGTTTTCGGCAATCTGACCGGCCAGTTCACGGGTGGGCGCCAGCACAAGGCCGCGCACCGTCTTGGGGGCGGGTTTGCCGCCCAGTTCCAGCATCTGCGCCACCAGCGGCAGACCGAACGCGGCGGTTTTGCCGGTGCCGGTTTGCGCCAGCCCCATGACATCGCGCCCGTTCAGCGCATGGGGAATCGCCTGATTCTGGATCGGCGTCGGTTCCGTGATCCCCATTGCCGTCAGGCGGGTGATCAGGGATTTGGGCAAGCCCATGATAGAAAAATCGTTCAAAATATATCCTTCCGGCCCGCGCGTTTTGCACGAACCACTTGTTTGCGGCACCTTGCGGGCCGCGCGTCGGGTGCGCAAAAAGCTCAAACCCGCGACAGTCGAATACTGTCCGGGTCGTTCGTGCGCTTTGGCCCCACGCGTGATTTTGGGAACAGGTGCGACACCTCGGTTCTGGGGCGGGCTTTGGCCGCTCATTCTTCTGACTGCTCACGCGGCAGAAGGTATCGCTAGGGGCACATGGGGTATCGTGACCGATAAGTCAACCTTTTGCCGATCTGGTCGGGGCGCACAAAAGCGTCTGGAAACCGAATGACGGACGCGGTACACCAAGGATCACGGTAAAGCTTGGGACCTTGGGCATGACTGATACGATAATCGACCGCAGCGCTGCCAAGGGCCTGCGCATGACCGAACAGCGCCGCGTGATTGCCCGCGTGTTGCAGGACAGCGACGACCACCCCGATGTCGAAGAACTCTATGCCCGCGCCAGCGCGATCGACAGCGGCATTTCGATTGCCACGGTCTATCGTACCGTCAAATTGTTTGAGGAAGCCGGCCTGCTGGACAAGCTTGAATTCGGCGATGGGCGGGCCCGATATGAAGACGCGGAACGCGACCACCACGATCATCTGATCGATATGAATTCGGGCGAAGTGATTGAGTTCGTCGATGAGGAAATCGAGGCGTTGCAGGAGAAAATCGCCCGCAAGCTGGGCTATGAATTGCGCGGGCACCGGTTGGAACTTTACGGTGTGCCGATCCGCAAAGGCTGACGGTTCATAACCCCGTATTTTTGGCAAAAAGAAAAACGAGGCGCCGTCGATCCGGCTTGTGTTTGCCCGCATGACGCGCCATTGGCAGCGCATCACTTTGAAGGCCTATCCCGAAATGGACAATTTACGTGGCGCTGCCCTGATGACCTTTGCCATGCTGGGCTTTGCGATCGAGGATATGTTCATCAAGCTGATGTCGGGGGCCCTGCCCGTCGGCCAGATTATTCTGATGCTGGGCATCGGCGGCGCGGCTGTCTTTGCCGCGCTGACGTTGTGGCAGGGGACGCCGCTGTTTTCACGCCTGTTTCTGACGCGGATCATTTTGCTGCGCAATCTGGGCGAGTTGGTGGGCACATTGGGGTTTGTCACCGCGATTGTGCTGACCCCGCTGTCCAGCGCCTCGGCGATTTTGCAGGCGACACCGCTGGCCGTGACGCTGGGTGCGGCGCTGTTTTTGCAGGAACAGGTCGGCTGGCGGCGCTGGAGCGCCATTATCGTCGGTTTTTTCGGCGTGTTGCTGATCATCCGGCCCGGGCTGGACGGGTTTGACGCCAATTCCCTGTTTGCGGTGCAAGGGGTGGTCGGGCTGGCGATCCGTGATCTGGCAACGCGGCGGGTCCCGCGCACGACATCCTCGATGCAATTGAGTTTTCTGGCGTTTCTGACGCTGGTGCCAACCGGGTTCATCCTGTTGCAGGTCAACGGCGCGCCAATGGTCGCGCCCGATCTGCATTTGTGGGGGCTGGTCGGGGGTGCGATTCTGCTGGGTGTGGCTTCCTATTATGCGATTGTGGCCGCCATGCGGGTCGGGGATGTGGGGTTTGTCACCCCGTTTCGCTACACGCGGCTGATCTTTGCGATGTGTGTTGGGGTTGTGGTGTTCGCAGAGCAGCCCGACACGCTGATGTTGGTCGGATCTGCGATTATTGTCGGATCGGGCCTGTTTACCGTCTGGCGCGAGCGCAAACAGCGCAAAACTGCGTAATCCACCTTTTCCTTGCGGGGCGGACGGTCTAAGACGCGCGCAACCCAATGTCTGATCAAGGAACCCGGTTCATGAGCACGATTATCGATATTCACGCGCGCGAAATTCTCGACAGCCGGGGCAACCCCACCGTCGAGGTTGATGTGGTTCTGGAAGACGGCACCATGGGACGCGCGGCAGTGCCATCAGGTGCGTCGACCGGCGCATATGAAGCGGTGGAACGCCGTGACGGTGACAAAAGCCGCTATCTGGGCAAGGGTGTGCTGGATGCCGTGGCGGCCGTAAACGGCGAAATTGCCGAAGAATTGCTGGGCTATGACGCCACCGAACAGGTCGGCATTGACGAATTGATGATCGAACTGGACGGCACCGAAAACAAATCACGCCTTGGCGCAAATGCCATTCTGGGTGTCAGCCTTGCCGTGGCCAAGGCGGCCGCCGATTTCACATCGCAACCCCTGTTCCGCTATGTGGGCGGCACATCGGCGCGGGTTTTGCCGGTGCCGATGATGAACATCATCAACGGCGGCGAACATGCCGACAACCCGATCGACATTCAGGAATTCATGATCATGCCGGTCAGCGCAACCAACATCCGCGATGCGGTGCGCATGGGATCGGAAGTGTTCCACACCCTGAAAAAGGAGTTGTCCGCCGCCGGCCTGAGCACCGGCATCGGGGACGAGGGCGGTTTCGCACCCAACATCAGCTCGACCCGGGATGCGCTTGATTTTATTCTGAAATCTGTCGAAAAAGCCGGGTACAAACCGGGTGAGGATATCTATCTGGCTCTGGATTGCGCGGCGACGGAATATTACAAGAACGGCAAATACGTGTTGTCGGGTGAAGGCAAGACATTGTCGTCGGATGAAAACGTGGCCTACCTGTCGGCGCTGGTTGCGGATTACCCGATCATTTCCATCGAAGACGGCATGTCGGAAGATGACTGGGACGGGTGGAAGGCGCTGACCGATGCACTGGGCGACAAGGTGCAGCTGGTGGGCGATGATCTGTTTGTGACCAATCCGGCCCGCCTGTCAGACGGGATCGCACGCGGATGCGCCAATTCGATGTTGGTAAAAGTCAACCAGATCGGGACGTTAACGGAAACTCTTGAAGCGGTCGATATGGCGCATCGGGCGCGCTATACCAACGTAATGTCGCACCGCTCGGGCGAGACCGAGGACGCGACGATTGCCGATCTGGCCGTGGCCACCAATTGTGGGCAAATCAAGACCGGATCGCTGGCACGCTCGGACCGGTTGGCGAAATACAACCAGTTGATCCGCATCGAGGAAGCGCTGGGAGAAACCGCAGATTACGCCGGGCGGTCCATTCTAAGGTAACGCACCGCCCGCGCCTTAACCAATCAGGGGCAAGGGGCCGAATAATAGGTGCCGTCACCGCGCGCGTAGGCGCAATTGCCGGTGGCCGTGTTTTGCGCCACGGCCGTACCGGCAGCAGCACCGGCAAGGGCGGCGATCAGGCGCCATTCGTCATTTGCATCAAACGCTTCGGCGGCGATCAGGCCGCCTGCAGCACCGCCAGCGACACCGGCAACGGTGCGCTGTTCGGTTGTCATGTTTTCACAGGCAGACAAGGCCAGAATGCTGGCCAGAAAGCATCCGGAAATCCAACGGGTCATAAGGTATCCTTTCCCAAATCGGTCAATCTGAAAGCGGGCGTGCAAATACATGCCGAAATCGCCCGACCTCAGCCAAGGAAACCTATCGCGCTTTGAAAAGTTCCCGATGATCAAAATCAATTTTGCGCCGAATCCGGCGGCAACCTACCGAAACACGGCTGTGAAACGGCTGAATTTGGCCGATCGCCCTATCCTGTTCCCAAAAAAATCCTTGAGGGCGAAACTAAGCCAGCAGGCTTGCCAAATGGTGCGTTTCGCCAGCACTATCCGACTATGACCCATACCCAGATTCTGAAACAGTTGAGTGCGGCGCGCAAAACGCATCTGATCGAACGGTCGGATCGTGCGGGGCTGATACATCTGGCGCTGTATCTGGGGGCGCTGGCGATCAGCACCACCGCGATTGTGGTGCAGGTGCCGTTCTGGGGGCGTGTTTGTGCCCGTTCAGGGCGTTCTGCTGTGTTTTCTTTTCACGCTCAGCCATGAATGCACCCACCAGACCCCGTTCAAAAGCAAATGGATCAATGAAACTGTGGGGCATCTGTGCGCGGTGCCGATTGCCCTGCCCTTTGTCTGGTTTCGCTATTTCCATCTGGCGCATCACAAATACACCAATGATCCCGAACGCGATCCAGAACTGGACGGCGGCGGCCGCCCCACAGGGTGGCGCGGCTATCTGGTGTATCTCAGCGGTTGGGGATACTGGAAAAACGGGCTGACGATGTTGTGGATCAATGCATTTGGCACGCCCGATGCCCCCTATCTGTCAGACAGGCTGTTGCCGCGTTTGCGGCGCGAGGCGCGGATTATTCTGGCGCTGTACGCTGCCGCTGCGATCAGCCTGCTGTTTACGCCGGTTCTGTTCTGGGTGTGGCTGCTGCCCGTGCTGGTCGGGCAACCGGTGCTGCGCGCCTATCTGCTGGCCGAACACGGGCTGTGCCCGCCGGTGGCGGATATGCTGGAAAATTCGCGCACCACCTATACCACACGGCTGATCCGGTTTCTGGCGTGGAACATGCCCTATCATGCGGAACACCACAGCTTTCCGGCGGTGCCGTTCTATCGCCTGCCCGAATTTCACGATGATGTGCAGGCGCATCTGAAATCCACGTCGGACGGTTACGGGGCGTTTACGGCAGAGTATGTGCGCCATCTGGCGCGCTGATCGTGCCACCGCCCACCGCCGCGCGCACGCCCGTTGTGCCGGGGCAGGATGTGGGCAACCCGCGCGCCACACGCACCGCCAGATAGGCAAAGGCCTGCGCCTCGAGCATATCACCGTTCAATCCGACCTCTTCCACCGGAACGGCAGGGCAATCCAGCGACACGTTCAGCATTTCCATCAGCACAGGGTTATGCCGCCCGCCCCCTGTCACCAACACCCGCGCAGGCGGGCTGGGGCAATGCTGCATGGCCTGCATCACACCGGCAGCGCACATCGCTGTCAGGGTGGCGGCGGCATCCGGCATCGCTAAGCTCATTCACCAAAGTGATCATTTCGGAAAAATCGTTCCGGTCCAGTGACTTTGGCGGCATTCTTGAGAAATACGGCTCGGCCAGAAACAGCTCTAACGCGCCCTGTTCCACCTGACCCTTGGCGGCGGTTGCGCCATCGGCGTCATAGGGCACGCCCAAGCGTGCCTGCATCAGATCATTGACCGGCGCGTTGGCAGGACCGGTGTCAAAGGCCAGCAACGCACCCGCATCCTGTGGCGCGTCAAAGGACGGGTCGACATAGGTCAGGTTGCCGACCCCGCCCAGGTTCACAAACGCCACAGGTGCGCTGGCGTTGATCCATTTGGCGCAGGCGAAATGGAAGAACGGGGCCAGGGGCGCGCCCTCGCCGCCCATTTCAACATCGGTGCTGCGAAAATCCCAAACCACCGGTACATTCAGATGTTCGGCCAGCGCCGATCCGTCGCCCACCTGCAACGTGCCCTGCTGGCGCGGCGCATGGGCCAGCGTCTGGCCATGAAAGCCGATCAGATCAATGCCGTCAAAGCCGGCCAATACATCCTGATGGGCCGCATCCACCACGCGGGCGGCGGCAACAACGGCGTCCCCTGTCCACTGCCCCAATGCAGCGCGCAAAACAGCGCGTTCGTCGTCGGAATAGGGGCGATAGGCCGTGTCGCCAAAGCCGAAAATCCGGTGCCCGTCGGTGTCCACCACGGCGGCATCGACCCCGTCCAGCGATGTGCCTGACATCGCGCCAAGTGCGCGCAGTGGTTTTGCCTGTGTTCTGGCCCGATTCATGGCCTTTTCCTTTGTGTCCCTGCCCCCTATACACTGCCGCGTAACGCAAGCCAGAGGCAAGACATGACGTATCACCCCAAATCGGATTTCATCGCCGTGATGATGCAACGCGGCTTTCTCGCGGATTGTACCGATTATCAGGGTCTGGATGAGGCTTTGGTCAAGGGCGGGCAACCCGGTTATATCGGGTTTGATGCGACGGCCAAATCGCTGCATGTCGGATCGCTGATCCAGATCATGATGCTGCGCTGGCTGCAAAAGACCGGCAACAAGCCGATCACCCTGATGGGCGGCGGCACCACCAAGGTGGGCGACCCCAGTTTTCGCGCCGACGAACGCCCGCTGCTGACGCCGGATGCCATCGACGCCAATATCGCGGGCATCAAGGACGTGTTCAGCGCCTACCTGACCTATGGCGACGGCCCGACAGATGCGATGATGATCAACAATGCCGAATGGCTCGACGATCTGAACTATCTTGATTTCCTGCGCGACATCGGGCGGCATTTTTCGATCAACCGGATGCTCAGCTTTGAAAGCGTGAAATCGCGGCTGGACCGCGAACAATCGCTGTCGTTCCTTGAATTCAACTACATGATCCTGCAAGCCTATGATTTCATGGAGCTTTACCGCCGCTATGGCTGTATCCTGCAAATGGGTGGATCGGACCAGTGGGGCAACATCGTTAACGGCATCGACCTGACCCGCCGTGTGATTGACGGCGAGGTGTACGGGCTGACATCGCCCTTGCTGACCACATCGGACGGCAAGAAAATGGGCAAATCGCAATCGGGTGCCGTGTGGCTGAACCCCGAAATGCTGAGCCCTTATGAGTTCTGGCAATTCTGGCGCAACACCACGGATGCAGATGTGGGCCGGTTCCTGAAGCTTTACAGCGAACTGCCGGTCGATGAATGCGACCGTCTGGGCGCTTTGGCCGGATCCGAGATCAACGAGGCCAAGATCCGCCTTGCCAATGAGGTGACGACATTGCTGCACGGTGCGGATGCTGCGGCAAATGCCGAAGGCAACAGCGCGCGAAGTGTTTGAAAAAGGCGGCGTGGGCGATGACCTGCCCACCCTCACACTGAGCCGCGAGGACGTGGGCAGCGGCATTTCCATCGTGCAACTGATCGTGAAATCGGGCCTTGCCGGATCGGGCAAGGAGGCCAAACGCCTGATCGCCGAAAACGGTGCGCGTCTGGATGATGCACCGCTTAGCGATGCGGGCCTGATGATTGACGCCGTCGCCCTGTCCAGCCCGATCAAGCTGAGCGCAGGCAAGAAACGGCACGCGCTGGTGCAATTGTCGGACGGGTAAAAGCAACTGCTCCACCCCGCCAAGGCCGCCCTGTGGTGAACACTCTTGCGCGGGAGGGGCTGCGACGCTTAATTTGAGCGTATGGTCAAACGAATGTGCCCCGCGCGCAGCGGGGGCGTTTTCAATGACGGCACCGGATATCTGCAAGCAGGAGGTCACAGCCGAATGAATGTGCCAAACGCCAATGCGTCCCCCCTGTTGGCGGACTGCCCGCCAAGCCTGCCTGCCAAAGCCTATTACGACGATCAGTGGTTTGATCGTGAACGTGCCGCGATCTGGGCCCGAAACTGGGTCTATGCAGGCCGCACCAGCACGTTCGCACCCCGCACCATCCGCAAGATCGATGTGGCGGGCGAAAGCGTAATAGTGGCCTGTGACGACGCGGGCACCCTGAAAGCCTATCACAACACCTGCCGCCATCGCGGGGCCGAACTGTGCTCTGCGCAGCAACAGGATTATAACGGGCGGCTGATCCGGTGCCCCTATCACGCGTGGGCCTATGACAATGACGGCGCGCTGGTTTCGACCGGCTATGCCACGCCCACACCCGATTTCGACAAAGCCCAGCATGGCCTGTTTCCGGTGGCTTTGCGGCACTGGAATGGGTTTGTCTTTCTCTGTCTTGCCGACACGCCGCCCCCGTTCGAACCCGACATGGGGATGGCCGCGCTGGACAACTGGCCTATGGATCGCCTTGTCACCGGCCATGTTCTGGAAACGCAACTGGCCTGCAACTGGAAAATCTTCTGGGAAAACTACAATGAATGCCTGCATTGCCCGGGTATCCACCCCGGACTAAGCGATCGGGTTCCGATCTATCGCAAGGGCATCATGTCCGATGAAGAAGATCCGGCATGGTCGCCGGATCAGGGACATAGGGCCGCGTTAAAAGACGGCGCGCGCAGTTGGACGGTGAACGGGCACCCTTGCGGACCAGAGTTCCCCGATCTCAGCCAGCGCGAACGCGACATTGCCCACAACTTTGTCACGGTTTACCCGTCGATCTATGTCGTCGCGCACGTGGATTATGTGCGCGCCGTTTCGATGATCCCCCTGTCCCCCGAGATCACGCAATTGCGCGCGGAATGGTTGTTCCTGCCCGAAACACTGGCGCAGCCGGATTTCGATCTGGCCAATGTCACCGGTTTTGCCACCACCGTCCTGCAAGAGGATGGTGCCGCCTGCGAAATGAACCAGCGCGGGCTGAAATCATACCGCTTTGAACAAGGCCGGTTGATGCCGCAAGAGTTCGAAATTCACGCATTCCACCAATGGGTGATGGCCCGGCTTAACGCGTGAGACCGGCACATCGCGCGCCACACCTTAGGCGCGCACAAGCCAGCCGCCTTGCGCGGGCAGAAATGCCTCGACCGCGGCAGAGGCGATCACGATGGTCGTCCCTGTCTCGGGGTTGTCCACGTTAAGACCGCCTTTGACCGCCCGCACCGTGACGCGCCCGCGCGGCAGGTTTTGGGCCAATGCCACAACATCGACCGCCTCGGGGTCTTGCACCGCCACGGTTACCTGCACCCGCATGGCATCATGCGGGATATCCAGCGCCTCGAACATCGGGATCGAAGAATGACGGATCGCGTCTTCGATCGCGCGGGCGGCGGCCTTGGTGTAATCCATACCGTACAGATCATTGCCCATGCCCATTTCTATAATCATCCGCTGATCGCTCATCCCGCACGCTCCATATCAAAGCTCACCGACAGGGCGACATTGGCGATGATTGTGGCGGGGCCATCGCCATCGGGGCGGGCAATGTCCAGCCCGCCGTGGCGCACCACAATATCGGGCTGGCCATAGGGAAACACCGCCTTGATTGCATCAACATCCACCGCATCGGGATGTTGCACCCCGATTTCGACCGTCAAAATCATCGCGTCCTTGGGAAAGCCGAAAAGTTCCGCCATGTTGATCGAATTGTGCCACAGCGCATCCTTGACCGCGCGGCGCGCCGCTTCTGTGTAATCGCCACGGCGCAGCGATGTGCCCATCCCGAATTCCGTCAAAAGCCTGTGCATCGCCTGTTTCCCCTGTTTCTGTCCCGCACTTAGCGCGCCAGTATCAAAACCTCCAGTGCGTCACGGGGCGAAACACGTTTTCCCGCTCTGGACTTTGTCGGCCCTGTCGTGAACAACTCTCGCCACATAGATAGCCGAAAGAATGCCCAATGCCCCTTGATCAGACCAAAGCCATTGTCACCGGTGCCGCCTCTGGCCTTGGCGAAGCCACGGCCCGCCATTTTGCGCAGCAGGGCGCAGCCGTGACAGTGTTGGACCGTGATACAGACAAGGGCATGGCGGTTGCAAAGGACATCGGCGGGCATTTCGTGCAAACCGATGTCACCGACGAAGCATCGGCCCAAGCCGCAATTGACGCCGCCGTGGGCCACATGGGCGGGCTGAACGTGGCCGTCAACTGTGCCGGGATCGCCATCGGGATCAAAACCATCGGACGTGACGGCCCGCACCCGCTGGACGCGTTCCAGCGTAGTATCGACATCAACCTTGTCGGCAGTTTCAACATTGCGCGGCTGGCAGCGCAGGCCATGGCCGCCAATGATCCCGCCCCCGATGGCAACCGCGGCGTGATCATCAACACGGCATCCATCGCCGCCTTTGACGGGCAAAAGGGGCAAACCGCCTATGCCGCATCAAAGGGCGGCATTGTTGGCATGACCCTGCCCATGGCGCGCGATCTGGCCAGCACCGGCATCCGTGTCATGACAATTGCCCCCGGAATTTTCCGCACACCCATGCTGATCGGGCTGGGCGAAGAGATTATGGCGTCGCTGGCCGCCGATGTGACCTGTCCGCCCCGTTTGGGCGACCCGGAAGAATACGCGCAACTGGCGGCCTTTATCGTCACTGCCGGCTATCTGAACGGCGAAGTGATCCGCATCGACGGCGCGTTGCGCCTGCGTTAAGCGCTAAGAGGTGTCCCATGTGGCAAGGTGAACTGCTCAACATCCACACCGCACCCGCCGCCCGTGCGCCGATGCAGGCGCATAACGCAGTGGAAGTGATCGCTGGCGTCGGGATCAAGGGGGACCGGTATGCGACGGATGTGAACACCGGCACCTATTCGGAATTTCCCGATATCCGCGAAGTGACCCTGATCGAGATCGAAACCATCGAGGCACTGGCGCGCGATCATGCGATCACCCTGCCCCTGCACGAACACCGGCGCAATCTGACAACCCGCGATGTGCCGCTGAACCATCTGGTCGGGCGGCAGTTCTATGTGGGCGATGTGCTGCTGGAAGGCGGGCGACTGAACACGCCCTGCCGCTATCTGGATATGATCACGCAAAAGACCGTGTGTGACCTGATGGAACACCGCTCGGGCCTGAATTGCCGGATTGTCACCGGTGGCACGATCCGCATCGGCGACATCATTCGCCTCGCCAGCCGTTAACCGCCTGCCTTTTCCTCAAGGCGCAACCATTCATCTTCGGCCTCGGCCACACGGTCGTGCCGCGCGACCAACGCATCCGACGCTTTCTGGAATTTCACCGGCTCGCGGGTGAACAGCTCGGCATCCGACAACAACACTTCCAGCTTTGCGATCTCGGCCTGAAGCCGTTCGATCTCGGCAGGCAGTGCTTCCAGCCTGTGCTGTTCGGTAAAACTCAGGCCAGATTTCGGCGCTTGTGCCGGCTTGACCTTTTCGGTCTTACGCTTTGATTTCACGACACTTTCATCAAAATCGACCGTGCCGCGCTGCGCCTGATAATCGCTCCAGCCTCCGGCATAGACGGTGGCCTTGCCGTTGCCTTCCATGGCAACCGTTGTGGCCGCCACCCGATCCAGAAAATCACGATCGTGGCTGACCAGAAGCACGGTGCCGTCATAATCCCCCAGCAGATCCTGCAACAGGTCCAGCGTTTCCACATCCAGATCGTTGGTCGGTTCGTCCAGCACCAGCACATTGCTTTCGCGCGCCATGATCTTAGCCAGCAGCAACCGCGCCTTTTCCCCGCCCGAAAGCGAGCGCACGGGGGCACGCGCCTGCGCCTCGTCAAACAGGAATTCCTTAAGGTATCCAACCACATGGCGCGGCATCCCGCGCACCAGTATCTGGTCGGCCTTGCCCGACACGCGCATGTCGGGATCGCCTGTCAGACTGTCCCACAGCGACATATCGGGATCCAGCTGCGCCCGGGCCTGATCAAACACCGCCACCGCCAGATTCGTGCCCAACGTGACCGTGCCGCTGTCAGGGGCCACCTCGCCTGTCAGCATCTTCAACAGCGCGGTCTTGCCCACGCCATTGGGTCCGACAAAGGCAATCCGATCACCCCGCTGCACCTTCAGCGAAAAATTCTCGACGATCACCTTACCATCATAAGCCTTCGTTATATCAATGGCTTCCATGACTTTCTTGCCGGATTTCTGCCCGCTGTCCAGCGCCATGGCGGCGGTGCCCTGCCGCCGGATTTGCGCTGCGGCCTGCGCGCGCAAATCCTGCAAGGCACGCACCCGCCCCTGATTGCGTTTGCGCCGCGCAGAAATACCCTCGACGGCCCATCGCGCTTCGGCCTTGATCTTGCGTTTCAGCTTGTGGCGCTGGGTGTCTTCTTCTTCCCACGTGGCATCACGCCAGGCTTCGAATGCGTCAAACCCCTTTTCCTGCCGCCGCACCATTCCCCTGTCAATCCAGAGGGTTGCACGCGTCAATGCACGTAAAAACGCACGGTCGTGACTGATCAGAACGAACGCGGCGCGGGTTTGCGCCAGTTCCGCCTCCAACCATCCGATCGCTTCGATATCCAGATGGTTGGTCGGCTCGTCCAGCAACATCAGATCGGGCGCTTCGGCCATCAGTTTGGCCAGCGCCGCGCGGCGCCGTTCGCCCCCCGAGGCGGTGGCCACCGGGCGTGGCCGGATCGAATTTCAGCCCTGCACCGGCGCGTTCCACCTTGTATACCTCGCCCGCATCCAGCGCGCTGGTGGCGAAATCGCCCAAGGTCGCAAACCCCGTCATATCAGGGTCCTGCTCCATATAGCCCACGGAAATACCGGGCGGCACAACAACCGTGCCACTGTCCGCCTCGACCAGTCCGGCCATCACTTTCATCAGCGTTGATTTGCCCGACCCGTTGCGCCCGACAAGCGCGACCCGGTCCCCCTGCTGCACGACAAGGTCCAGCCCGTCAAAAACAGGGTCTCCGCCGAAAGTCAGCGAAATATCGGAAAGTTGTAAAATCGGTGCGCGTGCCATAGCGCGCAGCTAACGCCAGCCGGTGACAGCGTCAACGACCCCCAATCATCTTTTCAAAAATACTTCCGCCGGCGGCATCCACCCTCTATCCCGCCACCGCCCGCAGCAGCTTCTTGCGCGCAGGCGGAATGGCCCGGATTTCAAGCCCTGTAAAGACATGCAACGTGTTCATGTGCCGATCAACCACAGCATGATCGCTGACCCAGCCCCCCATCAGCAGATAGGTGCGCAACAGCGGCGGCATACACATCATCGCTTTTTTCACATCCGGCTTGCGCCGCAGACGGGCCGCGAACCGGAAGACATCGGGGGCCTTGATGCGGGGCAGCCATCGCGGCGGGGCCAGATGGCGGGCCCGCAACATTGCAAACGTATCCAGATATTCCTTGGTTTCAGTGCCCGCAAATGACGAACAGCCAAATAACAGGCCGATCTCGCTTTCATCGACATAGGCCGTCATCGCGCCCCACGCCACGCGCAGAATATCAGGATCACTATATCCCGGCCGGATACAGAACCGGCCCATTTCGGCCATGCGGTGCGGATAGGATTCCAGTGCTGTCAGTTCGTAATACTGGGCAGAATAGCTGTTTGAGATCTCGCGCCCGTCTTGCAAGGGCAAAACCCTGAAACAACAGACAAGAATTTCCGTGGCGGCTTCGATCACCAGAAAATGCAAACATTTTTCATCAAATGTATCGCAATCCAGCCCGCCCTCGTTTCCGGACCGGAACGCTTGGGCGCGCAGGGATTGGGCCGCAACCAGATCAGCGGGACACGTGGCCTGACGGATCAGGTATTTGCCGCGGAACCACACCTGACGTGGCATCCCGCCGGCCCCGCCCTAGCCGCCAAACCCGCCGGTGCCGATCTGCCCGATGTTACCAAGCAGCTGCCGGATAAAGGTTTTGCCTTCGGTCGAACTGCTTGTGACCCGTCGGCTCAAGACAACCGGGTTGCCGTCTTGCAGGCCATACCGTTCAATATTGGTGACGGTGCCGCCGGTGTTAAAGCTGATGGCGACAAGCTGCCGGTCCACCACTTCGGGCCGCCGAAAGGCAAAGGTACGCACCTGCGTGCGCACGTAATAATACCCGTCACCATCCAGAACGCCCCCGGCCGAGGGAATGCCGATGGTTTCCTCGACGCTGTCCTTGTTGTCGACCCCGACAACAATTTCGGCAAGCTCTGCTTCAGTCGGGACATAGCCATGGTTTCGGTATGACGCCGCACAGGCCCCAAGGGCCACAAGGGCGGCAGCGACCGCAGCCCATTTCAATCCGGCTCTTATCCTCGACATGGCATCCCTCTTGCATTCGCATCTTGTGCCTTGGTATCCCGATTACAGAAGGATCGCCTCCGGTTCAAGAAACGAAAGTGCATATCAGGATGAGTTTGCCCCCAAGCCCAACACGCGCCTTGCGTGTCGCGGATTTGTCGCACAACGCGGCAACGCCGTTTGATGTGCGCCCTGACACGGCGACACTGGAGGGTATCGCGCGCGATCTGGGCCTGTTGGCGCTGCGCAAACTGTCGTTTCAGGGCACAGTGTCGGCTTTGGGCAAACACGATTGGGAGTTGCAGGCAACTTTGGGCGCAACCGTTGTTCAACCCTGTGTCGTGACGCTGGAACCTGTGACAACGCGCATTGATCTGCCTGTGGTGCGCCGCTTTGTCAAAGATTTGGCAAGACCTGATGCACGCGAAATAGAAATGCCCGAAGATGATACGATCGAACCATTGGGCACGGTGATCGATCCGGCGCAGGTGATGATCGAATCTCTTGCACTGGCTCTGCCCGATTATCCCCGAAAAGAAGGGGCCGACCTGGAGCAATCGCGATTTGCCGAACCCGGCACCGCCCCGATGAGCGATGACGAAGCCAAACCTTTTGCCGGCCTTGCAGACCTGCGGGGCAGTCTGAAAAAAGATCGCTGACAGCGCGTATGTGTGTTTGTTTTGACGCGATCCAGAAATCGCTTGCGCCGGGAACAAATAACAGTATTTTCGCGCCTTCATCGTATTTAGAGTTGGACATGACGCAGGCTTGGGCCTAAACGCACGTCACGCTCGTGAAACGCGGCCCGATGCCGATCTTGGCAGGCCCATAATATCTGAGGTTGAGACATGGCTGTCCAACAAAACAAAGTATCCAAGTCACGCCGCAACAACCGTCGCGGCCATGATGCCCTGGTTGCTGCGAACCCGAATGAATGTGCAAACTGCGGCGAACTGAAACGCCCGCATCACATTTGCGCGGCCTGCGGGCACTATGACGATCAGGAAGTTATCGCTATGGTGGACGAGGTCGATCTGGACGAAGACGCGGCCTGACCTAAAGGCACAAAGGCATTCGCATGACGGCACAGCCCGATCAATCAGACGCGAAGGCCAAGCGCATTATCCTATCTGTTGATGCAATGGGTGGAGACCAGGGACCGGCGACAGTTGTCGCCGGTATTGCCGAATCTGCACGCCTGAACCCCGAGATCGGGTTCATTCTGCATGGCCACGCGGACGAACTGCACGCACTTGTTGCCAAGCGCAAACCGTTGCAGGGCCGGTGCGAGATCAGGGATGCCCCCGATGTCGTGTCGATGGATGACAAACCATCATCCGTCGTGCGCAATGGCAAAACCACATCCATGTGGTCGGCCATCGAATCGGTGCGCGCGGGTGAAGCAACTGTGGCCGTGTCCTGCGGAAACACCGGCGCGTTGATGGCATTGGCAATGATCCGCTTGCGCAAATTGCCCGGCGTGAACCGCCCCGCCATCGCGGTGCTTTACCCGTCACGTAACCCGCAGCGGTTCAATGTGTTGCTGGATGTCGGTGCCGATGTGCGCGCTGACGCCCGCGATCTGCTGCAATACGCGATGATGGGTGCGTCTTACGCGCGCAACGGCCTTGATCTGCGCCGCCCGCGCATCGGTTTGCTGAATGTCGGGACCGAAGAACACAAAGGCCGCGCTGAAATGAAGGAAGCGCACGAACTGATCGGTCAATATGCCGATACAGCGGCTTATGAATTTGTCGGCTTTGTCGAGGGCGGCGATATTTCCGGTGATGTTGCGGATGTGATTGTGACCGACGGATTTACCGGCAACGTTGCGATCAAGACCGGCGAAGGCACGGCGCAACTGATCGGAGATCTGTTGCGTGAAGCCTTTAAATACTCTCCGCTGTCGCGTTTGGCCTCGTTGCTGGCGCTGACATCGCTGACCCGTCTGAAGAAACGTATTGATCCCCGCCGCGTGAACGGCGGCGTTTTTCTGGGCCTGAACGGCACTGTGGTCAAATCACACGGCTCTGCAGATGCGACCGGTGTGTCTGCTGCGGTCAAGCTGGCATTCCAGCTGGCCCAACTGGGATTTACGGAAAAGCTGGCCGCGCGGGTTGCATCTACCGGTCTGCTTGACCAAGATGACGATACAGGCACATCAGCAGAACAAGCCGCACACACGAACGGACAAAAAGAATGACAAGACGCGCCGTGGTCAAAGGCGTCGGGCATTATCTACCCGAACGGATCGTTCCAAACAGCGAATTCGAAAAAACGCTCGATACTACAGATGAATGGATCAAATCCCGTTCCGGTATCGAACGCCGGCATTTCGCCGCCGAAGGCGAAACCACATCGGCAATGGCCACCATGGCCGCGCGCGCCGCGTTGCAGGATGCCGGGCTGGACGCATCCGATATTGATGCGATTGTACTGGCCACGTCCACGGCCGATCTGACATTTCCGTCCGCCGCCACAATGGTACAGGCCGAACTGGGCATGACCAAAGGCTTTGCCTTTGATGTACAGGCTGTGTGTGCAGGCTTTATCTTTGCGCTGTCCAATGCCGCCGCGTTGATTTCATCGCATCAGGCCAACAGGGTTCTGGTGATCGGTGCCGAAACCTTTAGCCGCATCATGGACTGGAGCGATCGCGGCACATGCGTTTTGTTCGGCGATGGCGCGGGCGCACTGATCCTGGAAGGTCAGGACGGCGCGGGCACCGCACAGGATCGGGGCATCCTGTCGACCGATCTGAACAGCGACGGGCGCTATCGCGACCTGTTATACGTTGATGGCGGAGTGAGCACGCATTCCACCGGATATCTGCGCATGCAGGGCAATCAGGTGTTCCGCCACGCGGTTGAAAAACTGGCCAGCACCGCGGAAACCGCGATGCAACGGGCCGGAGTCAGCACGGACGAGGTTGACTGGATCGTGCCGCATCAGGCCAACATCCGTATTATTCAGGGCACGGCCAAGAAAATGGGCGTGCCGATGGAAAAGGTGGTCGTGACGGTACAGGACCACGGCAATACATCAGCGGCATCGATTCCTCTTGCCCTGTCGGTCGGAAAGGCACGCGGCCAGATCAAACAGGGCGATCTGATCGTGACCGAGGCCATCGGCGGCGGTTTGGCGTGGGGTGCCGTGGTTCTGCGCTGGTAATAGGTTGCATTTCATCGCTTAATCTTGTCCTCACAAGCCATTGATATTGACTCGGAATTTCCAAAGACCCTATGGTTGCCAAAACAAAGGGGATGGAAATGGCGGATAAGACGTTGACCCGGATGGACCTGAGCGAAGCTGTGTTCAGCGAAGTCGGCCTGTCGCGCAATGAAAGCGCCCAGCTGGTAGAAAGTGTTCTTGAGCATTTGTCAGACGCGCTTGTGCGTGGCGAGCAGGTCAAGATTTCATCTTTTGGCACCTTCAGCGTGCGTGATAAATCGGCCCGCATCGGCCGTAATCCCAAGACCGGACAAGAGGTTCCGATCAACCCGCGCCGGGTTCTGACCTTTCGGCCATCGCATCTGATGAAAGATCGCGTCGCTGACGGCAACAAGCGCTAAGGATCGCGCGCGGATATGGCCAAGTCCCCCGACGCCTTTCGCACCATCTCGGAGGTGGCAGAGTGGCTGGGTGTTCAGGCCCATGTTCTGCGGTTCTGGGAAAGCAAATTCAGTCAGGTCAAACCGGTCAAACGCGCTGGTGGGCGACGGTATTACAGACCGTCGGACATGTTGCTTTTGGGCGGCATCAAGAAACTGCTGCACGACGATGGCGTAACCATCAAGGGCGTGCAGAAAATCATTCGCGAACAAGGTGTTGGGTTCGTTTCTGACCAATCCGCATCGCTTGATGATCTGACCATGGCACAACTGGACAACGAAGCGCCGGTTCGTGACGTGACCGACGCAACGCCCCGATCCGCGCCCCAAGCCAAGGATGACACCAGCACGGTTGTGCCCTTCCAAAGCCCGTCGGACACCGCCAAGAAAGACGCGCAGCCCGATGACAGCAGCGCTGACGCAGCACAAAAAACACCCGAACCGGAAACAGATCAGCCCGGCTTGGTCGCCGACACGCCCGATACTGAAACCCCTGCGGAAACACCGGCAGACAAACCCGCTGATCCCGTTGCTGAACCACCCGCCCAAGCGCCTGTGGCAAAACCACCCGAGTCGCTGCCGTCTTTCATGCAAAAGCCCGGCCCGACAGGTCCGACAGAGTCCCCGAAACTGAAACCGCGCATTGTCGAAGCTTTGGATGGTCCCGACGAACAGGATATCGAAGCGGTTCCGGGTGTTCTGGCCAAGGCCGCAAAACTGCACCGATTACGCCCAAGCGACCTGTCGGCAGCCCGGCAATCCTATGCACGGCTGGAATCACTGCATGCGCGTTTGACCGGGACAGGCAAAGAGTAGTCGCAAGTGGCAATTCCCCCTTGCTCCTGCGCGCATTTCCACTATGAACGGCACATCGTCGGGCTATGGCGCAGCCTGGTAGCGCGTCCGTCTGGGGGACGGAAGGTCGCAGGTTCGAGTCCTGCTAGCCCGACCAAATTCATCCGACGATATCACCCCGACACCGTGGCCACTGACGTGGCCGGGATGTCCGGGGTGCGTTGATCGCGAAGGGATTGAAATGACTGGGGTAATTCCAAACCAGCACCTGTCGAAAATGATCGCCGATGGCGTGATAACAGGGCAACCCGCCATTCAGGATGCACAAATCCAGCCGGCAAGCCTTGATTTGCGTCTGGGCACCGTCGCTTACCGCGTGCGCGCCTCGTTTCTGGCGGGTGCAGGGCGCAGTGTTGCGGAGCGGTTGCTGGAATTTGAAATGCACCGCGTTGATCTGACAGAGGGTGCGGTTCTTGAAAAAGGCTGTGTTTATGTGGTGCCGCTGATGGAATCGCTGGCCCTGCCTGACGGAATGCAGGCGGTGGCCAACGCCAAAAGCTCGACCGGACGGCTGGACCTTTTGACCCGTACGATCACCGATGGCGGTGTGGAATTTGACCGCATCGCGCCAGGCTATCACGGCCCGCTTTACGCCGAAATTTGCCCCCGTTCGTTTTCGGTGCTGGTGCGCCCCGGCATGCGGTTGAACCAGATCCGGTTTCGCAGCGGCCACGCGGTTCTGGATGACGCCGCGTTGAACGCCTTGCACGCACATTCGCCTTTGGTTGACGGCACGGCGGTGATTGATGACGGTTTGGGTTTCTCTGTCGATCTGGAACTGCCCGGTTCCGATCTGGTCGGCTATCGCGCCAAACCCCATACCGGCGTGATCGATCTGGACAGAATCGGGTATTACAACCCCGCCGAATACTGGGAAGACGTGCGCACCACCAATGGCCAGATCATTCTGGACCCCGGTGCATTTTATATCCTTGTCAGCCGCGAGGCGGTGCACATTCCGCCCGAATACGCGGCGGAAATGGCCCCTTATCTGGCGATGGTCGGCGAATTTCGGGTGCATTACGCAGGATTTTTTGACCCCGGTTTCGGCCATGACGCCGCAGGCGGGGCCGGCTCGCGCGGCGTGCTGGAAGTGCGCTGCCACGAAGCGCCGTTTGTTCTGGAACACGGGCAGGTTGTGGGGCGTCTGGTCTATGAACGGATGCAGGATGTGCCCACGCAATTATACGGCGCAGGCATTTCTTCCAACTATCAGGGTCAGGGCCTGAAGCTTTCCAAACACTTCAAATAGCGCGCAACAGGTCTATTCAGGCAGATCGCGCGGTTGCTGGGCCTTTGGCTTGCGGCCCATTTTAGACGCCTGCCCCATCCCCAGATTGATACCCTTGTTGATTGCCTTTCGCATGACAATGCGAATGACCATATTGATGATTTGGTTCATATTCATGTCTGCCTCCACAGCTCGTCTTGTTATTATATAGTCGGTAATCATGAAGATTTCTGGGCATAGGCCCGGTCAGTCTTCAAAAAGCTCCGATTGTCCTTCGTTCGTTTCTTCTTCTTCGTCCCCTTCGCCCATCAACGGGACCGTTCCGGGGGGCGCGCGGTTTTCCAGCAAACCGGCAGCCCGCAGTTCCTTGAGCCCCGGCAAATCACGTGCGCTTTCCAATCCGAAGTGATCCAGAAACTCTTGCGTCACTACAAATGTGACCGGTCGCCCCGGTGTCATTTTGCGCCGGCCGAACCGGATCCATTCCAGTTCCAGCAACTGGTCCACCGTGCCGCGCGAAACGCTGACACCGCGAATTTCTTCAATTTCGGCCCGTGTTACAGGTTGATGATAAGAGATAATCGCCAGCGTCTCGATCGCCGCCCGGCTCAGCTTGCGGGTTTCAACGGTTTCCTTTTGCATCAAAAACCCAAGATCATTGGCCGTGCGCATCGCATAGGCATCCCCGACCTTGACCACATGCACGCCGCGACCCTCATAGCGTTTGCGCAGATGCACCAGCGCCTCGGCTGCATCGCAGCCATGTGGCATACGACTTTCCAGCTCCTTCACGCTCACCGGTTCGACACTGGCGAACAGAACCGCTTCGACCATACGTTCCTGCTCTGCAATCGGGGGTGCTTCGAACAGGCTTTTGTCTTTTTCTTCTGTATCTTGCGGCACCGTTCTAATCCTTCTTGCGCAGCTGGATCGGGGCAAATAAATCCGATTGCCTGATTTCCAAAGCGCCTTCTTTTACCAGTTCCAGTGTCGCTGCAAAGGTGGATGCCGTCGCGCTGCGCCGGCGTTGGGGGTTGCTGCTCCAGCCTTCCGGCAGATAGCTCGACAAATCGGTCCAGTCTCCGCCAAAGCCGATCAATCCGCGCATGCGGTCCAGCGCCTGCTCCATGGTAAACACGGCGTCACGATCCATCACATAGGGACGGAATTCATCACGGGTGCGGATACGGGCATAGGCCTGCATCAAATCCAGCAGCGTCGCACTATAGCTGATCTTGCGCGTGCGTTCGACGGTTTGGGGAACGCCACGCGCAAAGAAATCGCGCCCCAACCGGTCGCGCGCCATCAGCCGTGCCGCCGCATCGCGCATCGCTTGCAACCGTTCCAGCTGAAACGCCAGATGCGCGGCCAGTTCTTCGCCAGACGGGCCCTCTTCGGCCGGATCGGGGGGCAGCAACAGGCGCGATTTCAAAAACGCCAGCCACGCCGCCATCACCAGATAATCCGCCGCCAGTTCAATGCGCAGCACTTTGGCCTTTTCGACAAATTCAAGATACTGGCGGGCCAGTTGCAGCACCGAAATCTTGCGCAAATCCACCTTTTGCGTGCGCGACAGTGTCAGCAACAGGTCAAGCGGGCCTTCAAACCCGTCGACATCGACGATCAACGCCTCTGCGGCCATCCTGTCGGACACCGACAGTGTATCTTCCTGAAAACTGTCCTCAGCCATATACCTGCCCGTCCAAAAGCGCCTCAAGCTGGGCTTCGCAGGTCGCAATGTCAAGCGGCGCGGGGGCCTTTCGGGCGGCCAGTGCGGCCTCGGCGCGTCTTTGCGCGGCTGTGCCCATCTCTCCGGCGGCTTCGGCCACCTTGGCGCGTTCTGCCAGCGTTCCGTTGCAATGCAGAACCACATCGCACCCGGCCGCAAGTGCCGCGCGCGACAGATCGCCCAAATCACCCTGCAATGCCTTCATCGAAATATCATCGGTCATGATCAGCCCGTCAAAGCCGATATCGTCCCGGATCAACCGCATCATGCGGGGCGAGATCGTGGCAGGTGCATCATCAATCGCATCATAGACCAGATGCGCCGTCATCCCCATCGGCAGATCGTTCAGAGCCTTGAACGGGGCAAAATCGCACGCCTCAAGCTCGTGCAGATCGTCACCGACATGGGGCAGATCATAGTGGCTGTCTTGGGTGGCGCGGCCATGGCCCGGAATATGTTTCAGAACCGGCAGTACGCCCCCATCCAGAAGGCCCTGTGCCGTCGCACGGCCCAACGCCGCAACCGTATCGGGGGTGGTGCCATAACAGCGGTTGCGCAGGAAATCATGGGTGCCAAGGGCCGGCGACATCCACCATCGGTGCGCAGTTGCTGTCGATGCCCAACGCGTGCAGTTCATGCGCAATCAGGCGATAACGCAGATACATCGCCTCTGCCGGCATTGTCTTTGGCGCGACGCACAAAATCCAGCGGCGGCGTCCAGTCGCGCCAGTGCGGGCGGCGCAGGCGCTGTACCCGCCCGCCTTCCTGATCAATGGTGATCGGACAATTGCGCCCCACAGCAGATCGGAAATCATCGCACAACGCGCGCACCTGATCGGGCGTGTCGATGTTGCGGGCAAACAGGATAAATCCGAACGGGTTCACATCACGGAAAAACGCGGTTTCTTCCGCACTTAGCCGTAACCCGTCCGCATCCAGAATGCTCGCCCCGAACCGTGTCACCGCGCAATGACCGGAATACAATCCGCGTTTTCCGCCACAAGCGCCGAACAGAACCGGCGCGCATCGCTCAGGTCTTCGAACCCGACAGCCCGCAAGCGATAGAAAATGCGCCCACCGCTTGAGGCACGCTGCACAACGCTTTGTTTATCTTCCATATATTCGGAAAATCTACTGTTCAGACGCCCCCATTCGGATTTGGCCACCTCTTCGCTTTCAAAGGCACCAAGCTGGACCATACGGGTGCCCGGCGCGATACTGGCCGCATCCAGCGGCTCTGTCGATGTGGCCACCGCCGCCACCTGCACAACGTTTTCCAATTGCGTTTGCGTGGGGCGCGGCTTGGGCCGCAAGGAGTTTTTCACACCCGATGCGTCCGCAACATCCGGCTCGATCGTTTCATCCGCGGCAGACGTGATCTCTTCTGCTTCGGGTTCGCCCGTCACTTCGGCAACGGATGTGACAACAGGGGCACCTTCGGTCGGGGTGACGTTGCTTAACGGCTCAACCCCGTTGGTCAGCTCCGCCACCAGCGCCTCGATAGAGCGCGCCTGCGTTTCCTGTTCCGTGAGTTCCGGCTCTGCCAATGCGACAGGAGCTTGCGTTTCGTCGTCGTCGGACAACGCCACAGGATCAGGTTGTTGTTCCTGAGCAACGGATGATGCCGCGGCCACCGCACTTGATGCCAGAACGGGCGTATCTTCTGCGGCAAGTTCAACCGGACGTGGCGCCAGAACCAGACGATCTGCCGGTGCTTCTGCTGATCCTTCTGCCGCGACCGAGTTCACCGCCAGCCCCTGATGATCGGCCTGTGCGCCGCCGGGGTCCTTGGGGGCCACTCGCATTGCGCCCTCAACCGCCCGCACGACGGGGATGCCGCTAACGTCCCTGACGAACAGCTTGTATCCCCACACACCGATGCCCGCCATCAGCGCGACCGACACCGCCGCGCCAATGAAATTCGTTAACTGACCCAACGGCTTGGCCGCTGACGTTAAACTGCTTGATGCTGCGTTTTGTAAATCCGAATCGAAAGCGCTTTGCGCGCTTGCCCAATCTGCCGCCATTTTTTGCCTCGCTGCCCAAACGATGCTCTGCCGTTCGGGTCCGGTTACTTGCTCTGTCCCGGTGCGGTGCGTTTTTCTATCGCATTTCCTGCGCCGGATTGACGCCAAGAATACCAAGACCTGACGCAATTACAACGGAAACAGCGCGTGCCAGGGCGATTTTCGCCTGTGACGTGGCCACATCGCCTTCCTGAATGAACCGTAGCGCGGGCTCATCATTGCCCCGGTTCCACAGGCCGTGAAGCTCACCAGCCAGTTCATAGAGGTAAAAGGCCACCCGGTGCGGCTCGTGCGTACGCGCCGCGATCTCGACAAGACGGGGCCATTCCGCCAGTTTTTTGGCCACGGCCTGTTCGGCTTCGTGCGTCAACCCGCCAAGATCGGCCTGCGCGAGCATGGCATCTTCGACGTTCATTCCGGCCTCCGCCGCCTTGCGCAGCACGCTCATCACGCGGGCATGGGCGTATTGCACGTAGAACACCGGATTTTCACGGCTTTGTTCCAGCACCTTGTCAAAATCAAAATCCAGCGGCGCATCATTCTTGCGGGTCAGCATGACAAACCGTGTCACATCCGGCCCGACCTGATCCACCACATCGCGCAGCGTCACGAACGTGCCCGCCCGTTTGGACATTTTGAACGGCTCGCCGTTCTTGAACAGTTTGACCAGCTGGGTCAGCTTGATGTCCAGCGGCACGCGCCCGTCAGACAGCGCAGACACCGCCGCCTTCATCCGTTTGACATAGCCGCCATGATCCGCGCCGAATACATCAATTAGCGCGTCGAACCCTCTGGAAACCTTATCATAATGATAGGCAATATCGGGCGCAAAATAGGTCCAGCTGCCATCCGATTTCTTGACCGGTCGGTCCACATCATCGCCATGCGAAGTGGAACGGAACAGGGTTTGCTCGCGTGGTTCCCAATCTTCGGGCATTTTGCCCTTGGGGGGTTCAAGAACGCCTTCGTAGATCAGCCCCTTGCCTTCCAGATCGGCAATTGCGGCTTCGATCCGGCCGGTGCCGTACAGCGATTTTTCGCTATAGAACACATCCATTTCAACGCCCAGCGCCGCCAGATCGGCGCGGATCAGATCCATCATGGCATCGGTTGCAAAATCGCGCACGTCTTCCAGCCAGACGGCTTCGGGCTGGTCCACCCACGCATCACCCACCTTGTCCTTCAGCGCTTGCCCCACCGGCACCAGATAATCCCCGGGGTACGTGCCATCGACAAACGCCACATCCTGTCCGTGCGCCTCAAGATACCGCAGGTAAACAGACCGGGCCAAAACATCGACCTGCGCACCACCATCGTTGATGTAATATTCGCGGGTCACATCATAGCCTGCGAAATCCAGCAACGACGCCAGCGCATCGCCAAACACCGCTCCGCGCGTATGCCCGACATGCAAGGGCCCCGTCGGGTTGGCGCTGACATATTCTACGTTGACACGTGCGCCCTGCCCCATGTTCGAGCGGCCAAAGCCGGTGCCAAGATCAAAAACACCGTACACAACATCCTGCCAAACCTTTGGCGCAAGGCGCAGGTTCAGAAATCCGGGGCCAGCCACTTCTGCGCTGCTGATCCGGCTGTCTGCCATCAGCAATAGTGCCAAAGCGTCAGCAATCGCACGCGGGTTCTGGCCCGCAGGCTTGGCCAGCACCATCGCTGCGTTGGTTGCCATATCTCCGTGCGCGCTGTCGCGTGGCGGCTCAACCGTGACATTGGACATATCCAGCCCGTCGGGCAGCGCGCCTTGCGCCACCATCGTTTCAAGGCTTTCAATCACCAGTTGGCGCAGATCGGAAAAGATATTCATCACTTGTTCGGTCCTGTTGCGGGCATCCCTGCGGTTTAGCAGGCCTGTGGGCCGCGTCAACGCAGGTTAAGGCGTGTCCGGACACAACCGCGCATGTTCCTGAAGCGCGAAACGATCCGTCATGCCGGCAATATAGTCCGAAACGATACGCGCCAGTGCAGTCTTGTCCCCCGCCGCGGCGGCGACATCCTTGTGCCATCGCCGTGGCAACAGGCCGGGATCATCCAGAAACAGCGGAAAAAGGTCTTCCACCACTTTGGTCACCTCGGCGCGCTTTTCCATCACCGACGGCGCGCGGTACATGCGGGCGAACAGAAAAGCGCGGATTTCTTGCAGATCGGCCCACAGAGCAGGCGAAAACCTTATGACAGGACGCCCCAAGTGCCGGATATCCCGCACATCCTGCGCGCCGGATTGCGCCAGCACATTGCGCGAGGTTTCAATCACATCGGCCACCATCACCCCGAACACGCGGCGCAATGCCTCGTGACGGCGGCGATAGGCATCGGTGTCAGGATACAATCGATCCACCTGCGCATAGGCCGCGCCCACAATCGGCAGCTGCGCAATCTCGGCCTCCGAAAACAGGCCCGCGCGCAAACCGTCATGCAGATCGTGATTGTTATAGGCGATGTCATCCGACAATGCGGCGACCTGCGCCTCGGCGCTGGCGTGGCTGTGCAGTT
This sequence comes from uncultured Alphaproteobacteria bacterium, assembly GCA_963765555.1. Taxonomy (GTDB): domain Bacteria; phylum Pseudomonadota; class Alphaproteobacteria; order Rhodobacterales; family Rhodobacteraceae; genus JL08. The sequence continues at coordinate 65,621 of CAVXWX010000005.1, forward strand.
CCAGATCATGGAGGGCGTCATAGTCGGCCAGCGCATGGGGCAATGCACCGGTGACCGGCCCGTTATGTTTGGCAATCCCTTCCAGAGTTTCCCACGTCAGGTTCAACCCGTCAAAGGAAGCATAGTGCCGTTCCAGCGATGTGACGATCTTGATCGCCTGCGCATTGTGATCAAATCCGCCATAGGGCTGCATCAGATCGTGCAACGCATCTTCGCCAGTATGCCCGAACGGGGTGTGCCCCAGATCATGCGCCAGTGCGACCGCTTCGGTCAGTTCGCCATTCAGGCCCAGCGCACCGGCAATGGTGCGCGCGACCTGCGCCACTTCAATGGAATGGGTCAGTCGCGTGCGGTAATAATCGCCTTCGTGTTCAACAAAGACCTGTGTCTTGTGTTTCAAACGCCGAAAGGCCGACGCGTGAATGATCCGGTCCCGATCCCGCTGAAAGCAGGAACGAAAGGTACTTTCCTCTTCCGGTACGCGCCGTCCCCTGCTGCGTGCCGGATCTGAGGCAAAAGCTGCACTCATCATCACCTCGGTCCTTGTGGCCTGTGCTTGGGGTTTCTATATTGCAGCTACGTTCGAGTTAAAACCGTATCAAAGGCCCGACCATGCAATTGCCCCCGAAAGTAACAGAACGCGCCTTTGCCCGCCTCGCCGAAATCGGCGCGGCAGATCAGGGCCAGGCGCTGCGCGTCGCGGTTGAAGGGGGGGGATGCTCGGGTTTCCAATATGAAATCGCTTTGGACCAGCCCGCAGATGATGATCTGGTGCTGGAAGGTGCAGGGCAAAAGGTTGTGATCGATACGGTTTCTTTGCCGTTTCTGGAAAACGCTGTCATCGACTTCAGCGAAGAACTGATCGGCGCACGGTTTGTGATCAACAATCCCAACGCGACCAGCTCCTGCGGTTGCGGCACATCGTTTTCGATGTAACCGGCGGCTTCATCTTTTCATAAATACTTCTGCCAGCGGCCGCACGGGCCAACGGCCCGTGCCATCATCGAATGGCGCGGGCACCGCGCCGCTTTTCAGGTGCCGTTTAAACGCGGGCGGTGCGCATCCGCTCTGATCCCGGGGCGAGCTGTTCCCACACCAGAAACAGGCTGGTCAACACGACAAGCCCCGCCCCCAGATAGGTGCCCGTTGCCGGCACTTCGCCAAAAAACACCGCGCCCAGCAGCACCATCCAGACAAATTGCAGGTTCAGCAACGGTGTGACCGCATAGGCCGCCAGCAAACGCAACGCCACAACAAGAACCCACCGTGCCACAAACAGCAGCGTGGCATAGGCAAACACCCAAACCAGATCTGCCAGCGGCATCGGCACCCAGACAAAGGGCAAGGCACCTGCCATAATCGCAAACACCGCCAGATTTGGATAAAACACCTGCGCCAGCGCATTGCGTTCAAACTGGCCGATGTAACGGGCCACGATCATTGAAACCGTTCCCGCCAGACTGGCCAATAACGCAAAGCCGTGCCCGATCGATACTCCTGACAGGCCGGCAGGAAACAGGAACAACATACCGATGAAGCCCACCGCCAGCGCGCCCCACGCCAATGGACGCACATGTTCGCCCAAGACAGGCCCCGATAAAATCCCCGACAGAATTGGCATCAGTCCGATAAACAGAAAGACTTCGGCAAAGGGCAGCATGGCAAACGCATAGAAAAACGCCGTGCAGGCCACAACCGTTGCGCCGGCGCGAACGGCCATCGCGCGTGGGCATCCCGTGCGCAATCCCCGCGGCGTACCTCTTGCACTGTTCAGAACGATCGACAGCACCACCACGACCAGCCCCGAAAGACAAAACAACTGTGGCGCGGCATAGCCGCCTGCGATGAATTTCGTGATCGCATCCGCGCCCGAAATCAACCCCGTGTAGATCAGCACCAGCCCCGTGCCCAACCCCGTTGCGCCCAGCACCGGCCGCCATGGCTGCACCCGCGCGCTCATCCCGATACGCCCTGCAGGCCGGTTCTGGCAAATCCTTCAAAGAACGCGTCGAACTTGTCTGTCGATTGCTCTGCCTCGCACAGGATGTCGGATCCGGTTTCGCTGAGGGCCGCCTGCACCACCGTGCGCATCCTTGTCCAGTCAGCGCTGCGCTGATCATCCAGCCGGAACATGCATTCCGACATTTCGCGCAATGGTCCGGCGCACGGAGGCGCGCGGAAAAACGCCATGCGCGCGGCCTCGGCCGGTTTGGCAAACGGTTTGCGCCCCGAAACCGCCATCAACCAGTTGCAGACAAAATAATCGTGATAGTCATCCTGCGCGCTGACATGCGGCCCGGTCTGGACCGAAAAAAGATGGGTTTCGCGCTCTAACCAGTTTTCCCATATCTGCGAGGGTGTCTGCCCCGCATAACGCAACGCCACACAGATTTCCGCCAGCAAATCGGCATTCTGGTCCAGATAGGCGAGCAAACCCGCGAATTCGAGGCTGGTTATCGCATCCGCGTCCAGAACTGGATCGCGTCGGCCATATTCGCTGAGGTAAAAGACCGCATGCGTCAGTTCGTATGCTGCCTTCTTGTTGGGCATCGCAAATGTTGCAGACCGCGCGATAAAGCGGCGCATGCGGGCTTCAAGACCGGTATCATGGGGCAACGGATCAACGCCCCGGCGCATCATCAGGCGGCGCGCTTCAAGGCGTTGCAGGTCTGACAGCTCGGCTTCGGCCATGCCCTCGCGCGCCACCCAATGCGCCAACGCCTCGCCCTTGGTGCCGGCCACGCCCAGATCTTCCAGATCAAGGCAGATCGACAAAAGAAAGCGATAGTATTGTGGAAAAAACCCCATCCGTTTTTCCACCTGCTCGTAAAAACCGCCATGCGCCTGCAAAGCTGAAGCGCCCGGGCGGATGCCGGTACATTCAAGAATATTCAGCAGTTCGGCATTTTCCTTTAGCCAGTAGACATCGTCCCCGAACCGGCGGTGCTGCGCAAAGGACTGCAATGTGGCAGCCATGCGGTCCTTTTCGTTTTGGCGCGCGGACGGGGCGTTCAGTTGGATTACATTCGACATTTCAGTCATCCTTTTCCTTTCGGGCCTTCTGAACGCCCCAGTTCCAGTTTTCAGATCTTCACGTCACGCCGGATCAGGCACCCGATGTGAACATTTCGGTACGTTCACCGGTGATGGCGGCGCTGCCGCCCTGCGGTGCCGCACCCGAGGTGAACAATTGCGTCGCCTCGCCTGTCGAAGCGCCGGACGCCGACGTCGGCGCGGCACCGGATGTGAACATCCCCGTTTCGTCACCACCGACAACAGTGGTCAGAACCGTTGGCGCAGCGCCCGATGTGAACATCTGTGTGCCGTCCCCTGTCACGGTATCGGACGCGACCGAAGGCGCGGCACCGGACGTGAACAGATACGTACCGTCGCCCGCAGTGGTGTCGGACGATGCGGCAGGTGCCGCACCGGACGTGAACATCTGTGTACCATCGCCGGTCAGTGCAGTTGCACCACCGGACGGGGCCGCCCCCGATGTGAACATTTCAACGCTTTCGCCCATCATGGCGGTTGCAGTCGCAGACGGGGCTGCACCGGATGTAAACATTTCGGTTCCCGCCCCGTCAAAAAGCGCTGCTTCGCTTTCGGTGGTGGCGGCGGCAAAGGTGTCATAGGTTTTCAGTTGAGCTTGCATATGGTCGTCTCCCAAGTGTGAATTTACAGCCTCTTCACGCTTGCACGCAAAGGGAGAGTTACAAACTTATTTTTCAACCTAAGGTATTGTCAGCAAGAGTTATCCACATCAACCCCGGCGGCCAAACCTCTGACTTTGTCATCAAAGAATTTTGTGCGTGCCGCGCGAAAAAAACTTATCCACAAGCCTGTTTTGGGCAGCATCAGCGGGCGATTGCGTTAACCTGTTCCACATCCGGGCACGAATCGTCTGTTTGGTCAGCCCCGTCTTGGTCTGCCCGATTCTATGGCAGCCCCCGGAGAGTGGCGCACAACCCGCTCTTGTGACGTCGGGCGGCATCGGCGATACAAGGCGGGCATTTGCCAGACCGGGGTCACCATGAAAATTGCCAGCTTTAACATCAATGGTATCAAAGCACGCATCGCCGCCCTGCCCGACTGGCTGGACGAGGCCAAGCCCGATGTTGTGGTCTTGCAGGAAATCAAGACTGTCGACGAAGGGTTTCCACGCGAATTGTTCGAGGACCGCGGCTATAACGTCGAAACGCACGGCCAGAAATCGTTTAACGGCGTGGCGATCCTGTCAAAACTCCCGCTGGAAGACGTTTCGCGGGGGCTGCCGGGGGATGACACAGACGAACAGGCCCGCTGGATCGAGGCCACGGTTGTGGGCAAACATGCCGTGCGTGTTTGCGGATTATACCTGCCCAACGGCAATCCGGCACCGGGCCCGAAATTCGATTACAAACTGGCATGGATGGCGCGGCTTCAGCACCGCGCGGCACAATTGCTGGCCGACGAAATGCCGGCCCTGATGGCGGGGGACTATAACGTGATACCGCAAGCCGAAGATGCCACCCGCCCCGAAGCGTGGACCGAAGATGCCCTGTTTCGCCCCGAAAGCCGCGCCGCGTTTCGCAAGATTTCTGAACCTTGGCTTTACCGATGCGTTCCGTGCCCGCACCCAAGGCCCCGGGCATTACAGCTTTTGGGACTATCAGGCGGGGGCGTGGAACAAGAATGACGGTATCCGCATCGATCATTTCCTGCTGACGCCGCAATGCGCCGATCTGTTGCTGGATTGCCAGATCGACAAAGATGTGCGCGGACGGGAAAAGCCCTCAGATCACGTGCCGGTCTGGGTCGAGCTTGACGCGTAAACCCTTCGGGATCAAAGACGCGTCACATCATAATCGTAAATCCACCCATAGCGGGCAGACAACCGCGCACCGATCACGGCCATGGCCGTTTGCGCCAGCCAATTGACGGGCGGCGCAAAATGAAAGTTGCGCGCGTTGCCAGCCGCGGCTGCAACCACACGGGTCGCCCGCGGCTGGCGCACCGCCTGATAGCGCGCCAGAGCAGCGTCAACGGTCGCGCTCTCTGACACGCAGGCCGCCAGCGCCCACGCATCTTCCAGTGCAAGACAGGCCCCTTGCGCCATGAACGGCAGTGTTGGATGCGCCGCATCCCCCAGCAAAGCCAGCCGATCCTTGTGCCAGACCTGCGCCACCGGATGCAGATAAAGCGCCCAAAGGTGGGTATCTTGTACCGCCGCCAGCAGCGCGGTGGTCGTGCCGCCAAAATCGGCAAAGCGGGCGCGCAGGTCATCCGGATCGCCCGCCAGCCGCCAGCCTTCTTCTGTCCAGTCCGTGCGTTCTTCAACGGCAACGATGTTCATCAAGCTGCCCCCCCGCAACGCATATGACACAACGTGCCGCCCCGGCCCCATGGTCAGAACGGCGTAGGATGGTGCGTTTTCCTGCGACCAAGGCACCACCGCACGCCATGCCACCTGTTTGGAAAACCGCGGCGCAGCATTACCGTTCAGCGCCGCGCGCAACCGGCTTTGGCCGCCATCTGCTGCGATAACCAGATCGAAACACCCGTTGTCTTCGACACGTCCCGACTGCGCGTCGACATCGGCAATGCTCTGGCCCAGTTGAAATGTGACGCCCGTGTCTTTGGCCCGCGCAACCAGCAGGTCCAGCAAATCCGCGCGGTGAAAATACCATGTCGGGCCCGCCTTGGGTGGCGGCACAAATGAAACCCTGCGGGACCGGCGATAATCGCGCAGTTCTGTACCCGACGATTGCACCGCCCCGTCAGGCGTGTTTCTGACAGCCCCCAAAGCGCGCAAGACGCACATACCGTTTGCGCTGATCTGCAATCCGGCACCCACTTCGCTCAGGGACTGGGCCTGTTCGAATACCGTGACGGTAGCACCCTTCAGGGCAAAGGCGGTTGCGGCCGCCACACCGCCGATCCCCGCACCGATCACTGCAACTTTCATCGTGTTCGTTGTCATAGCGTTATATTCCGCAAAAAAACGCCGCGGCTTTGGCCACGGCGTTCTAAACCTTCGCGATCACGCCGGATCAATCGTCACGGTGAACTTTTTCGCGACGCTCGTGCTTTTCCTGTGCCTCAAGGCTCATTGTGGCGATGGGGCGCGCATCCAGACGTTTCAGCGAAATCGGTTCGCCCGTGACCGAGCAGTAGCCAAATTCGCCGTCTTCGATCCGGCGCAGGGCGGCATCGATTTTCGACACCAGCTTGCGCTGACGGTCGCGCGTACGCAGTTCCAGCGCGCGGTCGGTTTCCTCGGAGGCGCGATCGGTTACATCGGGGATGTTGCGCGTGCCGTCCTGTAGCCCTTCGATGGTATCCCGGCTGCCCGCCAATAATTCTGCACGCCAGTTCAGCAGTTTGCGGCGGAAATATTCAACCTGACGTTCATTCATGAACGGCTCGTCCTCGGCCGGGGTATATTCTTCCGGCAGAATCAAATCCTGTTTCATTTTTGCTCCCACGGTCTTGCGAAGACCTGTCATACTCTATCCTCAGACGGATGGCTGTGTTTGAGGGGCGTTTACCGCACCGTTCGGCAATTGTCACTACACAATCATTTCAAATTGGCACTGTGATTGCAGCCATGAACAGCACGGGCTAAGATGCGGCAGAACAGGCATAAAAAGGCACCCAGACCCCATGAAATTCCAAGGTACGGCCGAATACGTGGCCACAGATGATTTGACGATTGCGGTGAATGCGGCAGTGACACTGGAACGGCCATTGCTGGTCAAGGGCGAACCCGGAACCGGCAAAACAGAACTGGCCCGTCAGGTGGCCAGCGCACTGGGCCTGCGCATGATCGAATGGAACATCAAATCCACCACGCGGGCGCAACAGGGCCTTTACGAATACGATGCGGTCAGCCGCTTGCGCGACAGCCAACTGGGCGACGAAAAAGTGCACGATGTGTCCAACTACATCCGCAAGGGCAAGCTGTGGCAGGCATTCGAGGCGGACGAAAAGGTCGTTCTGCTTATTGATGAGATCGACAAGGCCGACATCGAATTTCCCAATGATCTGTTGCAGGAACTCGATCAGATGGAGTTTCATGTGTATGAAACCGGCGAAACCGTGACCGCCCGCCATCGCCCCGTGGTGATCATCACATCCAACAATGAAAAAGAACTGCCCGACGCGTTTTTGCGCCGCTGCTTTTTTCACTACATCCGCTTTCCGGACGAAACGACGATGCGCAAAATCGTTGATGTGCATCATCCCGGAATCAAGGATGCCCTGCTGACCACGGCCCTGACCCAGTTTTACGAAGTGCGCGAAACCGCCGGGTTAAAGAAAAAACCCTCGACATCCGAGGTGCTCGACTGGTTGAAACTGCTTTTGGCCGAAGACCTGAGCGCCGAAGACCTGAAACGCGATGGCGCCAATGCACTGCCAAAACTGCACGGTGCTTTGCTCAAGAACGAGCAGGATGTGCATCTGTTCGAACGTCTGGCCTTTATGGCACGCGGACAGCGGTAAAGGCCCGGTTTTCGGCAAATTTCCTGCTCTGATCTGGTCGCCTTGCGGGAACTGCGGTATTTGGGGCCTATCAGACCGACAGGCTGTAGTTACCGCAGCCGCATAAACACAGAGGTGCCACAATGGCCGACACATCTTCGCTGATCATTCGCCCCTTGCAGGAAACCGATCGTGCCGAGTGGGCCGAGATGTGGACCGGATATCTTGAGTATTACGAGACAACGCTGCCGGACGACATCTATGACAGCACATTTGCCCGCCTGCTTGGGGATGATCCGCGCGATTTTCACGGGCTTGTGGCAGAAAAAGATGGCCGCCTGCTGGGGTTGACGCATTTTCTTTATCATCGCCATGGTTGGAAGGTCGAAGACGTGTGTTACCTGCAAGATCTCTATACCCGCCCAGAGGCGCGCGGCACCGGGGTTGGCGGTGCATTGATCAACGCGGTCTATGACACGGCGGCACAAGCCGGCGCACCGTCAGTCTACTGGCTGACACAGGATTTCAACGCAACCGCGCGCAGGCTTTATGACAAGATCGGCGTTCTGACCCCGTTCATCAAATACCAGCGCCCGTGATGCGCCTGCTGCTGATCCCCTTGTGTCTGACGCTGGTGGCGTGCGGGTCAACCGCGCCCAAAGACATGCCCACACGCGCTCAGATCGCCGACAGCACGCTGCCGCCGATGAAAAGTTTCGGGGCCACGCAGCCGGTGCGCTCGACGCGATCCAACGGCAATATCGCCTATGATTTTCTGGACCTGTCCTTTCAACTGGAAAGCGGCCGCGAATTGCCGGTGTTCAGCCGCTTTGAAACGCCGATTTCCGTCATGGTCACCGGTGCGCCCCCCGCCAGTCTGGGGCCCGACCTGACGCGGCTGATCCGAAGGTTGCGCACCGAGGCCGGCATCGACATATCGCAAAGCCAGACAGCCCCCGCCAACATCACGATCCAGGCCGTGACCCGCGCCGAAATCCGCCGCACCCTGCCGCAAGCCGCCTGTTTCGTGGTTCCCAACGTGTCGAGCCTTGCCGAATACCGATCCAACCGCAGATCGCAGAAAACCAATTGGGCCGCCCTGCGGTCGCGTACGAAAATGGCGATATTCCTGCCCAGCGATGCAAGCCCGCAGGAAATCCGCGATTGCATGCACGAAGAACTGGCTCAGGCTCTGGGGCCGCTGAACGATCTGTATCGCCTGTCGGATTCTGTGTTCAACGATGACAACATCCATACCGTGCTTACCGGATTTGACATGACGATCCTGCGCGCGACCTATGCGCCCGAATTGCGCAGCGGCATGACCAAACAGCAGGTGGCCGCGCGCCTGCCTGCAATCCTTGCGCGCATCAATCCGGCGGGCAACCGCCCGGCAACCCGCCAACCCGGCCCGACATCGCGGGCGTGGATCAATGCGGTTCAATCTGCCCTTGGCCCCGGTTCAAGCGCAAGCACAAGACGCCGTTCCGCCGCAGAGGCATTAAAAATCGCGCAGGAACAGGGATGGCAGGACAACCGTCTGGCCTTTAGCCATTATGTATCCGGCCGTCTGATCCAAAGCGCCAACCCGCTGGCCGCCTTTGATCAGTTCATCAAAGCCGATCGCGCCTATGCAAGCCTGCCCGACACCCAATTGCACCGCGCTTATGTGGCCGCACAGATCGCCGCCTACGCGATCAGTGATGGCGAAGGCGCGATAGCCCTGCGCATCATCGACCCCTATGTCGGCACGGCATCGCAATATGAAAACGCCGCATTGCTGGCCACATTGATGCTGATGCGCGCCGAAGCACTGGACCTGACCGGCCGCACATCCGAGGCGCAGCGCGTCAGGGTGGACAGTCTGGGGTGGGCGCGATACGGGTTTGGCCCAGATTGGGCTGTACGGGGCAAAATGCGCGAGATTGCGCAGATCAGCCCGCTTCAAAGGGATGACGGATAAACATGATCGTGATTGTTGCAGCACTGGCCGGGGCGATTATCGGCGGCACCACCGCCGCACGGCGCAAGGGATCGCGTCTGGATATCGCGCAATACGCGGCGTCGTTCGCCATAGCATTTGCCGTTGTCGGCATGATTGCGACAGTCATCATCCACCGCGCGGCCGTGTAAGCCCATGTTCCTGCCGTTTTTCGAAAGCCTGCGCAAAAACGGTGTTCCGGTTTCGTTGCGCGAATTCCTGAGCTTTCTGGAAGGCATGAAAGCAGGGCTGGCCACCTACGACGTCGAGGCGTTCTACTATCTGGCCCGCATTTCCATGGTCAAGGACGAACGCAACATCGATAAATTCGATCGTGCGTTTGCCGCCGCCTTTGAGGGATTGGAAAGCATTTCGCTGGATCAGGTGCTTGAGGCGGTCGACGTCCCCGGCGACTGGCTGGAAAAGCTGGCGGAAAAACACCTGAGCGATGCGGAAAAGGCCGAAATCGAAGCCCTTGGCGGGTTCGACAAGCTGATGGAAACCCTGAAAGAGCGCCTGAAAGAGCAACAGGGCCGCCATCAGGGGGGTAACAAATGGATCGGCACGGCGGGCACATCGCCCTTTGGCGCCTATGGGTACAACCCAGAAGGCGTGCGGATCGGCCAGAAGAAATCCCGCCACCAGCGCGCGACCAAGGTTTGGGACAAGCGTGAATTCAAGAACTTGGACGACACTGTTGAACTGGGTACGCGCAACATCAAGGTGGCGTTGAAACGTCTGCGCCGCTGGGCGCGTGATGGCGCCGCCGAAGAGCTTGACCTGAACGGTACGATCCGCGCCACCGCCGAACACGGCTATCTGGACGTGAAAACACGCCCCGAGCGGCGCAATGCGGTCAAGGTACTGCTGTTTCTGGATGTGGGCGGGTCGATGGACCCGCATATCAAGGTGGTGCAGGAACTGTTTTCAGCGGCCCGCGCCGAATTCAAGCATCTGGAAAACTTTTATTTCCACAATTGCCTGTATGAAGGGGTGTGGCGCGACAATCGTCGCCGCTGGAACGCACAGATTTCCACTCACGAAATACTGCGCACCTACGGCCCTGATTACAAATGCATCTTTGTCGGGGATGCGTCCATGTCGCCCTATGAAATCGCCTATCCCGGCGGGGCAAACGAACACTGGAACGCCGAGGCCGGACAAGTCTGGCTGGCGCGTGCACGTGATCAGTGGGCCTCGCATCTCTGGATCAATCCGGTGCCGGAAAAATACTGGGGCTACACCCATTCTATTGGCATGATCCAGGAAATTTTCGGCCCCGACCGCATGGTTCCCATGACGTTGCGCGGGCTGGAAGCGGGGATGAAAAGCCTGACGCGCTAGGTGCGCACGGCGCTTGCGGGAAAGCCTTGCGCGCTCTAGCCTGACGCTATGACAGACGCGCCCGTCACACACATCGATCCTGCCGCCTTTGCCGCCGATCCCTACCCTGTGCTGGCTCGGATGCGACGCGATGCGCCGATCACATATGTACCGGAACTGCGCGCCACCCTGTTCACGCGTCGCGATGACATCCACATTCAGGAAAAACGCATTGATGTGTTTTCCAGCCATCAGCCTGACGGCCTGATGACCCGCCTGATGGGCACCAACCTGATGCGCAAGGACGGCACGGACGCATATGGCAGAACGGCGCGCCCTGTTTCCGGCACTTAGCCCGAAAACGGTACAATCCCACTGGCTGCCACAGTTCGAAGATGCTGCAAGAACGATCCTGAATGCATTGAAATCACAGGGACAATGCGATCTTGTTTCCGACTACGCGATGCCGGTCTCTGCCGAAGCGCTCAAGGCGATCACCGGCCTGACAGAGATGACAGCGCACGAGATGGATGGTGTGTCACAGGCCATGATCGACGGGTGTTCGAACTATGTTGGCAATCCGGACATCGAAAACGCCTGCCACGCCGCCACGGCGCTGATTGATGCGCATATCGACAGGATGCTGGCACAGGGTGTCCCTGCGGGCGCCAGATCGGCGCTGGCCGTGCAACAGGCCGCAAACCTGCCGATGGACAGCCTGCGCGCCAATATCAAGCTGATCATTTCCGGCGGGCAGAACGAACCGCGCGATGCCATTGCCGGTACGGTGGCGGCCCTGCTGGAAAACCCCGATCAATTGCGCAGGGTCAGGGATGGCAAAGCCAGTTATCAGGATGCGTTTCTGGAATATGCGCGCTGGATGTCGCCCATCGGCATGTCACCGCGCCGTGTGGCGCGCGATGACATCGTGAACGACATAAGCTTTGTCACAAACAGCGCTGTTTTCTTTATGTTTTCCTCCGCCGGACGGGACGAAACCCATTTTGAAAGCCCCGATTTGTTCGACCTCACCCGCGATACCCAGGCATCCATTCCTTTTGGCGCGGGCCCGCATTTTTGTGCCGGAGCCGCCGCCGCACGCGCGCTGATCACGCAGGTGGCCCTGCCAATGGCCTTTGCCGCCCTGCCCGATCTGCACCTGACGGGGCCGGTGCGCTATCATGGCTGGGCTTTTCGCGGTCCGGTATCTGTGCCTGTCGCGTGGTCTGCGTGACCTTGCCGAACGCGCCACAGCGCCCCATATCTATACCATGATCAAGTTCACGCCCATTCTGCTGGCTATTCTGTACGGCCTTGTCATGTACCGGTTTTCGGTTTGGCGGACGGCTGGCGAATTGAACAGTAAATCCACCATTCTGGCCGATCCACACCTGAAACCGCTGACCGATAAAATGGCGGCGGCGCTGGATCTGGACCGGATCAAGGTGTTTATCTACGAAATCGATCCCGTAAACGGGCTGGCCGCGCCGGACGGGCGCATTTTCATCACCCGCGGGTTTTACCGGAAATTCAAACAGGGTGATGTGACGGGCGAAGAGCTTGCGTCTGTCATCGCGCATGAGTTGGGGCACGTTGCCTTGGGCCATTCGCGCCGCCGGATGATCGATTTTTCGGGGCAAAACGCGCTGCGCACCGCGCTGGCCATGGTGCTGGGCCGGTTCCTGCCCGGCGTTGGCGTCTGGATCGCCAATATCGTGGCGTCCACACTGGCCGCGCGACTGTCACGCTCTGACGAATACGAAGCAGACGCCTATGCCGCCGCCCTGTTGACCAAGGCCGGTATCGGTGTTGGCCCGCAAAAGGAACTGTTTCGCAAACTGGAAACGCTGTCGGGCGCGCGGGCGGGTGTGACACCTGCGTGGCTGCTCAGCCATCCGAAAACACACGAACGCATCGCCGCACTTGAGGCGTTGGAGCAGAAATGGGCATCCCACCCGAACGCGTGATACAGCCCTAGCCTGACACTGCCTTGGCCAAACGCGGCAGGCGCGCCTTTTTCAACAGGGATCGCATCGTCCAAACCTGCCCCGACATGGCATTGGCCTGCGCCAGCACCTGCTGCGCCACCTGGTCCAATACGTCGGGATGATCCAGCCAAAGCTGATACAGAAATCCGTCCGGCTCGACCCGATCAAGCCCTTCTTCGGCCAATATGTTGCGTGGAAAATCTTTTCTATTCAGGGTCATAATGGCGTCTGCTGATCCAGATATCGCGGCTGCCAACACATGGATATCATGGCCGTCCGGCAAATATAGCCGCGCCTCGAGCGATGGCGGCCATGTCACTTCGGCTTTGGGCCATGCGAGTCTGGTTAACGTAATCTCGCCCTGCGCCTGAGCCACGCCATCAGGGCCCAGTTTCGCGGCGGCGCGCACCCATTCTTCCAATATGCGTGCGGACCACAACGGCGTGAACAGGCCCGCCTGCGCGGCCCCCAGCACCACTTCGCGCAGAACTGTCGGATACAAAACGCATGTATCGATCAGAACCTTCACAGGCGGAAAAACAACGCTTTTAGATAACCGCTTTCGGCCAGAGCGGGCATTTGCGGATGGTCCGGACCGGCAAAACCGGTGTGGATCAGCGCACTGCGCCGCCCGGCGCGGCCAATGCCCCGAATGGACGCGCCGCGAAACGCCGCGAGATCGGCGGCGTGCGAACAGGAACACAGGCCCAGATACCCGCCGGGGTTGACCAGCCCCGCCGCCAGCCGCGCCACCCGTTCATAGGCGCGCAAGCCCGCCGCCAAGGCCGGTTTGGACGGCGCGAACGCAGGCGGGTCACACACCACCAGATCAAACCGCGCGCCTTGCTGTGCAAGGGCTTCCAAAGTTTCGAACGCATCGCCCTGCGTTGTCTGGAACCGGTCAGCCATGCCCATATGGTCTGCGCCTGATTGCGCCAGCGCAAGGGCGGGCGCCGATCCATCCACGGCATGGGCCGATGCCGCCCCTGCCGCCAGTGCCGCCAGTGAAAACCCGCCAACATGGGAAAACACATCCAGCACGCTTGCCCCCTGCGCCAGCGTCGCGGCAAACGCATGGTTGGGGCGTTGATCGAAATACAGGCCGGTTTTCTGGCCGCCCGTGACATCCGCCATATAGACGGCCCCGTTCATCGAAACGGGGATCGCGGCATCGGGGGCGGCGCCGAACACCACCTGATCGACGTCATCCAGCCCTTCCAGCGCGCGGGTGCGGCCCGATGCGCTTTTCAGAACCGTGGTGGCACCCGTGACGTCGACAATCGCCTGTGTGAGATCATCAAGGCGCAGATCAGCCCACGCGGCATTGGGTTGCACCACAACCACATCGCCAAACCTGTCGATCACCACACCGGGTAAACCGTCTGCTTCTGCGTGGATCAGACGGTAAAACGGCTGATCGAACAGACGCGTACGCATCTGCAACGCATATTGCAAACGGGTGGCGAACCACTCTTTGCCAATGGCCGCACCGGTATCGGCATCCAGCATCCGGCAAAAGATTTTCGAAGCCGGATTGACGGCAACCAACCCCATCGGGCGGCGTTCGTTATCCTCGAGAATGGCAAGTGTCCCGGCCGGCAACGCCTTGGTGCGCCGATCCAGTACAACTTCGTTGGCATAGACCCACGGCATGCCGTGACGAATTGCGCGGGCATTGGCTTTGGGCAACAACCGAACAACGGGCCGGTTTTCGGGGGCGGGATCTGGGGAAAGCGCTGTCATAGCGCTGTCCTAATCTGTCTGTGCGCGTTGTGAAAGCCCTAGGTGTTGTTGATCGTCTGAAGAACCCCCAGACGGGCGTTGCTATAGCCCTCGGGATCCGTCAATTCTACGACAATAACGTTGGCCAAGTGATTGGTGATGCGAAATTTTTGCGTAAACCCTTGCGCATCGGCGGCAATGGCTTCGTCTCCGCCATATCCGGGCAGGTCTGCCTGAACGATCCGTGGCTCGCCCACCGTTGCACCGGTTGCAGGATCTGTGAGCGTGACCTGAAACGTGATCGAATGAATGCCACCAATCGAATATCGCGCTTTTTCGGTTAACGCATGAAACCGCAGCACTTCGATATCAAGGTTGTAGGCCGTCGACCCGTCCAGCGTGGCCGTACCGCGCCCGATACCATCCTCAAAAATCGCCTTGACCTGTGCGCGCCGGTCACCGGGCGGATCACCCCGCCAAACGATATCCCCCGATGGGTAGTACCGGTTTTCTTCCGACACGACCAAGGTTTCGGGCACGCGAATGGTGACGTTCGAGATTTTGAGGTCTGCATCGGGACTTGGTGATAACGACGTCGGAATTCGCCGCCTGCGAAATCGCATCGGCGTCCGCTGAATTTGAGCGCGACGACCCACAGGCCGTCAGCGCCAGCCCCAAAACCGTGAAGACTATTGCTCGAACAACTCTCATCTAGACTGTCACCTTTCTGGCCCGCAATTCGGGCAGTACACATTGTTGATCATAGTAGCAAAATCTGGCCCATTTACGTTGATTTCGCAGCATCAAGGCGACAATTAGGCGATAAACGGCAGGTTTTCACCTGTTTTTTGTTCCGACGGGTCAATTGCGCGGGCGAGAGCGCCAACCGCCACGGCGCCTTGGCGCCTGCATGGCGTGTAACCCCTCTTTCATGACACCTGTCATCGGGTGGTCCGGTGCGGTCGGTCCGTATTGCCCGATCAATGCCCTTAAGGCTGCTGCCGTGTCATTTTCCAGCGGAACACTCAGCGCCCAATCCAGAAAGATCGAGCGACATTCCCCCGCGCTAATCCCGTCAATCCGGTAGGCTTCATAAATCAGGCCTTTGGGGTCGTGCGCATCACCCTTCATTGCTCGTCTTCCATATCCGTGACGGCAAAATGCACGTCAATCGCCTGTGCGGCCGCCTGCCATGCCGATTCCAGATCAGCCGACAGCGCGTCCAGATCGCAATGGCCGGTCTGTCGCATCAGAAAGGCCGCGCCCCCCTGCCCGATCTGGTCTGTATCCGGCAGCGTCTCGCTCAGCAGGCGGATCGACAATTGCGTGATCCAGCTAAGCCTGTAGGCATGCAACAACGCTGCCTTGCCTGCGTCATCCAGCCAGCCGATTGCGACAGCGCCGTTCACCCCCGAGGCAACATCGCGCGCCGTTCCGCCCTGAACCAAGGCTCCGGCTTGGGCCACCAGTTCGATATCCTGCATCCGGCCCGGGCCGATCTTGGTATCCCAAGGCCCGTTCGGGGTTTTTGCAGCCGAAATTCTGGCCCGCATCCGCGCCACTTCGGTGCGCACATCTTCCGTGTCGCGCGGTCGCGACAAGATATCCGTGCGCACGGCTTCAATCTCGGCCCCAAGGTCCGGATCACCCGCCACCACGCGGGCACGGGTCAGCGCCAGATGTTCCCACGTCCACGCCTGGGTTTCCTGATAATCCCGAAAGCTGGCCAAAGATGTCGCCACCGGCCCCTGATTGCCCGACGGGCGCAGGCGCATGTCAACTTCATACAACCGCCCCTGTGCCATCCGTGCGGTCAGGGCGGTGATAAAGGCCTGTGTCAGGCGTGCATAATAGGGGCGCGCCGCGAGCGGACGGCGGCCATCCGACATTTCAACGCCATCGGCATCATAAATCACGATGACATCAAGATCAGAGGACGAAGACAGCTGCCCCACCCCAAGCGACCCCATTGCCAGAACCGAAGCCCCGCGCCCCGGCGGGGTCCCGTGTTTGGTCGAGAATTCAGCCACGACAACCGGCCAGAGCCCCGCCAAAACGGCCTGCGCCAGATCGGCATAGTGCTGTCCAGCCGTCACCGCATCCACAAGACCCCGCAAATGATGAACGCCGATACGGAAATGCCATTCCTTGGCCCAGCGGCGGGTTGTGTCCAGCTTCGCCTCGTAGTCGGGTTCACGCGCAAGGATCGTGTCCAGATCGGCCTTCAGCGCGTCCAACCCCGGCCAGTCCGCGAAAAAGTCACCCCCGATCACGGCATCAAGCACGCCGGCATTGCGGGCCAGATGTGTGGCCAGCGCAGGCGATGTGCCGACAATATCGACCAGAAGATCGATCAGAACAGGGTTTGCCTCGAACAATGAAAAAAGCTGCACGCCGGCGGGCAATCCGGCCAGAAACCCGTCAAGCGCGCTTAGGGCTTCTTCGGGTTTGGCCGCGCGGGACAGGCGTGACAGAATTTCGGGACGCAGGCGTTTGAAAATCTGCACAGCCCGATCAGAGCGGAACGCCGGATAGCTGTACCAGCGCGCCATCACATCGGTCTCGAACTCTGGTTCGGGAACGGGGGCGGATGCATTGGCATCGGGCGCAAAAAACCCTTCGGTCAGCGCGTGCACCTCTGTCAGCCGTTCCAGAATATCTTTTTCAAACGCTGCGCGGTCGGTGCCCATCATGGCCGCAATCCTGTCAAATCCGGCTTCGGAATTCGGCAGATCATGGGTTTGCGCATCATGTACCATCTGCAACCGGTGTTCGACCGTGCGATGGGCGCGGTAGTGATCGGTCAGGCGGTTCGTCACATCTTCGGGCACCCAGCCTTTGGCCGCCAGCACGCGCAATCCGTCAACCGTGCCGCGCACCCGCAAATCGGTGTCGCGCCCGCCCGCGATGATCTGGCGGGTCTGGGTAAAGAATTCGATCTCGCGGATGCCGCCACGCCCCAGTTTCATGTTATGTCCGGGCAAGGACATTGGCCCGCCCAGACCTTTGTGTTCGCGGATACGCAGACGCATGTCGTGGGCATCCTGAATCGCCGCGAAATCCAGATGACGGCGCCACACAAACGGTGTCAGATCGCCCAGAAACCGGTTGCCTGCTGCCAGATCGCCCGCTGCCGGACGCGCCTTGATGTAAGCGGCGCGTTCCCATGTGCGGCCAAGACTTTCGTAATAGCGCATCGCCGCTTCCATCGCGATACAGACCGGTGTGACGGCCGGATCAGGGCGCAATCGCAGATCGGTGCGAAACACATAGCCATCCCCCGTCAAATCATTCAGTGCCGCACTCATCTGTCGGGTGGCGCGGATAAACGCGGTGCGGGCATCGTGAAAATCGTCCCGGTCGAACCGGCTTTCGTCAAACAGGCAGATCAGATCAATATCCGAAGAATAATTCAGTTCCTGTGCGCCCATCTTGCCCATTGCCAGAACGACCATGCCGCCAGCCGTTTCGATGTCATCCACGGTCATACCGGGCAGTTTTCCGCGGTTGATCTGCGTGGCAATGGCTGTTTTCAAGGCCCGATCACAGGCCAGATCCGCCAGATCGCTCAGCGTGCCAGTCACCAGTTCAAGCGGCCAGACACCGCCCAGATCGGCCAATGCCGTCAACAAGGCAATACGCCGCTTGGCCTGTCGCAAACCTGTGTTCAACATATCCGGCGCAAGGGCGTTGATCCGCGCAAATTCTGCCGTGACTGCGTTCTCGGGCGCGTCCAGCGCATCGGGCAGCCAATCCGCTTCCTTCCCGATCAATCCGCTGAGGTAAGGGCTGCACCCTGCCGCCCCGCCCACAAGATCGGCCAGCACCCCCGACAGCCCGGGCACGGCGGCGCGCGCCTCATCGCCGCGATCGGGATCATAGGCGACGGGCATGGACGTGATACGATCTGAAAAACTCATGGCTCAAGGAATGCGGCGCGGGCTATATATCGTCAATAGCAATTCAGAAATGATCGAAAGACGACATTGTGAGCAAAAGCCTGACCCGGGTGCGGGCCGCACTGGCCGCGGCAGGCCTGCGTGAAACCATCCGCGAAACCACCGATGCACGCACCGCACAGGATGCCGCCACGGCCATCGGGTGCCATGTGGACCAGATCGCGAAATCAATCATCTTTGCCCGCCAGGATGATGGGCAAGCTGTCCTGTTTCTGACAGCCGGTGGCCGTCAGGTCGATCCGGACGCCGCTGCCAAGGTGGCCGGTGTGCGATTGGGCAAGGCCGATGCCAACGCGGTACGGGCCCAGACCGGGTTTGCCATTGGCGGTGTGTCACCATTGGGGCATCTGGCCCCGATCCGGTGCTTTATGGATCCGCGATTGACAGAATTCACAGAAATTTGGGCGGCCGCAGGCACTCCGCGGCATGTTTTTGCTGTTGCACCCGCTGATCTGGTCCGCGCGACAGATGCGCAGGTAACTGATTTTACAGCACAATTCAAAAAAATGTAAAAAAGATTTACATAGAGTCTTGCAAGACCGTCTGGCAATTCCAATCTATTCAATGTGAAGGACATTTACATTCCTTCCAACTCTTGAAACATCCTTCCGGCGATAAAGCCGCACCCAACAACGGAGAACCCGAAATGTCTACTGTTACACACCCAACCCAGATGACCGGCCCGCGTTTCGGCTGGCTGTCCAGAACCGAGGCGTGGCTAGACGACAAAGGCAAAGGTGCCTGGATCGCGGCCATGGTGCTGGGGTTCATCTTCTTCTGGCCCGTTGGTCTGGCCCTTCTCTTTTACATGATCTGGAGCAAACGCATGTTCAATTCTTCCTGTAGCCGCCGCACAAACGCCAAAGCGTGGTCCCGCACCGCCAGAACGGCCATGTCCACAACCGGCAACAGCGCCTTTGACGCCTACAAGGCCGATACATTGCGCCGTCTGGAAGAAGAGCAGATGAATTTCGAAAGCTTTCTGGAACGTCTGCGTGAAGCCAAAGACAAATCCGAGTTTGACCAGTTCATGGACGAACGCGCCCGCAAGGCCGGATCGGATGCCACAAATACAGACAACTCGTCTGACAAAACCATCTGAGACTGATACATCCGGAGCGGCCCCCTGAAGCGGGGGCCGACCCTTTGCAACCCTCATAGGCCCGAAATGACCCATCTGCCCGACCCCGTTTATCAATCCGAATTTTACGCCAGCGTGCCGACCAAACGCCTGCTGGCATGGGGGATTGATACGATTGTGATTGTGGTGATCTGCATCATCATCGGACTATTGACCGTGACATTGGCATTCTGGGTTTTCCCGCTGCTGCTTTTGACGGTCAGCTTTCTTTACCGGCTTTTGACGATTGCCAGCCAATCCGCAACATGGGGCATGCGCCTGATGAACATCGAATTCCGCCGCAATGATGGCATGAAATTCGACTTTGCGACGGCTTTCCTGCACACGCTTGGGTACATATTTTCCGTAGGATTGCCGTTGATCCAGCTGGTTTCGATCGTGTTCATGGCCACGTCGGAACGCGGTCAGGGCCTGACTGACATGGTTCTGGGAACCACTGCCCTGAACCGGCGCGGGCAGCTATAAAGACCCTGAAATATCTACGCTTGGCCTGACGCAAATCCATTGTTATCATCGCGATATTCTGATGTCGGACCCGAAATGCGCCACACGCTTCCTATAGCGCCCCAGTTCTATGTGACGGCCCCGCAACCGTGCCCCTATCTGGACGACCGGATGGAGCGCAAGCTGTTTACGGCGTTGCAGGGCGAGAACGCGGAAAAGCTGAATGACAGCTTGTCCCAGCAGGGGTTCCGGCGCTCGCAGAATGTGCTGTACCGCCCGTCCTGTGCAGACTGTTCCGCCTGTTTGTCGGCACGTATCGACGTGTCGGCCTTTGTCCCTTCGAAAAGCCAGAAACGCACGTTGCGGCGCAACACCCGGATCACCCGCCGCGCCACTGCGCCATGGGCCACGGAAGACCAGTATGCGCTGTTTCGCAACTATCTGGACAGCCGCCACGCGACCGGCGGCATGGCCGATATGGACGTGTTCGAATTTGCCGCGATGATCGAAGAAACCCCGATCCGAAGCCGCGTGGTGGAATATACCGATCAAACCAGCGGCGACCTTGTCGGCGTCAGCCTGACCGATGTTCTGAGCGACGGTCTAAGCATGGTCTATTCGTTTTTCGATCCTGACCGCCCCCGCAACAGTCTGGGCACCTATCTGATACTGGATCACATCGAAATCGCGCGCGACGCAGGCTTGCCTTATGTCTATCTGGGCTACTGGGTGCCCGGCAGCCAGAAGATGGGATACAAGGCCAAATTTTCGGGGCTGGAAGTCTATTTTGGCGGCGCATGGCAGAAAATGCGCGATCCTGCCGCCTACAGTTCCGACCGCCACCCGCTGTCGACCGATCCGATTGCCGAACAGGTTGCCAATATCTTTCTGCCGGACAAGCATCCGACGCGCTAGGGACACTGCCGCGCGCGGCAAGGCCGCGTTGACCCATCGGTGCGCGTTTCAAATACGGCGTGCCAATTTATGGGCCAAGGCATACAAGACCCCGCCAATCGCAAGAACGCCGATCAAAGCGATCAGCATCAGATCATACCCGCCCCAGTTCCAGATCAATGATCCCAGAAACGGCGCCAGCGCCGATCCCGTCAGAAACGGCAAAGCCAGCGCACCTGATTTCGCGCCAAAACTGGCTTCGCCCAATATCTCGCGCGCCAGCAACGGGCGCAGAATGCTGACCGTTCCGTAAGCGCTGCCAAACAGGATAACAAACCCGGACAGAAAGGCCGGTGAAGACGCGCTGAACAATAGCAGTACCAGCGACAGGCTGAGCGTTCCAAAAGCAGCGAGTGTTATGCCGTTATGTGAAAGGAACCGTTCGGAAGACATCATGGCCAATCGTCCCGCCACCTGCATCGGGCCAATGAAAGACGCGGCCAGTACAGCCATTTCTGCGGAAAGGCCGCGTTCGTCCAGAAGTGGCAAAAGATGATGCAGCGCCGCCCCGTGTGCGATGGCAATGCATGAAAACCCGAACGCCAGACACCAGAAGGCTGGCGCCCTTAGAAACGCCCGGGATGTTTCGGCCGGTTCCGGTGCCGTGGTCCGGCCTATCCCTGCACCCTCTAGTCTGGTCGCGCCCAGCCAAAGAACGGGGGCCACGACAAAGACCATAACAGCCGCGCCAACCGTAACTGCCCCGCGCCAGCCCAATGCTTCCGAAAGCGTGTACACAACCGGAAAGCTGATTGTACTGGCAAAGCCTGCGACTAAGGTTATCAGAATGATGGCCGGTTTGGCGCTTTTGCCGCGTGATCGCGTGACCAGCGCAAAACACGGTTCGTACAGGCACCCTGCCATTGCGGCCCCGATCAGCAACCAGACCGCATAGAACTGCCAAAGCTCTTGGACGAGCGAGAGACAAAAAAGACCCAGACCACCGGCAAGGGCCGAGCCTGTAACCAGCAAGGCCCCCTGCCCTCTGTCTATCGCACGCCCGGTCAGCGGCGAGGCCAGCGCCGAGACAAGAACGGCCAGGGCAATCGCCGCCGTCAAATCCGCCTTGGACCAGCCCAGTTCCTGTTCCCAACGCAACAACAGCGCAGGAAAGATGTAATAGATCGAGGCCCAAGCCAGCGTCTGCCCAAGGGCAAGAAGAAGGATTGCGGGATCGCGCCGCATATCAAGGCCCCTATGTCACTGGCGAACCGTCTTTACGCTGGGCTATCCCGGACAATGGCGCAAGCCTTGTCCGGACACATGAACAAACAGACCGTCGCGGCAAGACGGGGAAAGATCAACCGATCCTTCCCCTTTGCCACAGCACAAGACCCTGCCTAGTTCGGCATCAGCGCCGGTACGATGGTCACAATCGCGGGGAAGAACCACAGGATGGCCAGCCCGACGACCTGAATAAGCACAAAGGGCGCAACACCCCGGTAGATATGCCCGGTCGTCACCTCTTTTGGCGCGACCCCTCGTAAGTAGAACAGGGCAAAGCCGAACGGCGGTGTCAGGAACGACGTTTGCAGGTTGACCGCAATCATGATCGTGACCCATTTCGGGTCGAACGATCCGCCATAGATCACCGGCCCGACAATCGGGATAACGATGTAAATGATCTCGAGAAAATCAAGAACAAAGCCCAGAACGAACAAGACCACCATAACCAGCAGGAACACCCTGAATTCGTTATCAAAGCTTTTCAGGAACTGCTGGATATAATGTTCTCCGCCAAAGGAAATGACCACAAGGTTCAACAGTTGCGATCCGATCAGGATGGTAAACACCATCGACGTGACCTTGGCCGTTTCGCGGACCACAGGGCTTAGCACGCCGCTGCGGAACAATGTCCAACACGCGAACAGCAGACCGAACATCGCATAAAGATACGTTCCGTAAGCCACAAAGAACGCGATCCAGTTTTCAAAGGTCACAACATCCTGATTGATCCGCAAATCGAAATTCACGCCGACCAGAATACAGATGATGATGGCAAAGGTAGACCAGATGATAATTTTCGGTGTCTTCTGTTCGTCCTTCAGTTTGCGATAGGCCGCCAGCATGATCGCCCCGCCCGCGCCCAGCGCCGCCGCCGGTGTCGGGTTGGTGATCCCGCCAAGGATCGACCCAAGCACTGCCACGATCAGAACCAGCGGCGGGAACACGACGCGGATCAGTTCATTCTGGGTCAGGCGCACCACGGCGTGGCGGCATCCATACAGGATCAGGGCCAAAGGTATCGCCAGCAGCAACAGCGTGACACCGGGCGTGGTTGTCGCGGAGACAAGCAATATGTCGACCATCACCGCCAGTACGACACCAATACCACCGATCAACAACGGTTTGGGATCGGACGAAGGCGAAATGCCCCGCGCCGTTGTCAGAACCAGCGACATCAGGATCAAAAGGATCGCGATGCCTGTGCCGATCGGGGCAACACCGGCCAGTTTTTCGGCCTGCGCCGCGGCATATTCCTCATCTGTCAGGCGTTCGCTTTGGACAACGCCACCCGCATCATCAATCGCCTGCTGTTCGGCAACGGCGATGTCCCATGCCTCTTGGCCGTGCAGATCAATCATCGATGCCTTGCATTCATCGCCAACCCGCGTGCGCAGGCTGGCCCCTTCGCCAATGTCGGAAAAGGTCGATACCGTCAGGTTCTGGCTGCCGATCATGTTGACACTGCCCAGCAGGATCGCGCCACCAATCAGGGCAATCGGGGCCGCCAGAAACCATGTCAGGCCTTCACCGCGCGTGATCGGTTCCTTGTTGCTGGAGCCCATTTCAACCGCAGGCGCCTTATCGGGGTTCAGCAACGCATAGCCAAAGGCGTATAGCGCATACAGCAGGGCCAGCATGATACCGGGCAGCAGGGCCGCCTGAAACAGCGTGCCGACCGACACAACCGCCGGTTCGCCCAGAAAGGTCAGCGCGTCGGTGCATCCGGCGGCAACCGCGCGTTGTTCCTGCGCGGCGGAATAAAGATCACCCGCCAATGTGCCCAGAAGAACGATCACGATCGAGGGCGGAATGATCTGCCCCAACGTGCCCGATGCCGCGATCACGCCTGTGGCGATTTCGGGCGAATAGTTGTTGCGCAGCATGGTTGGCAGAGCCAGCAGGCCCATGGTTACAACCGTCGCGCCGACAATCCCTGTCGAGGCGGCCAGAAACGCACCCACAACCACGATCGACACGGCCAGACCACCGGGCAGCGGGCCGAACACGCGTGCCATTGTGGTCAGCAGGTCATTGGCGATTTTGGAGCGTTCCAGCGTGATCCCCATCAGCACGAACATCAGAACCGCCAGCAGCGTTTCAATGGATTGTCCGGCCAGCACGCGTTCGTTCATCCGGTTCACAACAAAAGACACGTTGCGGTCCAGCGCGGTTTCCCAGCCCTGCGGGAACACAGGTTCGGCGATGCGCGGCATGTCGGGGTATCGGAATATCGATATACTGTCTGCCTTGACCCCGGAATTCACCAGATCGCGATACACCTGACTGCTGGTGTCGATCGCGGCATGTATCAGCAATCCGGCACTGTCCAGCGCGGCAATGATCCCGAAAGAAATGACACCGGCACCGGCAATGGCAAAGGCCACCGGAAACCCCGACAGGATACCGCCAAACAGGCAGATACAAACAATAATCAGGCCAACTTCGACGCCATCAAGACCAAAAAACATCAGAACCGTCCCGTAGATTAATGTGCGCCTTCATAGGCTTCTTCACCGTCGCCCAGGGTATCCCTGTCGAGGTATTTATTTTCGCTTTCCGGGCCTTCACGCCATTCAAGGTAGGACCGGTAAAACATCGAAACGGCCTGCAAAAAGACCATGGCGGCAAAAGCGCAAAGCAGCACCTTGAACAGGAAATAGCCGTTAAAGCCGTTGGGGCTGAACCCGATGGTTTCCACGTTCCAGCGCATTGCGCGCGATTTCAGCAGCAACCGGTCCAGCGTATCGGACGCCGACGGTTTGGGCACGATCAAATGGCGCCACATGAAATACCAGCCATACATCCACGTCAGGACAGCCATCGGCATCATGAAGAACAAAGACCCGAACATATCGATGATCTTTTTGGTGCGGAATTTGACGACGGAATAGAACAGGTCCACCCGTACATGGCCGCCCTGCACAAAGGTGTAGGCCGCACAAAGACAAACCACCAACGCATTGTAAAGCTTCAGTTCTTCGGCAAACCAGCTGATGTCGAATTGCAGCGGAATACCAAAGCCGATCGAGATATCGGGGCGTGTGAAAATACGCTGCATGAAGACGATGATGATCTGTTGCAAGACCATCAACAGGCCCGCCCATGCGAAAAAGCGGCCCACCGTGTTGGCGAACCCTTCCAGCACGCGGACATACCCCCACATGATCTGGTGGCGCCACATCCCCAGTGCCGTCAGCACAAGGAACGCGGCCAGAATGACAAAGAAAAATTCGACCGACCCGCCATAATAGACAAAGCGCATGACCGCTTCTTTATTGGTCCAGTCCAGCCAGAGGCCCGGATGTGTGATGGCGTAGCCGAAATTGTAAAACGCTTCGGCAAGATTTGCGAAAAACCACATCACTCCGTCTGCAAGCGCGCCAAGCACAGTGGCGCCTTCGGCGTTTTCTTCCATTCCGGTGTCCCCTCCCAACAGCGCAACAGCGCGTACTTGGTCGTCTAGAATTGCTTGGCCCGCTTTAAACGGGCGTCTTCAGGTGTTGAAAGACAGCGCCAAACAGCGCTGCCTTTCGATTTCTTTTATCCGCGAATGCGGATCAGCCGCCCAGAACGCGGTTGCGCTGCGCGACGTAATAGCCGTCCGATTGCAGGATCCAGTCCGAGCTGGATGCAAGCGACGCTTCAAAGCTGGCGCGGATTTCGGCAAACAGCTCGTCGCTCATGTTTTCGTCCATGACTTCCTTGGACGCAGCACCGAACGCATCCCACACATCATCGGGGAATTGCATGGTTTTCACGCCCTGCGCCTGCAGACGTTTCAGCGCGGCACCGTTGTTGGCCAGTGTTTCGGCCAGCTGGGTGTGCGTGGTTGCCATGGCGGCATTCGCCACGATGGCCTGATGCGCAGGCGACAGATCATTGTAGACGTCAAGGTTCATACCGACGGCCAGACCGGAACCCGGCTCGTGGAAGCCAGCGGTGTAGTACACTTTGGCCACTTCCTGGAAACCGGCGCGTTCATCCGCGAACGGACCAACCCATTCCAGACCGTCCAAAGCACCCGAGGACAGCGCCTGATACAGTTCACCGCCGGGGATGTTCTGAACCGATGCGCCCAGTTTGCCCAGCACCTTGCCGCCCAGACCGGGCATGCGGAACTTCAGACCGTTAAAGTCGTTGGCCGATGCGATTTCGTTGCGGAACCAACCGCCCGATTGCGAACCGGAGTTGCCCGCAAGGAACGAACGCAGGTTAAAGATCTCGCCCAGCTTGTTGTGCAGGTCCTGTCCACCGCCGTGATGGTACCAGTTGGTCAGTTCTTGCGCGGTGCCGCCGAACGGAACAGCCGTGAAATAGGCATAGGCCGGGTGCTGGCCGATGAAATAATAATCTGCCGAGTGATACAGATCGGCCTGACCGGACGATACCGCGTCAAACACTTCGAACGCACCCACCAGTTCGCCCGGTGCTTTCTTGTCAATGGTCAACTGACCATCGGACATGGCGCCAACCATTTCTTCGAAATAGGTGGCGGCATCGTCCAGAACCGCAAACCCGCGCGGCCATGATGTGACCATTGTCAGGGTCCGCTGGCCTTGTGCGTATGCAGGTGCTGCCAACGTGGTTGCCGCGGCGGCCGAGCCACCCAATGCGGATGTTTTCAAAAAGGAACGACGATCCATTAAGCAATCCTCCCAGATATAAGATGCCCTGCGCAAAGCCGAAGCCAAGCACGCGGGCGGATCGTTTCGAGTGTCGCCACCATATGTAGACCGCAGTGATTGTGAATACCTAGTACTGCGTAGAGCGCGCCGATTTTTCGAAAAAACCTTTGGATTGATGCCGATTTTTGGCAACGGCCCAGATACGTGTCACATATCATCTGCGCCGAACGCGGTGCTTGCCCTTTGAATTGCGCGCGATTCGCCGTAACGATCCTTTATGCGTTCGTTTTTTGCACAATTCCGGCCCAACTATGCCCAAAAACTGGCCTTGGTGGCATCAATTCCACTGATTTTGGCCGTGGCTGCCATTGCGGCCTTGGTGGCAGTCCAGTCGCGCGCCCTGGCGGAGCGCGAAATCAAATCGCTTGAAAACCAGCTGATCGAGGCCAAAAAGGCCGAATTGCGCAATTATGTCACCCAGGCGCGCAATGGGTTCTATTTTATCTACGGGTCCGCCCAGCCAGATGATCAGCAAGCCAAGGATCAGGTCGCGCAAATCCTGTCGGCGATGATCTATGGCACCGAAGGCTTTTTCTTTGTCTATGATTATGACGGCAATAATCTGGTCAGCCCGCGCCAGACCGAGCGGATCAACCAGAACTGGGCAGGCCTGACAGACAGCGAAGGCACCCCTATCGTCGATGAATTCATCAATCTGGCCCGCAGCGGTGCCGGATATCACACTTTCCTTTGGCCCAAACCCACCACCGGAGAAGAAGCGCGGATGGTGGCCTATGTCACCGGTTTCCAAAGCTGGCGATGGGCTGTGGGCACCGGCGTTTTTATCGATGATGTGCTGGCCACAGTGGCGGCTGCCCGCGCCGAGGTTGAAACCCGCGTTGAACGCACGTTCCTGTATATCGGGGCGATTACACTGGCGGCTCTGCTGGCCGTATTCGTATCCGGCATGGTGATCAACATCCGCGAACGGCGACTGGCCGATGCCAAGTTGAAGAAACTGACCCAACGGGTGTTTGACGCCCAAGAAGAAGAACGCGGACGCGTTGCGCGCGAATTGCATGACGGGATCAGCCAGATCCTTGTCGGGGTGCGATATGCGCTGGACACAGCGCGGCGCAGGCTGGGCCCACAGGATGCAGGGGCCGCCGCCCCGCTGGACAAGGGCATCAACAATCTGGCCGAAGCCATCACCGAAGTGCGCCGCATCAGCCGCGACCTGCGCCCCGGTGTGCTGGATGATCTGGGGCTTGGCCCTGCGCTGAAAACACTTGTCGAGGAATTCAGCGCCCGTACCGGCATCGCAACGGAGTTTGACACCGTTGTCTTTCGCAACCGGCTGGGGCCGGACGCAAAAATCGCGCTCTATCGCATTGCCCAAGAGGCGCTGACCAATATCGAACGCCATTCCGGTGCCACCCGTGTCAGCGTCGACATTCGCGGCCACAAGAAAGGCGCGACATTGCGCATCACCGACAATGGCAGCGGTCTGACCGGCAGCGAAGACCGGCGTGCGACCGGATTGGGCCTGCGCAACATGCAGGAACGCATTGAACAGCTTGACGGCACTTTACGTATCTTTTCTGCACGCAGCGGCCAATCGGGTCAGGGCACCATCATCGAAGCACAAGTGCCCCTGACCCATCTGTTGCCGCCCCAATCAGGCGCAGACACCCCCAAAGAACCATCCAAAAAGGCAAGCGCATGACCGATCCCGTTTCTGTCCTGATTGTTGACGATCACCCGATGGTCGCCGAGGGCATCCAGTCCATTCTGGAAAGCTATGACGACATCACCGTGGTCGGGACACTGTCAAACGGGCGCGAAGCCGTAGAACAGGCCGCGCATCTGAAACCCGACGTGATCCTGATGGATCTGAATATGCCGGAACTGGGCGGGTTGTCGGCCACGGAAATCCTGCTGGAACAGGCGCCGGATACCCGTATCCTGATCCTGTCGATGCACGACAGCCCCGAATATATCGCATCCGCCCTGTCACACGGGGCAATGGGTTATGTCCTGAAAGACGTGCCCACAGACGAGATCAAGCAGGCCATCGATACGGTGATGCAAGGCAACCGCTACCTGTGCACAGGTGCCAAAGGGTTCGCTTGAACCCAAACCCGGAACCGAGCGCGAGGCGCTGACGGGGCGGGAACAAACCATTCTGTTGCAACTGGCCCAAGGCAAATCCAACAAGGAAGTCGCGCTTGATCTGGATATATCGGTGCGCACCGTGGAAACCCATCGCAAGAACATCAAACGCAAACTGGGCATATCCAGCACCGCCGGACTGACCCGCTATGCGATGGAACACGGCGTGTTGCAGGGCACCGGCGCGGGGCTTTAACCGCCGCCCTGCGCAGGTAAAGACATTTAGCTGCTGGACGGGGCCACACGCCCATGGGCCGCAACGCGAAAGCAGAAATACGTCCACGTCGCCACGCCGACGAACTTGAAGCCTTCTTCAATCGCCTGCCCCAGCCCGTAATCGATTGGCAGCAGTTCTTGCACCGCATCGACAAAGACCGACATCGCAAGCGAAGACATCGCCAGCATGAACGCCACGCCGTCAATTTCGAATATTTCCGCGCGAAAGCGTTTCAGCACGTAGCCGATGAAGATCGCATACGCCGGCACGATGATACCTTCGGCGATATACCGGTCATGGATCAGGAAAAAATCGTCTACTGCTAGAAAGAACGAGAAACCGCCAATCAGCTTGAGCAGGGTTTTATGTCTGTCACGCGCGGCGGTTTCATAGGTGGCAACGCGGAAAAAACAGAACGCAGCGCCTGACACCCACAGCCAGCTGCCGATATTGGACAGGAAGCCCAGAAAACTGGACGTGTCCGTTTGCTGGGCCGGATCGCGGGTCATTTCGATATAGCTGAACCCTGCCAGTGACATGATCCAGACGGTTCCGATATAGAACAGGGCCGCCGGAAGGCTGCACACCAGCAGACCACGCAATATTCTATCTCGCGAAAACGCCTTTTGCGTATCGGTTGCTTTTGTCACGTGGTTTCCTTTTGGTGCGCAAACGGGCTGGCCGCGTTGCGGCTTTGCTCGGATAGCCGTTAATGCGGGGTCAGATCAAGCCTGCACCTATCTTGCTGCTTTAGCGATTTGTTTGACTGTGTCAGGCGCGCCAGCCCGAACTGACCACTTACCAACGTGACTTCGAACGCAGCGCACCCTGTAACCTACTGCCCCCAACTCTTGATTTTGTGCCGATCCCCCGAAATTTTGCGCCCCATTTTCGCATTTCAACCAAAAATATCGATCCTTGCGCAATAAACCGAAAGAATTATCCGCCCCTGCGACATTTTTTATGCGATTTGCCTGTTGACGCCCCCGCACCCCGCTCCTAAAGTCCGCGCCACACGTAAGGAAGCCTTTGAATATGACAAACCTAGTCGTCATCGTAGGAAGACAGCGCATGGGCCGGTAACGGTACACCATATTGGTTCCCATGCGCCCCCGCCCAATCGGGGGCTTTTTTATGCGTAAAAGAAAAGACACGTCTGATTAAACGGAGCAAAGCAGATGACACGTCAAATGACCGGAGCGAAAATGATCGTCCAAGCCCTCAGAGATCAGGGTGTGGACACTGTATTTGGCTATCCCGGCGGCGCCGTGCTACCGATTTATGACGAGATTTTTCAGCAAAACGATATCCGCCACATTCTGGTGCGCCACGAACAGGGCGCGGTCCACGCCGCCGAAGGATATGCGCGCGCCACAGGCAAACCCGGTGTGTGCCTTGTTACCTCCGGCCCCGGTGCCACAAATGCCGTGACCGGCCTGACCGATGCGCTGATGGACAGCATCCCGATTATCGTTCTGACCGGACAGGTGCCGACCTTCATGATCGGATCGGACGCCTTTCAAGAGGCCGATACCGTTGGCATCACCCGCCCCTGCACCAAACACAACTGGCTGGTAAAAGAGACCGACAAACTGTCCGAGGTCATTCACGAGGCCTTTCACGTCGCCACAGCCGGACGCCCCGGCCCCGTTCTGGTGGATATCCCCAAGGACGTGCAGTTTGCGACCGGCACCTATACCGGCCCGAAACAAACAACCAGCCGCTATCAGCCCCAGGTCAAAGGCGACATGGAAGAAATCACCGAACTGGTGGCGGCGATGGAAAAAGCCAAGAAACCGCTGTTTTACACCGGTGGCGGCGTGATCAATTCAGGCCCGGCGGCCAGCCAGTTGCTGCGCGAACTGGTGGATGCAACAGGTATTCCGATCACATCCACGCTGATGGGTCTGGGGGCCTATCCGGCATCGGGCAAGAACTGGTTGGGAATGCTGGGCATGCACGGCCTTTACGAGGCAAATCTTGCGATGCACGACTGCGATCTGATGATCAATATCGGCGCGCGGTTTGACGACCGGATCACCGGACGTCTGGATGCCTTCAGCCCCAAATCGAAAAAGGCCCATATCGATATCGATCCGTCTTCGATCAACAAGGTGATCAAGACCGATATCCCGATTGTCGGCGATGTCGCCCATGTTCTGGAAGACATCTTGAAAGTCTGGAAGTCGCGCGGCCGCAAAACCAACGCCGAAGCCATCGCAAAATGGCACGCCCAGATCGATGAATGGCGCAAGGTCGACTGTCTTGCGTTCAAACAGAACGGCACTGTGATCAGCCCCCAATACGCGCTTGCGCGGCTTGAAGCGCTGACCAAGGACCACGACCGCTATATCTGTACCGAAGTGGGCCAACATCAGATGTGGGCCGCGCAATACCTGAATTTCGAAGACCCGAACCGCTGGATGACATCAGGCGGCCTGGGCACCATGGGCTATGGGTTTCCCGCCTCGATCGGCGTGCAGATGGGCCATCCCGATGCCTTGGTGATCAACGTCGCGGGCGAAGCATGCTGGCTGATGAACATGCAGGAAATGGGCACCGCCGTGCAGTACCGCCTGCCCGTCAAACAGTTCATCCTGAACAACGAACGCCTTGGCATGGTGCGCCAGTGGCAGGAATTGCTGCACGGCGAACGCTATTCCGAAAGCTGGTCCGAAGCGTTGCCCGATTTTGTCAAACTGGCCGAAGCGTTCGGCGCCAAAGGCATCCGGTGCAGCGATCCGGCCGATCTGGATGACGCGATCATGGAGATGATCAACCATGACGGCCCGGTGATTTTCGACTGTCTGGTGGAAAAGCACGAGAACTGTTTCCCGATGATCCCGTCTGGCAAGGCCCACAACGAAATGCTGCTGGGCGAGGCTGAAACCCAAGGCGTGATCGACGCCAAGGGATCGGTGATGGTGTAGGCGCGTTTCCTGCATCGGAAAGCCAACGGGAATGGCCGGATTCACCGGCAAAACGAACTTCAGGAAAGGCACATAAATGTCTGCTCTAAAAATCAAAAAAGGCGCAACCAGCCATTCGGCCTATAACCTGCGCCCGACCTTTTCGGATGTCGAGGAAAAGCACACGCTTGCGGTTCTGGTCGACAACGAAGCCGGTGTTCTGGCGCGCGTGATCGGCCTGTTTTCAGGGCGCGGCTACAACATCGACAGCCTGACCGTCGCCGAAGTGGACCACACAGGGCATCTGTCGCGCATCACGATCGTCACGTCCGGCACGCCGCAGGTGATCGAACCAGATCAAGGCGCAACTGGGCCGGATCGTACCGGTCCACGAAGTGCATGACCTCACGGTCGAAGGCGCGTCTGTTGAACGCGAACTGGCGATGTTCAAGGTGGCCGGCGCGGGCGACAAGCGGGTCGAGGCCTTGCGCCTTGCCGATATTTTCCGCGCCAGCGTGGTCGACAGCACGTTGAACAGTTTTATCTTTGAAATCACCGGTGCGCCGGAAAAGATCGATGCGTTTGCCGATCTGATGCGCCCGCTGGGGCTGGTCGAGGTGGCGCGCACAGGCGTCGCCGCCCTGCCCCGCGGCGAATAGCGTCAAGACCTACCGATTTGCCGAGGCTGGCGGGCAATAGCCGCTGTCCTCGGCCAGATGTTCCAGCATTGGCCCGGCAAATTCGCTTCCGCGCGGTTTGAACGGCACAATTTCGGCCGATCCTGTGCGTGCAGGCGGCGCGCCCTGAAGGTCTGACAACGAGTCCGCCAGATCGGGGTACAGCCCGTCTGCCACCAGCCTGGGGTTATGGGCAAAGCGTAAATGTCGGTCCACCGTCAGATCAAACTGAACAAGATCGCCCGCATCCATTGAAAAATCCTGCGCGGCTGAATCCTGCGATTTGGTATAAAATGCAAGGTCGCCATGATCCTCGCACCAGATGACCGCTTTTCGATCTGTTGTGTCGCTCCAAAGTACTACGCCAATCATGTTCATTCCCAGTTTTATGTCCCCTTTCAGTTTTCATGATCACCTGACGAAACAACATTACAAATACAGTGTCGCCCCCTTGCATTTTGTGTCCGCACCACTAGGGTTGTGTCGCGAACTGGCGTCACTCCTGATGCTAACCAGCATCAATTCTGCAAGAGCCGTCTATTTTTTGCGGAAAATACCCTGACACAGGCAATATCCGTTTTATATTGCACCCGTTAAAAAGAACTGAAGATGACACAACCCGCACGATCGCCTGCCGAACTCAGGAATATGTTTGGCGCTAATTTACGTCATCTCGCCAATGCCTACCCGTCGATTTCGGAATTGTCGCGCCAGTTGGGCATCAACAGAACCCAGTTCAACCGGTACCTGTCCGGCGAAAGCTTTCCCCGGCCGGATGTTCTGGCCCGCATTTGTGCGTTTTTCAATGTCGATGCGCGGGTCCTGCTTGAACCGGTCGGACAGTTGAACGGCAATCACGAGCTTTTCAACACACCCGTTTTGCGCGACTTTCTGGGCGACAGCGTCCGCGATGTGACACCAAAAATGTTCCCCGACGGGTTCTACCGTTTTTCGCGCCGCAGCTTTGTAAACGAAGAACTGATGCTGACAGGGTTGGTGCTGGTATTCCGCAAGGACAAGAACACCTATATTCGCGGGTACGAACCCAAAGAGGCCATGCGCCAGCAGGGCCTGCCGACTGACCTGAAAAACCGTGAATTCCGCGGGTTCATCATGCATCAGGAAGACGGGGTTGCCGCGGTTGTGTCGCGCCGCCACTCCATGACGTGTTCGTTCAACTATCTCAGCCGCGTACCCTCTTACGAAAACAATTTCTGGGTCGGCTACGCCACGCGCACCGTGCGCGAAATCCGTGACCAGCACCCGGATCGCCCGGATGGTCTATGAACATATCGGCACAGGCGACTGCTGCGGCCTTGAAATGTGCCGCGTGCGACAGGGTTTTGCGGCGTCGAAGACCTGTTGCCCTTTCATCGCCGCTTGCTGCAACTGGACCAACCGTTTCAATAAAGACACGCGTGTCGCCTGTGGCAAAACCGCGTCGCCCCCGGACAAGCCGAAACAGGCAACCGTCTTAGAGTCTTCCGATAGTTCAACGCGCGCCTGCGCCTGCCTTCGGAGACGCCTTTCATGTCCACCCCCTTCACCGATCTGAGCGCGGTGCGCCGCCCCATTCAGCAAGCCCGTGGCCTGCCCAACGCCCATTACATTGATGATGCTGTGATTGCCGAAGAAAACCAGGCCGTGCTGGCCAAACAGTGGGCGGGGCTGGCCGTGGCGGCGGATGTACCGGAACCGGGCGATGCCGTGCCAATGACGTTTCTGGGGATGCCGCTGCTGCTGGTGCACGCCAAATCGGGTGCAATCAAGGTGTTCCAGAACACCTGCCGCCATCGCGGCATGATCTTGGTCGAAGAACCACGCAAGATCGAAGGCGCAATCCGCTGCCCCTATCACAGCTGGTGTTATTCCACCGAAGGCAAGCTGGTCAGCACACCCCATGTCGGCGGACCGGGGCACAACACCCACGCCGATATCGACCGCTCCCTTTTGGGCCTGATCGAAATACGTAGCCATGTCTGGCGCGATGTGGTCTGGATCAACCTGAGCGGCGATGCGCCCGCGTTCGAAGACGCCTTTGCCGATCTGATCCAACGCTGGGCGGACTTCGACAAACCGTTGTATCACGGCGGACAAAACAGCCGTTTCCAGCTCGAGGTGAACTGCAACTGGAAGCTTGCTGTCGAAAACTATTGCGAAAGCTATCACCTGCCTTGGGTCCACCCCGGCCTGAACAGCTATTCCCGGCTGGAAGATCACTATAACATCGAAGAGCCCGGCAAATTTTCGGGTCAGGGCACGCTGGTCTATCGCCAGCTCAAGGCGGAAAACGGTGCCGTGTTCCCCGATTTCCCGGACGTCGGTTCAAAATGGAACGAAGCGGCAGAATATGTCGCGGCCTATCCCAATGTGCTTCTTGGTGTGCACCGCGATCATGCGTTCGCCATCATCCTTGTCCCCGAGGCCAAGGACCGCACCGTCGAACATGTGCATCTGTATTACGCAGAACCCGACACCAGCGACGAAATGCGCATGTCGAATGCCGCTCTGTGGAAGGGGGTGTTTGTCGAAGACATCTTTGTCGTCGAAGGCATGCAGCGCGGCCGGCTTGGCGCAGGGTTTGACGGCGGAAAATTCTCGCCTGCGATGGACGGGCCAACCCACAATTTTCACGATTGGGTCGCCACCAAAATCATCGCTCACCGCGACGCGACAACCGCGCCGGCCCAGGCGGCGGAATAGATACCGCACCATGAACGTTCTGGACCAGCGCTTGTTACAGGCCCATGCCGCCGATGACCGTCTGGCGCTGGTGCAGCTTTACACGCAGGCAGCCGATACCGCACCCGATCTGGATGCCGCCTGCTTTTTCCTGACCCATGCCTATGTCTACGCGCTGGAACAGAACCACAAGGATGCCCACGTACTCCATGCCCGGCTTGTGGCGCAGGGCCGGGAAGAATAGCAAAGCTTCTTTTTGCCCAAAATACGGGGGGTGACGAACGCCCTGCCCTTTAATTTGCAGGGTCGGTCGCCTGTGTCACCATCTGGCGATACAGATGCCATGTGGCGTGCCCCAACAGCGGCAATACCAGAAGAAGGCCCAGAAACCACGGGATCAGCGCCAGAAACGTGATGCCGGCAATCAGCGCCGCCCATGCCAGCATCGGCACCGGATTGGCCGCAACGGTTTTGAAACTGGTGATCATCGCCGTGACAAAATCAACCTCGCGGTCCAGCAGCAACGGCAGCGCCACGACCGTAATCATGTACAGGATCATTGCAAAGACCGCGCCAACAGCCGTTCCGAATGTCAGCATCATGATCCCGTTCGCACTCAGAAATACCTCGGGGGATGAAAACACGTTTGTCATGGTCGACAGGCCCAGAAACAGCGCGAAAATCATGTGGCCCAGAAAGAACCAGAACATGAAAATCACGATGATGATGGCGCAAATGGACGGCAGTTGCCGTTTGCTTTGTTTCAGCATCACGCCGAACACACCGGCCCAGTCCAGCGGTTCGCCCGCCTCAAGACGTCGCGACACCTCGTAAAGCCCCACAGCTGCAAAGGGTCCGATCAGCGGAAAGCCCATAACCGCCAGTACCAGCCAGAATGTATGCCCGGTTTGATAGGTGATCCACGCGATCGCCCAACCGGCCAGAACGTAGAACGCGGCAAATGCAAACCCGTAAAGGGGCGCACGGCGCATATCCTGCCAACCGCGCGCCAGCGCCTCGCGCAGCATCGCGCCGGTGACGGGGGCCAGTGGCGGCACCCCAAGTTCAGGTGTTTCAGACATATACTGCGCCTCCCCGCGCCGTCAGTGTCCGTTCGCGCGCACCCTTGACCGCACCAGAAGAAACGGTTCCCGCCCCAAGATCAAGCCCCGTTCAAAACTGCGGGCCGACGCGCATTCGGCCAGTCCGTTGCACGGTGATAGGCCTGCCCCAGTTGCAGCACGCCCAGATCGTCGCCGAACGCCCCGAACATCTGCATTCCCATCGGTAAACCGGTGTCGCCAAAACCTACGGGGATGTTCAGACTGGGCACTCCGATCAGGCTGACGGGCACAACACATTCCATCCACCGGTGATAGGTATCCATTGCCACCCCGTTGATTGATTGCGGATAGCGCCAGTCGATCGGAAAAGGCCAGACCTGCACCGACGGCATGATCAGCGCATCATAGGTTTCAAACAGCGCTGCCGCTGCGCGAAACCAGTCCGACCGTATTTCGCTGGCGCGGTAAAGGTCAGTCAGGCTCTGGCTTTGACCGCTTTCGATTTCCCATACCGTTTCGTCCTTCAGATGCGCCCGTTTGGCCGGATCATCGTACAGCGCCCGCATCGATCCCGCCCGCGCAAAGCCCCGCAAGGCGCACCAACTGTCCCACAAGTCACTGGCCGCAAACGGCGGCGGCACCTCTTCCACGATGCAGCCTTGGGCCACAAAAACATTCAACGCCGCGCGCCCGATATCCAGGATACCGGGTTCAACCTGAAACGCGCCGCCCCAATCCCCCAGCCATCCAATCCGTCGCCCGCGCACAGGCGCGTCCAGATGCGGGCCAAGGGCAGTGTGGGCAAAGCCATGCGGTTGGCGCCGGTCAGGCCCCGCAATCACATCCAAAAGCGCTGTCACATCCTTGGGCGATCGTGCCATCGGCCCGTCTGTCACCAACTGGTTCAGGTACATATCCCCTGCCGGTTCGTTGGGCACCCGCCCCCATGTGGGCCTGAACCCGTAGACATTGCCCCACGCCGCAGGGTTGCGCAAACTGCCCATCGCATCCGACCCGTCCGCCAGTGCCAGCATCCGCGTCGCCAGCGCTGCAGCCGCCCCGCCCGACGATCCGCCGATCGTGCGATCAGGCGAATAGGGGTTGCGCGTTGCGCCATAGACCGGATTAAACGTATGCGATCCCATGCCGAATTCCGGCACATTGGTCTTGCCGATGAAAATCGCGCCGCCCGCCCGCATCCGCGCCGCAAGTATCTCGTCCGCCTCTGGCACATGATCGGCAAACAGCGGCGATCCGGTGGTCGACCGTATGCCTTTCACCTCGACCGTATCTTTCACAGCCATGGGCAGACCGTGCAGCACGCTTTTGCGCGGACCGGATGCAATCTCGGCATCGACCGCGCGCGCTTCGGCCAGCAATGCATCAGGATCGCGCAAGGCGACGATCGCGTTGATCTGCGGGTTGATCCGGTCAATCTGCGCCAGCGTCGCGCGCATCAAATCTTCTGCGCTGATCTTCTTCTGATCCAATTGATCAGACAGATCGCACGCTGTTGTGTTCAAAAGGTCCAAATGCCATCTCCCAGCCAGACACCCGGAACGATAAAAGCCGCAGCCACAGCACGCAACATCCTGATTTAGCAGCAACTGGCGATGGTTCAGGCCCGGTGTGACCCCGTTCGCCTCTTAATCTGCGCCGCGCGCCTCGGCACGGGATTTTCCGCTGGCATTCAACGCCAGTGTGGCCCCCATCAACCCGTCCAGATCGCCATCCAGCACACCTTTGGTGTCGGAGGTTTCATAGTTGGTGCGCAAATCCTTGACCATCTGGTAGGGCTGCAACACATAAGACCGGATCTGGTTGCCCCAGCCCGCGTCGCCCTTGTTTTCATGGGCTTCGTTAATGGCCGCGTTGCGTTTGTCCAGTTCCATCTGATAGAGGCGCGATTTCAACGCCTTCATCGCAATATCCCGGTTCTGATGCTGCGATTTTTCCGATGATGTCACCACGATGCCGGTCGGATGGTGGGTGATGCGCACTGCGGAATCCGTGGTGTTCACATGCTGCCCGCCCGCGCCCGAACTGCGATAGGTATCAATCCGGATATCGGCAGGGTTCACCTCGATCTCGATATTGTCATCAACAACCGGATACACCCAGACCGAGCTGAACGAGGTGTGCCGCTTGGCTGCGCTGTCAAACGGGCTGATACGTACCAGACGATGTACACCGCTTTCCGATTTCAGCCAGCCATAGGCGTTCAGACCGGAAATCTTGTAGGTCGCCGATTTGATCCCCGCCTCTTCGCCCGCGCTTTCGGACTGAAGCTCTACCTTATAGCCCTTCCGCTCGGCCCAGCGGACATACATGCGCGCCAGAATATTGGCCCAGTCACAACTCTCTGTGCCGCCTGCACCGGCGTTGATTTCCAGAAACGTATCGTTGGCATCGGCCTCGCCGTCCAGCAACGCCTCAAGCTCTTTTTGCGCGGCCTTGAGCGCCAGGGCCTTCAACGCCGCCTCGGCCTCGGCGACAACGTCCTGATCGTCCTCCATTTCACCCAGTTCGATCAGTTCGATATTGTCACTCAACTCTTGCTTGATGCTGGAATAGGTCTCCATCGCATCGACAAGCCCCTGCCGGTCACGCATCAGCTTTTGTGCGGCGTCCGGATTGTCCCACAGGTTCGGGTCTTCGACGCGGGCATCAAATTCTTCAAGCCGGAACGGGGCCGTTTCGACATCCAGACGCTGGCCCAGCAGGTCCAGCGATTTTTGAATTTGATCCACAGTGTTTTGGGCGTCTGCGCGCATCCGGCAATGACCTGTCTATGAGTGTTGGAAATGCGGTGATAAACCAGCCCCGCAGCGCGGGCAAGCGGTGCCGGTTGCTTATATAGGGCTAGTACAATCCACCCGAACTGACCGTGCCGAAATCTGCTTTTGGCCCCACCGTAGCGGTTTCACCCGATGATGTCGTAACCTGTCGCCCGCTTTCAAGCACTTCCTGAAACAGCGGCAGGTTCGATCCCATTGCAAATCCGCCATCAAATGTCAGACCGAAAATCGGTTCTTCACCGTCACGGAAATATTCCGCGACGACATTGGCACCGGATGCTTCGTTCGGCAGGCGCGCACCGGTGAACCGGTCGATCTTGATGAATGTCCCGCCCGGGGGAATGGCAAATTGACCACCCCCATATTTGGCTGTCGCCTCGGTCATGAATTCCTGAAACACCGGGCCACACATCGCGCCGCCAAACGCGCTGCGCCCCATCGGGCGCGGCCTGTCATACCCGATATAGCAACCGGCGACGATGTTGCTCGTAAAGCCGATGAACCACACGTCGCGCGCATCGTTGGTTGTTCCGGTCTTTCCCGCCACGGGCACACCCAGCTTGACATACCCGCTTGCGGTGCCGCGTTCGACAACGCCGGTCATCATCGATGTCAGCTGATAGGCCGTGACCGCATTCATGATCTGGTCGCGGTTGGAAACGATCCGCGGGCCCAGATCATTGCGAATGCGCAGGATCGGAACAATCGGAACACACGCGTTGGTCATGCCGGTAAATGGTTTTGCCGTACCGGTCCTGCACCCGGTCAACCAGCGTTGGCTGCAACCGTTCGCCGCCATTGGCAAACATCGCATAGGCCGTGACCATCTTGTAAAGCGTGGTTTCTTCGGACCCAAGCGCATTGGCCAGAAACTGGCCCATGTAATCATACACCCCGAACCGTTCCGCATAGGCCGCCACAACATCCATCCCGACCTCTTGCGCGAGCCGGATGGTCATCAGGTTACGTGACCGTTCGATCCCGGTACGCAGCGGCGTTGGCCCGTAATACTGGTTGGATGCATTGCGCGGACGCCACAGACCCTGCGGCGTGTTAATCTCGATCGGGGCATCAATCACGATGGTCGCGGGGGAATATCCGCTATCAAGGGCGGCCGCATAAACGAACGGTTTGAACGACGATCCCGGCTGGCGCTGCGCCTGGGTGGCACGGTTGAACACCGAATGCTGGTAGGAAAACCCGCCTTGCATCGAAATCACACGGCCCGTGTTCACGTCCATCGCGACAAAGCCGCCCTGCACTTCGGGCACCTGCCGCAACGTCCAGCGGATGAAACTGCCGTCTTCGTCACTGGTCATCCGACGCACCAGAACAACATCTCCGGCTTCGACCAGATCGCCCGCGACCTTGGCCTTGCTGGCCAATGATCCGTCCGAACGACGCTTGCGCGCCCACTGGACATCCTTGGCGGGAATGAAATGTCCGTCGGCGTCATCTTCCACGCCTTCGATGCCGATGCGCGCGTCATTGTTGCCCACCTCAAGCACCACAGCCGGGTACCATTGACCATCCAGATCGACATCGCGCGCCACTTTCACATCCGCCAATGCGGTGCGCCAGCTTTCTTCGTCGCTCAAAAGCGCGGGATCGATTTTTTTGCCGGTGCCGCGCCAGATGCCGGTGCCACGGTCGTATTTTTCCAACCCGCGACGCAAGGCATTGGCCGCAATCGGTTGCATTTGCGCATCAATGGT
Source organism: uncultured Alphaproteobacteria bacterium (assembly GCA_963765555.1). Classification (GTDB taxonomy): domain Bacteria; phylum Pseudomonadota; class Alphaproteobacteria; order Rhodobacterales; family Rhodobacteraceae; genus JL08. Next base: position 106,683 of record CAVXWX010000005.1, read on the forward strand.
CGCGCGGACCGTCAGGCCGCCGGTGAAAAACTCGCCCTCGCCAAAATCCTCGCTCAACTGGCGGCGGATTTCATCGGTGAAATAATCTCGTGGCGGCAAAGCTGTGCGGAAGCTTTCGAAATCGCCGTTCTGCACCGAGCGAAGCGGCGCGGCGAGTTCGATCTCGTAGGTTTCCTTGTCCAGATAGCCGTTCTCGAACATCTCTTTCAGCACAAAATCGCGCCGGGCCTGCAACCGTTCCTTTTCGCGCACCGGATGGTAATCGGATGGTGCCTTGGGCAATGACGCGAGAAAGGCCGCTTCATGCGGGGCCAGTTGGCTCAGGCTTTTGTTGAAATAGGTCTGTGCCGCGGCCGCGACCCCGTAGGAGTTCTGGCCCAGAAAAATCTCGTTCAGATAAAGTTCCAGAATCCGCTCTTTGTCCAAAGTCTCTTCCAGCCGCGCGGCCAGAATGATCTCTTTGATCTTGCGCTCGGCCTGACGGTCACCGGACAACAGGAAATTCTTCATCACCTGCTGCGTGATCGTCGATGCCCCGCGCACGGTCTTGCCGCGGGTCTTGATCGCTTCGAACCCGGCGGCCGCAATACCGCGCGCGTCATAGCCGGCATGCGTATAGAAATTCTTGTCTTCCGCAGAAATAAACGCCTGCTTCACCAGATCGGGGATCGACTCGGCCGGAACAAACAAACGCCGTTCCCGCGCGAATTCGTCAATGATTTCGCCCTCGCCCGAATAAATCCGGCTGATCGTGGGCGGTTTGTACTGCGCCAGAGATTCGTGGCTCGGCAAATCGCGCCCGTACATCCAGAAGATGCCCCCGATGGTCAGCGCGACAGCCGCAATGCCCAGCGTCAGAACGCTGAAAATCGCACCGAAAAATGACAGGATGAATCGAAACACGCGCACGGCCTTACTTTGGGGACTGCCCCTATATAGGGTGCCACATGCGGGGCGTCAAAACACGAGTGTGTCGCGCGTGGCCATTTCCCGCCACGTCATAACCCGACCTTGGTTTCAAGAGCCGATCCTCCGCTTTCTTTTTGCTAAAAATGCGGAAATCCGCCGTGTGATCTGATTGGCGCGAGGAATTATTGCCGCACGAGATCCCGCACCGCCTCGTCCAGCACCGCCCATTCCTGCAGGCCCTGCCGGATACCGCGCGCCATACGGGCGCGCCATTCCGGATCACGCAGATTATCGAGGTCACGGTCACTTGATAAAAATCCCAGTTCGAGCAGAACAGACGGAATATCGGCGGCTTTCAGCACCGAAAACCCCGCATGTCGGATCGCACGGCTGTTCATCGGGCCGCCGGCCCTTTCCATCGCGTCCGCCAGCGCCCGCGCCAGCGCTTCGGTTCGGGGTCTGGTTTCCTGACGCGCCAGTTCCAGCAAGATGCCGGTCACCTCGTCATCCGATCCCGACAGGTCGACACCGGCCAGAATATCCGCACGGTTGTGACGCTGGGCCAGACCTTCGGTGGCCTTGTCCGATGCCTCGTCCGACAAGGTGTAGATCGTTGCGCCATGCGCCTGCCCCTCGGAAAGGGAATCCGCATGCAGCGACAGGAACACATCCGCGCCCGCGCGATGCGCAATGGCAATGCGCTGTTGCAGCGACACAAAAACATCCGCATCCCGCGTCAGCACCACATCAAACCCGCCGGACCGCACCAGCACCTCGCGCAGTTCCCGCGCAAATTGCAGCATCAGAACCTTTTCCACATCGCCATCACGTTCGGCGCCGGGGTCTACGCCGCCATGGCCCGGATCAATCACCACAATCAGCGGGTCGTCCGCTGTACGCGGGGCACGCGCTGGCACATCAGCGGGTTCAGGCAACGCCCATTGCAGATCAGAAGGTGCACCCGACCGTACGGCATAGGTGTCCGCATCGGTTTTCCGCAGTGTAATCTGCAGGTGTGCCGTTCCCGTTGCGATGTCCGTGTCCAGACCGGCCCTGTCCAGAACCATCGGGTCTGTCAGATCGGCAATCAGGCGCGACCATCCGGGGCGGAACGGGCCAAAGCGCACATCGGTGATGCGTTTGCTATCCAGCAGCGCATCGCGGGATACGCCAGACCAGTCGACCTCTTGAAAATCGATCACAAGGCGGCGCGGGTCGGTCAGTGTGTAAACCCGGTACGGCACCGCCTGACTAAGATGCAGATCGATATCCGTGGTCCCCCACCACCCGTCGGTGATGGCGCTGCGTTCGCCATCCACCCGCGCCAAGGCGCTTAGGTTCTGGGCCGCGCCAATCAGGGGCCACAGGCCAAATGCCAATAGGAAAAGAATAAGCCTGATCATCTGCCCGCCGCATGTTTGCGTTTTGCCGGCATCCTACCCCAGCGCGGTGGCGAATGGAATCGCCAAGGCCAATTAATTGCGGGCCATGCGCTGCGCCATAAACGTGGCCAGCCGTTCAAGACCTTCCTGCATGTCTTCGGTTGATCCGGCATAGGAAAACCGCAATGTTGTGTGCCCGCGCACCGGATCAAAATCCAACCCCGGCGTGACCGCCACACCGGCTTTTTCAAGAATTTCCGCTGCAAAGGCGCGGCTGTCATCGGTCAAGTCAGATACATCCGCATACACATAAAAAGCCCCGTCAGGCGGCGCGAAACGGGAAAACCCGGCCTTGGGCAATCCGTCCAGCATCAGGGTGCGGTTCGCTCTGTAAACATCCATATTTGCTTGTAATTCGCTGTCACAGTCCAACGCCGCAAGCGCGGCGATCTGGGCCGCATGCGGGGCACAGATAAACAGGTTCTGCGCCAGCCGTTCGATGGTGCGCACGTGATCCGGCGGCACCACCATCCAGCCCACGCGCCACCCTGTCATGCTGAAGTATTTGGAAAACGAATTGATGACATAACACTGATCCGTGATCTCAAGCGCGCTGACCGCTTTGGCCTGATATTCGATTCCATGGTAGATTTCATCGGAAATGAATGCCGCCGACTGTGCCTGCGTGGCTGTGATCAGGTCGCTCATGGCGGCGCGGTCCAGCATGGTACCGGTCGGGTTGGCCGGCGACGCCACCAGCAACCCCGCCAGATCAAGCCCTGCAAAATCGGACGGCACCGGTTGCAGTCGGTTTTCCGGCGCTGTCGGCAGATCAACAGGGTTTAACCCCAGCGCATGCAGGATCTGGCGGTACGAAGGATATCCCGGCGCGCCGATACCAACACGGTCCCCGCTGTCAAACAGCGCCGTGAACGACAGGATAAACGCCCCCGAAGACCCCGAAGTGATCACCACACGTTCCGGATCAAGATCGACATTGTACCAATCGCCATAAAGCCGCGCGATCCGTGCCCGCAACGCAGGCAGGCCCAGCGAAACAGTATACCCCAACGACTGGCTTTCCATTGCTTTGGCCAAAGCCTGCGTTGCCCCCTTTGGGGCACCGGTCGCCGGTTGTCCGACTTCCATGTGGATTATCCTGCGGCCCGCAGCCTCTGCACGGCGCGCAGCCTCCATGACATCCATCACAATGAAGGGATTGACCTGAGATCGGGTTGAGTTTTTCACCAGAACACTCCTAAATGCGATCATGGATTTATGGCGTCCCTTTCACCGCGAAACCGTGCCAGCGTCAATGCGCGCGCTGGGTCCTTTGCGCCTGTTTTTCGCTTTTGCGCTGGCCGTGCTGGTGGCGCTGCCCGCCCATGCCGTGCAGCTGTTAAGGGATCCCGACATCGAACATGCGTTGCGCAAACTGGCGGAACCCGTGTTGCAGGCGGCCGGTCTGAATCCGAACCGTGTGCGCATTTTGATTGTGAATGACAGTGCGCTGAACGCCTTTATCATCGATTCCGATGCGATTTTCATCAATTACGGCCTGATATTGAAACTGGACGAACCCGAGATGCTGCAAGGTGTCATCGCCCACGAAGCGGCGCATATCGTCAACGGCCACATTTCGCGCAGGATGGCGAATTTACGCAATGCCCGCACGGTTTCGGGCTTGGGCATGGCATTGGCAGCCGTCGCCGCCGCCAGTGGCCAGGGCGAGGCCGCGACAGGGCTGGCTATTGGCACCAGTTCTTCGGCGCAGCGCAGCTTTCTGGCCCACACCCGAAGCGAAGAAGCCTCTGCCGATCAATCCGGCGTCCGGTTCTTGAAACGCGCCGGTGTCAGCCCCAACGGTATGCTGAAAGTTTTGCGTATTTTCGAAGGGCAGGAATTGTTGATTGGCGGGCGACAGGACCCTTATGCACGCTCTCACCCCTTAAGCCGTGATCGCGTACGTGCGATGGAAGCATTTGTCGCCGCCTTTGGCGACACCAGCACGCCGGATCCGGACCGCATCTACTGGTATGCCCGTGCACGCGGGAAAATATCGGCGTTCACAAGGTCGCCCAAATGGACATTCGCGCGCGCCGCCGAAGGACCGACACAAGACATAACCCTGATGCGGCAGGCTGTCGCGTACCACCGCAATTCCAACGCGTCCAAGGCCGTGGCCGCCATCAACGGCGCCATCGCACTGCGCCCGTCAGATCCCTTTTACTACGAACTCAAGGGGCAGATCCTGCTGGAAAGCCGCCAGATCGGGGCTTCTGTAACGGCATACAAGCAGGCCGTTGATCTGGCCCCCAAGGATGCCCTGATCCTGAGCGGGTATGGGCGCGCATTGCTGGCAAACGAACAATTCGGCGCAGCGCTGGACGTGCTGGAAAAGGCCCGCGCGCTTGATTTTCGTGATACGCGTCTGTTGCGTGATCTGTCAGTTGCCTATGCACGTCAGGGCCAGAACGGAATGGCCTCTCTTGTTACAGCAGAACGTTATGCTTTGCAGGGCCGCCTGAAAGACGCCGAAATACACGCCAAACGCGCGTCCGGCCTTTTGCCTACGGGGTCTGGCCCTTGGCAACGCGCGCAGGATGTGATCATTGCTGCCGAACGCAGCTGAACAAACCGGATCGGAGACCCGTCATGAAACAAACACTGACTGCATTGATGGCCTTTCTGATGCTATCCGCCCCCGCCCTTGCCTTTGATATGGAGGCGATGTCAGACAGCGAACGCTCAGCGTTTCGCGCCGAAATTCGCGCCTATCTTCTGGATAATCCCGAAGTGATCATGGAAGCGGTTGCCGCGCTGGAAGAAGCGCAGAACCAGGCGCAGGCGCAAAGCGATATCGCGCTGGTCCAAGCGAACGCAGCCGATATTTTCGATGACGGTTATTCCTGGGTCGGTGGAAATCCGGACGGCGATATTACACTGGTCGAATTTCTGGATTACCGCTGCGGATATTGCCGCCGCGCCCATGGCGAAGTTGCCCAACTGCTGGAAAGCGATGGAAATATCCGACTGATCGTCAAGGAACTGCCCATTCTGGGCGAACAATCTTTGCTGGCCTCGCGCTTTGCCATTGCCGCGAAACAGGTGGCCGGCGACGCGGAATACAAGGTCTTGAACGACGCCCTGATGACGATGAACGGCGATGTGAGCGAAACCAGCCTGCGCCGGTTGTCAGACACGCTGGGCTTTGAAACCGACGCGATCATCGCCGCGATGGACAGCGATGCCGTCACACAGGAAATTGCCCGCACCCGCGCACTGGCACAACGTCTGGAAATCAATGGCACGCCCACATTTGTGATGCAGGACCAGTTGTTGCGCGGATATCTTCCGCTGGACCAGATGCAGGCGCTGGTGGCCGATCTACGATCGCGCTAAGCGCGTCAGGCGGCTATTCTGCCGCCTGTTCCGCCAGTGACATTTCGGATTCGATTTCGGCGGCACGCTTTTCAACCTGTTCAACGATGTGGTCGACCATCCGGTCATTGTCCATTTTGTGGCTTTGCTTGCCCGCAAGATAGACCATACCCGCACCGGCCCCGCCGCCGGTAAAGCCCACATCGGTCATCAGCGCCTCGCCCGGGCCGTTCACCACACATCCGATGATGCTCAGGCTCATCGGGGTTTTGATATGTTCCAGACGCAGCTCCAGCGCTTCAACCGTCTTGATCACGTCAAAGCCCTGCCGCGCGCAACTGGGGCAGGAAATGATGTTGACGCCACGATGGCGCAGGCCCAGTGATTTCAGGATTTCAAAGCCGACCTTGACCTCTTCCACCGGATCGGCGGACAGGGACACGCGGATTGTATCGCCAATACCCATCCACAACAGATTGCCCAATCCGATAGCGGACTTGATCGTACCGCTGACCAATCCGCCAGCTTCGGTGATCCCCAGATGGATCGGCGCGTCTGTTGCATCGGCCAGCTTCTGGTAGGCTGCGGCGGACATGAACACATCTGACGCCTTGCAGCTGATCTTGAACTCATGAAAATCGTTATCTTGCAATATCTTGATGTGATCCAAACCACTTTCGACCATGGCATCGGGGCAAGGTTCACCATATTTTTCAAGCAGGTGCTTTTCCAGTGATCCGGCATTCACGCCGATCCGGATGGAACAATTGTGATCGCGCGCGGCCTTGATCACCTCTTTAACGCGGGCCGGGTCCCCGATATTGCCGGGATTGATGCGCAGGCAGGCCGCACCGGCCTCGGCCGCTTCGATGCCGCGTTTGTAGTGAAAATGGATATCGGCCACGATGGGAACGGGGCTTTCGCGTACGATCTCTTTCAGGGCCTTGGCGCTGTCCTGATCAGGCACCGAGACACGCACAATATCCGCGCCCGCATCCGCAGCGGCCTGCACCTGTGCGATGGTCCCCGCCACATCGGTGGTCAGCGTGTTTGTCATGGTCTGAACCGCGATCGGGGCGTCCCCGCCCACCGGCACACTACCCACCATGATCTGGCGCGATGTGCGCCGGTAGATGTTTTTCCAGGGGCGTATGTGGTTCAGCGACATGGGCGCAAACCCTTTTCGATTGCATCTGTAAACTAGGTATTAGGTAGGGCAGCAAACCGTTTCGTGCAAGGCGCACGGTCGCGCCGCGCCGGTCAGTCCTGAACAACCACAGGTGTTTGCAATTCGGCCACCATCTGCGCCAGATCGCTGTCCTGTTCCAGATCGGCAATCGCGTAGGTTTCGCTCAGCGCCGCAATGGACAGCGATACATTGGCCGTGACAGACCCGCTTTCCCCGGCCGGTCCGTAATGGGCGCCGTTCATTTCAAAATAGATCGCGCCGGATTCACCCACGCGCAGCGTTGGCGGTTCTTCGGTTGTTGCCACCTCGTACGTGTCGCCCTTTTCCATGATCAATTCAAAGATCACAGTGCCGTCGGCGGCCCGCACCCGAACCCAGGACGGGCGAACCGCGACAACGCGCAGGCCCGGTGTTGGCGTTTCCACCACCTGAGGCACCGCATTGGCGGGGTTGCCCGCATCTGCAGTCAAAACCACAGGATCGGAAACCGCCTGCGGCGAGGTAAAGACGCCCGATGCATTCGGGTCAAGCGTAGAAATAGGCGCGTCACGGGCCACCAGAACGGGCACGTCCAACGCTTGCGGACGATAAAGCCTGTCAAACGCTTCGGGGGATGGCGGCACAATGACATCGGATGTCGATGACACAACATTTGCCGGCGCAGTCTGATCAATGGTTGCGTTCAGCGGATCAAGATCCGACAGGACAACGGGCGTTTGATCCACCGGCGCATATTGCACACGCTGCACTTCTTTCAGAACAGACCAACCGCCAAACCCGATGGCACTGATCAGGCCGACCAGAACCAGCATCGATCCAACCGCACCGGGTTCAATGCGTGTCCACATCGCTTCGCCCGCCGGCACGAAAGGCATCGACGGGGCAGAAAACGGGTCGCGGTTCGGACCGGAAAGCCGTTCTTCCCGGCTGGGCTTTTTGACAACCGATGCGGCCTCGGACATGCCGTGCGCTACGGAAAAGCCGCTTTCTTCGCAAAAGGATGCAAACGCCTTGTCAGGGTCCATTTCCAGATAGCGCGCGTAAGAGCGCACATATCCGGCGATAAATCCGGGTGTATCAAAAGCGGACGGGTCGCAGTTTTCGATGGCAGCGATATACGCCGCCTTGATGCGCAATTCGCGCTGCACATCCAAAAGGGATTTTCCCATCGTGGCACGCTCACCGCGCATCACGTCACCAAGCCGCAGATCGAAATCATCGAACCCTTTGGGTTCAACAACGACCTCTGCGGCCTTACGGGATAACCTACGCCCGATCATACCTAACTATCCGCCCCCTAAAAACACGCGAAATCGTCCCAACGATTCGTACACGCGTGTTTGTTTCCAGAACGCTAACACAAAGCAAGATGCTTTGCACTGTTAGGAAAGGTTAACCAGCCATGTTGGCGCGATTTAGCGCACAATGTGACCATAGTTTGTCCATGGCGCGGACCAGCGCATCCATCTCTTTCGGGCCATGCACGGGCGATGGGGTAAAGCGCAATCTTTCGGTGCCACGCGGCACCGTCGGAAAGTTGATCGGCTGGGCGTAAATGCCATGATCCTGCAACAGCATATCGCTCAGTTTTTTGGTGTGGACCGGATCGCCCACCATCACCGGAACGATATGACTGCCATGATCAATGATCGGCAATCCAAGGCCCTTCAGCCGTGTTTTCAGAATCTTGGCCTGGGTCTGGTGCTGTTCGCGCAGTTCGGGATGCCGTTTCAGATAGGCAACCGAAGCCGCAGCACCCGCAGCAACCGCAGGCGGCAGCGATGTCGTAAAGATGAAGCCCGGCGCATAAGACCTTATGGCATCACACATTTTATGCGATGCCGCGATATAGCCACCCATCACGCCATAGGCTTTGGCCAATGTGCCGTTGATGATGTCCAAACGGTGCATCAACCGGTCACGTTCGGCCACACCTGCCCCGCGCGGACCGTACATGCCAACGGCGTGCACCTCGTCAATATAGGTCAGCGCGCCGAATTCGTCCGCCAGATCGCAGATCGCCTCGATCGGGCCGAAATCGCCGTCCATCGAATAGATCGATTCAAACGCAATCAGTTTGGGCGCTTCGGGATCGTCTGCTTCCAGCAATTCGCGCAGGTGGTCCAGATCATTGTGGCGGAATATCCGCTTGGCCCCGCCATTGCGGCGCACGCCCTCGATCATGCTCGCGTGGTTCAGCGCGTCGGAATAGATAATCAGGCCGGGAAACAGCTTCGGCAAAGTGCTTAAAGTTGCATCATTCGCGATATAGGCGCTGGTGAACAGCAACGCGCTTTCCTTGCCGTGCAGATCGGCCAGTTCGGCCTCAAGCCGTTTGTGATAAACGGTCGTGCCGGAAATATTGCGGGTGCCGCCCGATCCGGCACCTGTGGCATTGATCGCCTCGTGCATGGCCGATTGCACAACCTCGTGCTGGCCCATTCCCAGATAGTCATTTCCGCACCACACGGTGATGTTTTGTTCTGTCCCGTCGGGGCGGCGCCAGATCGCATGCGGGAATGCCCCGTTGCGCCGTTCGATATCGATAAATGTGCGGTAACGGCCTTCGTCATGCAGACGGGCAAGCGCCTGATCTAGTTTCGCGTTGTAATCCACCCGGCATCTCCGTTCATCTGGTCTGCCATCAAAGGCAAGTTGTCGGCGGCACGCAACCGCATTCGGTTTTATGAATGGATATAGATCGCGCGCCCTTGGTTCAACCAGTTAGGCGGGGGCGCGGTGTCGCAGCCTTGATCCAGATCAAGCCCTGTCAAAACAGGACGGCGATGACGCAGGGTAAGGTTTTCCGGACTGGCGGGATTTCAAAATCAGGCGCACACTGATTTTCATAGTAACTGTAACAAGTTTTTATTTTTAAAATATAATAATCAGAGACTTGCGGATTATCGCAACGTTACGTCTATCGCATTTCCACGTGGTTTGTTTCGCGGAACGCAACGACGGGCCGATCAGGGCAAAACCCCTGTTCACACCCGAGGGCGACACCATGAAAAAGACCAGATCAGATGTTCTGCTATTGGAAAATGCAGGCCAGCTGTTCAAAGCGGGGGGTGCCACGCCAAGGAATCACTTTGCGGGTTTCTACGGGTGTAACGGGCCGGGGGGCATTTCTGATATGTAAGTGATCCGGTGCTGCCTTGGTCACGATTGAATGGGTAACGATATCTCTTTAGGGGGCTCTGGACTTGGGGTGGCCGCCTGCTACGGTCACCCCGACCAAATACAGGAGTTTTCCATGTCCGTAGATGCCGTTCTTGCCAAAATCGATCAGGACCTGCCCGCTGCCACCGAGCGGTTGCTTGATCTGCTGCGCATTCCGTCCATTTCCACCGATCCGGCGTTCAAAGCCGATTGTGATACCGCCGCCGACTGGCTGGTGGCCGATCTGGAAAGCCTTGGCATCACGGCCAGCAAACGCCCAACCCCCGGCCATCCGATGGTTGTGGGCCATGTCGACGGTGCGGCGGACGCGCCCCATTTGCTGTTTTACGGCCACTACGATGTGCAGCCGGTCGATCCGCTGGAATTGTGGGATCGTGATCCGTTTGATCCCGAAGTTCAGGACACCGAAAAAGGCCAGGTGATCCGTGGCCGCGGTTCGTCGGATGACAAGGGCCAGTTGATGACCTTTGTCGAGGCCTGTCGCGCGTGGAAGGCGGTGCATGGCACCCTGCCCTGCCGCATCACCTTTTTCTTCGAGGGCGAGGAAGAATCCGGGTCACCCAGCCTTGTGCCGTTCATGCAGGACAACAAGGATGAACTGACCGCCGACATCGCCCTGATCTGCGACACCGGCCTTTTCGAAAGCGCCGTGCCCGCCATCACCACCATGTTACGCGGGTTGCTGGGCGAGGATTTCACCATCACCGGCCCGTCGCGCGATCTGCATTCGGGCATGTATGGCGGCATCGCGATGAACCCGATCCGCGTTCTGACCAAAATCATTGCCGGATTGCATGATGAAACCGGCCGCATCACCCTGCCCGGTTTTTACGACGGCGTGCCGGAACTGTCCGATGAAATCCGCAGCCAGTGGCAGGGGCTGAATTTCGACCACACCGCCTATCTGGGCGATGTCGGGCTGAAAGACCCCGCCGGAGAGGTCGACCGCACTCCGCTGGAAATGATCTGGTCACGCCCCACCTGCGATGTGAACGGCATCTGGGGCGGTTATACCGGGGACGGGTTCAAAACCGTACTGCCGTCCAAGGCCAGCGCCAAGATCAGTTTCCGCCTTGTCGGCACCCAAGACCCCGAAGCAATCCGTACCGCATTCCGCGCCTATCTGGAAAACGCTTTGCCCGACGGGTTCACCGTAGACTATCGCACAGAAAAAGGGTCGCCCGCCTCGCAAATGTCGATCGATCATCCCGCCTTTGAAAAGGCGCGCGGCGCGCTGAGCGATGAATGGCCCCGTGCGGCGGCCTATATCGGATGCGGCGGATCCATTCCGATTGCCGGATATTTTAAGGATATTCTGGGCATGGATGCGATGCTGATCGGGTTTGGCAGGGATGACGATCAAATCCATTCTCCGAATGAAAAATACGACATGGAAAGTTTCCACAAAGGTATGCGCAGCTGGGCCCGCATACTGGATGCGCTGACCTAGGGCGGTTTGGTCCCATGACAGACTTCGCACAGGTCAACGGCCAGCGCATTGCCTACGACACCTGCGGAACCGGCCCGCCGGTTCTGATGTTGCACGGTTTTCCGCAAACCCGCGCCATGTGGGACAAAATACGCCCTGAACTGGAAGACAGGTTCACGGTGGTCACGTCGGATTTGCGCGGCTACGGGGAATTGTCCAAACCGGACGGGATCGAGCAGAACAGCTTTCGCCCTCTGGCGGCGGATCAGATCGCCCTGATGCGCTATCTGGGGCATAAGAGGTTTCATCTGGTGGGCCATGACCGCGGGGCGCGCACGGCGCACCGTCTGGCACTGGACGCACCGGATGCGGTGCAAAGCCTGACACTGATGGACATTGCGCCAACACATCATGTTCTGGCCGCGTTGGACCAAACCGTTGCGCGCGCCTATTACCACTGGTTCTTTCTGTCCCAACCTGCCCCGTTTCCCGAAACGCTGATCGGCTATGATCCGGATGCCTATTTCGAAAGCTGCCTGTTGGGATGGGGGGCGGCAACGCTGTCCGATTTCGCCTCCGACGCGCTGGAAAGCTATCGTACCGCGTGGCGCGATCCGGCGACGATTGCGTCAATGTGCAACAATTACCGCGCGGCGATTGATGTTGATTTCGCACTGGACGCCAGCGATCTGGACAGGCGCGTGACCTGCCCAGCCCTGATCCTCTACGGGGCTGATGGTGTGGTTGGGCGTAACTATGATGTGGCCGCAATCTGGGCGGACCGTCTGTCTGCCATGCAGGTCAAAGCGATACCGGGCGGTCACTTCTTTGCGGAACAACACCCGCGGGACACTGCGCGCATCTTGCGTGCGTTCCTGACCGAAGGCCGGGGCGTTTCACATTAGGGGATAATGGCGCGGTTGACGGGGCTCGAACCCGCGACCCCCGGCGTGACAGGCCGGTACTCTAACCAACTGAGCTACAACCGCGCGTGGCATGCGGGATAGGCGAAGTGCGTTTTGGCGTCAATAGGATATGTCGGATTGGCTGCGAAAGACCGCGCTACATTTCCCCTCGCCCCCGCAAATGCCGGATGTCTTGGGAGGATTGGCCTTTCATGCTAACATTACCACCGCAGGTCAATTACGGCCTGATTTTCGGGAGGACATATTATGTACGCGCGGGTAACGCATTACCAACTTAAACCAGAATCCATTGATAAGGCCAAAGCCCTACTGGAAAATATGAAGCCCAAGATAATGGCGATGCCGGGCATGATCAAATTCATCAATTCGGTGAATGATGATGGCAGCGGCTGTGTGGTGTCTTTGGTCGAAAGCAAAGAGATTTCAGATGCCAATGCCGATGCCGTGCTCGCTGTCTGGAACGAGTTCAAGGAGCATCTGAAAAACGCGCCCATCGCCAAGGGTTTCGAGGTGTTCGCCGACTGGGGAAATTGATCGCCCGACCGCGATCAAAGCGCACAAAAAAGGCCCCTCGAACCGGGGGCCTTTTTGTGCAGCGGTGGCGCGGTTGACGGGGCTCGAACCCGCGACCCCCGGCGTGACAGGCCGGTACTCTAACCAACTGAGCTACAACCGCCCACTGCACGTTCCTTGCGGAACGTTCGGCTGTCTTATGGTGCGGCCCATGCGCCGTCAAGCGTGGTTTGCAAATTTTGGCAAAAACCAGAGATCAACACAAACATACCCGCGCAATCTCAACGATCCGGTAGCGGAATGAATTCTGCATCATCCCCCGGTGGCAGCTGAAACCGGCCATGCGCCCAATCGCCTGCGCGCCATGCTTCTTTTGCCGCATCAATCCGGTCTTTCGATGACGCCACAAAATTCCACCAGATATGGCGCGACCCTTCCAGAGTGGCGCCCCCCAGCAGCATCAATCGTGCCCCTTGCGCCCCCGCCGTGGCGCTGATCCTGTCACCGGGCCGGAACACCATCATGCGCCCCGCCTCGAACGATTGTCCCGCCACATCAATGCTGCCTTCGACAACATAAATCCCGCGATCCTCGTGATTGTCGGGCAAAGGCAGTTTGGCGGACGGGGCCAGAACCGCATCGGCGTAAAACATCTCGGATGCGGTTTTGACCGGTGCGGTTTCCCCCCACGCATCCCCAAGGATCAACCGCACTTCCTTGCCCTCGCCTTCCAGCAGGGGCAGCGCATCTTTGGGCGCGTGTTCAAACGCGGCAGGCTGGTCTTCTGCGTCTTTGGGCAGGGCCACCCATGTCTGAATGCCGAAAAACGGCATCGGATCGGTCTGGGTTTCATCGTCGGTCCGTTCCGAATGGGTGATGCCGTGCCCCGCCACCATCCAGTTGACTGCCCCCGGTTCAATCCACGCATCGGTGCCCAGCGAATCCCGATGGTGCATGCGCCCGCGATAAAGATAGCTGATGGTTGCCAGCCCGATATGGGGATGCGGGCGCACATCAAGCCCCTTGCCGCGCAGGAATTCTGCTGGCCCCATCTGATCGAAGTCCCTAATTCATTTTTCTTTTTCGGCCATACCATTAGTGTGGTAACCTACCATCCATTCCACTCATATAAACAAGGGGTTTTGCCCCCATTCGTGTCACTTGAGGTGTGACACAGCGCTGATCTTGAGGCCTCTTGCGGTATCCCCAGCCGCTTAGGTGACGGGTGCACCCCCCGTGCCCTTCGAGTATTCGCAGGGGTTTCTGGAGGCCCCACGGGGGGAAGTCGGGGAAGGTTTACGTATATATACCCGCTCGGATTTTTGACCCAGAATCGAACCCCCACAGCACACCCATGTGCAACCCCGCACAGCCCATGTTCCACTCTGCGGCTTCCATCCATACCACCCCTCAGCCATATTTACGATCAACGATGATGCCATCACAGGAGAGCAACGAATGTCTTGGAACCCCGCGTTGGACCCCCACTGCCCCATGGGTGACTCAGTAGATTCCATTGAGACCTTGATCATCCCCCGTGCCCGCGATCTGGGCGGCTTCGAAGTGCGTAGAGCATTACCCGCACCCCGCCGTCAGATGATTGGAAGTTTCATTTTCTTCGATCAAATGGGACCCGCTGAGTTTCTCCCCACAAAAGGACTGGATGTGCGCCCTCACCCGCACATAGGTCTAGCCACGATCAGCTACCTGTATCGCGGTAGGATGCACCACAGGGACAGCCTAGGGACGGACCAGTGGATTGAACCCAATGCGGTGAACTGGATGGTGGCAGGAAAAGGCATCACCCACTCAGAGAGAACCGATGATGAAACCCAGAAGGACCCGATGCCATCTTCGGCATCCAGCTTGGGTCGCCCTACCTAAGGACCACGAGGACCGTGACCCACTGTTTCAACACGCCCCTGCCGACACCCTGCCGTTGATCGAGGGAGAAGGTAAGGAAGTGCGCCTGATACTTGGCAATGCTTACGGTGAACGAGCGCCTGTCGATACGGCTGCAGAGATGTTCTATCTCGATGCAGTTCTTGAAGCGGGTGCCTCGATACCCTTCCAATGATCACGAGGATCGAGGGGCATACGTGGTTGAAGGTGAGGTAAGCGTAGCCGGTGAAACCTACACTGCCGGTAAGATGATGGTGTTCCGCCCCAATGATCGGGTGTCTATGAAAGCTGGACCTCAGGGTGCTCGGGTGATGCTGCTGGGAGGTGAAACACTCGAAGGGCCTCGGTATATCTGGTGGAACTTCGTGGCATCCTCCAAGGAGCGTATTGAGGAAGCGAAGGAAGCATGGCGGCAAGAGAACTGGGATAGTAACCCAAGGTTTCACCTGCCGGTGGGCGATGATCAGGAGTTTATCCCTCTGCCGGACAAGTAGCTGATCTGGTACGCGTCCTTGACCTGCCCGCCCGAGATGCACTCATGATCCACCCACAGATCACCCCAACGAACCTACAGCGGTTCGTCCAACGCCTTTGCAAAGTCTCACAATTCGGCGCGAGTTGTATATCCCGCCAAAGCCCTATCTCACATCACCCGCGAACTAACTCATTCATTTTTTTTCGATAAGCGATCAGCCTCTCATTAACGGCCAACAGGTCCGTCATCAATTCCTCGTAGGCCGGAAACTGCCTCTGCAGCGTCTGTGGATCGATGTCGGCGACGTCCTCAGTCCGGTACTCGTACCAATGCCGAAAACGCGCTTGCCATTTAGTCAGATGCGGTCTGAGGCCTTCGTTGAGAACCTCGACAGACAGATCGATAATCTTGCTGGTGCTGAGGGCACCTACCTCAGCGTTAGCCCCTTTGAAGGCAGACACCCCAAGGTCTTCGAACGAAGCAGACGACAGGGTGAAACCGTGTTTATCACACCACTCCTCCGCTGACCGTGTCTGACGTGTGATACTATCCCCGCCCTTCTGTTGTGCCGAGGAGAAGCGACGGTAACTAAATGCAAGTTTTTCAGTACTCATGGTAGGCGCTCCGGATGGGGTTTTTCTTTAGCGGCATGGGTAGACCAGTGCCAGTAGTAAAGGTCGATCAGGCCCATCACGATCCACGCAATGGGCCAAACCAAGGAGACCCACAGGAGGGCCTCCAGTAGCGTCGACATCAGGCACCCCTGCCCTGCTGGTTGGAATAATCAGTGTATCTATCGAATCCACCGCATCCCCGATCGGGCAATCGGGATCAAGTGTCGGGTTCCAGCTCATGTCGCTCTCTCCTTGTGGCGCCAGCAATGAAGTTTCCTTCAAGATAGAGCCTGAACCCGTCGGAACAAACTGCTGCAATCGGACAGGACATGTGCACAATCACACGCAAAAGCCGAAAACATTACCAAAATATTCAAAATTGCACCTTAACGCATTTTGTCCTGCGCAGCGGACGAACAGTTACCGATCGAGCGTGTGTTTTTTCCATCGCTCTGTCGGGGCCGGCTCTGGCAGCCTAGTGAAACCACAGAACAGCAGGCCAAACCGAAATCCAATATCCAGCGGTTCTGTGATGAACTGCAAGCCGATGCAGACTATACCGCCGAGGCGCTGAAAACTGCGACCGACAAAAAAGACATCTGCCGACTGAAACGGCGCAATGGCTATATTCTTTAGGGATGAATTCGGTTCAGCCGTGTTTCGGAGGGCGCCTCTGATGTTGAGGGCAGGACTGGCGTTTGATCAGCCACCCAACCCTACGTAGCTAGTACGAGTTTATTACAGTGGAGTGCAATATAGTCTTCCATAGTTTTAAAGTAAGCTTACCACTTAGCGATAGGCAGTCTGGATACCGTCGCACCGCCACTAGCAGACGTGTCAGTTCGCAAGAGCAGCGAAGCCTTAATCGGTCGTGTTGCTTTTGTAGTCTTTGCAACTCGCGGTCACTGCAAGTACAGCATAGGCAAACCATAGTTGTGCCTTAGATTTGGCCGCAACTTTACAGCGAAAGCTTAGCCACCCTTAATATTTGCTCTTCGGCAGAATAATTATAGAAAACATCATTTTACCTCGAGTATCTAAATTTTGAATGGTTTTCCGAAGAAGCCGGAACAATCGCACTCCAATTCAACAACCTGCCCCGACTTTCGTGGCTCTATATACTTGCAGATTACAACTCGGTGTTCCTTTTGCCCCGAAAAGGAGTAGTGCTTTTTCAGTGGGTGAGGTACTCGCGGGTTTTCTAGCCCCACGTGACGGACCACATCTATGTAATCAACATCATCAACAATGGTATCAGGGATATCTTCCCATCCTTCTTGCCTACTTATTGCCGCAGAAAGAGCCGCTGCAAAACCAATTGGATCAACAATTGGTATTCCCACATGTACGGCCTATTCACATCACTGTGATGAGCAGAGTTTGCTTTGACCTCCTTGATTGTCGATTGACGTTTGTATCTCGACCCACAAAAAACGTACCCATTGGGACCTTGCGTTATTAGACAATTTTGACGCGCGTAAAAGCCTTCACCTACGTGCTCGGCATGGGCAATCCCAAAAGCCTTTATTAAAAATGCTCTAGTATCGTCATTAAGCGGATCACCTCTAGAGTACCGATGACCTGCCACTGAACTTTCATCCACCCGGAATCAGAGTCCTCTTGGTTGATACGCCGATTGGCGCAGGTTGAGCAATCGACATCCGCGCGGAGCTTTCATTTGGCGCAGCGCGGGTGTCGATTGCGGTGGTGAGGCGTTCGGCGAATGCCTTGGGCGTCTGGTAGCCAAGTGCCGAATGCGGGCGTGTTTCGTTGAAGTCAGCAGCCCATGTCCGGATCACGGCACGGGCATGGGCCATGTTCCGGAACATGGTCTCATTCAAAAGCTCATCGCGCATGCGACCGTTGAAACTTTCGACGAAACCGTTCTGCATGGGCTTACCGGGCGCGATGTAATGCCATTCGATCTTGCGTTCCGTGGCAAAGGTTAAGATCGCGTTGCTGGTCAGTTCGGTCCCATTGTCACTGACAATCATGTCCGGGCTGCCGCGCCGCTCGATCAGGGCCGTCAACTCCTGCGCGACACGCCGCCCAGAGATCGAGGTGTCTGGAATGGCCGCCAGGCATTCCCGTGTCACATCGTCCACGACGTTGAGAATACGGAACCGCCGACCACAGGCGAGTTGATCATGGACGAAATCCAGCGACCACCTTGCGTTTGGGCGGGCCTCAACCAGGATCGGGGCACGGGTTCCCACGGCCTTGCGTCTGGCGCGGCGTCTGCGCACCGTGAGCCCTTCTTCTCGATACAGCCGATAGATGCGGTTGATGCCTGACGGCTCGCCATCGCGGCGCAGCAGCACGAATAGCCGCCGATAACCAAACCGGCGGCGTTCATTGGCCAGATCCCGCAGCCGCTTGCGCAACTCGGTCTCGGGCGGTCGAATGGACTGGTAGCGGATCATCTTGCGATCCGCCCCGACAAGGCGGCAGGCCCGCCGCTCCGACAGGCCCAGCCTGGCCTGAAGATGCGCGACGGCTTCGCGCTTCACGGCGGGCCTTACCATTTTTTTGCCAGCAGTTCCTTCATCGCTGCAGCATCGAGCATCTGCTCGGCCAGCAACTTCTTCAGCTTGGCGTTCTCGTCTTCGAGCGTCTTCAGCCGCTTGGCATCGGAAACCGTCATCCCCCCAAACTTTGCTTTCCAGGCATAAAAGGTGCCTTCCGACATGCCATGCTTGCGGCACAGGTCAGCACACTTCGCGCCTGCCTCATGCTCCGTCAGGATGCCAAAAATCTGTTCTTCGCTGTATCTTGATCGCTTCATTGTCCGTCCCTTCGTTGGGTCGGACTCTAATTCCAAACGGAGGAAAAATCCTGTGGCAGGTCACCGATCCAAATAATCTATCGAAACATTCTCAGTGGGATCTTCTATCCCAGAAACAGGTCGAAGAGATTGTACAAATTCCTCTCCAACACCATCTCCGAAACCGGGAGTATCCAAAGCCCGATATTCGTCCAAAGTTCCTACTTTGATCCCTGTTCCATCAAGTATTTTTGGCAAGTATTCTTCGTAAGTGTATTTATAAAAAGCCCATCGCTTCACTCGGTTTCTCCCACCAATCTGCTCGCCCCCGGAAACACTTCGCAAATTTCACGCAGATAAGTGTAATAAACACCAACCTACTCGAGTAGAAAAACACATTCGTTTTCAAGGCTTCGCGAAGGCCAAAAGTATCTGGCCTCCTGTCTATCTGCATACTTTCTGCTATGAGGCTTCGAAACGAAAAGGTTAGCTGAAACCGAACTGCAAGAAATTCTAAGAGATGGTGAGGTCAAGCAATCAATTGTTCTCCGATTAAAAGAACAAACAAAACACTTATATGCGGTGGTGGGTGATGAGAGACTCGAACTCCCGACATCTTCGGTGTAAACGAAGCGCTCTACCAACTGAGCTAATCACCCGCTTTGGGCGATGTACCCATTCGCGACGGCCCGCGCAAGGGTGTTTGGTGCAAAAGTTTCAGATCGCCGCACTGGTGTGGTCAAGCACGTGCTCGCGGCCGTTTTCAAGAACGTAGACACAGCCCTGCCGGTTGCTGGAACGCCCCATCCCGGACCGGTCCAGCCCCGTCACCACGCCGCGCATCACCTGCCCCAACAGCCCGTGTGAAACGATCACGCTCGGGCCGGTCAGATCATCCAGAAAATCACACACCCGCGCATGAATGGCGTCAAAGCTTTCTCCACCCGGCGCAGCGGCGAACATCTCCAGAATGGTCATATCCGGTGTGGCGAGATGCGGAAAATCGCGAAACACATCATCCCTGCGCATGCCCTGCCAGTCACCCGCATGGGCTTCGGCAAGGCGGGCATCGGTGTGAAACCCCTGCCCGTCCAGCGCGATACGCGCCGTCTGCTGCGCCCGCCCCAACGGCGACACGAAACAGGCCATATCCGGCGCCAGAACGGACTTCATGATCGCCGCCTGCCGCACGGCATCCTCTACGCCTTGCGGCGTCAGTTCGGATTCAAGCTGTCCTTGTATCCGCCGCTCTGCGTTCCAATAGGTTTCGCCGTGGCGCAGAAACCAGATTTTCGGCAAATCCCGACGCATCGATCAATCTATTCCAGTAGAAAATGGAGGGTGATAAGAGATTTGAACGTTAACGATTGTATTTCTAAGCATTGAAAACAATGAATAAACCTGCAGCGCCAATTATGGACCGTGTAACAGTACGGTGGACAAGCTGTCAATTGATCCGGATGCGGGAGAACTGGCACGTTTCGCACGGCTGTAGAGGATCAACGCGAAACCATACCTACTTTTTGACCTAGCAAGAGCAAACTAACAATTACGTTCTTCAAACTGGTCACGCAAATACTGTTGAACTTTATAGCGGACATCGAATACCCGCTTTGTATATACATCACTTACTTCCGTCTATCGCGGGAACAATGTGGGCCCGGTGAAAGGAATTAAACGCCAAACAGAAGGTATTGGGAAAACTGAAGCAATCTCAGAATTTTTAAGAGTTTATGTCATTCTGCGCTGTCGAGACATTCAGTTTGACTGGCGTATAAGACCAATGCGTCATGAAACCTTAGCAGTAGCGCACGACTTGGATAAGTTAGTTGGAAAGACGGAGGAAATTTCGTGGAATGGCCCAATTCTGAAAAAGATACCCACATATTCAGTTGAGACAAATCCGCAAATCTGCTCCGAAATGCATATTCTAGGGCAAGTGTATTATCGTCGTGATCTTCCGGGTGGGCGTAAGGCCATTCAGAACTTGGATATTCTTTTTCTGCCCATTTTTTAAATTCAAAAATCCTAAATCTCTCGTCCAAATAACCTTCTCTTACACTGATGTTGAGCTGATAGAAGGCTCGAGACCCACTCGAATATTGAATATCTGCAGCCGGATTATATTTCAGAGAGTTTAGAGAAATAACTCTTGTGTACTTATAGTACCCATTGTTTTTCTCCGTCGGTTGCACAAGTCGAGAAAACACAACTTGGCAACCGTCTACATTCACTTCGTTGTAGCCCATCTCAATAAGTGCACCCTTAAGGTCATTTCTTGTAGACCCATCAGCACGCAAGTCGGAACTTGCGCCAAACACAACCAGAAAAAGGCCAATTGTGAGCGCGTTAGCAATCGAAAAAAGAAATACGGAATTATGTCGAAAAAGCATTAATCGATACATTTTTTGCCTAAAAAGCTCTCTTTGGCGTCAATTTACTTAAAGCGACCGAGTTATTAAAAAACAATTTTATGGTCGATGTCCAACCTACAACATACCCGCTGGTCATTCTGTCACCAAAGGTCGGCATCATAATCCCCATTGCGCACCACCTCGGCAAAACGGTTAAGGCGCTACATACCCCTGAAACTACAAGATTTTACCGAAAATAATGGAATAGAATGGTGGGTGATAAGAGATTTGAACTCCTGACATCTTCGATGTGAACGAAGCGCTCTACCACTGAGCTAATCACCCGCGCGCAGCGGTTTTAACGTCACTCATCGGTGTCTGCAAGCGGCTCTTTGTGTGACGTGTCCGGGTCGGGTGCATTGTCCGGGCCCGCGCCGCGCACGCCGGTGCTTTGCCGCAGTTTGCAGATCATGACCTTTGCGCCACGTCCCGTTTTGGTGCGGTTGATCTTGAGCTTGCCAAGCGGTTCAAGGTTCAACTCTCGCCCGCTGGAAATGGCATTGCCCAGAACGGACAGCATCGCCTCGATCACCGGCTTGGCATCGCGTTTCTTGACGCCCGATTGCGCTACAACGGTTTCGATCAGTTCCTTTTTGCGCATCATCGGCCCTGCAAGAACGGGCTGGGCCGTTTCGACGATGGTCGGCTTGAACGGGCTGTCCGTTTTGGGCGCTGCCATGACCGAGGCCGATTTGTTGGGCGCGGACGGTTTCGCGGGCTTGGCATTTGATGCCGGTTTTGACGCGGCTTTCGCTGATTGCGGGGCTTTTCTGTCGCTGGATGTGGCGGGTTTGTTTGGAGCTTTGCTCATGAGGGTGCCTGTTGTTTTCGTTTCTACATTGGAAACAGCCTAACCTGATTTGCATCAGATAAACAGGGTATGGCGCGGTTACGGTGTATTTGCACGCCTAAAATTCGCCGAAACGGAAACAGTAAAAAGGGCGCGCCCAAATCCGGACGCGCCCTTTTTCTGTTTGATCTGCGCCTTAGTGCGCTGTTGCGCTGTCCCCGCCAGCCAAACGCGCCGCAAGGGCGGCCGCTGCGGCTGCATCTTCGGCGGCCTGATCCCATTCCACGGGCTCTGGCGCGCGCACCAAGGCGTGTTTGAGGACATCCGACACATGTGTGACCGGGATGATATCCAACCCTTCCTTCACATTGTCCGGAATCTCGGGCAGGTCCTTGGCGTTTTCTTCGGGGATCAGTACCGTTTTGATCCCGCCGCGCAGCGCCGCCAGCAGTTTTTCCTTTAACCCGCCAATCGGCATCGCATTCCCGCGCAACGAAACCTCGCCCGTCATGGCGATGTCCTTGCGGACCGGAATACCGGTGAGCACCGACACAATGGACGTGACCATCGCCAGTCCGGCAGACGGGCCGTCTTTGGGCGTTGCACCATCAGGCACGTGCACGTGGATATCGATCGTGTCGAACACCGGCGGTTTCACACCGATCTGCGGGCTGATCGAGCGCACATAGGAACTGGCCGCATCGATGCTTTCCTTCATCACATCGCCCAGCTTGCCGGTTGTTTTCATCCGGCCCTTGCCGGGCAAACGCAGCGCTTCGATCTGACAGCAATTCACCGCCCACCGACGTGTAGGCCAGCCCGGTGACAACACCAACCTGATCTTCCTGTTCGGCCAGTCCATAGCGGAACTTTTTCACACCAAGGAAATCTTCGATATTGGCAGCGGTGACATGCACTGTCTCTGCCTCTTTCTTGATGATCTTGGTCAGCGCCTTGCGGGCGATCTTGGCCACGTCACGCTCAAGGTTGCGCACGCCCGCCTCGCGGGTGTAGGTGCGGATGATCTCGGTCAGCGCACTATCGTCAATGCTGAATTCCTTGGCCTTCAGACCGTGGTTCTTGATCTGCTTGGGCACCAGATGCTGTTTGGCGATCTCGCGTTTTTCGTCCTCGGTATAGCCCGACAGCGGAATGATCTCCATCCGGTCCAAAAGCGGGCCCGGCATGTTATAGCTGTTGGATGTTGTCAGAAACATCACGTTGCTCAGATCGTATTCGACCTCAAGATAGTGATCCATGAACGTATTGTTCTGTTCGGGATCAAGCACTTCAAGCATGGCCGATGCGGGATCACCACGGAAATCCTGACCCATCTTGTCGATCTCGTCCAACAGGATCAGCGGATTGGTGGTTTTCGCCTTTTTCAGCGCCTGAATGATCTTGCCCGGCATTGAGCCGATATAGGTGCGCCGGTGGCCGCGAATTTCGCTTTCATCGCGCACCCCACCCAGCGAGATGCGGATAAATTCGCGCCCCGTGGCCTTGGCAACCGATTTGCCCAAGCTGGTTTTACCCACGCCGGGAGGGCCGACCAAACACATGATCGGGCCTTTCATCTTGGCGCTGCGCTGTTGCACTGCCAGATATTCGACAATGCGTTCCTTGACCTTTTCCAGGCCAAAGTGATCGTCATCCAGCACCTTCTGTGCTTTGCCGAGATCCTTTTTGACACGTGATTTCGTGCCCCAAGGGATCGACAACATCCAATCCAGATAGTTGCGCACCACGGTGGCTTCGGCCGACATCGGCGACATGTTTTTCAGCTTTTTCAACTCGGCTTCGGCCTTTTCACGGGCTTCCTTGCTGAACTTGGTTTCGGCGATCTTTGCCTCAAGCTCGGCCACTTCGTTCTTGCCGTCTTCGCCATCGCCCAATTCTTGCTGAATGGCCTTCATCTGCTCATTCAGGTAATATTCGCGCTGGGTGCGTTCCATCTGCGATTTCACGCGGGTTTTGATCTTTTTCTCGACCTGCATGACAGACATTTCGCCCTGCATCAGGCCATAGACCTTTTCCAGACGTTCCGAAATGCTCAGCGTTTCCAGCAGTTCCTGTTTCTGGTGCACTTCGATGCCCAGATGACCCGCCACCAGATCGGCCAGCTTGGCCGGTTCCGAGCTTTCGCCAACCGCCACCAAGGCCTCTTCCGGAACGTTCTTTTTGACTTTGGAATAGCGCTCGAACTCGTCCGCGACGGTGCGCACCAGCGCTTCTGTGATGGCGACATCACCCGGCATTTCGGTCAGATATTCGGCCCGTGCCTCGAAAAAGTTTTCATTGTCCAGATATTCCGTGATCCGCACCCGCGCCTGTCCTTCGACCAGCACCTTGACGGTGCCGTCGGGCAGTTTCAGCAATTGCAGCACGTTGGCCAGAACGCCGGCCTTGTAGATACCTTCGGCTTCCGGATCATCGATCGCGGGGTCAATCTGGCTGGACAGCAGGATTTGCTTGTCATCCGACATCACCTCTTCCAGCGCGCGCACCGATTTTTCGCGGCCCACAAAAAGCGGGACAATCATATGGGGAAACACCACAATGTCACGCAGTGGCAATACGGGGTAAGAGGCGTTCAAAGGCTCTTGCATGCTCAATCCTTATCTTTGGCAAGACGGGTCTGGTCCCGATGTGCGGCAACGCTCGCCCGTCTCCTGGTCTTGGAAGAATAAGGTGGGTCAGCAGGGCACCTATTTCAACCATATTAATCTTTTTTGTGCGCGCTAGGGTGACGACCCACCGCTCCGATTGCAAGACGCGATCACAGCTAATATTTGTGAAATTGCGGAAAAACGGCACGCACCGGTCGCATTTCTGTAAACAGTTTTGATTTCAACGCAGGACTATCCGGAAAATCGACTGAACCAGCAAGAAAGAAGCTTGATGATCCACCAATTTGCCGCCGACACCGCCCTGTTGTTGATTGATGTCCAAAAGGGTGTGCATGTCCTGACACATTGGGGTGGCCCGACGGGGCGTATGAACAATCCGGATTGTCAGGACAATCTGATCGCGCTGACCAAGGCGTTTCGCGCCGCAGACCGGCAGGTGGCATTCACCCGCCACAACAGCCGCGAAGCGGCAAGCCCGCTGAAGTTTTCGCTGCCGACCGGCGAACAACTGGACGGGCTGGAAGTGGCCCAAGACGATATTGTCATCCCAAAAGACGTCAACAGCGGCTTTGTCGGCACCAACCTTGAAATCGAACTGCGCCGCGCCGGGATCAAACGGTTGGTGATTGCAGGATATTTCACCAATTTCTGCGTTGAAACCACAACACGCATGGCCGGAAACATGGGATATGATGTCTATCTGGTCCACGATGCCTGCGCCACAACCAACCGGATCGGGCTGGATGGCACCGATTACGAACCCGAACTTGTGCATGACATGGCGGTTGCATCGCTGCATGGCGAATTTTGTACAGCTTTAAGCACACAACAGGCCATCGGGCTTCTTGGGGCTGATTCGACCGAACTCAACCGCGTACAAGGCAACGAATAGGCCGTTTCAGATAGATTTTCGGGTAAAAATCCAATAAATTCATGCATTTTTGGGCAATTCGCTGCCGCACGGGCCGCTGTTTCAGCGCGATTTCGCCTAAATCTATGAAATCATTGCGGTGTTTGCCCTAAATTGGTCACATTTGGCTTCTACCTGTTTCCATAAAGGCAACAAACGATCCGAAGTTGGCAACAAACGAGACTTGCGTTGCCAACGCTCCGAAGGAAGAAAAGACGTTCGGTCTTTTGGTCAGAAACCATTCTGATCCGGTTACAACGGCTCTATGTCCCCCAGAGCACGTTGGGCGTGGAACTCAGCGTTCCACGCCTCAAAACCGCCCCGCGAGATCGCCGCCCGCATCTGATCCATAAGGTTCTGATAGTAATGCAGGTTGTGCCATGTCAGCAGCATGGACGAGATGATTTCCTGACTGCGGAATACATGATGCAGATAGGCGCGCGAATAGTTGCTGCACGCAGGACAGGAACAGGTTTCATCCAAGGGACGCGGATCATCCTGATGGCGCGCGTTTTTGATGTTCACCGCACCGCGCGGCGTAAACACCTGCCCCGTACGCCCTGACCGGCTGGGCAGAACGCAATCCATCATGTCGATACCGCGTGCCACGGCCCCGACAATATCATCCGGCTTGCCCACCCCCATCAGATAGCGTGGCTTGTCCGCAGGCAGCATGTCAGGCGCAAAATCCAGAACGTCAAACATCATCTTCTGGCCCTCGCCCACCGCAAGACCGCCAACCGCATATCCGTCGAAGCCAATTTCCGTTAGTTTTTCCGCGCTTTCGGCGCGTTGTTCACGGAAAACCGATCCCTGCTGGATGCCGAAAAGCGCATGCCCCGGCCTATCCCCGAACGCATCGCGCGACCGTTGTGCCCACCGCATTGATAACTGCATGCTGCTCAGGCTTTCTTTTTCGGTGCAGGGAAACGGCGTGCATTCATCAAAACACATCACAATGTCGGACCCGAGCAATCGCTGGATCTCCATCGACCGTTCGGGCGTGATCTCGTGCTTTGATCCGTCGATATGCGATTTGAACGTCACGCCGTTCTCGGTCAGCTTGCGCAATCCGGCAAGGCTCATCACCTGAAACCCGCCGGAATCCGTCAGAATGGGTTTGGCCCAGTTCATGAAATGATGCAGCCCGCCCAAGGCCGCGATCCGTTCGGCCGTGGGGCGCAGCATCAGGTGATAGGTATTGCCCAGCAAAATATCGGCACCGGTGGCCGCCACGCTTTCGGGCATCATCGCCTTGACCGTCGCTGCCGTTCCAACCGGCATAAACGCCGGCGTGCGGATGTCACCACGCGGGGTGGAAATGACACCGGTACGCGCCTTGCCATCTGTTTTCGCTATTTTAAACTCAAACCTGTGCGCCATTGCCATGTCCTTTTTGCTGTCCCGACCTCTTAGTGCCGCGTGACCCAAAGGCCAAGACACAGGGACCATCATGATTGTGACAATTCGGCAACCGGACCGAAACCGCGTCTTGGCCAAACGCCGCCTGCTGCTTCCTACGGGCAAGGTTTTGCGACACATTGCGCCACATCAAATAATGTCGGATCCATCTATGGCGTTTAAAACCCTACCGGCCAGTACCTTGGCCGTTTCTTTGTTGGCAACGCAGGCTGCCGCGCAAGATATGTCTTTCGCATTTGAAGGGGCATATGGCGCGTGGGCAAACCGAAACGGCGGTGCGGGCATTACAGACAATGGCGGCTTGAATGGCACGGATACACGCGCTGTCAGTCAACTGAGCTTTGGCGTCGCCCGCGAATTCACCCCCCGTTTTGCGGCATCCGCACAGATTGCATATGGTCACTGGTCATCTGCCGCCTCGGATCTGGACACAGATGATGCAACGCAATCCACTCTGGATGCGACGTTACGCGGCTTCTGGCAGGGCAACGGCCCGGTACGGTACAGCGCGTTCTTCGGCGTCGGGGAACAGAATGACTACGGCGATTCCGACCAAGACATGAGCTATGCCTTTGTCGGTGCCGACGCTGAATGGGATACAGACTTTGGCAGTGTGTTCACCCAGATCGGCTATTTTGATTCCAGCGATGAATTTTCCGAAGGCACCCAGAATGCCCCCTTCATAAGGGTTGGCGGCATCTATGAATTTGGCCTTGATTACGCGGCCACGGCAGCCTTTTCGGTCGCTGGTGGTGAAAAATACGTCAACAAACTGGACAATCGAACCCTGAATATCGAATTGGGTCTGGAAAAGGATTTCGGATCTTTCGTCGGGTTTGCCCGATACGAATGGACGCAAATCAGCTACAAGTTTGGCGGTGATCGCTTTGGCGATACATTCGAAACCTTGTCGCTTGGTGTACGGTTGGTGTTGGGCGGTGACGTGGATCACGGGCCAAGCATCGCCCCGATCGGACGTTGGGTCGCTTACAATGCGAACGAAATAGAATAGGGCGAACCGGCCAACCAGGCCGCCCTGCGTGTGAATTTAATCAAGGAACCCGAATATGGATGTTGAAACTTTCATTCTGGATGCTGCCGAGGGTAACCTTGTTTACCTTCTTTTGGCCGTTCTGTTTATCGTCTTTATTTACAAGGCGGTACAAATCGTTCCTCAATCGGAAAAACATGTGGTGGAACGGTTCGGGCGGCTTCATTCCGTTCTTGGACCGGGGATCAACCTGACAGTGCCGTTTCTGGACAAGGTGGCGCATAAAATCTCTATTCTGGAACGCCAGTTGCCAACCGCCAGTCAGGACGCGATTACCAAGGATAACGTACTGGTTCAGGTCGATACATCAGTGTTTTATCGCATTATCGAACCGGAAAAGACGGTCTATCGCATCCGCGACGTCGACGCGGCGATCGCCACCACCGTCGCCGGTATTGTGCGCGCCGAGATCGGCAAAAGCGATCTGGACGATGTGCAATCAAACCGCGCCGCGCTGATTGCGACGATCAAGGAATCGGTCGAGGATGCCGTCGACAACTGGGGGATCGAAGTGACCCGCGCCGAAATACTGGACGTGAACCTTGATCAGGCCACCCGCGACGCGATGCTGCAACAGTTGAACGCCGAACGGGCGCGCCGTGCTCAGGTGACAGAGGCCGAAGGCAGCAAGCGGTCGGTCGAACTGGCCGCTGACGCGGAACTCTACGCCAGCGAACAAACCGCCAAGGCGCGCCGCGTTCTGGCCGATGCCGAAGCCTACGCAACACAGGTTGTCGCCAAGGCCATCAACGAAAACGGGCTGGAAGCGGCACAATACCAGATCGCACTCAAACAGGTCGAGGCGCTCAATACCCTTGGTGCAGGCAATGGCAGCCAGACCATCGTCGTGCCCGCCAACGCGCTGGAAGCGTTTGCGGATGCCTTCAAAATGCTGAAAGGGCGCAGCTGATGGATTTTGCGTCCCTGTTTTCGCTTTGGTGGGTGTGGCTGGCAGCGGCGCTTGCGCTCGGAATTCTCGAAATTCTGGCGCCCGGCTTTATTTTTCTGGGCTTTGCGTTTGCCGCCGCGTTGATGGCGGTGTTGCATCTTGTATTCGGCATGGCCCTTTCCCTGCCGGCAAAACTCGCGCTGTTCGCCGGTCTGGCTCTTGTCGGCTGGTATGTGATGCGGCTGGTGTTTTCCGGCCGTCGCAGCACCGTTAAAACCTTCAAGAACGATATCAACGACGGATAAAACGATCCGCCCCAGCCGTTGCATCGCGGACCATGCCCAACCTGATCCTGTTCAACAAACCGTTTGACGTGCTGTGCCAGTTCACGGATAGCGGCGGGGCACGTCCGACGCTGGCCCAATTCATCGAGGCGCCCGGGTTTTACCCTGCAGGTCGTCTGGACAAGGACAGCGAAGGTCTGGTTGTTCTGACCAACGATGGGCCGCTTCAGGCGCGCATTGCAGACCCCAAGCACAAAATGCCCAAAACCTATCACGTTCAGGTCGAAGGTGTGCCCGACCAAACCGCGCTGAAACGGTTGCGCGACGGCCTGACTTTGAAAGACGGGCCAACCAAACCCGCCAAGGCCCGCCGGATCGATCCACCCGAATATCTCTGGCCGCGCACGCCACCTGTCAGGTTTCGCAAGACCGTGCCGGATTGCTGGATTGAAATCATCCTGACCGAAGGGCGCAACCGGCAGGTCCGGCGCATGACCGCCGCCATTGGCCATCCGACGTTAAGGTTGATCCGCTACAGCATCGGCGACTGGACGTTGGACGGCTTGCAGACCGGCGCATGGCGCTTTGGCTAGCGGTCCCGCCCCTTGCATGCTTGAAAAGGCACACATTGCCGGCAACAGACAGCAAAAAGGCTTGTCCTTGTGGCTCCAAGGTGAAGCGTTGACCATCCCGACACATCGGTTACCGCCAAACGCTCCGCTTGCACTGGACGCCCTGCCCCCTAATCCCTATATAATCAGTCAGGAACAGATTGAGGTCGACATGAACCAAGCCCAGAAACCGCTGGAAGGTGCGCCGCTGATTGCGCCATCTTCAACCGATCATGACTTGTATGACGCCGTTGTCGAGGCCTGTCGCACCGTCTATGACCCTGAAATTCCAGTTAACATTTATGAACTGGGCCTGATCTACACGATCGATATCAACGACGAAAACGAAGTGCGCATCAAGATGTCCCTGACCGCACCCGGATGCCCTGTTGCCGGCGAAATGCCCGGATGGGTCGCCGAAGCCATCGAACCGCTTGCCGGTGTCAAAACCGTCGATGTGGAATTGGTCTGGGAACCACCCTGGGGCATGGAAATGATGTCGGACGAGGCACGTCTGGAACTGGGCTTTATGTAGCCCCATCTTGAGCCACACACTTGCGCACCCTATCTTGAGCGCAAAGGAGACTTTTTCATGTTCGGCATTCCAGGCAAACAGGCCGTCACCATCACGCCAAAGGCAGCGGCCCAGATCGCCCGCCTGATGGAAAAAGACGGCCATTCCGGTCTGCGCATCGGCGTCAAGAAAGGCGGCTGTGCGGGGATGGAATACACCATGGACTATGCCACCGACATTGACCCCAACGACGAAGTCGTCGAAACGGATGGCGCGCGTGTGATGATCGCCCCGATGGCGCAAATGTTCCTGTTCGGAACCGAAATCGACTATGAAACCAGCCTTCTTGAATCCGGTTTCAAGTTCAACAACCCCAATGTGTCCGAAGCCTGCGGATGCGGTGAATCGATCAAATTCAACGACATGTAAGCGGATTGTCCTGCAACATCACGGCTGCTAGATAAGAGCAGACTGAATTGCGGGGAAATCATATGCGGCGCGCTCTGGCAGCAGGCAACTGGAAGATGAACGGGTCGGTCCGGCAACTGGACGAACTTGACCAGATCGCGCAGTCCCACGCCCGGTCCGGTATCGACATTCTGATCTGCCCGCCTGCCCCCCTGATCGCACCGGCTGTCGCACGCACAAGCGGGTCTGCCCTGCGCATCGGGGCGCAGGATTGCCACGCCAGAACCGGCAGGCGCCCATACCGGCGATGTATCGGCCGCCATTCTGGCAGATGTAGGTGCAACCCATGTCATCACCGGCCATTCCGAACGCCGGCAGGATCACGACGAAACCAACGATACCGTGCGCGCCAAAACCCGTCGCAGCCTGGCACGCGGGGCTGATTGCGATCCTGTGCATCGGCGAAAGCGCGGCCCAGCGCGAAGCCGGCAACACGCTGGACATCATTGCCGAACAGTTGTCCGGCTCTGTCCCGGATGGCGCCACAGCCGAAAACCTTGTGATCGCCTATGAACCGATCTGGGCCATCGGCACCGGACTGGTCCCGACGCTGGACCAGATCAGCGAAGTGCACGCGTGCATTCGCGCACGGATTGATCAGCGCTTGGGCACCGAGACGGCAAATGGCATGCGCCTGCTATACGGCGGGTCGGTCAACGCCACAAACGCGGCCAAAATCTTTACGCTTGCGGACGTCGACGGCGCGCTTGTCGGGGGTGCCAGCCTCAAAGCCTCCGATTTCTCGCCCATCATCACCGCGCTGGAAAACAGCGCCACCTGATCTTCATTTGTCCGAAAATACTCAATCGCGCGACCAGCAAAAAAGGCGGCGCATCCGGATGGGTGCGCCGCCTGTGTTCCGTGACCGGTAGCCGCCACGCTATTTGGTGATGATCTCGGGCCCCATCATCAGGGTCGGCAGCCACGTGCTCAGGATCGGGATATAGGTCACCATGATCAGGAACACGAACAACACCGCGGTGAACGGCAGTGCTGCGCGTACCACCGACATCATCGGCATGTTGGCCACGCCCGACGTCACGAACAGGTTCAGACCCACGGGCGGCGTGATCATCCCGATTTCCATGTTCACCACCATGATGATGCCCAGATGGATCGGATCAATGCCCAGTTCGATGGCAATCGGAAACACCAGCGGCGCAACGATCACCAACAGCCCCGATGGCTCCATGAACTGCCCGCCGATCAGCAGGATCACGTTCACGATGATCAGAAACACGATCGGCCCAAATCCGGCCTCAAGCATGGCACCGGCGATCTGTTGCGGGATCTGTTCATCGGTCAGAACGTGTTTCAGGATCAGCGCATTGGCGATGATGAACATCAGTGTCACGGTCAGCTTGCCCGCCTCGAACAGCGTATCGCGCGTGTCGCGGTGGAAGAACACCGTGATCAGCGACAGCGGCTTTTTCAGAAACGGGATGTTCTGCGCATCATCGCCCTTTACATGCAGCGGCCCCATATCGCGATAGACAAAACTGGCAATAAAGAACGCGTAAACGGCGGCCACGGCGGCGGCTTCGGTCGGGGTGAAAATCCCGCCATAGATGCCCCCCAGAATGATCACGATCAGGAACAGGCCCCAGCCCGCATCGCGGCCACTGGCAAACACCTCGCCCCAGCCGTGCCATTCGCCCTTTGGCAAATCGCGGATACGCGCAATGGCATAGATCGTAACCATCAGCATGGTGCCCGCCATCAGGCCGGGAATGACGCCCGCCAGAAACATCCGGCCCACTGATACATCGGTGGCCGATGCATAAACCACCATCACGATGGATGGCGGGATCAGAATACCCAGCGTACCTGCGTTGGCGATAACACCTGCCGCAAAATCCTTGGTATACCCCACCTGCCGCATGCCCGCGATCACGATCGACCCGATGGCCACAACCGTGGCCGGGGATGATCCGCTAAGTGCGGCAAACAGCATACAGGCAAAGACACCGGCAATGGCAAGCCCACCGGGCAAATGCCCGACAAGCGCGATGGAAAACCGGATGATCCTTTTGGCCACGCCGCCCGTCGACATGAATGTCGAGGCCAGAATGAAAAACGGGATCGCCAGCAGGGTGTAATGCCCCGCCATCGCCTGAAACAGGGTCTGCGCGATAGACCCGAGCGAGGTATCGCTGAGGACCAGCAGAAAGATGATCGAGGATGTGCCCAAGGATACGGCAATGGGCACACCGATCAGCATCAGGCCGATCACCATGGCAAAGAGAATTGCAACTTCCATCTGATCAATCCCCTGCGTTCATGTGTTTGACGTCTTCCACAGCGTCTTCGGCCTCGTGGCTGACAATCAGGCTGGTTGCATTCCCGCCCCACAGGCGCAGCGTGGCCTGAATAAAGCGGAACAGCAGCAGGCCCATGCCGAATGGCAGAATGGCGTAAGGGATGAAGCGCGGAATTTTTTCATAAGCTTCACCTTCGTTCATGATCGGTTCGATCCAGCGCAACCAGTCCGGCATCGGGATGTCCACGACTTCGTACCAGGCCTGATCACGGCTGTTTTCAAAACCGGTCGGGAACCAGCGCCCCGATGTGGCATCCAGCCCTGCAAACGGGGCCCAGTAATCCCACGCCCCTTTGAACACCAGAAACGCATAGCTCAGACAGACCGCTGCAGCGGTCAGGGCCAGAACGCGGCGCACGGGTGGTGAAAACAGGTTGATCAGTGCGTCAACACCCAGATGGGCGGTAACCTTGACGGCATAGCTCGCGCCGAACAGAACCAACCACGCGAACAGAAAAGTGACCGCTTCCAGCCCCCAGATCAGCCCGGTGTTGAAGCCATAGCGCAGCACAACGTTGATAAAGGTAAGTATTGTCATCAGACCGAGAAGAACCGCAATAACAGTCTCTTCGATCTCGTTCACGATCCGGCCAAGGCCGGTTTTCGCTTGATAGGAATGTGACATGTGCGTGTCCCCGGCGCATGATTTCCCCGGCCGGGACACTCCGGCCGGGGGTCTTTCGGGTTGGCCTTAGTGGCTCATATTGATTTTTTGGGCCGCGTCGATGTTGTCCTGACCGACATCGCCTTTGAACTCTTCCCAAACGGGTTTCATCGCTGCAACCCATTCTTCGCGGGCAGCGCCATCCAATGTGCGTACCACGCCGCCTGCATCGATGATCGCCTGTTTGGCCGCTTCGTTCACCGCAGTGGATTCTGCGTTACGCGCAGCGGTCACTTCGGTCACGATTGTTGCCAACTGGTCGCGCACGTCGCCATCCAGTGAATCCCACCAGTCGGTGGATGTCACCAGCATATAGTCGATGATGCCGTGGTTGGTTTCGGTGATGCCGTCCTGTACTTCGAAAAACTTCTGGCCGTAAATGTTGGACCATGTGTTTTCCTGCCCGTCGACAACGCCGGTTTGCAGCGCGCCGTACACTTCGGAAAACGCCATCGGCTGGGGTGAACCGCCAAGGGCCGCCATCTGTGCCTTCAAGCACATCCGAGTTCTGTACGCGGAATTTCAGGCCATTGGCATCTGTCGGGCTATTCAGCGGTACGTTCGCCGACATCTGCTTCATTCCATTGTGCCAGAACGCAAGGCCCAGCAAACCACGGCGGGTCATGCTTTCTTTCATGGCCTGTCCGGTTTCGGAATTCTGGAAATCATCAACGGCGGCGATGTTCTTGAACATGAACGGCAGATCGAAGATGCGGAACACTTTGGTGAACTGCTCGAACTTGGACAATGACGGGGCCGCCATCTGCACGTCGCCCTGCAACAGGGCCTCAAGCACCTGATCATCGTTGTAAAGTGTCGAGTTCGGGAACACTTCCATACAGGCTTTGCCGTTCATTTCGTCATTGACGCGCTGTTGCAGCAGCGATGCGGCGATGCCTTTGGGGTGCTTGTCGGTGTTGGTGACGTGGCTGAACTTGATGACGATTTCGCCTTCGTCACACGCGGCAGATGCCGCATTTGCAGTCACTGTCAGAGCCAGCGCCGTTGCGGCGGCGGTTACAAATTTCATGGTGGGTCTCCTCCCCGGTTGTGTGTCTGGTATCGCCAGACGGCATAATCAGCTTTGCCCGTCAAAGAACGGGTGGGCTGATGTTAGCAAATCGCAAGTTGTCCCTTGGCTCAAGGAATTGTGAGCACCCGCATCAGAACGTGATTTAATCTATTTTTAACAGCATCTTACTTGAGTATGCGCGAGACGGAGTTATTTGACCGATCCCATATTGTGCGAAAATCCGCACGGTCCAGATGGCTCCCTGTGCGGAATTCCGCACATATCAGGGTCGAAAATCTTCCGCCCGAATCCCGTAACGTGCCAGCTTGTCGTAAAAAGTCTTGCGCGGCAGGTGCAGGTCTTTTGCGGCAGCACTGGCCTGTCCTTTGGCACGTTGCAGGGCGGCCGCCAGCAACGATCTTTCCACTTGCGCCAATTGATCGTTCAGCCCCAAAGATGCATCCGGCTGCGCCACACCGCCTGCCCCCAGACCAAGCGCAAATCGCATGGCCACCGACATCAGCGCTCGGGCATTTCCCGGCCAGTCCTGCGCCATCAATCCTGCCAGAACGTCGGGCGTGATTTCCGGCGCGCTCAGGCCTGCCTGCTCGCTTGCCAGCGCAACGTAGTGGCGAAACAGCACGGGAATATCTTCCGGACGTTCCGCCAAAGACGGTATGCGCACGGGCATGACCTGAAGACGGTAATAAAGATCCGAGTTCAACAATCCCTTTTCAGTCGCTCGGCCCAGATCGGCAGTGCTGCCGCAGATCAGGCGCGCGCCTGCGCCCGCTTCCAGTGCTTCGATCAAAGAAAACTGGCTGTCGGCGGGCAACGCCGATATCTCATCTATGAACAGGCTGCCCGCCTGTGCCATCTCCAGGGCTGCAACCAAAGCGCGTGCCTCAAGCCCGGCCCCGGCCCGTTTCACAAACGGCCCCTTGGACACGGGCGAACACAGATGGATCACCTCGGCCACCTTGGAAATGCCGGTGCCGGGATCGCCCAGTACCAGTGCTTCGGTATGCGCACGCGCCACCTGCCGCACGTGATCGCGCAATTCTTCGGCCTTTTGCGATGTTCCGAACAGCATCCGCGCCGCAGCGTCCCCGCGCTCCAGCTGTGCCCGCAAGCGGCGGTTTTCCAGAACAAGCTGTCGGGTTTTGATGGCCCGTTCCAGCACGGCCACCAGATCAGCGGGCGCGCACGGCTTTTCCAGAAAATCAAACGCCCCTTGCGCCATTGCTTTGACCGCCATCGGGATATCGCCTTCGCCCGTCAGCAGAACAACCGGCAGATCGGGGTCCTGTTGCCGGGCGTAATCCAAAAGGTAAAACCCGTCACGCCCCGGCATCCGGATATCGGACAGGATGACCCCTTCGAAAGCCGCCGATATGTGGTCTTTGGCTGCAACAAACGACCCGACCGCGCGCGGCTCCAACCCGGCCAGCGCCAGCGATTGCGCCAGCGCCTCGCGCACGGCGGCGTCATCTTCGACAATCAGGACAGGTGTTGCGCTCATGCGGCTTTTTCGCCTTCCCAGCGGTCCAGTTCAACGGTAAACACCGCGCCGCCCTCTGGCCGGTTGGCGCCGCGAATGTTGCCGCCAAAGCTTTGCACCAAACCATAGGAAATCGACAGGCCCAGCCCCATACCTTCGGCGGCGCCCACCTCTTTGGTGGAATAGAACGGATCGAATATCTTTTCGGGTGCGCTGATGCCGGGGCCGGTATCGGCCACATCCACGCTGATCCGGTCGCTGGTGTTCAGGGTAATGGTCAGGGCACGATCCTGTGTTGCTTCCATCGCGTCGGCGGCATTGGTGATCAGGTTCACCATCACCTGCGCCAGGCGCACTTCGCCCGCGTGTACCCAAACCGGGCCGGGCGGTGGCACCCAGTTCACCTGTATCGCGTCATCGCGCAGACGCACCGCAGTCAGTTCCAGCGCTGTATCAATCACGGCCACGATATCCACCCGCGTCAATTCGCGGGTTTCCTGCCGCGCAAAGGCGCGCAAGTTCTTGATAATACGCGCCATGCGCTCGGCCAGATCGGAAATCCGGCCCATATTGGCGGCGGCAACATCCGTATCACCCCGCGCCAGAAACTGCGCCCCGTTTTCGGCAAAGGACCGGATCGCCATCAGCGGCTGGTTCAGTTCATGGCTTAAGCCCGCCGACATCTGCCCCAAAGCCGACAGCTTGCCCGCCTGCACCAGATCGGCCTGCGCGCGTTGCAGGGCAGCCTCGGCCTGACGCCGTTCGGACACTTCGCGGCGCAGGCTGACGTTGGCATCCTGCAAGGCCGCCGTGCGTTTGGCCACGCGGCTTTCAAGTACCGCATTGGCCTGCGCAAGGGTGCGGCGCCGTTCGGTGGCCAGAAACAGCATCGCGCCAAACGCAAGACACAGGGCGGCCACCGCCGACGCCTGCAAGCCCGCCAGACGGCGCGCCGGTGCCACATCGATCAACACCTCGCCCGTCATTCCGATCACCGGCAATTGTTTGACAAGATGCAGTGCGCGGGCCGGCAAATACGGCCCCCAGCCCAGTTGCCACACCTCGTGCGGGCCAATGAAGCTGGATGAAAACGGTGGCGGCGAACCAACCGCTGGCACCAGACCGGGTTCGCCCTTGGGCCGTTTCCAGAACAGCAGTTCGGAGCGGTTGGAAATAAACACCTCGCCCCCGCGATCGGTGAAAAATACCGCAGGGTTGCTGCCGCGCCAATCGTCTTCCAGACGATCCACATCCACCGCAACCATCAAAACGCCGATGACCCCGCCGCCCACAGCAAAAGACGGGGCGCCAAACACAAATGTCCGTTGATCAAAGGGCGGTTTGACACCATGATCGACGCCCATCGCGCCATGCATGGCCCGCGCAAACGCCGCATTCTGCGATACGTCCTGCAACGTTGCATCATGCGCCGAGGCAACAACCTGTCCGGCGGGGGACACAAACAGAATATCCAGCGCCGCCGTTTTGTCTGCTGCTGCCAGCAACATCGCCTTGGCCGCTGCCGTTTCACGCCCGATTGCAAGGGCCTGCAACACCGGATGATCCGCCAGCAAAACGGCAATTTCCTGAAATCCCTGCAACTGTCCGGTCAACCGGTCGCTGGCCAGTTCCAGATCGGCCTGCCCGCGCTGTGCCAACTGGTCCAGCGCCTGCAAATAGCCATAGCGCCAAACAACCGCCGACACCGCCGCGACGGTGATCAAAAACCCCACAACAATCAGGGCGCGCTGGTTCCAAAAACGTGTCATCTTGCAAGACCCTAGCAAACCCGGACTTGCATTGACCAGATCGCCCCGCTTTGATGCCGCTATGGCAACACTTGTGCAATCCCCGACAGATCCTGATTTTGTCCAGAACCCCTATCCCTTTTATGCGGATGCGCTGGAACAGGGTCCACTGCATGACTGGCAGGATTACGGGATGTATGCGGCGTTTTCGCATGATGCCGTCCATGCATTGTTGCGCGACAAAAGGCTGGGGCGCGCAATACCGGACGAGTTGCAAACAGACCCGCCGGAACATCTGGCCCCGTTTTACGCGGTTGAAGCCCATTCCATGCTGGAACTGGAACCGCCCCGCCACACCCGTTTGCGCAGTTTGGTGTTGCGCGCCTTCACCTCGCGCCGGATACGCGCGATGGACGGTGAAATAGCACAGCTTGCCCGCGATCTGATCGACAGGATGCCCGACGGCGAAACCGATCTGCTGGCGGGGTTCTGCACGCCGTTGCCGGTGATCGTCATTGCGCGGTTATTGGGTGTGCCCGACAGCATGGCCCCCGATCTGCTGCGCTGGTCCAACCGCATGGTAGCGATGTATCAGGCCAACCGCACCCGCGCGATCGAAGATGCCGCCGCCCATGCCGCCCGCGATTTTGCCGCCTTCATGCGCGGTTATGTTCAACAGCGCCGCACGCGCCCCGCCGATGATCTGATCACCCATCTGATTGCTGCCGAAGAAGACGGCGAAAAACTGTCAACGGACGAATTGATTACAACCTGTATCCTGCTGTTGAACGCGGGGCACGAGGCTACGGTGCATACCTTTGGCAACGGTATCAAAGCGATACTGGAACATGGCGCACGCGCCGATGTTCTTGCACCCGACCGGATCGCCAACACCGTCGAAGAAATCCTGCGCTATGATCCGCCCCTGCATATGTTCACCCGATACGTTTACGAAGATGTGGCGCTGTTTGGCCAATCCTTCAAACGCGGCGACCAGATCGCGCTGGTGCTAGGCGCTACGGGGCGCGACCCGCACAGATGGAACGCAGCCGGACACCTTCGTGCCAAACCGTGCACTGCACAGCCATCTGGCCTTTGGCGGCGGGCTGCATTTCTGTGTCGGCGCGCCGCTCGCGCGGTTCGAACTGGCCACGGCCCTGCCCATCCTGTTTGATCGCCTGCCGCGCTTGCGGATCACCGTGCCACCGGTTTACGGCAACACCTATCACTTCCACGGATTAACGCAGTTGATCGTCGACAAATAGCGTTTACGCCCCGACGGGCAGGATCGTGGTTGATTTGATCTCTTCCATCGACAGCAGGGCCGTTACGTTGAACACCCGCACTTCGGAAATCAGCGCCTGAT
This sequence comes from uncultured Alphaproteobacteria bacterium, assembly GCA_963765555.1. GTDB lineage: Bacteria > Pseudomonadota > Alphaproteobacteria > Rhodobacterales > Rhodobacteraceae > JL08. Next base: position 145,944 of record CAVXWX010000005.1, read on the forward strand.
AGAACGCATCATAGGCGCGCGCATTCTTCACCCGGACCTTCAGGATATAGTCAATATCCCCCGCCAACCTGTGCGCCTCTTGCACTTCGGGGCGTTCTTGCAGCGCCTTCAAGAACGCAGCCTGCCATTTTGCCTCATGCTCGGACGTGCGGATCAGCACGAAGAAACACGCCTCGAACCCCAGCGCCTCGGGATCAAGCAAAACGGTCTGCCGGCCGATCACCCCCGCCTTGCGCAATTTGCGAATCCGGTTCCACACCGGCGTCTTGGAACTGCCCGCTTTTCTGGCAATATCGTCCAATGACTGGCTTGCATCCTCCTGAAGCTCGGCCAGAATTTTCCGATCCAGTTCATCCAATTGCGCTGCCATTCCTGTTTTCCTTACACATCGGGACCATGATCGCCAATACGGCCATAAATCAGAACGTATGTTCTTATCTATCAGCCCATATGGCGTATTGTCGGGAATATTTCCTATATTGAACCTCAAGTCAAACAAGGAAGTCGTCCGCAGCATGGATCAGAACATCTCCTCCTCCCCGCTCAAAACCGACCCGGTCGGCCATGTCACCTTTGTTGGCGCCGGCCCCGGCGACCCCGAACTGCTGACGATCAAGGCACTGCGCGCTTTGGAGCAGGCCGACGTGGTGATCCACGACCGCCTGATCAGCGCGGATATTCTGGCGCTTGTTCCGCGTACCACCCTGTTGATCGACGCGGGCAAGGAAGGGTTCGGCCCGTCCATGTCCCAGAACGACATCAACGCACTGATCGTGCTTCACGCATTGACGGGTGCGCAGGTTACGCGGCTGAAATCGGGCGATGCCACGGTATTCGGGCGACTGGACGAAGAAATCGACGCGGTCGATGCCGCACAGGTCGGCTGGCATATCGTGCCCGGCATCACATCGGCCAGTGCAGCCGTGGCCGCCATCGGCCAAAGCCTGACAAAACGCACCCGCAATTCGTCGGTGCGGTTCCTGACAGGGCACGACATGAAAGGCTTTGCCGATCACGACTGGGCCGCCTTGGCGCGCGCAGGCGAAGTGGCCGCGATTTACATGGGCAAAAAATCGGCCCGGTTCATTCAGGGCCGTCTGATCATGCACGGTGCGGACCGCGCCACACCTGTCACCGTGATCGAAAACGCCTCGCGCCCCGATCAGCGGGTGCTGGAAACAACGCTGGACGCGCTGCCAACCGATCTGGCGCGCGCGGATATGTCCGGCCCCGCCCTGACGTTTTATGGCCTTGCCCCGCGCGCCGCTGTGCAGGCCACACGCGAACTGCCCAGAAAGGAACGTGCCTGATGTCCAAGCCGTACACGCCAAAAGTTGTGACTGCCAACGCCCTGATCGAGGGCGATGTGATCTATCTGGCAGCAGATGACCAGTGGACCCGCGACCTGTCACAGGCGGAAATCATCACCGACGAGGCCCACGCCCAACTGCGCCTGCTGCATGCCGAAATGCAAAGCGGCGCGATCGTTGGCGCGTATCTGGCGGATGTTGCGGCCACCAAATCCGGCCCTGCACCCACCCATTTCCGCGAGGAATTTCGCGCGACTGGCCCATCCAACTATGCCCACGGAAAACAAGCGGAGCAGCCAAATGTATAATTATACCGATTTTGACACCGCATTTCTGGCAGAGCGTAACGCCCAGTTCCGCGCACAGGTCGAACGGCGCATCTCCGGTGCGCTGACCGAGGATGAATTCAAGCCGCTGCGCCTGATGAACGGGCTGTATCTGCAATTGCACGCCTACATGCTGCGGGTTGCCATTCCCTATGGCACGCTGAACAGCCGTCAGATGCACAAACTGGCCGATATCGCCGACCGGTGGGACAAGGGGTATGGCCATTTCACCACCCGCCAGAACGTGCAGTACAACTGGCCCAAACTGAGCGATGTGCCCGATATGCTGGATGCCCTGGCCGAGGTCGGGATGCACGCGATCCAGACCAGCGGTAACACCATCCGCAACGTGACGGCAGACCATTTCGCCGGTGCCGCCGCTGATGAAATCGCCGATCCGCGCCCTGTGGCCGAACTGATCCGGCAATGGTCAACCGACCACCCCGAATTCCAGTTTCTGCCGCGCAAATTCAAGGTGGCGGTGACAGGATCACCGAATGACCGCGCGGTGACGAAAGCGCATGACATCGGGCTGCGGATGATCACCCGCAACGATGAACCCGGGTTCGAGGTGATTGTGGGTGGCGGTCTGGGCCGCACCCCGATGATTGGCAAGGTGATCCGCGATTTCCTGCCGCGCGCCGATCTGCTGCCCTATCTGGAATCCATCGTCAGCGTCTACAACCTGCTGGGACGGCGCGACAATAAATACAAGGCCCGCATCAAGATCACCGTGCATGAAAACGGGATCGACGATATCCGCGCCCGCGTGGAAGACCGGTTTGCCCAGATCCGGCCCACATTTTCGGGAGTTGACCAAACCCTTTTGCCCGCGATCGAAGCGCAATTTGCCCCGCCGGCCTTTAAATCTGGCGACACAGCGGCATTTGATACGGCTTATGAAAGCGATCCGGTCTTTCGCAGTTGGGCCGATACCAATCTGGCCGATCACCGCGCCGACGGATACGCCATCGTGTCGATCAGCCTGAAGGCGCATGGCGCCACACCGGGCGATGCCACATCAGACCAGATGCGCGCAATGGCCGATCTGGCCCGCGCCTATGGGCACGACGAATTGCGTATCAGCCACGAACAGAATGTGATCCTGCCGCATGTGCACCGCTCTGATCTGCCTGCATTGCATGCAGAATTGCGCGCCCATGGCCTTGCCACCGCCAATATCGGCCTGATTTCGGATATCATCGCCTGCCCCGGCATGGATTACTGCGCGCTGGCCACGGCGCGTTCCATCCCCATCGCGCAGGAGATTGCGACCCGTTTCGACGATCTGAAACTGGAACACGATATCGGCGACCTGAAAATCAAAATCTCGGGCTGCATCAATGCCTGCGGACACCACCATGTGGCCCATATCGGCATTCTCGGGCTGGATCGTGCGGGCGTGGAAAATTACCAGGTCACGCTGGGCGGGGACCACACCGAAACCGCCGCCGTGGGCGAACGCGCCGGTCCCGGCTTTTCCGCAGACGAGATTGTTCCGGCGATCGAACGTCTGGTCGAGGCCTATCTGGACCTACGCAGTGACGCGGGTGAACGGTTTATCGAGACCTATAACCGCTTGGGCCTTGCCCCGTTCAAAGCAGCCCTTTACCCCGAGGCACGGGCCAATGCAGCCTGATCCGGCGCTTCTATTGCTGAAAAACACCCCTGCCGGAGGGTCAAAAACCTCCGGCGGTGCACCGCAAGCGGATTTGAGCGTCACTGTTTCCGCCTTGAACACGGCCTATCGCCACCACAGCGCGACAGACGTGGTTCGCGCGGCCCTGCGCGACTTGGGGCATATCGCGCTTGTGTCCAGTTTCGGCGCGGAATCGGTGGCGTTGTTACACCTTGTTTCCATGCAGGACCGCGCCGCACCGGTGGTTTTCATCGACACCGAAATGCTGTTCACGCAAACACTGGTCTATCAGCAAGAGGTCGCGGAAAAGCTGGGGCTGCGCAATGTGCGCATCATCCGCGCCGCGAACGCAGGCGTCGCAGACCCGGACGGCACATTGCACAAAACCGATCCCGATGCCTGCTGCGCCCTGCGCAAGACAGCCCCGCTTGATCTGGTGCTGGCCGAATATGACGGCTGGATCACAGGACGCAAAAGGTTTCAGTCCGGCCGCCGCGCCACGCTGGAATTTTTCGAGGCCGAGCCTGAAACCGGCCGGATCAAGATCAACCCGCTGGCCCATTGGACTGCCGCAGACGTGCAAACCTATATGATCGAAAACCGCCTGCCACGTCACCCATTGGTGGCGCAGGGCTATCCGTCGATCGGGTGCGCGCCCTGCACCTCCCCTGTGGCGGCAGATGAAAACCCGCGCGCCGGACGCTGGCGCGATCAAACCAAAGACGAATGCGGCATCCATTTTGTGAACGGCAAACTGGTGCGAACAGGAGAAGCGACATGACCGTCATAGTGACCGATACAGGGTTTGGCCCGGAGACATGGCAACACGGGTTTTGTGGGCCCGACACAGCCGCAAACGACATTTGCGCCCTTGATCTGGCATCAGACGCGGACCCGCAACAGGTCCGCCTGAGCCCGGGATTGCAAATGATCCGCGTTGATTTCCCGTCCAGCGCCGACGGGCGTGGCTTTACCATCGCGCGCCAGCTGCGCCTGCGCGGGTTTACCGGCCGTTTGCGCGCACGCGGCCATGTGCTTTCGGATCAGTATGCAATGGCCCGCCGCGCCGGATTTGACGAGGTTGAAATCAGCGATGATCTGGCCGCCCGCCAGCCCGAAACAGACTGGGTCTTTCGCGCCAACTGGAAGGACCACGACTATCAGGCCCGCCTGCGCGGCTGATTGTCCCCTTTCCCCTGCTCCCCACACATCCTAAAGAAGGCATGCGAGCCCTGCGCCCGCAGTGATTTAAACCATGACCGAGATCAGACCCTTGAGCGAAGCCACCGCCGTAAAAGTCCCCACCTTGCCCGATGCCCAGACAGTCACGTCCGTTACCCACTGGACGGACCGTTTGTTTTCTTTCCGCGTGACGCGGCCCGCCTCCTTGCGGTTCCGTTCGGGTGAATTTGTCATGATCGGCCTTTTGAAGGACGATGGCCGCCCACTGCTGCGTGCCTATTCCATTGCCTCGCCGTCTTGGGATGACGAACTGGAATTCTATTCGATCAAGGTACAGGACGGCCCGCTGACCAGCCGCTTGCAACATATCGAACCCGGTGATCAGATCATATTGCGCCCCAAACCGGTTGGCACGCTGGTGCATGACGCGTTGTTGCCCGGCAAACGCTGCTGGTTTTTTGCCACCGGCACCGGTTTTGCGCCCTTTGCCTCGCTCTTGCGTGATCCGCAAACCTATGAAGACTACGATCAGGTCATCGTCACCCACACCTGCCGCGATGTGGCCGAACTGGAATACAGCCGACAGCTGGTCGATAATATCCGCTCTGACGAGTTGCTGGGCGAGTTGATCGGCGCCGAAAACCTGAAAAAGCTGACCTATTACCCCACCACAACGCGCGAAGAGAGCCCCAAAATGGGCCGGATCACCACACTTCTGAGCGACGGCACCCTGTTCAAGGATCTGGACATTGACGGCATCAGCCCCGAAACAGACCGCGCCATGGTGTGCGGATCGCTGGGTTTGAACACCGATCTCAAGGAAATCCTTGAAGGGTTCGGCCTGGAAGAAGGTGCCAATTCCGATCCCAAGCATTACGTCGTCGAAAAGGCGTTCGTCGGCTGAAGGCAACCGGCACGCGTCCTGCGTTCACGCTGTCAAAGCCTGCCCCTTGACCGTGATGCGGTGCATCAGACGGGCGTGGCCCTGATAATCCGCCGTTGCAAAATGCTGCACCGTGCGGTTGTCCCAAATCCCAACGCTTCCCGGTGTCCAGCGCACGCGGCAACAATATTGCGGCTGCGTCACGGTCCGGTACAGGTAGTCCAGCAGAGGGCGCGATTCCTCCTTGCTCCAGCCATCGAAGTGGGTGGTGAAATCACCGTTCACATACACCGCCTGCGCGCCCGTATCAGGGTGGCGGATCAGCACCGGATGCAGGCTTGGCGGGCGGAAGGCTGCGGCGTCCTTGCCCATATCAAACCCGGATTGCGCAAAACTGCCGTCACTGTGCCAAGCCAACAACCCCGACAACATATCCCGCAGCCCGTCCGACAGACCCGCGCAGGCGGCTGTCATCGATGCGAACAACGTGTCCCCGCCATAGGGCGGCAATTCACGCGCCACCAGGATCGACGCCATCGCCGGTTCGGGATCATAGGAATGATCGCTGTGCCATGTCCCGCCGATCACAGTGTTCTGGTCGGCGCGCGTGCGCACCTCGGCAATCACCGGATGCGTGGCAACCGGCGTAAAGAACCGGTTCACGTCGATATCGCCAAAGCGTTCGGCCAGTGCAATATGCGCCTCGGGCGTGATATCCTGCCCCCGCAGAACGACAACACCGCGGTCAAACAGCGTATCGCGCAGGGTTTCAAACTGGCTGTCACTGATCCGGTTCAGATCAACGCCCGAAATTTCGGCCCCGACAGCTCCGGTCAATCTGGTGATGGTAAGATCAGACATCGGCGGCCCCTTTCCTGACAGGTGAAACGCACGCTGCCAGACAAATGCCGTTTGCCCAAGAAAAAACCGCGCACCCAAGTCAGGCACGCGGTAATTTCAACACCCTTGCAAAGTCTGTTCCTTACAGACCCAACAGGTTTCTCGCCTCGTCCAGCGCCACTTTCAGCATGACGGGGCTGTCTTGAGATGCGTCCAGCGTGCTTTTCAGGGTCGATTTTTGCAACGCGTTCAGGTTCGAGGCGTCGATCATATCGTTTGCCGCGTCAAGGTTGAAACCCTCCACCGTCATCACCGACGGATCGATCGCAGGCAGCGTTGTGGCCTCTTGCACGGCACCGGCAACACTTTCCACAGCATTTTCCGCAGCCTCCTGTGTGGCTTCAACAGCCTCACTTGCCGCTTGTGTCGCGCTCTCTGCAGCTTCGCTCGCAGCCTCTGTCGCCTCGTTCACAACATCGGAAGCGGCATCAGCCGCTTCGCTGGCGGCACTGGTCGCAGCCGCGCTGGCATCACTCGCGGCGTCGGTTGCCGCTTCAACTGCTTCGCTGGCCCCCTCAACAACACTTTCAACAGTGTTTTCGACGGCTTCACCCGCCGCTTGCGCCGCCTCGCTGGCTTGATCTACTGCGGCCTCTGCCGCTTCGCCTGCCTGCTCGGCCGTTTCGGCAACAGCATCGGTTACCGATTGCGCTGCGTCACTGGCAGCATCCGAAGCACTTTCAACAGCGTCCGAAACAGCATCTGACGTCTGTTCTGTCGCGGTTTCCGCTTGGGTCGCCACGTCTTGCGCGCTGTCCCCGGTGAACAACATATACCCGGCTATCGCAACAACCGCCACGCCCGCCAATACCCACAAATTTCTCATTTTCACATCCTATTAAAACTGCGCCACCTGCCTGTTGCAGGTGGTCGACCATCCTGTGCCAAATGCGGCAACAAAGCAGAAGGTACAATCGAAAAAATCCCGCAAATCGGCAGGGTTCAGCTTATTTTGCGGCTTGAAGTGTTGCAGGCCCGCGTCTAGGTTAAGGCCTCAAAATTCAGCAATGATCAAAGGAATAAACTCATAGCCCGCAGACCTCACAACGCGCCTCCGCAGCGCGACACCGGACCCCGCGTAAACGAAAACATCAGATCGGATGAAATCCGGCTGATCGGGGCCGACGGCGAAAATGTCGGCGTTGTTACCCCTGCCCGTGCCATGGTGATGGCCGACGAAGCCGGTTTGGATCTGGTCGAAATCTCGCCCAATGCCAACCCGCCCGTGTGCAAGATCATGGATTTCGGCAAATTCAAATACGAAACCCAGAAACGCGAGGCCGAGGCCCGCAAGAAGCAGAAGATCATCGAAATCAAAGAGGTCAAGTTCCGTCCCAATACGGACACCAACGATTACGATGTGAAAATGCGCAACGTGTTCAAGTTTCTGGACAATGGCGACAAGGTCAAGATCACCCTGCGGTTTCGCGGTCGCGAAATGGCGCACCAGAATCTGGGCCGCGAATTGCTGGAACGTGTGGCCGAAGACACCAAGGATGTCGGGCGTGTGGAAAACATGCCCAAGATGGAAGGCCGCCAGATGATCATGCTGATCGGGCCGCTTCCCAACAAGTAACCCGCCTTCCGGAGCAATAAAAAACGCCCTCTGCATCGCAGGGGGCGTTTTTCTTTATGTTATTCGATTGGCGTTCAGGCCGCCGCCGCCACCGCGCGCTTGGTGATCACCGAAACCAGATGGGCGCGATATTCTTTGGTGCCGTGCAGATCACCGATCATGTTCATCGGATTGATCTTCAGATCCATCAGCGCATCGGCGCGGAAATCCTTGGCCAGTGCCGCCTCGGCCTCGGGCCAGCGGAAGACACCGTCTTCGGACGCGCCGGTCACAGCCACCCGCACGCCATCCGCGAATTTCGCCACAAACACCCCGACAAGCGCAAAGCGCGACGCCGGTTGCAGGAATTTTTCGTAATGCGCCGCCTCCGGCACCGGAAAACGGACTTCGGTGATGATCTCGCCCTCGTCCAGCGCGGTTTCGAACATGCCCTGAAAATACTCATCCGCCGCAATCTCGCGTGCGTTGGTCACAATCGTGGCACCACTGCCCAGCGCTGCCGCCGGATAGCAGGCCGACGGATCATTATTGGCCAGCGATCCCCCGATCGTGCCGCGGTTGCGCACCGCCGGATCACCGATATGGCTCGCCAGCGCCGCGAGCGCCGGATAGGCCCCTGCCTGCGCCGCCACAGTGGCGTGGGTCGTGGCCCCGCCAATGCTCAACTGCCCGTCATCACGCGTACACACACCCTGCATTTCGGGTATGCCCGTCAGCGACACAAGTGTCGCAGGGCTCGCCAGCCGTTGTTTCAGCGTCGGGATAAGCGTCTGCCCCCCGCCCAGCGCCTGCGCATCCTCGCCAGACATCGCAGCCACCGCATCGGCAAGGCTGGTCGGTTTCAATAGTTCGAAATCATACATCTCTGTTTCTCCTGCAAGAGGGGGACAGCATCCGCGTCGCTCCCGTCTTCATTTGTCCAAAAATACTCAAATTCCGGCGGTTGCATCTTCACGCCCCCGCCGGAAAAGGTCATCCGTTCATCGCCGCCCATACCCGCGACGGGCTCAGCGGCATGTCGATATGGGTCACGGTGCTGCCTGCCGATTGCAGCGCATCCACCACCGCGTTCACCACGGCGGGTGGCGATCCGATCGCACCAGCCTCGCCACAGCCTTTGACGCCAAGCGGGTTGTGCGTACACGGCGTCTGGCAGGAATTGTCCACCACGTAGAACGGCACATCATCCGCCCGCGGCATCGCGTAATCCATATAGGACGCGCTCAGCAACTGGCCGTTGTCGTCATAGATGCTGTGTTCCAGCAGCGCCTGCCCGATGCCTTGGGCCAGACCGCCATGCACCTGACCATCGACAATCATCGGGTTGATGATATTGCCGAAATCATCGACAGCGGTGAAGGATTCAATCGTCACCTTGCCGGTGTCGGGGTCCACTTCGACCTCGCAGGCATAGGCACCGGACGGATAGGTAAAGTTCGACGGGTCATAAAACGCCGTTTCTTCCAGTCCCGGTTCGATATCATCCAGCGGATAGTTATGCGGCACATAAGCGGCAAGGGTCACATCGCCCCACGCCACCGATTTGTCGGTGCCCGCCACACTGAACGCGCCGTCCTTCAACTCGATATCGGATTCGGACGCTTCCAGAAGGTGTGATGCGATCTTTTTCGCCTTGGCGATGATCTTTTCGGTCGCCCGCACCATCGCGCTGCCCCCGACCGCGATAGAGCGCGAGCCATAGGTGCCCATGCCCATCGGGGTGTTGGCGGTGTCGCCATGCACGATCTCGACCATGTTTTCGTCAATGCCGATCATCTCGGCCACGACCTGGGCAAAGGAGGTTTCATGCCCCTGCCCGTGGCTGTGGCTGCCGGTCATCACCACCAGACCACCGGTGGCGTTGACGCGCACGGTTGCACTTTCATAGAGCCCCGCACGCGCGCCCAACTGGCCCACAAGGTTCGAGGGCGCGATACCGCACGCCTCAATGTAGCAGTTCACACCCAGACCGCGCAGGCGGCCCTTGTCAGCGCTGGCCTTGCGCCGGGCCTTGAACCCTGCCAGATCGGCGACCTCTTCCAGCTTGTCCATCGTGGCGACATAGTCACCGGTGTCGTATTCCACCGCCACGGGTGTGGCATAGGGGAATTCGGTGATGAAATTCTGCCGGCGCAGCGCGATGGGATCGACCCCAAGTTCGCGCGCCGCCTTGTCGATCACACGTTCCAGCTGGAATGTTGCCTCGGGGCGGCCCGCGCCGCGATAGGCATCCACCGGCACCGTGTTGGTGAACACCGCCTTGACGTTCACATAGATCAGCGGCGTTTTATAGTTGCCCGCCATCAGTGTGCCGTGCAGCCATGTGGGCACTGACGGCGCAAAGGTCGACAGATAGGCCCCCATATTGGCATGGGTGTCGGTGCGGATGGCGGTGAAATTATTGTCCTTGTCCAACGCCAGTTCGATCCGTGTGACATGATCGCGCCCGTGCGCGTCGGAAATAAACGCTTCGGACCGGCTGGAGGTCCATTTCACAGGACGGTTCACCGCCTTGGCGGCAAAGGTGCAAAACGCCTCTTCCGCGTAATGGAAGATTTTTGTGCCAAACCCGCCGCCCACATCGGGCGCGACGACACGCAGCTTGTGTTCGGGAATACCCAGAACGAATGCGCCCATCAGCAACCGGATCACATGCGGGTTTTGCGACGTGGTATAAAGCGTATGATCACCGGTGCCACGGCTGTAATCGCCAATCGCGACACGCGGTTCCATCGGGTTGGCCACCAGACGGTTGTTCACCAGATCGAGCGTGGTCACATGGGCGGCATCCTTGAACGCCTGCGTGACCGCATCCTTGTTTTCCTCGACGAAGCCCCAGTCGTAACAAAGGTTGCTGGTCAGATCGTCGTGGACCTTGGGCGATCCTTCGGCCAGCGCGGCCTTCATATCGATCACCGCAGGCAATTCATCAATGTCCAGGTCAATCACTTCGGCCGCATCACGCGCCTGTTCCAGCGTTTCGGCCACAACGGCCGCCACGATCTCGCCGACATAGCGCACCTTGCCCTGTGCGATCACCGGATGGGGTGGTTCCTGCATCGGCTCACCGTGTCTGTCTGTCACCTGCCAGCCGCAGGGCAATCCGCCGACGCCTTCGAAATCCGCGCCGGTGAATATCCGGATCACGCCGGGCATGTCCGCCGCGGCACTGCTGTCGATGTTCTTGATCGTGCCGTGCGCAATATCCGAGCGCAGGAAAAACACGTATGACTGGCCATGCACGTTGATATCGTCGGTATAATTTCCCGCGCCGGTCAAAAACCGCACGTCCTCGCGCCGCTTTGAACTGGCGCCGATGCCTGAATCCTTTGGCATGATGATCTCCTCCCTAAAGGTGCGACGGTGCGTGACCGTCTGAAAGGGGCAAGCAAGCGGGCAGGTTTCAGACTGCCGCCGCGTCCCTTGTTGCTTTATTCCGCGGCGATTGCGCTTACGTCCTGACCGGACGCGGCAAGGATCGCCTTGACGATGTTGTGGTATCCGGTGCAGCGGCAGATGTTGCCTTCCAGATAGGCGCGCACCTCGTGTTCCGTCGGTTTGGGATTGTCCTTCAACAGGGCGGCGGCCGACATCACCATTCCCGGTGTGCAGAACCCGCATTGCAACCCGTGATGGTCCTGAAAGGCCTGCTGTATCACGTTCAACGATCCATCGGCGGCGGCCTGTCCTTCGATTGTGTCCACAACCGCGCCATCGGCTTCGGCCGCCAGCATCGTGCAGGCTTTGACCGCCACACCGTTGACATGCACCACACATGCGCCGCACTGGCTGGTGTCACAGCCGATATGGGTTCCGGTCAGGCTCAAATCCTCGCGCAGGAATGTGGACAGCAACGTACGCCCTTCCACTTCGCCGGACGCGGCTTTGCCATTCACGGTCATCTTGACCTGTGTCATATCATCCTCCCTTTTGGTCTTTTCGTTTGGAGCGAGTTAAGCACGCCGATAACCGGTTGAAAACAACAACTTTGCGTTCACGACATTTTGGGCGCAAAAACCGACGCAGCGCTAGACTTTCGCCGCGCGCGGTTTAGGATTTCTAGGCTGGGGTCGGGTCGGAATTTCCTTGAGCAAGCCGCCAATCCCCATACCGGCAATGTCATCCGCACTGACAGGAATACCGCACGCCACCCGCGACAGGACCCAATCCGCACCGTTCAGCGCGGGCGAACGGGCACAACCCGGCAGCCCGATGACCGGTTTCTTCGCAACCTGCCCCAGAAACAAAAGATTGCCGGGATCAACCGGCATTCCGAACCGTTCCACATGCCCCCCGGCGGCGCGCAAGGCGGCGGGCCCCACATCATTGTCATCCGATGTGGCCGATCCGGTCAGGATCAGAATCACATCGCCCTTGATGCGGGCGATGGCCAGGGCAAGCGCTTCCTGCGTGTGGCCAACCACCTGAACCTCGGCCATGTCCATGCCCAGTTCGGCCACCCGCGCCTCGATCGCGGCGCGCCCCTTTTCCCCCGCACCGCCGGGAATTTGCGTGATGATCAAACCCGCTGTTTCATGCAGGGGGCGCGCAAGCCGGACCGACGCGCGTGCAACACCACACGCCTGTTCCAACGCGGCGCGCGGCACCGCATAAGATATGATCTTGATCGTGCCCACCATGCCTTTGGCCTGCATTTGCGCAAAGGGCGGCACCGTTGCCAGCGTGATCATCGGATGCACGCGGTTCAAGGCCTCAAGCGCGGGCACATCCAGAACCGCAACCCCCGGCCCGTCTGCCAACAGATTGACCCGACCGGTAAATGCATCTGTCACCCGCAGGCCTGCCGCAGCCGGATCGGGCACCAGCGCCGATGCCAGTTGCTGCGCCGCCGGGTTTTCGGGCACGTCATTGGCGTCCAGCGCGGCAACAACCACTTCGTGCACATTGGCCGCTTGCAATTTGGCGATGTGCGCGGCGTCCAGCACAACGCCTTTGCGCAACCGCCCCTGCCCCAGATCGACGGAATGGGCCAGAACCGCGCCCAGCGCATCCTGTGTCGGCACCGTGCCGAATTTCATGCCATGCCCCGCAATTCCGCGATCATCTGGGCAAGGATCGACACAGCAATTTCTGCCGGACCGCTGGCCCCGATATCCAGCCCGACAGGGGCCTTGATCCGCGCGATCTGCCGGGGCGAAAAGCCATCAGCACTCAGCCGGTCCACGCGCTTGGCATGGGTGCGTTTGGACCCCAATGCGCCGATATAGAACACATCCGACACCAGCGCGCGATGCAACGCCGGATCATCCAGTTTCGGATCATGGGTGAGCAACACCAGCGCGGTGCGCGCATCCAGCCCCAGTTGGTCCAGCGCCTCATCTGGCCAGTCCTCGACAATGGTTTCACGCGGAAACCGCGCTTCTGACCCAAAGGCGGCGCGCGGATCAACGATCACCGGATCAAATCCCGCAATGCGCGCCATCGGCACCAGTGCCTGCGCGATATGCACCGCCCCGACAACGATCAGACGCAAGGGCGGATTGTGGATTGCGACAAACGTGCGGCTGTCTTCTTCAAACCCCGACCGGTCCAACCGGAACCTGTCCGCATGTCCTGTTGTGACAACGCGACGCGCGCCGGTTTCAGTGTCCACTTCATAGGCAACGGCCTGCCGCGCGGCGCGTGCCGCAACAATCTGGTCAAGTAGATCCTCGGGCAATACAGCCCCGACCGGTTCCACCAGAACACGAATGGTTCCCCCGCACGCCAGCCCGACCGCAAAGGCATCATCATCGCTGACGCCGTATTCCAACAGGCGCATTTCACCTTTTTCCAGCGCGTCCTGCGCTTCAAGTATAACGGCCCCTTCAACACAGCCACCCGATACGGACCCGCGCATATGGCCATCTCCGCTGATCGCCAGTTGCGCACCGATGCGCCGTGGCGCACTGCCCCATGTTTCCACAACCGTGGCCAACACAGCGCCAAGCCTGTCCCTGTGCCACTGCAACGCCGTTTCCGGACAATCGTCAAACCGATCCATTTCAGAACTCCTCTGGCGCAAATTATGGCGCAGGCCGCGGGGGATGTCTGCCCCATTTGCGCGCTTCCAAGCGGTTTAACATGCTGCCGGACAAAAGAAATGCGCCCCGAAAGGCGCATTTCAATAGAAACGGATCAAAGCTGTTTCGACCTTATTCCGCCGCCACCGTTCCAACACGTGCCGGACGCAACCGTTCGGGCAGCGCAAAGGCCACACCGATAAAGGCCAAGCCCAGAACGATCCCGACAAGATCGCCGGACACCGCTGTCAGACCGTCATAGCCGGAATCGGGCACGGTGCCCAAAGTCACCTTGCCGCCGGCGACATCATCCAGCAGGCCCGAGGCCTTCCACATCGGATAGGTCATCATATAGGCCGCAGCCCCGAGCAAACCGCCCGCGATGAAAAACAGCGCATCCTTGCGCCCCGATGCGGCCGCGCAGACACCTGTGCCCGGACAATAGCCGCTGGCGGCCCATCCGGCGCCCAGCATCAACCCGCCCAGAAACACACCGACATAGGCAGCTTTGACCGACATATGGCCGACATCCACCAGCCCGATCATTTGCCCGCCGAACATCAGAACAGACCCCGTTCCGATGGCCAGCAAAATGGTTTTCATCAGGTTCAGGTTCGTCAGGTTCAGCATCCTGTCGATATAGGTGGGGTTGGTCGCGCCGATCCGGTCCAGGACAGCCCCGAATGCGGCACCGATGACGATAGCAAGTAGTAGGGAAGTCATGGCTCAGGCCTCCTTTTTGAACATAAGGATGGATACGGGGATAGCAGCGGCAAAGGCACCGGCGGCAAAGATGTAGCCGGACAGCGCGGTTTGCATCATTCCCGACATCATATGCCCCGACGTGCACCCGCCCGCCAGACGCGCGCCGTACAGCACGATGAACCCGCCCAGAAAGGCAACGCCGTAGCGCAGCGCAGGCGCATCCCCGAAATTGGCCCGCCAAAGTGCGGGCATCGTACGCTCTGCCCGATCCAGACCGCCGCGCGCCAATGTTGACGCAAACGCGCCCGCCATCATGGCCAGCACAAAGACAAAGCTGTAATTCATCGGCTCCGCCACGGCTTGGGCGTATTTGCCGCCCGATTTGTTCAGATAGGCATTGCTAGAGGCAAACCCGTCATCGGTTTGCGTGACCAGATCGGGGTTCACCAGATCACCGATGATCCCGTCCAGAATAACGAATTGGGTGCTGACCCCGATCGGCTTGACCAGCAGCACCGCCATAAAGAAGACAAGGCCCAGTAAGACCCCGCCTGTTTTCCAGTTAAGTGGCATTGCAATTCTCCTGCAAAATACATTCACTGTTTCGAATGTATAATACATATTCTTGAATTGGAATGATTTAGATCAATTTTTCTTCCGCACTGATCTGCGCCATCAATCTGGCCTTTTCGCCCACATCATCCGGGCGCGAAATTGCATGGGCCAATGCCGCGAGCGATTCTATCGAATGTCCGGCGCGAAAACTGTCGACGTGGGGCAGCATGGCGCGGATGCCTTGGGCCTTGGGGGCAAATTCATCCCAGCGCAACAGCGGGTTCAGCCAGATCAGTCGACGTGACGACAGATGCAAACGCTCCATCGCGGCCTCCAGAACGGCTGGGTCTTCGCGGTCCAGCCCATCGGTGATCAGCAGCACCACGGCGCCCTGCCCCATCACACGGCGCGACCAGTCGCGGTTGAACTGGGCAATACAACTACCGATGCGCGTGCCACCTTCCCAATCCTGCGCCTGTGCGCCCGCCGCGGCCAGCGCCGCGTCCACATCGCGTTGCGCCAGATGGCGGGTGATGTTGGTCAGCCGCGTGCCAAAGGTAAAGCCGTGCACCTTGGCCCAGCCCGCGCCCTTGGCATTGGACACCGCGTGCAGAAAATGCAGAACAACACGGGAATATTGGCTCATCGAACCGGAAATATCGCACAGCACCACCAGATTGGGCCAGCGCGGGCGCGGGGCCACATGGGCAATCGTGTGTAGCTCTCCACCTCGTCGCATCGCTGCGCGCAGCGTGGCGCGCCGGTCGATCCGCGCACCGTTGATATCGGCCATGCTCCGGCGCGAGGCAATCGGTTTCACAGGCAGGCTCATCTGCGCCAGCATCCGCTTGGCCTGCGCCATTTCATCCGTGCTCATCTGTTCGAAATCCAGCGTGCGCAGGCGTTCTTCCTGCGACATGGTCAGGCTGGCATCCACTTCGATCTCGGTGCCGTCTTCTGATTGCGTTTCGTCCCTGTCGGGCAGATCGCGTTCCTGCCCGTCCAGCAGCGCCTCGGCCGCGCGTTTTTCGCCCGCCTGCCCCTTTCGGTCCTCCTGAACCCCGCGCACAGCCGGCAACAGCATCGACATCATGTGCTCCAGATACCGCGGATCGCGCCAGTACAGCCGGAAAATCTGGGCAAACACAGTGCGATGTTCGGGCCGCGACACGAAACAGGCCTGCAACGTCCAATAAAAATCGCGTTTTTCGCTGAACCCTGCGGCCTGTACAGCCGTGATCGCATCCAGAATGCGCCCCGTTCCAATCGGCAGCCCCGCACGGCGCAGGGCGCGCGCGAAATGGGTGATGTTCTGTGCCAGTTTGGGATCGTCGGGCAAGTCGAGCGCGGGATATTCAGGCATGGCCGTAACACTCCAGCGTGCGGGCCACGTTCTGGTCGTGAATGCCCTGATAAGGCGCGAACCACTCCAACACCCCGTTGTCCAGATCGTCCTTTAATATCTCCGCGACTGGTGTGTTGGCCCGTTCGGGCGCATCGCGCAGGTCCATCAGCCAGCGGATATAGCGTTGCGTGGCCGCGATGATCTCGTTCGAATAGCCGCCACCTGCGATGATCCTTTCCGCCCCGTGATCGGGCAACACATGGCGCGCGCCCAACGCGGCAAGCCGGTCCAGATCAGCCAGATGGGTGGCGAAGTCGGTCGGTTCGCCCACATAGGTCACGCAATCTTCAACCGTATCGCCCGCCAGCAAAATACGCTCCTCGGGCAACCACAGAACAGTGGCATCATCACTGTGAATATTCGCCTGCATCAGCACCAGCTTGCGCGCGCCCAGTTGCAATTCCATCTGTCCGTCAAACGTGCGGGTGGGCAAAACCAGTGGCGCAATCACCGGTGGCCCGCTTTGTGTGCCCGCCTCGATCGCGGCGCGCCGCTGTGTCAAATGTTGCGCGGTGCGGCTGTTGGCGATCACGGGGCAATCGCCAAATGCGCCGGTGCCGGCAACATGATCCAGATGCCAGTGACTGTAGACAACAGTGAAATCGCGCACGCCAAGTCCGTGCAAATGCGCGCGGATCGCCGCGCCGTGATCCAGCGATACATGCGTGTCATAGACCAGCGCCTGTGATCCCGACACAATCGCATAGGTCGCGATGCCCAGCGCAATCGCCCCGTCATCGACCCAGTTCGGCCCGTCCAGAAACCGGTAATCCGCCACCCGCCCGTCATAATAGGCAAACACGCCGTCGTGGGGCTGCAATATCCTCAGATGCGGCGGCTGTGCGGTCATGCAGGGGCCAGCGCGGCTTTGGCCTGATCCAGTATGCGCTTGGCCTCGGACCCTTGCAGCTTTTGAATGTCGTCCTGATATTTCAAAACCGCGCCCAGTGTATCGGCGATCACCTCGGGGCTGAGGTTGATCACATCCAGCGCCAGCAGGCATTTTGCCCAGTCGATGGTTTCGGCCACGCCCGGTTTTTTGAACAGGTCTTCGGTGCGCAGCGCCTGCACAAAGGCCACAACCTCGCGGCTGAGCGCTGCGGCGGCTTCGGGCGCACGCGCATGCAGGATTTCGATTTCCCGATCAAAGTCGGGATAATCCACCCAGTGATAAAGACACCGGCGTTTCAGCGCGTCGTGCACCTCGCGGGTGCGGTTGGAGGTCAGCACCACAATCGGGGGTTCGGGGGCCTTGATTGTCCCAAGCTCGGGGATCGTCACCTGAAAATCGCTGAGCGCCTCAAGCAAAAACGCCTCGAACGGTTCATCGGTGCGGTCCAGTTCGTCAATCAGCAGCACCGGCGCGCCGTTTTCATCAGGGCGCATCGCCTCCAGCAACGGGCGTTCGATCAGATACTCGCGGCTGAACAGCTCCGCTTGCAACGCCGCACGGTCCGCGCCCCCTGCCGCCTCGGCGGTGCGGATCGCCACCATCTGCGCGGGAAAATTCCATTCATAAACCGCGCTGGACGCGTCCAGCCCTTCGTAACACTGCAACCGGATCAGGCGGCGGTTCAAACCTGCGGCCAGTGCCTTGGCAATTTCGGTCTTGCCGGTGCCCGCCTCGCCTTCCAGAAACAGGGGGCGCCCAAGGCGCAGCGCCAGAAACACCAGAACCCCCAGCGCACGGCTGCAAATGTACCCCTGTTCCGCCAGCAGTGCCTGAACGTCTTCTATGCTATCAATCTTTGCCATGTCGGCCCTTTCTTGTTGTGCCGATAGGTACATCTTGCGCTCCTGCCGTCAAGAAAGGCACTGACCTCACAAGCCAAGCTTTGTTGCCCGCCAAATCCCCCGACCCTTCGATTCGCGCAATTCAGTCCTGCGCAAAACGCCCCCGAAACGTTCAGCCAATGGGTGAATTGGCATGACATGGTTCACCTGAAACGCGTAGAGCCTGTGGATAATTCCGTTAAATCGTGACGATCAACACTCTGTCGTCAATTTTGGCATATTGGCCGTACAAAAAACCCGATACACTTTTCCAACTCGGTTTGTGTCAGGAATGCATGGTATGCAAAAGGCCCACGAAAGTTTGGAAACACCAATGGTCGGGCTGTCCAAGGGCGACTGGTTGGAAGCATTGGCGACTGCATCTGACGAAATGGGGTTTTTCGAACCTTTGGGCACACGCCACTATGCCAGCTTTATCGAACAATCAGACACGCTGTTGGTGACGTTTGAAAACCTGCAAGGTATCCAGTCCCTGTCAGAAAACGGCCAGCCGCTGGGCTGGGATATGGTGCGCGAAAACGGCTGGTCACATTTGTGCCTGATCAGCGATGGCGACACATGGTTTCGGGACGGGGACGTCTATGAATTTTTTGATCTCCTTGTGGATGATTGTTTTTTCGACAATTACAGCAACGTGATTTTCTATGGGGCGGGTCCTTGCGGATACGCCGCCGCGGCCTTCTCGGTCTCTGCCCCCGGTGCTACGGTTCTGGCCGTGCAACCGCAGGCGACTTTGACACCTGCCATTGCAGGGTGGGACGACAGGTTTACGGAACACCGCCGCATGACATTCAGCGACCGATACGGGTTTGCCCCCGATATGATCGAGGCAGCACAGCACGCCTTTGTCGTGTTTGATCCCTACCAGCGGCTGGACGCGATGCATGCTGCCCTGTTCAACGGGCCGAATGTGACGCATTTGCGTATGCCGCATATGGGGGCCGCGCTTCAGGGCAGCCTGATCGCGATGGAAGTGTTCTGGCAAGTGCTGACGGGTGCGGGCAACGGACAATTGGATGTGCCGTCTTTTGCGCAGCTGTTTCGCGCGCGGCGCGAATACCGGCCTTACCTACGCTTCCTTTTGGGGCTGCTGCAACGCGAAGAGCGCACCGAACTCGCCATCATGCTGTGCTCCAACGTTTCTGACAGAATGAATGCGCCGCTGTTTCGCCAGCACCTGAAAGACCTACGCGTCAAGCGCCGTGCCAGCCAGCCGCAAGAGGCGATCTTTGACAGCTAGGCACGACTGGCCAAAGCGCGCAATTTTCCACCTGTTTGCCCCTATCGGTACTGGCGAGCGTCAAAACCCTGTGCTAGCCACGCGGGCATGAGCGAAATCCTTACACTGCGCCGCCCCGACGACTGGCATCTGCATCTGCGTGATGGTGCGATGCTGGCGGCTGTCCTGCCCGAAACCGCCCGCCATTTTGCCCGCGCGATCATCATGCCGAACCTGATACCACCCGTGGTGCGCGGTGCCGATGCGGCCGCCTATCGCGACCGGATCATGGCGGCCCTGCCCGACGGTATGGCGTTCGAGCCATTGATGACGCTTTATCTTACAGAAGACACGGATGCCGATGACGTTGCCGCCGCGCACGCCAGCGGGCTGGTGAAAGCGGTCAAGCTTTACCCCGCTGGCGCAACAACCAATTCCGCAAGCGGTGTCGCCAACTTTGACAAGGTGCGCGGCGTTCTTGAACGGATGGCCGACATCGGTTTGCCGTTATGTGTGCACGGCGAAGTCACAAATGCGGACATCGACATTTTTGACCGCGAAGCCGTGTTTATCGATCGGGTTCTGGAACCGATCCGCAAAAATACACCGCAACTTCGTGTGGTGATGGAGCATATTACCACCTCGGTCGCGGCTGATTATGTGCGCAGTGCACCACAAAATCTGGGCGCGACAATCACCACCCATCATCTGGTGATCAACCGGAACCATATTTTGGCTGGCGGGATCAAACCGCATTACTATTGTCTTCCGGTCGCGAAACGCGAAACCCACCGTCTGGCCCTGGTCAAGGCGGCAACATCCGGCGACGCCCGTTTTTTCCTTGGCACCGACAGCGCACCGCATACAGACGCCAACAAATTGCTGCCATGTGGCTGCGCGGGCTGTTTCACCGCGACAAATACCCTGTCGGTTCTGGCCGAAGTGTTCGAACGCGCCGATGCGCTGAACAAGCTGGAGGCGTTTACATCGCTCAATGGTCCGGCATTTTACCGGCTGCCTGTGAATTCCGACACTATAACCCTGATCAAAGGGCAGCCTGTGTCTTATCCGGACAAAATTGCCACGGGTGACGGCGACGTGACCGTGTTCGACCCCGGTTTTGATCTACACTGGCGTGTGGCGTGACCGTGTCACAAATCATTACGAAACCTGCGGCATGGGTCTGTGCCTTTGGCGGGGATCGTTCACAACTGAAAAAGCCTGACCTTTTGAAGGAGCCGCTATGATCCCGACCAGCTATCCTGACGCCGCTGAAATGGCACGCCTGACGGCCCGTATGCTGCTTGAAATCGGGGCGGTTCATTTGAACGCGGACGAACCGTTTACGCTGGCCTCGGGCCTGCCCAGCCCGACCTATATCGATTGTCGCAAGCTGATTTCCTATCCGCGCATCCGGTCAACCCTGATGGATTTTTTGACCGTGACAGTCATGCGCAATGCCGGTTTCGAGGCGTTTGACAACATCGCAGGTGGCGAAACCGCAGGTATCCCGTTTGGCGCACTAGTCGCCGAACGTATGGCCCTGCCGATGAGCTATGTACGCAAGAAACCCAAAGGGTACGGGCGCAACGCGCGGATCGAAGGTGAAATGACACCGGGCCAGCGCGTGCTGCTGGTGGAAGACCTGACAACTGACGGTGGGTCAAAGCTGTCTTTTGTGGATGCCATTCGGGAAACCGGCGCGACCTGTGCGCACACGGCCGTTATTTTCTATTACGGCATTTTTCCGGGAACCGAAGAAACGCTGGCCGGTCACGGCGTGCAATTGCACCATTTGTGCACGTGGTGGGATGTGCTGGCCGAAGCCAAAGCATCCGGTGCGTTCGACGATTCTACCTTGGTCGAGGTTGAAACGTTCCTGACCGCCCCGCGCGCCTGGCAAGAGGCGCGGCAAAAAAACTGACGGCAAAATATTGCCCTTCAGTGCAGATGATCGCTACCAGATGTTGACGCAAGGCACCTGAACCGGGCTATATAAAGCAGTATGCCGGTATCCACAGACTATCCACAGAAACATACAATTTGCACCGTGACACCCGACGTGGATAAGACAACCCTCCAAGGGGACAGAACAAGAAAATGAACGAGATTTCGAGCATCAACACCGCCGAAACCGGCGCCCAATCCGCTGATATGATGCCCCATTCGATCGAGGCGGAACAACAGCTTCTGGGCGCGATCCTGACCAATAACGACGTGTTTGACCGCATCGCGTCGATCATCGGCCCACAACATTTTTATGACCCTGTACACGCGCGCATATTCGAGATTGCAGCGGCGCGTATCGCGAAAAACAATCTGGCCTCGCCCGTCACGCTCAAGGCGTTCATGGAAGATGATGACGGCCTGCGCGAACTGGGTGGCCCACCCTATCTGGCGCGTCTGGCCGGGGCGGCAATCAGTGCGTTTGCGGTGCGCGATTACGCCCAGATGATCTATGATCTGGCGATCCGGCGCGATCTGATATCTTTGGGCCGCGACATTTCGGCCAAGGCCGCGCGTGTTGATGTAGCATCCGAACCCAAGGAACAGATCGTCGAGGCCGAACAGCATCTTTACAAGCTGGCCGAACAGGGACAGACGGATTCCGGGTTCCAATCGTTTTTGCGGGCTGTCACCGACGCCGTCAATGTCGCGAACGCGGCCTACCAGCGCGAAGGCGGGCTGGCCGGTGTGTCGACCGGTCTGATCGATATGGACAAAAAGCTAGGCGGATTGCACCGGTCCGACCTTCTTATTCTCGCCGGTCGTCCATCGATGGGTAAAACATCACTGGCAACCAACATCGCATTCAACATCGCCAAAGCCTACAAACGCGGCTTGACCCCTGATGGCACCGAAGGGGCCGTGGATGGTGGCGTTGTCGGGTTTTATTCTCTTGAAATGAGCGCCGAGCAGCTCGCCGCGCGGATCCTGTCAGAGGCATCGGAAGTGTCCAGCGAACAGATCCGTCGCGGCGATATGACCGAAGGTGAATTCCGCCGCTTTGTCGATGCCGCCAAATCGCTGGAGGCGTGCCCGCTTTATATCGATGACACGCCCGCCCTGCCGATCAGCCAGCTGGCCGCCCGCGCCCGACGCCTGAAGCGGACACATGGTCTGGACGTTCTGATCGTGGACTATTTGCAACTTGTGCGCCCCGCGTCCGCCAAAGACAGCCGCGTGAACGAGGTGTCCGAGATTACCCAAGGATTGAAGGCCATCGCGAAGGAACTGGATATTCCGGTTATCGCGCTGTCCCAGTTGTCGCGGCAGGTGGAAAGCCGCGAAGACAAACGCCCGCAACTGAGCGATCTGCGCGAATCCGGTTCGATCGAACAGGATGCGGATGTGGTCATGTTCGTGTTCCGCGAGGAATATTACAAAGAACGCGAAAAGCCCGGCGATCACGAGTTGGAAAAGATGGCCGCATGGCAGGACGAGATGGAACGCCTGCACGGCAAGGCCGAAGTTATTATCGGCAAACAACGTCACGGCCCCATCGGCACGGTTGAATTGTCCTTCGAAGGCCGGATCACGCGGTTTGGCAATCTGGTGAAACCGTGGCAGCAGGGCGACGCGGGCAATACCGAATTCTAGAGCGCGCAAAAGATCGCCGCGCCGGTTGCCCATACTGATCTGACCGCAGCTTTGATCCGTATTATGGTTTTAACCTGCGAGCGCCCTATGAAGACTTTCGTTGCCCTGATCATCTTCCTTCTTGTCCCGGCGACGCTTGCCGCCCAAGACCGCGCGCCTGACGGCTGGAACATCGGTGTGATCATCGCAACCGACAGCAACCCTTATATCGGGCAGAGCGCGGACGTGGTTCCTATTCCGCTGATCTCGTACCGGTCCGGTCCTTTATCGATCGGAACCAACGGTTTGGGATACCGCTTTGTCGAAACCGGCCCGTGGGCCGTGACTGTTGCGGCCCGTCCGCGGTTTTCCGGTCTGATTTCAACAGACGGGGCCCTGCTGGACGGGATCGACAGGCAGGTGACCGGCGATGTCGCGCTGGAGGCGCGGTATGACATCGGAGTTTATTACGCCAGTTTCGACCTGCGGCAGGAATTCACCGGCGAACATGACGGGCAGGAATTGCGGTTTGGCGTGGGCACGCGCACCAAGGTTGGGCGTGTCGGGCTGGATCTGGGGGCGGGTGCGTTTTGGCAGAACGACGATCTAAGCCGCTATATCTGGGGTGTCGCCCCGTCCGAGGCCGCAATCGGGCGTCCCGCCTACGCGCCCGGTGATGTGATTGTTCCCTATGTCAGCCTGCGCGCCAGACTTCCGATTTCCGGAAACTGGAGCCTTCTGGGCACCGTGCGCGTTGATTTCCTGAATTCCGACATCAGCGGCAGCCCGATTATCGAGGATGACCAGCTGTTCAGCGGGGCATTGGGCATTTCCTACAGCTTTTGACCGATTTTGTGCGCACCTTTGTCCGCCACCGGGCGAACAGAATGCCATTGCCTCTTGACCCTGCCCGCGCGGATGTCATGAACGGCGCATGACAACCGGTAACCTGAGCATTGATCTAAAGGCCGTGGTGGCCAACTGGCGCGCGCTGGATGCGTTAAGCACCTGTGAAACCGCCGCAGTGGTCAAGGCCGACGGGTACGGGCTCGGCATTGGCGAGATCGCAACGGCGCTGGCCGGTGCCGGCGTGCGAACATTCTTTGTGGCCTATGCGAGCGAAGGCGCAGTTGTGCGCAAGGCAATTGGGCGTGGGCCAACCATTTATGTCCTCAGCGGGCATATGCACGGCGATACCGCGCGGCTGCGCAATCACGCGCTTACGCCTTTGATCAATTCCATTGACCAGATGGTGCGCCACGTTGAATCCCTTCCCGATGCGCCCTTTGGCATCCAGCTGGATACCGGAATGAACCGGTTGGGTCTGGAAGCCGGAGAATGGGCCGCCCTCAAAGAGGTGGCATTGCCTTTGGGGCCAACGCTGATCACGTCCCATCTGGCCTGTGCGGACACCCCCGAGCATCCGATGAATGGCCAACAACTGAATACGTTCCGACAGATGACGCAGGGCCTTGATATTCCGATGTCGCTGGCCGCAACCGGAGGCCTGTTTCTGGGCGAAGAGTATCACATGGATATGACACGCCCCGGTATCGGTCTGTTTGGCGGCCTGCCCTTTGTCGAGGCCCAGCCGGTGGTGCGCCTTGATCTGCCGGTTATTCAGGTCCGCGATGTGCAAGTCGGCGAAACGGTGGGGTATGCGAACACCTGGGTTGCAAACCGCCCATCGCGCGTCGCGACAGTGGCCGCCGGATACGCCGACGGTCTTCTGCGCTGCCTTGGCCCAACCGCGCACATGTTCGCAGAACAGACCGCCTGCCCGATTGTGGGCCGTATATCCATGGATCTGATCACCGTCGACGTAACCGATTTGGAAGCTGATCCCGAAACGATGGAAATTCTGGGCCCGCATCAGTCCATTGATACCTTGGCGACAGCAGCGGGCACCATCGGCTATGAAATCCTGACAGCGCTTGGCGCGCGATACACACGGGATTATTCCGAATGATCCTGACCGCACCATTGGCAGCCTTGGGCCGGACAATGCTGGCCCTTATGGGGGCAATCGGGCGCGTGGCAATATTTGCCTTCGATGCGATCAGCCATATGCTGCGACCACCGTTCTACCCCCGCGAATTTGCCCATGCCATGCTACACATCGGATGGTTGTCCATTGCCGGTTGTCGGCCTGACCGCCTTGTTTACCGGTGGCGCATTGGCCTTGCAGATCTATGCAGGGGGGGCACGTTTCAACGCCGAGGCGGTGGTGCCGCAAATCGTTGCCATCGGCATGGTGCGCGAATTGGGGCCCGTGATGGTCGGCCTGATGATCGCGGCGCGTGTGACATCCTCTATCGCGGCGGAAATCGCCACGATGAAAGTGACCGAACAGATTGACGCACTTGTCACCTTGTCGACCCACCCGATGAAATACCTGACCGCCCCGCGCGTGCTGGCGGCCCTGATCACGGTGCCTTTGCTGGTTGGCATCGGGGACATTATCGGTGTTTTTGGCGGCTATGCTGTTTCGACTGGCACGCTGGGGTTCAACCCCGCGACCTACCTTAAGAATACAGCCGATTTTCTGGAACCGCTGGATATCATTTCGTCGCTGACCAAAGGCGCGGTCTTTGGTTTTATCGCCGCCTTGCTGGGGTGTTACTATGGCATGAACTCGGGGCGTGGTGCCCAAGGCGTTGGCCGGGCGACCAAAGGATCGGTCGAAGCCGCCGCCGTGCTGATACTGGCCAGCAACTTCGTGCTTACGGGGGTATTCTTTTCGGTATGATTGAGATGGAACACGTCACGAAATCATTCGGAAGCAAGGTTGTGTTGCGCGATTTTGACCTGTCTGTTCCGCGCGGCGAAAGCATGGTGATCATCGGCGGATCCGGCACCGGTAAATCGGTGGCCTTGAAATGCATTCTGGGGCTGATCAAACCGGATGGTGGTAAAATTACGGTGGACGGCACCGATGCCGCCAGCGGAGACCGTGACGCATTTCTGGCGCGGTTCGGCATGCTGTTTCAGGGGGGCGCATTGTTTGATTCCCTTCCCGTCTGGCAGAATGTGGGGTTTCGATTGCTGCGCGGATCGCTCAAACGGCCCCAGGACGAAGCGCGCGCCATTGCCATCGAAAAACTGCGTCGCGTCGGTCTGACACCGGATGTCGCCGATCTGTTCCCGTCCGAACTGTCGGGGGGCATGCAAAAACGCGTGGGGTTGGCCCGCGCAATTGCGGCCGAACCCGAAATCATCTTTTTCGATGAACCCACAACCGGCCTTGATCCGATCATGTCCGGTGTGATTAACGATCTGATCCGCGAAATCGTTGTTGAAATGGGGGCGACGGCCATGACCATCACCCATGATATGTCTTCCGTGCGTGCCATCGCAGACAAGGTCGCAATGCTGCATGACGGTGTGATCCAATGGACAGGCCCGGTGGCCGACATGGACAATTCCGGCGACCCCTACCTGGACCAGTTTATCAACGGGCGCGCCGAAGGTCCGATCGAAGCGGTGCGTTAGATTTTAACCTCGGTCCTGCGGCCCGACCTCCTGTCCAAAAAACAGGTGAAACGCGGGCTGGTTCGGCGGCACGGCGCCGAGACCGTCAGGTGCGACACCACCTGCGGTTGACGGTGAGGCACCCTTCATCAAGGCTTGATACAACACGAAATCCGGAGGTCTACCGCAGTGTCGAGCCTCGCTTTGAATGCTCTCGTCGGTCTGGCCTTTTTCTGTCTGCCGATAGGGATTGCCTGCCTTGCGCTGCGACGTTTCCGACTTTCGCGCACCGCAAACCGGCGGCTTTACGCTGCGATGGCCGGTCTTTGCGTCTGTTCCGCGCTGTGGGTATTGGCCGCTTTTTTCATTGGGCAGTCATCAGTGGCGTTGGCCCTGATCTTGTCGGCAATGATGCTGCCGTTGTGGATTTTGCTGCGCGCCGTCGTGTGATCTGAACCGGTCCCTATCTGGAACCGCGCTTCCATCACCCCGTTCGGCGTAAAAGGGTTAGGCAAAGGGCGAAATACCTTCGGATCCGGCCTTATTTCAACGCCACGGACATTCGGCATTTGACGTGATCGTGGCAGTCGGGCATCAGACCCCTATGGCAAAAACCAAAACCTTTTCCTGCACGGCCTGTGGCGCGGTGTCCAACAAATGGTCGGGGCGCTGTGACGGGTGCGGCGACTGGAACACCATTGTCGAAGACACCCCCCTGTCCGCTGGCCCTGCCAGCAAATCGCTGGGCGCGCGGCGCGGGTCGGCGATGACACTGACAGACCTTGCCAGTCAGGAAACACCACCACCGCGCACCACCAGCGGGATGGGCGAACTGGACCGCGTGTTGGGCGGCGGGCTTGTGCCGTCCTCGGCCATTCTGGTGGGCGGCGATCCCGGTATCGGCAAATCCACCCTGCTGTTGCAAGCTGCCGCCAAATTCGCGCAGGCCGGATTGAAAACCATCTATGTGTCCGGCGAAGAGGCCAGCGCACAGGTGCGGATGCGTGCGCAGCGTCTGGGTCTGGAAACCGCACCCGTCAAACTGGCCACTGAAACCAACCTGCGCGATATCCTGACCACGCTGGAAGCGGAACGCCCGCAACTGGCCATTATCGATTCCATCCAGACCATGTGGGCCGACAATGTCGAAAGCGCACCGGGATCGGTCAGTCAGGTGCGCGCCGCAGCACATGAATTGACGAATTTCGCCAAACGCAAAGGCGTATCTGTTGTTCTCGTCGGTCACGTCACCAAAGACGGACAAATCGCAGGTCCGCGTGTGGTGGAACATATGGTTGATACTGTGCTGTATTTCGAAGGCGAACGGGGGCACCAGTTCCGTATCCTGCGCGCCGTTAAAAACCGCTTTGGCCCCGCCGACGAAATCGGTGTGTTTGAAATGACAGGTCTGGGTCTGGCCGAGGTCACGAACCCCTCGGCGCTGTTCCTGTCAGAACGCGGCGATCCATCGCCCGGATCGGTGGTGTTTGCAGGGATCGAAGGCACACGCCCGATGCTGGTGGAATTGCAGGCCCTTGTTGCGCCCTCGCCCCATTCACAGGCACGGCGCACGGTCGTGGGCTGGGACTCGGGGCGATTGGCGATGATCCTTGCTGTGCTCGAAGCACGTTGTGGCATCCCGTTTACCGGGCTTGATGTCTATCTGAACGTGGCGGGGGGCATGAAAATTTCCGAACCGGCGGCTGATCTGGCAGTGGCCGCCGCCTTGCTTAGCGCGCGGGAAGACGCCGCTTTGCCCGCTGAAACTGTTGTTTTTGGTGAAATAAGCCTGTCTGGTGCCCTTCGTCCGGCCCCTCAGACCGAAAACAGGTTGAAAGAAGCGCAAAAACTTGGTTTCACGTCAGCCATCACGGCGAGTGGTGGAAAGGCTGGCGGCACAGCGGGCCTTAACGTACAAAAGATCAGTGATCTGACCGGCTTTGTCGGTGACATTTTCGGCGCAGGATAGCGTCACGGGACGAAAAAGGGACAGGCATGGAAGGTTTCACGCTCATCGATGGCGCCGTTGCGGTGGTTATCGTGCTTTCGGCACTGCTGGCCTACGGGCGTGGTCTGGTCCGGGAACTGTTGGCGATTGCGGGATGGGTCGGCGCGGCTTTTCTGGCGTTTATCTTCGCACCACAAGTGGAACCGCTTGTCCGTGAAATACCGGTTCTGGGGGATTTTATCGCTGGCAGTTGTGAACTGTCGATCATCGCGGCGTTTGCTGCGGTGTTTGCCGTTGCACTGATCGTTGTCTCTCTGTTCACGCCGCTGTTTTCCTCGGTCGTGCAACGCTCGGCGCTTGGCGGCGTTGATCAAGGGTTGGGCTTTCTGTTCGGTGTGGCGCGCGGTGTTCTGCTGGTTGCAATCGCATTCTTTGTCTACGGCACTGTTGTGACCGGCCAAAGCTTTGCCATGGTCGATGACAGCCGCTCGGCGCAGGTGTTTGGCACGGTCAGTGGCCAGATCGAAGAACGCAATCCGGAACAGGCGCTCGGCTGGATCACCCAGCAATACGAACAACTGGTCGGCAACTGCGGCGCATCACAATAACCCGGTTCGGCGCGCGTTTTCGGACTGTGGTTTTGCCGCAAACCGGTTTTGCGCCAAAACCACCTCGATAGAATCGCCCCTGGGGAAACGCCTAATAAAAGGCGCATTCGCCGCCTTGTGGTTAACACAATATGACTGCGCGTTCTCGTATCCATCCAAATAACTGCGCGCACGATCGATTGATCGGGCAGACGAAAAAGCTCTGTGATTAAGCCGCAATAAGGTCGAAGAATCGGCAGATTTGCACCGGCCAATTGGGGGCAGACAACCTGCAAACCCATAGCCAAAGGATACCTCCCATGTTGCTCAATCACACCTCGGACTTTGCAAATTTCACCCCGACCACGGTACGCCCCGCCTGCCCTGTCTTGCCACACCTGAAACCGGCCGAACGCATCGCCGCAATGGATGCCGACACGCGTATCGAAACGGCCCAAGGCTGGCGCCCAGCGGGACAATTGTGCGCCGGTGATCTGGTGCACACACTGGATGGCGGTCTTGTGCCCGTGGCAACGGCGCGCACCCGGCAAATGCCGCAATATTCCTGTGATGTGTGGTTTATCCCGCAGGGTGCCTTGAACAATTGTGATGCCGTGCGCGTCACTGCCGCCCAAAACCTGTTGATATCAAATACAATGTGCGACGCATTGTTTGGCACACCGGATGTATTGGTTCCAGCGCGGGCCATGGCAGGGTTCCGCGGCATTACAGCGGGTGCGGGCCTGACCGCCACACATCTGGTCGAACTGGCGTTCGAACAGGACGAAGTGATCTTTGCCCAAAGCGGAACACTGCTGCATTGCCCCGCGGCAAATGGCAAAGGCGACGGGTTCTTCCGCACACTGGCCTATGGCGAAGCGCGCGCACTGCTGACGCTGATGTCGGGCAACCACTGCGCACCCGATCTGGCGGCATGAGCATGCCGGCCAAATGCGACCACTGCGTGCGCCTGTGCCCGTTGCACAGGCGCACCCGCTTTGACGAATGTTACCTAAGGGCGTTTATTGTGATCCTTTCGTGACATGCCCCGCGCAAAACAGTAAGACAGACATGCCCCTATGATGGATTCGGAGCTGCCACTCTTGTCTGACGCCCAACTGCCATTTCATCCCTTTGATCCCCATCCCCTTCGATGACGACAAATTGCGCGAAGAATGCGGAATTTTCGGCGTTGTCGGGGTAAGCGACGCCGCCAATTTCGTCGCTCTTGGCCTGCACGCGCTGCAGCATCGCGGGCAAGAAGCGGGCGGCATTGTCGTGCATGATCGCGAACACGGGCTTCAATTCGGCGCGCCGTTTCGGGTATGTCCGCGACAATTTCACATCCGAAACCCTGATGAAAACCCTGCCCGGACCAATCGGGATCGGCCATGTGCGTTATTCCACCGCCGGATCGAAGGGCCAGACCGCCATTCGCGACGTGCAGCCCTTTTTCGGGGAATTCGCGATGGGCGGGGCGGCAATTGCCCATAACGGCAATATCACCAATGCCGATCTGCTGCGCCGCGAACTGATTGAACGCGGCTCTATTTTTCAAAGCTCTTCAGATAGCGAATGTATCATTCATCTGATGGCGCGCAGCCTTCAACGCAATATTCCGGAACGCATGGAAGACGCGCTACGCCGTGTCGAAGGTGCGTTTTCCGTTGTTGCAATGACCCGCACCAAACTGATCGGCGTGCGCGATCCGCTGGGCGTGCGTCCGCTGGTGCTGGGCAAACTGGGGGACGGATGGGTTCTCAGCTCGGAAACCTGCGCTCTCGACATTATCGGCGCCGAATTCATCCGCGAAATCGAACCGGGCGAAATGGTGGTCGCCACCGAAGGCAATCCGGTCGAAAGCCATTTTCCGTTCCGCCGACAGAAATCGCGCTTTTGCATCTTTGAACACGTTTATTTCAGCCGCCCCGATTCCATTCTGGGCGGTCGCTCCGTCTATGAAACCCGCGAGGCGATCGGCCGCGAACTGGCCAAGGAAAATCCGGTAGATGCCGATCTGGTCTGCCCCGTGCCCGACAGCGGCACCCCGGCGGCCATCGGTTTTAGCCTGGAAAGCGGGATTCCCTACGCGATGGGTATCATTCGCAACCAGTATATGGGCCGCACCTTTATCGAACCGACCGAACAGATCCGCAATATGGGTGTGCGCCTCAAACTGAACGTGAACCGCGCGCTGATCAAGGGCAAACGGGTTATTCTGGTGGATGACAGTGTTGTGCGCGGCACGACCAGCCGCAAGATCAAGGAAATGATCCTCGATGCCGGCGCGAAAGAGGTGCATTTCCGCATTGCATCGCCCCCCACCGCGTGGCCCTGCTTTTACGGCGTGGACACACCACAGCGTGAAAAACTGCTGGCCGCGACCATGACCGAAGATGAAATGCGGGATCATCTGGCGGTCGACAGCCTCAAGTTCATTTCACTGGACGGGCTGTATCGCGCCGTTGGCGAAGCAACAGGGCGCGACCCAAAACAGCCGCAATACTGCGACGCCTGTTTTTCCGGCGAATACCCTGTTAAGCCTGCCGACATGATCAACAAGGGGTTTGAATTGAAACCCGCCGCAGAATAACAAAGCAAAAGCGCCTAAAAACGTGTTACACGACACCAACCACAAAAAGACTGATACAGGCATGACACACAGCACAGACACAGTTGCGCAGGACGGCGTTGAAGCCCCTGCCCCGAAAACAGCACGCGAATGGGTCAAGATTCTGGCCCAATACCGCGATCCGAACCCGGCCCGGTCTGTGTTCGAACTTTGCGTCAGCCTGTTGCCGTTTCTGGCACTTTGGGCGTTTGCCTGGTGGATACTGCAATACAGCGTGCTGGCCGCAATGGTAATTGCGATGCTGAACGGTGCGTTTCTGGTGCGTATCTTCATCATCCAGCATGACTGTGGCCATGGCGGTTTTTTCCGCAATCGCCACCTGAGCGACTGGACAGGGCGCATTCTGGGCGTTCTGACGCTGACTCCGTATGACGTGTGGCGGCGCACCCATTCGCTGCATCACGCCTCGGCGGGCAATCTGTCACAGCGCGGATTTGGTGATGTCCACACAATGACCGTTGCAGAATACCGCGCCAGCAGTTGGATCGGGCGGCTTGGCTATCGTCTGTATCGCAACCCTGTGGTGTTGTTCGGCCTCGGCCCGGCTTATCTGTTTATTATCCAGAACCGCATACCCTATGGCCTGATGGACAAATGGACCTATTGGGTCAGCGCGATGGGGTCAAACATCGCGATTGCCGCGGTTCTTGGCCTGATTGTCTATTTCGGCGGGCTGCTGCCCTTGGCTGTTATCTTTGTGCCTACGGTTCTGGTGGCGGCATCGGCAGGCATCTGGCTGTTTTATGTCCAGCACCAGTTTGAAGAAACCCATTGGGATCACGATACAGACTGGCAGTTGCACGATGCGGCCCTGCACGGCAGCTCGCATTATGTCCTGCCCAAAGTGCTGCAATGGTTCAGTGGCAATATCGGGGTTCACCATGTGCACCATCTTTACAGCCGCATCCCGTTTTACCGTCTGACCGAAGTCTTGCGCGATCACGCCGAACTGGTCGAAGCGCAACGCCTGACCATCCGCGAAAGTCTGGCTTGCGCCAAATTGCATCTTTGGGATGAGGATCAGCGCAAACTGGTGTCGTTCGGCAGTTTGCGTCCGGTTCGCGTTCAGGCCTGATCACATGACCCGACTGGCCCTGATCACCGGCGCATCGCGCGGTCTTGGTGCGGCTTTGGCCGAAGCCTTGTGTGACAGCTATCATATCGTTGCCGTCGCGCGCACAACCGGCGCACTGGAAGAACTTGATGATCGCATCCAGGCCAAAGGCGGCAGTGCAACCCTTGCGCCGATGGACATCACGAACACCGATGCAATGGCGACGCTGTGCCGCGGAATATATGACCGTTGGGGCCATCTTGATCTCTGGGTGCACACCGCCATCCACACCGCCCCTTTGACACCGGCCTCGCATCTGGATGCGAAAGACTGGGCAAAATCGGTGGCCAGCAATGTCACGGCAACCGGCACCCTGATCCCGTTTATTGCGCCGCTTCTGGCGAGAAACAGGCACGGCCCTGTTTCTGGATGATCCGGCAACGGCGGGCAAAAAGTTCTTTGGGGCCTACGGGGCAAGCAAGGCCGCACAGATCGCACTTGCGCGAAGCTGGCAGGCAGAAACGGTCAAGACCGGACCCCGCGTTCTGATCGAAACGCCCGCCCCGATGCCAACAGCCCTGCGCGCACGGTTCTTCCCCGGTGAAGACCGCGCAGCGCTAAGCCCGGCAAACGTCGAAGCGGCCGCTTTGGTCAAAAAACTGAACTGATCCTTCTTTTTGCCAAAAATACGGATCTGTACAACGCCGCGTCCGTCGCGCCGATTGTGGGCTTCGCGCAACCTGCGCAACCTACTTTGCGTCCACGGACCGCAATCATAACGTCATTGCTTGCCGCCCCAACGCCGCTGGCCTATTGAGGCAGCACTTCACTATCACACGGGCGGTATCATGCGCATTCTGATCACCAATGATGACGGCATCAACGCGCCGGGCCTGAAGGTTCTGCACGATATTGCAACCGATCTGGCTGGCCCCTCGGGCGAAGTGTGGACGGTCGCGCCCGCGTTTGAACAATCGGGTGTTGCGCATTGCATTTCCTATACCCACCCCATGCTGATTGCAGAATTGGGGCCGCGCCGCTTTGCCGCCGAAGGATCACCGGCAGATTGCGTGTTGGCGGGTTTGCACGACGTGATGAACGGCACGCCCCCCGATCTGGTGTTGTCCGGCGTGAACCGGGGGAACAATTCTGCCGAAAACACGCTTGTATTCCGGTACCATTGGCGGCGCACTCGAGGCGGCGTTGCAAGGTCTTCCGGCCATTGCCCTGTCGCAGTATTACGGCCCGCGCAACAAGACCTCCGACAACCCGTTCGAAGCGGCGGCCGTTCACGGGGCCAGCCTGATACGGCGTATCCTGTCTGCCTGCCCTGAATCCGGCAGCGATTACCGGCTGTTTTACAACGTGAATTTCCCGCCCGTGCCCGCAGCCGAGGTCTTGGGCACCCGCATCGCAGCCCAAGGCTACCGGCGTGGCACGAATTTTTCGACGGAACCCCACAGTTCGCCCTCTGGCAAACGGTTTCTCTGGATCAAGGGCGGCAACCAGCAAATCCCGACCCTGCCGGGAACCGATGCCGCCGTGAACCTGGAAGGGTATATTTCCGTAACCCCCATGCGGGCGGACCTGACAGCACATGACGCGATAGACGCCCTGAAAGAGATCAATGACTGACGCGGACGATCCGGCCACACGCAAGATGCAGTTTCTTTTTGCGCTGCGCTCGAAAGGTGTGACAGATGCGCGGGTTCTGGGCGCGATGGAAGAAATTGATCGCGGCCCGTTCATTCGCGGTATTTTTTCAGAGCGCGCCTACGAAGACATGCCCCTGCCCATCGCCTGCGGCCAGACGATCAGCCAACCCTCTGTTGTCGGGTTGATGTCGCAGGCACTGCAGGTCAGTGCGCGCGACAAGGTTCTCGAGGTGGGGACCGGATCGGGGTATCAGGCCGCCATTCTCAGTAAACTGGCGCGGCGGGTCTATACTGTGGACCGTCACAGCAGGCTGGTGCGCGAAGCGCGGGAAATCTTTGATGCGCTTAACCTGACCAATATCACGGCCTTTACCGCGGACGGGTCGTATGGCCTGCCCGATCAGGCCCCGTTCGACCGGATCATTGTGACCGCCGCCGCCGAAGACCCGCCCGGACCGCTACTGGCCCAGCTTAAAATTGGCGGCATTATGGTTGTACCGGTCGGGCAATCGGACACGGTACAAAGCCTGATCAAGGTACGCCGGACCGAAACAGGCTACGAATATGACGAATTGCGCCCTGTGCGCTTTGTTCCTTTGCTTGAGGGACTCGGCAAAGACGGATAAGGTGTTGTTGTAATAAGTTCGCAAACCCAAGCCTTGACCCAACAAAAGGCCGGATGAGGATATCGAGATGACACACCTGCTCCCGTACACACGGTCTGCTGCGCGCCCCCGCGCGCCCGGATTTCGGATGATAATGGGATGCAGCGCATTGGCGTTGCTGACAGCATGTAGCCAACCTCTCGATTTTGATCTGCGCGGGGCTGGCGGCGGATTTACAACCGCAACGGCGGCCCAGAACGCCACCGCAATCCGCCCCGCTCCGGACGATCGCGGCATCATCTCTTACCCCAATTATCAGGTCGCGGTTGCCAAGACTGGCGACACGCTGACCACGCTGGCCACGCGGATCGGTGTGGATGCCAACCAGTTGGGAAAATACAATGGCATTGATCCGGGCGTGCCATTGCGCGCCGGTGAGATTATCGCGCTGCCCACCCGGGTGGCGGAACCCTCTGCCGCCACGGGGGCTGTCGATATTTCCGCCATCGCCGGCGGTGCCATCGACAACGCGCAGCCATCAAGCGTGCAAACCCAGACACTGGCCCCTGCAAACACTGCCGCGCCACAGGCGGCGGCCCCGACAGACAAGGAACCCGTGCGCCACAAGGTACAGCGTGGCGAAACCGCCTATACAATTGCGCGCCTCTATGACGTGCCGGTCCAAAGCCTGGGTGAATGGAATGGGCTGGACAGTGATTTCGCCGTGCGCGAAGGGCAATATTTGCTGATCCCTGTCGCGCGCCAGGCCCCGCCCAAACAGACCGCGGCGGCCGTGCCGCCCCCCGGTACCGGATCGCCGACACCCACACCGCCCAGTTCCACAAAACCTCTGCCCGCCGAAAATCCTGCACCGGCCGCGGCAGCGCCCGCAGCCAAACCCAAAGTCGACGTTGGCGAACCCACCAGCGCGACCGCCAAGGCCGCAATGGCCTTTCCGGTTCAGGGCAGTATCATTCGTGAATATGCCAAGGGCAAGAATGACGGGATCGACATTTCAGGCGCCGCCGGTGGCCCGGTCAAAGCCGCCGCCAACGGCACGGTGGCCGCGATCACATCCGACGCCAATCAGGTGCCGATCATCGTGGTGCGCCATCCCGACAATTTGCTGACGGTCTATGCCAACATCACCGATATTGCCGTCAAGAAAGGCGACAGCGTGACGCGCGGGCAATCCATGGCAAAACTGCGCAGTGGCAAAGACGCCTATGTACATTTTGAAGTGCGCAAAGGGTTCGACAGCGTCGATCCGATCCCGTACCTGCAGTAAGACATGCGCAGGCTAGGTGATTTTCACACCCTTGCGGCCGGCCAGATCGGTGAAATACTGCCACGCCACACGCCCTGATCGCGCCCCGCGCGTGGCCTGCCACTCGATCGCTTCGGCGCGCAGCGTCTCGGCGTCGATGCTTAATCCGTAGGCCGCACAGTACCCTGCGATCATTTGCAGATATTCATCTTGCGTGCAGGCATGAAACCCAAGCCACAAACCGAACCGGTCCGACAAAGACACTTTTTCTTCCACCGCTTCAGACGGGTTGATCGCCGATCCACGTTCGTTTTCGATCATATCGCGCGGCATCAGATGCCGGCGGTTGGATGTCGCGTAGAACACCACATTATCCGGGCGTCCTTCAATTCCGCCATCCAGAACCGCCTTCAGTGACTTATAGTGCTGGTCGTCATGGCTAAACGACAGATCATCGCAGAACAGAATAAACCGGTGTGCCGATTGCCGCAAAAGCGCCAGCAGGCGCCCGACTGACGGCAAATCCTCGCGCTGTAATTCGACAATCTTCAGATCCGCGTACTCGGCCTGAACTGCGGCATGTACCGCTTTGACAAGGCTTGATTTCCCCATACCGCGCGCGCCCCACAATAGGGCGTTGTTGGCCGGCAAACCGCGAGCAAACTGTTCGGTATTCGCCCGCAATGTGTCGCGCGACCGGTCCACCCCGATCAACAGCGACAAGTCGACTTTTGACACTTCGGGCACCGTCACCAGCCGGTCGGGATCGACATGCCAGACAAACGCCGTGGCTGCATCCAGATCCGGCGCGTCCAGCGGTGCGGGCGCCATTCGTTCCAATGCGGCAGCAATCCGCTTTAGCGGATCACTCATTTCGCATCATCCGCGTCCAGATCACCCAGATCGTCTTCTTCGTCGTCATAATATCCTTCGGCCCGCAGCTTTTCTTCGCGTTTGGCTTCTACCCGCCGCACCAGAAAGATCGAAATCTCGTACAGCCCATAGACCACAACAAACAAGATCACCTGCGTGATCACGTCTGGCGGTGTTACCAGCGCCGCCAGGACCAGAATGCCCACAACGGCGTATTTGCGCACGTTGCCCAGCCCTTCGGCGCTGACCAGACCGGCCTTGCCCATCAACGTCAGCAACACGGGCAACTGGAAACACAGACCGAAGGCGACAATGAATTTGATTGTCAGGCTCAGGTATTCCTGCGCCGATCCCTGAAAGGCAATCGCAGCGATGCCCCCTTCGCCCAACCCGTCACCATCCACCACGGTGCCCGGTTGCTGGAAGCCAAGGAAAAAGTTGAAGGCCAGCGGTGTGACCACAAAAAACGCGAAACTCGCCCCCAGAAAGAACATCACCGGCGAAGAGATCAGAAACGGCAGAAACGCGTTCTTTTCCTGTTTATAAAGACCGGGTGCCACAAACCGCCATAACTGGTAGCTGATATAGGGAAACGACAACACAAACCCGCCCAACAGCGAGATCGAGATCGCGACGAAGAAACCTTCCTGCAACTTGATCAGGATCAGGCCACAATCCATCTGCCCCCGCTCGGCCATTGCGGCGCACAGCGGATGGGTCAGAAAATTGAACAGCGGGTTCCAGATGGTGAAACAGATCACCATACCGATAATAAATGCGATGACCGAATGGATCAGCCGGGTGCGCAGTTCTGCCAGATGCTCGATCAGCGGCGCACTGGAATCTTCGATCTCGTCAGTCTTGCTCATGCCTTATCCTTGGGCGCAGGTTTCTTGGCTGCCGGTTTTTTTGCAGCAGGCTTTTTCGCAGCAGGTTTGCGCGGTGCCGGTTTCGCGGCAGCAGCGGCTTTGGGTGTGGCCGGTTTTTTCGCAGCGGGTGCCTTGGCTTTGCTCTCTGCTTTTTTTGCGGCAGCGGGCTTGGCGGCAGCCAATGCTTTTTCAACGGCAAAGTCGGGTGTTTTTTCAGCCGCCGCATTGGCGGCTTTTGCAGCTTCGCGGCGCGCGTCCGCCTCGTCTTTCAGCTTTTGCGCTTTGTCCTTACGCTCTTGCGCAAGCTTGCCGGTTTCGCTGTCAGGATCAAAGGTGAACGACTTGGCGGCATCCTTTACGCCGTCCATCGCTGTGTTCAGAGGATTTGCCGCCGATTTCAGCCCCTTGGCCACGTCTTTTACACCGGCTTCGTCTGCGGCCTGGTTCATCGCTGAACTGAATTCACGCGCCATTCCTTTGGCTTTGCCCACGAACCGCCCGACATTGCGGAACAGCACTGGCAAATCCTTGGGGCCAACGACAATCAGCGCCACGATGCCAATCACCAAAAGCTCGGTCCAGCCCAGATCGAACATATGGGTTAGACCTTGTCTTTATCAGAACTCGGGCGTCACGTCCTTGGCCACCTCGGCGGCGTCTTCTTCCAGTTCTTTGTTGCCTTCACTGATGCCTTTTTTAAACGATGTGATGCCTTTGCCCACTTCACCCATAAGCGAACTGATCTTGCCGCGTCCGAACAGAACCAGCACGACAACCGCAATCAGCAAAATGCCCGGCAAACCAATATTATTCAGCATGTCTTATCTCCTTGTCATGTCCACACGCCAGAACACGCGCGCACGATTTCGAACCTGTCTTACGGTCTGACGCAGCGGGGGAAAAGCCGCAATAAAGGACAGCGCGCCGGTTTCACCCACAAAACACCGCCCAATTCAGCTTGCATTTTCTCAACTGACAGGTTTTTGTCAGTTGTCCGAAGAACAATGCCTTTTCCATAAACCGCATCGCAGGTGCCATGCCCCGCTCTGATCGCCTCTACCAAATCATCCGCCTTTTGCACGATGGTCAACGACACCGCGCCGAAGATATGGCGGCCGCGCTGAACGTATCGCAGCGCACGATCTATCGCGATATGGATACGTTGATGGCCACGGGCCTGCCGGTTGAAGGCGAACGGGGGGTCGGATACCGCATCGGCGCCGCCATCACCCTTCCCCCGATAAACCTGACAACTCAAGAGCTTGAGGCGCTCAACCTTGGCATTGCCATTGTCGCGCAATCCCCCGATCCGGACCTGCGTGCCGCCGCCGATGCGCTTGCGCACAAAATCGATGCAGGCCTTCCAACAGAAACCATTGCGCCTGCGCAGGCGTGGAAATTTGTCACCTCACCCTTTGCGGATGCAACGCGCAGCTTTGCCCATATCCCGGTGATACGCGCCGCAATTGTCGCGCGCCAAAAACTCGACATACGCTATCACGGGGATGACGACAGCTTGTCCCGTCACACGGTACGCCCGTTGAATCTTGAATATTGGGGGCGCGTCTGGACACTTACCGCGTGGTGTGAATCACACAGCAAATTCAGTGAGTTCCGCATTGATCTTGTTGCGGAAACCACGCCCCTTCCAGCCCTGTTCGTTGACGAACCCGGCAAGCGTCTGGAAGATTTCCAAAGCTCATAAACCCGGTCTTCATCTGTTTTAAATCGCTGTGGCCCAACCCTATCGCGCGGGAAAAACGAAACACTTGTCGCGCCGGATGGTCAGCCACAAAACGGTTCCTTCGGCAGGCAGGAAAACGTTGGGCACAGTCGCGCGCAACAGGGTGCTGTCATGTTCCAACCGGAATTCAACAAGCGATTCATGCCCCAGAAACCGTGCCCGCTCAACCGTTGCGCGCGCCGCGACACCTTGGGTCGGGGTGGGCAGCGGGCCTTTGCCTGCACGATCAAAATCAATGCTCAGGTGCTGGGGGCGGAACACAATATCAACTTCGGTTCCGTCCGGCACGCCGGGGGCCAGAAACCGCCCGAACACGGTGTGCGCCAACGCTCCATTCACTGTGGCGCGCAACACATTGGCATCACTGAAGAAAGCCACAGATTGGCGATCCACAGGGCGGGTATAGACATTATAAGGCGCGCCTTGTTGCACAACCTTGCCATCGCGCATCAAGGCGATTTCATCCGCCATGCGCATCGCCTCTTCCGGCTCGTGCGTGACCAGCAGAACGGCGGTGTCTTCGTTCTTCAGAAGGCTAAGCGTTTCGTCGCGAATGCCATCGCGCAAACGGTTGTCCAGGCCCGAAAACGGTTCATCCATCAACATCACGCGCGGTCGCGGTGCCAGCGCCCGTGCCAGCGCAACCCGCTGCTGCTCCCCGCCGGACAACTGGTGTGGAAACCCGTCAATAAATCGCAGCAGATCGACCTTTTCCAACAGTTCCGCAACGCGGGCCCGCTTCTCCTCTTTCGAGCCGGACAGACCAAACCCGACATTGCCCGCCACACTTAGATGCGGGAACAGCGCAAAGTCCTGAAACATCAGCCCGATCTCGCGCCGTTCGGGCGGCACCCGGTACACCGTGTCGCAAATCAGGTTGCCATCGACGTAAATCTCGCCGCTGTCCTGCATTTCAACGCCTGCAATGATCCGCAACGTCGTGGATTTTCCACAGCCCGACGGGCCCAAAAGGCAGGTCACTTGCCCTGGCATGATTTTTAACGACACATCATCCACAACCGAACGGCCATCAAACCGGCGGACAATGTTGCGTATTTCAAGGCGGGGATGCGGGGGGGTCAATGCGGCCTCTTCGATATCCGATCAAAACCATCGGATTTGGAATATGTCCCTATCAGCCCGATTTCCGGCCCGCAAGCCTGTGGTGCGCCCCAAGGTGCAATTGATCGGCGCACCTTGTCGTCACTTGGGCGGCAAAAGCGTGAATGGGGCTTCTTTCACCAAAACACCGTTGACCTGCACCCCCAGAAATTGCGTTCCCGGATAAAGCCGAAACGTCGTTGCGTCACCCTTGAACCTGTGGGTCTTGTACAACGTCAGCGGTGCGTCCGGTTGCAAGACAACCTGCTTCAGCTTGAACACTTTCGGCGCGTGCTGCCCCGATGATTTCAAGAACCGGATCACATAGTCTATGAGGACCGGCGTCTTTTGCCGGGCCGCAACAGTCACATCAAATGTCAGCGCGTCTCCGACAGACACAGACCCGTTTTCCAAGTGCAACGCGACATCAACCTGTGCCTGCGGATCAAAGCCCAGAACACCCAGAGCGCGGGCATTGCCCTGCCTGATCAGCCCGCGCAAGGCATGCCGCGTCATCCACCCCAGTTCCGCATCGTTCTGATGCCCGTCACCGGCCCATTTCTCCAGCATGTCGATCGCCATGTCCGGATTGGTTTTTGCTATGTCATTCAGATGGTTGGAAACCGACCTTGTCACATATCGTGTTCCGTCGGCATGCAATATATCCAGCAATGGCAGCGCTGCCTCGGGATCGATTGTGACCGCTTTGGCCCAAGGCAATTTGGGCCGTGTCCCCTCTGACACCAACCGGCGGACATGATAGTTTTCATCGCGCGCCCAAACCGCCAACCGGCGCAGGGTTTCTTGTGGCCGCGTGTTCAGAAACGGACGAATATAGAACTCCATCGAAAACCGTTTCGTCGCAGCATATAGCAGATCAAGCGCCCGATCGTGATGGTTTTCCAGCCCATGGCGCACGGCCAGTATTCCGGGAACCGCGTGAATGAAGCGTCCGAAATCATTGTCCGTGTGCTGCAGGTCCAGCGGCGGCGGCAACGCGGCTTCCAGTTGCGCCGCCATCTCATTAAAATCCGCCGGCAGGTACGGCTCAAGACAATCTGCCATCCAGTCCAGCCGTTGCAGCAGCTCGCGCTCTGCAAATCCGGCCAGTGTTGTCGCGTGATAGGCATCTGCATCAAATCCGGGAATTCCGGCTGACATCTCATCAGCAAAATCGCGTAAAGACTCTGCGTTAAACAAATGATCTTTCAGCGAAAACCCTGCCATCAGATTGTCGCGTTCGTTGCCCCGCCATCCAGCAGGATATTCTGCCCGACAATGAAACCTGCATGTTGCGAACACAGAAACGCACAAGCCGCGCCAAATTCCTGCCGTGTGCCATAGCGACCGGCCGGAATCGTTGCCGCGCGTTCGTCGCGCGCCTGATCCAGCGTGATGCCGCGCGCCTTGACCACGCCGCCATCCAGTGCATCCGCCCTGTCCGTGGCGTGGATGCCCGGCAGCAGGTTGTTAATGTTGACCCCCTTGTTGGCCACTTGCCGCGATGTACCAGCCACATAGCCCGTCAGACCGGTGCGCGCTGCGTTAGACAGGCCCAACACCCCGATCGGCGCCTTGACCGACTGTGACGTGATGTTCACCACACGGCCCCAGCCACGCTCCATCATGGGGGGCAAAAGCGCGGTCATCATCGCAATCGGGGTCAGCATATTGGCATCCAGCGCCTTGATGAAGTCATCGCGGTCCCAGTCATGCCACATGCCCGGCGGTGGACCACCGGCATTTGTCACCAGAATATCGATATCACCCGCGGCCTCCAGAACTTTGGCGCGCCCCTGTTCTGTTGTGATATCCGCCGCAACAGAAATAACTTCTATGTCGTGTTCGGCCCGTATGGCCGCTGCCGACAGCTCCAAAGCATCCGCCCCGCGCGCATTCATCACCAGATGCACACCAGCGGCGGCCAGCGCTTCGGCACAGCCCAGCCCCAATCCCTTGCTCGAGGCGCAGATAATTGCGCGTTTGCCCGCTATTCCCAAATCCATAAGTGATCTCTCCTGATGATATTTCCCCTTGGGTAACACCACGTCATGCCCCATTGCCAGCAAAACACCGATACATGGGCCACATGCTGACACAATCTTGTGGTTAGAAAAAACCACTCCACCGCTGACAAGGCAATTCCTAAGATGCCACCCTTGGATTTCGACATTCCTGAACACGCGCTGCGCGTTTATCGCGGCGACCAGTTTTGCGTTCGGGATGGTGCAAATCTGGGCGACGGGCTGGCGATAGCCGAAGACATCATGCTTGACGATTGTTACGCGCTGGAACCCGACGCCGCACTGGCCCGGTTGACCATTCAATCGGTCGACTCCGCCCGATACTGTATTGGCCCCGGATCAGAGATCGGCAAGGCCGGGCATCCCCTGCATCTGGATTGTGCGCTTACGCTGATGTCCCCAGACGGGATGACGACAGAAGCGATTGTTCTGGTCGAAGCCAACAAAAAGGGAAAATTGATCGCGGTCTACCTGCTGCCGCTGGCCCCGATGGAAAAGGCGGTTTTGTATTCTGTTGTCGGGATCGACATCAATCTGGCCCGCACGAAATTCGCACAGGTTGCCTGCGTGTCGTTTACCCGCGGAACGCATATAACAATGGCATCCGGCGAACAGGTGCCGGTCCAAAACCTTAAACCGGGCGATCGCGTTCTGACGCGCGACGATGGCCCGCAGAAAATTCGCTGGATCGGACAGAACACAGTGCGGGCCGTCGGGGCATTTGCCCCCATCAAGATCAAGGCGCAAACCCTTAATAATGATAGGGATTTAATAGTCAGCCCTGATCACCGTCTGTTCATTTATCAACGCACAGACGAGTTGGGAACAGGCCGGGCCGAGGTGCTGGTCAAAGCGCGCCATCTGGTGAACGGATCAACGATTCAGGTCCAGAACGGTGGTTTCGTCGATTACTTCCAGCTGCTGTTTGATCGACACCAGATCATTTATGCCGAAGGTATTGCCGCGGAATCCATGCTGATTGATTCCCTGACCCGCCCGGCATTGCCCAAGGACTTGAGCGAAAAGCTGGGGCGCACCATTCCGGGCCACACGGACCGCCCGCATCGCGGGCTGGACGTGGCGCGCGCCCTGCTCGAAGGCCGCAACGCCGCCGAAATCCTGCGCCGCTCCTCTTCGGGCTAAGTTACGCAAGACGCGACGCAGACCAATGCCGTCGCAATACTGATTTTCTTGCGCTTGCCGCGCGGGCTGCCTATATGCGCGGTTATGTTGGACACCCATTCAAACCGCCCTGAATTGCCTGCCGAAATTGCCCGCCGCCGGACATTTGCGATTATCTCGCATCCCGACGCAGGTAAAACCACGCTGACCGAAAAATTCCTGCTGTTCGGCGGCGCGATCCAGATGGCTGGTCAGGTCCGCGCCAAGGGCGAAGCACGGCGCACCCGTTCCGATTTCATGCAGATGGAAAAGGACCGCGGCATTTCCGTTTCCGCATCAGCAATGTCATTTGATTTCAAAGAGTTCCGGTTCAATCTTGTAGATACGCCCGGCCACTCCGATTTTTCCGAAGATACCTATCGCACCCTGACAGCGGTGGATGCCGCCGTGATGGTGATTGACGGCGCAAAGGGCGTGGAAAGCCAGACCCAGAAACTGTTCGAAGTTTGCCGCCTGCGTGATCTTCCGATCCTGACTTTCTGCAACAAGATGGACCGTGAAAGCCGGGATGTGTTCGATATCATCGACGAAATTCAGGAAAATCTGGCCATAGACGTAACGCCCGCCAGCTGGCCCATCGGCTTGGGGCGGGATTTTATCGGGTGTTACGATCTGCTGCGCGACCGGTTGGAACTGATGGACCGCGCCG
Organism: uncultured Alphaproteobacteria bacterium; assembly: GCA_963765555.1. GTDB lineage: Bacteria > Pseudomonadota > Alphaproteobacteria > Rhodobacterales > Rhodobacteraceae > JL08. The sequence goes on from CAVXWX010000005.1 coordinate 190,701, forward strand.
ACCGCAACAAGGTGGCGGAAACCATCGAGATAAATGGGCTGGATGATCCCAAACTGGCCGAGCATGTGCCACCCGCACTGCTGGAAAAACTGTTAGAAGATCTGGAAATGGTGCGTGAACTGATGCCCCCTCTGGATCGCAAAGCCTTTCAGGAAGGCACACTGACCCCGATCTGGTTCGGGTCCGCCATCAATTCATTCGGCGTGCGCGAGCTGATGGAGGGGATCGGAAAATATGGCCCTGAACCGCAAATACAATCGGCCGAACCACGCAGCATTTTACCAGAAGAAACAAAGGTTTCCGGCTTTGTCTTCAAAGTTCAGGCGAACATGGACCCAAAGCACCGTGATCGCGTCGCTTTTGTCCGCATGGCCTCGGGACATTTCAAGCGCGGCATGAAACTGACCCATGTCAGAACAAAGAAACCGATGGCGATCACCAACCCCGTATTATTTCTTGCCTCGGATCGCGAACTTGCGGATGAGGCGTGGGCCGGTGACATTATCGGCATTCCCAACCACGGACAGTTGCGTATCGGCGACACTCTCACCGAAGGGGAAGCGTTGCGAGTGAGCGGTATCCCGTCTTTCGCACCGGAATTGCTTCAAACCTGTCGCGCGGGCGATCCGTTGAAGGCCAAACATCTTGAAAAGGCGCTGATGCAATTTGCCGAAGAAGGGGCCGCAAAAGTGTTCAAGCCCAGCTTTGGATCGGGCTTTATTGTCGGGGTTGTCGGGCAATTGCAGTTTGAAGTGCTGGCCAGCCGCATCGAACTGGAATACGGCCTTCCTGTGCGCTTTGATCAAAGCCAGTTCACCAGCGCCCGCTGGGTGAGCGGAACACGGCAAGCGGTTGATAAGTTTGTGCAATCCAACAAGCAGCATATCGCCCATGATCATGATGGTGACATCGTGTATCTGACGCGGCTGCAATGGGATATTGATCGTATAGAACGGGATTTTCCCGATGTGGCCCTGACAGCAACAAAGACGATGATGGCCTGATCGGGCCATGTCCGAGCCCCGCCAGAATGCGCGTGTCACAAAACCGGGTTGCACAGTTGCAGTGCCCAAGGACCTGATTGAAACCGATCCGGACCGCATCACATGGGCCGTCGTCTCCACCATCAAGGCGCCTTTGCGCGATGTATTGCGATTTGCCGCCTATTATCTCGATCTCGGGGCGCAACATCTGTATCTTTATCTGGACGAACCAGATGCCGGAACGGTCCGTATTCTAGGGGGGCATGACCAAATCAGCCTTATCCAATGTGACGATGCATACTGGACTGACAAACCTAAAAAAGCGCGCGAAACTCATCAGTTGCGGCAAGCGTTTAATGCAACGCGCTGTTATGGCCGCTGTGATCAGATGTGGGTGGCACATTTTGATGTAGACGAATTCCTGTTGCCTACACAGCCTTTGCATCATGAATTGGCAGCGGTTCCGGCCAATGCCGCCTATGTCCGCGTGCAACCGGCAGAACTGCTTGCGCAACCCGATCCCTACTCCGGACCCGCCCATTTCAAACTGACAGGCAAGGCCGCCGATCAAACCAAGACCACACTGGCCCGCATCTACCCGCAATTCGGCGCCTACCTGCCCGAAGGCTTCATCAGCTACACAGGCGGCAAGAACATCGCCCGCACGGGGCTGTCTGATATCCGCCTTGGCATTCACGGCATCCTGAGAAACGGGCAAAGGATTGAAAACGGCTATATGCTGCCCAACAGCTTTCTGGGCCACGCGCATGCGCCTGATTGGGATACGTTCCTATCCCACCTGCATTTCAGGATGACATACGGATCTTACCGGAAATCAAAGAATAACAACAAACACTTGTCCAACATTCTTGAAGTCCTTTTGAATGAAGGTGGCCATGACGCATTGCGCCTGTTTTTTGATGAGGTCTGCACAGCATCGCCGCATCTTCTTTCAGAACTTGCGGCCCATGATATGCTGATCACAAGATCATTGGATCTGGATGAAAAAGTGCGCCGCTGGTTTGGTGACGTGCGCGAACAGACCAAGGAAAGCATATGACACACTGGGGCGTTGTCGCGACTATCAAGGCACCTGTCAGGGATGTTCTGAACTTTGCCGCCTATCACCTGGATCTGGGGGCCCATCGCCTGTATATCTATCTGGATGAAGCATCAGAAGACGCGTTTAATATTTTGAAAACGCATCCTAAAATTCGGGTTGTTACATGTGATGCCGCGTTCTGGGAGAAACAGGGTGGCAAGCGCCCTGTCAAGCATCAGGTACGTCAAAGCCGGAACGCCACCCACGCCTATGCCCGCAAACAAGAGGTCGACTGGCTGGCCCATATCGATGTGGACGAGTTTGTTCGTCCACCCGGCGATCTTGCACACATCCTTGCCGCACTGCCCCCCGACATCCTGTGCGCCCGTATCCGCCCGGTGGAGGCGCTGTGTGACGGGGATGGCACTGCGTTCAAAGGGTTTATCCCCAGTGGCCCGCATCGCGCCCCCATCGTTGATGCAATTTACCCGACCTATGGCGCGTACCTGAAGGGCGGTTTTCTGAGCCATGTGGCAGGCAAGCTTTTCGTGCGCACGGGCTTGGACAATGTGACCTATAAAATCCACAACGTGTTTCAGGGCGAGCAGATGAATCCGGGGCAAACCGAATTGTCACAAGTCGATTTGTGCCATGTGCATGCCCGCACATGGCAACATTGGATCGATTCCTATCAATATCGCCTCGAAAAAGGGGCATATCGTGCCGAATTGGCCGCTGCTGCGGGAAAAGACGGCGTAAACCTGCACCAACTTCTGCTCCAACTGGACCGGGACGGCGGAACAGACGCCTTGCGCAGGTTCTTTGCAGATGTTGCGCAAGACACGCCTGATTTACGGCAGCGTTTGCAGGCCGAGGGCGTTTTGCGCCACCACGATCTGGATCTTGATCGTAAACGCCTCGCATTGTTTCCCGGAACCTGATCCATCGTTTCTATTATCGGCATAATCACGTGAAATCACCGCATCTGTTTGACCCGGCCCCGGGTATTTGCTAAGCGCTGCGTGAAGAACCAGAAATGTGAATAGCCACAGGGCCAGACGGGTCCGGTTCGAACCAGATGCGCGGGCCAGGTTGTGTCCGCAACTTGCGGATACATATGATAAAATTTTCTGACCTGAACCTGAATCCAAAGGTTTTAAAAGCAATTGACGAAGCCGGGTATGAAACCCCGACACCGATTCAGGCGGGTGCAATTCCCGCGGCCTTGGAAGGCCGTGATGTTTTGGGCATCGCCCAGACCGGGACCGGTAAGACGGCAAGTTTCGTGCTTCCGATGATCACCCTGCTTGCGCGGGGCCGTGCGCGGGCGCGCATGCCGCGGTCTTTGGTGCTGTGCCCGACACGAGAGCTTGCCGCACAAGTTGCTGAAAACTTCGACACTTACACAAAACACTTGAAGTTGACCAAGGCGCTGCTGATCGGCGGCGTTTCCTTCAAGGAACAGGATATGCTGATTGATCGGGGTGTGGATGTTCTGATTGCCACCCCCGGTCGTCTGCTGGATCATTTCGAGCGCGGCAAACTGTTGCTGACCGGTGTTCAGATCATGGTCGTGGATGAAGCCGACAGAATGCTGGACATGGGGTTTATCCCCGATATCGAACGTATCTTCAGCCTGACACCGTTCACCCGCCAAACCTTGTTTTTCAGTGCCACCATGGCACCCGAGATCGAGCGGATCACAAACACCTTTCTGTCGGCCCCTGCCCGCGTGGAAGTGGCGCGTCAGGCCACAACCGGCGAAAACATCGAACAGGGCGTTCTGATGTTCAAGGGCAGCCGGAAAGACCGCGAGCCAAGCGAAAAGCGGGATGCCTTGCGCGCATTGATCGACGCCGAAGGCGACAAGTGCACAAACGCCATTATCTTCTGCAACCGAAAATCGGATGTGGATATCGTTTCCAAGTCATTGGCCAAGCACGGCTATGATGCGGCCCCTATTCACGGTGATCTGGATCAGTCGCAGCGCACCCGCACATTGGACGGATTTCGCGCCGGGACATTGCGGTTTCTGGTGGCATCGGATGTGGCGGCACGCGGCCTTGACGTACCGTCGGTCAGCCACGTTTTCAATTTCGACGTGCCCAGCCATGCCGAAGATTATGTGCACCGGATCGGTCGGACAGGCCGCGCGGGTCGCGATGGCAAAGCGGTGATGATCTGCATTCCGCGCGATGAAAAGAACCTCGCCGATATCGAACGGCTCGTGCAAAAGGAAATCCCGCGTCTGGACGACCCGCGCGGAACCAAAGCACCTGCCCAAGCGCCCCAGACAAGCACGCCAGAGGCAAAGGGGGATGGCGAGACCAGCGCGCCTAAGAAACGCACACGGTCACGCAAATCGTCGAAACCGGACAATGCGACCGACCAAAAGACGGCGCCGGCCAAGGCTTCTGAAACTACTCCGCAAAAACAAGAAAGCGCGGGTGATCAGGACAAGTCTGGCCGCAACACCAGAGGTGGGCGCAATCGTAGTTCGAGTCATCGCGACAGTGGCAATAGCCCCGTTGGATTGGGCGATCACATGCCCGGTTTCATCGCGATGAGCTTTGAAGAGCGCACCGAGAGCGAAACGCCCTAACCGATCACGCCGGCCGCAAAGAGCTTTTTGCTGCAACAAGAGCACGAAGCGCGCAGCACAAATCGTTCTGGATTGTTCGGATCAGTACGGCGATACATCGTGCCCCTGGAAAGACAAACAGGACGGTTATATCGCCGGAACACAACACTATCCAAATTGCACTTGTTCGATCGCTTGACCGCAAACCGCGACGGCACCTTGTGGTGCCATCGCGCCTTGGCAGATGCGCGGCACGATGCCTTGCCGGAAGACTATCCGATCCATTGAAACAGAACCGCAGCCCGTTTGCCCCCGTTAACTCAGACGGCTGACCACGACTGTGACTTCGGGCTTCTTGCCAATCTCGTTCTGGGTGCTTTGGCGCACGATCCGGCGCAATGCCTCTTCCAGTTTGGCATCATCCGACAGCGTTTTTTCATTCGCGCGGTTCAAAAACTGGCTCAGGTCTTCTTCCAGCACATCCACCAAAGGTGCACGGCTGCTTCCAACCTCGGCAAGGCCCATGGTTTCGCACCATGCATCGCCCAAAGGTTCGTTTTCATCATCGATGATCACGGTCACGATCACATGCCCGTTCAACGCCATGCGAATACGGTTGCGCACAACCCCGTCCAACGCGCCGATCTGAACCGTGCCATCCAGATAGGTGCGTCCGGTTTCAATATATTCAGCCACCGTTGGCGCGTTCCCGCTCAGGTCGATCATCATGCCGTTCACGGCCACAACGCCCTGCAACCCTTTGCTTGCTGCCAGTTTGACATGTTCGCGCAAATGGCGGTGTTCACCGTGCATCGGGATCAGCATCTGCGGCTTGACCAGATCGTGCATCGTTTCCAGATCGGGGCGGTTGGCATGGCCCGACACATGGTAATGCCCGCCCGAGCTTTCATCGACCACATCCACGCCGATTTCGGAATAGGCGTTCACAATCCGGATGACACCACGTTCGTTGCCGGGAATGGTTTTGGATGAAAACAGGAAAAGATCACCGTCTTTCATCTGGAACCCCTGATAGGTGCCACGCGCAAGTTGCGCGCTGGCGGCACGCCGTTCGCCTTGGCTGCCGGTGACCAGCAGCATCAGGTTTTCACGCGGGATGCCCTTGGCATCCTCGGGGCTGACGACGCGGGGAAACCCTGTCAGAACACCGGTTTCAACGGCCGCTTCCACCATGCGTTTCATCGCACGGCCCAACAACACGATAGAGCGCCCTGCCCGATCCCCCGCTTCGGCCAGCGTTTTCACGCGGGCCACATTAGAGGCAAATGTCGTGGCAACGACCATACCATTGGCCGCACTGACCAGTGCTTCGATCTCGGGGCCAACCGACACTTCGGACCTGCCGGCATGGCGCGAAAATACGTTTGTACTGTCACAGACCAGCGCTTTGACACCCGGTTTGGCCACCTCGGCCCATAATTCGGGATCAAACGGTTCGCCCACGATGGGCGTTTTATCCAGTTTGAAATCACCGGTATGGATCACGCGCCCATCGGGGCTGTCGATGACAAGCGCCGAACTTTCAGGGATCGAATGCGAGATTGGCAAAAACCCGACAGAAAACGGCCCCGCCACGGTTTGCTGGGGCCACGGGGAAACAACGCGCACCGCTTCGGCAGGGTGGCCGTTATCTTCCAATTTGCCGCGTGCGATATTGGCCGTGAACGGGCGTGCATAGATCGGCGCCTTCAGATCGGCGTAGAAATGCGGCACCGCGCCAACATGGTCTTCATGGGCGTGGGTGATGAATATCGCATCCAGCCGGTCGGCATTTTGCTTTAGCCACGTCATGTCCGGCAGGATCAGATCAACCCCCGGCGTGCCATCCATATCGGGAAAGGTAACGCCCAGATCGACCAGAATCAGGCGTTCCTTGCCCGGTTTTCCATAGCCGTAGACATAGGCATTCATACCAATTTCACCCGCCCCGCCGAGGGGAAGGTAAATCAAACGTTCATTGCTCATACTTTAAGAATTATCCTTGTTATACTTATGTATAACGGTCAGGCCGTGCATGGTCAGATCATCCTGAAAGACGTCGAATAACGCTTCTGTCTGCTGAAACAACGGGGCAAGACCGCCTGTTGAGATTACGCGCATTTCGCGGGCGCGTTCCGCCTTAATGCGGGCACATATCTCACGAACCAGTCCGACGTAACCCCAAAAAATGCCCGATTGCATACAGGCAACAGTGTTGGTGCCAACCACGCTTTGCGGTTTGGTGATATCGACATGCGGCAAGGCCGCCGCCGCCTGATGCAGCGCCTCAAGGCTGAGGTTCACCCCCGGTGCGATCACCCCGCCAACGTAAGCCCCGTCAGTATCGACCACGTCAAAGGTGGTCGCGGTACCAAAATCCACCATGATCAGATCGCCGCCAAACAAATCAAACCCCGCCACCGTATTGACCAGCCTGTCGGGGCCGACCTGTGTGCCTTCGTCCACCCGCACATCAACAGGCAGCAGGCATTCGGGCTTTCCAACCACCAAGGGGCGCGTGTTGAAATAGCGATCGGCCAGGACACGCAGGTTGAACACCACGCGCGGCACGGTTGACGAAATGATCATATCGGTGATCGGTACATCGATGTTCTGCAATTTCATCAGCGTGCTAAGCCAGACATAATACTGGTCCGCTGTGCGCTGCCATTCGGTGGAGGCGCGCCACGTTCCGATAAACGCCTTTCCGTCCCAGATGGAAAAGACCGTGTTGGTGTTACCGCAGTCAATCGCCAGAAGCATCGCAATGCCCCCCTTTCAGAAATAAATCTCGGCAGCGGGGATCGAAACCGGCCCCGTCGCCGTGCGCAGGACAAGGTTACCCTGCAAGTCTACCGTTTCAAAGGTGCCTGTGGTTTCGCTGGCTGATGTGCGCGCGGTGATCACCTCGCCCAGACGCGCAGCGCGGTTCAACCACGCGGTGCGGATCGGTTCGAACCCGAAGGTTTCAAACTGGGCTTCATAGGTTGCATAGGACGCGGCCAGAATGGTCAGAAAATCTTCGGCCCCGACGGCAATGCCCGTTTCAGAGAGCAGCGAAACGGGGCGCACAGCACCAGCTTCAACCGCGTCGCTGTCGGGGGCTTCTATAAGGTTGACCCCGACGCCAATGGCCAGATAGGCGGCCTGCCCGCCCTGCCCCGCACTTTCCAACAGGATACCGGCCAGCTTGCCACCGTTCAGCAGAACATCATTGGGCCATTTCAACGCCAACCCCTGCGCGCGTCCCGTTGCGGCTGTAACCGCATCAAACAGCGCCAATGCTGCCACGAACGAGCGCAAGGCAATCCGGTCTACGGGGCCGTTGGGGCGCATGACCAGCGTCGCGGCAAGGTTACCAGCAGGGTTGACCCAGGCACGCCCGCGCCGCCCGCGTGCCGCTGTCTGACGATCGGCCAGTATCCATGTGGGTCCGGTCAGGTGCGGCGCAATGCGCGCCGCTTCGTTCAGGGTGCTGTCAACTTCGGCCAGCCGATGCAAACCATAACCGGCAGGCCAGACGGGCTGTTCAGTTGACAAGCGATGCCGCCGCTGCCGCCGCCGCGCCTTCAACGCCGAACATATTGACGATACCCAACAGCATGATCGCGGCAGACGCCATCAGAAAGCCCCACAAGACGGGGGTTGATCCGCTGTCCAACTCGTCGGCGCGGTCTTCGCCGAAATACATGTAGAACACGATGCGCAGATAATAGAACGCACCGATCACCGACGCGATTACACCGGCAATCGCCAGCCAGACCAGATCAGCCTCGACCGCGGCGCGCAACACATAAAGCTTGCCGAAAAAGCCCAGCATCGGCGGCACGCCCGCAAGACTGAACAGCAAGATCAGCAGCGCCAGCGCCTTGCCCGGTTCGCGCTTGGAATACATGTTCAGCGACGAAATATCCGTAACCGGCGCACCGTCTTTCTGCATCATCAGGATGAATGCGAAAGTGCCGACATTCATCGTCACATAGATCGCCATATAGATCAGCAACGCCTGCACCCCAAAGGCGGTACCCGCCGCCAGCCCCATCAGCGCATAGCCCATATGCGCGATCGAGGAATAAGCCATCAGCCGTTTGATATTGGTCTGCCCGATCGCGGCAAAAGCCCCCAGAAACATCGAAAGAACAGACAGCAGCGCGATGATCTGGCTCCAGTCCGCTACCGCGCCGCCAAAGGCATCATGCATCACGCGCGCAAACAGGCCCATCGCCGCCACTTTGGGGGCGGTGGCAAAAAAGGCCGTGACCGGTGTGGGCGATCCTTCGTAGACATCGGGGGTCCACATATGGAACGGCACTGCCGACACTTTGAACGCCATACCGGAAATCAGGAACACCAGACCGAACAACAGGCCCAGCGACACTTCGCCATGCACAGCCGTCTGGATGATGCCACTGAACAGGGTTGTGCCCGCATACCCGTATACCAGCGATGCGCCGTACAGCAGCAAACCGGACGACAACGCGCCCAGAACGAAATATTTCAATCCCGCCTCGGTCGATTTGACCGATGTCGCGGCGCAGGGACGCCACCACATAAAGCGCAAGAGATTGCAGCTCTAGCCCCATATAAAGCGCCATCAGGTCGCCCGCGCTGACCATCATCATCATGCCCACAGCGCTCAGCGCCACCAGCAACGGATATTCAAACCGCAGCAGGCCGCGGCGCTGCATGTATTCCTCGCTCATCACCAGAACGGCCGCGGCAGATAGCAGAATCGTGACCTTGGCAAAGCGGGCAAACCCGTCTTCGATGAACATGCCGTTAAAGGCCACTTGCGTGCCCTCGCCCGTCATGCCGATCCACAGGGCCAAACCGGCCATCAGCGCCGCCGTCACCCAGACCAGCAGCGGCGCCGCCCCGTCTTTCGAGGTATAGACAGCCCCCAACAGGGCCAGCATCGCGTACACGGCCAGTATGATTTCCGGCAGGATAACGTTCAGATCAGCAGCAAGCATGGCCCGGGCCTTCTCTTTCTTCTAGTTCGATGCGACCTGGCTGGCGGCATCCGCCGCGGCCAGTGCCGTGTCATAATTGGAAACCAGCGCCTCGACCGAGGGGCCGATGATATCAAGCACCAGTGCGGGATAGACCCCCAACAGGATCGTCATCACCACAAGCGGCGCGAAAATCGCTTTTTCACGGCGGGTCATATCGGTGATCGATTTCAGGCTTTCCTTGATCAGATCACCAAACACGACGCGGCGATACAGCCACAGCGCATAAGCGGCCGAGAATATCACGCCGGATGTGGCCACCGCAGCCACCCATGTGTTGACCTGGAAGATACCCATCAGCGTCAGGAATTCACCCACAAAGCCGGAGGTGCCCGGAAGGCCGACATTGGCCATGGTGAACAGCATGAAAATCAGCGCATAGGCCGGCATCCGGTTGACCAGACCGCCATAGGCCTCGATCTCGCGGGTGTGCATCCGGTCATAGATCACACCGACGCACAGGAACAACGCGCCCGAGATAAAGCCGTGGCTGATCATCTGGAAAATCGCCCCATCCACACCCTGCTGGTTGGCCGCGAAAATTCCCATGGTCACAAATCCCATATGCGCCACCGATGAATAGGCGATCAGCTTTTTCATATCGTCCTGCACCAGCGCCACCAGCGATGTATAGACAATCGCAATCGCGCTCATCCACAGAACCAGTGGTGTCAGCACTTCGGACCCGACAGGAAACATTGGCAGGCTGAACCGCAGGAACCCATAGCCGCCCATTTTCAACAGGATCGCGGCCAGAACGACCGATCCCGCCGTCGGGGCCTGAACGTGCGCATCGGGCAACCATGTGTGCACCGGCCACATCGGCATTTTCACCGCAAAGCTGGCAAAAAACGCAAGGAACAGCAGCGTTTGCATGCCCCCCACAACATGAATGCCCAGCACTTCAATGTCGCCAAAGGCAAACTGGTGCACCAGCAGCTTTTCAATATCGGTGGTACCCGCATCGGCAAACATGCCGACCATGGCGACCAGCATCAGAACCGACCCAAGGAAAGTATAGAGGAAGAATTTGAAGCTGGCGTAGATCCGTTCCTTGCCGCCCCAGATCCCGATGATCAGGAACATCGGGATCAATCCGGCCTCGAAGAACAGGTAGAACAACACAAGATCCAGCGCCATGAACACGCCCAGCATCAGCGTTTCCAGCAACAGGAAGGCGATCATGTATTCCTTGACGCGGGTATCCACGTTCCACGATGCCGCAATGGTCAGCGGCATGATGAAAGTGGTCAGCATCACGAACAGCACCGAAATGCCGTCAACGCCCATTTTGTATTGCAGCCCCAGCAGCCATTCGCCCTGTTCGACAAACTGGAACCCTGTGTCGTTGGGATCAAACTCGGCCAGAATGAACAGCGATACGATAAAGGTGGCCGATGTGGCGATCAGGGCCAGCCATTTGGCGTTGCGGTTGCGCCGCCTCGTCGTCACCGCGCAGAAAGACCAAAAGGATCAGCGCGGCAATTGCCGGAATGAACGTTACAATTGTCAGCAGGTTGTCCATTAGTTTGCTCCCCCGCCCAGAGACATCCAGGTGACCAGAAGAACAATTCCGATCACCATCGCGAATGCGTAGGTAAAGATGTAACCGGACTGAAATCGGCCCGCGAGGCGGGTAAAGAACGGAACAATGCCCATCGCGACCCCGTTCAGGCTGCCATCAATCACATTGCCGTCGCCGCGTTTCCACAAGAACCGTCCGATGGCTTTGGTCGGGCCAACAAAGATCACGTCATAGAGTTCGTCAAAATACCATTTGTTCTTGAAGAACAGGTACAGCGGGCGCTGGTTTTCGGCCAGACGCGCGGGCAGGCTCGGGTTCCAGATGTAGAACCACAGCGCCATGATCAATCCGCCCAGCATCGCGATGAACGGGCTGACCTTGACCCATTTGGGAACATTATGGGCATCGTCCAGCACGGTGTTATCTTCGCCGAAATACAGCGCACCATCGCCCGGATTTCCGGCAAACACATAATGGTGTTCCTTGGCGTCACCATGGCCTGCATCCTCGGTGGTGGCGGCCGCATCACTGTGCGCGGCATCCTCGCCATGTGCGGCATCATCGCCATGGGCGCCTGCCTCTTCATAAGGAATGCCATAGAATTTCGCCACTTCGTCGGTGTGCCCGAAAAAACTTGAATGCCAGACCATACCGGCCAGCACGGCACCAACGCTCAGAACCCCAAGCGGGATCAGCATCACCTTGGGCGATTCATGTGCATGATCATGGGTGTGCTTGTCACCGCGCGGCGTTCCGAAAAAGGTCAGGAACATCAGGCGCCAGCTATAAAAACTGGTCATTGCAGCGGCAACAACCAACAGCCAGAAGCCATAGCCCGATCCGCCCGCATAGGCGCTTTCGATAATCGCGTCCTTGGACAGGAAGCCGGCAAAGCCGATATAGGTCAGCGGGATACCGACCCCGGTGATGGCCAGCGTGCCGATCATCATCGCCCAATAGGTATAGGGGATTTTCTTGCGCAGGCCGCCATAGTTGGTCATGTCCTGTTCGTGATGCATCGCATGGATCACCGAACCGGCCCCAAGGAACAACAGCGCCTTGAAAAACGCGTGCGTCAGCAAATGGAACATCGCCGCCGAATACATGCCGACACCGGCCGCCACGAACATATAGCCCAACTGCGAACAGGTCGAATAGGCGATCACGCGTTTGATATCGGTCTGGACCAGACCCACCGTCGCCGCGAAAAACGCCGTTGTCGCGCCGATCACGGTGACAAATGCCATCGCAGCAGGCGCAAATTCCATCAGCGGCGACATCCGGCAGACAAGGAAAACCCCCGCCGTGACCATCGTGGCCGCGTGGATCAGGGCCGACACCGGTGTCGGGCCTTCCATTGCGTCTGGCAACCATGTGTGCAGGAACAGCTGTGCCGATTTACCCATCGCCCCGATGAACAGCAGAACCGCAATCAGGTTGGCCGCGTTCCATTCGCCCCACAGAAACGACAATTGCGTTTCTGCCAGTTCGGGAACGGCGGCAAACACATCGTCAAAGCGGATGCTGTCTGTCAGGTAGAACAGTGCGAATATGCCAAGGGCAAAGCCGAAATCGCCCACACGGTTGACCACAAACGCCTTGATCGCGGCGGCATTGGCACTGGGTTTGCGATAGTAGAACCCGATCAGCAGATAGGAGGCAACGCCCACGCCTTCCCAGCCGAAAAACATCTGCACAAGGTTGTCGGCTGTGACCAGCATCAACATGGCAAAGGTAAAGAACGACAGATAGGCAAAGAAACGGGGTTTATAGACCTCGCCTTCGCGCCACTGGGGATCATTGTCCATGTAGCCAAAGGAATACAGATGCACGAGCGCGGACACCGTGGTAATCACGATCAGCATGATCGCAGTCAGACGGTCCAGCCGGATCGCCCAATCGGTGCTCAACGTGCCGCTTTCGATCCAGCGCAGGATCTGGATCTGCTCGGTCACGCCGTCAAAGCTGATGAACACAACCCAGCTCAGCAACATTGACAGGAACAACAGGCCCGTCGACACCCAAAGGGCCGCCGTTTCGCCGATGAATTTCCAGCCAAACCCGCAGATCAGGCTGCCGACCAGCGGGGCAAAGAGGATGATGGTTTCCATAAGTCTCTTAGCCCTTCATCACATTGACATCTTCAACCGCGATGGTGCCGCGGTTGCGGAAGAAACAGACCAGAATGGCCAGACCGATCGCGGCCTCGGCGGCCGCCACTGTCAGGACAAACAGCGTGAAAACCTGCCCGACCAGATCGCCCAGAAAGCTGGAAAAGGCCACCAGATTGATGTTCACCGCCAATAGCATCAATTCGATGCTCATCAGCAGGATGATCACGTTCTTGCGGTTCAGGAAAAGCCCGAAAATGCCGATCACAAACAGCGTCGCCGCCACAATCAGGTAATGTTCAAGTCCGATCATCGTTTCGTCCCACGTTCTTTTTTTGTTGCCGGAGTTTTTCAAAACTCCGTTTCGTTTTCTGCGTTCAGAAAACGCTTATAGCCCTTGTCCCGGCTTTACGTCTTTCAGTTCCATCGCCTTGGCAGGATCACGCATCATCTGTGCAATCACATCCTGCCGTTTCACATCCACGCGATGGCGCAGAGTAAGCACAATCGCGCCAATCATCGCCACCAGCAGGATCAGACCCGCCAGTTGGAACAGCAGGAAATACTGATCATACAGGATCATCCCCAGCGCTTCGGTGTTGTGCCGGTCCACCGGGGCCACCTGCGCGCGCATGCTGTCCGCCGCGGCGCTGGTTTCCCAGACGCCAAAGGCAATGCCAAACTGCATCAACAGGATCACACCGATCAGCAGGGCCAGCGGCATATAGCGCGCCATTTCGGCCTTTAGCTCGGCAAAATCGATATCCAGCATCATCACGACAAACAGGAACAGCACCGCAACCGCGCCGACATAGACAATGATCAGCAACATCGCGACAAATTCGGCCCCCAGCAGCACGAACAAACCCGCCGATGACAGGAACGCAAGGATCAGCCACAGCACCGAATGCACCGGATTGCGGCTGATGACGGTGAACAATCCGCCTGCGATCACGCAGATCGCAAACAGGTAAAACGCAAACACGGTCATGTCTTGTCGTCCTCTTTCATCACGTCCTGCGCCAGTTCCAGCGCGCGGTTCATCGCAGGCAGGCCCGCGAACATCGACATCTGGCCGATGGTTTCCACGATCTCTTGTTTCTTGGCCCCCGCCTCAAGCGCGTGGCGTACGGTCTGGCGCACGGCAACATCAGCCTGTGCGCCTTGCATGGTCAGACCCGCCAGCGTCAGCAACAGGCGGGTTTTCGCATCCAGCCCGTCCTCGTTCACCGCGTTGCCGAACATCATTTCCATCATTTCTTTCGGCATCGTCGGCCACAGGCTTTCAAAGCCTTTGGGGGAAAACGACTCCAGTGCAGGGTTCAGCGCCTTCGCCATCTCCTGCGCCTGCTTCATCATCGCTTCGAACGGGTTGCTTGCATCACTCATCGGTAGGGCGCATCCATTTCCAGATTGCGGGCAATCTCTGCTTCCCAACGGTCACCGTTTTCCAACAGCTTGTCCTTGTCATAGAACAGTTCTTCGCGGGTTTCGGTGGCGAATTCGAAATTCGGGCCTTCCACAATGGCATCCACCGGGCAGGCTTCCTGACAGAAGCCGCAATAGATGCATTTGGTCATGTCGATATCGTAGCGCGTGGTGCGGCGGCTGCCATCTTCGCGCGGTTCGGCATCAATTGTGATGGCCTGTGCAGGGCAGATCGCTTCGCACAGCTTGCACGCAATGCAGCGTTCTTCGCCGTTAGGATAGCGGCGCAGCGCGTGTTCGCCGCGGAAACGGGGCGACAACGGCCCCTTTTCATGCGGATAGTTCAGCGTCGCCTTGGGGCGGAAAAAGTATTTCAAACCCAGCTTGAAGCCGACAAAGAAATCCTGAAGCAGGAAGTATTTCGCGGCACGGGTATAATCGATCTGTGTCACATCACTCTCCTTGGTCGGCAGAATTGGTTTGCATATAGGCCCATGCGGCCAGGGCCTTTTGCACATTCATCAGCGCCGCAGGCGTCGAGCGCATCCGGCGAGGCAGATTTTTCAAAAACATCGAACTGAGTTCAGCAGGAATTCTGCCAGTGCCACCAGTTCTTCTGCTTCTGCCGTTTTAATATGGTCCGCCAGTTGCATTGTTAGCCCCCGACCGCGTAACGCGCGAACACGCCACCGAACCATTCGAATTTGGCGGCGAACGCCACGAACACCACCCAGAACAGCGAGAACGGCAGGAACACCTTCCAGCCCAGACGCATCAACTGGTCATAGCGGTAGCGCGGCGTGATCGCCTTCACCATCGAGAAGAAGAAGAACACGATGCCCATTTTCAGGATCATCCAGAAGATGCCATCAGGCAATCCGGGGATCGGCGACAGCCATCCGCCAAGGAACAGCAGCGACACCAGCGCACACATCAATACCACAGCCACCAGTTCGCCGATCATGAACAGCAGGAACGGGGTGGAGGAATATTCGACCTGATAGCCCGCGACCAGTTCGCTTTCCGCTTCGGGAAGGTCGAATGGCGGGCGGTTGGTTTCGGCCAGCG
This sequence comes from uncultured Alphaproteobacteria bacterium, assembly GCA_963765555.1. Taxonomy (GTDB): domain Bacteria; phylum Pseudomonadota; class Alphaproteobacteria; order Rhodobacterales; family Rhodobacteraceae; genus JL08. Next base: position 206,451 of record CAVXWX010000005.1, read on the forward strand.
CTGAAATAAAGAACAGGATCAACATCGGGAAATGCGGCAGCCAATACCAGCTGAGGAACCCGTATCCTCCATCCTGTGCGGCCACGATGTCACCAAAGTTCATGCTGCCGGTCGAAATGATCACACCGATGATGATCAGGCCGATGCTGACCTCATACGAAATCATCTGCGCCGCTGAACGCAGCGAACCCAGAAACGGATATTTCGAGTTCGACGCCCATCCGCCCATGATCACGCCATAAACCTCAAGCGAGGACACGGCGAACACATACAGAATGGCGACGTTGATATCGGACAGAACCCAGCCATCGTTGAACGGGATCACCGCCCAGGCAATCAGCGCCATCACCAGCGATACCATCGGGGCCAGCAGGAACACGGCCTTGTCGGCCCCTGCAGGAAAAACGACCTCTTTGACGATGTATTTCAGGAAGTCGGCAAAGCTTTGCAGCAGGCCGAACACACCGACCACGTTGGGGCCGCGCCGCATTTGCACCGCGGCCCAGATTTTGCGGTCCGCATACATCAGAAAGGCCAGCGCCAGCAAAAGCGGCACCACCAAAAGAAGGATTTGCCCAACGATCAGCAGGCCAATGCCGGTATAGGTCGTGGTAAAGAAATCAGCCATATGTCCTCACACCGTGGGTATTCCGTTTTCTGCACAATGGGCCGTCACAACTTCGGCGTCGAGTGTCCGGCTTCCGTCGGGCAGTGATGGCGAGATTGTGTAAACAGCATCTGCGACCCACACGCCACCCTCCTCTTGCACATTTGTTCGTAAATGACGCGCAAATCCGTATCCCCGGATCAGCGTATACTGCGCGGCGGCGCATTCCGCGTATTCTGCCACATCTTCGGCAGTGCGCGCGCCTGTCATGGCGACCTGAAAGTTCACCAGATCATCCTGCAACAATTGCGTGGTCACACCTTGGTAGTCGGGCGCGAACACTGCGGCTTCCTCCGCAACGGGCTGCCGCTCGCAGCCCGACACAGCCCCCGCCAGAAGGAACAACAAAGGGGATATGATCCACCCGTTTCGCATTATTCCGCCGCGATCTTTCCGCTTTTACGCGCTTTGGCCCCCGCCGACAGTTCCGCCATCAACTCGGATGCGCGCGCGATCGGGTTGGTCAGGTAAAAATCGCCCAGCGCGTTGCGGAATGTGGCCTTGCCCAGCTTGCCCTTGGGTTCGGCCTGCCATGCGTTTTCTGGCACATCGTCGATCTGGGCCAGATGCGGCACCACGGCGACCAGCGCACTGCGCAGTTGAGCCAGTGAATCATAAGGCAGTTGCGCGCCCAGTTCCGCGCTCAATGCGCGCAGGATGGCCCAGTTTTCCTTGGCCTCTCCCGGTGCAAACCCCGCGCGCAGCGCCAGTTGCGGGCGGCCTTCGGTGTTCACGAACAGGCCCTGTTCTTCGGTATAGGCGGCCCCCGGCAGGATGATATCGGCGCGATGCGCCCCGCGATCCCCGTGGCTGCCCTGATAGATCACAAACGGACCGGCGGCGATATCCACCTCGTCCGCGCCAAGGTTATAGATCACCTCGGCCCCGGCCACTGCTTGCATCCCGTCTTCGTTGGTACAACCGGCATCCAGCGCGCCAACGCGGCCCGCTGCCGTGTGCAGCACCAGCAGTTTGGATTGCGAATTTTCGCACAGCTGCATCACTGCGGCCAACACGGCGGCGCCATCGGCCTCTTGCAGGGCGCCCATGCCCACGATGACAAGGCTGTTTTTGTCCTTGGCTGCGCCGATGGGCTGCTGTGACAGCTTGTCCAGCGCCGCACGATCATTGCCCATGTGGGAATATTCATACGTCAGATCAACGGCTTCACCGATCAGGCCGATGTTGGCCCCGCGCGACCATGCCTTGCGCAGACGTGCATTCAGCACCGGCGCTTCCACCCGGGGGTTGGTGCCGATCAGCATGATCATTTCGGCGCTGTCGATGTCTTCGATGGCCGCGGTGCCGACATATCCACTGCGGTTTGTCGCGGGCAGTTTTGCGCCATCGGTGCGGCATTCCACAACGCCGCCCTGCCCTTCAATCAACTGTTTCAGTGCAAAGGCCGCTTCGACGGGGGCCAGATCGCCCACAACGCCGGCCAGTTTCTTGCCCTTCATTGCCGCCGCAGCGGCAGACAGGGCTTCGGGCCAGCTCACCGCCTGCAATTTGCCGTTCTTGCGCACATAGGGGCGATCCAGCCGCTGCCGGCGCAATCCGTCCCAGACAAAGCGGGTCTTGTCCGAAATCCATTCCTCGTTCACGCCATCATGGTTGCGCGGCAAAAACCGCATCACTTCGCGGCCTTTGGTATCGACGCGGATGTTGGACCCCAGCGCATCCATCACATCGATGCTTTCTGTTTTGGTCAATTCCCACGGGCGCGCGGTAAACGCATAGGGTTTGGACACCAGCGCCCCGACAGGGCACAGATCAATGATGTTGCCCTGCAGGTTGGAATCCAGCGTTTCGCCCAGATAGGATGTGATTTCGGCATCTTCGCCACGTCCGGTCTGGCCCATCTGGTGGATACCGGCCACTTCGGTGGTGAACCGCACACAGCGGGTGCAGGAAATGCATCGCGTCATATGGGTTTCGACCAGCGGCCCCAGATCAAGATCTTCGGTCGCGCGTTTGGGTTCGCGAAAGCGCGAAAAATCAACGCCATAGGCCATCGCCTGATCCTGCAAATCACATTCGCCGCCCTGATCGCAGATCGGGCAATCCAGCGGGTGGTTGATCAGCAGGAACTCCATCACGCCTTCGCGCGCCTTTTTCACCATCGGCGAATTGGTTTTGACCACAGGCGGCTGCCCTTCGGGGCCGGGGCGCAGATCGCGCACCTGCATCGCACAAGCTGGCCGCCGGTTTGGGCGGTCCGCCGACGACTTCGACCAGACACATCCGGCAATTGCCCGCAATCGACAGACGTTCGTGATAGCAGAACCGCGGAATTTCCACGCCCGCCTGTTCACAGGCCTGGATCAGGGTCATCGCCCCGTCTACCTCAACCTCGGTTCCGTCGATGATGATTTTCTTCAGATCGGTCATTTACAGCTTCCTGTGAACTGCCAGATATCGGGCGTGGCCCAAGACCCCCGGCGCGCGGTGTATTTCGGATCGGCCATAAGGCCATAGGGGGCGGCGCACCGGGGCGCACCGCAGCGGCGGGCATAGCCCCGCAAGGATATGAAGGCCAGACAACTCACTTGGATCGCAACAGCACGCCAATGGGGCTGCCTTTCTCGATTTCGGCAAGGCCCAGCGGGCACAGCGTTTCGGGTTTCGCCGGATCGGCACCGTTGGCACGTGCATAGGCTTCGCCCCGCGCGCGCATCCGTTCTTTTTCCGTATCCGATTTGCGGTATTCCCTGATTTCCTCGTAGGTGTATCCCAGAGATTCCGCATGCGAATTCAGCGACATCAGGAAATTATAGGCTTTCAGCAAACGCGGCTTGATATCCGGGCAGGTTTCCTGAATTTCGTTCGCCAGCACCAGTGCCAGAATACCGTCATCCACCACAGCAACATCGCGCAAGGGCGGCTTGGCCGCCGCAACGCTTGTTCCCAGAACACCTGCCACAACAATTCCCAGTATCAGACGCATACCATGTCTCCTTTTGCATGAACGCGGGCGCGATGTGCCCCGCCTGTCCAGTTGCAAATGGGAACTGCACCGGCTGATATGCAATAACACGGACGTAAAGCCGCCTTTTGGGCGGATCGTTGCGCGTGGTTATGTCGGAGCGGCAAGTTCATCCGTCACATTGCCCGCGCAGATAAAGAGAGTTCTTTTCAATCGGCAGCGCCGTGTCTTCGGCATCGGGCCCAACGGCCCAGATAATATCGGACGTACCGTAATTCTTGATGCAATACTTGGTTGCTTCGTAGCGCCCCGCTTCTTTCGCGCCGGTCAGCGATTGCGAAACCGGTGACACCGAAACCTGAAACTGAGACAGGTCGCCATCGACCTTTTTCGCCTTGGAATTGTAGAACTGCCCATCGAACGCCACCCGTTCAGAGCGTTTTTCGCACCCCGCCACCAAGGCCACTGCCATTATGAGGATATAACCTGCGCGCATTCGACTACTCCGCCGCAACAGGGCTGCACCCGTGGGTACGCCATGCTGTGGCCTGTTCCAGATAGGACCATCCGAACGCCGCATCGCTATCGCCGTACGTGCGCAAATGATCCAGTTTTTCCAAAGCTTCGTCCAGCGTCGGGTGATGCCCGGCCGGCACCCACCACATCACGAAATGCATCTTTCCCAGCACTTCGAACCATTCGGCGCGCCGTTCATAAAACTGTTTATGCACGGTGCCCCAGACAAAGGTTTCAAGGGTTTCAACGCTTTCCCAAACCGTCAGGTTGCTGACATATTGCGGATCGTTGCCAATGGCGTTTTCCGTGTTGCCAGTACCCGGTTCGCCCGATCCTTCCATCATCCACACAAACCCGGGCATCCGTTTGCCCAAGCCGTTGATACGGTCCAGATTGGTCATGAATTCCGTTACACGCGGATCATCGACCGGTGCCAACAAACGGCCCACGTTCAGTTCGGCCAGATGATATGTCTGTTGCGACGCCATCAGTTCACCGGGACCAGAAGGGCCGCAAGAGCTGTATTGGCCGCGCTTTCCTGATCGGCGGCCTCGCACAGATTGTCTTGCCCCACCGTCACGCCATATTTCGCCTGAAACTCGCGCCGGATCACATCGGTCATCACGTCCACACCGCCACTTTGCGACAGCGCCGCGACCGATCCGCGCCCTTCGGCGTTGCGCTTTTCATTGACCTGAAAATCCTGGGCCTGATCATAGCTGTAACCGGGACATGCCTGTGCCACCTGTCTGGCCAGTCGCGTGGTCCCGACGTAGTCAGGCACCGGCAGCATGTACAATTTTTGCACGGCCGGGTCTGAAAAGGCCCGCGCCGGTTTGGGCGACGCATCACAGGCCGCAAGCCCCGCGCACAAAGCCACAGCCCCGACCAATCGAACTGTCATGCCGATCATTGCGCCACCTCCATCAGATAGGTGCCGATCTGGCTGCCTTCGGCCATTTCGACGCGTGCAGCCGCACAAACATCTGTATGCGCGGCACCTTCCTGCAAATTATGCTTGTCCAGAAACGCCACCTGCATGGCCGCGATCTGGCCGGAAGGGTCTGCCATGCCCAGCGTATCGGTTGCAGTATCGAACCCGTCCGCTTTCAAACGGTCCATGACAATGCCGGACTCTGCACTGACCACAGGCAGGTTGATGCTGATGTCCGCGCAGGCCAGCGCCAGCTGCTTGGCCGTTGTCGTTGCCATAACAGCATCGACAAAATAGTCGGGCGCAGGGCGGTCTGCCGCCTGCACTGCCGTGGACAGCATCACACATATGATCGCGGTGCGGATCACTCTGCCGCCACCGCCGACACGCGACCGGTGCGCTTGTGTTTGATCCGGTCCTCGATCTCGTCGCGGAAATGCCGGATCAGGCCCTGAATGGGCCATGCGGCGGCATCCCCCAATGCGCAAATCGTGTGGCCTTCGACCTGTTTGGTCACATCCAGCAGCATATCAATCTCTTCGGGCTCCGCATCGCCCGTCACCAGACGGTCCATCACCCGCATCATCCAACCGGTGCCTTCGCGGCACGGTGTGCACTGGCCACAGCTTTCGTGTTTGTAAAACTTGCTCAGCCGCCAGATCGCCTTGATCACATCGGTGTCCTGATCCATCACGATCACCGCTGCTGTACCCAGACCCGACCGCTGCTCGCGCAGCCAGTCGAAATCCATGATCGCGTCTTTCATCACATCACGCGGCAACAATGGCACCGATGACCCACCGGGGATCACAGCCTTCAGGTTTTTCCACCCGCCGCGGATACCGCCGCAATGGCGGTCAATCAGTTCCTCGAACCCGATCGACATCGCCTCTTCGACGACACATGGGTTTTTCACATGGCCAGAAATGGCAAACAGCTTGGTGCCCGCATTGTTGGGCCGCCCGAAGGACGAAAACCAATCCGCGCCGCGCCGCAGGATCGTCGGCACCACCGCAATGCTTTCCACATTGTTCACCGTGGTCGGACATCCGTAAAGGCCCGCACCCGCCGGAAATGGCGGTTTCATCCGTGGCATGCCTTTCTTGCCCTCAAGGCTTTCAAGCAGTGCGGTTTCTTCGCCGCAAATATACGCCCCTGCCCCGTGGTGCAGGTAAATATCGAAATCGAAACCGGATTTGCAGGCGTTCTTGCCGACCAGTCCGGCATCATAGGCTTCGTCAATCGCCGCCTGAAGCGCCTCTTTCTCGCGGATGTATTCGCCGCGAATATAGATATAGCAGGCGTTTGCCTGCATCGCGAACGACGCGATAAGGCACCCTTCAATCAGGGTGTGCGGATCATGGCGCATGATCTCGCGGTCCTTGCAGGTGCCGGGTTCGGATTCATCCGCATTCACCACCAGATAGCTGGGGCGGCCATCGCTTTCCTTGGGCATGAACGACCATTTCAGACCGGTGGGAAAGCCCGCACCGCCGCGCCCGCGCAGGCCGCTGTCTTTCATCGTCTGGATAATCCAGTCACGCCCCTGTTCGAGCAGGTTGGCCGTGCCATCCCAATGGCCCCGAGCCTGCGCGCCCTTCAGCGTGCGGTCATGCATCCCGTAAAGGTTGGTAAAGATGCGGTCCTGGTCTTTTAACATGTGGACTACCCTTGGTTGTCACGGCGCGCGCGGCGCATTTGGTAAATATTGAACAAGGCCCAGACAAAGGCGGCAAGCGATCCGAAATAGAACAGCATCTCGTAGCGGATGGGCAAACCCAATGCCTGCACAAGCCACGGCGCAAGCAGGGCAGCCACGCCACCGGCCGCAATCACCAACGCAACAATCCGTCCGCGCCGGGCGATTGCGGCGTCTGTCGCCATATCTTGATCCGACCTCACGCCGTGCTGCTCCTATCAGGTCTTCTTGCTGCGTTTGGAAAATTCGGTCTCGCCACCTTTGGCCAGAACCTTGGCTTGCTTGATCCAGTCGTCGCGTTCGATCCGGCCCTTGAATTTCAGCTTGTCATCGACCCATTCGATTTCTTTTTTACGCCAGCTTGCGACCTGGTCGAAATGATACACACCCAGCGCATTCAACGTCTGTTCCAGCTTGGGCCCGACACCTTTCAGCAACTTCAGATCATCCGCGACACCGCCGCGTGCGGCGGTCAGCATTTCCGGTTTGCCATCTGCGGCCACCGCCTTGCGGGCGGGGGCTTTGGCTGTGGCCGGTTTCGCAGCGCTCGCCTTGGGGGCGGCCTTTTTGGCAGGAGCCTTCTTCGCCGCTGGTTTCTTGGCTGCGGCAGGTGCCGCTGTTGGCACAGTCGAGGCGACCGCCGCCGGTGCGACCGATGCTGCCGACGCCGGTGTCGGCGCGGTTACGGGCTGCGCTTCTGCAGGTTTGGCAGCGGGCGCTGATGTGGGTACAGATTGATCAGGACACTGCACCTTGCTCAGGATCAGCCCCGCGATGACCGCCACCAGTATTCCCGCGATAATGGCGCCGGGGAGCCCCGATCCGGCCAGCCATAACAACAGCAGGGCGAACACCAATCCGCCGATTGCGGACAGGATCCACCATTTCTTCACACATTGCGATTTTTGTTCCAAGTGATCCATTATTCTCTCTTCCCCCGTTAATTATCGGTGTCAGTCATAGACACCGTCTTTTTTGGCACGTTTCGAGAATTCTGTTTCGCCACCGGATGCCAGTTTGGTGGCTTGATCCACCCAATCATCGCGGCTGACGCGGCCTTTGAACCCTTCAAGGTTCTCATCGACCCACGCTATTTCCGCAGCACTCCACTTGGCGACCTGATCAAAATGGAAGAAGCCCATGGAATGCAGCAGTTTTTCAAGCTTCGGCCCGACACCCTTGATCATCTTGAGATCGTCGGCGCCGGACTTGCGCGGCGCTTTCATCACTCGGGGCTTTTTGCCGGCCTCGGGTTTTGCAGCTGGTTTCGCCTTGGATTTGGCTTGCGCCTGCTGTTTCGTGATCCCCGTTTCATCGGCCGGGGCTGCGGTGCGCGCCTTATCCTTGGGCGCGGATTTGCCCGCAGGTTTGCCGGCCTTGGACGGCTTGCCCTGCCACGGCGTGATCAGCGGCACCTCGGTCCCGTCAATACGTTTGACCGTGTCACCGATATCCACCGCAAGCTGCGCGCTGGCGTTATATTGGGTCTTGCCGCTGTCATAGTCGGTCAGGCTGGTCAGCCCGCCTAACGGTTCGGCGGCATAGCGCCCGTTCTGCGGCCCCGGTACCGGCACCTTTCCGGCGGCCAGTTCGTCGATGATTTCGCCCATACGCTTGGCGGTCAGATCCTCGTAGTAATCCTTGCCGATCTGCGCCATCGGCGCGTTCGAACAGGACCCGAGGCATTCCACCTCTTCCCAGCTGAATTTACCGTCATCGCTAAGCTGATGCGCCTTTGGCGCGATTTTTTCCTTGCACACGGCCACCAGATCTTCGGCTCCGCAGATCATGCAGGATGTGGTGCCGCAAACCTGAATATGGGCAACAGACCCAACCGGTTGCAACTGGAACATAAAGTAGAACGATGCCACTTCGAGGCCACGAATATAGGCCAGCCCCAGCATCTCGCTGATATGTTCGATGGCCGGACGCGTCAGCCAGCCCTCTTGCTCTTGCGCGCGCCAGAGCAGCGGAATGATCGCCGAGGCCTGACGGCCCTCGGGATATTTGGTGATCTGGGCTTCGGCCCATGCCTGATTGGCGGGGGTGAACGCAAAACTGTCGGGTTGGGTGGGGTGCAGGCGGCGGAGCATCAGGTCGTCTTTCTGTGCGCTTGGAAGGCGTCAGAGCCTCCGGCGGAAGTATTTTGGAAAAGATGAATGGGGGTTAAGGCATCTCTCACCGGTCAATCTCCCCGAACACCACATCCATGGAACCGATGATCGCGGCCACATCGGCAAGTTGGTGACCGGTCGCCATGTAATCCATCGCTTGCAGATGCAAAAAGCCCGGCGCGCGCAATTTGGCGCGGTAGGGTTTGTTGGTCCCATCGGCCACAAGGTAGACACCGAATTCGCCCTTGGGCGCCTCGACGGCGCAGTACACCTCGCCCGCGGGGACGTGAAAGCCTTCGGTATAAAGCTTGAAGTGGTGGATCAGGCTTTCCATCGAGGTTTTCATGTCGCTGCGCGATGGCGGGGTGATTTTGCCGCGTGCCAGAATATCGCCCGGTTCATCGCGCAATTTGGCAATCGCCTGTTTGATGATGCTGACCGACTGGCGCATTTCTTCCATGCGGACAAGATAGCGGTCGTAACAATCGCCGTTCTTGCCCACCGGCACCTGAAATTCGAATTCGTCATAACATTCATAGGGTTGCGCACGCCGCAGATCCCACGCCATGCCCGAACCGCGGACCATGACGCCGGAAAAGCCCCAATCCAGCGCATCCTGCCGCGAGATAATCCCGATATCGACGTTGCGCTGTTTGAAAATCCGGTTTTCCGTCAGCAGCCCGTCGATGTCGTCCAACACGGCGGGGAATTCATGCGCCCATGTTTCGATGTCATCCAAAAGCGCATCGGGCAGATCCTGATGCACGCCACCGGGGCGGAAATAGGCCGCGTGCAGGCGCGCACCGCACGCCCGTTCGTAAAAGATCATCAGCTTTTCGCGCTCTTCAAACCCCCAGAGCGGCGGCGTCAGCGCGCCCACATCCATCGCCTGCGTGGTGACGTTCAGCAGGTGGTTCAGCACACGGCCAATTTCGGAATAAAGCACACGGATCAGGGACGCACGGCGCGGCACCTTGACCCCGGTCAGCTTTTCGATGGCCAGACACCACGCATGTTCCTGGTTCATCGGCGCCACGTAATCCAGCCGGTCGAAATAGGGCAGGTTTTGCAGGTAGGTGCGGCTTTCCATCAGCTTTTCGGTGCCACGGTGCAGCAGGCCGATATGCGGGTCACACCGTTCTACAATCTCGCCGTCCAGTTCCAGCACCAGACGCAAAACGCCGTGGGCCGCCGGGTGTTGCGGGCCGAAGTTGATGTTGAAGTTGCGGATTTTCTGTTCGCCGGTCTGGGCGTCGGTTGATCCGTCATCATAGGTGTTTGTGCGAATATCACCGTCCATCATGATGAAACTCCTTGCATTCTACCCATGCGTGAAAATTTGGCAAAAAATCGGAATTCATCAATGATATCAACAAAGATGGGAGTCCTGTTTTTCTCAGATTTTTTTAAAAAGGGCATCGCCGTCGCCAGCAAAAGCGCTGCTGTCGCCAGTTCAACAATCTCAACACAGAAAGGAATCATCAGCGTTGCTCCAGCTCTTGCAGTTTCATCGCCATCACCCACAACAACACCAGCGCGCCCAGCGGGATGATGCCCGCAAAGGCCCAGTTCTTGTTCACGCCGAAATGCGGTAGCAGTTTCAGCATCGGAATAACGGTCAGCGCGGCGACGATCAGCCAGACGATAAATTCCATCACTTGGCCTCCTCTTTCTTTTCATCGCCGGGCAGGATGTATTCGGCGCCTTCCCATGGCGACATGAAATCGAACTGGCGGTATTCCTGAACCAGCGACACCGGTTCGTAGATCACGCGTTTTTGCACATCGTCATAGCGTACTTCTGTATAGCCTGTTGTCGGGAAATCCTTGCGCAGCGGATAGCCGCGAAATCCGTAATCGGTCAGGATACGGCGCAGATCGGGGTGGCCCGAAAACAGGATACCGAACATATCGAACACTTCGCGTTCGAACCAGTTGGCGCTGGGGTGCACCTCGATGATCGAAGGCACCATATCTTCTTCGCGGATGCTGACGCGCAGACGGATGCGGTGGTTCTGGTACATCGACAACAGGTGGTACACCACATCAAACCGCTTGGGACGTTGCGGGTAATCGACGCCTGTGATGTCCACGAGGGACGAAAACTTGCAGGTGTTGTCGGATTTCAGGAACTCGACAAATCCCGCAATGTTGGACGGGGCCACATCAATGTTCAATTCGCCTTCGCTGACGTCCCATGCCAGCACGCAATCGGGGCGTTTCAATTCAATATGTGTGCCGAGTTCTTTCAGTGCTTCCGACATCAATTTACCTCCAGGGGCAGATCGTCGTGAAAAGTCGCCTTCGGGTCATGGTCCGGAAAGAACGGCGCCATGAAGTCCGGCAATACGGTCCGCGCGGGGTCTTTTCCGGCAAAGCTCTCGACGGCCGCCATGTCATCCCAAGTTGTCAGGACCGTCATCCGGCACGGATCGGCATCGCGGCTGAGAAGGACGCGAATGCCCTTAAATCCCGCGATCGCAGACATGCCCGGATAGACACGGGACAGGAACGTCTCACGCCACCGATCCACGTCCTTGCGCGCCATCGTCGCTTCCCATTTGCGAACCACGCCACCCGTCATCTGACAATCGTTCCCGTGCGGCGGATTTTACGTTGCAATTGCAGGATGCCGTATAGCAGGGCTTCGGCTGTGGGCGGGCATCCCGGCACATAGACATCGACCGGCACGATGCGATCACAGCCGCGCACCACCGAATAGGAATAGTGGTAATACCCGCCACCGTTCGCGCACGACCCCATCGAAATCACGTAGCGCGGTTCAGGCATCTGGTCATAGACCTTGCGCAGGGCGGGCGCCATTTTGTTGGTCAGCGTTCCGGCCACGATCATCAGATCGGACTGGCGCGGGCTGGCGCGCGGTGCGGTGCCATAGCGTTCCAGATCATAGCGCGGCATCGAAGTGTGCATCATCTCGACCGCGCAGCAGGCCAGACCGAATGTCATCCAGTGCAGACTGCCGGTGCGCGCCCAGTTGACGATATCGGCAGTCGAGGTCAGCAGGAATCCCTTGTCCTGAAGCTCGGCGTTCATTGCCTTGGCCGAGGCATCCATATCGACGCCGGCGGTGTTCATTCCGGTTGCTACTGCCATTCCAGTGCCCCCTTCTTCCATTCATAGGCGAACCCGATGGTCAGCACGCCCAAGAACACCATCATCGACCAGAAGCCCGCCATGCTGATGTCCTGAAAGGCCACCGCCCACGGAAACAGAAAGGCGATTTCGAGGTCGAAAATGATGAACAAAATCGACACAAGATAGAACCGGACATCAAATTTCATCCGCGCATCATCGAACGCGTTGAACCCGCATTCATAGGCCGACACTTTCTCAGGGTCGGGATTGCGCACGGCGATCACCACGGCGGCCAGGATCAAAACCAGACCAAGTCCTATGGCAACGGCCAAAAACACCAGGATGGGAAGGTATTCCCTCAACATCTCGTCCACGGTGGCTGCTCCTATTCTTGCGCCTTTGGCGCAGATCAGTTTGCGAAGTTGGCTGACAAAGGGTGTACCTTTGGGCTCTGACAGGGTCAACATGGGTTGCGCGGTTTGTTTGGTTGGAAATGACGCACCTACAGAAAGGGCGAAGGGATGCAAACAGAGGCTATCGGACGGGTGCAATCGCCCCGCATCATCCGGATCGGTGGTGGCGTTGCGGCCGAAACCGGCGATGTTCTGCACCAGCTTGGCCTGTCCCGACCGTTGATTGTGACCGATCGCAATTTGGTCAAACTGGGTCATGTTGCCACGCTGACGCAGGGGCTGGATGCGGCGGGCGTGGTGCATCGCGTGTTTGACGGCGTTGTGGAAGACCCGACAGACACCTGCGTAGATCAGGGACTGGATACACTGAAAGCGGGTGATTTCGATTGCATCATCGGATTTGGCGGCGGCAGCCCGATGGACACCGCCAAGGCCATATCGTTCATGGCGGTGAACGGCGGGCATGTGCGTGATTACAAGGCACCGCACCAGATCGACCGCTGCGGCCTGCCGGTCCTGCTGATTCCAACCACCGGCGGCACCGGATCAGAACTGACCCGCTGGTGCGTGATCACCGACACGGCGCAGCCGGAAAAGTACAACCTGTCCGGTCTGGCCTGCGTGGCGACCGCCGCGCTGATCGACTGGACCTTTACCACCACAAAACCGTGGCGGATCACCGCAGATACTGCAGTGGACAGCCTGACCCACGCGATCGAGGCCTTTGTCAGCCGCAAGGCGTTTGCCTACACGGATGCCTTTGCCCTGTCGGCGATGCCGTTGATCGCCGACAACGTCCGCACCGCCTGCGCCGATCCGGAAAACGGCCCTGCCCGCGCGGCGCTGATGCTGGCCGCCGCGCAAGCCGGCATGGCGTTTTCTAACGCATCCGTCGCGCTGGTCCACGGGATGAGCCGCCCGATTGGCGCGCATTTCCATGTGGCACACGGGTTATCCAATGCGATGTTGCTGCCCGCTGTGACCGCCTATTCAATAGCGACCGCACCCGAACGGTACGCCACCTGTGCCCGGGTCATGGGCTGGGCCACATCCGGTGACAGCGATGACGCGGCCTGTGGCAAACTGGTCGCCGGATTGCGCCGCCTGAATGACGATCTGAAGGTGCCCACCCCGTCTGAATTGGGGCACAAGGGCGACATGGATATGTTTGCCCTGATGGCGCGACAGGCGCTGGCATCAGGGTCGCCCCAGAACAATCCCAAAGTGCCGGATGCCGACGACATTATCGCGCTTTATCAGGAAATTTGGTGACGGGTCAGGGATCGTCTGTTTCCGAACCGGATGCGGGAAAATACTGTTCCAGTTCCTTGAACCCCATCGCATCATCGGAAAAACCAAACGTCCCGTTCTGCGCCATGTCGCGTGCGGCGCGCACCAAACTGCCATAGGCCAGACGTGCCAAGGCAGATCCGACGCTGATCCGTTTCACACCTGCGGCGCTTAATTCGGCCACTGAAAACGTCCGCCCCGGCATGCCCATCACCACATTGACCGGTTTGGACAGGCTGTCACAGACCAGCCGGATCGATGCCAGATCGGTCAGCCCCGGCGCATAAAGCACATCCGCCCCCGCCGCTTCGAACGCTTGCAGGCGTTTGATCGTATCCTCCAGATCATCGCGCCCCCACAGCAGGTTTTCGCAGCGCGCGGTGAACACAAAATCGCCCGGCAAGGCGCGGCACGCCTCGACAGCGGCGGCGACACGTTCAACCGCAAGGGAAAAATCGTAAATCGGCGCGTCCGGATCGCCTGTGTGATCCTCAAGCGATCCGCCTGCCAGTCCGGTTTCCGCAGCCGCCACAATGGTTCTTGCGGCACTTTCGGGGCTGTGGCCGAACCCGTGTTCCAGATCGGCGGACACCGGCAAATCGGTGGCGTTCACAATCTCGCGGCAATGGGCCAGCACCGCATCGCGTGATGCCATCCCTTCGCGCAGGCCCATGGAAAACGCCATACCGGCGCTGGTGGTCGCCAATGCGGAAAACCCCAGTGACGCAAGAATGCGCGCGCTGCCGGTATCCCATGGATTTGGAATGACAAAAGCTGCCGGTTGGTCGTGCAACGCCCGAAATGCAGAAGCCGCTTGGGTCATGGCATCCACTTCGCTTTGCGCTTTTCAAAAAAGGCGGCGATGCCTTCGCCGGATTCAGGGCTGTTCCAGCGATCCGACAACGCCTTGACGGTATGATCAATCACCGCCTGATCAATCTTCGGCCCCAGATCACGCACCAGCGCCTTGGCGTCAGCCACCGCCCCCGGCGCGCAGGACAGATAGGGCACAACCTCGGCCTCGATCGCCGCCGCCAGATCATCCGCAGGGACAGCGCGCGCCAGCAGGCCCAGATCAACCGCCTCATCCGCGCCGAACAGACGTGCTGACATGAACACGCGCCGCGCGCGTCCCTCGCCCATACGTGCCACCACATAGGGGCCGATGGTGGCGGGGATCAACCCCAACCGCGTTTCGGTCAGGCCCATTTTGATATGGTCCGCGCCAATCGCCACATCGCACACGCTGGCCATGCCGACACCACCACCAAAGGCATTGCCCTGCACGGCCCCGATCAGCGGTTGCGGCAAGGTATTGAGCGCCTGCAACATAATGGCCAGTTTTGCCGCCTCCTTGGCGCGGGTGGCCTCGTCCATCTGCATCTGCGCCTGCATCCAGCCCAGATCGCCACCCGCACAAAAGCTTTTTCCAGCCCCGGTCAGCACAACCACGCGGATATTGCGATTTTGCGCGAACTGGGCCGCGGCCTGTGTGAGTTCTTCCAGCATCTGCGCGGACATCGCATTATGTTTGTCCGGGCGGTTCAGCGTCAGCGTTGCAACCCCGCGTGCATCTGTGTCGATTGTGATCGTGTCAAACATCGTCGCTCTCTATTGCAGGAAATTTTTGCAAAATTTTAGCGCGTGAAAACTGGAAATTTTCCGCCTCCTACCCGCGCATGGCGTGTGCCATTTCCGCCGCCTTGGTCAGAACATCCAGATCAAGCCCCGTCTCATAGCCCAGCGCATGCAGATGTTTCACCACCGCTTCGGTGGCGACATTCCCTGCCGCCCCCGGCGCGTAAGGACACCCGCCCAGACCGCCAACAGCCGCATCAAACGTACGCAACCCCAAAGACAAAGACGCATCTATATTGGCCAGCGCCCGCCCGCCGGTGTTGTGATAATGCCCTGCCAGACGGTGCATCGGCACCACCTCGCGCACGGCCAGCAACATTTTAGCGATGGAATCCGGTGTGCCTGCGCCAATCGTGTCACCCAGTGACACCTCGTAACAGCCCATCGAAAACAGCGCGCTGGCCACTTCGGCCACCTGCGCCGGCGCAACCTTGCCGTCATAGGGGCAATCGGTCACGCAAGACACATAAGCCCGCACCGGCATGTCGATATGGCGCGCCGCCGCCACCACCGGTTTGAACCGTTCCAGAGATTCCGCAATGCTCGCGTTGATATTGGCCTTGGAAAACCCCTCTGACGCTGATCCGAATATCGCAATCTCGTCGGCTTTGGCATCCACCGCGTCTTCGAACCCGCGCATGTTGGGCGTCAGCGCTGTGTAAGACACACCATCTACCCGTTTGATCCCCGCCAGCACATCCGCGCTGCCCGCCATTTGCGGCACCCATTTCGGGCTGACGAAACTGGCCACCTCGATGCGCGAAAACCCTGCCCGACTAAGAAGATCGATCAGGGCAATTTTTTCCGCAATCGGAATATCGCGTTTTTCGTTCTGAAGCCCGTCCCTTGGACCGACCTCGAAAATCTCTACCTGCTTGTGCATGGTTCAGCCCTCCCAGACTTCATAAAAATCCTGCTTGTACAATTCTGTGCCGCGCTCTGGCAGAGACTCTTTAAAGGCGGGGCGCGCGGTGATGCGGGCATACCATGCCGCCAGTTGATCGAACCCGTCCAGTCTGGCGAAATAGCGCGCCATGTAAACCGCCTGCCCCACGGAAATATCAGCCGCCGAAAACCCGCCCGTCAGCAAATAGTCGCGCCCGTCCGACAGCGCCGCTTCTATTGCGCCATAACACTTGCCCAGCCGCGCCGCCTCAAGCTTGGTCACGATGGGGCTGCGCATGGACGGATCATAAAGCGCGACATGCTGTTGCGTCAGCGCGGCGGAATGTTGGGTGATCGTTTCGGCAAAGTGTATCCAGGACAGCCAATCGCGCCGCTCACGGTCGCCCGGAAGACGGCCCAGACCGGATTTTGGAAACATCTCGCACAGATATTCGGTGATCGCCCCGCTTTCGATCATCCGATCGCCATCAATCTCGAGTGCGGGCACGCGGCCCGAAGGCGCAATTTGCAGATACTCCGCTGATCTCAGGTTCTTGCCAAAGGCGTGTTCCACGACTTCGAACGTCACCCCCAGTTCAATCAACAGCCACAATGTCCGCATGGACCGTGTCTGGGGGCAATGATGCAGGCGGATCATGGGTGGTTTTGCCTAGGCTTCGGGGACGGGATAGAACGGTTTGTCGTAAAAATCCTGTTCTCCGTCACGGGCGCGCGCTGTTTGATACGCAGGGCGGGCCTCAAGCCGCTGTTTATAGGCCAACAGGCGCGGAAACGGTTCCAGATGCACATAATAAGGCAGCGAAAACACGTTGAACCCCATCATCGTATCCGCCGCCGAAAATCCCGATGGCAGCAGATAGTCCTGATCGCCCAGCATTTGTTCCATCACCTTGACCGTTGCATTCAGGCGCGCCGTGTTCAGTTTGATCACCACCGGTGATGCCTCGCGCCGGATCACGCAGAAATACGTGGTTCAGGTTCAACTGCTCCACCAGAGCGGCCATGGTTTCGGCGAAACCGATCAGTTCAAGAAAACGCGGGCGTTCGGGCGCCCCCGGTGTCGGGGCAAGCCCGTGTTCGGGCCGCGTTTCGCACAGATATTGCACGATGGCACCGCTTTCGAACATCGAAATCCCGTCAATCTCGATCCCCGGTACGCGGCCTGTGGGCGACACCTTGGTAAACGCTTCGGATCGCAACGATCCGTCACGGATGCGGTATTCAGCCACATCAAAATCCAGCCCCATTTCCTGAAGCAGCCACAACACGCGGAAGGATCGGGAAAATGGCACATGGTGCAGGCGGATCATAGGTTATTCCTCGGGTTCAAGCTGGACCAGCGCGGCACCAGCTTCTACCTGAACACCCGCAATGGCAAGCACTTCGGCCACGATCCCGTCGCGCGCGGCCAGCAACGCATGTTCCATTTTCATCGCTTCCAGAATGGCCAGCCGTTCGCCCTTGGCCACCGCCTGCCCTGCCGTGGCAAACACCGCCTTGACCAGTCCCGGCATCGGCGCCTCGATCAGGTTGCCGTCACCATGTGCACCGGTGGCACGCTCTAGCGGGTCAACCACGATAAAGGGCAGCCCGTAATCCGCAAACACCGTGATCCGGTTGCCAGCCTTTGCCACTTCTGACGCCGCCTGCCCGTCGATCATCCAGCGCCCGCCGACCTGTTCGGCGACAACCTCGGCCCCCTGCACGGTCCAGACCTGACGGTTCGGCCCCTGCGCATGCATCACCGCGTCAAATTCCGTATCCCCTGATTGCAATGTCACCGTGCGGGCCAGCGGCTGCCAGAGCGTAAATCCGGCCTCTGGCCCACCCGTTTCGACGTTCAGCGCCGCCATCGCCGCGCGCACCGCATGGCGGGGTTGCACATCCGGTGCGCGGGTCAACGCCTCAATGTCGCGCGCGATCAGGCCGGTATCAACGTCACCGGCGGCAAATCCCGCGTGCCCCGCCAACGCGCCCAGAAAGGCAAGGTTCGTGACCGTTCCCGCCACCTGTGTCTGTTCCAGCGCCGCGCGCATCCGCGCCAAAGCCACCGCACGGGTTGGCCCGTATGTGACCACCTTGGCAATCATCGGATCATAAAACGGGCTGATCGTATCACCGGTGCGCACACCGCTGTCCGCGCGCACGCCTTGCGGGAATTGCAGGTGTTGCAATGTTCCGGTTGCGGGCAAGAACCCTGCTGGCACATCCTCGGCATACAATCGCGCCTCGAACGCATGGCCCGTTAGTGTGATGTCGTCCTGCCGCAATGGCAACGGTTCACCCGCCGCAACCCGCAACTGCCATTCGACCAGATCAATACCTGTGATCGCTTCGGTCACGGGATGCTCCACTTGCAGGCGGGTGTTCATCTCCATGAAATAGAACCGGTCGCTGCGCAGCCCGTCGCTGGCATCAACGATGAATTCAACGGTACCTGCCCCTTTATAGCCGATCGCCTCGGCCGCCCGCACCGCAGCCGCGCCCATTTGTGCGCGCATCTCGGGTGTCATACCCGGTGCCGGTGCTTCCTCGATCACCTTTTGGTGGCGGCGTTGCAGCGAACAATCCCGCTCAAACAGATGAACGGCATCTGTGCCGTCGCCAAACACCTGCACTTCGATATGGCGGGGTTTGCTGACGTATTTTTCGATCAGAACCGCATCATTGCCAAAAGCGGTGCGCGCCTCGCCCTGTGCGCTGGCCAGTGCGGCATCAAATTCGGCAGGGTCTTCGACCAGCCGCATCCCCTTGCCGCCGCCACCGGCAACGGCCTTGATCAACACCGGATAACCGACCTCGTCCGCCCGCGCCGCCAGATCGCCCTGATCGGCCCCGTGATAGCCCGGCACAACGGGCACGTTTGCCTTTTCCATCAACGCCTTGGCGGCGTCCTTTAACCCCATCGCTCGGATAGCATCTGCATCCGGCCCGATAAAGACCAGACCCGCCTTTTGCACCTGTTCGACAAAATCGGGGTTTTCAGACAGAAACCCGTAACCGGGATGGATCGCCTCTGCGCCGGTATCCAACGCAGCCTGAATGATCACATCGCCCCGCAAATAGCTGTCTTTGGGCGCGGCCCCGCCGATATGCACGGCCACATCGGCCATCTGCACATGCTTGGCCGCCGCGTCCGCATCGGAGTACACAGCAACACAGCGCACGCCCATGCCTTGCGCCGTTTCCATTACACGGCACGCAATCTCGCCCCGGTTGGCAATCAGGATTGTGTTAAACATTATCTGTCTCTTTCCAAGCAGTTCGGTATCGGCCCGACATTTCATTCCACACCCCATCCCTACATCCGGAACACGCCAAAGCGTGTGTCCCTGATCGGGGCGTTCAGCGATGCCCGCAGGGACAGCGCCAGCACGTCACGCGATTTGCGCGGGTCAATGATGCCGTCATCCCAAAGCCGCGCGCTGGCATAAAGCGGGTGGGATTGTTCCTCGAACATATCAATCGTCGGTTGCTTGAACGCGGCTTCCTCATCCTCGGACCATGTGCCGCCACCGCGTTCGATGGCATCGCGTTTGACGGTGGCCAAAACGCCCGCCGCCTGCGGGCCGCCCATCACCGAGATCCGCGAACTGGGCCATGACCACATGAAACGCGGCTGATAGGCGCGCCCTGCCATGCCATAGTTTCCGGCCCCGAAACTGCCGCCCACAACCATGGTGATTTTTGGCACGCTGGTTGTGGCCACGGCGGTTACCATCTTGGCCCCGTGGCGCGCGATGCCTTCGTTTTCGTATTTGCGCCCCACCATGAAGCCGGTGATGTTTTGCAAAAACACCAGCGGAATTTTGCGCTGGCTGCACAGTTCGACGAAATGCGCGCCCTTTTGCGCCGCTTCGGAAAACAGCACGCCGTTGTTGGCGATGATGCCCACAGGGCAGCCTTTGACATGGGCAAACCCCGTCACCAGCGTTTCGCCAAAGCGCGGCTTGAATTCGTCAAAGCGCGATCCGTCAACCGTGCGCGCAATCACCTCGCGGATGTCATAGGGTGTGCGCAGATCAGCCGGGACAACGCCCAGAATTTCATCCGGATCATAGGCCGGGTCTTCTGCCGGTTGCCACTGGACGGTGTCGGGATGAGTGCGGTTCAGCGCGCCAACCGCACGGCGCGCCAGCGCCAGCGCGTGCGCATCGTCTTCTGCCAGATAGTCAGCCACGCCCGACAGGCGCGTATGCACATCGCCGCCGCCCAGATCTTCGGCGGTCACCACTTCGCCCGTGGCCGCCTTGACCAGTGGTGGACCGGCCAGAAAGATCGTGCCTTGTTCTTTCACAATAATCGTCACGTCCGACATGGCCGGCACATAGGCCCCGCCGGCGGTACACGACCCCATGACCACCGCGATCTGCGGAATACCAAGGGCCGACATCTGCGCCTGATTGTAGAAAATCCGGCCAAAATGGTCGCGATCGGGGAACACCTCGTCCTGATTGGGCAGGTTTGCGCCCCCTGAATCCACCAGATAGATACAGGGCAGATGGTTTTCCTGCGCGATTTCCTGCGCGCGCAGGTGTTTCTTGACCGTCATCGGGTAATAGGTGCCGCCTTTGACGGTGGCATCATTGCACACCACCATCACGTCCTGCCCGTGCACCTGCCCGATGCCCGCGATCACACCGGCGCACGGGGCTGCACCATCATAAAGGCCGTGCGCCGCCGTGGCCCCGATTTCCAGAAACGGGCTGCCCGCATCCAGCAGGTTGGCGACCCGATCCCGGGGCAACATCTTGCCACGCGATACGTGACGCTCGCGCGATTTCGCTCCGCCCCCTGCCGCCGCCTGCTCTGCCGCGGTGCGCACCACTTCGAGCGCCTCAAGGTGCTGGCGCACATTGCTTTGAAACGCGTCCGAGGTTGGCAGGGCGTTTGATGTCAGCTTCATTCACTGTCCTCCACATGGCACAGCCGCGCCATTACATATCCGTTCAGGGCCATTGATCCGATTTGCCCCAGTATCACCCAGATCACGCCGGTGATCGCAATCCCCCATGCCCCGGGCAGGATGGCCAGCACCACCGCGCCAATGGCAAATAACAGTGCCAGAGCGATGGCCAGCGTGATCATTCCCAGCAAAAGGTGCAACGTGGCCCCTGCCGCATAGGACACATTATAAACCAGCCGCACACCGCGCCCGCACTGCGGGCAGTTCACGCCCTTGGCTCCGGTTTTCAGCGACATGCTTAGACGGTTGCGCAATGTCGTGACCATCACAAACAGCGGCAACAGCGTCTGACAGTGCGGACACCGGAAATTGGCGAATTTTGTGCCCAGGCTCATCATGTTTCGCGTGCCGCCCGTGCTTTCAGTTCCTTGCGGATCACCTTGCCCGTGACCGTCATCGGCAAAGCGTCAAGGAACGCAATTTCACGCGGATAGGAATAGCTGGCGAGATGCTGTTTGACATGATCCTGCAAGTCCCGCGCCAATGCATCATCCGCCGCATCCGCATCTTTCAACACAACATAGGCCTTCACAATCTCGGTGCGCATGGGATCGGGCTTGCCCACCACACCCACCGTTGCAACAGCAGGATGGCGCAACAGGCAATCTTCGATCTCGGCCGGGCCGATGCGGTACCCGGACGAGGTGATCACATCATCCTCGCGCCCGACAAAGCGCAAATAGTCGCCGTCCCAGACGCCCCTGTCGCCGGTCAGCATCCAGTCGCCGCGAAATTTCGCTGCCGTGTCTTCGGGACGGTGCCAGTATTCCAGCATCATCGAGGGTGAACCACGCCGCACCGCAATATCGCCTTCGCCCTGCGTCGGTTCGCCCGCCTCGTCCAGCACGTCAACCTCGTGCCCCGCGACCGCTTTGCCAATACATCCCGGATGCGCCGGAAAACCTGTGCCACAGCTAGAAACGATCATATTGCATTCCGTCTGACCATAAAATTCGTTGATCTCAAGACCAAAGGCCTGCCGTCCCCACCCCAGCATTTCCGCCCCGAGCGGTTCGCCTCCGGATGCAACACTGCGCAAGCCCGAGATCTTGGCACCTTCGGCCTTGAGCATCCGCAATGCGGTGGGCGGAAAGAACACATTGCGCACATTGCCGCGTTGAATAATGTCCTGACAGCCCGCAACGCTGAATTTCTCCATCCGCGCGGCCACGACCGGCACGCCCAGCGCAAGGCCCGGCATCAGCACATCGAACAGGCCCCCGATCCACGCCCAATCGGCCGGGGTCCACAGGCAATCGCCCGGTTCACCCAACAGATCATGGCTGATGGCCACGCCAGGCAAGTGGCCGGTCAGTACACGGTGCGCATGCAAAGCACCTTTGGGCGTTCCTGTTGTCCCGCTGGTATAGATCAGAACAGCGGGGTCTTCGGATGCGGTCAGTTGGTAGGGCACAGATGTTGTGCCTGCCTCAAGTGTTTCGGGGATCAGGGCCTCGACACCGAGCCCTGACAGCATCGCAGCACCTGCCCTGTCGGTGATGACCATCACAGGGGCCGCATCCACGATCCGGACCCGCAACGCATCAGCTTGAAACAGCTTGAACAACGGCACCGAAATGGCGCCGATTTTCCAGATCGCCAGATGCGCTGCGGCCGTCCACGGATCCTGGCTGCGCAACACCCCGACCCGGTCGCCCGTCTTGACCTGTCTGGCCAGTACCGCTGCCAGAACATCGACCATCTGCGCCAGTTCACCATAGCTGATGTCGCGCCGTTCAGGTCCTGTCAGATCAATCAGGGCCAGTTGATCGTCAGGAAAGGCCAGACATTGCGCAGCCATGTTCAACTGCGTTGGAAAGCTCTTGTTGCGTTTGGCATCTGTCCAGTTGCGTGGCTGGATCATAGCGTGACTTCTTTACAACAAATGGCGCGCATCTGTGGCGCAACAGACGCTGAACATTCACCTTTTTGACACAGATCATGTCGCGACTGTGCAGGTGCAGCATAGTTTTGCGCATAACACAGACGAAGGATAGAATCATGAAAAATAAAGTTGTTCCAGTCGCTTTGGCGGCCCTGATCGCCTGCTCGGGTAGCATGGCGTTTGCGCAATCCCAAGGGGATTGGACGTTCGGTGTCGGGTTGGCCAATGTGAACCCCAAATCTGGTAACGGTACGGCTGCGGGTGGCGAATTGTCGATTGGCGATGACACCCAGATCAGCCTGACCGCCGAATACTTTATCCGCGACAATCTGGGCATCGAATTGCTGGCGGCCACACCGTTCGAACATTCGATCAGCATTGCGGGACTGGGCGATGTCGGATCGACCAAGCATCTGCCGCCCACCCTGTCGCTGCAATACCATTTCCCGACCAACAGCAAATTCACGCCGTTTATCGGTGCGGGTATCAACTATACCAACTTCTTTGACGAAAAATCGACCGGTGCGATTGCGGGCAGCAATCTGACGCTGAAAAACAGCTGGGGTCTTGCGCTGCACGCCGGTGTTGATTTCCAGATCAACGACAATTCCGCCGTGCGTCTTGATGCGCGTTACATCAACATCGAATCCGATGTGTATCTGGATGGCGCCAAGATCGGCAAAGCCGAGATTGACCCCGTTGTTCTGGGCATTTCCTACGTGTTCAGCTTCTAAGCCGGACACAAAAACAAAAGGCTTGATGCCTGCAAAGGCATCAGGCCGTTTCATTTCATCGCTCCCATCAATTCGCGACCGATCAACATGCGGCGAATTTCGGAGGTGCCCGCGCCGATCTCCATCAGTTTGGCATCGCGGAAAATCCGCCCCACCGGTGCATCGTTCAGAAATCCGGCCCCGCCCAGCGCCTGTACGGCCTGATGCGCCTGTTTCATCGCTTCCTCACTGGCATAAAGACAGCAGGCCGCCGCATCCTGGCGCGTTACGGTGCCACGATCACAGGCCTTTGCCACCTCGTAAACATAGGCGCGCGCCGAATTCATCGCCGTGTACATATCGGCGATCTTGCCCTGCATCAGCTGGAAATCCCCGATCGGCTTGCCGAACTGTTTGCGGGTGGACACATAGGGCATCACCTCGTCCAGACAGGCGGCCATGATGCCGGTGCCGATGCCGGCCAGCACGACCCGTTCATAATCAAGCCCAGACATCAGAACGGCAACGCCGCGCCCTTCTTCACCCAACACATTTTCAAACGGCACCTCGACCTCGTCAAAGATCAGCTCGGCCGTGTTTGATCCGCGCATTCCCAGCTTGTCGAAATGCGGGCTGGTGGAAAAGCCGGTCATGGTTTTTTCGATCAGAAACGCCGTCATCCCCTTGGCCCCTGCATCGGGATCGGTCTTGGCATAAACAACCAGCGTATCGGCATCCGGCCCGTTGGTGATCCAGTATTTGTTGCCGCTTAAACGATAATGATCATTGCGCTTTTCCGCCTTCAGCTTCATCGAAACCACATCCGATCCCGCCCCTGCTTCGGACATGGCCAATGCGCCAACATGCGCACCCGAAATCAGGCCCGGCAGGTATTTGCGTTTCTGCGCCTCGGTCCCGTTCAGTTTGATCTGGTTCACACACAGGTTGGAATGGGCCCCATACGACAGCGATACCGATGCACTGGCCCGCGCGATTTCTTCGACCGCGATCACATGCGCCAGATAGGACAGGCCCGCGCCGCCAAATTCTTCGTCGACGGTGATGCCCAGCAGGCCCAGTTCGCCCATTTCCTGCCAAAGCTCGGGCGGGAACACGTTGTCACGGTCAATCTGCGCCGCCATCGGCTTGACGCGTTCCTGTGCCCAGCGATGCACCATATCGCGCAGCGCATTAACATCTTCGCCCAGATCGAATTGCAAAACCGCATTGAACATGTTCCGGCCTTCTCTGATTTTATTGAACACTTGTTCAAATAGTAGAGCCACGCCCGCATCCGGTCAAGACAATCCTGCGATTGCGTTTGATCCGGCGCACAAACGTCGTTGGGTTTCAAAATTGGCAAGGGCGGCCACACAAAAGCGAATGGCGGGGTTTGCCCGCCCTGACGCTTAAGGGTTTTCGGCCTGAAAGACCGCGCTCACTTCGGCGCGGATGATGCGCGCGATCAGATCGCAATCGTCCAGCGAAAAGGTCAACGGCACACGCATATCGACAATTCCCGCCAATATCCTGTCGCTGTCGGGCATCGCGGTGCTCGGGGCATAGCGCCAACTGTCATAGCGCGATGTGAAAGCGACAGGTTCCGGCGCGCCGAACCATTTCAGTTCGACGCCACGCGCCGCACATCTGCGCAAAACTTCAGAAATGGCGTCTGCCGCCCAGTCCAGCAGCAGGAACTGGATCGACGACCCCACAGGGCGTGCCAGCGTGTGCCGTTCGATCACCTGCAATCCGGGCGTACCGCGCAATCCGTCCTCGATCCGGTCATAGCGCGCATTCCACTTTCCACATTGCCCTGCCAGCGCACTCAACTGCGGGCGCAGAATGGCGGCGCGCAAATTGTCCATCCGGCCGGAAATATTGGGGGTTTCGTATTTGATACCCTCGAACACCGACGGATCAGGCGCAGCCAGATGCCGTTCATACAGCATATACGATCCCGACAACATCACGGCCTTGGCCGCCAGAACCGGATCATCTGTCACCAGAAATCCGCCTTCGCCGGAATTGACGTGTTTGTAGGTCTGGCACGAATAGCACCCGATGACACCGTGCCGCCCCGACGGCACCCCGCCAAAGGATGCCCCCATCGTATGGGCGCAATCCTCAATCACGGTGATCCCGTGCGCGGCGCAAATCGCCATCAGACGGTCCATGTCGCAGATATGGCCGCGCATATGGGACAGAAGCAGAACCCTGGCCTGATCCGCCTTGGCTTCCAGATCATCCAGATCAATCGTCAGGTTTTCGGTGACGCCGACAAATACCGGAACAGCGCCCAGCGCCGCGATTGCCCCCGGCACAGGGGCCAGCGTGAACGCGTTTGACAGCACCGTGTCACCCGCCTGAACGCCGCAGGCCCGCAACGCAGTGGCCATCGCATATCCGCCCGAGGCCACAGCCAGCGCATATTTTGCGCCCGTCAGCGCGGCAAATTCCTGCTCCAGCTGCGCGGTTTCGCTGATTTCGCCCGCCGACACGTTATAGCGATGCAAACGCCCATGGCGCAAAACCGCCAGCGCGGCCTCGATCCCGGCTTCGGGGATCGGTTCCTGTTGGGTAAAACTGCCTGTGAAAACCTCGCTCATGGCGCGAATGTGTTGCGTGCACCCCGCCGCGTCAATGGCGGTTGGCAAGATTTCAACTTCTCAAAGGGACCCATTCGATTTGGCAGCATGACACGTCGACCTTCCCTGCCATCAGCCGATCAATCGTCGCACCACATCGGGCAGATCGGCAAAATCATCCAGCAACGCCTCGGGCTCCAACGCGGCCATATCCCCGCCCGCAGGTCCGAATGTAACCAGAACAGACGGCACCCCCGCCGCGCGAGCCGTATTTCGATCCGTATCGCTGTCCCCGATCAGAACGCAATGATCCGGATGCCCGCCCGCCCGCCGTGCCGCTTCGCGCAACGGCTCGGGGTCGGGCTTGCGCACCGGCAGCGTATCCGCGCCGATCATCGACTGGAATACATCGCGCACCCCCAGCTTTTGCAACAGGATTTCAGCCAGCGCATGGGGTTTATTTGTGCAGATGCCCACACCGTACCCTTCGGATTTCAACCGTTCGACGGCATCCATGGCACCGGGATACATCACCGTATGCACATCAATCGCGCCTTCATAGGCGGACAATAACAGCGGATAGTAGTGATCCAGCGCAGCAGTATCATGGGCACGCCCCAACCGCGACAGACCCAGCGTCAGCATTGCCCGCCCGCCGCGCAATGCCGTGCCCGCATCAGTCACCGGATCAAGCAATTCGCCTGCGCCCATGTCCACGAAACAGCAATTGGCTGCCGCAATCAGATCACCGCTAGTGTCGGCCAATGTGCCATCCAGATCAAAAATGACCGTTTTCATGTTTCGCCCTTTCGCTGCCTGTTATCGGCGCTTTCCTGCCGCGATGTGTTGCAGGCCGCAATGTAGTTTGAACCGGCGCGGCCTTGCACGCCCCACGCAACCGGATAAAACGGGCGCACCCTGATTACAAAGAGAAATCGCATTATGAGTATCGCACTGGTTATTCTGGCCGCCGGACAAGGCACCCGAATGAATTCGGATTTGCCCAAAGTTCTGCACAAGGTCGCGGGCGCGCCACTTCTGGCGCACGCGATGCAGGCCGGTGCAACGCTAGAGCCGGAAAAGATCGTGATTGTCGCCGGACACGGCGCGGAGCAGGTGGCGCAAGCCGCTCAGGAACAGGACGACACCGCCCAGATCGTGATTCAAACCGAACAGCTGGGCACAGCCCATGCAGTGGCACAGGCGCGCACGGCGCTGGACGGGTTCATCGGGGACGTGATCGTTTTATACGGAGACACCCCGTTTATACGCCCCGAAACGCTTGACCGGATGATCGCAGCGCGGGCCGACAATGCTGTTGTGGTGCTGGGGTTTCAGGCCAGGGATCCGGGGCGCTATGGCCGTCTGGTAATGAACGGGGACAGCCTGCGCCGCATCGTCGAATTCAAGGACGCCACCGAAGTCGAACGCGCCATCACCCTGTGCAACAGCGGTGTTATTGCCTGCAATGCGCAAACCCTGTTCGATCTGATCGACAATGTAGGCAACGACAACGCCGCCGGTGAATATTATCTGACCGATATTGTCGCGCTGGCCCGGGCCAAAGGATTAAGCGCCACCGCGGTAACCTGTGACGAGGCCGAAACACTGGGCGTGAACGCGCGTTCGCAACTGGCCGAGGCAGAAGCGGCGTTTCAAGCGCGCGCACGCGCAGTATTGATGGAAGACGGTGTGACACTGGCAGTTCCGGAAACTGTCTATCTGTCTTTTGACACCGTGATCGGGCGTGACACAGTGGTTGAACCGAACGTGGTGTTCGGCCCCGGTGTCACTGTCGAATCCGGTGCGCAAATCCGCGCCTTCAGCCATCTGGAAGGGTGCCATGTGTCGCGCGGTGCGGTTGTCGGCCCCTATGCCCGCCTGCGCCCCGGTGCGGAACTGGCCGAAGATGCCCGCGTCGGCAACTTTGTTGAAATCAAGAATGCACAGATCGGCGAAGGGGCAAAGATCAACCACCTGTCTTATGTCGGCGACGCGACAATCGGCGCGCGCACGAATGTTGGCGCGGGAACGATCACCTGCAACTATGACGGCGTGATGAAACACCAAACCGATATCGGCGCGGATGTTTTCATCGGATCAAACACCATGCTTGTGGCACCGGTCACAATTGGCAACAACGCAATGACCGGCAGCGGATCGGTAATCACAAAGAACGTCGAAAACGATGCACTGGCGATTGCACGCGCCCCACAGGTGAACAAACCGGGCCTGGCGGTCAAATTGTTCGAAATGTTGAAGAGACAAAAGCAAAAGAATAAAAAGGGGCGCAGTTAATGTGCGGTATTGTCGGGGTTCTGGGCACCAACGAAGTGGCCCCCATTCTGGTCGAAGCGCTTAAACGGCTGGAATATCGCGGCTATGACAGCGCCGGTATCGCCACCGTAAACAATGGCGTGCTGGATCGCCGCCGTGCGTTGGGCAAACTGGTCAATCTATCGGATGAACTGGTCCATAATCCGTTGGCGGGAAAATCCGGCATCGGGCACACCCGCTGGGCCACACACGGTGCGCCATCTGTGGCCAACGCACACCCGCACAAGGCGGGGCGCGTTGCGGTTGTTCATAACGGGATCATCGAAAATTTTCGCGAATTGCGCAGCGAACTGGCCGATCTTGGCATCCAGTTCCAGACCGAAACAGACACGGAAACCGTTGCACTGCTGACCCAGCATTTTCTAGAAACCGGATCAGACCCGATCAAGGCAGCCAATCAGGCGCTTGATAAACTTGAGGGCGCATTTGCGCTTGCCTTTCTGTTTGAAGGTGAAAACGATCTTTTGATCGTTGCGCGCAAGGGATCGCCACTGGCAATCGGCCATGGCAGCGGCGAAATGTACGTCGGATCGGACGCGATTGCGCTGGCGCCGCTGACCAGCGAAATCACCTATCTGGAAGAAGGCGACCGCGCGGTTCTGACCCGCACCAGCCTTGAAATCCGCGATGCCAACGGAAGTCTGGCCAACCGCCCCAAGAAATCCATCCAGATCGGATCAACCCAGATCGACAAGGGCGGCCACAAGCATTTCATGGCCAAAGAGATCGAAGAACAGCCCATCGTGCTGGCACAGGCGATCCAGCATTACCTGCAACCGGGCACGGAAACGATCAACCTGCCCGACACAGGCATCGATTTCACCAAATATGACCGCGTGACAATGGTGGCCTGCGGCACGGCCTATTATGCCTGTCTGACGGCCAAATACTGGCTGGAACAACTGGCGGGTCTGCCTGTCGAAGTCGATGTCGCGTCAGAGTTCCGCTACCGCGAACCACCCATTCCGGCCCGTACACTGGCGATCTTTGTCAGCCAGTCGGGTGAAACGGCCGATACGTTGGCCGCCTTGCGCTATTGCGCGGGCAAGGCCGACAGGATCGTGTCAGTCGTTAACGTTCCTGAAAGTTCCATCGCAAGGGAAAGCGATCTGGTCCTGCCTATTCTGGCCGGTGTTGAAGTCGGCGTTGCCTCAACCAAGGCGTTCACCTGCCAGTTGGTCGTGCTGTACATTCTGGCCCTGAAAGCCGCGCAAGACCGCAAGACCATTGCGCCAACGGCCCTGTCCGATCACCTGTCGGCCCTGCGCGGATTGCCAGCCACGTTCGGCACGGCGCTGGATGAGTCCGCGCCGATGCAACGGGCCGCACGGCGCATTGCCGAAGCGCGTGATGTGTTGTTTCTGGGGCGGGGACGGATGTTTCCCCTTGCCCTTGAAGGCGCGCTCAAGCTCAAGGAAATCAGCTATATTCACGCCGAAGGCTATGCTTCGGGTGAGTTGAAACACGGGCCCATCGCGCTGATCGACAAACACGTGCCCGTTGTCGTCATGGCCCCGCGCGACACCCTGTTCGATAAAACCGTGTCGAACATGCAAGAGGTGATGGCGCGCAAGGGCAAGGTGGTTCTGATTTCTGATGCCGCCGGGATCAGGGAAGCCGGAGACGGCGTGTTTGCCTCGATCCAGATGCCCGAAATATCCGAAGCCCTGACACCGATCCTGTATGCCCTGCCCGCGCAATTGCTGGCCTATCATGCCGCCGTAGCCAAAGGCACCGATGTGGATCAACCGCGCAATCTGGCCAAGTCGGTGACCGTCGAATGACAGACCTGCCCGCGATTGGACCCATGGCAACAGATGCGCTGAACCAGATACGCGAACATGCCGATCCCGAACGCGCAACGGGGGCCAAAGCCTATCACAAGGCGGATCGCATCTATCTGGGCGTGGCCAATCCGGTGCTGAACGATCTGACCAAAGACTGGCGTCAGACATTGACGGTGCCGGATCGCATTACACTGGCCACCGATCTGTGGCGCACCGATATTTACGAGGCCCGTCTGGCTGCTGCCAAGGTCCTGACACAGGCGCGCATTCGTCCGGACGAGGCCGTCTGGGATCTGATCACAAGCTGGGTGCCCGATTTTGACAGTTGGGCGATTGCGGATCACGCCTGTATGGCCGGGCAAAAGCGTCTGGTCGCCGATCCGGACCGTATTGCAACCGTCGCGCACTGGGCCACATCCGATCATATGTGGACGAAACGGGCGGCGCTGGTGATTACGCTGCCTTGGACAAAACAGAACCATCCCAAGCCGCAAGAGCGTGAAATCCGCGAAACCGTGCTGGGCTGGGCCGCAACCTATGTCGATGACAAGGCGTGGTTCATCCAGAAAGCGGTGGCATGGTGGCTGCGCGACCTGAGCAAACACGATCCGGACCGTGTGCGGGCATTTCTGGACATTCACGGCGACCGGATGAAACCCTTTGCCCGCAAGGAAGCGGCCAAATATCTGGCTTAGGGCAGCGCGAAAACCTGCAGTTCAACCAACGCCGTTAACGGTGCTTCGATCACGCGGAACGCGGCCAGCGACAACTGGCTTCCGGCGGTGCTTGGCCCGTTCAACGGGCGCAATTCCACCTGAACGGATTTTCCCGTATCCGCGAACAGAACCCGCCCCGCCTGTTCCTGTGCGACCAAGGGCGTTTTCATCCAGAACCCCGGCTCGCCTGGCGCGCCCAAAGACGCGATGGTTTCTCCCAGTGCCTGTTCCGCGGACACAGGGGCCGCGCGCGCCGCTTCTTTCTGGGCCTCGGTTGTGGTGTCGAACTCTTCCACTGTTTGGGCCTGCGCTGACGGAACTGTTTGTTCGCTTTCCAGCGGCGCGGCATCAAGTGCAGGGCTTTCCGGCTCTGCCCCGGGAAAGACAGAGCGCACCAGTCCGCAGCCAGACAGCCCGAAACACAACACGCCGACGATACAGAACGAAATGACCTTCATACCGAACCCTAACTTCTGGCGTTCACGGCATCAATTGCTTCTTGCCCTCTTGCCGATAGGGCGTAGGCGCTTTACCTATTCGCGTATGAATGCGCCCCTGATTGATCCCTTTGCCCGTGCAATCACCTACCTTCGGGTGTCGGTGACGGACCGTTGCGATTTTCGCTGTGTCTATTGCATGTCTGAAAACATGACCTTTCTGCCCAAGAAAGACCTGCTGACACTGGAAGAACTGGACAGGATGTGCAGCACTTTTGTCGGCATGGGCGTGCAGAAACTGCGCATCACAGGCGGCGAACCGCTGGTACGGCGCGATATCATGACATTTTTCCGCAGCATGACGCGTCATCTGGACAGCGGCGCGCTTCAGGAACTGACGCTGACAACCAACGGTTCTCAGTTGGAACGCTTCGCGCAGGACCTGTTTGACGCCGGTGTACGCCGCGTGAACGTATCGCTGGATACACTGGACGAGGAAAAATTTGCCGATATCACCCGCTGGGGCCGGTTGCCCCAGGTGCTGCGCGGCATCGACGCGGCCCAAAAGGCGGGCCTGCGGGTCAAGATCAACGCGGTCGCGCTGAAAGGCTTTAACGAGACGGAATTGCCCACAATCACCCAATGGTGCGCCAGCCGAGATATGGACCTGACCTGGATCGAGGTCATGCCGATGGGCGACATCGGAAACGAGGACCGGTTGGGCCAGTACTGGTCCCTCAAGGATGTGCGCGCAACCTACGCCCAGCACTATACCGTGACCGATCTGGCGGAACGGACCGGCGGACCGGCGCGCTATGTCCGGCTGGAAGAAACCGGCCAGAAAATCGGGTTCATCACGCCGCTGACCCATAATTTCTGCGAAAGCTGCAACCGCGTCCGGCTGACCTGCACCGGTGAATTGTATATGTGTCTGGGGCAGGAAGACATGGCCGACCTGCGCGCGCCCTTGCGCGACCATCCCGATACGGTTGAACCGCTGCAAAATGCCATTCGCGCCGCGATCGAACGCAAGCCAAAGGGCCATGATTTCGATTATTCGCGCCAAAAGCTGGATGGTCAGATGCCACGGCACATGAGCCACACAGGCGGCTGATCCATGCCCCGTCCGACGCTGGTTTACCGGCTATATGTCGCGATCAGCGCCCTGCTCGCCCCGCTGGCGTTTCGCCGTATTTCCAAGAAACTGGCCGCGCAGGATGTTCCGGCACCCCGCATCCGCGAACGTCTGGGGCGCGCCACGATGCCCCGCCCCGATGGCCCCCTGATCTGGTTCCACGCGGCAAGCGTCGGCGAAAGCCTTTCGGTGCTGACGCTGATTGCGCGCCTTGGCACCCTGCACCCTGACCTGTCCTTTCTGATCACATCCGGCACGGCCACGTCGGCCAAGCTGATTGCGCAGCGCCTGCCGCCACGCGGCGTGCACCAGTTTGCCCCCCTTGACGCGCGCGCCCCGCTGAACCGGTTTCTGGCCCATTGGCACCCCGATGGCGCGGTATTCGTCGAAAGTGAACTGTGGCCACAAATGCTGATCCGCACCAAGGCGACAGGCATTCCCATGGTTCTGCTGAATGCACGCCTGTCGGACAAATCGGTACGCACTTGGCACAAACTACCCGCGACGGCGGCGCTGTTGCTGGAACAGTTTGACAGGGTTCTAACTCAGAACCAGATAACCGCAGACAATCTGGTCGCCCTCGGGGCCGATCCGGCGCGCGTTGCTGTGGGCGAAAACCTGAAAGCCACATCAGCCCCGTTGCCGGTTGATCCTGCGGCGTTGGAAGCGATGCAGGCACAGATCGGCCCCCGCCCTGTGTGGGTCGCCAGTTCAACCCACGCCGGGGAAGAGGAAATTGTGCTGGACGCGCACAAGTTGTTGCTGGCCAACCACCCCGACCTGTGCCTGATCCTTGTTCCCCGCCACCCCGAGCGTGCCGACACGGTCAAAGCCCTGATCACACAGGCCGGTCTGCGGTTCGCCCAACGCAGCGCGGAGGCGCCCCTTGCGCCCGACAGCCAAGTTTATCTGGCCGATACATTGGGGGAAACCGGCCTGTGGTACACGCTGTGTCCGCTGGTGTTCTTGGGCGGATCGCTGCTGCCAATCGGCGGTCACAACCCGTTCGAGGTCGCGCAGGCAGGTGGCGCGGTGGTAAGTGGGCCGCATGTGACGAATTTCGCCGAAACGTTTGACGCGTTGCAGGAGGCCGGTGCAGTGCGCATCGTAAATGACAGCGCAGAACTGGCGCTGGTCATGAAAACGCTTCTGGATGCGCCCGGCGAACTGGATGCCATGCGCACGGCCGCAACAGGCTTTGTCACCGCGCAAAGTGATCGGCTTGACACCGTCGCCACAAACCTTTCACGCGATCTGCAACTGCGCTAGCTAGGTCATATGCCCGATCTATACGTCACCAATTTCAATCGCAATTTCACCGGTGTATCGGCAACGGCGGCCAATGTGATCCGCCAGCAGGTGAACGGGCATGATCTGCGCCTTGTCGGCCACGCCCTGCCCGGCGCGCCTGCGCCGATCAGCAAGGCGGCGGCCAAGACATTGTCGCGCACCCCGCCAGCAGGGCGCGATTTTGCGATCTGGCACGTGCGCCGCAATCCCGAAATGCAAACCGCGATCTGGGCGCGCGATGTCCTGCGTCTGCCGATCCGGATCGTGTTCACCTCGGCGGCGCAACGGCTGCATTCGGCCTATCCACGCTGGCTGATCCGCAAAATGGACGCGGTGATTGCCACAACGGACCGCGCGGCCGATTTTGTGCCCCATGTGCGCGCCGTGGTGCCGCACGGCGTTGATACCGATCTGTTCACACCTGCCGAAAACCGCGCCAATGCGTGGGCCGCTTCGGGCTATGGCGGCACCATGGGCATCGCGACCGTGGGGCGCATCCGCCCGGAAAAGGGCACTGACCTGTTTGTCGAGTCCATGCTGCACCTGCTGCCGGACCTGCCCGATGCGGTTGCGCTTGTTGTCGGACGGGCGGCCAAGGAGCATCTGGGGTTTCTGAACAAACTGAAATCCAGAATTTCCAGCGCCGGTTTGCAGGATCGTATCCTGTTCATCGGGGAAACCGCGCCCGATGCCCTGCCCGCGCTGATGCGCGCGCTGACCCTTGTTGTGCAACTGCCCCGCTATGAAGGCTACGGCATGGTTCCGCTGGAAGGCATGGCCTCGGGCGTGCCCTTCGTCGGGTCGGACGCAGGATATTACAACGCCTTTAGCGCGCAGGGAAAAACCGGTGTGGTCGTTGCACAAGGTGATGCACAGGCGGCGTCAGAGGCCGCCCGCGCGATCCTGTCAGATCGCATCCGCCACGCAGCGATGGCGAAATCCGCGCGGATGATTGCGGAAAAAAGCTTTAGCGCCGCAGCGGAAGCCGCTGGAATAGAACAGGTTTATCAGGACGTATGGGCGGGGCGCTGACGCGCCCGCCGCCCATGTTTCGCCCGCCTTAGGCCGCGGGCATCCGCTGTTCCACAATCTCGGCCCACCAGCTGCACCCTGCCGGAATAGCCTCGTCGTTGAAATTGTATTCGGGGTGGTGCACCGCCGCCGTATCGCCGTTACCGACCAGAATATAGGCACCGGGGCGTTCTTCCAGCATATAGGCGAAATCTTCGGCCCCCATGACGAGCGCGGCGTTTTCATCGCAATCGCCTGACACTTTACGCGCCACCTCGGCGGCAAAGCGGGTCTGTTCTTCGGAATTCACCATTACGGGATAACCCGGATGCATGATCACGTTGGCACTGCCGCCGAACGTGGCAGCCGTGCCTTCGCAGATCGCTTTCAGCCGCGCGATGGCCAAGGTCTGCACTTCGGCGCTCATCGTGCGGATTGTGCCCTTGATATGAACACGTTGCGGGATGACATTGAATGCGTTTGACGAGGTTTCAAATGACGTGACAGACACCACGACCTGATCCACCGGATTGGCATTTCGGCTGGCGATGGTTTGCAAGCCCAGCACGATGTGGCTGGCGATGACGGTTGTATCAATGGTTTCATGCGGCTTGGCCGCGTGCCCGCCCCGCCCTTCGACTTCAATTTCGAACTGGTCGGTGGATGCAAAAAACGCACCCGGACGGATCGCGAAACTGCCCACGGGATGGCCCGGCCAGTTGTGCATGCCGTAGACCTCGTCAATGTGCCAACGTTCCATCAACCCGTCTGCACACATTTCGCGCCCACCGCCGCCACCTTCTTCGGCGGGCTGGAAAATGATCACCACCGTGCCGTCAAAATTGCGGGTTTCGGCCAGGTATTTGGCCGCCCCCAGCAACATCGCGGTGTGTCCGTCATGACCGCAGGCATGCATCGCATTCGGGGTTTTGCTGGCATAGTCCAGCCCCGTCTGTTCGTGGATCGGCAGCGCGTCCATATCGGCGCGCAGCCCGATCACCTTGCCGCTGGTGTTGGATTTGCCATGGATCACTCCGACAACGCCGGTGCGCCCGATACCGGTTGTCACCTCGTCACAGCCAAAGGCCTTCAGCTTGTCCGCGACCAAAGCGCTGGTGCGGTGCGTTTCGAACAGAATTTCGGGATGTTCGTGAATGTCACGTCGCCATGCGGTGATTTCGTCGTGCATTTCAGCAAGTCGGTTCTTGACGGGCATCTGTTTGCTTTCCTTATAAATGGGCCGGTGCATCACGGCACCGGCACCTTGACCGCACCTGTTCAGGCGACGGGCATACGTGTTTCGACCATTTCGGCAAACCAGCTACAGCCTGCCGGAATGGCCTCGTCATTGAAATTGTATTCGGGGTGGTGGACGGTTGCGCCGCCCCCGTTGCCCAGAAAGATATAGGCGCCGGGGCGTTCGTTCAACATGAATGAAAAATCCTCGGCCGCCATGATCGGGGCGGTATCGTCTTCTACCTCGCCCGCCACAGCGCGCGCCACGTTGGCCGCGTATTCGGTATTGGCAGCGGCATTGACCGTGACGGGATAGCCGTCTTCCCACACCACATCCGCAGTGCAGCCATAGGCCTGCGCCGTTGCCGTGGCCAATGCAATGATCCGGTCCTTGACCTGTAATCGCACCGCTTCATCCAGCGTGCGCACAGTGCCGCCC
The DNA here is from genome assembly GCA_963765555.1 of uncultured Alphaproteobacteria bacterium. GTDB lineage: Bacteria > Pseudomonadota > Alphaproteobacteria > Rhodobacterales > Rhodobacteraceae > JL08. Next base: position 243,189 of record CAVXWX010000005.1, read on the forward strand.
ATCTTCACCGATTGCGGGATCACATTGGTCGCATCATTGTCACTGTGCAGTGAACAGACCGACACAACCACATGCGCCAGCGGATCGATATTGCGGCTGGCGATGGATTGCAGCGCGATCAACACATGCGCCGCCGCCAGATTGGGATCAATCGCCTCGTGCGGGGCGGCGGCGTGGCCTCCGCGGCCCGTTACGGTAATGAAAATCTCATCGGCCGACGCCATTAAGGCACCGGGGCGGATCTGGAATTTTCCCACATCCACACCGGGGGCGTTGTGCAGGCCATAAACCTCGTCAATGTTCCAACGCTCCATCAACCCGTCATTGACCATTTCGCGCCCGCCCCCGCCGCCTTCTTCGGCAGGCTGAAAGATCAGCACAACCGTGCCGTCAAAATTGCGGGTTTCCGCCAGATATTTCGCCGCGCCCAGCAACATCGCCGTGTGCCCGTCATGACCGCAGGCGTGCATTTTGCCCGGTGTCTTGCTGGCGTAATCCAGCCCCGTGGCCTCGTGTATGGGCAAAGCATCCATATCGGCGCGCAATCCGATCACGCGGCCCGATGTGTTGGTCTTGCCACGGATCACGCCCACAACGCCGGTCTGCCCGATGCCGGGGGTAATGTCATCCACCCCGAATTCGGTCAGCCTGTCCTGCACGAACGCCGCTGTTTCATGTACGTCGAACTGCAATTCGGGATGCTGGTGCAGGTGGCGGCGCCAACCGGTGATTTCGGCGTGCATTTCGGCAAAACGGTTCTTGATCGGCATGACCTATCCTTCGGTTTCAAGACGCTGCACCAACCGCTCCATAAAGGCGACACCGGCGTTGAACTGCGCAACTGTCACATATTCGTTGGGCTGATGGGCTTGCGCGATGTCTCCGGGGCCACAGATCACCGCTGAATACCCCGCCGCCTGAAACTGCCCCGCCTCGGTGCCATAGCTCACAACATGACCGGCATTGTCGCCTGTCAGGGCGCGCACCAGCATTTCGGCTTCGCCTTCGGGTTCGGGTTGCAGCGGGGGAACGGAAAAATGTTCGCGGACATCAATGCGCGCGTCGGGATGAACCGCCTGCATTTCGGCCTCGACCTCGCGCACGCGGGCGAGATAGCGTTCGCCCCACTCTTCCATCCGTTCGCCTGCCACGGCGCGGAAATCCATATCGAACCGGCAATCCTTGGCGGTGATGTTATGCGCGGTACCGCCTTCGATCATGCCCACATGCACTGTGGTATAGGGCGGTTCGAACATCGCGGCCAGATCGGTGGGCTTGGCCGCCCTGTTGGCGGCGTTCATCTCGTTCGCCCATTCGATCAGCTTGGCACCGGACATGATCGCGTTCACGCCCGTATGCATCAGGGAAGAATGCACCTCGAACCCGATGACGTGGGTGGCAAAGCCCTGCCCGCCCTTGTGGCCTGTCACGGCCTTCATCATCGACGGTTCACCGACAATCACGGCCGATCCCTTGGGCAGCACCGGTTGCATTGCTTCGATCATGGGCGGCGCGCCGGTACAGCCGACTTCCTCGTCAAAGCTAAGCGCCAGTTGCAGTGGCCGTTTCACACCGCGATGATGTGCCTCGACCAGGGCCCAGATTGCCAGCGCGTCAAAACCTTTCATGTCGCAGGTGCCGCGTCCGAAATACTTGCCGTCTTTTTCGACAACCGTGAACGGGTCTGTATCCCACGGCTGGCCGTCGACCGGCACCACATCGGTGTGGCCGGACAACACGATCGCCCCTTCGATGATGGGGCCGACATGGGTAAAAACCGCCGCCTTGTGCGGTTGATCCGGATCGGTCCAGCGGTGGGATGTGATGCCCTGACTGTCCAGATAGGTTTGCACCCAATCCACCAGCGGCAGGTTTGTATCACGGCTGACCGTTGGAAAGGACACCAGTTTGTCCATGATGTCCTTGGCGCTAAGACGCGTTGTCATGTGTTTTCCTTAATATCCGCTTTCGCTGGTCAGTACGAAATGTCCCGGTTCGACTTCGTCATAGACCGATGGTTCGGGGGTGTAGCCGACCGGATGGATCGGCGACGGAATCGGTTTGAAATTCAGATCGCGTTCATCCTTGCGCTGGCGCGGATCGGCGATCGGCACGGCCTTCATCAGCGCCTGCGTATAGGGATGTTGCGGGTTTTCGAACACACGGTCACGCGGGCCGCGTTCCACGATCCGGCCCAGATACATCACCCCGACCTGATGGCTGACCCGCTCCACCACGGCCATATCATGACTGATAAACAGATAGGACACGCCCAGTTCCGATTGCAGTTCCATCATCAGGTTCAGCACCTGCGCTTGTACCGACACATCCAGCGCCGATACGGCCTCGTCCGCGATGATCAGTTTCGGATTCAGGGCAAGGGCACGGGCAATGGCCACGCGCTGGCGCTGTCCCCCCGACAGTTCATGCGGGATACCGGCGCATGAAACTGCGGGGCAATTCCACCCGGTCAAACAACATCTCAACCCGCTTTTGCAGGGCGTCACCGGACAGGGTGCCGAAATTCCACATCGGTTCCGCCACCTGATCGCTGAGCTGCATTTGCGGGTTCAACGATGCGAACGGATCCTGAAACACCATCTGCATATCCAAGCCGCGCCTCGCGCAGGCGGGACTGGTCCAGTTTCATGATGTTGACACCATCCAGATCAATTTCACCCGACATCGGTTCGACCAGACGCAGGATGGACCGCCCTGCCGTTGACTTGCCGCAACCGGATTCCCCCACAAGGCTGAGCGTCTGGCCCTTGTTAATCGTGAACGATACATCTTCGACAGCGTGAACATTGGCAACGGTCTGGCGGAAAAATCCGCCTTTGACCACAAACCGCGTGGTCAGGTTCTTGACGTTCAGCAACACGTCATTCGTGCCAAGGATCGGATCGATATTCTGGCCTTCACTGCCCAGCAGCTTCATCGGCGATGGCACCTTGGTGCCGGTCATTTCGCCCAGTTTCGGCACCGCCGCCAACAGCGCCTTGGTATAATCGTGCTGCGGGTTTTCAAAAATTTCCTGAACCGTGCCTTCTTCGACCTTGTTGCCACGAAACATGACAACAACACGGTCGGCCATTTGCGCGACAACGGCCATATCGTGGGTGATAAACATCACCGCCGTTCCGGTTTCCCGCTTGAGCCGGTCCATCAGGGCCAGAATTTCGGCCTGAATGGTCACATCCAGCGCGGTTGTCGGTTCATCTGCAATCAGCAAACGCGGTTCGCACGCCAGCGCCATCGCAATCACAACCCGCTGGCGCATGCCGCCGCTCAATTCGTGCGGATATTGATGCAACCGCCGCTCGGGTTCGGGGATACGGACCTGACGCAGCAATTCAACCGCGCGCTCTTCCGCCTGATCCTTGGTCATGCCCATATGCAGACGCAACCCTTCGGTCAGTTGCCGCCCGACGGTAAACACAGGGTTCAGCGCGGTCATCGGTTCCTGAAAAATCATCCCGATTTCATTGCCACGAATGTGGCGCATCAAATCCGGGTCCGCCCCCGCCAGATCAAGCTGCCCGCCATCCTTGCGATCAAACAGCAGCCGGCCATTGGCAATCGTGCCACCGCCATATTCAACCAGCCGCATCAGCGATAGCGATGACACCGATTTGCCGGAACCGGATTCCCCGACAACACACACCGTTTCACCCGGATTGATAAAGAACGACACATCTTCGACGCCAACAACGGGGCCATCCTTTGTCTGGAATTCGACCCGTAGTCCTTCGATCTGAGCAATAGGCTGGTCCAGCACGGAATATCCCCTAACGATAGTTTGGCCTGCGAACGCTACGGCTTGGTGGCAGGCAATGTCAAACCCCGCGCGCACGCTTTCCCTGCGGCAAGGCTTGCAATTTTCTCAAACTCTGTTTCGATAGCACCATTCCGTTTAAACGGGGGGTGTGATCAACGTCAAAACTCGAATTTGACAGCAGCATAAACCACGTGTTCCCAACGGCTAACGCACGCGCGTGCGCAAGGCGCGCCACAAAAACGAGACACCAATGTGTCCGACAAGGAGTATGACATGAGACTAAAAACCCTGTTGATGGGTGCAATTGCATGTACGGCAATGGCCCCCGTCGCTATGGCCGAACGCGGCTCGGATGGCGAAGTCAAGATCATCTATTGGCAAGCGCCATCGATCCTGAACCCCTATCTGTCCAGCGGTACGAAAGATATCGAATCAGCATCGCTGGTGATTGAACCACTGGGCCGTTACGACCAGAACGGTGATCTGGTGCCATTTCTGGCCGAAGCGATTCCGACCGTCGAAAACGGCGGCGTCAGCGAAGATCTGACAAGCATCACATGGAAACTCAAATCCGGTCTGGTGTGGTCTGACGGGTCCCCTGTCACGTCGGCCGATGTAAAATTCACTGCCGATTACTGCATGCACCCCGAAGGCGGCTGTGCTCAGGGCGCGAAATTTGATGGTGTGTCCTCGGTCGAGGTCGTGGATGACCTGACAGTTACGGTCACGTTCAACCAGCCCAAGCCGAACCCTTATGGCCCGTTCATGGGTGGCCAGTCGCCGATCATTCAGGCGGCACAGTTTGCCGAATGTCTGGGCGCGCGCGCACCGGAATGCACCGATGCCAACTTTGGCCCGATCGGGACAGGCCCGTTTGTTGTGACGGATTTCCGCCCCAATGACGTGATCCAGATGGAAGCGAACCAGAACTACCGCGATCCGGCGAAACCCGCCTTTGCGACACTGACCTTCAAAGGTGGTGGCGATGCCACGGCCGCCGGTCGTGCCGTTATGGAAACCGGTGAGTACGACTATGCATGGAACATGCAGCTTGCGCCCGACGTTCTGGCCAAAATGGCCGAAGGCGGCAAAGGCGTTCCGATCGCGGCATTCGGCACACTGGTCGAACGCCTTGAAATGAACATGACCAACCCGTCGCCCGATCTGCCAGAAGGCGAGCGCGCCACGGTGGCACACCCGCACCCGTTCCTGAGCGACATGCGCGTGCGCAAGGCGCTGTCGATGGCAATCGATCGCGAATTGCTGGTGGAAGTGGGTTATGGCCAAGCGGGTCGCCCGACCTGTAATCTGGTTCCTGCCCCGGCGCTTTATGCATCGGACAACACAGACTGTCTGACGCAGGATATCGCTGGCGCGAACGCCCTGCTGGACGAAGCCGGCTGGGTTGACAGCGACGGCGACGGTGTACGTGACAAGGACGGCATGAAACTGTCGATCCTGTACCAGACATCCACCAACGCCGTGCGTCAGGATTTCCAAGCCCTGATCAAACAGTGGTGGAGCGAGATCGGCGTTGAAACCGAACTGCGCAATCTGGACGCGTCTGTGTTCTTTGGTGGTGATCCCGGATCACCCGACACGTTCCAGAAGTTCTATGCGGACGTGGAAATGTACGCCAACAACTTTGATGGCACAGACCCCCAAGCCTATCTGGCGGCCTATCGCTGCGGCAACGAGCCAAAGCCTGACAGCCAGTGGCAGGGTGAGAACATCAACCGCTTCTGTGATCCGGCCTATGATGCGCTGATCGACGAACTGGCGCGCACAGGATCGCTGGAAAAACGCGGCGAACTGGCCAAAAAGATGAACGACATGCTGACAAAAGACACCTACACTATCGTCCCGCTGGTCGATCGTGGCCGTGTGTCGGCCCACTCCACCACATTGGGTGGCGTTGTCCTGAATACATGGGACAGCGAATTGTGGAACGTCGCAGACTGGTATCGCATCAAGTGATGCGCTGTGCCGTGGCAGGTTACCTTGCCACGGCCTTGCAAAAACGGCGCAGGGGGGATCGCATCCGCCCTGCGTTTTTGCCAACAAATAACATTGACTGATTTACAAAGGCGCCGCTGATGCTGACCTTCACGATCCGACGACTGGTCTTTGCGATCCCGACGCTTTTGCTTATCAGCCTTGCCATTTTCATGCTCTTGCAACTGGCCCCCGGTGATCCGATGGCGCAGGTGCCGCTTACGGTGCCGCCCGAAGTCAAACAAAAGATGCGCGAAGCCCTGGGGATGGGCCAGCCGCTGCATGTGCAGTACTTCAAATGGCTGGTTCAGTTTTTCTGGATCGAACCACAGGTCTTGTTTGATCACTGGTTCGGCACCAGCTTTTCCGAAGGCAAATTGCGCGTGATCAGCTGGCAGACCCGCAGCCCCGTTATGGACATTGTCGTGCAGCGGATGCCACAAACCCTTTGGGTGGTGGGCATGTCCTACATCGTCGGTATCCTGATCGCCCTGCCCATCGGCATCTATTCGGCCTACAAGCAGTATTCCGTGTTCGATCAGGCCGGTACCTTCGTATCGATGATCGGGTTTTCCGTGCCGCCGTTCTTTTCCGGCGTTCTTGTCATCGTGATTTTTTCCGTCAATCTTGGCTGGTTTCCATCGATCTACGACACCACCCATGTGGTGAACGACTGGGACAGTTTTATGGTGCAACTGCGCCAGATGATCATGCCGGTCATGGTGCTGGCCCTGCAAACCACCGCCCAGATCAGCCGCTACATGCGCTCGGCCATGCTGGACAACCTTAATCAGGATTACGTGCGCACCGCCCGCGCCAAGGGCCTGAGCGAAAGCGTGGTTGTCATGGTGCATGTGCTGCGCAATTCGCTGATCCCCGTGGTAACTGTCATTGCACTTGGCATCCCCGCCATCTTTGGGGGGGCGATCATCACCGAACAGGTGTTCAAGGTGAACGGGATCGGCCAGTTGCTGATTACCGCCCTTTTTGCCAATGACCTGCCGATGGTGATGACCCTGACCTTTATCTTTGCCATCCTGATCGTGGTGTTCAACCTGATCGCGGATGTGCTTTATGGTATTCTCGACCCAAGGATCCGCTATGACTGAGCCCGCCCCACAAACTGTCATTGGCGCCTTGCAGGACAGCGAACTGGTCAAACCACCGCGCAGCCAGTGGGTGGATGTGTGGGAGCAGTTCAAGCACCACAAAGGCGCGGTGCTGGGCATGGGGTTTCTGATCTTTATCACCCTTGCGGTTCTGATCGGTCCGCTGATCTGGACGATTGATCCGCAAAAGCTGGATATCCGAAACAAGGACCTGCGCCCGATCTACACCCTGCTTTGGGACGGTGATGCGAAAACCGCGTGGAACCGCCCCTTTGGCACCGACAATCTGGGGCGCGACGGTCTGGCCAATATGATGGCAGGCGGTCAGGCCTCGATGGCGGTGGGGTGGAGCGCGATGCTGTTGTCCCTGATCATCGGGACGACCATTGGCGTTGTGGCTGGCTATTTCCGCAAACTGGACGGCATCCTGATGCGGTTTACCGATCTGGTGCTGTCGCTGCCGATCCTGCCGCTGCTGCTGGTGGCGGTCACGTTGTTCCGCCAGCCCCTGCGCGCCGCATTCGGGCCGGAACAGGGTATGTTCATCCTGATTGTCGGCGTCATCGGCATCACCAGCTGGATGCAGACAGCACGTATTGTGCGCGGCGAGGTTCTGGCGCTGAAGGAACGCGAATTCATTCTGGCGGCCCGCTCGATCGGCACGACACCGGGCAAGATCATCACCCGCCATTTGCTGCCCAATATCGTGTCGCCCATCATGGTGTCGGCAACGCTGGGTCTGGCCACGGCCATCATCACCGAAAGCGCCCTGTCCTTTCTGGGTGTCGGATTTCCGTCGGATTTTCCCACATGGGGCAAGATGCTGTCGGATTCGGTGCCGCGCATGGAAGAATTTCCCGAACGTGTCTTGCTGCCCGGACTGGCCATTTCGCTGACCGTGCTCAGCGTGAACTATATGGGCGACGGCCTGCGCGATGCTCTGGACCCACGTATTCGCGGCAGATAGGGCGCGCGACACACGTCTGATGTCCGTGTTGCGGGCGATCGGATTTTCCGTACTTGAGGCAAAAAGAAGGGGGGCGGTGCTCTGCCCTATTTGTTGATGCGGGCCCGTATCCGCCGGACGAAATACCAGACCAGCGCCACCACAGGCAACGTGGCCAGCGCCAGAATGTGCCCCTTGCTTAATCCGGTCACGGATGTGAGCGGATACAGAAGATAACCTGCAAGGGACACCGCATAATAGCTGATCGCCACCACAGACAGGCCTTCCACCGTGTGTTGCAGGCGCAATTGCATGTCGGCGCGGCTGTCCATGCTCTCTAACAGTTTCTGGTTCTGCGCACTGCGTTCCACATCGACGCGTGTGCGCAGCAGATCACCGGCACGAATGGCGCGGTCTGCCATCGTCTCGAGCCGGCGTTCGGTCGATTTGACCGTGCGCATGGCCGGTTCGAACCGGCGCATCATGAATTCACCAAAAGTCTGCCGGCCCAGAAAACGGGTTTCGCGCAAAACATCGATACGCTGGTTTACAATCGCATCATAGGCGCCTGTGGCCCCGAACCGGAACGAGGATTGCGCCGCAAGGGTTTCCAGTTCTGCCGAAATGGACAAAAGCGATGCCAGGGTCTGTTCCGCAGGAACGCGCCCCTCTGACATATCCCCCATCAGGGCCGTCAGACGACCATCCAGATCGCCCAGCAGGCCCGACAATTTGCGTGCGCGGGAAAACCCCAGCATCGACATGGATTTATAGGTCTCAATTTCACACAGGCGCTGCACCACACGGCCCACACGCCGGCGTCCGACATCAGGCGACACAAACACCGCAAATCGCTGGTGTCCTGCCCCATCGATACGGAAATCCCCGGCCACAACAGCCGCATTATCCAGCACATGCGCAACCGCCACGCTTTCGGGCACGAACCAGTCGCCGATCAATGCGCCGATCTGTTCGTCAACGGGCCGTTCCAACACCCGTATCATGATCGATGTGATACGTTGGCCCGGTGCCCGCGCAAGCCAGTCTTCGGGAAACACCTCGAAATCGACGGGGTTGAACGGGCGATCACTGACCCCGTCCAGAAAGGCCGTATAGGTCACGAATTCGGTGTGTTGTTCCCATTTGATCATATGGCGCCCGATTGTACCCGAGTAATGCGTCGCACCGGGTTGCGGATGGGGGGCACCAAACCGGTCAAGCAGATCAATCAGGTGATCCATATCCTTGGTGCGGTCCCTGTGGGCGGCATCGTCGGGTTGTTTGATCGCGATATAGACGGCCGTACACGGCACGCTGGTTGCGGGAAACGGGCGGGCGTGCAGTTCATTGGCAAGCGGATACCGCAGCGGGTGGTCCTGGATCGGGGGCATTGAACCTGTCCTAGATGTCGACACGGCCTTTTTACAGGCCATGCGCCAAATTGAAAGCTAATTTTGTTATTTTTCAGTAAGTTAGAAGGATACAATGGTATGCAGTACAACGCGCCACGTCAAAACCGGACGGGTGAAACGGAAAATGCCCCGCAAAATTCATGCGGGGCATTCATTGTTCAGCGGGCGTTCGGGCGGGAACGCCTTACTCGATCATGGGCAAAAGCTTGTCCAGCGATGCCTTGGCATCACCATAAAACATCCGCGTATTTTCTTTGAAAAACAACGGGTTTTCGATACCGGAATAACCTGTGCCCTGGCCGCGCTTTGAAACAAACACCTGCTTGGCCTTCCAGCATTCCAGAACCGGCATACCGGCAATGGGGCTGTTTGGATCATCTTGCGCGGCCGGATTCACGATGTCGTTGGAACCGATCACGATCGCCACATCCGTATCCGGAAAATCATCGTTGATTTCGTCCATTTCCATCACGATGTCATAAGGCACACGTGCTTCGGCCAGCAAAACATTCATGTGGCCCGGCAACCGCCCCGCAACGGGGTGAATGGCAAAGCGCACGTTCTTGCCTTTGGCGCGCAGTTTGCGCACCAGTTCGGCAACGCCCTGCTGGGCCTGCGCAACCGCCATGCCGTATCCCGGAATGATGATCACGCTGTCAGCTTCGTTCAGGGCGGTGGCAACACCTTCGGCCTCGATGGCGACCTGTTCGCCTTCTACCGCCATCTGTTCGCCCGCAGGGCCGCCAAAGCCGCCCAGAATGACGCTGACAAACGACCGGTTCATCGCCTTGCACATGATGTAAGACAGGATCGCACCGCTAGAGCCGACCAATGCACCGACCACGATCAGCAGATCATTGCCAAGGCTGAAGCCGATCGCCGCCGCCGCCCAGCCCGAATAACTGTTCAGCATCGACACAACGACAGGCATGTCTGCCCCGCCGATGCCCATGATCAGGTGATAACCGATAAACAGCGCGGCAAGCGTCATCAAGAACAGGGGCAGGAAGCCGCCGGTGTTGGAGTACCAGATCAGACACAGCACCGAAATGGCTGCTGCCGCCGCGTTCAACATATGTCCACCGGGCAGTTTCTTGGCTGCACTGTCGACCTTGCCCGCCAGTTTGCCATAGGCAATGACAGACCCTGTAAACGTGACCGCACCAATGAACACACCCAGGAACAATTCAACCCGCAGGATCGACACCTCGATCCCGTCTTTCTTGGCCAGCAAGGCGGCAAATCCTTCCAGAGATTTACGCGCGGTTTCGTCCATCGCCAGCACGCGGCCCAGTTCAATATGCGCGATAAAGCCGACAAAAACCGCCGCCAGACCCACAAGGCTGTGCATGGCCGCAACCAGTTCCGGCATCTGGGTCATCTGCACCCGCGTGGCCAGTTGATAGCCGATCGCCCCGCCCAGCGCGATCAGCACGACCGACGCCAGCCACAAACCAGAGCCCGGACCAATCAGGGTGGCGAACACCGCAAGGCCCATGCCGACAATGCCGTACCAGACCGCGCGCTTGGCGCTTTCCTGACCGGACAAACCGCCAAGGCTAAGGATGAAAAGAACTGCTGCAACGACGTAAGCTGCTGTTGTAAAACCGAATTCCATATCGCGGCCCCCTTAGGATTTCTGGAACATGGCGAGCATGCGCCGTGTCACGAGGAAACCCCCGAAGATGTTAATTCCGGCCATAAAGACCGACAGGGCCGCCAGCAGGATCACCAGAAACGATCCTGATCCGATCTGCATCAATGCGCCCAGAATGATGATCGACGAAATCGCATTGGTGATTGCCATCAACGGGGTGTGCAGGCTGTGTGCAACGCCCCAGATCACCTGAAAGCCGACGAACACCGCCAGAACAAAGACGATGAAATGCTGCATGAAGCTGGCCGGAGCGACCAATCCGACACCCAGAACCAGGGCACCGCCGACAGCCAGCAAAGTGACCTGATTTCGGGTCTGCTGCTTGAACGCGGCAAGTTCAGCCGCGCGCTTTTCTTCGGCAGTCGGTTCCTTGACCTTTTCCTTGGGTTTGGCCGCAATCGCCTGCACCTTGGGCGGCGGGGGCGGAAACGTCACCTCTTTGGCGTGGGTCACGGTGGCCCCGCGGATCACGTCGTCTTCCATGTCGTGATTGATCACACCGTCTTTTTCCGGTGTCAGATCGGCCATCATATGGCGCACATTGGTCGCATAAAGGGTCGAGCTTTGTGCCGCCATCCGGCTTGGGAAATCGGTATACCCGATGATTGTGACGCCGTTATCGGTCACAACCTTTTCATCCGCCACGGTCAGTTCGCAGTTGCCACCCCGCTCTGCCGCCAGATCAACGATCACCGATCCCGGCTTCATCACTTCGACCATATCCTTGGTCCACAGGATCGGTGCCGCGCGGTTGGGGATCAGCGCCGTGGTAATGACGATGTCGATATCGGGGGCCAGTTCACGGAATTTTTCAAGCTGTTTGGCCTGAAATTCGGGGCTGGACGGCGGCGCGTAACCACCCGTCGCGGCCCCGTCGGGCAATTCGCTGGCATCAAATTCAAGAAACACGAACTCTGCGCCCATGCTTTCGATCTGTTCGGCCACTTCGGGGCGCACATCGAACGCATAGGTGATCGCGCCCAGCGATGTGGCGGTACCGATGGCGGCAAGTCCGGCCACGCCAGCGCCAACCACCAGAACCTTGGCCGGAGGCACCTTGCCCGCGGCAGTCACCTGTCCGGTGAAAAAACGACCAAAATTGTTACCGGCTTCGATCACGGCACGGTAACCCGCGATATTGGCCATAGAGCTTAGCGCATCCATTTTCTGCGCCCGCGAAATCCGCGGCACCATATCCATCGCGATGACCGTGGCACCCTTGGACGCGGCCAGATCCATCAGCTTTTCATTCGCGCCGGGGTAAAAGAACGAAATCAGGGTTTGCCCGTCCGTCAGGCGCTTGGCCTCGGTATCGGTGGGGGGGCGCACCTTGGCCACCACGTCCGATCCTTTGAACAAGGCGGCGGCAGTCTTGACCACTTTGACCCCTGCAGCCTTGTAGGCGTCATCAGAAAACCCTGCGGCTACGCCCGCACCGGATTCAATCAGACAGTCATGGCCTAGCTTTTGCAATTGCACGGCACTGTCCGGCGTCATGGCAACGCGCGCCTCGCCTTCGAAGACTTCTTTGGGTGTTCCGATCTTCAATTTGAATTCCCCCGTCAGGTAAATTTCTTTTTGCCGCAGGGCAGCATGCGGCGTCAGGTTAGTTCCCTAGCGCGCGCAATAAAGTTGCGCAAGCAATAGACGCAATTGAAATAGAATTTTTCGCAATTGATCTAAACCCAGCGGCGTACCTTGCCTTCGTAGCGGGCGAAATCCATCCGGAACGTGCGCCGCATCCGGTTTTCTTCCGGAATAATGAAGCGTTTTTCCAACACCCAAACGAAAATCGGGACCAAGGCAAGTGATGGCACCGCATCCCACCGCAGAATCAGGCCCGCAAGAATAAGTACATCGCCCAGATAGATCGGATTGCGCGATTTGCTGAAAATCCCCGACTGGATCAGGCGTTCAGGTGTCTGGTGCGGAATGATTGTTGTTTTGTGTCGGCGGAATTCGACAAAGGCCATCAGCGCCAAAATTATGCCACCACCGATCAGAATGCCCGCGGCAAACCCTGCCCACGCCCCGCCAAACCCAAGCCCGAATGTAAAATAGGTGGATTGCACCCAGGCCAGGGCGACAAATCCGGCCAGCCAGACTGGCGGCATATCCAGCCATTTCATCGCGAAACAGGTCCGCCTGCCAAAAAGGAGCGATTGGAAGCCCAGCGATTGGTTTGCATTATTCCCACTCCATCTCTTCGAACACACGGCCTGCATTCTTTGTGGCCAGTTCCTCAAATGTATCAAGACCGGCCCAGTTCGACTGATCCACGTAGTAGGCACCGGCCAGATCGCCGCCATCATCAATATAAGCGCCGATTTTCGCGCGTAAATCCACCAGATAATCCAGCGTATAGCGGCGCACCTGATCGAAATTGGTCGGATGGCCGTGCCCGGGAATCACATATGTCGGGGCCAAAGGTTCCAGTGCGGTTTCCCATGTTTCGATCCAGCACGAGGTACAGGTATGCGCAAATATCGGCAGCATCCGTTCGTGAAACGCGATGTCGCCTGTGATCATGATGTTCCATTGCGGGATCCACACCTGCGCATCGCCGGGATCGTGGGCCGGCCCCAGATGCAGCACCTGAATATCGACGCCACCCAAAGACACGTCATAGCGATCCTCGAATGACAGATTGGCATGAACCACATCGGTGCCTTCTGCCCTGTCACGGTTATAGCCCTGCATGCCCTGCAGGATAAAATCACCGTTCTTCGTGGTTTCGGCAATCGCATCCTGATGGGCCAGAATATCAATGCCCTGCTGCGCCCAATAGCCGTTGCCCAGCATCGCGTGGCCCTGCCCGTTTTCGTTGATCACCAGAACAACGGGCTGGTCCGTAACGGCCTTGATCTCGTCATGTAACGCGGCGGCCAGACGATAGGACGCACCTGAATTGATCACCACAACGCCTTCATCTGTAACGATAAAAGACAGGTTGTTATTGTGGCCCGCGTTTTCATAGGTGGGCGGGGCCGTTGCGCCGATCGCCGTATAGACATGGGGAATGAACTCAACCGGTTTGGAATACAGCTCCGATTGCGGATACTGGTCGGCGATCTCTTCGCTGGCATGCACTACACCGGCCGACAGGATCAAGACGGCACCCAAAACATACTTCATGGCAACTCCTTTCGTTTGCTTCACATTCACAGATACGAATGGGTAAGTAAAGCTGCACCTTGCCCCTTGGTCACACCCCGCTAAGCTGCGCGCAAAGAGGAGTCACTGACATGCAGTTAAGCGGAAAACACGCCCTTGTTACAGGCGGCGGCACCGGCATCGGGCTGGCGATTGCACACGCGCTGGCCCAACAGGGTGCACAGGTCACGATCACAGGGCGCCGCCAACAGATGCTGGATCAGGTAGCAACCGATCGGATCACAGGCCTGGCAATGGATGTCCGCAACGAAAACAATGTTCAAGATGTTATATCGAAAGCCGTGCAAGATCATGGCCCGATCCAGATCTGTTTGGCCAATGCTGGCATTGCCGAGGGGCGCGCGCTGCACAAGACCGACATGGAATTCTGGCGCAACATCATGGCGACCAATCTGGATGGCGCATTCCTGACCATCCGCGAGGCGATGAATTCCATGGTGCACACCGATTGGGGCCGCGTGATTACCGTATCTTCCATTGCGGGCCTGCGCGGGTTGAAAGGGGCATCTGCCTACACGGCCTCCAAACACGGACTGATCGGACTGACACGCGCATTAAGCGAGGATTACATGGGCAAACCCTATACGTTCAATGCGCTTTGCCCGGGATATGTGGATACGAACATCGTGGCGCAAAATACCACCAGCATCGCCGAACGCGCGGGCATTTCAACCGATGAGGCCCGCAATCTGATGATCAGCGCGAACCCCCATAAACGCCTGATCGCCCCCGAAGAGGTTGCCGCCGCAGCGCTTTGGCTTTGCCTGCCCGGATCGGACAGCGTGAACGGACAATGCATCGAGATCGCGGGCGGGCAGATTTAGCGCACGCCTTTACACAAGGCGTTTCGGGGCGTATGCCCGCAGATATACTTTAAGCCTAAAATACCTAGCGAGGGCCTGATGACCGATTTCGCCGCAACCAAAGCCATGTTCGATCTGCCGGACGGCATGATATATCTGGATGGCAATTCGCTTGGCCCCCTGCCCAAATCGGCCCCGGCCCGACTGGACGGAATGCTGAAGGATGAATGGGGCAAAATGCTGATCACCGGCTGGAACAAGGCGGGCTGGATGGCGCAACCCATGACCATCGGTGATCGTGTCGGCGCGATGATCGGAGCCGAAGCCGGCCATGTTGTGATGGGCGACACCCTGACCATCAAGGTGTTTCAGGCACTGGCCGCCGCGCTTGATCTGGCGGGGGATCGCAAGGTGATCCTGTCAGACAACGGCAACTTCCCGACCGACCTTTATATGGCACAGGGCCTTCTGAACACGCTGGATCGCGGCCATGAATTGCGCATTGTCGACCCCGAAGACGTCGCCGATGCAATCAACGATGATGTCGCCGTGATGATGCTGACCGAGGTGGATTACCGCACAGGCCGGATGCACGATATGGCGGCGCTGACAAAAAAGGCGCATGACCACAGTGTTCTGACCGTTTGGGATCTGGCCCATTCAGCGGGGGCCATTCCGGTGAATGTGGCCGCTGCTGAGGCAGATTTTGCCGTGGGCTGCAGTTACAAATACCTCAACGGCGGCCCCGGTGCGCCCGCGTTTATCTATGTCGCACCGCGCCACGCGGAGCACATCAAACCGGCGCTGTCGGGCTGGCTGGGCCATGCCGCGCCGTTTGCCTTTGATCTGGACTATCGACCGGGGCACGGCATCGAACGGATGCGCGTGGGCACGCCGCCGGTCTTGCAGATGACGGCGCTGGAATGCGCGCTTGATATCTGGGACATGGCCGAAATGGCAGATGTGCGCGCCAGATCGATGGAACTGACCGACCTGTTTGTCGAACTGGTGGAAGAAAAATGCCCGCAACTGACGCTGGCCAGCCCCCGCGATGCAACGCAGCGCGGATCACAAGTGTCGTTCCGGTTTGAACAGGGCTATGCCGCGATGCAGGCCCTGATCGCGCGCGGTGTGATCGGGGACTTCCGGATGCCCGATGTGATGCGCTTTGGCTTTACTCCGCTTTACATCGACGCGAACGACGTCCGTCAAGCTGTTGATATCATGGCAGACGTGATGAACAACAATCTGTGGGACCGCGACGAATACAAGGTGCGCGCAGCGGTCACATGACACCGCTGATCCGTCCTTACCAAGCGCAGGATCGCGCAGCCTGTGCCGCCGTCTTCTACCGCGCCGTGCGTGAAGGCGCGGCAGAACAGTACAGCCCAGAACAACGCGCGGCATGGGCACCAGAAGGCAAGCCGGATACCGCCACGCCCGACCGCCTGTTGGATCAATATTGTTGGGTGGCCGAACAGAACGGGCAGATCACCGGTTTCATGTCCCTGACACCTTCGGGCTATCTGGACATGGCGTTTGTTCTGCCCGAGGCGAAAGGCAAAGGCGTCGCTGATGCGCTTTACCGCGCGCTGATGGCACGCGCCAAGCAAGACAACATCGAGAACCTGACTGTTCACGCCAGCCACGGCGCGCGGCATTTCTTTGAAAAGCACGGCTGGCAAGTTGATCACCAGGAACAACATCCGATCAACGGACAGACATTAGAACGCTTTCAGATGTCATTAATACCAAAGGATAATAAACATGACTGATCCTTATGATCCTTCCGATGAGGGCGCGCAAATGTCATTCGACGGGCGCATGTCCTATGGCGATTATCTGGGCCTGTCCGCCCTGCTGGACGCCCAGCACCCGCTATCGGACGCACATGACGAAATGCTGTTCATCATCCAGCACCAGACATCGGAATTGTGGATGCGGCTGGCGATACACGAACTGACGGCGGCGCGCGCAACCTTGCAAGGGGGTGACCGGCGACCTGCATTCAAAATGCTGGCGCGCGTGTCACGCATTTTCGAACAGTTGAACAACGCATGGGATGTGCTGCGCACGATGACGCCCAGCGATTACACCACGTTCCGCGATGCGCTTGGCCAGTCGTCCGGTTTTCAATCCCATCAATACCGCCAGATCGAATTCATTCTGGGCAATCGCAACCCCGCGATGCTGCGCCCGCATGCGCACCGCCCCAAGATCGCCGCGTTGTTGCAGGCCGAGCTGGCAACCCCGTCGCTATATGATGTGGCATTGCAGGCGCTGCACGCCTCCATACCCCTGCCGGACGCGGTGTTGCACCGCGATATTGCGATGCCGCATCAGGCCAGCGATGCAATTATCGCCGCCTGGAGCGCGGTCTATCGCGCGCCACAAACCCATTGGGAACTTTATGAACTGGCGGAAAAGCTGGTCGATCTAGAGGATTATTTCCGCCGCTGGCGGTTCAATCATGTGACCACAGTGGAACGTGTGATCGGTTTCAAGCGCGGCACCGGCGGCACCGGCGGTGTCAGCTATCTCAAGAAGATGCTCGAGGTCGAACTGTTCCCCGAGCTTTGGCATTTGCGGACGGGGCTTTGACGCTGGCGAAGTCTTTTACAATATCTGCCAGCTTGGCCCAATCCGTATATTCCCGATCCGCATGCGGGTCGACATCCTGTTCCATCTTGGCCGCGATATAGCGCATCGCCCATGACTTGAAGAAATCGTACTGCGTAAAACGAAACGCACCTGCAATCTGGTGCACCGCCAGGGGGCGCAATCCGGCTTTGTCGCAAAAGTCTGCAGCGATCCGGTCCAGATCGGCCAGTTCCTTTTGATCGTCCCCGACAACGGCCAAAGACACCTGTAACAAAAGCGTCGGTTTTTCGTTCAATTCGCCCGCATGAGCGGTTGCGAAATCAGACAATTCCTTTTGCAAATGCCCCATATGGACCGATCCGGCCAGAATAACGGCATCTACCGGCGCCAAAGTGGTGCCGTCATCATCGGCCGCGCGCAACATTTCGACCGAATGGCCCATGTCCATCACTTGGTCAGCGCAATACCGCGCGATTTTTCTGGTCTGCCCTTCGGTCGAGGCGTGAACGATCAGGATTTTTTGAGCTTTGGAATGTGTCATGTCGCGTAGGATAAGACGCGTATTCCGAAACTGTATTGATTTGGATTAACGCGGCTAGGCTATTTTAGAAATTTCTGTCGTGCCTTGGCTTGTCGCCCATTCCCTGACTGCCGTTCCAAACGCCTCAAACAGAGGGCGCGACACCGGGTCATTGCAGGCGTCCCATTCCGGGTGCCATTGCACCGACAGGGTAAACCCCTTGGCACCCTGAACATAGATCGCTTCGGGCGTGCCATCGGGCGCATATCCGTCGATTATGATATCCTTGCCTGCGGTCTTGATGCCCTGCCCGTGCAACGTGTTTGTCATCACCTCGTTCGCGCCCATCACGCGATGGAACACACCGTTTTCGGCAAATCGCACCTTGTGGCGCAGTTCGAATTTTTCTTCCAATGTCCCATCGGGGGGCATGCGGTGGTTCATCCGCCCCGGCAAATCGCGGATTTCCGGATAAAGCGTTCCGCCCATTGCGACATTCACCTCTTGAAAGCCGCGACAAACGCCCAGAAACGGCTGCCCCCTTGCCACACAGGCACGCACCAAAGGCAGCACAATCGCATCACGCGCGCGATCAAACGTGCCATGCGCCTCGGTTTCTGCTTCGCCATATTCTTCGGGGTGCACATTTGGGCGCCCACCCGTCAGCATGAAACCGTCACAAATCTCCAACAGTTCATCCACCGATACAAAGCGGGGATCGGCCGGGATCAGCAAAGGCAGACAACCGGACACATCAGCAATCGCGGCCGAATTCATCGTCCCCCCTGCATGGGCAGGATACTGGTCATTCAGCAGATACTGGTTTGAAATTATGCCGACAATCGGGCGCTGCGGGCTGCGACGGACCATGATTTTTCCTGTTGTGGACTTCACGCGCTTATAAATTGCCTTTGACCCCTATGCCAGAGGCTTCCTGCGCACACGCGCGTGTGCCAAATTGCACAATGGCACGTTCCAACAGGGCAAGACACCAGCCAAACCCTGCTTGCAGCGGGTGCGCAATCTTTCTACCGTCTGCGCGTTCCCAGCCCGAAAGGTTCCCCATGAAAGACGCGGCCCCCGAAACCATTTACCTGAGCGATTATGAACCTTTCGGATATCTTGTGGACGCTGTTCATCTGATATTTGATCTGGCCCCGCACAGCACTAGGGTCACCTGCCGCGTCCAGTTTCGCCCCAACCCCGATGCAAAGGACCGCACGTTCTTCCTGCACGGGGAAGACCTGAAACTGTTGCGCGCTGCGATTGATGGTGCCGCGGTCAACCCGACGCTAAGCGGTGGGGGACTGACCTGCACCGTACCCGACGCCCCGTTCGTGTGGGAAGCCGAGGTCGAGATTGATCCGGCAAATAACACGGCACTGGAAGGGCTCTATCAATCCAGCGGTATGTACTGCACCCAGTGCGAGGCGCAGGGCTTTCGCAAGATCACCTATTATCCGGATCGTCCCGACGTAATGTCGGTGTTCACCGTGCGCATCAACGGGCCACACCCCGTTCTGCTGTCAAACGGCAATCCGGTGGGCGCAGGCGATGGATGGGCCGAATGGCATGATCCATGGCCCAAACCTGCCTATCTGTTCGCTTTGGTTGCAGGTGATCTGGTCAACCATCCCGATGCGTTCACCACCCTGTCCGGCAACGAGGTGGAATTGAACATCTGGGTGCGCCCCGATGATCTGCATAAATGTGCCTTCGGCATGGAAGCGTTGAAAAAGTCCATGAAATGGGACGAGGACGTATATGGCCGCGAATATGATCTGGATGTGTTCAACATTGTGGCCGTCGATGATTTCAACATGGGGGCCATGGAAAACAAAGGGCTGAATATCTTCAATTCATCCGCCGTTCTGGCCAGCCCGGAAACATCGACCGACACGAATTTTGAACGGATCGAGGCGATCATCGCCCATGAATATTTCCACAACTGGACAGGCAACCGCATCACCTGCCGCGACTGGTTCCAATTGTGCCTGAAGGAAGGGTTGACCGTTTACCGCGACGCACAGTTCACATCCGACGTGCGCAGCGCACCGGTGAAACGCATCAGCGATGTGATCGATCTGCGCGCCCGCCAGTTTCCCGAAGACAACGGCCCGCTGGCGCATCCGGTACGCCCGGAAAGTTTTCAGGAAATCAACAACTTCTACACCGCAACTGTTTACGAAAAAGGTGCCGAGGTGATCGGCATGTTGAAAACGCTTATCGGGGATGACGCCTATGGCAAAGCGCTTGATCTGTATTTCGAGCGTCATGACGGCGATGCTGCCACGATCGAGGATTGGCTGAAAGTATTCGAAGATGTCACAGGACGCGACCTGTCACAGTTCAAACGCTGGTATTCACAAGCGGGAACACCGCGCCTGTCTGTCGAGGAAGATTTCGAAGACGGCGTTTTTACCCTGACCTTTCAACAAGATAATCTGCCAAGTTCAACCACGCCCGACCCGCAACCACAGGTTATTCCCATCGCGGTCGGCTTGCTGGGGCAGAACGGGGACGAAATACAGGAAACGCAGGTCTTGGAAATGACGCAGGCGCGGCAGTCGTTTTCATTCAAAGGGCTTGCCACGCGCCCTGTTGCGTCGATCCTGCGCGGGTTTTCCGCGCCTGTCATTCTGTCCCACCCCGAGGGCGAGGCTCAGCGCGGGTTCCTTCTGGCCCATGACACCGATCCGTTCAACCGGTGGGAAGCGGGGCGCGCGCTGGCCCGCGCCGCCCTGAGCGACATGATCCTGAAAGACGCCCCCCCAGACACCGCGTTTCTTGACGGAATGGCCGCGGTACTGCGGGACAACAGCGTTGATCCGGCCACCCGTGCGTTGATGCTGGGGCTTCCCGGCCAATCCGACATGGCCACCAGCCTGCACGACGCCGGGCACGTTCCTGATCCACAAGCGATCTGGGCGGCAAGCGAAACGATGAAGCAAGCTATTGCCCAACATAATCAAGATCTTCTACCGCGAATTTACAGTGAAATGCACATTGACGGCCCCTATTCGCCGGATGCCGATCAGGTCGGCAAACGTGCTTTGCAGGGCGCGGTTCTTGCATTGATGTCGCGCCTTGATGGCGGGGCGCAGGCAGCACGGCAGTTTGAAGCAGCGGATAACATGACCCAGCAATTGTCGGCCCTTGCCTGTTTGCTGAATTCCGGGAAAGGTGCCGCAGAAACAAACGCGTTTTATGAGCAATGGAAACATGACCGGTTGGTGATCGACAAATGGTTCAGCCTGCAAATCATCCAGTCCGCGCCCGAAAAGACCGTAGAAATCACCAAGAACCTCACAAAACATACTGATTTCAATTGGAAAAATCCCAACAGGTTCCGCGCCACTCTGGGCGCTTTGTCGATGCATCACGCAGGGTTCCATCAACAGGATGGCAGCGGATATGCCCTGCTGGCCGACTGGCTGATCAAACTGGATGGGGTCAATCCGCAAACAACGGCCCGCATGACCAGCGCGTTCCAGACATGGCGGCGCTATGACAGCACCCGTCAGGATCATGTGCGCGCACAGCTCGACCGGATCGCGGCCACACCCGACCTGTCGCGCGACACAACCGAAATGATCAGCCGGATCAGGGGGGCATGACCGACCTGCCCCCTTTCCAGCACGTCAACCACGGGCGCAACCACCGCACTGCGACAATCGTCATTTTGATCTATTTTGCGCTGATTGCCGCGATTATCGTGGTCGATGCGGCGTGGTGGCTGATGGCGATCCTTGCCGCCTTTACCCTGCCAGCGCTGTGGGATTTGGTCACCAATCGTTCAGCGGGCGTAGAGCTGAACGACACGGCGCTGTTGTGGTACACCGGCAAGCGCAAAGCCAACATGGGTTTGAGCGAGATTGACCACATGCGGTTTGACACACGGCTGGATTTTTCAGTGCGCGTCAGCGCCGTTACGCCGGAGCGGAAAAAAATCAGGCTTCCTTATGAATGCCTGCCGCCACACCGCATTTTCGAAGACGCGCTGACCGCGCGCGGGGTGCGTGTCGAACGGCACCACTTTACCCTGATGTCCTGATGTGGCGCACACCCGCACCGGATCAGCGGTTTTCGACCGGTCGCTCGCGCGGGCGGACAGATTCGAGCGGGCGGCAATAGGTCTGCTTGCCCAGCCATGCCTGCATATCGTTGCGTTTTCCCGCATTTCGCATTGGCCCCCAGTCGGCCGCGACACCGCCCCAGCGCCCGCCTTTGGACGTAATGACACCGTCACGCGGCACCGTCACCGCCATGATCCGGACCGCACAGCTGACATTGGATGCTCCGTCCTTCAATTCCTGACCCGAACGGGCCGCGCACCCGTATCCCCGCGCCGTTGAAGGCTGGATTTGCAACAGACCGAACCAGCGCCCTCCACCGCCTACGGCATAGGGGCGGTAGGTGCTTTCATGTTTGGCCAGCGCAGACAGAAACCCGACCCAGAACGCCTGCCGCTGCGCCAGATCCGCATCCGGATAGGCGGGGCACCAGTCTTTGATATCAACGGGTTCTGACTGAGCAAGTGCCATACCATGCGTTCTCAGGGCCGCCAGTGCACCCCGTGTCCACAAATCCGACCCTTTTTGATATTCCCATCTGGTGCGTGGCAGATTTGCTTCGCGTTCCAGCGGGCGCACCACAATGTCTTGTGTTGACGCCGCAGAGGGCGTTGTTGATGCCAATCCCACGGCACCGGCAATAACCAGACAAAGAAGGCTTTTTAACATAAACGACAGTATTCCCCTGTCTGTTCGGCGACGCAATTAAAAACCGGCAAAGCCAACCGCCCCTTCAATTGCCCGATATCACCCCACTTGCGCCTTTTTTAGGCCCGATTGCACAGACAAGATCCCCCGGTAGCCAGTTAAGATTATCAATGAGTTGGATGTTACAAAAATGCGCGATCTAAGACTGAATTTTTCTGTTTTGCGCAATGCAATTGCGCCGGTTTCCGCGTGTCTGGAAACGGCCAAAGCCGCATTGCCCCCGCGACATCGCGGGTTCGCGCCTGCACGTCCAAGCGCAGCAAGCGCCGAATTCCAGATCAAACGCAACATTGCAGATCATTTGAATATTCCGGTTGTCGAAGCAACATCGGAACATGCCGAACGCACTGCTTTCCAGAACAAGGGCCAGAAACTGGGGCGTCAGGAAGATTGGGAAACGCTGTCGCAACTGGTGTTCGATGCCGACCAGACGCGCGCAAAAACACGTGGCGGCATGCCGATTGCCGATCTGTTGATGTACGGCGCACGTGCCGATGTCGTGCTTGCCGCCGAACATGCTTTGTTTGACGGAAAACTTGCCAACGGCGCGCCGATACTTGCCGGGATCGAAGCGCTGGAACAGATTCTGGCAGAGCACCCTGACAATTATCCGATCGCCCTGATCGTGGCGCACGCCCATATGGATATGGGTTGGGCCTGGCGTGGCACTGGCTGGCTGACCGAACTTAAACCGCAAAACCGCGAGGCGTTCGCAGCTCATTTCGATCGCGCCACCGGAATTCTGAACCAGTTTTCCGGCCTTGAACCGCTCAGCCCCGCGCTTGCTGCGGCACGCTGTGCATTGCTTGCAGGCTATCCCAAGTCACGCACCCGTGTCGCCGATGATTACGAAGCGCTGATTGACCTTGATCCAAGAAACCCGCACCACATGCGCGCCATGGGCAACCATCTGTTGCCGCGCTGGTTCGGTTCCTTGGCCCAACTGGAACTTGAGGCCCGCCGCACCGCGTCACGCACCATCGATATCTGGGGCGCCGGTGCCTATACGTGGTCTTATTTCGATGCCATCGTGATCGACGATGCCGCCTGCGCACAGGTCGAGGTGGAGTTTTTTATCGAAGGGCTGCACGACATTCTGGCCCATGCCCCTGACCAGCACACGGTAAACCTGCTGGCTGCCTATTGCGCGGTGGCCGTGCGGGCCGGATGCGGCAGCGCGGACGAGGCCGATCTGGTCCGTCATCAACTGATCGATTGTGCGGACTGGATCATTCGCGACCATATGACAGAAATCCATCCGCTGGTCTGGGCCCATGCCGCCACCGGATTTGACAACTCTGCGCGCGTACATTCCGTGCGTAATTTCGCAGAACGCGGGCGCCGCGACGCGTTGGATGTGATCGCGACGTTGTTCCGCGATGATATCGCACGCGGGCACCGCGTTACCTTCACATCCTCCGGCCCGACGGTCAGCGCCGCCTGAGCGCTCTTGCCCTGCTGCGCGCCCTGCCCTAGAACCCACATCGTTGCGAGATGATGAGGCAGACCATGCTGGACCACACCTACGAGGCCCCAACCCCAAAACGCATAGCCGGTGCCAAACACGATTGGGAACTGGTGATCGGGATGGAGGTGCACGCGCAAGTCACCTCGAACGCGAAGCTTTTTTCGGGCGCGTCTACCAAATTCGGGGCGGAACCGAATGCCAATGTGGCTTTTGTGGATGCCGCGATGCCGGGCATGTTGCCGGTGATCAACCGCTTTTGCGTCGAACAGGCGGTGCGCACAGGGTTGGGCCTGAATGCGCAAATCAACCTGAATTCGGCCTTTGATCGCAAAAACTATTTTTACCCCGACCTGCCGCAGGGTTACCAGATTTCGCAATTGTATCACCCGATTGTGGGCGAAGGCGAAGTGTTGGTGGAAATGGGCGACGGCAAGGCGCGTCTGGTGCGGGTGGAACGCATCCATCTGGAACAGGATGCCGGGAAAATCGATCCACGATATGGACCCCAATATGTCCTTCGTCGATCTGAACCGCACGGGCGTGGCGCTGATGGAAATTGTCAGCCGCCCCGATATTCGCGGCCCCGAAGAGGCCGCGGCCTATGTTACCAAACTGCGCCAGATCCTACGGTATCTGGGCACCTGTAACGGGGATATGCAATCCGGCGCGATGCGTGCGGACGTGAACGTATCGATCTGTCTGCCCGGCCAATATGAAAAATATATGGAAACGCAGGATTTTTCGCATCTGGGCACACGGTGCGAAATAAAGAACATGAATTCGATGCGGTTTATCCAGCAGGCGATCGAAGTTGAGGCCCGCCGCCAGATCGCCATCGTCGAAGCCGGTGGCAAGGTGGATCAGGAAACCCGTCTTTATGATCCGGACAAGGGCGAAACCCGGTCTATGCGCTCCAAGGAAGAAGCGCATGATTATCGCTACTTCCCCGATCCCGATCTGCTGCCCTTGGACATCGAACAAAGCTGGGTAGACGAAATCAAGGCCGGCCTGCCCGAACTGCCGGATGCCAAAAAGGCGCGGTTCATCACCGAATTCGGCCTGTCGGATTACGATGCATCCGTTCTGACCGCCGATGTCGAAGCGGCGGCCTATTTCGAAAAAACCGCAGACGGGCGCGACGGGAAACTGGCGGCAAACTGGGTGATTAACGAACTGTTCGGGCGTTTGAAAAAGGATGATCGCGAAATCGACGCGAGCCCTGTCAGCCCCGAACAGCTGGGCGGCATCATCACGCTGATCACCAAGGGCGATATCAGTGGCAAGATCGCCAAGGAAGTCTTTGAAATAGCGTATACAACGGGTCGTGATCCCGCCGAGATCGTCGAAACCGAAGGCATGAAACAGGTCACCGACACCGGCGCCATCGAGGCGGCGGTGGACACCGTGATTGCCGACAATCCCGCACAGGTCGAAAAAGCCAAGGCCAACCCCAAGCTGGCGGGCTGGTTTGTGGGTCAGGTGATGAAGGCGACCGGCGGCAAGGCCAATCCGGCGGCGGTGAACAAGCTGGTCAGTGAAAAACTGGGACTCTGAGGTGCAAAGGAACTGCAAACCC
The DNA here is from genome assembly GCA_963765555.1 of uncultured Alphaproteobacteria bacterium. Taxonomy (GTDB): domain Bacteria; phylum Pseudomonadota; class Alphaproteobacteria; order Rhodobacterales; family Rhodobacteraceae; genus JL08. Next base: position 269,009 of record CAVXWX010000005.1, read on the forward strand.
TTGGCGCTTGCAGCCCCGCTTGCTATGACGCCGTTCAATCCATTCAAGGCGTAACCCATGCCCCACTACGAATACAAAGTTGTTCCCGCCCCGACCAAAGGCCTGAAGGCGCGCGGCTTGAAAACACCTGAATCGCGTTTTGCAAACGCGCTGCAGCAATTGATGAACGACATGAGTGCCGACGGATGGGAGTTTCAAAGGGCGGAAACCCTGCCCAGTCAGGAACGCAGTGGGTTGACCAGCACAGTCACAACCTATCGCAATGTGCTGGTATTCCGACGCGCGCGCGCTGGTGATCTGGAACAGTTCCAACCGATTCTGCTGAAAACGTCCGACGCAGACCAGCAGCCTGCGCCAGCCCCTTCTGTCGCCGAAACACCCGAAGCCCCCGAACCGGCACAAGACCCCGACAGACCGGCGGGGCAGCCCGGTGCGACCAAGATGCTAAGCGACAATGGCGTCGAGGAACTGTCGGAAGTGGCGGGAATGACCGAGGCCCTGAAAAAACGCGCCGGTCAGAAAAAACCGGCCGAATAGCACGCGACTAGACGTCGATGTCCAAAGCCAATGCGTGAATACGCGCAATAAGTGCCGGGCCAAGTGCGGCGTGCACCGCACGGTGACGCGCGACACGCGATTGCCCCTTGAATGCGTCCGCGCGGATCATCACATTGAAATGGCTCTGCCCGCCTTCCTGATAACCGCTGTGGCCGCGATGCGCCTCGCTGTCGTCCACAACCTCAAGCGCGGAGGGGGAAAAGGCCTGTTCAAGGCGATCGTGGATTTCGTCCCGCACCAGAACCGGCCCGACGCCCGCCGCGTCTAATTTATCTGTCATTTTTTGAACCTGACCCCTTCAATCTGACTGTGTTTACTTTAAACTCTCTGGGCCGAGTCTGGAAAGAGGACCATGAAAATGAACAAGAACGATCCGTTTGGGTTTGACATGTCTGTGTCTTCGGCCAAAAAGAAAAACCCGCGCGGTCGCCGCGGTATGTCCGGCGCATCCGAAACATCGGTACGTCTGTGCGAACACGAAGGCTGTGAAGAGCCCGGGAAATACCGCGCGCCCAAAGCACCGGATGTTCTGGATGATTATTTCTGGTTCTGCCAGCAGCACGTGCGCGAATACAATCTGAAATGGAATTTCTTCCACGGCACGACCGAGGCTGAAATCAACGCGCAGCAATCCAAAGACAAGGTTTGGGAACGCGAAACCAAACCGATGAAAGACCCAGAAGCACGGGCCTGGGCACGGCTGGGCATCGAAGACCCGCATCAGGTTCTGGGCGCGAACGCCACCCAAAACCCGGGCAAGGGCGTGAACAACAGCCGCAAACTGCCCCCCACCGAACGCCGGGCCGTCGAAATACTGGAAGCCAAGGATCACTGGACCAAAACCGAGGTGCGCAAAGCCTACAAGGCCCTGATCAAGGTATTGCATCCGGACATGAACGGGGGCGACCGCAGTCAGGAAGAACAGTTGCAGGAAGTTGTCTGGGCATGGGACCAGCTTAAGGTCAGCCGCAATTTCAAAGACTGATTTCCGGACTGCGCCATCAGGGCGGCAACCAGACCTGCACCGTTCAAGACCTTCGAGCGCCGGTAATTCTTGTGGGGGCAATCCTTCTCGGGATTGCATTATTTTCCACCCCCCTTCCCCTTGCCCTGCTTCGCGATATGTTGCACCACGGAAAGTGCATAAATGAAGCCCCGTAATGGGGAAATTTTACAAGGATAAGACAGATGGCGGACGGCTCGATCGATATCAATGCAAAACCGACCGAGACAATTTCGGTGCGCGATGTATTCGGCATCGACACCGACATGACCGTCAAGGGATTTTCCGATACATCCGATCGCGTCCCGCTTCTGGACAGCACCTATAAATTCGATCCCGATACGACACTGGCCATTCTGGCGGGATTTTCCCACAACCGCCGCGTCATGATCCAAGGCTATCACGGCACCGGAAAATCCACCCATATCGAACAGGTCGCCGCGCGGCTGAACTGGCCCACGGTACGGGTGAACCTTGACAGCCATATCAGCCGGATCGACCTGATCGGCAAGGACGCGATCAAACTGCGCGATGGTGTGCAGGTCACTGAATTTCAGGAAGGCATCCTGCCTTGGGCGCTGCGCACGCCAACCGCCATCGTCTTTGACGAATACGACGCAGGCCGCGCCGACGTGATGTTCGTGATCCAGCGCGTGCTGGAAGTGGACGGCAAACTGACCCTGCTGGACCAGAACAAGGTGCTGGACCCGCACCCCTATTTCCGCCTGTTCGCCACCGCCAACACCGTCGGTCTGGGCGACACAACCGGCCTTTATCACGGTACACAGCAGATCAACCAAGGCCAGATGGACCGCTGGTCACTGGTCGCAACACTGAATTATCTGAGCATCGAGGCCGAAACCGCCATCGTTCTGGCCAAAAACCCGCACTACAACAGTGACAAGGGCCGCAAGACGATCAAGCAGATGGTCACGGTTGCCGATCTGACCCGCACGGCGTTCATGATCGGGCGATCTGAGCACGGTAATGTCACCGCGTACGGTGATCGCATGGGCCCAGAACGCCGAAATATTCCGCAATATCGGCTATGCCTTCCGCCTGTCCTTTCTGAACAAATGCGACGAGCTGGAACGCCAGACGGTTGCCGAATTCTACCAGCGTCTGTTCGACGAGGAACTGCCCGAAAGCGCAGCCAGCACGAGCTTGGGGTGAGGTGTGCGGTGCAGATAAGCCGGTCACTTATACTTCATATGGCTGACGGCGCGCCCGCTATATGCGAGAAATGTGCTTTGGTGCATAGGCTCTGATCATGTCCAAACACCCAGACAACCCCGCTGATCCGTTCAAAAAGGCGCTGGCCGAAGCGACCAAGGTCATGGCGCATGATCCGGAACTGAGCGTCAGTTACACGGTTGATCCGTCGGGTCTGTCGGGCGATGCGATGCGCCTGCCGCAGGTCAGCCGCCGGATGACACGGGACGAGGTGTTGCTGGCGCGGGGCACCGCTGATGCGCTGGCCTTGAACCGGCGCTATCACAATGACAGCACCCATGCGCGGTACGCCCCGCCCGGCGACATGGCGCGCGAATTATATGAAGCGATGGAAACCGCCCGCTGCGAAGCGATGGGCGCGCGCGACATGCCCGGCACGGCCGGCAATATCGACGCCAAGATCGCACATGAAGCGACGCGCAAAGGCTATGAGGACTGCAAACAGCCCTCGGATGCGCCGCTTTCGGTGGCCGCTGGGTATCTGATCCGCCATCTGGCCACGGGGCGCGACCTGCCCGCTGGTGCGCAAAACGTGATGGAACTGTGGCGCGGCTTTATCGAAGAACAGGCCGGTGGCACGCTCGACAACTTGCAGGACACATTGTCGGATCAGGCCTCTTTCGCCAAATTCGCGCGGCAGGTGATTTCCGATCTGGGCTATGGCGACCAGTTGGGCGACGACCCAGACCAGCTGGACGACGAGAACGAAGACGAAGCCGAAGAGGGCAGCGAAGAAGAACAGGACCCCGACAGCACCGGCGATCAGGACGACGACGATCAAGAGGCCGAAGCCAGCGCCGAACAAAGCCAGGAAGACCAGCAGGACGCGTCACAGGCGCAGGTCAGCATGGATGAAATGGCCGACGAAGAGATGGGTGAAGAGGCCGAGATGCCAGAAGGCGAAGCCCCGCTGGAACCCCCTGCCCCGCAACCGGTTTCGGACGCAGATCCGAATTACACGGTCTACCTGGGCGATCACGATGAAGAAATCGCCGCCGAAGATCTGGCCGAACCTGTCGAACTGGAACGGTTGCGCGCCTATCTGGACCAGCAACTGGAACCGCTGAAAGGCGCTGTGTCGCGGCTTGCCAACAAATTGCAGCGCCGCCTTCAGGCGCAGCAGAACCGGTCTTGGGAATTTGATCGCGAAGAGGGCATTCTGGATGCCGGTCGTCTGGCCCGCGTTGTGGCCAGCCCGACAACGCCGCTGTCTTTCAAGGTCGAAAAAGACACCGAATTCCGCGATACGGTTGTAACCCTGCTGCTGGACAATTCCGGTTCCATGCGCGGCCGCCCGATTTCGATTGCGGCGATTTGCGCCGATGTTCTGGCCCGCACGCTGGAACGCTGCAACGTCAAGGTGGAAATTCTGGGCTTCACCACCCGCGCGTGGAAAGGCGGGCAAGCCCGCGAGGCATGGCTGGCCAACGGCCGCCCCGGACAACCGGGCCGCCTGAATGATCTGCGCCACATCATCTACAAATCCGCCGATGCCCCATGGCGGCGCACGCGCCCCAATCTGGGCCTGATGATGAAGGAAGGCCTGCTGAAGGAAAACATCGACGGCGAAGCGCTGGAATGGGCCCACCGCCGGATGCTGGGACGTGCGGAAAGCCGCAAAATCCTGATGGTGATTTCGGACGGGGCGCCGGTGGATGATTCCACGCTGTCAGTGAACCCTGCCAACTATCTGGAAAAACACCTGCGCGATGTGATCGCCATGGTGGAACGCCGCCGCGCTGTCGAGCTTTTGGCGATTGGTATCGGGCATGATGTGACGCGCTATTATGACCGCGCGGTTACGATCACCGATGTGGAACAACTGGCGGGCGCAATGACAGAACAACTGGCGGCGCTTTTTGACAATGACCCAAGGGCACGGGCGCGTGTCATGGGGATCCGGCGCGCGGGTTGACGCGCCGGAGCCTCCGGCGGAAGTATTTCTGAAAAGATGAAGGGGTTGGGATGTTTCAAAGCTTTGAGGTGACCGCCCGCCCCGAACAGGGGCCGCCCCGACTGGCCGCGCTGCGCGCAGAAATGAAAAAAGCCGGGTTGGACGGCTTTCTGGTGCCGCGCGCGGATGCGCATCAGGGCGAATATGTGGCCCCGCACGACGAACGGTTGGCCTGGCTGACCGGGTTTACAGGATCGGCCGGTTTTTGTGCGGTTCTGGCGGAAAAAGCCGGTGTGTTCATTGACGGACGCTATCGCACGCAGGTCAAAGCGCAGGTGGCCGATTTGTTCACACCGGTGCCATGGCCGGAAACAAACCTTGCCGATTGGCTGAAAGACAACCTGTCCGGCGAAAGCACGGTCGGGTTTGATCCGTGGCTTCACACTGTAAACCAGATCAGACAAAGCACCGACGCGCTGGCGGGCAGTGGCATCACTTTGCGCCCTTGCGAAAATCTGGTGGACCGGATCTGGCCGGATCAACCCGCCCCGCCGATGAACCCTGTCAAACCGCAACCGTTGGAATATGCCGGCGAAAGCCACGGGGACAAGATCAGGCGACTGGTGACATCCTTGCAAGACAAGAACTGCAAGGCCGCGGTGATCACGCTGCCGGATTCGATCATGTGGATGTTGAACATTCGCGGCAGTGATATTCCGCGCAATCCGGTCGCACACGGGTTTGTGGTTTTGCATGCAGACGCGCGCGTTGAGTTCTTTGTGCACGAAGGCAAACGCGGAACCATTGCCGAGCATCTGGGGCCTGCCGTGCGCCTGATGGATCCGGACATTTTTCTGGACCATATCGCCACGTTGGACGGGCCTGTTCTGCTTGATGCGGGCAGCGCCCCGGTTGCAATCGAACGGGCATTGCAAGACGCACAGGTTGAAGTTGTGCTGGGGGATGATCCTTGCGCGATGCCCAAGGCGTGCAAGAACCCGATTGAAATCGCGGGCAGCGCCGAAGCCCATTTGCGCGACGCTGTTGCGATGGTCGAGCTTCTTGCGTGGTTGGATGCGCAGCCGCCCGGGACCTTGCGGGAAACCGATGTTGTGAGCCGTCTGGAACAGGCGCGCCGCGCCAGTAACGCCTTGCAGGATATCAGTTTCGAAACCATTGCAGGCACCGGCGCAAACGGTGCGATCATGCATTACCGCGTCACAACGGAAACCGACACGGTCTTGAAAGACGGCGAATTTCTAGTGCTCGACAGTGGTGGCCAGTATCTGGACGGTACAACAGATATCACCCGAACCATTCCCATCGGGGATGTAGCTGACGAACCAAAGCGCTGCTTTACGCGTGTCCTGCAGGGTATGATTGCGATGTCACGACTGCGTTGGCCCAAGGGGCTGGCAGGACGCGATATCGAAGCCATCGGGCGGTTGCCCTTGTGGCTGGCGGGTCAGGATTTCGATCACGGGCTTGGGCACGGGGTTGGCGTGTATCTGAGCGTGCATGAAGGCCCGCAGCGGCTAAGCCGTGTCAGCCACGTTCCCCTTGAACCCGGCATGATCCTTTCCAATGAACCGGGATATTATCGGGAAGGCGCGTTTGGCATCCGGATCGAAAACCTGTTGGTGGTGGAAGTGGCCCCAGACATCCCGGGTGCAGACAGCCACCGCAATATGTTGCACTGGCAGACGTTGACCTATGTGCCCATCGACCGCCGTGCGATAATTGCCGACATGCTGAGCGAGGCCGAGCGCGACTGGTTGAACGCCTACCACCGCAGCGTTGCACAAAAAGTAGGCCCGCGTCTGGGCAAGGCCGCAAAAACATGGTTGGATGCCGCGACGGCCCCGATCTGACACCGCGATGTCGCATCACGGGGCCACCATCAAAGAGATTGCAGACTGCAAGAAAGGTTCTGACCATTATGGCTGATCACATTAGAATTCGCAAAGCGCCGGGGCGCTGGTCGGTCCGTGCCGGCGGTGCCGTTCTGGCGGAAAGCGCGAACGCGCTTGAATTGTCCGAGGGCGATTATCCCCCTGTGATCTATTTTCCCAAGACTGACATCGCCATGGCGATGTTGGACCTATCCGATCATACCACCCATTGCCCGCACAAGGGCGACGCGACCTATTACGCCATCGCCAGCCGCAGTGCGACATACAAGAACGCCGCATGGTCCTACGACGCGCCCAAAGAAAATGTCGCCCGCATAAAAGACCATATCGCGTTTTATGCAAATGAAGATGTGACCGTGGAACAGATCTAAAACAGACCAAGGCGCGCGCCCGCGTTATGAATGCTCTTCAGCTGCGGTCGCGGCCAGCGCCCTGTTATATGCCTTAAGCGCATCCACATGGAACAATGCCCCCCACAATTCGGGCGGGGCGTCTTCGCCTTTTAGCGTGACCACAGGAATAAAGCTGACGCCGGATTTTTCGAAAACCGGCATCGCGGCCTCAAGCGTGGCATTGCCGTCGATATAGATGCCGTCCTTGATCATATCCCAACATGCGGCTTCATCCACGCCACGCTCGTCTTCCATTGTGCGCATAACCGTCGCGACCCGGAACATTGCCAGCAGATAGGCTTGCGGTCCGGCGGCCAAATGGATGTTACGCCGTTCCAGTTGGGTCAGGAAAAACGAGCGGTCCACCAAACGCGAGGCCAGAGCCGTAGACAATGAAACCGAGACCATAACGGCAATTCCGGTTTGCCAGTCTCCGGTCAGCTCGAACACGATCAGCGTTGTTGATATCGGCGCGCCCAGAACGGCCGCTGCAACAGCGCCGGTGCCCGCGAGTGCGTAAAGCGTGGTAGACCCCGACACATCAGGCAACAGCCCTGTGGCGACCAAACCGAAAGACAGCCCTGTCAGGGCCCCCACCATAAGCGATGGGGAAAACACGCCACCCCCCATACGCCCGGCCATGGTAATTGCGACCGCGATTGTCTTCAGAACCGCGAACACCACCGCTTCGTGCAAGGCAAGCTCACCGTTCAGGGCCAGTGATGTGGTTTCGTATCCGACGCCGATGATGTGGGGAAACCAGATGGCCAGCGCCCCGAGCAGCGCCCCGGCCACTGCGGGCCGCAACCAACGTGGCAACCCTGTCTTGTTCTGGATATGCGTGCCAACGTCTTCGGCCCAGAAAATGGCTTTCATCAGGGTCACCGCCACCAGCCCGCACAACAGCCCGAGGATCAGGAATGCCGGCAATTCAACATAGAACTGCAACGCGCCTTCCAATGGGCGGGTAAATTCGGTGACATTGCCAAATTCAAGCCGGTTGATCACGGTTCCGGCGACAGACGCAATGACAATCGGCGCGAATGCATGAACCGCAAAATGGCGCAACACCACCTCGAGCGCGAACAGGGTGCCTGCGATTGGCGCGTTGAAACTGGCCGAAACCGCCGCCGCCACCGCGCAGCCCAACAAATCACGCCCCGTGATCCCGTCAGCTTGAATCCGGTTGCTGACCCATGTTGAAATGACGCCCGCCATGTGAACTACCGGGCCTTCCCGCCCTGTTGACCCACCGGAACTTAACGTCACAAGCGATGCAAAGGCCGATGCGATACCGGCCTTGGTTTCAACCCGGCCGTCCTGCATTGCCGCGCCTTCAATCACGTCAGCCACAGACCGGACCCGCCCGTCAGGCGTGAAACGGTGCAAGACAAGGCCCACAATCAAACCACCGACGATCGGAATGGTCAGAATCCAGTACCATGGCAGACCGGATGCGAAGCTGTGCAAATGTTGCACATCATCCGTCCCGTATAATAACGCCTGAAGGCTTTCGATGGCTTTTCGAAACGTCAGCGCGGCAAATCCGGCCCCGATCCCGATCAACAATGCGATGAACCAGAACTGCATCTGGCTGGGGCCGCGATCCAGCATGATCCGCCACACATCCTTGCTGGCCTTTTTTGCCTGGTCCATCTGTTGGGACAAAAAAGAACGCGGTGGATCAGACATCTGGAGCTTACATCAGGAAACCTGTGCCAAGACTAAGCAAATATGAACGGCGCGCGATAGCCCCGTTGCCGTTAATAGCGTGAAACTGCGGCCAAAATCGCACCTTTGATCCGGCCACAGACAGGTTGCCGGTCTAGCGGGTCTCACACCGGTTGATTGAAGTCCCGTAACAATCGAGGCTTTGTTCTTGCGCGACCGAACGATCGATGTCGATGAACCCAAATTGCCCTACGATATCTTGTTGAACCAATTCATCATCCGGTGCGCCTTGATCATCGCGCCCGGCAGGTTCACCTGCAGACGGACCGGCAGAGGGGCCTGCGGGATCATTGGACGGGCCAGTGTCGCCCGGCGAATCGTCCGCGCCGATGAACGCGCCAGAAGCCGTAGCCAGGCACGCAAAAACAATGACATAGGGGATGGTACGGGTGGCGGACAGTATCCGCATTGGTACTGATAAAAACATTACAAAACTCACTTACAAACACAAAAATACTACTACAATCTTAACGCTAGTCGGTCGGAGCGGTGTTGGTCAACCCTAGATTTTGACACAATCGGTGCACATTTCTGACACAATTAGCGCCATGCACATGCACCAGACACTATCCGGCCAGCAATACCCGCGCCGCGCCGCGTGCCTCGTCCGTGATGGAATCGCCCGCCAGCATACGCGCGATTTCGTCAACACGTGCGTCTTGCGGCAAGGCAACGACTGTTGATGTTGTCATGCCACCTTTGACCTGTTTTTCCACACGCCAATGATGCGCACCCAAGGCCGCAACCTGCGGTGAATGGGTGACAACCAAAACCTGCCCGTCTTGGGCAAGCGCGGATAAACGCCGCCCAACCGCATCTGCGGTCGCGCCGCCAACGCCACGGTCAATTTCATCGAAAATCATGGTTACGCCGCTGTTCTGGCCCGTCAGACAGACTTTCAACGCCAACAGGAACCGGCTGAGTTCACCACCCGACGCAATGCGCGCCAGCGGGCCAGCGGGCGCACCGGGGTTTGTGGCTACGGAAAACGCGACAAGGTCAATGCCGTCCGGCCCCGGATCGGCCGGGGTCACTTGCGTTTCAAACACCGCCCTGTCCATTTTCAGTGGCGCGAGTTCGGACATCACCGCCTTGTCCAGCCGGCCAGCCGCTTTCTTGCGCACTGCGCTCAGACGCTCGGCGGCTTGGGTATAGTCGGCTTGCGCACTTGAAAGCGCCTTTTTCAACTCTGCAAGATCGGCATCACCCGCATCCAGTGCGGCCAGTTTCTGGCGCAGCATGTCGCCGAATGATCCCAGATCATCCGGCAATACATCATGCTTGCGCGCCAGCGCTCGGATCGCGAACAGGCGTTCTTCGGTTTCTTCCAAATCGACAGGATTAAAGGACAACACGTCAAGCGCACGGGCGATACCGTCTGCCGCTTCGTCCAATTCAACCATGGCGCGGCCCAAAGCCGAAAGCGGTGCATCCAGATGGCCTTCGGCCTTGTCGGCCACACCGTCCAGCCAGCGCATGGCATTTCCCAGCGCACCTTCTGCGCCGTCATGGCCCAAAGCGTCATGCGCCCGTTGCACATCTTCGCGTATTTTTTCCGCGCCTTGCATCAATCGGCGCGCGGCATCCAGCGCCGTATCTTCGCCTGTCTGCGGGTCAAGCGCATCCAGTTCGGCCATGGCGTGGCGCAAATATTCTTCTTCATCGCGCGCGGCGGCCAATGCCGCTTCGGCCTGATCAACCGCCTTGCGCGCCTTGCCCAAAACAGACCAAAGCGATCGCAGCTTGGCGCGGTCCTGTTCCAGACCGGCAAAACTGTCCAGCAGATCGCGGTGGCCCCGCGGGTTCAACAACCCGCGATCATCGTGCTGGCCGTGCAATTCCACCAAGGTTTCCGACAAAAGGCGCAGCACATCCCCCGAACAGCGCCGGTCATTCACCCATGCCGTCTTGCGCCCGTCCGATGTGTTCACCCGCCGCAGGATCAATTCCGGCCCCACCGGCAATCCCGCCTCTTGCAGAACGGCGTAGGCGGCGTGCCCTTCGGGCAGATCAAACCACGCGGTCACCTCGCCCTGCTCGGCCCCCTGGCGCACAAGTTCGGCGCGCCCGCGCCATCCAAGCACAAAGCCCAGCGAATCCAGCAAAATGGATTTCCCTGCGCCGGTTTCACCGGTCAACACATTCAGCCCCGGCTGGAAGGCAAGTTCCAGACGGTCAATGATCAGCATATCCCTGATATCAAGGCCGCGCAGCATGGTGTTTATCGATTATCCAAAGACGGTATCACCGCCATCAAATCCATTCGCCTTTGATGGTCTGGCGATAGACCTGCGACAACCAGTTGTTCCCGCGCGGGTTGGGCGAAAGCCCCTGCCCCGTGAGCAATCTGTAGCTGTCCTGATACCAATCCGTGGATTGGTAGTTATAGCCCAGAATGGCACCTGCCGTTTGCGCCTCGTCTGTCAGACCAAGCGCCAGATACGCTTCGACCAGACGGTGCAACGCTTCTGCGGTGTGACTCGTGGTTTGGAAATCCTCGACCACAACGCGGAACCGGTTGATCGCGGCAGTGTAGTGATCCCGACGCAGATAATAGCGCCCGATTTCCATTTCCTTGGCCGCCAGATGATCAAATGCCAGATCGAATTTCAGAATGGCCGCTGTCGCATATTCGCTGTCGGGATAACGTTCGATCACAGCCCGCAAGGATTGCAGCGCCTGAAAGGTCAGCCCCTGATCGCGTCCGATTTCATCAATCTGGTCATAATAGCTTAGCGCCAGAAGATATTGCGCATAGGCAGCGTCATCATCTGCGGGATAAAAATCGATGAACCGTTGCGCGGCGGAGCGGCTGTTGGGGTAATCCTGTTCCTGATGATAGGAAAACGCCTGCATGATCAACGCGCGCTTGGCCCAATCGGAATACGGGTACAGCCGTTCGATTTCCGAAAAATAAAACGCCGCCTCGTCCCCGCGGTTACGGCTGAGTTCGTATTCGCCGCGCCCAAAAATCTGTTCGGGTGTGTAATTTTCCAGTGGGACATCGTCATTGCGCAGCAACCTGATTCCATCACCGCTACAGGCAGTTAGGAGCACGGTCAAAAGCACCGCACCGATCACCTTTGTCCGGGATCCGCCTGTCATGCCTGTTTCCTTACCGCCATTGCTATTAATTGTTCAGCCTTTGGTCTTACGCGTCCTAGCACATAAAATTCCAGTGCAAAACGCCTTAGACTCAAATGTTATACGAGTGTCGGACAAAGGTCGCAATTGCTGTCTAAGGTTTGGAAAAGGCGGTTATTTGCCAAAATCAGGCAACGGCGGGAATTTCATCCCACACAACCCCGACACCGGGCAGTCGTGCCGTCATTTCGGCATCACATTCCACCACACACACAGCACCTGGTGTTTCAAACAGCGCCCGCAGCAGCGTGTTGGTCAGCGAATGGCCAGCGCGGACACCTTGGTAGTGGCCCAGAATCGGTGCACCAGCCAATGCCAGATCGCCCAAGGCATCCAGCATCTTGTGGCGAACGGCCTCGTCCGCGTGGCGAAAACCACCGGGCGACAACACGTCTGCCCCATCGACAACAACCGCATTTTGCAATGTTCCGCCAAGGGCAAGCCCATTGGCATGCATGACATCTACATCGGCCTGCCGGCAAAACGTGCGGCTGTCGCAAAGTTCGCGCACAAACGATCCGTTCGCCATATTCATGGACTTAACCTGACGTCCGATCGCCTGATCGACAAAATCGATTTCGAAATCGATCCTGAGCGCATTGGCCGGGGACAGCGTAGCGCGTGCATCCCCCTGTTGGACGGTCACAGTTTTCAACACCTGCAAGGCACGGACCGGCGCCGCCTGACGCTGTAACCCGCCGCCGATAAAACCACGCACAAACGCTGCCGACGAACCATCAAGGATCGGCACTTCGGGGCCGTTCAGTTCGATCAGAGCATTGTGGATACCGCAGCCGGACAAAGCGGCCATCAAGTGTTCAACCGTGGAAACCGTCACACCAGACGTATTTTCCAGTTTGGTACACAAGGGAGAGCGGTTCACCGCATCCCACAAGGCCGGGATCATTCGATCACCCAGTGCAATGTCAGTGCGGCGAAACCAGATACCGTGATTGGCGACCGCAGGCTTTACCACCATGCGGACACTGCGACCGGTATGCAGGCCAACGCCCTCGAAGATCACTTCGGATTTCAACGTGTTTTGCACTTATTGCCCCTGGCACTGATATGCCGCTGCTTCTTGTTGTGAATGGTAACTAAGCAGGCAACCCCAAAGCCTCAACTCAATCTTTGTAACGGACTGAAACATGCGCGTCAGGCTTCGGCAGTTCCCTGCCTACATCATTACAAGGCACTGAATTCAATAAGAAAAGGGCCGCCAATTGGCGGCCCTCTGAAACGGAATTGTGACAAGAATTAGTTCGCCTGACGCCGCAGGAACGCCGGAATCTCGATCCGTTCCTGATCCTGATCAGCCGCTTCCTGCGCCTGATGGGACGGGCGCGGCTGGTGTGCCTGAGCCTGTTGAACCGGTGGCTGGGTCCGCATTGGCTGCTGACCACGTTCGCTCGAATGCTCGTGTGCGTGCCCTGTCATGCGGTTGATCAGAGAATTGATTCCAAAGCGCGGACGCTCGGCTTCGCCGCCTGTCGAACGGGGTTCTGCACGTTGGGCAACCTCTTGCGGAGCAGTATGAGCCGCCGGACGCTTTTGCACAGCATCGCGCAACCGTTTCATCGCCTCGGGCGAAGGTGTGCCGGGCGTGGGTGCACGCGGTGCAACAAACAATTCCATATCGTCGTGCATCGTGTCCTGCTGCGGTTCAAACTCTGCTACCTTTGGCTGATAGGCTGGCATCGGCAGCCCGTCATCTGTTGCCTGCTCGGCTTCATCAGCGCCGAACGCGTCGGCCTGATCTGCCGCTGCAACATTACGATCAAAGTCGTCAAACAATTGCGGCTCTTCTACAGTTTCGGCCGCCACTGCAATTTCGGGCTGCTCAGTGATCTGTTCTTGTTCGTCCTGTGCTTGCTCGACCGGGGCCGCCGGGCGCAGCGGTGCAGACATCGGTCGGCGCGGTACCGGCATTTCGGTGTGAACGTCGACAGCATCAATGCCCGTCGCAACAACGGACACACGCATGACGCCTTCCATCGCGGTATCCAAGGTCGACCCGACGATAATATTGGCTTCGGAGTCCACTTCTTCGCGGATGCGGTTCGCAGCTTCGTCCAGTTCAAACAGTGTCAGATCATGGCTGCCGGTGATGTTGATCAGCACGCCTTTCGCACCACGCAGGCTGATTTCGTCCAGCAGCGGGTTGGCGATGGCTTTTTCAGCGGCCTGAATGGCGCGATCTTCGCCTTCCGCCTCGCCCGTGCCCATCATCGCCTTGCCCATTTCGTCCATCACGGCGCGGACATCTGCAAAATCAAGGTTGATCAGACCGGGACGGACCATCAGATCGGTCACACCTTTCACGCCCTGATACAGAACATCATCTGCCATGCTGAATGCTTCGGTAAATGTGGTCTTTTCATTGGCCAGACGGAACAGGTTCTGGTTCGGAATAATGATCAGCGTATCAACGACCTTTTGCAGTGCTTCAACACCATCTTCGGCCTGACGCATCCGCTTGCCGCCTTCAAACTGGAACGGCTTGGTCACGACGCCGACAGTCAGAACACCCAGTTCGCGCGCAGCCTGCGCAATAATCGGTGCCGCCCCTGTTCCGGTGCCGCCACCCATGCCCGCAGTGATAAAGCACATATGCGCTCCGGCAAGGTGATCAACGATCTGTTCAATGCTTTCTTCTGCAGCGGCAGCACCCACTGAAGCACGCGCACCAGCGCCCAGACCTTCGGTAACCTTGATTCCCAGCTGGACGCGGCTTGTGGCATTGCTTTGCTGCAAGGCCTGCGCGTCTGTGTTGGCAACAACAAAATCAACACCGTCAAGCTGCTTTTCGATCATGTTGTTGACCGCGTTGCCGCCTGCCCCTCCAACGCCGAAAACGGTAATCCGCGGCTTGAGGTCTTCTTGTCCGGGCATTGAAAGGTTGAGTGTCATAGTTACTGTCCGCCTGTGCTGCTGACCCGCAATTACGGGTGTTTTTTTACCTAAATCGCCCTGATCTTATCGTGCAAGGGCCGTAACGTCACCTAAAAAACGCAAAAATGACACAAAATATGGGCGATTTTTTGCCATTCTACGCCTGATTTCGAAGTCTCTGCCATATCTTGCGGTTACCAGTTGTCCCTAAACCATTTTACCGCCCGTTTTAGCGATCGGGCTGGATATCGATCGACCGGAATGTCAAAATCCCACCACTCATCCTGTGGATGTGCCGCAAACAGGCACAGGCCCACCGCGCTGGCAAATCCGGGGCCGGTTGCCGCCTGTGGCAAGCCATGCACCCGCAATGGCCGACCCAAGCGCACCTGTTGACCAAGTATCTTGCTGGCCAGCCCGTCCAGTCCCGGAATCTGGCTGCCGCCACCCGTCAGAACGATCTGCTGGCTGGGCAGATGATCAAAACCGGCCGCATCCAGACGCGCGCGCACCTCTTCCAGAATTTCTTCGACACGGGGGCGCATGATGCCGATCAGCTCTGCCCGGCTGACCGTGCGCCGGTCATGCTCCCAATCGCCGGTTTCGCCGCCGATCTCGATCATTTCGCGATCATCCATGCCGGTGGCGTGGACACCACCGTAAAAGGTCTTGAGCCGTTCGGCATTTGTTGTCGGAATCTGCAGACCCATCGAAATATCAGATGTGACGTGATCCCCGCCCATGCGCACGGCATCGGAATAGATCATGTGTTTCTTGATAAAGATCGATACACCTGTGGCCCCGCCGCCCATATCGATGCAGGCCGCGCCCAGTTCCTGTTCGTCTTCGACCAGCGATGAAATGCCCGACACGTAGGCCGAAGATGCAATCCCCGCCAGTTCCAGATCGCAGCGCTTGACGCAATGCGCCAGATTCTGGATCGCTGCCGCATCAACCGTCAGCATATGCATATCGACAGACAGGGTTTGCCCCAACTGTCCGCGCGGATCCGACAGGCCCGACCGGTGATCCAGCGCAAAGTTCACCGGTTGCGCGTGCAACACCTCGCGGCCTTCGCCGTATTCCGGCACATCGCAATCTGCCAGCACCCGCGCAACATCCTGTTCGGTGACGATCTGCCCTTCCAGCTCAAGCTGTGCATCCAACCCGTAAGAGCGCGGTTCCGCCCCCGAAAAACATGCAATCACATGATCAACGCGAATATTCGCCATTTTCTGGGCCGCCTGCAGCGCCGTGCGAATGGCGCGTTCGGTTTCCTGCATTGCGACAACTTCACCAAACTGTACGCCGCGCGACCGCGTCGTTGCAGCGCCGATCACCCGAAACCCGGATTGCCCCGCCAGCGATCCGATTCCGCCCGCTTCATCCAATGGGCCGGAGGTGCCGTCAAAGCGCAGCACCAGACAGGCGATCTTTGAACTGCCGACATCCAGAATGGCGACGACCCCACGCTGCATTGCAAGTTTGCGCATGTGACGCATTGCACGTTGGGATTGGTAAAGGTCGATCATTGCGAGAGTCCATCGTTACTGAGTTGCCGGATACGCCACCATTCCGAAACGGCAGCCTTGTTCATACGCAGGGTCGGGCGCGCGGAAATGCGCATATCCACCGCAGCCAGATCACGTTCCAGAATGTCCTGCGCTTCACTCAGCGCGATCACGCGCTCCAGCGCCTGAACCGGCGCGTTTTCTGGCAGGAGGATGCGCTGATCGCGATCCAGCACGACATCCCAGCGCCGTTCGCCCACGCGGACAAGCCCGCGCAATCGGCCCGCCAAGGGCTGGGCTGCGCGAAACAGACGCATGGCTTCGTCCACATGTGCATCGGCATCTTCGCCTGCAATCAGAGGCAGGCTTGAATATTCTGAACGGGCTTCGGCCTGCGTTACGAGCACACCCGCTTCGTCAAGTACCTGCAATCCGTTACGCGTCCGCCACAAAACGGCGGGCAAACGTTCGATCACATCCACCTGCAACACGCCGCCCGGACGGATGCGCACAGTTGCTTCCCTGACAGGATCAAGGGCCGAAATTGTCTTGCGGATTTCTTTCAGGTCCAGATCAAAGGAACTGACCGGAAAATCGATTGGCACAACCTCGCGAATTTCGCGCGCCACATTGTAACCGGCACCATCGACGGCCATCAGTTGCACCATGAATTCGGGGCGCGTTTCCACACTGTTGCGCGCCTCGGCCACCGACGCCGCAATCTGGTCCCGGCGGGTTTCGTCGGAAAAATAAAACCCGGCGGCACCCAGCGCCAGCAAAAATGGCATTCCGACCCGAAACATCAGCCGGACACCGGGTGTCAGGATCAGGCGCTGATAGCGGTACGACCAGCGTGATGGCGCCGGATCACAAGCCGTATTTTCCGATCTTTTGCGCAGTGCGGTTAACGGTTGCATGAGGCATCCTCGACCATCCAGCGGCACAGCTCGCCAAAGCCCATTCCGCAGGCCTGCGCCTGTTCGGGGCTAAGCGATGTAGCTGTCATGCCCGGCTGTGTGTTGGTTTCCAGCAGCACAAGACCGTCAGCACCACGCGTTTCATCCCAGCGGAAATCTGTCCGGCTGACACCTCGGCACCCCAATGCAGCATGCGCACGCACAGCAAAATCAAGACACATATCGAAGATGTCGGCAGGCAGATCCGCCGGAACCACATGACGCGACCCGCCGGGTTTGTATTTTGCGTCGTAATCGTACCAGCCATCCGTCAGGATATCGGTCACGGTCAGCGCCTTGCCATCCATCACAGTCGTGGTGAGCTCTCGCCCCGGCGCGAACGCCTCGACCATCACGAATTCAGGCATGGTATCCGCCAACTGCGGCGGGCCGTTGGCCGCCTCGTGCACCAGATACACACCCACGCTTGACCCTTCGGCGTTAGGTTTGACCACATAAGGGGGCTGCATCACATGAGACATCCGCACGTCAGATGCAGATGCGATGATGCTGTCCACAACCGGCAAGCCTACGGTCTTGTAAACCTGCTTGGTGCGCTGCTTGTCCATTGCAAGGGCAGATGCCAACACGCCCGAATGCGTATAGGGCAACCCGAGCCATTCAAGCAGGCCCTGCACACAACCATCTTCCCCCCAACGCCCGTGCAAGGCGTTAAAGACAACATCAGGATTGTGGGATTGCAGAACAGAACTCAGGTCGCGGTCGGCATCGACCTCGATCACCTGATATCCCTGGTCCCGCAAAGCAGCGGCGCATGCACGCCCTGAAGACAGGGACACTTCGCGCTCTGCCGAAGGGCCACCCATCAAAACTGCCACTGTCGGGGACGTCCTGCTCGACTGACCCACTTTCGTGCCTCTGTGTCCGGGTCTTTTGACCCTGTTATTGCGCCGTTCCCTTTTGGGTTATTCGGCTCCGCCTTTTGGGATCGCATCACCGATCCTCATGATTTCCCATTCTAACGTGATCCCACTGGAATCGTAAACCTTTTTTCGCACATCTTCGCCCAGCTCTTCGAGATCCGCGGCGGTTGCGCCGCCCGTGTTGATCAGAAAGTTGGGGTGCATCTCGCTCATCTGCGCGCCGCCGCGTCGCGCGCCGCGCATTCCGGCCCTGTCGATCACCGCCCACGCCTTGAGATCATGCACATCATCGGCTTGCCCGGTTGAGCTGAAACCCGCCGGATTGCGAAAGGTTGAGCCTGCCGAACGTTCTTTCGTCGGTTGCGTTGCATCCCGTTTGGCCAGTTGGTCGGCCATGCGGGCGTGCAAGTTTGCCGGTTCGCCGGACGGGGCGACAAACGTTACCTCGAACACAACCCACCCGTCGGGCAGATCGGTCTGGCGATAGCGGAAATTCAGATCATCCGCCGTCAGCGTCACGATGCGCCCGTCGCGTGTCGCTGCGCGCGCGCTGTGGAACACATCTGCCGTATAATGGCCGTAACACCCGGCGTTCATCCGCACCGCGCCACCGATGCTGCCGGGTATCGTGCGCAGAAATGTCAGATCCACCCCCGCATCTGCCGCCTTGCGCGCCACATGCGCATCCAGCGCCGCCGCACCAGTCGTCACGGTATTGTTTTCAATCCGAATGTCGTTAAAACCGCGCCCCAACCGCACGACGACGGCACGCAATCCACCGTCGCGCACGATCAGATTTGATCCGACCCCCATAGGAAACACTTCAATCGAAGGGTCAAGCGCCGCCAGAAAGGCCACCAGATCATCGGCATCGGCGGGTTGAAACAGATAATCCGCCGGTCCACCGACACGCAGCCATGTCAGATCAGACAGATTGCGCGCTTGCGTCAACCGGCCCCGTGGTGTCGGCAATGGCATCACGAACCACGATCCGGATTTGAAGGATCCGGCTTTTTGCGCCCCCGAATAAGACGGCTGATGCCGCCAAAGATCAAACCGGTCACATAGGCCAAACAGCCATAGAACAGGACGGCAAGTTGCGATGTGATAGCGGGCGGGTCCAGCGGGGATTCACCAACGCCGTATTTGATCCAGACCGCGTGAAACAGGATGGCAAACAGCAACAGAAAGCCGAACAGCATGCGACTGCGTCGCCACCCCGCAACCAGTGACAGCACGATCCAGATGATAAAAGTCAGGACAACCCCGCCCAGAACTTCCGCAACTTCAATCATGTCTCATCCTTTCTCATGACCTGCCCCACGCCCCAAGATGCAAGCACGCCGCCGCAAATGGCGGGCAGTGCGAAAAACAGCCAGAGCGACAGAAATATCCGCCGGTCAAAGGAAGGCGTGGTCAGTGCCAATACAAACAAAACCACGCTTAGCACAATCCACAGGACCAGAAGAATCCGCAACAAGCGTGTCAGCCCGAAATATCGGGCGCTGCCCGCAATGAAACCTGCAATGGCAGCCGTAACCACCATAAATAACAGGGCCTCAGTTGCCATGGCGTCCCGCTTTGCGCAACCAGCGCGTCAGATAGATAACCGGCCAGCGCAGCACGCTGATCCCTGCGACCAGCACAAACAGACCCACCCATGGCCCGTTCTGATAGGTAACATATCCCAACAGCGGGATACCGATCGCGATTAGGATATAGGCATTACGCCAATGGTTGTCGCGGCTGGGTGTCATTGCCAGAACATTTGCAATCACGGCCCACATACAGGCCAGAATAAGGGAAAATGTCATTTTGGAACCTCGGGGTGACGGCCACGGAAGCGCTGGTAAAAATATCGTAGCGGATTGCGAAACATCGACACAAAGGCAGCCGCCCCCAACACGGAAAACCCCCAACCGTATTGCAGACCAATCAAGACAATCAAAACCGGCGCCATCAGCAACAGCGCAAAACCGGGCACATATTGGTAGCGCATCGGCAGCATCGCAACGACCGCGGATGCCAAGGCCCAAAGACACGCGAGGATCAGGATGATATTCATACCACTGCCGCCCAGATAGATCCCGCAAACGCCAGAACGCAAGCAATGATACCCAACCATGGCACCCAGATCGGCACGTCAAACGGGGTGGCGGCCTGCTTCTTCTTCAGGGCAATCAAAGACGCGTTAACGATGGCAAACACGATCAGTAATGCTTGGGTCGTGATTTCGGCCAGCGTTGCAACAGGCAGGATCAGCGCCGCCCCGATCGTCACGCCCCCGACCAAAACAGACCCCAGAACCGGCGTTCCAAAGCGGGGATGCGCATGGCGGAACACCATCAGGGAACGGGTCCGTTTGCCCAACCCGTAGAGAATGCGGCTGGCCATTACGATCTGCGCCAGCACCCCGTTCATCGCCGCCGCAACGGCAATCGCAGATAAAAACACGCCGCTTTTGCCTGAACCCGCTTCCCAAACAAGGGCAAGGGGACGTTCGGACAGGGCCAGAACCTCGCGCGGGACCGCACGCACCGCCGCCAAGGACACAAGCGCATAAAGCAGGCCGGTCACGACCAGCGCCAGCAGAATGGCGCGCGGCATGGTTTTCTGCGGATCGCGCGTTTCTTCGGCCATGTTGACCATGTCGTCAAAGCCGATATAGGCAAAAAAGGCAAAAACCGTGGCCCCTGCAACACCGGCCCATTCGGGGCTGGGCAGTGGAAGGCTCCAGTCTGCAACGGGCGCAGCTGAAAAACCTGCGCCAATCACCAAAACAAGCCCGATCACCTCAACCCCTGTCAGAATTGCCGCAAAGGTCAGGCTTTCCAGAACCCCAACAATAGCGATCAGGGTCAGCGCCACGCCAAAGCCGACCACACCCCAGACAAACGGAATATCCACGAATGAGACAAGATACCCGACACCGCCGCGTAAAACGGCAGCACCCGCCACAACACCCGCAATAATGTTGATCCAGCCGACAGCCACGGCAAGCGTGTGTCTTTGCAGGCCCGCTTCGATATAGGAACTGTCACCGGCAGCTTCGGGAATGCGGGCGGACAGTTCCGAAAACGTCAACGCCGTGGGCACGGCCACCACGGCGGCCAGCAGAAACGCCAGCGGTGCCCAGATGCCGGCGGCCCCCGCAGCGGCACCAGTCAGAACATAAATGCCCGCGCCGACCATGATGCCGATGCCATACACTGCCAGCAATCCGGGTCCGATCCGACGCTGTAGTGTTTCAGCCATGTCGCTATCCCTTGGCCAGCCGGTCGGCCAAACCGTGGGCCCACGCACTGATCGTGCCCGCCCCCAGACATACAACCATATCGCCCGGCCCGGCCTGTTCGCGCACCAGACGGGCCAGATCGTCCTCGTTTTCGATGGCGCGCGCGTGGCGATGCCCATAGCGGATCAGACCCGAGACCAGATCATCCCGGCTGGCCCCGGCAATGGGATCTTCGCCCGCCGCATAGACATCTGCAATCGCAACCACATCCGCATCGTTGAAGCAGGCACAGAAATCATCGAACAAGGAATGAAGCCGTGTATACCGATGTGGTTGGTGAATCGCGATCACGCGGCCTTCTGTTGCCTGGCGCGCTGCCCGCAAAACGGCAGCAATTTCAACCGGATGGTGGCCGTAATCATCGATGATTGTAATGCCGTTGACTTCGCCCACCTTGGTAAATCGACGGTTCACGCCGCCAAAATTGGCCAGTGCGGTGCGGATTTCATCCTGTTTCATGCCCAGATGCCGCGCCACGGCAACCGCCGACAACGCATTCGATACGTTGTGATCGCCCGGCATGGGCAAGGTGCAGCCCTTGATCAATTTGCCTTCGGCCTGCAGCGCGATGTCAAAATGCGCCACGCCGGCTTTGTATTTCAGGTTCACAGCGCGCACATCGGCCTGGGCATTGAACCCGTAGGTGACAATCCGGCGATCTGTGACCTTGCCCACCAGCGCCTGTACTTCGTTGTGATCGGTGCAGCAAACCGCGACCCCGTAAAACGGGATATTGGATACAAAATCCAGAAACCCCTGCCGCAATGTGTCAAAATCGCCCCAGTGTTCCATGTGTTCCGGATCGATATTTGTGACAATCGCGATGGTCGCGGGCAAACGGTTGAACGTGCCGTCGCTTTCATCCGCTTCGACAACCATCCATTCGCCCTGCCCCATGCGCGCGTTCGACCCGTAGGCGTGAATGATACCGCCATTCACCACTGTCGGATCAAACCCGCCCGCAACCATCAGTTCGGCCATCATGGTTGTGGTTGTCGTTTTGCCATGGGTGCCCGCAACTGCGATGTTGGATTTCAGCCGCATCAATTCGGCCAGCATTTCGGCGCGCCGCACAATCGGCAGGCCAAGGCGGCGTGCCTCGTCCAGTTCAGGATTGCCTTTCTTGATCGCGGACGAGATCACAACAACTTCGGCACCTTCCAGATTTTCGGACCGCTGGCCTTCGAATATGGTCGCGCCACTTGCGGCAAGCCTGTCGGTGATCTTGGATGCCTTAAGATCAGAGCCCTGCACCGTGTAGCCTAGGTTCAGCAAAACCTCGGCAATGCCCGACATCCCGATCCCGCCGATGCCGACAAAATGGATCGGCCCCACATCACCGGGAAGTTTGGTGGCTGCATTCATCAATCAATCTCCTTGCTCAGGGACAGGACCATATCAACCAGTCTGTCCGTGGCATCGGCGCGGCCAGCGCCCAGCGCGGCATTTGCCATTTTTGTAGCACCTTTGGAATCGGCGAATACGATTTCGATCTGTTCGGCCAGTGCATCGACCGTCAGCGCCTTTTCCGGAATCAGAATAGCCCCGCCCGCCTGTACCAGACCGCGCGCATTTGCGGTTTGATGATCCCCCGCCGCAGCCGCGAACGGGATCAGGATCGACGGGCGGCCGATGACCGTAAGATCGGCAATCGTGGATGCGCCCGCGCGGCTGATAACCAATTGCGCTTCGCTCATCCTGCGGGGGACGTTTTTGAAAAAAGGCTGCACTTCGGCATCAATGCCATGTTCGGCATAAAAATCGGCAACACGCTGGCCGTCTTCTTCACGGGCCTGATGGGCGACGCGGATGTTTTTCAGCCACTTCACCGGCAGGTTGGCCAAGGCAGGTGGCACGACATCCGACAGGATACGAGCACCCTGACTGCCGCCCATTACCAGCACGGACATCGGATAATCGCCCGGTGGAATATAGGGCGCACCGGCGCGCTCCAGAATGGCGTGGCGCACCGGATTACCGACATGCACACCCTCGGCACCCTCTGGCAAATCTGTCGGCCAAACACCGCAGGCCACGGCATCTACCTTGCGCGCGAACAATCTGTTTACCTTGCCCAGCACACCATTTTGTTCATGGATCATACGCGGCCTGCGCAAAAGAAAGGCCGCCGCCATCGCCGGAATCGTGGGGTACCCGCCAAAGCCCACAACAATCACGGGGCGGTCCCTGATCATCTTGAACGTCGCGGCAAGAACGCCCGCCGCGAGCCGGAACGGGACAATCGCCTTGGCCAGCAAACCACCACGGGCAAAAGTTGCGCTGCTGATCTGCTCGATCTCGGTGCCTTGCGGAAATCCGCCCGTATAGCGCGCGCCGCGCGCATCGGTGGACAGCTTGACCCGCCAGCCCCGCCCGGTCATCGCCTCGGCCAGAGCTTGGGCGGGAAACATATGCCCGCCGGTTCCGCCCGCCGCGATCACGATCAGAGGCCCGTCACCCATCACACCCACCAAAGCGCAAGCCGCATCCGGTCATCGCAACCCGCTCCGCAACAAATCACCGATCCCGCCCTGCGGTCGGGTGCGGGTGAACGCCAGCAAAATACCAACCGCAATTCCGCCCGCGATCAGGGATGACCCACCGTAGCTGACAAACGGCAATGTCATGCCCTTTGCAGGCAACAGCCGGACAGCCACACCCATGTTGATCATTGCCTGTACGCCAAAAATACACGCCATTCCCGTGCCCGCCAATCGGATGAACGGATCACGTTCGCGCATCAGCCGCAAAAGCGAACGGACCACAACGATCGAATAAAGCGCAATGATGACCAGAACCAGAACAAGGCCGTATTCTTCGGCGGCGACAGCGACGATAAAATCCGTGTGTGCATCGGGAAGCGACCATTTGACTTCGCCCTCGCCCACGCCGACGCCGAACAAACCGCCTTCACGAATGGCGTTGGTCGCGTATCCCAACTGGGTTGTCGGATCAACATCCGGTGACAGAAAGCCATCGATACGTCGGGCAAAATGTTCCGAATTCGAATAGGCAACCGTACCGGCCAGAATGACCAGACACGCCATGCCGACCAGCAACAGCATCGGCGCACCCGCAACAAAATACATCACGCCCCAGCCGAACAGGACAAGGCAGGCCTGTCCGAAATCAGGCTGCAAGGCCAGCATCAGCACGATCGTGATACACAGCACAAACGACCATGTGCGCCCCGGCGGGCCATTGATCTCTTGGCCGGCCGCCATCATCCACGCCGCCACAACGACAAACCCGGGTTTCAGAAACTCTGACGGCTGGATTGATGCGAACCCCAGCGAATACCAGCGCATCGCCCCTTTGCCGAAATCAGTGCCAAAAACCGGCAGAAACGCCATCGCCACAAAAGCCACAAGAAAGCCGATGACAGACAACCGGCGCACCACAATTGGCGTCATCATCGAAGTCAGGAACATCGCCAGCAAGGCCAGGCCGCCAAAAAACGCCTGACGCTGAACATAATGGAACGGTTCAAACCCGTTCTTGGCTGCCAACGGCGGCGACGCCGCCAACCCCAGCAATATTCCGATCGCAAACAGGATCAGAACGCAGGACATCGACCATTTGTCGATGGTCCGCCACCATTTTGGTAATATTGGTTCGCCGTCCCGCATAGGAACCGCGCCATAGACCATTTCCGTCATGGATCACCGCCGATCACTGCCTCAACATCGTCCCTTTTCGGGATCTGAGGCGCAGTTTAGCGCGAAAAACATCGTGACGCCAGTGTCTTCCTCTTGCACTGGCGCAAGAAGCGCGCCACCTGCAAGGGTATGAAGACACGCTTGCACTACAAAACGGTGATCATTGGTGCGGGGGCCGCCGGAATGATGTGCGCGGCCCATGCAGGTGGATCGTGTCTGGTGATTGATCACGCCAAAGCGCCGGGCGAAAAAATCCGGATATCGGGCGGTGGGCGCTGCAATTTCACCAATCTCTATGCCAGCCCCGAAAACTTTATCTCGGGCAATCCGCATTTCGCGAAATCGGCGCTGGCGCGCTATACACAATGGGATTTCATCGATCTGGTGGCCCGCCACGGTATTGCCTATCACGAAAAAACGCTGGGCCAATTGTTTTGCGACATCTCTGCCAAAGACATCATTGCGATGCTTCTGGCCGAAATGAAACAGGCCGACGCCGCGCTTGAGCTGAATACCTCGGTCACGCGGGTTTCAAAATCACCGGCGGGGTTCGACCTTGATCTGAACGACGGGCGCAAAATTTCGGCCGCGAATGTCGTGATCGCAACGGGCGGAAAATCCATTCCGAAAATGGGCGCATCGGGCTTTGCCTACGACATTGCGCGCCAGTTCGGTCTGCCTCTCACCGAAATCCGCCCTGCCTTGGTGCCGTTGACCTTTCCGGACGGACGGTTTGCGCCGCTTGCGGGGGTTGCAACCCCTGCCCGCATTCACAATGCCCGCGCAAGCTTTGACGAGGCGATGCTGTTCACCCATCGCGGGCTTTCGGGGCCCGCCATCCTGCAAATATCGTCTTATTGGCGCGAAGGCGAAGAAATTTGCGTTGACCTGCTTCCAGAAACAGATCTGTTTGAGCGGCTGCGCACACAGCGCCAAACCGGCGGGCGGCGCAATCTGACAACGGAACTGGCGCAGATATTGCCAGCGCGGCTGGTCGAATATCTGGCGCAAGTCATTCCCATGGGCGGCAATCTGGCGGATCAGTCAGACGCCGCGCTGAAAGCCTTGCAACATGAACTGAAAAACTGGCGCATCACCGCCCATGGATCAGAAGGATACCGCACCGCCGAGGTAACACTGGGCGGCATCGACACCGAAGCGCTGGATGCCAGAACCCTGCAATCCAAATCCGTGCCTAACCTTTATTTCATCGGCGAAGCGGTTGATGTCACCGGCTGGCTGGGCGGGTACAATTTTCAATGGGCATGGTCATCGGGCTGGGCCGCAGGCACGGCCATCGCTGCCGGATAGGATCAGGCCAGCTTTGCCTTGACCTGCGCGATGAAATCTTCGCCGCGCCGCTCGAAACTGTCATATTGATCGAAACTCGCCGCTGCAGGGGCCAACAGCACGGTATCCCCGTCCTGCGCGTCTTCAATCGCGCGGGCCACGGCGATGTCCATCGTGTTGCACACCTCGGTCTCTACGTTCAGTTGCATCGCGAATGCCGCCGCCTCGCGCCCGATGACATAGGCCTTGGCCACTTGGCCGGTCGCATCCTTCAACCCGTCCAGACCGCCTTCTTTTTCCAAGCCGCCACATATCCAGCGGATATTCTGAAACGCGCTCAGCGCTTTGGCAGCACTGTCGACATTGGTGGCCTTGCTGTCGTTCACAAAGGTCACGCCATTCGCGTGGGCAATGATCTGGCTGCGATGCGGCAATCCCGCAAAGCTGTGGAACGCCGCTTCGATCACTTTGGGCGCAAAGCCCAGCGCGCGGCAGGCGGCATAGGCGGCGCAGGCGTTCTGGTGATTATGCGCGCCGGGCAAACCGGCGATGGCGCGCAAGTCGATAGACCCCGTTTGCCGCCCGTTGCGATATTCAGACAGGAACCCCTTGCGCGCGAACACATGCCAACCCGACCCCGAAAGTTTCTGCCCCGACGATATCCGGATCACCCGGTCATCCCCGGCCCCTTCGGACAGTTGCCCCGCAAGGTAGCGGCCTTCGGCTTCGTCAACGCCGACAATGGCACGGTCTGGCCCACCTTCTGCAAAAAGCCGGCGTTTGGCTGCAAAATATCCGCCCAATCCGGCGTGACGATCCAGATGATCAGGGGACAGGTTGGTAAACACCGCAATGTCGGGCGTCAGCGCGCGGGCCAGTTCCGTCTGATAGCTGGAAAGCTCCAGCACAACCACCTCGCCGTCAATCGCGGGATCGATATCCAGCACGCCGCGCCCGATATTGCCCGCCAGTTGGGCAGGGCGACCCACATGGGTCAGGATATGGTGGATCAGGGCGGACGTGGTGGATTTTCCGTTTGATCCCGTCACCGCGATCACACGCGGGGCCGTATCAAAGCTATCCCAATCCGACGTAGCGAATGAGCGGAAAAACAGGCCGATATCGTTGTCAACCGGCACACCCGCTACTTGCGCAAGCGCAACAACAGGGTGCGGTGCCGGATATAGATGCGCAATTCCGGGGGACACGATCAGCGATGCCACATCTTCAAACGCGCCTTGTTTGCGCAGATCGACGATGTCCAACCCTTCGGCATCTGCCTTTGCACGGGCATCGGCATTGTCATCCCAACAGATCGCATGCGCCCCGCCCGCACGCAAAGACAGAGCCGCGCTGAGACCCGAGCGGCCCAGCCCCAAAACAGCCACGGATTTACCCGCAAATCCTTGGGTCACGATCATTGGTGTGGTCCATTACGCAATCGCATGATCAACCCCCTACCGGACCTTCAGCGTGGCAAGCCCGATCATGGCAAGGATCAGCGAAATGATCCAGAACCGGATCACAATCTGCGGTTCGGCCCATCCCTTTTTCTCATAGTGGTGATGGATCGGCGCCATCAGGAACACGCGTTTGCCGGTGCGTTTGAAATACAGCACCTGAATGATCACCGACAGCGCCTCGACCACGAACAACCCGCCGACGATGGCAAGGACAAGTTCGTGCTTTGTTGCGACTGCAATGGCCCCCAACGCCCCGCCAAGGGCAAGCGATCCGGTATCGCCCATAAACACCGCAGCAGGGGGCGCGTTGTACCACAAAAAGCCAAGGCCACCGCCAAACAGACCCGCCGTAAAGATCAGGATTTCACCGGTGCCGGGCACATAATGCACATCCAGATATTCGGTAAAATCGACACGCCCGACCGCATAGGCGATAATACCCAGCGTGCCCGACGCGATCATCACCGGCATGATCGCCAGCCCGTCCAGACCATCCGTCAGGTTAACCGCATTGGCCGCCCCGACGATGACAAGAATGGCAAACGGCACAAACAGAAAGCCCAGATTGATCAGCGTATCCTTGAACACAGGCAAGGCCAGCTGGTTTTGCAGCCCTTCGGGATGGTATTGCGCCGCCCAAAATCCCGCAATCGCGGCAATCAGCAGGCCCAGCACCATACGCACCCGCCCCGATACACCGCCCGTGGTCTGTTTTGATACCTTGGCATAATCATCGGCGAACCCGATCGCGGCAAACGACATTGTGACAAACAAAACCATCCACACATAGGGATTATCCAGACGCGCCCAAAGCAGGGTGGATGTCAGCAACGCCCCGACAATCAGCAGCCCGCCCATTGTGGGCGTTCCAGCTTTGACAAAATGGCTTTCCGGGCCGTCATCACGGATCGGCTGGCCTTTACCCTGTTTGCGGCGCAGCACGGAAATCAGAGGTTTTCCGAAAATAAAACCGAACACCAGCGCTGTCAGAAACGCGCCGCCTGCACGGAATGTGATGTACCGGAACAGGTTGAACACATCCCCCCCGTCTGAAAGTGCGGTCAACCAATAGAGCATTTCAGCGGTCCCTACTCATCATCTTGTGTGTCGTCCTGTGGCAGCGCATGGCCCATTTTTCGGATGGCGTCAACGATCAGGCCCAGTTTCATGCTTAATGACCCCTTGGCCAGAACAACATCGCCGCTGTCCAGATGACGGCGCAACCCGTCCTCCAACAAGGCCTGACTGGTTTCCACCCAGACACCACGCTGGTGGTCGGGCAACGCCTCGTAAAGATGCTTCATCAGCGGGCCTATACAGTGCACGCGATCAATCTGTGACAGGGCCGGCAGAGCGGCAATGTCGCGATGCAACTGCGCCTCGTTCGGGCCCAGTTCCTTCATGTCACCCAGAAACGCGATGCGCCGCCCGCGGGCCACGCGGCCCAACCCGTTATGCACTTGTGCAACGGCCAGCACCTCAAGCGCGGCGGCCAGCGACGTTGGATTGGCGTTATAGGAATCGTCCAGCAGGTCCAGCATCTGATCGGTTTCGACAGGGTCCAGCACGATCTTTTCGCGTGCCCCGCGCCCTTTATAAGGATGCCAACGCCCCAACCCCTGCACCGACATGGCCAGATCAGCCCCCAATGCCTGTGCCGCCGCCAATGCGCCCAATCCGTTCATTGCGAAATGGCGCCCTGCGGTCTGGATGCGGAACAACACGGGCGCGCCCAGTGCGGTCGCTTTGACAACGGTTGTTTCATTGCTCAGGATGACATCGTCCAGATGGTAATCGGATGCTTTTGTCCCGAATTCAACAACTTGCGCTCCGACATTCACAGCTTTTTGCCGCAAGATCGGGATTTGATCCACATCTGCATTCAATACCGCGATCCCGCCCGCGCCCAGCCCGTCCATGATCGCGGCCTTTTCATGGGCAATGCCGTCGATGCTTTCAAAGGCTTCCAGATGCGCGGCGGCGATTGTCGTGATCAACGCCACATCCGGCCGCGCCATACGCGCCAGCGGCGCAATCTCTCCGGGGTGGTTCATGCCGATTTCAATAACGGCAAAATCACTGTCCTGCGGCATCCTTGCCAGCGTCAGCGGGACACCCCAATGATTGTTATAACTGGCCTCGGCGGCGTGCACTTTGCCCTGACCGGCCAGCATGGCCCGCACCATTTCCTTGGTCGAGGTTTTGCCAACCGATCCGGTGATCGCGACAACCTTTGCCGCGGTGCGCGCGCGCGCCGCCTGCCCCAGCGCAACCAACGCTTGCAATACATCCGGCACGATCAGCAATGGCGCATCCGGGCGCACGCCATCCGGCACATGGCTGACCAATGCCGCCGCCGCGCCCTGCTCCAGCGCCTGCGCCACGAAATCATGCCCGTCACGCGCGGCCTTTAACGCCACAAACAAATCGCCGGGTTGTAAACTGCGGGTGTCGATGGACACACCCGTCGCAGACCAATCGGTTGTGGATGTTCCACCCGTCGCGTCCGCCGCCTGCTGGGCTGTCCACAATGTCATGCCAACCGCCCGTCCAGGGCAGCCACCGCCACGCTGGCCTGTTCGGCATCATCAAAGGGCAGGATATCATCCCCCACGATCTGTCCGGTTTCGTGCCCCTTGCCACAGATCAGCAGCGCATCACCCGGCCCCAGCGCGTCGACCCCGCGCAGGATCGCTTCGGCGCGGTCACCGATTTCGGTTGCGTCCGGGGCGCCCAGCAACACTTCAGAGCGGATAATCTCGGGGTCTTCGCTGCGTGGATTGTCATCGGTCACAATCACCAGATCGGCATGTTCTGTTGCCGCCTGCCCCATCAAGGGGCGTTTGGTGGCATCGCGGTCCCCGCCCGCCCCGACAATTGCAATCAAACGGCCCAACACATGCGGGCGCATCGCCTGCAGCGCGGTGGCGATTGCATCCGGCGTATGGGCAAAATCGACAAACACAGACGCGCCATTGTCCCGCGTTGCGACAAGTTGCATACGACCCCGCACCGTTGTCAGATGTTCCAGCGTTTCAAAAACGCGCGGCGGGTCTTCGCCGCAGGCGATCACCAACCCTGCCGCCAGCATCACGTTATCGGCCTGAAATCCCCCGATCAGGTTCAATCTGATCTGATGCACCTTATCGCGATAGGAAAACCGTACATCCTGCCCTGTCGCGTCAAAACGCTGGCCCTGAATGTGGATGTCGCCGCCATCGCGCCCCACACTGATCACTTCGTGGCCCGCGCGCCGTTGCAATCGCCAGCATGTCAACGCCTTTGGGATCATCAATGTTGATCACTGCGCTGCCATCTTCGGGCAATACACGGCGGAACAGGCCCGCCTTTGCGGCAAAGTATTCTTCGAACGTGTTATGATAATCCAGATGATCCTGCGAAAAATTGGAAAACCCGGCGGCCCGCAGATGTACCCCATCCAACCGGCGCTGATCCAGCCCGTGGCTTGATGCCTCCATCGCCGCATGGGTGACACCGTTTTGCGCCGCCTCGGCCAGCGCGCGGTGCAATGTGATCGGCTCTGGTGTTGTGTGCGCCAAAGGTGCGGTCCAGCTTCCCTCGACCCCGGTGGTGCCCAGATTGACGGCGCTATAGCCCATTTCGACCCAGATTTGGCGCACGAAACTGGCCACGGATGTTTTGCCGTTGGTGCCTGTCACCGCGACCATTGTCGCGGGCTGCGCGCCGAACCATAAGGCTGCGGCATAGGCAAGGGTCTGGCGCGGGTCTTCTGTTACGATCACAATCGCATCCGACGCGGCCAGTTCGTCTTTTGCAATCGCGGCCCCTTCGGGATCTGTCAGGATCGCGGCGGCATCCATGCGCAACGCATATTGAATGAACGCGCCGCCATGCACCTTTGAGCCGGGCAAGGCCGCAAACAAATGGCCCGGTTTCACATCGCGGCTGTCGACACTCAGCCCGGTAATGGCAACATCCCGTCCTCCGGGTGCTGTCAGGCCCAACGCAGCCAGTGTTTTGCCCATCGGCCCTGCCCCCAAAGCGGTTTCCCCTAATTTGACGTCAGTGTTATACCAGCCAGTTGTCCGGGTTCAATATCAGGTCGCAGGCCCAAAAGCGGTGCAATGCGGCCAATCATTTCTGCGGCGACAGGCACCGCTGTCCAGCCTGCGGTACGTCGTGGTTCATCACCGGAATTTTCCGATGGTTCATCCAGCGTAACGATCAGCACATATTTCGGATCATGGGCCGGAAAAATGCTGGCGAATGTCGCGATCACCTTGTTTTCATAATAGCCGCCACCGCGCGTTTTGGGTTTGTCGGCAGTGCCGGTTTTCCCCCCGACAGCATAACCCGGCACTTCACCAAAGCTTGCGGTGCCATCGGTAACAACCTGGCGCAACATCATGCGCGATGCGGCGGCAGATTGTTCTGACATCACGCGCGGGCCAGGAACCGGGCCGCTTTGTTTGAGGATTGTCGGCTTCACGTAATGTCCGCCATTTGCAATGGCAGCATATCCCGCCGCCAGATGCATCGGGCTGGTGCTCAGCCCGTGACCGTAGGAGATCGTCATTGTGCTCAGCTCTGACCAGTTCTTTGGCAGCAAGGGCTGGCCGCCCTGCGCCTCTACAATTTCGAACGGTGTCGCCTCTAGCATGCCAAGTGTCTGCATGAATTCCCGCTGCCGCCCCGCCCCGATCTGTTGCGCCAGACGTGCGGTGCCGATGTTGGACGATTTGACGATAATGTTCGTAACGGACAGTTCCTTGCCGTAATTGCGGAAATCCCGAATGCGGAATTTACCCCATTGCAGCGGGCCGCGAATGTCGATGATGGTCGCCGGATTGACCAGCCCCAGATCCATGGCTTGCGCCGTGGTGAAAATCTTGAACACCGACCCAAGCTCATACACACCCTGCACCGCGCGGTTGAACAGCGGGCTGTCAGACGGATCGCCCGATGTCGGCGGTCTTGGCCGGTCATTGGGATCAAAGCTGGGCAGGGACACAACCGAAATCACTTCGCCTGTGTGCACATCCATCAGGATTGATGTTGCGCCTTTGGCGTTCATCAGCTTCATGCCGCCATACAGGACACGTTCGGATGCCGCCTGAATGGTCAGATCCAGCGACAGTTCCAATGGCGCGCCCTGTCGGGCCGGATCACGCAAGTAGCTGTCAAAATACTTTTCAACACCCGCAACGCCGATCACTTCAGCTGCATTTACGCCCTCTTTGCCAAAGGACGCACCGCCCAGAACATGCGCCGCCAGTTTGCCGTTCGGATAAAGCCGCATCTCGCGCGGGCCAAACAACAGACCGGGATCGCCGATATCATGCACAGCCTGCTTTTGTTCAGGGCTGATCTTGCGCTTGATCCAGACAAATTTGCGGTTGCCGGTAAACTGCCGCCTAAGCCGTTCGCGATCCAGATCGGGAAAAATGGAAACAAGCGCGTCAGCGGCGGCGACCTTGTCCACCATGTGCGGTGGCTGGGCATATAGGGAATAGGTATCAAAGTTCGTCGCCAGAATACGGCCATGGCGATCGACGATATCAGCGCGGCTTGCGTTGATGGCCGCTCCGGTGGCGCTGGCCAAGGGTTCGGTGGGTTCGCTGGTCGCTAGCATCCCCATACGCGCGCCGACCACGGCAAATGCACAGAAAAAGAACACACCCAGCACAAGCAAGCGGCCTTCGGCACGGGCGCGGGCCTTGTCCCGTATCTGTTCGTGACGAATACGAATGTTTTCACGTTCGATCGCGTCGGGGTTTTCGCCCTTCTTGCGGGCTTCAAGAATACGGGCAAGGGGGCGAAGCGGTGTACGGATCACTGTGTGTCCTCCGTATTTGCCACGTCGATCGCATTGCTGATCGGCAACATGTCCGGCATCGGATAGGCAACCTGATCGACCTTGCCAAACTGGTCTGGCCGCAGCGGCAGCAGGCCCAAACGGTCAAAGTTTATTTCCGTCAGTTCACGCAGCCTGTCCGGCCTGTTCAGATAGGCCCACTCGGCGCGCAAAACAGCCAAGCGCGCGCGGGTTTCGCCAATTTCCGTGTGCAAACGGGTTGTTTCGCTCAGCGCGCGCTGCGTCGAATAGTTTTCGCGGTAGGCCCAGAACGCCATCGCGATCACTGCCATCGCCGTCAGCAAAAACATGAAACTGCGCATTTTAGATCGTATCCTTTAACATCGGCATGCCAATTGATTTTTCGTCTGGGCGTGTTCCGCTGTCAGACGGCACATCAGTGCGCACAGCCACGCGTAACTTCGCAGATCGCGCGCGCGGGTTTTCCGCCAGTTCCTGCGCGTCGGGCCCGATGGCCTTGCGGGATTTCTGGGTGAAATGGGGCGCATCAGCCACCGTTTCCGGCGCATAGCGGTTGGCCCGGCCAGCCCCGCCAGAGCGCGCTTGCAAGAACCGTTTGACCATCCGGTCTTCGATAGAATGAAAGGTGACAACCGCCAATTGCCCGCCGGGGCGCAACGCCCGCTCAGCGGCCATAAGACCCTGAAAAAGCTCTTTATATTCATCATTTACCGCGATGCGCAGCGCCTGAAAACTGCGTGTCGCCGGGTGTGATTGACCCGGTTTGGCGCGCGGCAGACATGCCTTCGATAATCCCGGCCAGACGCAGCGTTGTGGTAATTTCTTCCTCGGCACGCGCGCGCAAAATCGCGGCCGCGATCCGCCGGCTGGCGCGTTCTTCGCCATAGTGAAACAGAATATCCGCAAGCGTTTCGGCGTCGGCCGTATTCACGATATCTGCCGCAGACATCCCGCTTTGCGACATCCGCATATCAAGGGGCCCGTCTTTCATGAACGAAAACCCGCGATCCGCCTGGTCAAGCTGCATGGACGACACGCCCAGATCAAGCACCACACCATCAAGGCCGGTTGCATATTCATCCATGCGTGAAAAAACGCCCAACTGCATCACAATGCGCCCGCTGTAATCCTCGGCCCAGCTTTTCGCCATTTCAAAGGCCAAAGGATCACGATCCACCGCGATCACGCGGGCCGCGCCGGCATCCAGCAATGCTTTTGTGTATCCACCCGCACCGAATGTGCCATCCAGCCAGGTCCCTGTGACCGGCGCAACCGCCGCCAGCAAGGGGCGCAATAATACAGGAGTGTGCGGGGCAGTCTGATCGGGGTGGGCCGCAGCAGCCATAACCTTAATCCCCCTTTGGACCATCCAGATAAACCAGCGGATCGAAATCATCCGGCAATTCGTCCAGCCAGTCTTCGGTTTTGGCCAACTCTTCGGTTTCGTAGGTTTCGGGCTTCCAGATTTGGAACGTATCACCGGCCGCGATAAAAAATGCCTCGGCATCAAGCGCGATTTTCTGGCGCAGCTTTGCAGGCAGAACCAGACGGCCGGTCTCGTCTATATTCGTCGGAAATGATTGCCCGTGAAACAGGCGCTGCAACATCTTGCGCTCCATCGAACCGCGCGGCAATGCATCAATCTTGGCATCGACCTCGTCGATGGCTTCCATTGTATAGCATTCAAGATAATTGCGACGATGGTCGCCATAAACAATGACCAATTCGGGGTTCAAACCGTCAGTCCAGTTCGGGTCGGCTGCTTCGATCACACGACGAAACGAGGCCGGGATAGACACCCTGCCTTTCGCATCCACCTTGTGATGGCTTTCGCCTCTGAATCTGCGACCCAACCTACTGGTCCCTCACATTGCGCCACCCCAAAAATGAAAACAGCGCCAAATTTTTGTCCCCAGAATGTGGAAACGGCAGGTTGATCTGCTGCCACTGATCAACCTGCCGCCCTCGTCCGCTTTCGCGGGATGTCCAGCTGCGCGCGCCACCTGGGGGGATGTCTGCTCGCCCGCGCGCCGGATCTTCAATTAGATGAAAGCGAGGTGCCTGTATGAAACCTGCTAGAGTTTTTTGTATTCGGGGTCGTTTAGCGCCCCTGCTGTCTCGTTCTCATCTCGTACAATATGCATATGGTGGGAATTCATGGGAAGCAACAGTTTTTTATGGGAAAACCTTGCCAGATGTTGTTGCTCGCTACGCCAAAAGACAAGATATGGTAAGGAAATTCACCTTTCAAACACAGCAAATTGCGCAAGACTGCAGAACGAGCCACTACATTTAGTGAACACAATGAGTGTATGATTTCCTCCCACAATTTCCCACTTTTTTCGCAAAAATTCGCAGCGATGCGAAATGTTTTTGCTTTGTTCTCCTGCCCTGAGGGCAAGTTACGGCCCGGAACGGTCAAGAATCCGCTAAATCATAGTTTGATTCGTTAGACGGGCGGGATCGCAAGGGATTCGTCCCATCAATTCCCGTAAGCTTAGAATGCTGACTATTGGGTCGCGGTCATCCCGGCATCAATCGCGCGCGGATACGGCCCTTCAGGCCATGCCGCCGTCGATCAGACCTTGCGCAATCCGCGCATAAGCCTGTGCGGCCGCGCTGTCACCCGCTGCAATCGGCGTGCCACCATCACCCGCAAGACGTGTGTCCAGATCAATCGGCAGCGCCCCCAGCAACGGAACACCCAGCCTTTCAGCCTCGGCTGCCACACCGCCCTGCCCGAATATCTGATGTTCGGATCCGCAATCGGGACACACAAACATCGACATATTCTCGATCAGCCCCAGAACGGGCGTTTTCAGCGTGTCAAACATATCCAGCGCCTTGCGCGCATCAATCAACGCCACATCCTGCGGAGTGCTCACCACGATCGCGCCTGTAAGTTGCGATTTGGTGCACAGGGTCAATTGCACATCGCCCGTTCCCGGCGGCAGGTCGACAATCAGAACATCCAGATCGCCCCATTCCACCTGTCCCAGCATTTGCTGCAATGCCCCCATCAGCATGGGGCCACGCCAGACCACCGCCTTGCCTTCTTCCAGCATGAACCCGATCGACATCAAGGTAACGCCGTGCGCGTGCAACGGGATGATGGTCTTACCATCCGGGGATGCGGGGCGCTTGTTTACGCCCATCATGCGCGGTTGGCTGGGGCCGTAGATATCGGCATCCAGCAGCCCCACCTTGCGCCCGGCCCGCGCCAGCGCCACGGCAAGGTTGGAGGACACGGTCGATTTTCCGACACCGCCCTTCCCCGACCCAATGGCCAATATCCGGTCAACACCCGATGGTTTGCTTGGTCCGTCCTGCGGTTTGGGATGGCCACCGATTTTCAGGCTGGGCGGCGCAGGGGCCTTGGGCGCGGGGCCATGGGCCGTCAGCAACACAGACACCGATGTAACGCCATCCAGTTCTTCAACCAGTTTGGCCGCAGCCGCGCGCAGCGGCTCCATCTGTTGCGCAATCTCGGGGCTGGGCGCTTCGATTACGAACCTTACAGCCCCGCCTTCAATCGCCAGCGCACGAATCATATCGCGACTGATCAGGGTGCCCCCGTCGGGCAAGGCAAGGCGTGCCAAAGTGTCTTCGATAATTTGCTTTGTCACAGCCATGCTCAATCTCTCCTCATGTTGCTGCAATAGGTGGCAGCTTTTCGCGAAATCTCAAGGCGTGCCTTGAAAATGCGCATCAACGCTTTTTGCTGCCTCAAAACTGGGCGTACGGCCTATGCATTTGCTGCATAGCAGCATTGAGGCAAAAAACTATTGTGCACCTGCAGCATTATCCTATCTTTAAACCAACAGACGAAACACCCGCCACCCGAAAAGAGGCGTAAGATGAACAACCTATGCTACGAAACACTGTCCGGCTGGAAATTCTGGCGCGCGGCCCAGTGGGCCCGGCGCGAGCAGTGCAGAACATCAAATGATGTTCAGACCATCGGAGCGACGGCACTGGCCCAACTCGGTCTGGGCGGGCTGATTTTTCGGGATCACAACGTCTAAGGATCAATGACCTTCGGGTTTGAAATTTTGAGATCAGGCTCTCCTCTCCTCCTCCCTGGAGGGTCTGTAATTGGCGGCGGCATCGACCTCCTCCCTGATGTCGCCGCACCTTTTATTCCCGCACCTTCGGGTGTGAAACGGCATCGTACCAGTCCCTCTCCTCCTCCCTGGGGTTGGTGCGTGATTTGAGCGGCAGCACCTCTCCTCCTCCCTGGTGCTGCCGCTTTTTTCTTTTAAATCCGGTTAGTGAAGTGTTCTGCGGCGCGCAGATGCGCCGCCACGCCGCAACGGGCGCACCGGATCTGTCGTGGCGACCAGACGCACGAAACCCACGAAAGTTTCGGCCGCAACGCTGTAACGCTGCGTGGTGTTAAACCCGTCGAGCGCCGCACACGCTGCATCTTTGGCGCCCCGATCAAGGCCAAGCGCCCATTCAAGAAACCCCAGTCGCGCAGCCTGTTCGGCGCGCACGCCGTCTGCGGTGATGGCATCCAGCCCCTTAACAATCCGTATGAATCCCATAATCGTGCCTTTCTGCCACGCCCCGTGGCCTTTAATATGATGCGAAGGGCGAAAAAAGGACCGTGACAGACCAATCAGGCACGCCACCGCCCAGCCCGCCACCCGCGGTTTGACGTACATCCAAGGCTGGTTTCCGGGCTTGGGGCGGGCGGCATGTCTGCCGTGATCAGGCGCCTTCCCAGACCTGTGCGGCCCAGTGGCATTTGCCTGTCTCAACCCACCCTCACCGTTGCGGGGGCAGCGCCGGAGTCACACCGGCTTCCCAATTCTCCGCTGTGTCTGCGGCACCTTGGACGTTCACCGTAACACCGCGAACCCAGTGCGCAACGCCAAAACCGAAGCCACCTGTCCCGTTTCCGGCACCCAGAGAGGACAAGGATGACCCTGACGCGCGGAAAAAACAGTTGAAAACACGCGAAACAGCCCTGACACTTGGCATTTTCAGGTGGTCATTCGGGCCTCACGCAGCCTCTTTTTAAAAAGGAATTCCAAAATGGCACTCAAGGTTATCGGATCAGGCTTTGGCCGCACGGGCACCAAATCGGCCAAGGACGCGTTGGAACAATTAGGGTTCGGCCCCTGCCATCATATGTATGAAGTGATCGAAAACCCGCCGCAGGTGGCGTTCTGGCAGGACATTTCAGCGGGGCGACCGGTGGATTGGAACACGGTATTCAACGGCTACAATTCGCAGGTGGACTGGCCCGGCGCGCATGTCTGGCGGGAACTGGCGACGGCCTTTCCCGAGGCCAAGGTGCTGCACACCCGCCGCCCCGAAAACAGTTGGGTCAAAAGCTTTTCACGCACCATCGGTAAGTTGATGCACACCTATCCGGCGATGGAACTGCCCCCCCACATCAAGGATATGATGGATGCAACCTTTCACATGGTCAGCAACCAGACGTTCACATCCGGCATGGATACGGAGGAAGGGTTGCTGGCCGCCTACCGCCAACGCACCGAAGACGTGATGGCCGCCATCCCGCCCGAACGTTTGCTGGTTTTCGATGTCGCCGAAGGATGGGAGCCGCTCTGCGCATTTCTGGATGTTCCGGTGCCCGACACACCGTTCCCCCATCAGAACGTGCGCGCCGATTTCTGGGATCGTCTGGGCGGAGAGCCCGACAGCTAGGCCATGTGATCCCTAAAACGGGATATCGTCGCTGGCTGACACAAAGCTGGCGACCACTTTTTTTGTCCCCGCCTTTTCAAACGCGACCTCAAGCTTGTCACCCTCGATGCCGGTGATGGCCCCATAGCCGAATTTCTGGTGGAACACCCGTTCGCCCATCGTAAAGCTTGAGACCGCCTGCATGTCGATCACCGTATTGCGGGTTTCCTTGGGCTGTGACATCGGGCGATGCGCCGCGCGCGCCTGCAATCGCCGCCATCCGGGCGAATTATAGCCATCCGCCTGCGCCGCGTTTTCCGCCAGACCGGACTGAACCGGCTGCTCCTGCGTCATACCTGCCGCCCCGTACCCGCCACCGTAAAGGCCGGGCGGTGTCAGCACCTCGACGTGATCGGCGGGCAGTTCGTCGATAAAACGCGACGGCAACGAAGACTGCCATTGCCCGTAGACCCGCCGGTTTGCGGCAAAGGATATCGTACACAGCTCTTCCGCCCGTGTGATGCCGACATAGGCCAGCCGCCGTTCTTCTTCCAACCCTTTCACGCCGCTTTCATCCATGCTGCGTTGGGACGGAAACAGCCCGTCTTCCCACCCCGGCAGGAACACGGCGGGAAATTCCAGCCCCTTGGCGGCGTGCAGCGTCATGATGCTGACCTTTTCTTCCATGTCATCGCTGCTGCATTGTCCATGATCAGGCTGACATGTTCCAGAAACCCCTGCAGGTTTTCGAACTGCTCCAGCGCCTTGACCAGCTCCTTCAGGTTTTCCAGCCGCCCCGGGGCCTCGGGCGTCTTGTCGTTCTGCCAATGGCCGGTATAGCCGCTTTCATCCAGAATGATCTCGGCCAGTTCTATGTGGCTGACATCGGGCGCGCCCGCCATCCGCGACCAGCGCGCCAGCCCGTCAATCAGTTTGGCCAGTTCCGCCCCGCCCTTGCCCTTGATCTGCCCCGCCTCGACAGCAAGCCGTGCGCCCTCAACCAAGGACACACCGTTCTGGCGCGCCATCACCTGAATGCTCTGCTGCGCC
This sequence comes from uncultured Alphaproteobacteria bacterium, assembly GCA_963765555.1. GTDB lineage: Bacteria > Pseudomonadota > Alphaproteobacteria > Rhodobacterales > Rhodobacteraceae > JL08. Next base: position 309,353 of record CAVXWX010000005.1, read on the forward strand.
TTGTCGCCCAGCCCGCGTTTGGGCGTGTTTACGATCCGCTCGAACGCCAGATCATCATCCGGGCTGGTGACGACGCGGAAATAGGCCATCGCATCGCGGATTTCCATCCGCTCGTAAAACCGCGGCCCGCCGATCACGCGATAGGGCAGGCCGATGGTCAGAAACCGGTCTTCAAACGCGCGCATCTGGTGGCAGGCGCGCACAAGGATGGCCATGTCATCGAGCCGAACAGGCGCATGGCCGCGTGTGCCGCGCTGCATCGCTTCGATCTCTTCGCCGATCCAGCGGGCCTCTTCCTCGCCATCCCAATGGCCGATCAGGCGCACCTTTTCGCCCTCTGTCGCCTCGGTCCACAGGTCTTGCCCAGGCGGCCCTTGTTGCCCGGCAATCACGCCCGAGGCGGCGGCAAGAATATGCGGGGTCGAGCGGTAATTCTGTTCCAGCCGCACCACATGCGCACCGGGAAAATCCTTTTCAAAGCGCAGGATATTGCCCACCTCGGCCCCGCGCCAGCCATAGATCGACTGGTCATCATCGCCCACGCAGCAGATATTCTTGTGATCCGCCGCCAGCAGGCGCAGCCACAGATATTGCGCCACGTTGGTGTCCTGATATTCGTCCACCAGAATATAGCGGAACCAGCGCTGGTATTGCTTCAGCACATCCTCGTGCGCTCTGGAAAATCGTCACCACATGCAACAGCAGATCGCCGAAATCGACCGCGTTCAGTTCGCGCAGGCGGGTCTGGTACTGGTCGTACAATTCCGTGCCGCGATGGTTGAACGCGCCCGCCTCGCCTGCGGGAACCTTATCCGGCGTCCATGCGCGATTTTTCCAGTTGTCGATGATCCCCGCCAGCATCCGCGCCGGCCAGCGTTTGTCGTCGATATTGCTGGCCGCCAACAATTGTTTCAGAAAGCCGTATCTGATCATCCGTATCCAGAATGGTGAAATTGCTTTTCAGTCCGGCCAGTTCCGCGTGACGGCGCAGCAGCTTGACGCAAATGGCGTGGAATGTGCCAAGCCACGGCATCCCCTCGACCGTCTGGCCCAACATGCCCGACACACGGTTTTTCATCTCGCGCGCGGCCTTGTTGGTAAAGGTTACGGCCAGAATTTCATTCGGGCGCGCCGTGCCTGTGTTCAGCAGATGCACAATGCGCGCGGTCAGGGCCTTGGTTTTGCCGGTTCCCGCCCCCGCCAGCATCAGAACCGGCCCCTCAAGCGCCAGAACAGCCGCCCGTTGTTCGGGGTTCAGCCCGTCCAGATAAGACTGTGGACTTGTGGGTCTAGCGCGCATGGAAGCCGCCACCGCGCGCGCGGACAGGGATGCGCCTTCAAAGGCGTCTGCTTCGTCATAACTGCTCATAAACGTTAATCTAGCGCGCAGCGCGCCCAAGATAAAGAGACGTTCACATAATGTTCCGCACAAATTCACAGGCTAGACAAATCCATGTCAACTCAGTCACATAGCGTCCATGGACCTGCACAGCACCTATCCCGGCCTCAGCGATCTAAGGCACCGCGCCCGGCGCCGGATACCCAAATTTGTCTGGGAATATCTGGACAGCGGCACCGGCACCGAAGCCACCAAGGCGCGCAACCGCATTGCCTTGGACAAGGTGCTGTTCAACCCCTCGATCCTGCATGGTGAATTTACCCCCGATCTGACAACACAGTTTCTGGGCGAAACCTACCCCCTGCCCGTCGGCATTGCGCCCGTCGGCATGTCTGGGTTGATCTGGCCCGATGCCGAAGGCCATCTGGCGCGCGCGGCCGCACGGGCGGGCATCCCCTATACGCTGTCCACCGTGGCCAGCCAGATGCCCGAAGATGTCGCGCCCCATCTGGGCGCACATGGCTGGTTCCAGATGTATCCGCCACGCGATGAAGCGATCCGCACGGATATGCTGAACCGCGCGCGGCAGGCCGGTTTCAAAACTCTGGTTCTGACCGTTGATGTGCCCGTGGCCAGCCGACGCGAACGCCAGACTCGTTCCGGCCTCACCCAACCGCCCCGTCTGACCCCGCGCCTGCTTGCGCAGGTTGCACTGCGCCCGGCTTGGGCCATGGGCATGGCCCGGCGCGGCATGCCTCACATGCGCATGCTGGACAAATACAGCACCGGTGATGTGGGCAATCTGCCCCCGACCGCCCATATCGGATACCTTCTGCGCACCGCGCCCGATTGGGATTATGTCAAATGGTTGCGCGATGCGTGGGACGGCCCGTTCCTGATCAAGGGCGTATTGCGGGCAGAAGACACGCCGAAGCTGGAAAGTGCCGGCATCGACGCGCTGTGGGTCTCCAACCATGCCGGACGGCAATTCGATGCCGCCCCGGCCACGATCGAAGTGCTGCCCGCCCTGCGCGCGGCCACCAAACTGCCGATCATATTCGATAGCGGTATCGAAGGCGGGCTGGATATCCTGCGCGCCCTGTCCCTTGGGGCGGATTTCGTCATGCTGGGGCGGGCGTTCCATTTTGCCCTTGCCGCGCTTGGCGAACAGGGTCCGGCCCATCTGATCGACATTCTGTCCAAAGATATGGTCGCCAATATGGGCCAGATGGGCACGCGCGATCTGAAATCCCTGCCCGAACCGTTCTTTTTGCCCTAAATACGGGGTTTTGGGCGGCGGTAAACCTCTCGGCTCCGGCGCGATTTCGCTTTTGTTGGCGCAATGGTCGCACCTCTGCACCGCATTGCTAGCGCAATCATGTCAAAACTACCCAGAACTACGTGTTTACGCACCTGCAGAAACTTCCTAGACAAAATGTAATTTCCTGCCAGCCAGAGGCCGCCATGACCGATTTCCGCAAAATCCTGATCGCCAATCGCGGCGAAATTGCCATCCGCATCATGCGCGCCGCCAACGAGATGGGCAAGAAAACGGTCGCCGTTTACGCCGAAGAGGACAAACTGGGCCTGCATCGTTTCAAGGCGGACGAGGCCTATCGAATCGGCGAAGGTCTGGGGCCGGTCGCCGCGTATCTGAGCATTCCCGAAATCATCCGCGTCGCCAAGGCCAGCGGCGCAGATGCGATCCATCCCGGCTATGGTTTGTTGTCGGAGAACCCCGATTTCGTGGATGCCTGCGATGCGGCTGGCATCACCTTTATCGGGCCACGTGCCGAAACCATGCGCGCCTTGGGCGACAAGGCGAGCGCGCGCCGCGTCGCGATCGAGGCCGGTGTGCCCGTAATCCCCGCGACCGAAGTGCTGGGTGATGATATGGCCGCGATCAAGGCCGAGGCGGCAAAGGTCGGCTATCCGCTGATGCTCAAGGCCAGTTGGGGCGGCGGCGGGCGCGGCATGCGCCCGATCCATTCCGAAGCCGAAGTGGAAGAGAAAGTTCGCGAAGGCCGGCGCGAGGCCGAAGCGGCCTTTGGCAACGGCGAAGGTTATCTGGAAAAGATGATCCTGAAAGCGCGCCATGTCGAGGTGCAAATCCTGGGCGACAAACATGGCGGCATGTATCATCTGTTCGAACGCGATTGTTCCGTCCAGCGCCGCAATCAGAAAGTCGTTGAACGCGCGCCCGCGCCTTACCTGAGCGAATTGCAACGCCGCGAAATTTGCGAACTGGGCTACAAAATCTGCAAGCATGTGAACTATGAATGTGCCGGCACCGTCGAATTCCTGATGGATATGGATGACGGGCAGTTCTATTTTATCGAGGTGAACCCGCGTGTTCAGGTCGAACATACGGTGACTGAAGAAGTCACCGGCATTGACATCGTGCAGGCGCAAATCCTGATTGCCGAAGGTAAAACAGTCGCCGAGGCCACCGGCAAACCCAGTCAGGATGATGTGGTTCTGACAGGTCATGCGCTGCAAACCCGCATCACCACCGAAGACCCGCAAAACAACTTTATCCCCGACTATGGCCGTATCACCGCCTACCGCGAGGCAACGGGCATGGGCATCCGGCTGGATGGCGGCACCGCCTATGCCGGTGGCGTAATCACGCGCTATTATGACAGCCTGCTGACCAAGATCACCGCCAAGGCACCCACACCGGAAATGGCGATTGCGCGGATGGACCGGGCCTTGCGCGAATTCCGTATTCGCGGGGTATCCACCAACATCGCCTTTGTCGAAAACCTGCTGAAACACCCGACATTCCTGAACAACGAATACCACACCAAGTTCATCGACGAGACGCCGGACCTGTTCGTGTTCCACAAACGCCGGGACCGCGGCACCAAGGTTCTGACCTATATTGCCGACATCACCGTGAACGGGCACCCTGAAACCAAAGGGCGGCCCAAACCGGCCCCCGATCTGAAACTGCCCCGCCCTGTTTCCCCGCGCACGGAACCGGTGGACGGCACCCGCAATCTGCTGGAGCGCGAAGGCCCGCAAGCCGTCGCCGACTGGATGGCGGCACAGACCCAAGTGCTGATCACCGACACCACCATGCGCGACGGGCACCAGTCCCTGCTGGCCACGCGGATGCGGTCGATCGACATGATCAAGATGGCGCCCGCCTATGCCGCGAACCTGCCGCAGCTTTTCAGTGTGGAATGCTGGGGCGGCGCGACATTCGATGTGTCCTACCGGTTCTTGCAGGAATGTCCGTGGCAGCGCCTGCGCGATCTGCGCGTGGCAATGCCCAATCTGATGACGCAGATGCTGCTGCGCGGGTCAAACGGCGTGGGATACACCAATTACCCCGATAATGTGGTGCAGGAATTTGTGCGTCAGGCCGCCGAAACAGGCGTTGATGTCTTTCGCGTGTTCGACAGCCTGAACTGGGTTGAAAACATGCGCGTCGCGATGGATGCCGTGCTGGACAACAACAAACTGTGCGAAGGCGCGATTTGTTACACCGGCGATATTCTGGATCCCGACCGCGCCAAATACGATCTGAAATACTATGTCGCGATGGGCAAGGATCTGAAGGCCGCCGGGGCCCATGTTCTGGGTCTGAAAGATATGGCGGGGCTACTGAAACCCGCCGCCGCCGGCAAACTGATCACCGCCCTGAAAGAAGAAGTCGGCCTGCCGATCCATTTCCATACGCATGACACATCCGGTGCTGCGATTGCCACCGTGATGGCCGCCGCAGCGGCAGGTGTGGATGCGGTGGATGCCGCAATGGACGCGTTGTGCGGTAACACCAGCCAGCCCACATTGGGATCCGTCGTCGAAGCGATGAAACACACCGGACGCGATACTGGCCTCGACATCGGCGCGATCCGCGAAATCAGCAACTACTGGGAGGCCGTGCGCGGCCAGTACGCCGCCTTTGAATCCGGCCTTCAGGCCCCCGCATCCGAAGTGTATCTGCACGAAATGCCCGGTGGCCAGTTCACCAACCTCAAGGCGCAGGCGCGCTCGCTCGGGCTGGAAGAGCGCTGGCACGAGGTGGCGCAGACCTATGCGGACGTGAACCAGATGTTTGGCGATATCGTCAAGGTCACCCCGTCCTCCAAGGTTGTGGGCGATATGGCGCTGATGATGGTCAGCCAGAACCTGACCCGCGCGCAAGTGGAAGACCCGACCGTTGACGTGGCGTTCCCCGATAGTGTGATCGACATGATGCGCGGCAATCTGGGCCAGCCCCCCGGCGGCTTTCCCGATAGCATTGTAAAGAAAGTGCTGAAAGCCGAAGCCCCGAACACGGAACGACCGGGCCGCCACCTGCCCCCCGTCGATCTGGAACAGGTTCGCGCCAAGGTCAGCGCCGAACTTGAGGGCAAACCCGTCGATGATGAGGACCTGAACGGGTATCTGATGTATCCCAAGGTGTTTCTGGATTACATGGGCCGCCACCGCATCTACGGCCCAGTGCGCACCCTGCCCACGCTGACATTCTTTTACGGGATGCAACCCGGCGAGGAAATCAGCGCCGAGATCGACCCCGGAAAAACGCTCGAAATCCGCCTGCAAGCGGTGGGCGAAACCAACGAGGACGGCGAGGCCAAGGTATTCTTTGAACTGAACGGCCAACCACGGGTCATTCGGGTACCGAACCGGCTGGTCAAAGCCTCGACCATCCAGCGCCCCAAAGCGGAAAGCGGCAACCATGACCATATCGGCGCACCGATGCCGGGCGTGGTCGCCACGGTTGGCGTGACAGTCGGCCAACCCGTCAAGGCAGGCGATCTGTTGCTGACCATCGAAGCGATGAAGATGGAAACCGGCATTCATGCGGAACGCGATGCGGTGATCAAGGCGGTGCATGTGCAGCCGGGCGGCCAGATCGATGCCAAGGATTTGTTGATAGAACTGGAATAGGCGTTCGCGGGCAATGCCGTATCCCGCGCGCGTCAAAATATTTCCCGGAAGGCACTTTTTTCGCGGCTCAGGCCGATTTTCCTCTTGCAGGACACGCCAGTGGTGAGTATCTGCATCTCACCCAAGGAAGCGGGCGTAGCTCAGGGGTAGAGCATAACCTTGCCAAGGTTAGGGTCGGGCGTT